>CAVXSN010000018.1:0-143510 GCA_963764455.1 Ilumatobacteraceae bacterium
AGCTCGCCTGCTTCATGATCATGCGCTCGCCGACGGTCTGGCGCTGGAGTCACACCCGGCACCACACCGACACGATCATCGTCGGCCTCGACCCGGAGATCATCGCCTATGCGCCCTCCGGCGCTACGCCGCATCGGGCCCTCAACTGCTTCGAGGCTTCGTCGACGTGCCCAGGGCGATGTGGCACATGCTCGTCCATGCCTCGGGCCGGCTGCTCCCCGAGGAGGCGGGGACGTTCGTCCCCGAGATGGAGTGGCCGCGGGTCTACCGCCAGGGGCACGCGTGTGGGTGGTGGTGTAGCGCCGCCGTCGTGGCCACGACCGTGGCGACGGGCAGCATCCTGCCGCTGCTGCTGATCGGCCGACCGCGGATCTACGGGCCTGGCTCCACGTCGTGTTCGGGTGTCACGCAGCACGCCGGCCTCGCCGAGGACACGCTCGACCATCGCCTCAACACCCGCACGATCTACATGAACCCGGTGTTCCGCTTCCTCTACTGGAACATGAACTACCACATCGAACACCACATGTTCCCGATGGTGCCGTTCCACACGCTTCCCGAGCTGCACGAGGAGGTCAAGCAGATACTGCCCGCCGGCGTATCCGAGCACGATCGCTGCCTATCGGGAGATCATCCCGACGCTCGCCCGCCAGCGCCGCGACCCGAGCTACTTCGTGCAGCGTCCGCTGCCGGTGGCGGCCGGCGTCTGACCAAGAAGCCACCAGATGCCCGACTGGATCGCCGCCTGCGCGGCTGACGACGTGACGCCGAGGACGTGATCGGCTTCGACCACGATGGAGTCGAGTACGCCATCTACCGGTCGCCGGACGACGAGTACTTCGCCACCGCCGGCCACTGCACGCACGAGGAGGAGCTGTTGTGCAACGGCCTCGTGATCGACGACATCATCGAGTGCCCGCGCCACAACGGCCGTTTCGACTACCGCACCGGGGCGGCCAAGGGGGCGCCTGTCGTCGTCGGCCTGCGCACCTACCAGACCATGGTGGAGGGCGGCACCGTCTACATCTCGATTTGAGGGGCTACGCGAGCGGCGAGACGGGTTCGCTGCTGACGTCGCCACGTCGGTTGGCTCTGGAAGTTGGTGCTGCGGCGAGCTGAGCGACGGGTCCCGAGACGTGCGCAACTCCGTGTGCCTCGTTCGGAGAGTGGCACCGATTGTTGCGGAAACCGCTACGTGAGGTGACTCCTTCGGAGGTAGGCACCGCTCGTTGCGGGAGCAGGCCTGCCCAGTTCTGAAGCTGTCAGCCGGTGTCCCGGTTTCCGGGAAGTGAGCTGACAGCCTCCGAACCAGGCACGCGAGTTCCCGGTTGCGTCGGTCACCCCGCTCCGCACCACCTTCCGGAGCCAACAACCGTGCCAGGTTCGGGGTCGACCCGACGGTCAGTGCGGGTCACGGCAGACCTGCGGGTCGTTCAAGGTTGCGGGGTGTCCTCGACACTCGGGATCGGCGGGTCTCCGGCACCTTGCACGGACTGGTCGATGTCGATGCAGGCGCCGGTCATCAGCCCGGACTCGTCGGACAGGCAGAAGGCGATCGCGTTCGCGACCTCCCACGGCTGGACCAGCCGGCCCATCGGTCGGGTTGCCTCGGCCCGTTGCAACCATCCGTCGGTCGCCCCGTCGTATGTGCGTTGCGTCCGGTCCTCCGACTCCGTGTCCATCCACCCGGGGTTGACCTGGTTCACGCGGATGCCGTGGCGCATCAGCGCGAACGCGAGGTTCTTCGTCATCACGGTGAGCGCACCCTTGGAGATGCTGTACGCGGTCAGCTTGGGCTGGCCGCCATGGCCCGATATCGAACCGACGTTGACGATCGCGCCCTTGACTCCCGCCCGAACCATCAACCGGGCTGCCGCCTGGATCAGGAAGTAGGGCGCCCTCGTGTTGATCGTCAGCATCCGGTCGAAGTGCTCGGGGGTGTCGGTCCAGATCGTCGCCCTCGACGTGTAGGCGGCGACATTGACGAGACCGTGGACGACGCCGAAGCGCTGCTCACACGCGGCGACGACGTGCTGCGGCGCGCCCGCATCGCCGAGATCGACCTCGACGAAGATCGCCGGCGTGCCGGCCGCCGCGAGCTCCGCCGCCAGCGTCTCGCCGCGATCGCGCGACCGGCCGGCGAGCACGAGCCCCGTCGCCCCCTGCGTCGTCAGCTTGCGGGCGACGGATTCGCCGAGCCCCTGCGTGCCCCCGCTGATGATCGTCACGCTCATGGAAGGACCACCCGTCCGCGCCTGCGCTCAGGCGATCTCGCCGACGAGCACGGGGCGGCCCTCGACATGGGACCGTTGCGCCGCGAGGCCGAGCACCAGCGGCGCCCGGCCGTCGGCGCCGGACACCGGCGCGGGACCGCGTTCCGCGACCGCGGCGACGAAGGCGCGCCATTGCTCGAGGTAGCTGGGGATGTAGCGGTCGAGGAAGAAGTGGGGGAGCGGCGGTCGGTGACTGCCGGCCTCGTCCCGGCGGACGCCACTGTGGCTCGCCGGGTTGTCGGACATCGCCACGCCCCTGGTGCCGAACGCCTCGACGCGCTGGTCGTAGCCGTAGGCGCACTGCCGGCTGTTGTCGATCACGGTGAAGCAGCCGTCCGCATGACGGAGCACGACCACCGCGGTGTCGATGTCGCCGGCGGCGCCGATCGCCTCGTCGATCCTGACGTCGCCACGGGCGAACACCTCGACCACCTCACTGCCGGTGACGAACCTGGCCATGTCGAAGTCGTGGACCGTCATGTCGAGGAACAGCCCGCCGGAGCGTTCGATGTAGGTGATCGGCGGCGGGGCAGGGTCGCGGCTCGTGATCCGCACCACGTTCAGCCGCCCGAGCTCCCCGGACGCGACTGCGTCGCGTACGGACCGGTGAGCCGGGTCGAAGCGCCGGTTGAACCCGACATGGAGCATCACCCCGGCGGCCTCCACGGCGGCGAGGGCGACGTCGACCTGGGCGAGGTCGAGCGAGATCGGCTTTTCGCAGAAGATCGCCACCCCGGCGCTCGCCGCCGTCGTGATCAGCTCGACGTGGGTGTCGGTGCTCGTGCAGATGGCGACGGCATCGATCCCGAGCGCGAGAACCTCGTCGATCGTATCGACCGCGGGGACGGCCAGTTCGCGGGCTAGCGCGGTCGCAGCCTCCGGCACGGCGTCCTGCACGGCGGCGACCGACACGTCCGGCACGCGTCGGTGGAGCAGCTCGGCGTGCATCCGCCCGATCCGCCCGCAGCCGACGACGCCGACGCACATCGGCGTCATGAGCGTGGCGAGGGATTGGAGCGCTCCATCAGCAGGCATCCTCGTCCACTCGGCTTCCGGGTGTCAAGATCGGGGCCCCACGTTGGAGCGCTCCATTGCGCGGCGGACGGGCGAGTGCTTGACTCTGACCGCGTGGGGCACACGACGATGGACGACGTCGCCCGCCGGGCGAGGGTCTCCCGGTCTCTCGTCTCGCTCGTGATGCGGGGCAGCTCGAAGGTGAGCGAGGAGCGTCGGCGGCGCGTCCTCGATGCCGCGCACGCGCTCGGCTACTCGCCGAACGCGATGGCCCGCGGCCTCGCCAGCCGGCAGTCCGGGATCATCGCCGTGCTGCTCAACGACCTGCACAATCCGTTCTTCGCCGAGATCTTCGACGGTCTCCGGCTGCGTGCCGACACCGACGGATACCAACTGCTGCTCGGGGCTGGCGGCGCGAAGCGCTTCACCGAGCAAGCGGCGCTGGACTCGTTCTTCCAGTTCCGCCCGGACGGCATCGTTCTCGTCAGCCCGCGGCTTCCGGCCGCGGCCATCGCGACGATGGCGCGATCGGCACCGGTCGTCGTCGTCGGCCGCGTGGTCAAGGCGCCGGGAGTCGACGTCGTCGTCACCGACGAGGCCGTCGGCGCCGGTCTGGTGGTCGGGCACCTCGTCGGTCTCGGACATCGGCGGATCGTCCACTTCGGCGGCGGGCAGGGTGCCGGAGCCTCCGCCCGGCGCCGCGCCTTCGTGAAGGAGATGCAGCGGGTCGGGCTCGGCGAGCGTACCGACGTGATCGCCGGCGACTTCACCGAGCAGTCCGGTGTCGAGTGCGCCACCACGCTGCTGCGCCGGCGCTCGCGCCTGCCGACGGCGATCTACGCGGCGAACGACCTCGCGGCCATCGGGGCGATCGACACGCTCGGCAAGGCCGGCCACGAGGTGCCCGCGGACATCTCCGTGATCGGGTTCGACAACACGTTCTTCTCCCACCTGCGCCACGTGTCGCTGACGACGATCGACCAGCCGCGCCTGGAGATGGGCCGGCTGGCGATGTCGCTGCTCACCGATCGCATCGGCGGAGCCCGTCATGCCGAGGAGGTGCACCTGGTCACCCCCACGCTGGTGGTGCGCGAGTCGACGGGCCCGCCGAGGGCCCCGTGATCCAGTGGTGGTGCCTCGCGCCTGGGCAGCACCCACCTCCAGAGCCACCGGCATGATGTCGTCAACCGTGAACCTGTCCAACCGCTCGAGTCCTGAGTAATCGCAGTCCTCGGACGAATCTGCCACGCTGGGTGCCGTGCCCGCTGCGTTGCCCGTCGTGCTCGTCGGTCTCGGCCGGATGGGGCGCTTCCATCTCGCTACCCTCGGTGATGTCGACGAGGTCGAGGTCGTCGCCCTCGCCGAGCCGGACCCGGCGGCGCGGCAGCTCGCCATCGACCTCTGCCCGCAGGCAACGGCGTACGCAACCGTCGCCGAGGCGTTCGCGCACCATGGGCTGGAGGGGTGCATCGTCGCCTCCCCGACGCCGTCGCACCCTGCCATCGTCGACGCCGCCGTGCGCGCCGGTCTCCACGTGCTGTGCGAGAAGCCGCTCGCCCTCGACGACTCCGACGCCAGACGGCTCGGCGAGCTCGCCACGGCCCTTGGCCGAGTGTTGCAGGTCGGGTTCTGGCGCCGGTTCTCGCCGCCGTGGCGGGCGGCCAAGGAGTGCGTCGTCGCCGGTGCGATCGGCACGCCGCTGATCGTCCACCTCGCGCAGTGGGACGCCGATCCGCCTTCCGCGGCGTTCTGCGACCCCGCGGTGAGCGGCGGGTTGGCGATCGATTGCGGTGTGCACGAGTTCGACCTTGCCGAATGGCTGATGGGGCGTCGGGTCGTCAGCGTGTCGGCCTGGTCGTTGCCGCTCGTCGATCCACAACTTGCTGCCGTCGGCGACGTCGACAACCTCGTTGCCGTGCTCGAGATGGACGGAGGTGGCGTGGCGACCGTGGACCTCACGCGCAACGCACGGTACGGCGACGACGCCCGCACGGAGCTCCTGGGCTCCGACGGTGCCGTGCTGATCGACACCCTTCCGGTGGGACGGGCTCGGATCGGCACGGCGGCCGGCATGGTCGATCTCGCCGGCTCGGCGGCTGACGACGTCATGCGCGCCGGTGTGGCCGAACAGGCTCGGGCCTTCGCCGCAGCAGCACGGGGAGCGCCGGCCGAAGGACCGGATGCCGGTGCCAGCCTTCGCGCCACCAGCATCGGGCGGGCGGTGATCGAGGCGGCGGCGACCGGCGAACGCGTCCGCATCGGGGTCGCCGCGGGAGCCTCGTCATGACCTCGACGCGGCTGGTCGTCCACCAGGACGACGTCGGGATGTGCCACGGCGCGAACGTCGCCTTTCTCGAATTGTCCCGCCTCGGTGCCGTCACCAGCGGGTCGGTGATGGTTCCGTGCCCGTGGTTCCCGGAGATCGCCGAGGCCGCAGCGGCCGACCCGACGCTCGATCTCGGGGTCCACCTGACGCTCAACGCCGAGAAGCGGCACTACCGGTGGCGTCCGCTCACCGCTCCCGCAGCCGGCGCCGGGCTGGTCGATGCTGAGGGATACCAGTGGCGCGACGTCAGCAGCGTCCGCGGGCACGCCGACCCGGTGGCGGTCGAGGCCGAGCTGCGAGCCCAGGTCGACCGGGCGCTCGCCGCGGGCATCGACGTCACGCACCTCGACGCCCACATGGGGTCCGCTCTTGCGCCCGAGTTCGGCGCCATCTACCTGCGCCTCGGCGTCGACTACCGGCTTCCCGTACTGCTCACCGGCACGCTGGCCGGATACGCGCCGAACAACCACCTCGTCGGCGCCGACGAGGCGACCTACGGGGAGTTCGTGGCTGCTGCACGCCGGGCCGGCCAGCCGATCTTCGACGCCGTGCTGGAGACCCCGTGGGACCGTCACAGCGCCGCGGAACCGGCGTACCGGGCGCTCTTCGACAGCGCCCCTCCCGGACTCGTGTTCCTGGCCCTGCACCCCAACGCGCCCGGCGAGCTGGAGGCGATCGAGCCCGACTCCGCCCACATCCGCACCGAGGAGTTCGACCTGCTCCGCGGCGGCTTCGTCCACACGTGGTGCGCGGGCCGGGACGACGTCGAGCTCATCGGGATGCGGGCGCTGCGCGACGCGTACCGAGCTGCGGCGTGATCGCCGCCCGGAACGACGATTGCGGTCGAGCCCGTTGCACTTGACAGCCGCTCGGACGGGGAATAAGAGTTAGAGCGCTCCAACGGCGGGGGTCGTCGACCTCTTCCCCGGAGCGGGGGGAAAGGCGTGGAGAACAACGGCACGGATGCCTGGGCTCGCGATCAGCGGACGGCTGGTCGGCGCCCCGATCTCGTGGGGTGTCTGCGAGGTGCCGGGGTGGGGCATGCAGCTCCCGGTCGACCGGGTGCTGGGGGAGATGCGCGAGCTCGGTCTGCGTGAGACCGAGCTCGGCGCGATCGGCTGGCTCCCGACCGACCCGGCCGAGCTGAGCGCGGTGCTCGCCGTACACGACCTGCGCGTCGTCGGCGGGTTCGTTCCCCTCGTCTGCCATCTGCCGGAGCTGCGCGACGAGACCCTCGCCGAGGCAACGCGGATGGCCGCACTGCTGCAATCGATCGGCGCCGACGCGTTCGTCACCGCCGTCGTCAGCGATCCGGCCGACTGGCAGCGGCCACCGCTCTCTGCCGCGCAGTGGCGGCACCTCCTCGCGCTGCTCGACGAGATCGACGCCCTCGTGTCGGCGCACGAGCTGCGCCAGGTCGTCCATCCCCACCTCAACACCCTGATCGAGACCGCCGACGAGGTAGAGCGGCTGCTCGACGAGTCGCCGGTGCCGATCTGTCTCGACACCGGCCATCTCTCGCTCGGCGGAAGCGACCCGCTCGATCTCGCCCGGCGGGCGACCGAACGAGTCGGCCTCGTCCACCTCAAGGACGTCCGTGGGTCCATCGCCGCGCAGCTCCGAGCGGGAGACGTCGACCTGCTCACCGCCGTTCGAGCCGGCCTGTTCGCACCGCTCGGCGACGGCGATGTGCCGATCGCAGATGTCGTCCTCGCCCTCGAGCGCAACGGCTACCGCGGCCGCTACGTGCTCGAACAAGATGTGGCCATCACCACCGGGGAACCCCGGGTCGGTGAGGGTCCGGTGCGCGACGTCGCCAAGAGCGTCGCCTACCTCCGGTCCGTCGAATCCGACGCGGACGCCGCGCTGCACACCGCAGGCGGGTCGGCGCTGACCGGCGCTTCAACCAACCAAACCAGCAACAGGGGGATCCATTGACCAAGAACAAGTTCCGCTTCGTGGCGGTCGCCGCGGTCGCGGCCATCGTCGGCGGCTACACCGTCCAGATGACGGCGGGCGCTCAGGACAAGCCGGAAACTACGCCGCCCGCAGACCTGCACTTCCACGTCATCACCCACGGCGACGACGGCGTGTTCTGGTCGGTCGTCCAGACGGCCGTCGAACAGGCCGCCGCCGACCTCGGAGTCGAGGTGTCGTACTTCGGCGCGAACGAACGACGCCGAGGCCCAGTCCCAGGCCATCGAAGCCGCCATCGCCGAGGGCTCGAACGGGATCGCCATCTCGCTCGCCGACCCTGAGGGCGTCAGCGCCGCGGCCGCGGCGGTCGTCGAAGCCGGCATCCCGCTGTACACGCTGAACTCCGGGTTGAACAACTGGCGTGACCTCGGGGCCGTGACCCACGTCGGCCAGGACGAGATCGTCGCCGGCCAGGGCGCCGGGGAGCGCTTCAACGAGCTCGGCGTGACGACGATCCTCTGCGGTCGCCAGGAGCAGACCAACATCGCCCTCGAGGAGCGGTGCGAGGGTCTCGCCGAGACGTTCGAGGGCACGGTGATCTCCGAGTTCGTCGGTCTCGACGCCGACCCCACCGAGCAGGAGAACCAGATCTCGGCCCTGCTGCAGGCCAATCCCGAGGTCGACGCGTTCATGGGGACCGGGCCCGAACCTGCCGCTGCGGGCGATCGCCGCCGCCGAGTCGGCCGGTCGCGAACTGGCCATCGCCGGCTTCGACATCTCGCCCGACATCATCAGCCGCGATCCGCGATGGAGCCGTGGCGTTCACCGTCGACCAACAGCAGTTCCTGCAGGGCTACCTGCCGGTGGTGCTGATGTACCTCCAGGCGACAAACCTCAACACCGCGGGTGGTGGTCTGCCGATCCTGACCGGTCCCGGTTTCGTCGACGCCGAGAACGTGGAAGGCGTGGCCGCACTGGTCGACGCGGGCACCCGCTGACCTGACACCAGAGAGCGCGGGCCGGGGGATCGTCGATCCCCCGGCCCGCCCGGACTACGGAGGATCGGTGGCGACGGTCACAGAGTTGACGGCAAGCGCGACGGCGCCGGCCGCCGTCGTCGACGAGCGGCTCGGCTTTCGCGGGCCGATCCAGCGAGTCCTGGTCCGACCGGAGATCGGTGCGCTGGTCGGCACCACGGCCGTGTGGGTGTTCTTCTGGTCGGTCGCCGAGGCGTTCGGGACCGCCGCCGGCACGGCCAACTACCTCGATGTCGCCGCCGGCCTCGGGATCATGGCCGTCGCCGTGTCGCTGCTGATGATCGGCGGTGAGTTCGACCTGTCCTCGGGGGCGATGACCGGCGCCACCGCGATGCTCGTGATCCTGCTCTCCAAGGAGGTCGGCGCGAGGGCGGCGCCGGGTTGACCCTGCACGTCGCCGTGCCGCTCTCGTTGGCCTTCGCCCTGACGATCGGCTGGTTCAACGGCACGATCGTCGAGAAGACCAGGTTGCCCAGCTTCATCGTCACCCTGGGCACGTTCTTCGTGCTGATCGGCGCCAAGCTCAGCTTTGCCAAGCTGTTCTCCGGCCAGGTGACCGTCGAGGGGCTCAACGAAGCCAACGGGTACGACTTCTGGCGCAAGATCTTCGCCGCGGCGTGGATCCGCAACGATCACGTGTGGGAGAGCCGGGACACGCTGTGGGCGACCCTGCTCATCGGCGGCGCCGTCCTGATCGTCGCCGGAGTCCTCGAGCTGAGCTATCGGCCTGCATCGTCGCGCGACGCGAGAGGGGTGATCGGATTCGTAGCCGGCGCAGGCGTCGCCGCCGGCGGATTCGTCGGGCTGCTCAACACCGACGGCGTCGGCCCGAACGTTCTCTACGGCACCATCCTCGGCGTGGGCGTCACCGGCGCCGTGCTCGCCTGGGGCATGTGGCGTTTCCATCCGATCGGGCGGCGGGGCCCGATCGAGCTGGACCGGTCGGCGGCCCGACTGGCCGTGCTCGGCCTGGGCCTCGTGGCCATCGCGGTCGTCATCGCCTTGGCGCTGAACCCGGACTCGGAGAACCCCGTCGGGATCCTGATCTCCGACGAGTTCGCGCGCGATCTGCTTCGTGGTCGGTCTCGCCGTCGCCGGCGTGCTCGCCGTACTGGTCGCCGCCGGACGGGTCCCTGTGTTCACGCCGCTGATCGGCATCGCCATCTCGGCGGTGCCGGCGGTCGGCTTCCTGATGACCCGCCAGGGTGCACGGTCCGTCCTGTTCGTCCTGCTCGCCCTCGCCGGTCTGCTGACGCTGATCGTGGCCAGCGCGCGTGCCGCCGGCTCTTCGGCCTCGGCGGGACTGGCGGTGGAGCTGTTGACCGCCGTCGTCTTTGCCGGGCTCGCGCTTCTTCGTCCGCTCCGAGTCGGACTCGGCGAAGTTCCGCACCGAGCTGTTCACCGTGATGCTGCTGATGTCGCTGGCGCTGGTCTGCTCGGCGTTGCTGGGGTACCTGTTCGCCGGGCGCACCGGTCCCGATCCGATCGCGGACAAGCTCGGTCAGCGGGTCGCGGTGGCCGGAATCTTCCTGATCGTCATCGGGATGACCGTGTACATGCTGTTCTCCACCGCCGCCGAGAACGCCGCGAACCCCGGCGTGATCCGGTACCGGATCTCGATCCTCTGGTTCGTCCTGTTCGCCGCGTTCGCCACTTGGCTCCTGCTGCGCGCCCAGTTCGGCAACTGGACCTTCGCGGTCGGCGGCAACAAGGAGGCGGCGCGGTCCGAGGGCGTCCCCGCGGCGCGCACGAAGACGACGCTGTTCATGATGGTCTCGGGGGCGGCGTGGCTCGTCGGCATGCTGGTCGCCTTCCGCCTCAACTCGGTGCAGGCGAACGTCGGCGACGGCGAGGAGTTCGAGTACATCATCGCCGCCGTCGTTGGTGGGAACCTGCTCACCGGTGGCTATGGCTCGGCGGCCGGCGGCGCCATCGGTTCGCTGATCATGTCGATGTCGACCCAGGGCATCCCCTTCGCCAGATGGAACACCAACTGGCGCTTCGTGTTCCTCGGCGTGATCCTGCTGACGGCGGTCATCGGCAACAACTACGTCAAGCGTCGCGCCGAGCTGGCCGGCTCGCGTCCGACGCCCGGAGGCCGGAAGTGAGCGTCGTCGGCGAACCGACCAAGGACCAACCGCCGACACGGATGGGCCCTCGAACGG
This sequence comes from Ilumatobacteraceae bacterium, assembly GCA_963764455.1. GTDB lineage: Bacteria > Actinomycetota > Acidimicrobiia > Acidimicrobiales > Ilumatobacteraceae > Desertimonas. The sequence continues at coordinate 10,733 of CAVXSN010000018.1, forward strand.
CCCCGGCTCGGGCTCCGAAGTGCCGATGCTCGAGGTCCGCAACCTGTGCAAGTACTACGGCAACGTCATCGCCCTGGAAGGCATCACCACGACGGTTCGTGCCGGCCAGGTCACGTGCGTGCTCGGCGACAACGGCGCCGGCAAGTCGTCGTTCATCAAGGTCCTTGCCGGCGTCCACCGTCAGAGCTCCGGCGACGTCCTGATCGACGGGGAGCCGGTGTCGTTCAACTCCCCCCGCGACGCGCTCGACCGCGGCATCGCCACCGTGTATCAGGACTTGGCGGTCGTCCCCCTGATGTCGGTGTGGCGCAACTTCTGGCTCGGCGACGAACCCAAGAAGGGCATCGGCCCACTCCGCTGGATCGACGTGCCCAAGGCGAAGCGGATCGCCAGGGACGAGCTGCTCAAGATGGGCATCGACATCCGTGACACGGAGCAGCCGGTGGGCACGCTCTCTGGGAGGCGAACGGCAGTCCGTGGCCATCGCTCGCGCCGCCTACCGGGGGGCCCGGGTGCTGATCCTCGACGAGCCGACGTCGGCGCTCGGGGTCAAGCAGTCGGGCGTCGTCCTCAAGTACGTCGTCGAAGCGGCCCGGCGCAACCTCGGGGTCATCTTCATCACCCACAACCCGCATCACGCGTACCCCGTCGGCGATCGCTTCCTCATCCTCAACCGTGGTCACTCGCTCGGCAACTTCGCCAAGGAGGAGCTGGATCAGGACGCGCTCACCGGGTTGATGGCCGGCGGCTCCGAGCTGCGCGAGTTGCAGCACGAGATCGCCGCGACCGTGCGGACACGGTGAGGATCGGGTCGTGACCAGGATCACCGCCCACGTCAGCGATTCGCCGGTGTGGCTCAGCGAGCACGGCGACCGGCTCGACGAGTTCCAGTCGGTGATGACGGCGGAGACCGACCCGCGCGACCACCCGCGCGCCGTCGGGATCGACCACGGTGTGCCGGTGTACACGGGCGACCGGTTCGAGAATTCGATCAGCGACCCCGACGAGAGCCGTTCACTCCAGGCGGAGCTCGTCCACGCTCTGCTCGACGGGCCCGGCATCGTGGTCGTCAAGGGGGCGTTCGGCGACCTCGCCGCCGTCGACCGGGTCTCCGACGTGTTTCGCCAGATGATCGCCGACCAGCGCGCCAGCGGGAGCGTGGTCGGTGACCACTACGCCGTGCCCGGCGCCAACGATCGGGTGTGGAACGCGCTGGAAAAGCTGGCGGTGCGTGACCCGGAGGCGTTCGCCGCCTACTACGCCAACGACGTCATCGCCATCGTGTCCTCGGCGTGGCTGGGACCGGGCTACCAGATCACGTCGCAGGTCAACGTCGTCAACCCGGGCGGCGCCGCCCAGGTCGCCCACACCGACTACCACCTCGGCTTCCTGAGCGCCGAGCAGGCCGAGCGCTACCCGGCGCACGTGCACCGGCTGTCTCCCGCGCTGACGCTGCAGGGAGCGGTCGCCCACGTCGACATGCCCGTCGAGTCGGGCCCGACGATGTACCTGCCGCACTCGCACAAGTACCAGTCCAGCTACCTGGCATGGTGGCGCCCCGAGTACCGCGAGTACTTCGACGAGCACTTCGTGCAGCTCGCGCTCGCCAAGGGCGACGCCGTGTTCTTCAACCCGGCGCTGTTCCATGCCGCCGGGCACAACCGGTCGACGGACTGCCGGCGGATGGCCAACCTGCTGCAGATCTCGTCGGCGTTCGGGCGGGCGATGGAGTACGTCGACCGTACGAGGATGTGCACCGCCCTGTACCCGACGCTGGTGGCGCTGCGCACCGCCGGTGCCTCGGAACGGGCGCTGCGCAACGTGATCGCCGCTTCCGCTGAGGCCTACGCCTTCCCAACCAACCTCGACCTCGACCCTCCGATCGACGGGCTGTCTCCGCCGAGCCAGGCGGACGTGGTGGCGACCGCGCTGCAGGAGGGTTGGAACGCCGACCGGTTCCGGTCCGAGTTGCTCAACCACGCCGCGCGGCGGACCGGTGACGGGCACTGACCGCCTGAGAGCGCGAGCCGAAAGGGGACCTTTCGGCTCGCGGTTGCCAGACCGTCGGGCTCGCCTCGCTGGTCAGGGGACGCGATGGGCCGCCGGCTGACCGACGAGCAGTTTCGCGACCTGATCGAGGTCAGGGTTCTGGAGCCGGGACGGATCGCTGCGTCGCTCGCGGCGCGACCCCGTCGTGACCGGGTCACCGCGGACGGCACGCTCTTCATCGTTGCCGCCGACCACACCGCCCGCGGCATGATCGGCATCCCCGGCCAGCCGCGCATCATGGCCGACCGGCGATCGATGCTCGAGCGCCTGTTGATCGCCCTCGACAACCCGCGCGTCGACGGGGTGCTCGCCAGTGCCGACATCCTGGAGGACCTCGTGCTGCTCGGCGCGCTCGACGGCAAGGTCGCCGTGGGCACGATGAACCGCGGCGGCTTGGCCGGCGCGACGTGGGAGCTCGACGATCGATTCACGGCGTACGACACCGACCACCTCGTTGCGGCCAACCTCGACGCCGGCAAGACTGCTGCTGCGGATCGACTACACCGACCCCGGCACGGTGCCGACGCTCGAGTCGTGCGCCCGGGCGGTCGTCGAGCTCAACGACCGCCGAATGATGGCGATGGTCGAGCCGATCCCGTACCGCAAGGACGACGCCGGCCGAGCGGTGTGGGATGACGACCCGGACGCGTTGCTCAAGGCCGTCGGGGTGTGCGCGGGGCTCGGCGGCTCGTCGGCGTACACCTGGCTGAAGATCCAGGCGACGGCGGACATCGAGTCGGTCGCCGCCGTGACCACCCAGCCGCTGCTCATCCTCGGCGGCGCGCCCGGACCCGATCCCGATGCGACACTCGCGTCGTGGGAGAAGGCGCTCGCCGAGCCCACGGTGCGAGGCCTGGTCGTCGGCCGGGCGCTGCTCTATCCGCCTCACGCCGACGTGGAGGACGCGGTTGGTCGTGCCGCCGAGTTGGTCACCAGGGCGTCAGCGACATGAAGCCCGCCTGTACGTTCTGTGGGGCGGGTCGCGCGCTGCGGCGGGGCTGCTGGCTCTGGAGAGGTGGTCGGCGGGTCGTCGCGTGGCGGTTCGCCGCGAACTCTGACACCAGACCGCAGGTATCTGCGCTGTGGCGTCAGACTTCGTCGTGTTGGCGGCTGGCGTCGGCGAAATACCGCGCGTCAGTGAAGACGGCGACGACGAGACCCGCGGAACCAGCAGAAGGGCCGGCATGAAGGCCGAGCCGCGCCTGCTGGGACCAGTGCGATCGGTGACACCGGACGCCGCCGGCTGGCAGTACTGCGGGCTGGAGGTCGTCGACCTGCAGCCGGGTGTGCCGTACGAACTGGTCACCGGCGGCGCCGAGATGGCCGCCGTGCCGCTGTCGGGTGGCCCGCTGGTGGTGGATGTCGATGGCCGGCGCTTCGAGCTCTCCGGGCGGACCACGGTGTTCTCCGCCGTCACCGACTGGGTGTATCTGCCGATCGATACCGAGGTGCGACTCACCAGTGACGTCGGGGCGGAGGTTGCGCTGCCGTCGGCCAGGGCGACCCGGCGCTTCGAGCCGGCGATGGTGCCCGCCGCCGAAGTCGCCGTCGAGACCCGCGGCGCCGGTCCGGCGACGCGGCAGGTGACGAACTTCATGTCCCCGGAGGCGTTCGACGGGGCCGACAAGTTGATGTGCGTCGAGCTGCTGACCCCTGACGGCAACTGGTCGAGCTACCCACCGCATCGCCACGACGACAGCCCGGAGTGCCCCGTCAACAACGAGGAGATCTACTACTTCCGGGTCGGGCGCGCCGGCACCACCGCCTACGCGCCGGACGGCTTTGCGATGCACCGCACCTACACGCCCGAGGGCGATGTCGACGTGAACGTCGCGGTGGTCGACGGCGACGTGTTCGTCATCCCGCGCGGCTACCACGGTCCATGTGTCGCGGCGCCGGGCTACCCGCTGTACTACCTCAACGTGCTCGCCGGCCCAGGGGGCGAGCGTTCGATGGCGTTCTGCGACGATCCCACCCATCACTGGGTGCGCGAGTCCTGGGAGGGGATGCCGACCGATCCCCGCGTGCCGATGACCGGAGCGCGATGACACGGATGACGACTGCCGAGGCGATCGTTCGCTACCTCGTCGCCCAGCGGACCGTCATCGACGGGGCTGACGCGCCGCTCGTGCCGGGTGTGTTCGCGATCTTCGGCCACGGCAACGTCACCTGCCTCGGCACCGCGCTGTACGACGCACGGGACGAACTGCCGACGTGGCGCGGCCAGAACGAGCAGGGGATGGCGCTCGCCGCGGTCGGGTTCGCGAAGGCGATGCGCCGGCGGCAGTTCATGGTGGCGACGTCGTCGATCGGGCCCGGGGCCCTGAACCTGGTCACCGCGGCCGGGGTGGCGCTCGCCAACCGGCTGCCGGTGCTGCTGCTCTCAGGGGACACGTTCCAGAGCCGGCTGCCCGACCCGGTGCTGCAGCAGGTCGAGCACTTCGGTGACCCCTCGACCACGGTGAACGACGCATTCCGGCCGGTCGTGCGGTACTGGGACCGGATCACCCGGCCGGAGCAGGTGATCCAGTCGCTGCCCGAGGCGATCGCCATGCTGCTCGACCCGGCCGACTGCGGACCGGCGTTCATCGCCCTCCCGCAGGACGTGCAGGCCGAGGCCTACGACTTTCCGGACGAGTTCTTTGCACCGGTCGAGCGCCGCGTCGCCAGGCCGCGGCCCGATGCAGCGCAGGTCACCGCCGCCGTCGCCGCGCTGCGAACGGCCAAATGTCCGCTCATCGTCGCCGGCGGCGGAGTGCGCTACTCGCTCGCCGAAGCCGAGCTGGCCGCGTTCGCCGAGCGTCACGGCATTCCCGTCGTCGAGACCGTCGCCGGCAAGTCGACACTGACGTGGGACCACCCGAACTACGCCGGTCCGGTCGGTGTCGTCGGATCCGAAGGTGCCAACCTGCTCGCCGCGGAGGCGGACGTGGTGCATCGCGGTGGGCACCCGACTCGGCGACTTCGCCACCGGCTCGTGGAGCGTGTTCCAGAACCCGACGATGCGACTGGTGACGATCAACGCCGCGCGGTTCGACGCCGTGAAACACCGTGCGGTCGGCGTGGTCGGCGACGCCCGGGAGTCGATCGGCGAGATCGGTGCCGCGCTCGGCGACTGGCGGGCTCCGGAGGCGTGGACCGGGCGTATCGCACCGGAGGTGGCGAAGCTGTGGCGCTACCTCGACGATCTCGCCGAGCCGTCGACGATGCCCACGTATGCGCAGGTGGTGACGGCAATCAACGACCTCGCGATCGAGCACGACTACGCCATGACGGCATCCGGGGGCTTCCCCGGCGAGCTGAACAACGGCTGGAGGTCGAAGGCGATCGCGTCGTTCGACTGCGAGTACGGCTTCTCCTGCATGGGCTACGAGGTCTCCGGCGCCTGGGGTGCGGCGATGGCCAGGCGATCGTCACCGGGGGAGGTCATCACGTTCGTCGGCGACGGCTCGTACCTGATGATGAACAGCGACCTCTACTCGTCCGTGTTGAGCGGCCACAAGGTCATCGTCATCCTGTGCGACAACGGCGGGTACGCGGTGATCGATCGCCTGCAGGTCAACCAGGGCGGAGCGTCGTTCAACAACCTGTTGCGCGATTCACGGATCGAAGGCGAGCTGGTCCCGGTCGACTTCGTCGCCCACGCCACGTCGTTGGGCTGCGAGGCGCGAGGCGTTGACACGATCGGCGCGCTGCGCGAGGCGTTCGAGTGGGCGCGCACGACCGACCGCACCACAGTGATCGTGATCGAGACCGACCCGCACGCGTGGACCGAGGGCGGGGCGTGGTGGGAGGTCGGGGTCCCCGAGTCGTCGGCGACGCCGTCGATCGTCGCCGCCCGCGCCGAACTGGACGACGCCAAGCGGCAGCAACGGCGGGGCATCTGATGGGTGACGTGATTCGTGTGGGTGTGCTCGGGTGCGGGCGGATCGGGCGGATGCATGCCGAGCTCCTCGCCAATCGGGTGCCCGGCGCCTCGCTCGCGACCGTGTTCGACGTGGTCGCCGGATCGGCGGCCGAGGTGGCGGCGCGCCACGGCTTGGCCGCGGCCGGATCAGCGGAGGAGGTCTTGGAGAGCGACCTCGACGCCGTCGCCATCTGCACGACCACGGACACCCACGCCGAGCTCATCACGCTCGCGGCCGCAGCGGGGATGCCGACGTTCTGCGAGAAGCCGATCTCGCTCGACCTCGCCACGGTGGACGCGGCGGTCGCGGCCGTCGATGCGGCCGGCACACTGCTGCAGGTCGGGTTCAACCGGCGCTTCGACGCCGCCCACCGCGCGGTGCAGCAGGCGGCGGCGAGCGGTGAGCTCGGCGACCTGTGGATCGTGAAGATCACCAGCCGGGACAGCCCCTGCCCGCCGATCGCCTTCCTCGAACGATCTGGTGGCTTGTTCCTCGACATGACGATCCACGACTTCGACATGGCGCGCTACGTCACGGGCAGCGAAGTCGTCGAGGTGTACGCCACCGGCGCCGTGCTCGGCGACCCGGCGATCGCCGAGATCGGCGACATCGACACGGCCGCGCTCACGCTGCGCCACACGTCCGGGTGCCTGACGATGATCGACAACAGCCGTCACGCGGGATACGGCTACGACCAGCGGGTCGAGGCGTTCGGTTCGTACGGGATCGCGACCTCGGAGAACCCCGTCGTGCACTCGGCGGTGCGCCGCGACCGAGGCGGGTTCCGTGGCCCCGCGATGTTCGACTCGTTCATCGACCGCTACGACGCCAGCTTCGTGCGTCAGTGGAAGGCGTTCGTGAACGCCGTCGCCACCGGCGGGGAGTCGCCGGTGTCGGTTCGCGAAGCGCGGGCGCCGCTGGTCATCGGGATCGCCGCCAAGGAGTCGCTGCGGACGGGAGTGCCGGTCGCCGTCGGCGGGGTGACCGTCAGCGCCAGAGACCGAGGACTGTGACGAGCGCGTCGTCGATGCCCCACTGCTCGGGAGGCGTGACGCGTCCGGCAAAGGAAGCGAGGCGGGTTGCGTCGACCGCGCCGACCTGTTCGACGAGGACCCGCGTGCGGACACCATCGACCTCGATCTCCGGTCGCCACGAGGCGGCCACAGCGCTTCGAGACGTTGGCGCGACGAGCACGACCGAACGAGGCAGCAGCGCATCGGACTGGACGATGACCCCGAACCGGTCGCCGTGCTGCTCGTGCCCGATGCCGTTGGGCAGCTTGAACCGGTAGAGATCACCGCGGCGCACGGAGTGACTCCATCAGATCGGCTACGGCGATCATCTCGGCGCGATCGTGCTCGTCGGTCTCCAAGCGGGCGGCTTCCTCCGCGATCCGGGCATGATGCCGCGCGCCGCGCGCCGCCGCCATGAGTGCCGTCCGGATCGCGTCGGATCGCGACAGCCCCGTCGCTTCGAGCGTCCGCAGTGCACGGAGCGCGTCGTCGTCGAGTCGCACCGACACTGCTTGTCGCACGCCGACGAGTGTATCGCGAATCGTCATACGTCACCGTCGGGCCTCGGCGCGCACGATCTCGACGACCTGGGCTGCGGTCGGGGGGGAGATGCCGATCGCGACGAGCTGCGGCTCGATGAGCTCGGTGTCGTCGCCCGCAGCGAGCATCGCCACGGCGAGCGTGCGGCCGCGGTGCAGGGTGTCGAGGTTCGCCGTCGAGCCGACCCAGCGCTGGTGCTCGACCTGCACGACGTCGGGCAGCCGGAGGAGATGCCGGCGGGCGACCTCGGGGATCTTCCGACGGATCGCGTACCCGTCGGAACGGACGTGGGCCAGCCCGAACATCACACACCGTCCGAACGCCTTGGCGAACGGGCTGGATTGCCCTCGCGTGAAGCTGAGCCCGATCGACTGGGCGGTCGACGCGAGGTCGAGGTCGTAGCCCGCCGGGTCGTCGTCGAACCCGGCGGCGACCCGGCGCAACAGCCACGTGGCGGTGGGGCCGAGGGTGCCGAGCCAAAATCGCTCGACGTAGGTCGACCGGGGATCGTGGCCGCGGCGGTCGACGACGGGGTCGATCCACGGGGTGACGTGGATGCAGCCCCCGACCTGGCACCATCGTGTGGTAGCCGATCGGTCTGCTGTGGCGGATGGGGTGGCGGCGGATTGGCGTTGATGGAGCGCTGGCTCCGTGGTGTCTCGGATCACTGGGATCACCTCGCAAGGCCGGTGCGGATCGGGAGGATGGTCGTTACCGACCCTGGGTGCAGCGAGAACGACAGAGCGGAAACAGAAAGTCGGCGGAATCGTGGCCACCGGTCGGGGGCGTACTGTCGGGGGCATGACCGAATCGACCTCGCCGAGCTCGACGATCGCTGGAGGTGCGGGGCGATGAGGAGAGCGGCACGGCCGATGGGAAGACCCGTGCATGGCAAGGTCGGTAGGTAGTGTCCGAGCGCCACGGTCTCCGGCGCTGGGTCGTAGTTGGCGTCCTCGTGGTGCTCGTCCTGGCCGTCGTCACGGTCGTGCTCCAGAACCTGGCGGCGGGGGACGGCTTCTCGCTGGTTGACGAGTCGAGCGGTGACTGGGCCTATCTCGCGGTCTTCCTGCTGGTGTTCGCCGATGCGATCTGCCCGGTGTTCCCCGGTGAGACCACACTGAACGCCGCGTCCACGCTTGCCGCCCAAGGGGTGCTCGATCTCGGGCTGGTGATGCTCATGGGTGCCCTTGGCGCCATCGTGGGCGATTCCGCCCTGTACTGGATCGCCCGCCTGTGCGGACAGCGGCTCCAGCCACGGCTGGAAGCAGCATCGGCGAATCCGAAGGTGAGCGCCGCACTCCAGTTTCTGGGCTCCCGAGCCTCAGTGCTTCTGGTCGCCGGCCGCTTCGTGCCTGGCGTGCGCTTCGCCGTCAACGCGACCTTGGGCCTGTCCAGTTACCGGTATCCCTCGTTCCTGCTGTGGTCGGTGATCGGGGGAGTCGTCTGGTCCGTGTACACGTGTGGGCTGGCGTATCTGGTCGGCACCTCGCTCGCCGAGTTCCCACTCGCATCGGTGATCATCTCTGGTCTCATCACGACCGTGGCGCTCGGCGCGATCTTTCTCGTGCTCCGGCGGAGCCGGAACAACGCCGCCCCGTCCGAGGCGGTTCCGTCCTCGCCGCTCGGTCGCTGACGGAACTGCACGGTCAGGGCGCGCCCGCTGTGTGGCCCGGTGCGGATCGGCAGGATGGTCGTCACCGACCCTGGGTGCCGTGGGAACGACAGAGCGGAAACAGAGGATCGGCGGATCGTGGCGACCGGTCGTGGGCGTACTGTCGGGGCATGACCGACTCGGGCTCGCCGAGCTACATCATCCGCGGTGGGCAGGCGGGCCGCGACCGTCTCCGGGTGCTGGGCCGGGTCATGTGGCCGACGACAGAGGCGCTGCTCCGACGGGTCGGGATCCCGTCTGGCGCTTCGTGCCTCGACGTCGGATGTGGCGGTGGAGACGTCTCTGTCGAGCTGCGCCGGCTCGCTCCCGACGGTGCCGTGGTGGGAGTCGATTTCGACGAGGTCAAGCTCGACCTCGCCCGATCCGACTCCGCGGCCGCCGGCTGTGCGGACATCGAGTTCCGGATCGAGGACGTCACCGAACCGCCGCCCGAACCGGACGTCGGCCGGTTCGATGTCGTCTTCACGCGGTTCGTGCTGACGCACCTGACGGACCCCGCGGGAGCGGTGGCGCACCTCGTGGCCCGTCTGGCGCCCGGCGGCACACTCATCGTCGAGGACATCGACAACAGCGGTCACTTCTGCCATCCGGCGTCGGCGGCCTTCGAGCGATACGTCAACTGGTACACCGCTGCCGCGATCCGGCGCGGCGTCGATCCGAACATCGGCCCGCGGCTGCCGTTCCTGCTCCGCGATGCCGGTCTCGACGACGTGTCGATGAATGTCGTCCAGCCGTCCGGATTCGAGGGCGAGGTGAAGTTCATGGTCCCGATCACGCTGGAGGCGATCGCCGCCAGCGTCGTGGACGCCGGGCTGGCGACCCGGAAGGAGTTGGAGTCGACCGTGGCCGAGCTCTTCGACTTCGCCGAACGCGACGACACGATCCTCGGCGTGCCGCGGATCGTTCAGGCGTGGGGGCGCCGCGCGGCATGAGCGACCTCGCGTCGCGAATCGAGCAGGCCGCCTCGTGGGTGGCGAACGCGTCGCGGATCACGGTCCTCACCGGGGCGGGCATCTCCACCGACTCCGGCATCCCCGACTTCCGCGGGCCGCAAGGTGTTTGGACCAAGAACCCGGCGGCCGAGAAGACGTCGACGCTGCAGAACTACCTGGCCGATGCCGACGTACGTCGAGCGTCCTGGCAGTTCCGAGTGAGCTCGCCGGGCTGGACGGCGCAGCCGAACGCCGGTCACCTGGCGATCGTCGACCTCGAACGGCAGGGCAAGCTCCATGCCCTCGTGACCCAGAACATCGACGAGCTGCACCAGCGGGCTGGCAACGACCCCGCGCTCGTGATCGAGGTGCACGGGACGATGTGGTGGACGCGATGCTGGACGTGCGGCGACCGGCGCCCGATGGCGGAGGCGCTCGATCGCGTGCGGGCCGGCGAGGACGATCCCGACTGCCTGGTCTGTCGCGCGGCGCGGCGCTCCGGGATCCTGAAGAGCGACACGATCTCGTTCGGCCAGGCGCTCGTGCCGGAGGTGATCGACAGGGCGATGGAGGCGAGCGCGACGTGCGACCTGCTGGTCGCCGTCGGCTCGACGCTGAGCGTGCACCCGGCGGCGAGCTGCGTCCCGGTGGCGGCGCGTGCCGGCGCCAAGGTGGTGATCGTGAACGGCAGCCCGACCGACATGGACCTCGTGGCCGACGCCGTGCTCCGCGGCCCGATCTCGGAGATCCTCCCGGTGCTGGTTGGTCGAGGTGTCCCGGCGTGACCACCGTCTGCGCGCACCGCCTCTTTCACGCCGCGCTGCCGGAGGACTGGGTGGTCGCCCAGACGGCCGGTACGTACGAGATCTCGACCCGCGGCCGTTCGCTCGCCGACGAGGGGTTCATCCACGCCGCGTACGAGAACCAGGTCGAACGAGTTGTCAACGCGTTCTATGCCGACGTCGACGAGCTGGTGCTGCTGCTGATCGATCGCGACCGGCTCGACGTCGAGGTCGTCGACGAATCGCCCACCGGCGATCCCGCCGACGAGCACTTCCCGCACGTCTACGGGCCGCTCACGGTCGCCGCGGTCGTCGATGCTCGAACGTGGCGACGCGAGCCGGGCGAGCCATGGCGGCTGCCGGACTGACCAGCCGAGTGCGGGAGCGAACCCGAGTGCCGGGCGTCCCGACGGGGGTTCCGCCCGCACTCGGGTACCGTCCGGCACTCGGGTGCGGCCGTTGTGAATCCCGACCGGGTTGATCGGGAATTCCCTCGGTACGCTGTGCGACATGGCCACGTTCCGAGACCTTCTCTCCGCCGCCAAGTCGCAGATCACCGAGGTCACCACCGAGGGGGCGTCCGCACGAATCGCCGATGGCGCACGTGTGCTCGACGTCCGCGAGCCGGACGAGTACGACCAGGGCGCGCTCGCCGGTGCCGTCCACATCCCACGCGGCCATCTCGAGGCGCAGGTCGAGAACAAGCTCACCGACAAGTCGGTACCGGTCGTCGTGTACTGCGCCGGAGGAGTTCGCTCGGCGTTCGCCGCCCGCACGTTGCAGGAGCTCGGGTACGCCGATGTCGTGTCGATGGCGGGCGGCTTCGGGCGCTGGAAGGACGAGGGTCGCCCGTGGCACCTGCCGGTGGTGCTCAGCGCCGACCAGCGCAACCGCTACATGCGCCACCTGCTCCTCCCCGAGGTCGGCGTCGAGGGCCAGGTCAAGCTGCTCGGCTCCAAGGTGCTGCTGCTCGGCGCCGGCGGTCTCGGCTCGCCTGCCGCGCTCTACCTCGCTGCCGCCGGGGTCGGCACGATCGGCATCGTCGACATGGACGAGGTCGACGCCTCCAACCTGCAGCGCCAGATCCTGCACAACCTCGACCGCGTCGGCGACCGCAAGGTCGACTCGGCCAAGAAGACGCTGGTCGGGCTGAACCCGGACGTCGACGTCGTCACCTACGACACCCGGTCTGTCGGCCGACAACATCATCGACATCATCGCCGGCTACGACGTCATCGTGGACGGCGCCGACAACTTCCCGTCCCGCTACCTGCTCAACGACGCCAGCGTGAAGCTCGGCATCCCGGTCGTGCACGGTTCGATCTTCCGCTTCGAGGGGATGGTCAGCGTGTTCGACCCGCTGCATGGTCCGACCTACCGCGACATGGTCCCCGAGCCCCCGCCCGCCGAGCTCGCTCCGAGCTGCGCCGAGGCCGGCGTGCTCGGCGTGCTGCCCGGCATCGTCGGCTCGATCCAGGCCCTGGAGACGATCAAGGTCCTGCTCGGGTTGGGCGAGCCGCTGATCGGTCGGATCCTGACGATCGACACCACCGACATGACACTGCGCACGTTCAACCTCAGACCGGATCCCGCCAACCCGGTCACCTACGCCAACCGCGACCGCATCGAGGTACGCGACCTCGACGGACTGTGCGCCCCCTGGTTGGCTGACCACTGACGTCGCGCCGGCCGCCCGCGTCTGATCACGACGGCTCGGGCATCGGCGAGTCGGGGATCACGTCGCGCTCCTGGAGCGCGACGCCGACGAGCACGAGGGCGATCCCCACGAGGTCGACCGACGATGGCGTCTGATCGAGGGCGATCCATCCGAACGCCAGCGCCGTCACGGGGAGCAGCGCGAGCAGCACCGAGAACCGCCGTACCGGGATCCGGCGGAGCACGTGCTGGTCGATGCCGTAGCCGATCGCGTTCGAGAACACCCCGACGAGCAGGCACAGCAGGAGCAGCCGGGCGGAGCTGAAGACGTGACCGCTGCCTGGCGCGCCGATCGGCGTGAGCGCCAGGGCGCCGATCGCCATCGCGATCCCCAGCCCGGCCACGCCCCGCCGGAGCTGGGCGACGCGCGACCCGACCACGATGTACGCGGCCCACAGCGCGGACGCGGCGAGGATCCACAAGATCCCGACGGTGTTGTCGCCGATCTCCACGCCACCCAGCACCACGACGCCGCCGGCCGCCAGCAGCACCGCGACCGCGTTGCGGGCCGTTCTGGTCATCGCGGCCGCGACCGCGATCGGGCCGATGAACTCGATGGCGACGCTCTTGCCGAGGTCGGTGCGCGCGATCGCCATGAAGAAGCAGGTGTTCATCGCCGCGGTCGCGACGCCGAACACGCCGGCGGCCACCAGTTGGCTTCGCGTCCAGTTCCGGAACGCACCGCGTGACACTGCCAGCAGGACGATTGCGGCGCCGCCAACCCGCAGCCACGCCACGGTCTGCGGGGCGACCTCGTCGAAGAGCAGGATCGCGATCGTCGCCCCGGTGTACTGGGCGACCGCCGACAGCACGAACAACGCCTCCGGGGTCGCGGTATCGAGAAACCGCGTGACCGGGTTGGCCGGCGCGATGTACGTCAGGCGGTGGGCGTCACAGCAGTGGCCCAGCGTGGTCCGGTACGCGAGTAGGATGGCCACCGGCACAAGGGGCTTCGGTCGGAGAACGACCGACTTTGCCGGTAATCGGAGCTCCTCGCGACGTGCTAGTCGAAGAGCTCGGGGTCGCTGTGGCAGATGTCTTGCCAGAGCGGTTGGAACTGGACCCAGCCGGCGAGCGGATAGCCGGTCTGGTCGAACGTGTACTGGGCGTACTCGTGGCGGATGTGGATCGGCTTCCCGGCTGCCATCGCCGCCAGTTGCGCCTGGCACGAGCGCTCCATCGTGATGAACCAGAACGCCGCCGCGTCGACGGTCTCGCCGACCGTGAACAGCCCGTGGTTCTGGTGGATCGCGGCCTTCCCGGTCGGGAACGCGGCGGCCAGCTCCTTGCCGGCGTCGACATCGAACACCACCGCCCCGCCCTGGACGCTGATCACGGTGTGGTCGTTGTAGAACGTGCACGCGTCCTGCGTGAGCGGCGCGAGCGGGATGCCGAGCGAGCTGAACGCCTTGCCGTACACGGAATGCGAGTGGGCAGCCGCGACCACGTCGGGACGCGCCTCGTGGATCGCCGCGTGGATCGCGAACGCGGCCGTGTTCACCATCGACGAGCCGTACACGACATTGCCGCCGTGGTCGACGAGGATCAGGTCGCTCGACTTCATCTGCCGGAAGCTCTTGCCGAACGGGTTGACCCAGAACAGCTCGGGAAACTCGGGGTCGCGCACCGTGATGTGGCCGGCGACGCCCTCGCTGAACCCGAACCTGCCGAAGATCCGTAGCGCGCCGGCGAGCTTCGCCTTGCGCTCAGCCCGTTCCTCCTCGACCGACTCGAACGGCGTCGGCAACGCGATCGAGACCTGTTGCGGGACGAGCGGCCGGCCGTCGATGGTGCGGGTCGACTCGGATGCCGCGGTTTCCGTGGACGGAGACTCGGTGATGGCCATGGGTCACACGGTACTCCCGAGTCGATCGCGTCGGTAGTGGCCGGGCGGTGGCGGCGGAGGGACGGTTGCTATCCGCCGACGAGCGTGGCGGTGTCCCGAACGCCCTGTGCTGGGACGTCGAACACGGCCAGGAAGAACTCGGCGGCGTCGCAGGCGATCGTCTCCCCGTGCTCGTCGTACCCGAGGCGGACGTCGAGGAGCTGCGGCGTCACGACCATCTCCGCCGTGGTGTTGCGGCAACCGGCGCGCACGAACGCGAACCGGCGGGCACCGGCGTCGCGAGGGGACAGGTCGGGCACGTCCGCCCCCGCGGGAAGGATGTCGAGCAGCCGTCGCTCGTCGTGCGTGATCTCGACCGCCGTCGGTCCTGGTGGCACCGCGAACCCGGTGTGTTCGAAGGCCACCAGTTCGGCGTGGTCCGCCGCACCGACCGGCACCGCCGCGGCGTTCACGGACAGGACGGCGACGGTCAGGACGGCGACGACGCACTCGATCGGTTCCGGAACGTGCCCGGGCGCGTACATCGTGAGCTCGCCGGACTTGTCCCTCACGAGTCCCGCGTCCGTCGCCGCCGTGCAGCTGGCGTCGATCACCCCGACGAGGACGACCCGATCTGGCGGGATCTCACCGATCGTCGCGATCACGTCGTCGGCGAACGACTCGTCGTATCCCGTCGCGAGCAGATCGCGAGCCGACCCGACGTCGTACGTGCTGCGGATCGCCAGCATCGCCGGCTCGGCGAGGTTGATGCCAGAGGTGGAACTCACGATGCCGAGCGTCTCGAACGGGACGTCGACATCGCCGGTCGCGGCGCTCGCGGTCGAGGATCCGCGCGGTGGCACAGGCCGCGAGCGGCGAACAGGCACGCCGTCGTCGATCGGAGCATGGTGCTCTGACGCCGCTCGGCGGGCCGCGGTTCCCGGGCTGCCGTGCGACGATAAGGCCCATGAATCGAGTGATCGCGGGTGCCGGCATCGCCCCCCCGGCCGCCAACTACGCCCTCGCCGTCCTGAGCCAAGCGCCGGGTCGCATCGTCCACACGGCCGGGATCGTCGGAGCGACGCCGGACGGCACGGTGCCGGCGGCGATCGGGGACCAGGCCGACGTGATCTGGGCCGGCATCCTGTCGCTGCTCGCCGAGGCCGACATGGTGCCCGGCGACATCGTGTCGATCACCACGTACGTCGTGGCGTCGCACCTCGGTGAGCTCGGCACGGTCATGGCAGCCCGGGACCGTTACCTCGCGGGGCATCTCGCCGCCTCGACGCTGGTGACCGTTCCGGCCCTCGCCCGTCCCGAGTGGCTCATGGAGGTCGCCATCGTCGCCGTGTCGGCCTGACTCGATCGCTCAGCGCCACCGGCGCCGTATCGAGCACCCGGTGATCGCGCCGGCGACGGCGAGGACTGAACCGAGGGTCACCACCGGCAGACCGGCGCCCATGTCACCGCTGAACGCGTCGTCATAGTCGGAGTACTCGGCGATTGCGCCGAGGGTGCTGAACGCGGCCACGACGATCCCGATGATCATGATCGGCAGCAGGCGCTTGGCCGCGAGTGTCGTGACTCCGAACGCGAACATGACCACGGCGAAGAACATGAACACGATCCCGGTCGCGGACTCGTCGTCGAAGCGGACCGGTGAGGTCGTCGAACCCGTTGACGCTCTCGCCCCTGAACGTGATCCAGGGGAGGAAGCAACCGACCGCGATCACGATGGCGCCGGCGATCATCAACCACGCGGCGACCTTGGTGTCGGGTCGGGGCGGCCGGGCGGGCGGGAACCCGGGCGGCACGCCGAATCCGGCGGGCGCGTAGCCCGGCGGAGAGCCGAACCCGGTCGGCGGTGGTGCCGGCGGCACGCCGAGCGGCGGCCCCTGCGGCGGCGGTGGCGGCGGTGGCGGTGCTCCTGGCGGCCGCCATCCCGGGGGGACGTTCGACATGGCGCGGATACTACGGGTTCGACCGGCAACCAAAGGTTGCCGGTCGAGTTCTCGCCTCCGCCCCTGCCGGGCTCCGACGCAGGCCGAGGCGGGGGATCGCGGAGCGCGCCCCCTCGGGCACCCCCCACTACTTCGCCTGGTTGCCGGTCGAAACCCCGAGGACCAGGCCGCCGAGGACGACGGCGAACCCGCCGACAACGAGCGGCAGACCAGGTCCGACATCCGGATCCAGCGCGGCCCGCACGATCGAATCCGGATTCGCCACGTCGACGAGATCGATGACCGAGGCGACGAGGCCGAAGCCGGCCAGGACCATTCCGATGATCAGGATCGGCACCAGTCGCTTGGCGAGCAGCATCGTGAGTCCGAACCCGGCCAGGATCGCTGCGAACACCGCGAAGAAGGGACCATCCCTGGACTCGCCCTCCAGCTCGGTGAAGCCGTTGAACGAGCGCGGGATTCCGAACGCCTCGACCTCGGCCGGGAACGTACCCCACGTGAGCACCGATCCGAGCCCGACGAGCGCCGCGCCGACGATGACGAGCCACGCCGCGACGGGGATGCTCGGCCGGGCGGGTGACGCAGCTGGGAGGCTCGCCGGGCTCCCGGCCGAGCTGCAGATGCGTGGGCCACCGGGTGTCAGGCGCCGGAGCGCGGTGATCCGGAGTACGTCGCCGGTACGCCGGGAGGCGCAACCGGCGGCGAGGCGGGCGGCGCAGGGGGAAGCGGGGGAGCAGACGGAGCCGGCGCCGGCCACGGGCTGGGCGAGCCGTCGGATTGCAGCCAGGAGTGAATCGGCATCGTGTGCACGTTAGGTGTGACGACGAGGCAAGCGCTCGTCCCGCTCGGTCCGCCCTCAAACGTCAGGGTCGTGGCGCGCCCTGGACGGGTTCACCCGGCGCGCCTCGTCGGGCATCTTCGGGTACACCGGCGGCCACGGGGCGTCGGGGATGCCTTTGGCCAGGTCGGCTTCATAGCGCTCGACCAGCGGGCGGATCGACTGCGGCTCGTCGTCGATGGTCGCCCACGGGTCGCCGCGCTCGGCGAGGCGACCGGGCACGGTGACGATCGTGAGCTCGTCGGGGCGGATCGCCGCGAGCTCGTCCCAGAAGAACGGCGTCGAGACCTGGGCTCCGACCCGCGACCGGACGCACCAGGCGCCGAACACCGTCTTGTGCGGGGCGTTCTGGTTGAAGTCGATGAACACCCGCGGGCCGCGTTGCTCCTTCCACCACTGCCCGGTGATCAGCTCGGGGCGCTTGACCTCCATCGCCCTCGCCACCGACACCGCGGCTTGCCGGGTGCCGAACGAGTCCCAGCCCGCCTCGACCCTGGCGTAGACGTGCAGGCCGCGGTTGCCGGTGGTCTTGATGAACGACGACGTGATCCCGTTGGCGGAAAGGAACTCGCGTACCTCGACGGCGGCTTCCTGGACCATCGCGAACGTCACCCCGGGCGAGGGATCGAGGTCGATCCGCAGCTCGTCGGTGTTCGTCGGGTCGCCTGCCCGGTACGGCCAGGGATGGAAGCCGAGGCACCCGAGGTTGGCCGCCCACAGGACGTGGGCGATGTCGGCCATCACGATCGCGCGCGACGTCGTGCCGTTCGGGGTCGACACGATCGTGGTCTGGAGCCACTCCGGAGCGTTGTCCGGGATCCGCTTCTGGAAGAAGTTCTGCCCAGTCACCCCGTTCGGGAATCGCTGCAACAGCGTCGGCCGGTCGCGCACGGTGCGCATGATCGGCTCCTCGACGGCCAGGTAGTGGTGCGCGAGGTCGAGCTTCGTGAGCCCGTTCGGCGCGGCGTCACCCGGCGGGAACATCATCTTGCCAGGGCTCGAGATCGCAACCGTGCGTCCGGCCGCGTCGAACTCGACCTCGTCGTGACTGGTGCCTTTGGCCATCGTGACAGTGTGACAAGTTTCAGCGCGTGGAGGACGGCAGTGGTGTCGTGAGCCTCCGGTATGCCGTGACTCGCACTGACCGTAGTGAGGGATTTCGGTGCGGAGGATGGGCAGGCTTTGCTGCCCGTCCGGAGCGCCACGACGGTGGGGGTCCAAGGGGGAGGGGCTTTGGCCCTCCCCCTTGCCAACGGTCAGTTGGCGTGGAGTGCGTCGTTGAGACCGGTCCAGGAGCCGCCCGAGCGCCGGCGGGCCTCGACGGCGCCGGTCTGGCTGTGCTGGATGAACGTCATGTGCGAGATGCCAGACAGCTCGCGAGCCTTGACCACGTCGCCGTCGGGGAGCTTCACGAGCGTCCCGGCCGTGAGGTACAGGCCGGCCGCGACGACGCAGTCGTTGCCGAGGCTGATACCGAGGCCGGCGTTCGCGCCGAGCAGGCAGTTCTCTCCGATGCTGATCCGCTCCGTGCCGCCGCCGGAGAGGGTCCCCATGATCGACGCCCCGCCGCCGATGTCGGAGTTGTCTCCGATCACGACGCCCTGCGAGATGCGCCCTTCGACCATCGCGACCCCCAGCGTGCCCGCGTTGAAGTTGCAGAACCCCTCGTGCATCACCGTCGTGCCCTCGGCGAGGTGGGCCCCGAGCCGGACGCGGGAAGCGTCGGCAACCCGGACGCCGCTGGGAGTGACGTAGTCGAGCATCGGCGGGAACTTGTCGAGCGATTTGACGTTGATCGCCCCGCCCGCGGAGCGGCGAGCCAGTTCGACGTCGGCGAGATCGGCGACCGCGACCGGGCCAAGATCGGTCCAAGCGACGGTGTTGAGGTGACCGAATATGCCGTCGAGGTTCAGCGTGTTCGGCGCGGCGAGCCGGTTCGACAGCAGGTGCAGTCGCAGGTACACATCGGTCGACGACGTCGGCGCCTGGTTGACGTCGATCGTGAGCCGGATCGGTCGGATGGCGACGCGGCGGACGTCGTCCTTCCGCTCACCGCCGGCAAGGGCGGTGTCGGTCTCTGCTGGCGCGTCCTGCCCGTACTCGCCCCAGCCGCACCAGCGAAACCACGCATCGAGCGTCGCGCCGCGGCGGTCGACGGTCTCGAAGCCGGCGCCCCACGCAGGTCTCGCGTGGCTCATGACCGCGGTTCCGGCCTGAGCGTCGGGAACAGGATGACGTCCTTGATCGAGTCGACCCCGGCGAGCAGCATCACGAGCCGGTCGATGCCGACGCCGAGCCCGCCGGCCGGCGGCATCCCGTACTCGAGCGCCCTGAGGTAGTCCTCGTCGACACCAGCGGCTTCGAGGCTGCCGGCGTCCCTCGCCCGCTGCTCGTCCTCGAAGCGCATCCGCTGCTCGACGGGATCATTCAGCTCGCTGTAGCCGTTGGCGAACTCGCTGCCGTTGATGAACAGCTCGAAACGGTCGGACAGCTCGGGGTCGGTCGGATCGACGCGGGCGAGCGGCGACACCTCGACCGGGTGGCCGGTGATGAACGTCGGGCGCACGATGCCGTCCTCGCACAACTTCTCGAACAGCTCCTCGATGATCTTGCCGGAGCCCCACGGCTTCTCCCAGCGCACACCGTGGGCGTCGGCGACGGCGC
Organism: Ilumatobacteraceae bacterium; assembly: GCA_963764455.1. GTDB lineage: Bacteria > Actinomycetota > Acidimicrobiia > Acidimicrobiales > Ilumatobacteraceae > Desertimonas. The sequence goes on from CAVXSN010000018.1 coordinate 30,633, forward strand.
GGACATCGTCAACCGGGGTCGACGGGGTGGAGGTTTGTTGCGGCGGCGGCGGAAACGAGGTCGACCATGCGGGCTCGCGGCCACGGCTCGGCGAGATCGACCTGGGTTCCGGCGATGTCGATCAGCGTCGTGCCCAACGCGTCCCGAGCCGCGTTCACGATCAACGCCTCGGTGAGCTCGATCACGTCGGAGACGTCGGCGAACGCCTGGTACGACTCCATCATCGTGAACTCCGGGTTGTGGGTGGTGTCCATCCCCTCGTTGCGGAACACTCGCCCGATCTCGAACACTCGGTCCATCCCGCCGACGATGAGCCGCTTGAGATGCAGCTCGAGCGCGATCCTCAGGTACAGCGGCATGTCGAGCGTGTTGTGGTGGGTGGCGAACGGCCGCGCGTGGGCGCCGCCCGCTTCGACGTGCAGGATCGGCGTCTCGACCTCGACGAAGCCGCGCTCGTGCAGCGTGTCGCGGAAGCTGGCGAGCGTCGCGTGGCGGATGTCGAAGACCCGGCGGGCGTCGGCGTTGACGACGAGGTCGGCGTAGCGCTGGCGGAAGCGGGTGTCGGGATCGGACAGGCCGTGCCACTTGTCGGGCAGCGGGCGGATCGACTTGGCCAGCAGTTCGAGACGCTCGACCTTGATCGAGATCTCGCCGACACGCGTGGTCATCACCGTGCCGTGCACGCCGACCCAGTCGCCACGGTCGAGCTCCTTCAAGTCGGCGAACGCCCCGTCGCCGACGACCGCCTTCGACACGAACAGCTGGACCTCCACGCCCCGGTCGATGAGCGTGGCGAACACGAGCTTGCCCGAATCGCGCTTGAGCATCACCCGGCCGGCCACGCTGACGGACGTGTCGGTCTCCGTGCCCGGGTCCAGCCCGGCGGCCAACGCCCTCACCTCGGCGGCCGAGTGGGTGCGATCGAAGCGGTACGGGTACGGCTGCACCCCGGCCGCGCGCAGCGCATCGACGCGCTGTTGCCGGCGAGCCCGCTCGGCGGCGAGCCCACTCCCCGTCGGCGCGGAGACCTCTGGATCCCTGAGCGCCTGGTTCTCGTCCGTCACGCCGCCCGACGGTACCGGCTCGGCTGCCGAACCGAGGGGTGCCCACTTGACGCGTCGGTCTGCTGGCACCCTCCGGTCGTGCGGCGACCCCCGGCACCGCACGTTGGGGGTACTGTTCAGGCCGTGTTCGGCGTCCGCCGCCGTCGGCTCTGCCTGCATTGGAGATCGCGCGCGTGAACGACGACGATGGCTGGTACGACTTCACTCCGGAGTACGAGCCGCCGCCCGGATCGTGGTGGTCGCAGCAGGGCACGATCGTCGTCCTCGCCGGAGGGGCTGCGCTCGCCGCGATCGGCGTGCTCGCGGTGATGATGCTCACCGGCGGCGACTCGCTCGGCATCGACGACACACTGCCGGCTCCCCAGCGCCTCGTCAGCACCACGACGGAGCGCCCGGTCTTCGTGCTGCCGGCTTCGTCCACGACCACCACGATCGCGGTGACCGTGCCGAGCGCGCCGTATCCGACGGCTCCGCGCCCGATCGTGCAGCAGGAGGTGGTGCCGCCACCGCCGACGACACCCCCCTCGTCGACGGAGGTGTCGACCACGACCATCCCGGCGACCTCGAGCAGCACGACCTCGACCAGCACGACCTCGAGCAGCACGACCTCGAGCAGCACCACGACTTCGAGCAGCAGCACGACGACCACGAGCATGCCCACGACCGAGCCGGTGATCATCACGCCACCGCCGACCGATCCGCCGCCGACCGAGCCATCGACCACCTCGGAACCGCCCGACACGACGACGACATCGACCACCTCGGAACCGCCCGACACGACGTCGACATCGACCACCTCGGAACCGCCCGACACGACGACGACATCGACCACCTCGGAACCGCCCGACACGACGACCACACGACGACCGAACCGCCGACACGACGCCGACACGACGACCACGACGACCACCTCGACGACCACAACGACCACGGTGCCGACCGGAACGACCAGCACCTCGACGACAACGTCGCCGGACACGACCACCACCACGACGACCGTCGACGTCGTCGACGAGCACGACGACCACGTGCCGAGCCGACGTCGTCGAGCACGACGACCACCACGTCGTCACCGAGCACTACGTCGTCGACCACGACGACCACCACGTCGTCGACCGAGCACGACGTCGACGACCACGACGCACCACCACGTCGTCACCGAGCACGACGACCACCACGTCGTCGTCGAGCACGGTTCCCGCATCCTCGACAACGGAGCCGTGCGTCCCACCGACGACCATTGCCCCGACCAGCACGATCGACCCCTGCGCTCCGGCGACCACCACCACGACCAGCACCACGACCACAATCGCCGCCACCACGACGACCGTCGCCGCACCGACGACGGTGACCACCGTCGCACCCCCGCCCTGAACGATGTGCGACGTACGCTGACGACGTGGCAACGCGCTTCCTCATCATCGGCGGCGGTCCAGCCGGGAACACGGCGGCGACGTATGCCGCCCGGCTCGGCGCCAAGGTCACGATGGTCGAACGCGAACATCATCGGCGGCGCTGCCCACCTGCTCGACTGCATCCCGTCGAAGACGATGATCGCCACCGGCGGGGCGATGAGCTTTCTGCGCCGCTCGACCGGAATGGGATCTGGAGCAGGCGTCAGCACAGGTCGACACCGAGGCCTTGACGAATCGGATCGAGGGGATCAAGACCCACCTGCAGACGGGCACGACCGAGCTGCTCCAGAGCCAGGGGGTCAGGCTCGTCGCAGGGTCGGCGAGGTTCGTGTCGCCGAACTCCGCCGAGATCGACACCGTGAGCGGCACCGAGCTCGTCGACTTCGACGTGGCGCTGGTCGCCACCGGGTCACGGCCCCGCATTCCGGACTGGTGCGCTCCCGACGGCGATCGCATCCTGACCACCCGCGACTGCTACCCGCCCAAGGAGTTCCCGACGCAGCGTCACGATCGTCGGCTCCGGCGTCACCGGGGTGGAGTTCGTGCACATGTTCGCTTCGTTCGGAGCCGCAGTCACGCTCGTGGTGTCCCGCCAGCAGGTGCTGCCCGGAAAGGACCCTGAGGTTGCGGCGGTGCTCGAGGAGGACTTTCTCGCCCGTGGGGTGCGGCTGCTCAAAGGGGCGAGGGCGGTGTCCATCGAGCGAGGTCACGAGAACGACCCGGACGACGACGGCGTCGTCGTCACCTGCGACGACGGGCGCGTCGTCCGCTCGACGCACGCCGTGCTGGCGATCGGATCGGTGCCGAACACCGACGGGATCGGGCTCGACGCGGCGGGCGTGGACGTGGACGATGGCGGGTACATCCCGATCGACCACAACTGCGTCACCAGCGTGGCGAACATCTACGCCGCTGGTGATGTGAGCGGCAAGCTGCCGCTGTCGTCGGTGGCCTCGATGCAGGGGCGCAAGGTGGCCGAGCGGCTGATGGGCCTGCACGCCGGCCCGCACCGGCATCTCGACTACGACAAGGCGGCGTCGGCCATCTTCACGGAACCGGAGATCGCAGACGTCGGTCTCGCCGAGGCCGAGGCGTTCGCCGCCGGGCGCAAGATCCGTGTGACGAAGGTGCCGTTCTCGGCCACCGCCAAGGCACAGATCAACAACACCCCGCAGGGATTCGTGAAGATCGTGTCCGACCCGGCGACCGGCGTCGTGCTCGGTGGCTCGATCGTCGGACGCCACGCCGCCGAGCTGATCTCGGTGATCGCGGTTGCCGTGACCGCCAACCTCAAGGTCACCGACATCGTCGAGAGCCTGCTCGTGCACCCGGCCCTGTCCGAGGCCCTCGCCGAGGCCGCCGAGTAAGCCGACGTCTCGGAGGGCAGTGGGGAAGGGTTGGGACCGGTAGGTCGAGTGAGGAACTGACCGTCACGGTGCTCGGTGCGAGGATCGGGCGGCTTTGCCGCCCGACCGCAGCCCCTCAGGATGGGGGGATCCAAAGGGGGGAAGGTTTCCTTCCCCCCTCTTGCCTCCTACGGGTGGTCCGTCGGGTCGAGCGGGTTCGTGCCGGCCTGCTCCTCGGCGAGGTCATCGGTTCCGTCGCCATCGGTGTCCGGGTTCGTCGGGTCGGTTCCGAGGAATACCTCTTCGCCGTCGATCAAACCGTCACCGTCGGTGTCCGGATTGTTCGGATCGGAGCCGATTTCGGCCTCCACGTCGTCGCTGAGCGAGTCGCCGTCGGTGTCGGGCGGCGGCACCGTCGTCGTCGTGGTCGCGGTCACGAAATCGTCGGCGGTGAGGAAGGCGACCGCGGCTGGATCGGGCTCCTCGTCACGACGGGTCGGCGACGTGCGGCTCGACGACCTCGATCACGACGGTCGCCGTCGCCTCGCCGCCGTCAGGGTCGGTCACGGTGAGCTCGATCTCGTTGATTCCGACGGGGAGGTCGCGGGTGGAGAGCACCGGACCGTCGCCGAGCACGGCGTTGGTGTTGGTGAGCTCGATCCGCCGGTAGGTGAAACTGGTCTCCTCGAGGTCGTGCTGACCGGAATCGAGGACGACGGCGTGGAGCTCGACGACCTCGCCCTGCTCGACCGGCCCGGTGGGAGCACCAGCGATGTCCACGACCGGCCCGCGGGTCGGGGCACTGAACGGCTCGCTGGTCGCCTCACCCGTGCGGACCCCGTCGCTGACGACGACCCGGACCCGAACTGATCGCCGCCCGGCAGCGGTGTCGACGACGGGATCGTCACCTCGTTTCCGGTGATGTCGGTGGCGATCGGGATCCACGTGTCGCCCACGCCCCACAGCGCTGTGGTGAGCAACCCCGGCTCACTGCTCCCTGCGGTCGCGTCGGCGTCCGTGGCGTCCCATGAGATCCGCAGGTCCTGGCTCCCACCCACCGTCTCGATCTGCACCGAGCCGACCTGCGGTGCCGTGGCGCTGATCGGCCAGCTGTCCATGACGACACCGTCGACGAGCAGGTCGAGCGACACCGACCCCTCGACCCAGGGCACGGGCGAGAAGAATCCCATCGCCGGCCCGTGATCGGTCCCGTTGCCGTGGCCGGAGCCCTCGACGACCACGGGCACGACGGCCAATGGGACGCCCTCCGCGCGAGCTGAGCCGCAGCGCGCAGTCCCTGGCGCGGATCCGCCGAGCTCGTGGCCGTCGATCGCCAGGACGAACCGCGAGGCGGTCGCTGTGGAGATCGAGTCCCGGGTCGCGGCCTGCTCGATCGAGCCAGTCCCGTTGTGAGGGTCGACAGATCCGCTCGCCACGATCCAGCCCTGCGGTTCAACCGGGATCTCGTACAGGAAGCCTTGGTGGGCGATCTCGACGGTCTCCATCCCGACGGCGTTCGTTCCGAGCTCGAAGGAGGGGAGCTCTTCCAGCGGTTGCGGTTCCGGGAGCGGATCGGGGTCCTCGTCGACCTCTGGACCGCCGGCGACGCACAGCTCGAGCTGGTAGTTGCCGATCTCCTCGGGCTCGCAGTCGACGTCCACGAACGGATTCACCGGCGCCACGCCGATCGAGCGCCGGGTTGCACGGGACCCCGAACGAGTCGAGCAGCCGGCACCAGTGGTACGGGTCGGCCCACCCCGGGGACTGGTAGCCCATGAACGGGAACGCCGCCTGCGGGTGCGTGGGGTCGTTGCTGTAGATCGTGACCGGGCTCTGGTAGTTCGTGAACCCGAAGTAGCCGTCGGGATCGATCGGGGCCAAGGAACAGACGGGCGGCAGCCCGTTCGGGTGGCTCCAATCGATCGTGCCACCCTCGGCCTCCTGGGACACGCCGTCGCCGTCGGTGTCGCCGAGGCAGTTCACGTGATTGAGCCCCTGCGTGTGGCCGACCTCGTGGGCCGGTGTGCCGGCCACCGGCTTGCTCCACGACACGCCGTAGCCGGCCCAGCCCGTGTAGCCTCCCGACGGGATCGACTCGTCGAACACGCCGAGCACGATGCCGTCGTCGAGGAATCCGCCGAGCTCGGCAAGCGACGCCATCCGTTGGTTGGGTTCGTGGCGTCGGTCGAATGCTGTGTCATCGACGTCCGCATCGAGACTGAGGTCCCACAGACCGGGCTCGACCGCCTCCGGGCCGGGCAGCACCGGCCCCGGGTAGGCGTCGAAGTTGATCTGCGCGATCGGCAGGTAGTTGAGCAGGTCCGCGTTCACGACCTGGGCGAACCCGAGCAGGACATTCAGGTCGGGGACGTCCGGTCCTGGCCCGGCGCCGTCGTCGAGGGCGAACAGCCACACCGTCGGGATGTCGGCCACGTGGAACTCGACCGACTTCGACATCAGGTTGTTGGCGCTGTCCGGCTCGTCGCTGATGCTCGTGTACCCCGCCGACCACACCTGGGCCGTGAACGTGGCCTCGCCGGCGGCATACAGCGCACTGTCGAGCTCGAAGTTGAGCGCGGAGTCGATGTCGGTGCGGTCGAGGCCAGGCGTGATCGGTCCGTTGTCGGGGTGCAGGACGACGTCCTCCTGTCCCGGCCGCTCGATCAGCAAGGCCCCGTCGACGAACGCGAACCCCGGGTCGACGCCGATGTGCACCCGGACAGTGGTGCGCCGACCGGCGACCAGCGGCATGCGGGACTCGAGATCCTGGATCCCCTGGGTGATCTCGATCCCGCGCACGAAGATGTCCGGAACGATCTCGCCGGGGGGCTGGGCTTCGCCCAGCGGCGCCGACGTGGTCGAGATCGCGATGTCGTCAGGGGTGGGGTCGTATCCTGGGTCACCGCCGAGCGTGGTCTCCGGTCCGCCGACCACCGGCGGCACGGTCGGGACGCCGGGCGATGTCGTTGAAATCCCGAACGACGGCAACGTGGTCGTCGTGGTCGGCGTCGATGGGATCGTCGTCGTCGGCAGCACGATCACCGGCATGGTCGTCGTCGTGGTCGTCGGCAGGACGATCACCGGCAGCGTCGTCGTCGTCGCCGGTGGCGCGACGACGCGGAACGACGCCGTCGCCTGCTCCCGGCACCCGCCGCCGGCGCCGAGGTCGCGGCAGGCGATGAGCGTGTGCGGTCCCGTAGCGATGTTCGGGATCGCAAACGAGAGGTTGAACCCGCCGCCGCCGCCGACCGGGCCGACGGCGACGTGGCCGCCCGGCACCACGGCGTCGACGTGCACACTCACGGAGCCCGCGTCGAAACCGCTCCCGGTCGCGGTGAGTTGCTGGCCGACCGTTCCCGCTTGCGGCGCGACGGACAGCGACGGGGGAGGTCCCGCGAGCGCCGGTGCCACGGTCGCGAGCGACGCCGCGGCGGCGGTTGCGAGCACGAGTCGTCCGATCATGTGTCGACGGTGCCACGATCGGCGGGACGCCGGAACCGGGCTACCCGGCTGGCCGGGGTAGGGCTGACCGGAGATTTGCGCTCCTGCTGGCCCCCTATCGGGGTGATCCGCGCCCTGGTACCGTCGGCGTGGGATGGCTGCGCTGCGGCTGGTGATCGCCGAGGACAATCTCCTCGTGCGCGAGGGCATCGTGAGCCTCCTCGCGACCGCACCCGACATCGAGCCGATCGCCGTGTGCAGTTCGCTCGACGAGCTGTTCACCGCCGTCGATCGGCACGACCCGGACGTCGTGGTCACCGACATCCGGATGCCGCCGACGAACCGGGACGAGGGGATCCAAGCCGCTCGACGATTCCGCCACACGCACCCCGGGCTCGGCATCGTCGTGCTGTCCCAGTTCGTCGACCCGGCGTTCGCCCTCGCCCTGTTCGACAACGGCACTCGTGGCCGCGCCTACCTGCTGAAGGATCGCGTCGACGAGCTCGACCGACTGGCGAACGCAATTCGCCAGGTCGCCTCCGGAGGGTCGTTCATCGACGACGACGTGGTCGACGCCCTCGTGCGGTCGCGGACCCGCATGGTCGACTCTCCGCTGACCACGCTGACGGCCCGCGAGCTGGAGGTGCTCGCCGAGATGGCCACCGGCGCGAGCAACGCGGCGATTGCCGAGGCGCTCGGGCTGAGCGCGCACTCGGTCGAGAAGTACAGCACGGCGATCTTCGCCAAGCTCGGTCTCGGCGAGGACATCGACGTCAACCGACGGGTGGCCGCCGTGCTGGTCTTCCTCGCCGGTCACGAGGAAACGGGTGCCGCCTGACGAGCCAGGAGACTCGGCCGGCACGGTGCCGTGAGGCGCCGGGGCAGGTTGCGGTGATGTCCGACAACAACCGCCGGCTGCGCACGATCATCATCGTCGACGTGATCACGGCATTCTCGGCGACCGTGTTCATGTTCGTCATCCGGGCGACCGTCGTGTCGTCGACGTATCTGACCGTCGCCGCCGGGATGGTCGCCGCGTCCGGAGTCGTGATGGCGGTCGGGCTGCTTCCGTTGCGTCACGGGAACACGTGGGCCGCGCTGCGCTGGCTCGCCGTGGCGAACTGGTCGATCGCGATCGCGGCCGCGACGGTCGCCACGTTCTCGTGGCCGCTGATGATGATGGCGGCGTTGCTCCCGTGCGTACTGGCCGCGACGTTCATCACCGGCCGGGAGCTCGCGGTCTACGTCGCGATCTCGGTCTTCGTCTCGATCGCGGTCGTGCTCGTCGGCAACCTGCAGGACTTCAGCGGGTTGACCGAGTCGACACCGCAGTGGCTCCGTGACGTCGTGGTGATCCTGTTCGCCCCGGCGCTCGCCGGGCTCGTCGCGCTGATGGTCACCCAGCACAGCATGAACATGCAGGCGGCGCTGGCGTCGGTTCGCGCGTCGCGCGCCGAGTTGGCCGCGGGGGCCGACGAGCTCCGCGCGGTCGCGAACCCGACTCGTCGCGGCGACCGACCGGGAACGGCGCCGGATCGAGCGCGACCTTCACGACGGTGCGCAGCAACGGCTGATCGCAATCGGCATCGGGCTGTCGCAGGCCAAGGCGCTCTGCGGATCGTCGCCAACCCAGGCCGCGGACACGCTCGAGGCGCTCCGTCACGAGTTGCGCGTCGCCCACGACGAACTCCGTGATCTCGCCCAGGGCGTGTACCCGCCGGTGCTGACCGAGCACGGTCTCGGTCCCGCCCTGCAGTCGGCCGCCGACCGGTGCGCAGTGCCTGTGACGGTCGCCCTCAGCGCGCTCGGGAGGCATCCGCCCGACATCGAGGCGGCCGTCTACTTCTGCTGCGTCGAGGCGATGCAGAACGTGGCGAAGCACGCGGCATCGTCGTCGATCGTGCTCTCCGGTGGGTGCGAGGACTCGACGCTGTGGTTCGCCGTGACCGACGACGGGCCCGGCTTCGATCCGCTCGGGGAGTCGTCGGGACGCGGGATCGTCAACATCCGAGACCGCCTCGGGTCGGTCGGCGGAGGACTCGACGTGAGCTCGAGCCCGGGCGCCGGTGCGACCGTTCGCGGTCACGTCCCGTTGGTCGACCGCTGAAGCGTCATCTGGTTGCCGATCGAACCTCAGTCGCCGATGTTGACGACGACGTCGCCGCCGCCGACGGTGTCGCCGGGGGCGACCTTGATCTCCGTCACGGTGCCGGCGCGCTCGGTGGAGATCTGGTTCTCCATCTTCATCGCCTCCAACACCACAACCGGCTGGCCGGCCTCGACGGTGTCGCCGAGCGCGACGAGCACCTTCACGATCGTGCCCTGCATCGGGACGGTGACCCATCCACCACCAGCCGAGCCACTGCCGCTGACGCCGCCCGCGCCATGACCGCTGCCGGACTTGCGCGGCTTGCGCGCCGCGGCCCTCGCAGGGCCGGCCACGACCCCCGCCGACTCCGGAACCCACAGCGAGACGTCGAAGCGCTTGCCGTTGACCTCCACCGTGGTGCGCCGGCGAACGAGCGGCTCGGGTTCGGTTCCGTCGTCTGGACCCCCGTCGGACGGCACCGGCGCGCGTGACCGGAGCGATGCCGATCGCCGACAGGTCGAGCCGCTCCTCGACCCACTTCGTCGAGTGCACGACGTTCCGGAAGTCGTCGTGGCGCAGGATCGCGAGGTCGGCTGGGATCGTGGTGGCGACGCCATCGATCGTGGTCTCCTCGAGGGCTCGGATCGTGCGGGCGATCGCGGTCGGCCGGTCCTTGCCCCAGACGATGAGCTTGCCGACGAGGTTGTCGTAGTACTGCGACACCGTGTCGCCTGCCGTGTAGCCGGCGTCGAAGCGGACGCCGAAGCCGTCGGGCGTGTCGAGCTTGGTGATCCTCCCTGGCGAAGGGAGGAACGCGCCACCCTTGGGATCTTCGGCGTTGATGCGTACCTCGATGCGCGTGGCCGCGCCGCTGGGCGAGCACCTCCTCCTGGGTCATCGGCAGTGCGTCACCTGATGCGACCCTGATCTGCCATTCGACGAGGTCGATGCCGGTGATCGCCTCGGTCACCGGGTGCTCGACCTGGAGCCGGGTGTTCATCTCGAGGAAGAAGAACTCGCCGTCCTGGTAGATGAACTCGACCGTCCCGGCGTTGTAGTAGCCGACCGCGACGCCGGCCTTCACGGCGGCGGCGCCCATCGCGTCCTCGACCCCATCGGGCAGCCCCGGCGCCGGGGCCTCCTCGATGAGCTTCTGGTGGCGGCGTTGGGCCGAGCAGTCGCGGGTGGACACCCAGACGACGTTGCCGTGCTGGTCGCCGACGATCTGGACCTCGACGTGGCGCGGCCAGGTGAGGTAGCGCTCGACGTACACCTCGTCGCGCCCGAAGAACGCCTTGGCCTCGCGCTGCGCGCTCGCCATCGCCTCGTCGACGTCGGTCGCCGAGTGTACGACCTTCATTCCCCGCCCGCCGCCGCCGAACGCGGCCTTGATCGCGACCGGCCAGCCGTGCTCTTCGCCGAACGTCTTGATCTCGTCCGGGCCGGCGGCGAACTCGGTGGTCCCGGGGACGATCGGCGCGCCACCTCGCAGCGCGGCCTTGCGGCTCGACACCTTGTCGCCCATCTCCTCGATCGCCGTCGGGGGCGGTCCGATGAACGCGACTCCCATCTCGGTGATCGCCCGTGCGAACTCGGCGTTCTCGGAGAAGAAGCCGTAGCCCGGGTGCACCCCGTCGGCCTCGCTGCGCCGGATCGCATCGAGAATCATCTTCGTGTTGAGGTAGCTCTCGGCAGCCGTCTGCCCGCCGAGCGCGAACGCCTCGTCGGCGAGGCGCACGTGCAGCGCGTCGCGGTCGAGCTCTGAGTACACCGCCACGGTGGCGATCCCGAGCTCGCGCGCGGCGCGGATGACCCGGACGGCAATCTCGCCACGGTTGGCGATCAGGATCTTCTGCAGCACGGCTGCCAATGTAGGTGCCGTGGCTGTCGGCGAGCGCAATGGCGAGTGGGTCGTCCGGCATGTCGCCGAGACAGGGAGCACGAACGCCGACCTCCTCGACGGCGCCGACAACAACCCCGACCGCACCGTGCTGGTTGCCGATCACCAGACCGCGGGGCGGGGACGGCTCGACCGCCGCTGGGAGGCGCCGGCCGGCGCCAACCTGCTGGTGTCGCTGCTCTTCCACGACGTTCCCGACGATGCGGGGGAGTTGGTCAGGCGGGTGAGCCTCGCCGCGGTCGACGCGATCCGCGAAGTCGCGCCTGAAGCGGGGCTCGTGGCGCTGAAGTGGCCGAACGACGTGCTGCTCGACGGGCGCAAGCTGGCTGGGATCCTCGCCCAGCGAAGCGGCTCGGGCGCGGTGGTCGTCGGGATCGGGATCAACGTGCGCTGGTGCCCGCACGACGCGGCCCGCCTCGGCGATGCCGTCGATCGTGCGGAGCTGCTCGGCGCGCTCCTCGCCGCGTACGATCGGCTCCCGGCGGGCTCGGACGAGCTCATCGAGCGCTACGGGCAGGAGCTCGCGACCGTCGGCCAGCGGGTCAGGGTGGAGCTGCCGGCCGGTGACCTCGTCGGCATCGCCACCGGCGTGACCTCGCTCGGCCAGCTGATCGTGCGCGCTGGTGACGGCCGCGACCACACGATCGACGTCGCCGACGTCACCCACCTGCGGCCCGCGTGAGCCGGCGCGCCGCCGCGACCGAATGTCGCGATCGTGTTACGGATTGACGGGCGCCCCACCGGACAGGCCGTTAGCCTGGTGTGCCCATGAGTCGCGAAGGCCGCATTCACCGCGCCCCGTTGGCGATGGCTGCCGTGATCACCGTGGCGATCGGGGTTGGTGGCGGAGCCGGTGTCTACTTCGCCGCCGATCGCCAGGAGCAGGCGCTCGAGAGGAACGAGGCGGTCGCCGCGGTTCTCGACATCGAGAACGAAGGCCCGGCCGAGAACTTCCTGATCGTCGGCTCGGACTCGCGTGAAGGCCTCGAGGAGGAGTCGGAAGCTCCGGGCACCCGCAGCGACTCGATCATGATCCTGCGGCGCGATCCGGAACACGGCGCCGCCTTGCTGAGCATCCCGCGTGACCTGTGGGTGCCGATCGCCGGGCGGGGCGACGAGTGGAAGATCAATGCCGCGTTCAGCGAGGGTGCTGACCGGCTCGTCCAGACGATCCAGAACGCCCTCGGCATCCCGATCCACCACTACATCGAGGTCGACTTCGACGGCTTCGCCCGGCTCGTGGACACCTTCGGTGGCGTCGAGATCTGCGTCGAGAACGCAGCGCGCGACGAGGGATCGGGACTTGACATCCAGCCCGGTTGCCAGACGCTCAACGGCGGGATGGCGCTGGCCTTCGTCCGCTCGCGCCACTACACCGAGTGGATCGACGGCGAGTGGATCCCAGACAACAAGAACGACTTCGGGCGGATGGAACGCCAGCAACTGTTTCTCCGCACCGCCGCGACGGAGCTCCTCGACGAGTTGCGGAGCAACCCGCTGATCCTCGGCGACCTGCTCGATGCGGCGAGCGAGCTCGTCACGGTCGATCCGGAGCTGAACATCTACGAGGCCGCCGGGTCGCTCCGCGCCGCGTTCCAGGACGGGTTGCGCACGTTCTCGCTCCCCGCAGAACAGGCCTGGCACGGCGATCAGAACGCGCTCGACCTGGTCGAGGACCAGGCCGCGCCGATCCTCGCGTACTTCCGCGGCGCGGGCCCGATGCCGCCCGCGACGGTGTCGCCCGAGACCGTGCCGGACTCGGTCGCGGATACCGAGGGCGACTGACGCCCGCCGCAGTATCGTGCCGGTCCGTATGAAGGCGCTCATTCTCGCCGGCGGCGAAGGCACGAGGCTCCGCCCGATCACCCACACGAGGGCCAAGCAGTTGGTCCCCGTCGCCAACAAGCCGATCCTGTTCTACGGGATCGAGGCGATGGTCGCCGCCGGGATCACCGAGATCGGCATGATCTCGGGAGCACGGGCCCCGAGGTCAGGGCCGCGGTGGGCGACGGCAGCCAGTTCGGGGCGCAGATCACGTACCTGCCCCAGGACGCCCCGCTCGGACTTGCGCACTGCGTGCTGATCGCCCGCGACTTCCTCGGCGACGACGACTTCGTGATGTACCTCGGCGACAACCTGCTCGAGCAGGACCTCGCCGCGTTCGTCGGTGCCTTCGAGGAAGCGAGGGCCTCCGAGACTCCGCCCGCCGCGCAGATCCTGCTCAAGCGGGTGCCGGACCCGCAGCGCTTCGGAATTGCCACGCTCGACGCCGCCGGCCATGTCGTGGAGCTGGTCGAGAAGCCGGCTGACCCGCCGTCCGACCTCGCGCTCGTCGGGGTCTACCTCTTCGACCGGACGATCCACGAGGCCGTGCGGGCCATCGAGCCGTCGGCGCGGGGCGAGCTGGAGATCACCGACGCGATTCAGTGGCTGATCACCAACGGTCGCCGGGTTCGGACCGAGCTGCTCACCGGCTGGTGGATCGACACCGGCAAGCTGACGCCGCTGCTCGAGGCGAACCGGTTGCTGCTCGAGAAGATCGAGACCCGGATCGACGGCAAGGTCGACGCCGACTCCTCGGTCGACGGGCGGGTGATCGTCGCCGAGGGCGCCGAGGTCGTGAACTCCACCATCCGCGGCCCGGTGGCGATCGGCAGGGACACGCAGGATCGTCGACAGCTTCGTCGGCCCGTTCTCGGCGATCGGTGAAGGCTGCGAAGTGGTCAACAGCGAGATCGAGCACTCGGTGGTGATGAACCATTCGAAGGTGATGCAGATCCCGCGCCTCGAGGACAGCCTGATCGGGTACGAGGCCGTCATCGAGCGGACGTCGAAGCGACCACGGGCGCTGCGGCTGATGATCGGCGACCACTGCCAGGTGGACGTGGAGTGAGCGAGGTCGAGCGCAACTGCGAGCGACGGCGCTGCGGAGCGGCGGTGATGCCGACGCTGATGACGTCCAGTTCACAACGGCGACCGGCATCGACGGGCTCGTCGTGATCACGATGAAGCAGGTCACCGACGAACGCGGGACGGTTCGTGAGCTGTTCCGTCGTTCGGCGTTCGAGGGCCGCCGGGTTGCCGGAGCTCGGCCGCGTTCCAGCAGATCAACGTCACCGAGACCCGCCGCGGCGGCCTGCGCGGGATCCATGCCGAGGCGATGACGAAGCTGGTCGCGGTCGTCGCCGGTGAGGCGTTCGGCGCCTACGTCGACCTGCGGCCGGACTCGCAGACGTACGGCGTCGTCGAGACGATCACGCTCCATCCGGGCACCCAGGTGCTCGTGCCAGCGGGGGTGGGCAACGGGTTCCAGGCGCTCGCCGACGGGACGCAGTACGCGTACTGCTTCGACGCCGAGTGGCAGCCCAGGGATGGCCGGCGTCGGCCTGCAACCCGCTCGATCCCGCCCTCGGGATCGACTGGCCGCTGCCGATCGATCCCGAACGACCGGGCGCAGCTGTCGGCGAAGGATGCCGCCGCGCCACTGTTCGCCGACCTCGCCGGAGCATCGACGTGAAAGCCGCGGTGCGCTGACTATCCTGGTCACCGGCGGAGCCGGGTTCATCGGCTCGAACTTCGTCCGCTACGTGCTGGCCAACACCGAAGCGTCGGTCACCGTGCTCGACAAGCTCACGTACGCCGGGAACCGCGGCCTCGCTCGAAGGGCTGCCCGATGATCGCTTCTGCGTTCGTCAAGGGCGACATCTGCGACGCCGAGCTGGTCGACGAGCTCGTCGCCGATCACCGCCTCGTGGTGCACTTCGCGGCCGAGTCGCACAACGACAACTCGCTGCGTGACCCGATCGCCGTTCCTGCAGACGAACCTGATCGGCACGTACACGCTGCTCGAAGCGGTCCGCAAGCACGGCGTGCGGATCCATCACGTGTCGACCGACGAGGTCTACGGCGACCTCGAGCTGGACGACCCGGCAGCGCTTCAGCGAGTCCACGCCGTACAACCCGTCGAGCCCGTACTCGGCGACCAAGGCGGGCTCGGACCTGCTCGTGCGCGGCGTGGGTGCGCTCGTTCGGCGTCGAGGCGACGATCAGCAACTGCTCGAACAACTACGGGCCGTACCAGCACGTCGAGAAGTTCATCCCGCGCCAGATCACGAACGTGCTCGACGGCGGCGCGGCCCAAGCTGTACGGCGCCGGGGCGAACGTGCGCGACTGGATCCACGTCGACGACCACAGCTCGGCGGTGCTGATGATCATCGAGCGCGGGCTGTCCCGGCGAGACGTACCTCATCGGCGCCGACGGCGAGCAGAACAACAAGCAGGTCGTCGAGACGATCCTCGAGCTGCTCGGCCAGCCCGCCGACGCCTACGACCACGTCACCGACCGGGCGGGCCACGACCTCCGCTACGCGATCGACGCCACGAAGCTGCGCACCGAGCTCGGCTGGCAGCCGCGGTACGAGTCGTTCCGCGACCGGCCTCCGCCAGACGATCGACTGGTACCGCGACAACGAGTCGTGGTGGCGCCCGCAGAAGGACGCGACCGAGGCCAAGTACGCGGCCCAGGGGCAGTGAACCGATGCGCGCCCGCCCCGAATCCGCGCGGAAAGCCGGCGATGAGACTGCTCGTCACGGGCGCCGGCGGGCAGCTCGGGCATGCCGTCGTGGCCCACGCCGCCGGTCGCGGCGACGACGTCGTCGCGCGCCGACCACGCCGCGCTCGACGTCACCGACCGGGACGCGGTGCTCGGTGCGATCACGTCGTGGCGTCCCGACGCCGTCATCCACTGCGCGGCGTGGACCGCGGTCGACGCGTGCGAGTCCGACCCCGAGCGGGCGTTCATCGCCAACGGGCTGGCCGTGCGCTGGGTCGCCGATGCGTGCGACCGCGCCGGGGCGCACCTCGTTCACGTCTCGACCGACTACGTCTTCGACGGCGCGCCTCGACCGGCCGTACCACGAGTGGGACGCGACGAACCCGCTCGGCGTCTACGGCGCGCTCGAAGCTGGCCGGGGAGCACGAGGCGCTCGCGCTCGGCGCGTCGTCGGCCGTCGTCCGCACGTCGTGGGTGTGCGGCGAGCACGGCGCCAACATGGTCAAGACGATCATGCGCCTGGTCGCCGGGCGGCGACGACACGCCGGGCCGGCTCGGCGTTCGTCGACGACCAGCGCGGCCACCCGACGATGACCGCCGACCTCGCGCCGGTGCTGCGCCGGCTCGCCGCTCGATCGGCGGTCGGGTGTCCACCACGTCACCAACCAGGGTGCGGTGTCGTGGTTCGAGTTCGCCCAGGCCGTCGTCGCCGCGCTCGGGCCGCGACCCCGACCTCGTCCGCCCGATCACCACCGCCGAGCTCGACCCGCCCCGCCCTGCACCGCGCCCGGCCAACAGCGTCCTCGACAACGCCGTGCTCGCGCGCCGCGGGCATCCCGCTGCTCCGCGACTTCCGCGAGCCGCTCGCCGAGCTCGTCGCCGCGCTCACCGCCTGAGCCGCCGGGCTGCAATTCACGGGACGGTGCGACATCGAGGTGTCACGATGGCCGCGTGACGATGGGGGGGTCCGCCGACTCTGCCGGCCCGGCCGGCCTCGAACCGCAGCCGAAGCACGGATTCGGTTCGATCCTGTTCATCGTGCTCGGGCTCGCCGTCACCGCGGTCGGGCTGGCGGCTGACGGTGACCACGTCGCCGTGCAGCGACTTCCACTGGGGGACCCAGTTCAGCTGGATCGAACCGCCGGCTCCAACGCTGGATCGGCGGGTGTGGTACCGACCTCGGCCAGGCCAGGCGCACGCTGACGGCCGACCTGTTGCTCATCGCCGGCTACGTGTTCACCGGGGCCAACCTCCTCCGGCGCTGGTGGCCGCTGTGCGAGGCGCCGCCGCTCAAGCGCCATCAGCGGCTCGTCATCGCGCTGCCCGCCGTCGTCGGCGTCCTCGATCTGGTCGAGAACGTGCTCATCGCGTCCGCGCTCGATGCCGACGCCCAGCGGTACACGTATCCGCTCAACGTGCGTGCCCACGCTGATCTCGGCGGTTGCTTGGGCGAAGTGGCTCACGGCCGGCGTCGCGATCGATCTGCGTCGTCGGGATCGGGCTGCTCGCGATCTCCCGGACGTTGGAGAAACGTCGGCGCAAAGTCGAAGCGCCACCCGTCGCCGAGACCGAGGTACCGGTGGTCGCGCCCGGTGGGCTCGGTGTGTGTTGCTCCGGCGGCGGCATCCGCGCCGCCGCCTTCTCGCTCGGGGCGCTCGACCAGCTCGAGCGCGCCGGCGTGATGGGTCGGGCGAAGTGGCTTGCCGCGGTGTCGGGTGGCAACTACGCGGCGACGTCGTGGACCCTCGCCAGAGCGGAGGCGCCCGAACGGTTCGGCGGCGTCGGACGTCATCGAGTGGCTGCGAAACGCAGGTCCCCGGCACGCGATCCGAGCAGCACCGCTTCCTGGTCAACGGCCCGGGTGGGCTGGGCTGGGCGATCATCTGCACGGTCGGATGCGTCGCGGTCAACCTGTTCGTGCTCGGGGCGCTCGTCGCCGCGCTCTCGTGGCCGGTCGGCTGGCTCGTCGGCACGAAGGCGATCCAGCCCCGCTTCCATGCGCTCCACGGCGTGCCCCGCGAGGTGACGATCCTGTCGGAACACTGGGCGCCGGGCCTCGTGTTCATCATCTTCGGCCTCGCGGTGCTCGTGTTCTCGGCGTTGCCGATCACCAGGACGTCGTGGATGTGGCGCGTCGCCGCGGTGCTGGTCGGGGTCGGTGTCGCCCTCGAGATCCTCACCGTGTTCATCCCGATGGCGATGGCGTTCGTCGGGAGCTGGATGCGCGGCGGCACCACGCGGTCGCCGCCCGACCGTCGTCGGCTGCGGGGCGATCCTCGGCGCGATCGGCATGATGTACCGGTTCGGCCGGCAAGCCGATCGTCGATCGGGTGCGAGCGCGGTTGCCGCAGCTCGGTGGCTTGCTGCTCCTCCTCGCCGCGGTCGTCTGGGGCGGCAAGGTCGCGACCGATGCGGCGGTCGGCGCCGGGCAGTTCCACGCCAGGAGCACGTGGTTCCTGGTGATTGCCGCGTTCGCTCTTCGCCTACCTCTTCGTCGGGCACGACGCAGCTCTCGATCCACCGGCTCTACCGCCGGCGGCTGTCCAACAGCTTCGGCGTGCGACGCGACGGCGAGGGCAACCTGTTCTCGCCCGACGAGGCGTCGGGTCAGATCGGCTGGCTCGATCTCCCCGACCGCGGTCCCAAGCTCGTGGTGTGCTGCGCTCAGCAGCGCAACGGCATCGCGCCCGGCGGTGTGCCGGCCGACACGTTCACGATCAGCCGGGACGAGGTGCGCATGGGCGAGGTCGTGACGTCGACGGAGAGCTACCTCTCGCGTCTGCCCGGTGACCTGCGGTGCGAGCGGGCGGTGGCGTCGTGGATGGCCACGTCGGGGGCGGCGTTCGCGTCGGCGATGGGCCGGCTGTCGAAGGGCAGCACCAACGCGCTGATGGCGGCGCTCAACATCGACCTCGGGATCTGGTTGCCCAACCCGCGCCTCACGCCGGATCCGGCCGTCGGCTTCTCCAACGTTCGGTTCGACTACCTGTTCAAGGAGATCCTCGGCTGGTACGACCAGGGCGACCGCTTCGTGTTCGTCGCCGATGGGGGGCACTGGGACAACCTCGGCTTGGTCGAGCTGCTGCGTCGCCGGTGCTCCACGATCGTCTGTCTCGACGCCAGCGGCGATGCCGTCGGGCGGTTCACGACCTTGCGCCAGTCGGTCGAGCTCGCGGGTCTCGAGCTGCCGAAGATCGTGGGCAGCATCGAGATCGGGTCGGTCACCGACCTCGTCGGGGTCGATGGCGGGCTGCCCCGCGCGGCCGTCGCGTCGTTCCGGGTCAACTACCTGCCGATCGACAACCGCTCCGGCGCGGCGATGCCTGAACCCGGGACTGATCCTCTACGCCAAGGCGCAACTCGCCCAGGATCTCGACGTCCGGCTGCGCCGGTTCGCCAAGGCCGACCCGAAGTTCCCGAACTACTCGACTGCGCACCTGTTCCTCACCGACGACCAGTACGAGAACCTCGTCGAGCTCGGGTCGGCGGCGGGGAAGCGGGTGGCGGAGATGCTGCGGGAGCGCACTCCGGGCGAGACGCCGCCGTCGGCCGACCAGGGCATCGTGTTCGACGCCAAGGACGAGATCGTCGCCATCGTCCCGCCCGTCTCCGCCAACTGAGGTCCCTGGCTTCCGATTGAATCGACCCGGTGGCGAGCAGGACAGGCTTCACGCGGGCGGAGCTGGAGTCGTTCCGCGACGCGTCGGTTCCCGACCTCGTCGGACCCGGACTCGAGCTGCTGTTCGTCGGGATCAACCCCGGCCTGTGGACCGCGGCGACGCAGACCCACTTCGCCCATCCGGGGAACCGCTTCTACCCAGCGCTGTACGAGGCCGGGATCATCGACCGTCCGATGGACCGCGGCGCGGGATGACCGACGACGACCGCGCGTACCTCGTGTCGCGGGGCATCGGGATCACGAACCTCGTCCACCGCGCGACCGCCAAGGCGTCGGAGCTGAGTCGCGACGAGTTGCCGATCGGCGGCGAGTGTCTCGTTCGGTTCGTCGAGCTGCACCGACCCGCGCGTGGTCGCGGTCGCCGGGCTCACCGCCTATCGCGACGCCTTCGGCCGCCGCGACGCCGTCGGCGGCCGTCAGCCGGAGTCGCTCGCCGGCGCCGAGCTGTGGGTCGTCCCGAACCCCAGCGGCCTCAACGCCCACGAGACGACATCGAGCCTCGCGGCCGCGTACCCGAGCCCCCGCCGCGGCCGCCGGCATCGCCCTCGCCCCCCGGTGAGAGATTTCCACAGGCCAAAGCTGTCGAAAATGGTGAATCTGGCCTGTGGAAATCTCGGGGTTTCAGGCGGCGCCCGCTCGGCTTCGGCGCGGTTGGCGAGGTACCAGTCGATGGTGGCTCGGAGGCCGTCCTCGAACGGGGTGGTGGCGTGCCAGCCGAGCAGCTCACTGGCGCGGGTGGCGTCGACGCGGCGGCGGGGCTGGCCGTCGGGTTTGGTCGGATCCCAGCGCAGCTCGCCGGTGAAGCCGACGAGCCGGGCGATCGTCTCGACGGTCTCGCGGATCGTCACCTCGTGGTTCGTGCCGAGGTTGATGGGTTCGGCTCCGAGCCCTCGTAGCGCTCGGCGGCGGCCACGATGGCCTGCGGCCGCGTCGTCGACATAGAGGTACTCGCGGCTGGCCGAACCGGTGCCCCACACCGGCGACGAACGCGTCGCCGGCCTCGACGGCGTCGACGCACTTCTTGATCAGCGCCGGGATGACGTGCGAGACCTGCGGGTTGAACTTGTCGCCCGGGCCGTACAGGTTCGTCGGGATGAGGTAGGCGAAGCGCTGTCCGTACTGCGCGGCGTTCACCTGGGCGTGGATCAGGTGCGCCTTCTTGGCGATCCCGTACGGCGCGTTCGTCTCCTCCGGATAGCCGTCCCACAGGCTCTCTCGCGGAACGGCACCGGTGTGAACTTCGGGTACGAGCACACCGTTCCGAGCAGCACGGTCTTGTCGACGCCACCAGCGTGCGAGCGGCCTCGATCACGTGCGTGCCCATCAGCAGGTTGGCGAGGTACAGCGGCGCCGGTTCGGCCTGGTTGTACCCGATGCCGCCGACCCGGGCGGCGAGGTGCACGATCTCGGTCGGTCGGTGATCGGCGATCATGTCCTCGGCCGCGCCCGGCCGGCGTCAGGTCGTAGTCGGCACTGCGGATCACCTCGGGCTCGGCGCCGTTTGCCCGCAACTCGGCGACCACGCGCCGACCGAGGAATCCGGCACCGCCGGTGACGACAACGCGGCGGTCGGTCCAGAATCCGGGCGTGACGGGGCTGACCATGACTGCGAACCTATCGACGTCGATCCAAACCGGCATGACGGGCTGTTGCCATGATTGACGAATGCTGAGGGTCGGGGTCAACCTGCTGTGGTGCCGCCCAGGCCAGGTCGGCGGCTCCGAGGAGTACCTCGCCAGGAGCCTGGCCGGCCTCGCCAGCACTGCACCGGACATCTCCGCGCGCCTCGTCGTCGCGCCCGGATATCCAGAGGCCCACCCTGAGCTGATGGAACGGTTCGACGTCGTGGTCGGGCCGGCGGCTGCCGCGACATCGTCGGAGCGCACGAATCCTCGCCGAGTCGCGGTCGCTCCCGTCGCTGCTCGGAGACGTCGATGTCGTGCATCACGCCGGCGGAACGATGCCGGTCCGGCCGGGCTCACCGCGGAACGCGACCGTCCTCACGATCCACGATGTTCAGTACCTGCGCCATCCCGAATACTTCTCGACGACGCAGGCGCACCTACCTCCGACTACGTGTGCCTCCGTCGGCGCGGCGAGCCGACGTGATCGCGGTGCCTAGCGAGTACGTCCGGACCACGGTGATCGACGCGTTCGGTGTGGATGCGGGGAGCGTCGTGGTCGTGCCGCACGGCGTCGATCCAGTCGACCCCGACGCGGCGGGCGACCCCGCCACCCTGCGGGCTCGCTACCGACTCGGCGACCTGCGGGTGCTCGTGTACCCGGCGATGACCCACCCCCACAAGGGTCACCGGTTCCTCGTCGAGCTCCTCGCCGAGCGCTGGACCGATCCCGACCTCGTACTCGTCCTGCTCGGCCGGCCCGGCGCGGCCGACGGCGACGTCCAACGAGCGATCGACGAGCGGCGCCTCGCCGACCGCATCCTGCGCCCGGGGAGGGTGCCGGATGCCGACAGGGACGGGCTCATCGCGCTCGCCGAAGCGCTCGTGTTCCCATCGGAGTACGAGGGATTCGGGGCCCCGGTGCTCGAGGCGATGGTGCTCGGCACCCCGGTCGATCTGCAGCGACCAGGCCGCGCTCGCCGAGGTGGCCGGCGACGCCGCCGTGGTGCGGCCGCTCGACCTCGACGCCTGGTCCGGCGCCCTCGACGCGGTATCCGCCGACCGCGACGGCCTGGTGCGCCGCGGTCGGGCGCGTGCGCGAACGGTTCACCACCGCCGCGTCGGGCTCGGCGCTGGCTGTGGCGTACCGGCAGGCGGCCGCACGATGAGCGACCAGGCGCTGCGACTCGTCGTGCTGTGTCCGCACTTCGATCCGGACACCGCGCCGACCGGTCGGGTGATGTCCCGGATCGTGGAGGAGCTCGCGGCGCGTGGCCATGAGATCCACGTCGTCACGGCCTTGCCGTGGTACCGGCACCACGCCGATCGAGCCAGGGTGGGACCGGCGCGTCGGCCGGCGAGCGTCAACCCCGTGGGGATCGATCACGCGCGTCAACCCGTTCCCCGGCGACGACAAGCGCAACCTCGTCCGCCGGGCGCTCGGATTCGCCGGGTTCTCGCTCCTCGCCGGGTTGGGTGGGCTCGCAGCCGGCGGATGGTTGCGCCGCGCCGACGCCGTCGTTGCCATGTCGCCCCCGCTCACGATGGGCGTCACCGGGCGACTCGTCGCGTGGGCTCACCGGAGCCCGCTCGTGTTCAACATCCAGGACGTGTTCCCGGACGCCGCCGTCGAGACCGGCGCGATCACCGACCGACGCGTCATCAAAGCGGCGTCGTGGTTGGAGCGACTCTCGTATCGGCTCTCGGATGCGGTGACGGTGCTGTCCGACGACCTCGCGGCGAACGTGCGCGACAAGCTCCCGGCGAAGCGATCCGGGGCGGTGCACACGATCACGAACTTCGTCGACACCGAACGCATCCGTCCCGCCGACCGGATGACCCCCTACCGGGCCGAGCTCGGCATCGGTGACGAACCGGTGGTGCTGTACGCCGGGAACGTCGGTTTCTCGCAGTCGGTCGGCCTGCTGCTCGACGCCGCCCGCCGGCTTCCCGACGTCACGTTCCTCATCAACGGTGAGGGTTCGATGCGGCCCGAGCTCGAGCGGCGGGCTTCCGGCCTCGGCAACGTGCGCTTCGGCAGCCACGTGCCCGACGACCGTCTGGTCGAACTGCTGGCGACCGGCGACATCCACGCCGTGCCGCTGCGCCACGGGCTGGCGAAGGTCGAGCGTGCCGTCCAAGACGTACTCGACACTCGCCGCCGGCCGGCCCGTCGTCGCGGCGATCGACCAGGGCACCGAGGTGCCCCGGATCCTCGCCGCGTCGGGCGGGGGCGTCAGCGTCGAACCGGACGATGCGGATCGCGTTCACCGAGGCGATCCGCGCCATCGTGGCCGACCCGGGCCGGGCCGCGACGATGGGTGCGGCCGGCAGGCGGTGGGTCGAGTCAGCCGCCTCGCCGGCTGCCGTCGCGGAGTCCTACGAGACGCTGATCCGCCAGCCTGACGAACACTCGATAGGTTCGCTGGCAGTGTTCCCGCCGCCTTCGCCTCCTGCGCCGACATCGCCTGCGGCCCCCGCGCCGGAGCCGAAGAAGCAGAGCGCCGGCCTGCTCGTGCTCGCCGTCGCGCTCGCCGTGCTGCTCAGCATGGTCGGGCTGGTGTGGTACCTCAACGCCCGCCGAATCCGACGACGACGGCCGGCCAGTTCGGGCTCGAGGTGGCCGCCGTCGAGAACCTGGGCACGCCGCCGGGGTGACGAGTCTCCCCGGTAGCATTCCGCCCTCGTGGCACCATCACCCCAGGACCGGAAGGCATCCCAGGACTCGAAGGCATCCTCCTCGACCAAGCGGGCTGCCAGGCTCGCCCAGAAGGGCAAGGGCAAGCGCGTCCGCTTCCAGGGCGGCACGTTGTTCCCGATGGTCGTGGCCATCGTTCTCGTCCTCGGCCTGGCGCTGATCGTCTACGCCAGGACATCGCGTCCCGCCGCCGACGCGTCGGCACCGACAGCCCGGAATCGATCACTGGCACGCCGCCTACGGCTTCCAGATCTGCAGCGACACCCCGAACGTGCAGCTGGCCGGCGACCTCGAGGCGGTCGACACGAATGGCCAGCTCATCTCGACGGCGTTCCAGCGCCACCGGGGTGCACAGCCACGACGACGGCGTGATCCACTGGCATCCCTACTCCGCGCGGCCTCGGGGCAGAACGCCCAGCTCGGCATCTTCCTCGACAACTACGGCGTCGAGCTCTCCGACGACACCCTGGAGCTGCCGGACGAGGACAATGCGTTCACGGTCGACGGTGCCGCGCACCCCGAGGGCTACCCGCACCACGTACGAAGAGGGCGAGACGCCGTGCGAGGGCGAGGACGCCGACCTCAAGGTCGTCGTGTGGAAGGACTACACCGATCCTGAATCGAACCAGGTGTACACGAGCAACTTCAACGACATCCCGATCGACGGCGACGGCCTCGTCATCGTGATCGCGTTCGTTCCCGACGACGTCGACGTCGAGATGCCGTCGTGGGCCTCCGACCTCCCGGCGCTCGGCGCCGCCGACACCGGTGCCGTCCCGACGACGCTCGCCCCGGGCGAAACGGCTCCGGAGGCGACGGCCACCGAGACCACCACCGACGGCACCGAGCCAGGGGCGACCGAGACCACGGAGGCGACGGAGTCGGAGACCACCGAGCCACCCCCGGAGACGACCGAGCCGGCGCCGGAGACGACCGAGGACACGTCCGACACCACCGAGGGCTAGCGGGCAGATGCACGCGATCGTGCTCGTCGGCGGGTTCGGAACCCGTCTCCGGCCGCTCACCGACACGATCCCGAAATCGATGCTGACGGTCGGCAACGAGCCGATCATCACGCGCCTCGTCCGGCGCCTCGAACGCTCAGGGATCACGACGGTCACGCTCTCGCTCGGGTTCCTGCCCGACGTCTTCATCGCCGCGTTCCCCGACGGCCGATGTGGCGGCGTGGAGATGCGCTACGCCGTCGAGCCGGAGCCGCTCGACACCGCCGGAGCGATCCGCTTCGCAGCCGAGTCGGCGGACATCGACGAGACGTTCGTGGTCGTCAACGGCGATGTCATCACCGACCTCGACTTGGCCGCGCTCGTCACCGCGCATCATCGATTCTGCGCCGAGGCGACGCTCCACCTCACGCCGGTCGCCGACCCGTCGGCGTTCGGCGTCGTCGAGATCGACGCCGAAGGCCGCGTCCAGCGCTTCCTCGAGAAGCCTGCGCCCGGGCGTCACCGAGAGCCATCTGATCAACGCCGGCACGTACGTCATGGAACCGTCCGCGCTCGCTGGGATCACGGCCGACGTGCCGGTATCGGTCGAGCGGGTCACGTTCCCCTCGATCGCCGCGACGGGTGCGCTGTTCGCGGTCGCCACGGACGACTACTGGCTCGACGTCGGACGGCCCGAGCTGTTCAGGCGGGCGAACCTCGACCTGCTGGATGGCCGCTACGACGCCGCGCTGCCGAACCTCGCCACGGCGAAGGGGGGGATCGATCCCGCTGCGATCATCGCGTCGGGGGCAACGCGTCACCGGCAGCGTGGTCGCCCCCGGGGTCGCGGTGGGCCCCGGCTCGCAGGTCACCGGATCAGTGCTGCTCGCCGGGTCATCCGTGGGCAAGGATGTGATCGTGGAGCACAGTGTCGTCATGGGCGTGGTTGGCGATGGCGCGTTCCTCTCGGGCGCCGTCATCGGTGCAACCGCCACGATCGAGCCAGGGCAGCAGGTGACGAATGAGCGAATCCCCGCACCAGCACCCTGACGAGACGGAACCGGACGAACCAGCCGAACGAACCCCGTCCGAGGTGCTGGTCGTCGGCGGCGGTGGTTTCATCGGGTCGCACCTCGTCGACCGGCTCGTCGCGGAGCGCGTGGTCGTCGACGTCGTCGACGACCTGTCCACCGGCTCTTTGGCCAATCTCGCCGACGCCCGCAACGCTGCCAGGCTGACCGGGGCCGAGCTCCGGATCCACACGATCGACGCCGGGGCGGCCGAGCTCGGCACGCTGATCTCGCTGCGGCGACCGAGTGTGGTCGTGCACCTCGCGTTGCTCCCGCCCGGCCGCGCCACGCCAGCCGAGCTGGGCCGGTCGTTCTCGTCGATGCTCGCGGTCCTGGAGGCGGCGAGATTGGCGTCGGTGGGCAAGGTCGTCGTGCTCCTGCCGGCCACCGTGATGTACGGCAGCCCGACGAGCCGGGACCTCCCGATCAAGGAGATCCCGATCGTCCCGCGCGGCGTCAGGGGCGTGGTGGCGAAGGCGATCATCGACCTGCTGACCGTGTACCGCGAGCGGCACGGCATCGAGTTCACCGCGCTGGCGGCGTCGTCGGTGTTCGGTCCCCGCCAACGAGCGCAGCGCGGTGTGGTGGCGACGTTGCTCCATGCCGTGGCGCACGGCGAGCCGGCCCGGCTCACCGGTGACGGGCGCCAGACGAGGGACTTCGTGTTCATCGACGATGTCGTCGACGCACTGATGCGCGCCCGGAAGCGTGGCTCGGGTCTCGTCGTGAACATCGGCACCGGTGTCCAGACGTCGCTGCGCGACCTCGCGACCCTCGTCGGCGCGGGGGGCCCACAACCAACGTTCGTGGCCGAACGCGACGATGAGCTGATCCGGTTCAGCGTGTCGCCGGTCCGCGCCCGGATCCACCTCGGCTGGGCGCCATGGACATCACTCGCCGACGGCGTGGCGAGCCTGCTCGCGCCGGTCGACCGAGGGGTCGGCTGATCAGGTCGCGTTGACTGTCGCCCTGGCGAGCGCGGCGGCCGCGGCCGGCGTGGACATGATCGACGGCGTGACGATGGGGCGCATCCCGGCCCGCGCCACGTCATCGGCGAGGGCGGCGTCGGCCGGGTCGATCACGAGCACGGAGGCGATCGAGGAGTACAGCCGGGCCACTCCGACCACGGTTGCATCATGGCCGAGCTCCCGCAACAGGCGCTCGGCTGGGCCCTTCAGGGCGTGCCCACCGACGATCGGGGAGACCGCGACGACGCGGTCCCGGCGGCCATGGAGCGCCTCGTCGACGCCCGGCAGGGCGCGCAGTGGCTGGATCGACAGCAGCGGATTGGAGGGTGCGACGACGACGAGATCGGCGCCGTCGATGGCGCTCATCGCCCCGGCCGTCGGGACGGCGTCCGCGACGTCGATGCGAATCCCTGAGACCTCGACGCCGTGTTGCAGCCTGACGAAGTAGTCCTGGAACGCGAGCTCGCCGCCGTCGGGGAGCAGCAACCGCGTCGCGATGGCTCCGTCGGTCACCGGCAGCACGCGCACGGCAACCTTCCATGCCGCGGCGGATCTCGTCGGTGATCTCGGTAAGCGTGGCCCCCTCCGCTCGCCTGACCGTGCGGTAGAGGTGGGTCGCCAGGTCCCGGTCACCGAGGCTGAACCACGTGACCGCGGCATCAGAGCCCTCCGGCCGCACCGCCGTGTAGCGGCCGAGCGCGTCCATCGCATTCCAGGACTCGCCTCCGAGCCCCCACCCGCGTTCGCGATCGATTGCCTCGGCGAGCGTGTACACCACCGTGTCGAGGTCTGGGGAGATCGCCACCCCGTTGATGACCGCGTCGTCAGCCGTGTTGACGACGGCCGTGATCCGGGCCGGATCGACAATCTGGACCAAACCCGACAGGAAGCGGGCGGCGCCGACGCCACCGCAGAGCACCGTGACCGTCTCGGCCAAACGGCCGTGCATCTCGCCGGGGGGCGCCATCCCGCCAGTCTGGCGGCCGGTAGCCTCGCCCTCCATGTTCGAGTGCTCACCAACGCCGCCGACTCGCCGAAACGCGTAGCCGTACTTCCGTTGGACAGCACCAAGCCGCCTCGCGTCGGAGTTGCTGTGCTGAACTATCAGGGCGCCTCCGACACGATCGCCTGCCTGGCATCGCTCGGAAACCTGTCGACGCCGGTCGACGTGCTCGTCGTCGACAACGGCTCGGCCGACGGTTCGGTCGAGCGCGATCCGCTCCGCTGCGCCCGGGATCGAGGTGATCGAGGCGGGCGAGAACCTCGGGTTCGGTGCCGGCAACAACCTGGCGATCGAGCGCTTCCTGGCCGGCGCCTATGACTACGTGTGGCTGCTCAACAACGACGCGATCGCTGAACGGGACGCGCTGGCGGCGATGCTCGACGTGGCCGAGCGGGACGAGAGCCTCGGCGCCGTCGGCTCGGTGATCTACCACGCCGACCATCGCGATGCCGTCCAGACCTGGGGTGGCGGATCGGTGAGCCTGCGATCGGGTCGTTCACTGGACGCGACCGGTCCACGCGACCGCGTCGACTACATCACCGCCGCGTCGGCCTTGTTCCGCGTCGAGGCACTGCGAGACGTCGGCGTGTTCGACCCCCGGTTCTTCTTCCTCTACGAGGACACTGACCTCGGCGTCCGGCTGCGCGATCGAGGATGGCGGATCGCGGTCGCTGCGGCGGCGCGGGTCTGGCATCGCGGGGGCGGTACGGTCGCCGCGCTGTCCCCCGCCGCGCCGAGCACCACGCCACCGGGTGGGTGCTGTTCCTGCGCAAGCACGCGTCGGCGGCATTCGTGCGATCGCTGACCGTGCTCGTCTACTACGGGTGGCTGGCGATACGCCACCGCCGCCCGGCGATCCTCGGCGCGGCGGGCCGCGGCTGGTGTCTGGGATGGAAGCGATGAGCGACCCGTCGCAACCGAAGATCAGCCGGGTCGCAGTCGTCGTCCCGAACTGGAACGGGGCCGATCGACTTCCGTCGTGCATCAGGTCGCTCGCCTCGCAGGACCGCGGGGACTTCGAGATCGTCGTCGTCGAGAACGGGTCGACCGACGACTCCCGTGCCGTCCTCGAGGAGTTGGTCAGCGAGGTGGCGCCGATGACCCTCACCGTGCTGCACAACGAGACCAACCTCGGCTTCGCTGGTGGTGTCAACCGTGGCATCCGGCACGCCATCGACTTCGGCTTCGACGCGATCGCGATGTTCAACAACGACGCCGTCGCCGATTGCCGGTGGCTGAGCCACCTGGTCGACGAGCTCGACGCGCGGCCCGATGTCGCGATCGTCACCGGCCGGCTGCTGATGGCCGATGGACTGACCGTCGACAGCACCGGCGACTTCTACACGACGTGGGGTCTGGCCTTCCCGCGCGACCGTGACCAACCGGCCGAACCGGTGCAGCCTTCGGGACCCGTCTTCGCGGCGAGCGGGGGAGCGAGCCTCTTCCGGACGGCGCTGTTCCGCGACGTCGGGCTGCTCGACGAAGCATTCTTCGCCTACTTCGAGGACGTCGATCTCAGCTTCCGGGCCCAGCTCGCGGGCCATCGTGTTTTCTACACCGAGCACGCCGTCGCGTTCCACGACCAGGGGGCGACGAGCCGCGGCGTGTCTGGATTCGCCACGACGCAGTTCTTCCGAAACCTGCCGATGCTGTTGGTGAAGAACGTTCCCGCCGGGCTGTTCGTGCCGATCGCGGTTCGGTTCGCACTCGTGTACACGCTGATGGTCGCCAACTCGTTCCGCCGCGGCGAAGGCGGTCCGGCTGTACGTGGCGCGGTGCGCGCCGTCGGCTTCGTTGTCCGGCACGGTCTGCGACAACGGCGCGTCGTGCAGCGGGAAAAGCGGGTCCCGAACACCGAGCTCAGAGCGCTGCTGTGGCAGGGGCTGCCGCCGGGCATGCGTGTGCTACGGGGCACCCGTGACCGGTACCGCGGCCTCGCTCGATGGCCCGGTGTTCAGAGACGGCGGTCGAGGGACCGCTGACCGATCGGTCGCGCCACTCATAGACTCGCCCGGCGTGGGTCACTCCGCCCACCACCCCCTGGACAACCCCGAGGTCGTACATGCCCCGTGCGTTCATCACCGGAATCACTGGTCAGGACGGCCGTCATCTGGCCGAGTTCCTGCACGGTGAGGGTTATGACGTCTACGGGATGGTCAAGGGGCAGAACAACCCGAAGGCCACCCAGGTCGTCGAGGAGATGCCATTCGTCGAGCTCGTGCCCGGAGATCTGGCCGACCTGCCGTCGCTGGTCGCGGCGCTGGAGATCGCCCAGCCCGATGAGGTGTACAACCTGGGGGCGATCTCGTTCGTGGCGTTGAGCTTCTCGCAGGCCGAGTTGACCGCGAACACGACGGGGCTGGGGGTGCTGCGGATGCTCGAGGCGGTCCGGATGGTCGGAGGCACGCACGACAACCCGATCCGGTTCTACCAGGCGTCGTCGTCGGAGATGTTCGGCAAGGTGCGCGAGACGCCGCAGACCGAGATGACGCCGTTCCACCCCCGGTCGCCGTACGGCTGCGCGAAGGTGTTCGGCCACGACATCGTGGTGAACTACCGCGAGAGCTACGGCCTGTATGCGTGTTCCGGGATCCTGTTCAACCACGAGGGTCCCAGGCGGGGTATCGAGTTCGTCACCCGCAAGGTGACCAACGCGGCGGCGCGCATCAGGCTCGGTCTGCAGCACGAGCTGGTGATGGGCACGCTCGACACGAAGCGGGACTGGGGGTACGCCGGTGACTACGTGCGGGCGATGTGGCTGATGCTGCAGCAGGACGCGCCGGACGACTACGTGGTGGCGACCGGTGAGACGCACAGCGTGCAGGAGCTGGTCGAGCGGGCGTTCGCCGAGGTGGGCATCGACGATTGGCGGCACTACGTGCGCCAGGACCAGAAGTTCTACCGTCCAGCCGAGGTCGACCTGCTGATCGGCGACGCGTCGAAGGCGCGAGACACCCTTGGTTGGCGCCCCGAGATCGACTTCCCCACGCTCGTCGAGATGATGGTCGCGAGCGACCTACAAACCGAAGCCAAGAAAGCCGGCATCGCAGTCCCGCGCTGAGAGCGCCGGTCAACCCGAGCTCCGTCAACTCCGCCGAACGGAGAGAGCGAGCGAAGCGAGCGAACGAGTGAGGCGGAAGGCCTCAGGCCTCCAGCGGCATGTCGGTGAACGCTTGGAGGACGGAGCCGTCATCGGGACGGGCACCGGAGGCGAGCTTGTACCGCAGGGCGATCGCGAAGAACGACATCGCGGCGATCGACGAGACGAGGACGCCGATCTCGACTCGGCGGAACACGTCGTCGCTGCTCAGCCACACTCCGAGCGCAAGCGCGATCGCGCCGCAAACCCATCCGAGCGCCACCAGCGGATGCCCCTTGAGCGCGATGACGGCTTGCGCGAGGGCGAGCGCCATCATGTAGCACGCGCTGCCCGCCGACAGCAGCGCCAGGGTGGTGCCGTCCAGCTCGGCGTCGTAGAAGTTCCTGAGGATGAACGGCCCGAATATCAGGGCGCCGAGACAGCCGACCACGCCGACTCCGATGACCAGGACGAGGAGCCGTTTCAGCCCGTTGCGGAACTCGACGAAGTTGCCCCCCGCCGCCAACCGGCTGAGCCGGGGGAGCAGGGCGGCCTGGACCGCCTGGAACATGAACAGCGGTACGCGGGCCAGCAGGACGCCGTACGCGAACTCGGTCACCTCCTCGCTCTGCGACTCGTCGGCGAGCAGGTTGACGAGCACCGGACCGGCGTTGAGCAGGCCGGCTGCGAACGTCGACCCGAGCAGCAGCCATCCGAGGTTCTGGGTGACTTCGCTCCACTCTGCGGCCGGACCGGGAGACGTCCGCAGGTCACCACGGCGGAGCACGTACGACACGCCGACCAGCGGCGAGAGCGCGATCAGGAACGCGTAGGCGCCGACGGCCTGGATCCCGACCAACCAGAGCACGACGCACAGCACGATCCTGACGACGCCGTCCGAGCCGAGGACGATCGAGTACGAGTGAAAGCGCCCGCTCCCTGAGCAGATCCCGCGGGCGAGGTGGGCCGGGGCGTACGACACGAACGCGACCACCAGCGCCGCGACCATGATCCAGTCGTCGTCGAAGTAGCTGCTCACGATGATCGGACTGAGCACGACGATGGCGAGCGCGACCAGTCCGCCGAGCAGGAATCCGAGCCTTCCGACCTTGGCGACCACGGGCTGGCCGCCTTGTCCGAGCGCTCTCCGGTGACCGAGGGCTCGGCCGAGCTCCTGCTCCAGCGGCAGGAAGAAGCCGGGTGCCAGGGCGAACGTGGCGAACCAGAGCGCCTGGAGGGGTTCGAAATTTTCCTTGCCGCCCACGGCATGGGTACCGACCTTGAAGAACAGGTACGTCGCGACACCCGCGATGAGCAGCGCGCCGGCAACGGGGATCGTTCCTTCGGGGAGTGATGTCCGCAGCAGGGCGGCCTTCGAGGCTGGTTTCGCTTCGGACACGGGAGCGACACGTTATCTCGCGAGCGTCTGGCGGACGCGGCGATGCCCGGCGGAAACGGCCGGGCATCGTGGCGTCAGACGAATCTGACCTTGGTGGTCGGGCGTGGCTCAGGCGGCGGTGCGGACCTTGTCGATCTGGGCGCGCATGGCCACGACGAGCTGCTTCTGAAGTTCGGCGACGCGCTCAGCAGTCAGCGAAAAGAGGCCGGTCCCGGCGAGGGCCGCGTCCTTGAAGAAGTCGATGACCCGCTCGGCGGTGGGCAGGTCGACGTCCGGGAGCTCGAACTTGGCGAAGTCGACCTTCGGCAGCTCGAACGGGAGCTCGGGGAGCTCGACCTTGCTGAGGTCGATCGTGGGGACGTCGACCTTCGGCAGATCGAAGGGGAGCTTGAAGGGCAGCCCGACCTTGCTGAGGTCGATCGTCTTCATCTCGATGGTCGGAAGTGTGGGCATTTGCAATCTCCAGTGGAGTGAGGGGTTACGCAACACGATACAGCAGAACGCTAACTATTGCAAGCGGTTCCAAGAGCGAACGCCGGATCGGTTACTTGAACCCTGCACATGACGAACGCGTGACGATCTTGTCAACCCGATGACGACACCCGCTCGCGATGTGCCGGTAGCCTCGATTCGCTCGTATGTCAGCCTCTCTCCCCGCAGGAGCGGATCCCGGGACCGCGCTCGCGCCGCCGGTGGTGGTGGTGATGGTCGTGCACGCGCCAGGCTCCTGGTTCGACGAGACGATCGAGTCGTTGGTCCGTCAGGACTACCCCAACCTGAACACGTTCTTCCTGCTCACGGTGGACGGGTCCGACGTCGACGTGGCTGCGCACATCCGCGAGCGACTCCCCAACTCGTTCATCGAGCGACTCGGGTCGAACCCTGGATTCGGCCCCGCCGCCAACGCCGTCCTCGAGTTCGTCGAGGGTGACAACGGGTTCTTCTGCTTCTGCCACGACGACGTGGCGCTGGCGCCCGACGCCGTTCGCTTGATGGTCGAGGAGCTGTACCGCTCGAACGCCGGCATCGTCGGTCCGAAGCTCGTGAGCTGGGACGACCCGCACGTGCTCCAGTACGTCGGCATCGACGTCGACCGGTTCGGTCAGCCGGCGCCGCGAAACGAAGCCGGCGAGTACGACCAGGAGCAGCACGATGCGGTCACCGACGTGTTCGCGGTGCCGTCGGCATGCCTCCTCACCCGCGCCGACCTGTTCCGTGTCCTCGGTGGCTTCGACGCGGCGATGCCGTTCCACGGCGAGGACGTCGACCTCTGCTGGCGAGCGCACATCAGCGGAGCCCGCGTGATGGTCGCGCCCGCAGCGCGCGTGCGCCACCGCGAGGAGATCGAGATCCGGCGACCAGATCTCAACCACAAGCTGCTGCGTTCCCGTCACCGTCTGCGCTCGATGCTCACGCTGACCTCGGGAGCCCGGCTCCCGCTGCGGCTCGTCGAACTGGTCGGTCTCACGATCGTCGAGCTCGTCTTCGGCGTGTTCGCCGGTCACTTCGGCGAAGCGTGGGCGTCGGTGCGCGCCGCGCTCGGATCGATCGCCCGGTTCCCGACCTTGCTCGCCCGTCGAGGCGCCATCGCCAAGATCCGCAATGTCGGTGACGCCGAGGTTCACGATCTGCAGTCACGTGGTAGCAACCGCCTCCGCTCGTTCGGACGGGCCCGCGATGTGCAGATGCTCATCGGTGTCGAGGACAACATCCGCCGCTGGCGGGAACGGTCACTGACGCCCATGATCACATGGGGCATCGTCGTCGTCGCGGTTCTCGTGGCGAGCCGGTCGTTCATCAACGGATCCGTGCCCTCGGTCGGCGAGTTCCTGCAGTACCCGGACAGCCCCCGCCAACTGTGGCGGGACTACGCGACGGCCTGGGACCCGACGAGGTTCGGAGCGACCTCGCCCAACCCGACCGGACTCGCCGTCGTGGCCGCGGCCAGCGTGCTGTGGCTCTTCCACATGGGCCTCGGGCTGACCATGACCGTGGTCGGGCTCGTGCTCCTCGGCGGGCTCGGGGTCTGGCGCCTCACCGGTCTGTTCCCGTCCAACCGTGAGCGCACGGTCGCCCTCGTCACGTACATGGCGATGCCGCTGCTGCCCGGCGTGATCTCGACCGGTCGGCTGAGCGCCCTGGTCGCGTTCGCCGCCGTCCCGTGGTTCGTCCATCTGCTGCGTCTCGCCATCGGCATCGGCACGGCCGATCCGTCGTCGGTGTCGGTCGACCTGGTCGAGGGCATCCTCGACCTGGCGCCGCGCGAGCGGATCAGGCGGACGGCCGTAGCCGGGATCGTCGCCGCCCTCGCCGTCGCAGTCGCGCCGCCTGTGATGCTGATCGTGGTCGCGGTCACGATCGTGCTCGCGCTGACCACGCTGCTCGTCGGCGCCGGCTGGCGAACTGCAGCGTGGCTGACCGGGTCGGGACTCGCGGCCAGTGCCGTGGCATGGGTGCTGAACCTGCCGGCGTCGGCCTCGTGGTCGTGGAACGACCTGACCGCGATCCCGTTGGCCGGCGCTCATGGTCGCGGCCTCAGCGAGGTCGCGTCGATGAACATCGGTCAGGCCGAGCTCCCGCTGCTCGCGCTGGCGCTGTACGTCCCGGTCCTTGCCGGCCTTGCGCTGTCACGGGCATGGCGACTGACCTGGGCCGCGCGGGCGGCCGGACTCGTCGTGACGTTCCTCGGTCTCGCCGTGATGCAGGACCGCGACGTCCTGCCGTTCCGGGTGCCCGACATCGGGATCCTGCTGGTGCCGGTCGCCCTCGGGTTGGCCATCTCGGCGGCGTGTGCCGTGTCGTCGTTCGTCTCGGACGTCGCCGGCGGAACGTTCGGCTGGCGACAGCCGCTCGGCCTGCTCTCGATCGCCGGCGTGGTGTGCGGCGTGTTCCCTGCTCTGATCACGCTGACCGACGGCGCATGGTTCGCCCCGAGCACCTCGCTCAACGACCTCGTCGAACCACAGATCGCCCCCGACGAGGAGTTCGGTTCGTTCCGTGTGCTGTACATCGGCGACCCACGGCTGATCCCGGTCGCCCCGCTCGACATCGGCGGCGGCATCGGCGCGGCGCTGACCGGCCCCGGCACGCCCGAGTTCCGGGACCGGTTCGTGGCCCCGTCGACGCCCGCCGACGAGCAGCTCGAAGGTGCCCTGGGCGAGGTCGCCAGCGGCTCCACGCAACGGGCCGGCCGCCTGCTCGCGCCCTACGGCATCCGCTACGTCGTGGTGCCGATCTTCGACGGGGCGAACTCGACGCCCTCCGATCCGATCGAGCCGCCGCTCGGGTTGCTCGACGCGTTGAACACCCAGCTCGACCTGGAGCTCGCCTACACGGCTGCCGACTACATGTTGTACGAGAACCGTTCGGCGATGCCCGCGGCGGCGATGCTGACGGGCGATCTCGCGCCCGCCGCCGCGTTCGATACCCCGGCGCAGCTGGTTCGCACCGATCTGAGCTCGGCGGCGCCCTTGTTCGGTGACGTGCTGCGCACCCGCTCCGGCACGGACGACGTTCAGGCCGGCGTCGTCCATCTCGCGGTGCCGTTCGACGAGAACTGGACGCTCCGGGTGGGCGACCAGGAGGTTACGGCCAGGACGGGGTTCGGTGTGCTCACTGCGTTCGACACAGCGGCCGCGGCGCCGGCCGAGCTGTCCTACGAGTCGCCGCCATCGCGGCGCACGGCGCTGCTCGGCCAGGCGCTGCTGTGGGCGCTGGCCCTGCTCGCGGCGAGTCGGCTGTCGGTGCCGTCGTGGCTGGATCGGATCAGGCGACCCCGTCGAGTCCAAGGCACCGTGGTGATCGACCTCGATGACGATCAGGTGGCACTTCCGACCGACGCGGGCGACGTGCCCGTGATGGTCCCGCTCGAGTATCCCGGGCCACCGGCAGAGCGCCCGCCGGCCGCCGTCCCGGCGATGCGCCAGCGCGTCCCCGACGTTCCGCCGGAGCGGCTGTTCGGGACGGGTGAAGACACGGTCACGTCGTCGTGGGTCGACGACATGTTCGCCGACGAGGACGACCCCGCTGATGGGAACGCGTGAGCTGATGCGAGCGAGCGGAGCGCCAGCGGAGCGAGCGACCACCGGCCTGCGTGGCCGGGGAACGCAATGAGGGGTCGATCATGATCCTGCGCCGCGTGCCGATGCTCGTGCTCTTCAGCGGCGCCATGATCGCCCTCGTGCTCACGGCCAGCAGCACGGTCGAACCGACCCAAGCCGTGTTCTCGAACGTCGCGGCCCCGTGGATGCCGGCCGCACCGCTGCCTGGCGGGCTCACGAGCACGTGGTTCTGCCCCGGTGTTCCGGCCGCGGGCGCCGACGAGACCGGCGGCGAGGTGCGGGTGTTCAACACCGGCAACGCCGAGATGGGCGGTCGGGTCACGATCCTGACCGTGACCGGCGAGCCGGTCACGCAGCCGGTGAGCGTCGCCGCCTACGCGAGCCAGACATTCGACCTCGACGCCCTCGTCGACAGTCCGTACGCGGCCGCGATCGTCGAGATCGACGGCGGCGGCGGGCTCGTCGAGCAGCTCGCGAAGGACCCGCGCGGCTACTCCGTCGCGGCGTGTGCGAACAGCGCCTCCGACGAGTGGTACCTCGCCACCGGCGACACGCTCGACGACAGCAGCGAGCTCATCGTGCTGTCGAACCCGAGTCAGGACGACGCGATCGTCGACTTGACGTTCGCCACAGAAGCCGGCATCCGCGTGCCGCAAAGCCTGCAGAACTATCCGGTGCCCGCCCGCTCGGTGCGGATCGTGGACGTGAAGGAAGACGTCAGGGCCGACGAGACCGAGATCGGAATGAGCGTCGTCGCCAGCCGTGGCACCGTCGTCGTCGGCCGCGCCCAGGTGTACGAACAGCAGTCGCGTCGTGGCTACGTCATGTCGCTCGCGTCGCCGACCCTCGCCGAGCAGTGGTGGTTCGCCAACGGGCCGAACGGCGAGAACATCGACGTCAAGTACACGCTGTACAACCCGAACGACTTCGACGTCGAGGTGACCCCGGTGTTGCTCGGATTCCTGCCCGAAGACGACTACGTGCCGGTCGACCTCAACGTCGTGGTTTCCGACGGCGAGTCGGTCGTCTGGGATCCGGGCGAGGTGGCCGGCGTCCCCGACGGCATCGTGTCAGCGGTCTTCGGCACCCTGCCCGGCGAGCCGATCGTCGTCGAGCGCGTGGTCACGCGCACGATCGACGGCGTGCCGACCACATCGACGACGCTCGGCGCACCGCCACGTAGCGACCTCTACCTGGCCAACACCTGGTACGTCGGCATCGGCGCCGAGGACCGCGTCGGCTACGAGCTCGTCGTGTTCAACGCCAACGCGACCGACGCGACCGTGACGGTCCAGGCGATCCGCCCCGACGGCGGGATCCAGACGATCGAGTCGCTCGGCGAGGTGTCGCTGCCGCGGTCCCAGGTGATCACGATCGAAATCTCTGACCCGGCGGCCCTCGGCGTACCGCTCATCGTGCGCTCGACCACGCAGGTCTTCGTCGAGCGCGTGCTTCCCCGGGAGCCAGACGCCCAGGGACGGGTCAGCGTGTGGGCCGTCCCGGCCAACGCATAGCGTTCACTTTCAGGATGCTCTGGGTCCGCGTCTTCCGTCATTATCGGGCGTGGCTTCAACCGGTGAACACGACGCCTTTCGTGATTGAGGTGTCGGATGGGTGCTGTGCATCGTCGTTATGGCGGGTCGGGTCGGGGGATGCCACGGGAGGTGTTGGCCGAGATTGCTCGCCGGCTGGCGTGTGGCGAAGGTCAGAAGGTTGTGGCGGCGGCGGTCGGGGTATCCACGAAGACGATCCGGCGGTTCGTGCACGCTGAGGGGATGCCTGGGCCGCGTCGTAAGGATCGTTCCCTCGTCAGCTGTCGACCGCCGAGCGTGAGGAGATCTAGCGTGGTCTGGTTCGTGGTGACTCGTTCCGTCGGATCGCGGCACTGCTGGACCGCGATCCGGGCACGATCTCCCGGGAGGTGAAGCAGCACGGCGGCCGCCGCGGTTATCGCGCCTGGAAGGCTGATCAGCAGGCGTGTGAGCTGGCAACCAGCCCGAAGCCGACGGTGTTCGACACGAACCCGCGGCTAGCCGGCTACGTCGAAGACAAGCTCGAGCTGAAGTGGTCGCCACAGGAGATCGCAGGCAGGCTGAGGCTCGAGTTCCCTGAGGATCCGGAGATGCAGGTGTCACATGAGACGATCTACCAGACCCTGTTCGTGCAGGGACGCGGCGGGCTGCGCAAGGAATTGACCCGCTACCTGCGCACCGGCCGCGCGAAACGCAAGCCGCACGGGCGCACCGTCAACACGGGTCGGATCGTGGACATGACGATGATCAGCGAACGACCCGCCGAAGTCGCCGACCGTGCCGTGCCCGGTCACTGGGAAGGCGATCTGATCATCGGCACCCCGGCCGCGTCGGCGATCGCCACGCTGGTCGGAACGCGCCAGCGGCATCGTGATGCTCGCCGGCCTGCCCGACGGGCATACCGCCGCCCAGACCCGCACAGCGCTCACCGCCAAGATCCGGGCACTACCACAGCGGGTCTTCGAGTCGATCACCTGGGATCAAGGCAAAGAACTGGCCCAGCACGCCCAGTTCACGATCGACACCGGCATCAAGGTCTACTTCTGCGAGCCACACAGCCCGTGGCAGCGTCCCGGCAACGAGAACACCAACGGACTGCTGCGCCAGTACTACCCCAGAGGCACCGACCTGTCCACGGTCACCGACGACGAGCTCGACGCCGTCGCCGACGAACTCAACGCACGACCTCGACGCCGCCACGGATACCTCACACCATCAGAGGTCTACAACCAACTCGTCGCGTCGACCGTTGAAACCGCCGGGCACTCTCGCGGACCAAGACGACTGTTGAGGACGCCACCCCTCAGGTCAGACTTGGTCTCCCATGGCGATGCTCGTCGATCTGTTGCCCGCACCCGGGTCGGACCCGGTCGCGGTGCTCGACGCCTTCGGGGTGTGGGCAGCCGAAGGTGGGCGCTCGCTGTACCCGCATCAGGAGGAGGCGGCGCTGGCCTTGGCCGCTGGTGACCATGTCGTGCTGGCCACTCCGACGGGTTCGGGCAAGAGTCTCGTCGCTGTAGCCGGCATCCTGCTCGCCGTTAACGAGGGTCGCCGGGCCGTGTGGACCGCGCCGATCAAGGCGCTGGTCGCCGAGAAGTTCTTTGACCTCGTCGATCTTCTGGGTGCTGGTCAGGTTGGGCTGGCGACAGGCGACGCGGCGATCAACGTGGGGGCGCCGGTGCTCGTGTGCACGGCCGAGGTCCTTGCCAACCAGGCTCTGATGACGGGACCGTCGAGCGATGTCGGCTTTGCCTGCCTGGACGAGTTCCACTTCTACGGGGACACCGATCGGGGCTGGGCGTGGCAAGTCCCGCTGCTCGAGCTGCCGCGATGCCAGTTTCTGCTGGCGTCGGCGACCCTCGGCGACATGACGACGATCAGCGCCGATCTCGAGGGACGCTCGGGCCGGGCGGTGACGTCGGTGACGTCGGTGCACCGCCCGACCCCGCTGTTCCACCAGTGGCGCACGACGACCGTCGCCGACAGCGTGAAAGAAGCGGTCGCCGAAGGGCTCTTCCCCGTCTACGTCGTCCACGCCAACCAGGCTGCGGCGATCGAGCGGGCTCAGGCCCTCGTCAGCCTCAACGTCACCGTCCGAACCCAACGCGAGGCGATCGCCGAGGCGCTGGCGGGCGTGCGGATGGGACGCGGCTTCGGGGCTACCCTCGATCGTCTCCTACGCAACGGTGTCGGCGTCCACCACGCAGGGATGCTCCCTCGCTACCGCCGCCTGGTCGAGCGTCTGGCCGGCCAGGGCTTGCTGCCGGTCATCTGCGGCACGGACACGCTCGGGGTCGGCGTCAACATCCCGATCCGCACGGTGCTGATGACGGCGCTCACCAAGTTCGACGGCAACCGCGTCAGGCGCTTCACGGTGCGCGAGTTCCACCAGCTCGCCGGGCGCGCCGGACGGCCCGGGTTCGACCCCGACGGGCATGTGTGGGTGCAGGCGCCCGAGCACGTCATCGAGAACGCCAAGGCCCTGTCGCGTGCCGGCGACGACCCCAAGGCACGCCGCAGGGCGACCAGAGCAAAGGCCCCGGAGGGTTTCGTGCACTACGACGAGGCCGTGATGGAACGGCTCGTGAGCGCCACGCCGGAGGCCCTCACGTCACGGTTCCTCGTCACGGCCGACCTCGTTGCCAGTGTGCTCTCGAGGCCTGACGGCCCGGTCGCGCTCAAGCACCTGCTGCGCACGAACCACGACCCCGAGCCGCGGCGCCGCCAGCACCGACGGCGTGCGATCGCCGTCTACCGCAGCCTCGAGGCGGCCGGGGTCGCCGAGCGCCTCCGCGATGCCAACGGCCGCTGTGCGGGCGTGCGCGTTGGCTCGCTCGTCGAGGGAGAGGACGAACGCAGCGCGCTGCGGTTCTCGTCGCCGCTGATGACGTTCGCCATCGAGGTCGTCGCAACATTCGACCAGGACGATCCGTCCTACGTTGCAGATGTCGTCAGCGTCGTCGAATCCGTGCTCGAGGATCCGCGCCAGATCCTGTACGCCCAGCAGAGTGCCGCCAGGGCGGCCGAGGTCGCCCGCCTGAAGGCCGAGTTCGTTCCGTACGAAGAGCGCATCGAACGGCTCGACGCCATCTCGTGGCCGAAGCCGTTGGCCGAACTACTCGACACGATGTTCACGACGTACAGGGCCCACCACCCGTGGCTGACGACGGAGCCGGCACCGAAGTCGATCCTGCGCGAGATGCTCGAGAGCGGCGACAGCTTCGCCACGTTCGTACGCCGCTACCGCCTGGAGCGGAGCGAGGGACTCGTCCTGCGGTACCTCACCGACGCCTGGCGATCGCTCGACCGCTCGCTGCCCGACGACGTCTACACCGACGGGTTGGAAGACGTCGTCGAGTGGCTCGGCGAGCTCATCCGGGCGACCGACGCCACGTTGCTCGATGAGTGGACACTGCTCGCCGGCCGCCCCGTCCACGACCACCTCGCGCCCACGGCTCCCGACGCATCACGGCCGTTCCCACCGCCGGCGTGGCGGACCGCGGTGCGAACCGCCGCGTTCGGTTGGGTCGAGCTGCTGGCGAGACGCTCATACCCGGCGCTGGCGGAGCGCAGCGGATGGACCGAGGACGACCTGCACGCTGCGATGACGCCGTACTGGGTCGAGTACGACCGCATCATCATCGACGCCGACGCCCGAGCCGCGTCCCAGTTCGAGCTCGCCGAGGAACCCGAACGCTGGGTCGTCACCCAGCGCCTGACCGACCCAGCGGGCGACGGCGAATGGCACTTCGTCGCCATCGTCGACCTCGGGCTGGCACAGGCCGATGGTGCTCCGAGTCTTCAGCTCGAATCCCTAGGACGCTTCTGAGCGCCGCCCGCCCGCGACAGCCCGGGCTCGGGGGCCGACGTACGGGGACTGCTACCGATCAGCACTGGCGCTACCGTGCCGCCGCGCCCGCTCCGGAGCGGCGACTGCGACCGGTGCGACGCACCGAACGCTCGGAGCGCCACTGTCCGATATCCGCATGCGATAACGCCGCCCACCGGTGTCCGGTATCGCGCCGGTACTCGGGCTCGGTCAGTAAGGTTCGGCGACGTTGGATCCACGGTCCGACAACCACTCACGGGAGGAGGATCCATGACTGATCCGCTTGTTGTAGGTCCGGGCAGCCCGCCACCTGTCGCCACCGGCGACAAGCCCGGCGTCAGATTGGGCGGTGGGGCCATTGCCGCGATCAGCGGGGCGGCTCTGCTCGTCGTCTTCATGGTGCAGAACACCGAGGACGTGACGCTCGAGTTTCTCTTCTGGGATTTCACGTGGCCGCTGTGGTTGGTGGTTCTCCTTTCCGCAACGGTCGGTGCGCTGATCTGGCTCGGAATCGGCGTGATTCGTCGCCATCGGCGTCGGGTGGAACGGCGCGACGAACGCCGGGATTGAGGGCCGCGACCTGCCGCCCACCCGGGGATGCGCACAGAACGCTTTCGAGCATCCCCCACGCGTCAGGTTCGCGGGCCGCCACTAGCGTTTCCGTCGGATGGATCGGCTGCTCCTCGCCCTCGTCATCGCGGTTGCCGCGGCGGGCGTGGCCGTCGCGCTTCGGCGGCGGAAGCGGCCCGATGCACCGACGCAGCCGAGCGGACGGATCCCCGAGCAGCTCGATCGGGCCGACTTCGCCGACCCGGACAAGCCGTGGCTCGTCGCCGTGTTCACGTCGGCAACGTGCGACTCGTGCACGGATGTGCGCGCCAAGGCTGAGATCCTCGCTGCGGACGAGGTGGCGGTGTCGATCGCCGAGTACCCGCAGCGCAAGGACGTCCACGAGCGCTACCGGATCGACGCCGTGCCGCTCGTCGTGATCGCCGATGCCGGCGGCGTCGTGCGATCATCGTTCCTCGGCCCGGTCAGCGCCACCGACCTCTGGTCCGGCGTCGCCGCCGCCCGTGGGAGCTGACTTCTCAGGCCGTCGGCGTCGCTTCCTCGGACTCGGGATTGAGGATGTTCATCTGGACGTACGCGCCGTCGCCTGACTCGGTGAGGCCCTGCTGGATCAGCCGGGCGACCTCGCGGCCGTCGACGGTCTCGCGGTCGAGCAGCGCGTCGGCGATCAGCTCGAGGCCGCGGCGGTGGCGGGTGATCAGGCCCGCGGCCCGTTCCTCCTGTTCGGTGAGGATCCGGGCGATCTCCTCGTCGAGGAGCTTGGCGGTGTCGTCGGAGTACTCACGACCCGCCGACATGAGGTCTTCGCCGAGGAACACCTGCTGTTGCGAGCTCCAGGCCATCGGGCCGACCCGCTCGCTCATGCCCCATTCGCGCACCATGCGGCGGGCGATCGCCGTGGCCTGCTCGAGATCGTTGGCTGCGCCCGAGTTGAGGTGGTTGAACACGATCTTCTCGGCGACCCGTCCGCCCATCGCCTTGCAGATGGTGTCCTCGAAGTACTCCTTGGAGTAGGTGTGGCGTTCCTGCGGGAGGCTCCACGTCACCCCGAGCGCCATGCCGCGGGGCAGGATGGTGACCTTGTGCAGCGGGTCCCCGTGGGGGAGCACGGTGGCGAGCAACGCATGCCCGCCCTCGTGGTAGGCGGTGGCCTTCTTCTCGTCGGCCGACATCACGAGGCTCTCGCGCTGGGCTCCGAGCACCACACGGTCGCGGGCGTTCTCGAAGTCGATGCGCTCGATCTGCTTCGAGCCGCGGCGCACGGCGAAGAGCGCCGCCTCGTTGACGAGGTTGGCGAGGTCGGCACCGGACATGCCGGGCGTCGCCCTGGCCATCGTCGACAGGTCGACGTCTGGTCCCATCCGCTTGTCACGGGCGTGGACCTCGAGGATCGCCTTGCGCTCCTGGAACTCCGGGAGCGGCACGACGATCTGGCGGTCGAAACGCCCCGGACGCAGCAGCGCCGGGTCGAGGATGTCGGGCCGGTTCGTGGCGGCGAGGATCACGATGCCCTCGGCGGTCTCGAAGCCGTCCATCTCCGACAGCATCTGGTTGAGCGTCTGCTCGCGCTCGTCGTGGCCGCCGCCGAGGCCGGCGCCGCGCTTGCGGCCGATCGAGTCGATCTCGTCGATGAAGATGATCGCCCTGCCCATGCGGCGGGCCTGCTGGAACAGGTCGCGGACCCGGCTGGCGCCGACCCCGACGAACATCTCCATGAAGTCCGACCCGGTGACCGACAGGAAGCCGACGCCGGCCTCACCGGCGACGGCGCGGGCGAACAGCGTCTTGCCCGTGCCGGGAGGGCCGACCAGCAGCATGCCCTTGGGCACCCGAGCGCCGATCTCGCGGAAGCGGTCGGGCATCCGCAGGAAGTCGACCACCTCGGTGATCTCCTGCTTCACGCCCTCGTAGCCGGCGATGTCGGCGAATGTCGTGGACGGCTTGTCCTGCGAGTAGGCCTTGGCGCGGCTGCGCCCGATGGACATCACGTTGCCCATCTGGCCGGCCGCCCGGCGCTGCATCCACACGAAGAACCCGATGATGAGCAGCACCGGCAGGAGCAGCCCGGCGATGCTCAGGAACCAGTTGTTGCTCGCCGGCTTGAACTCGTACTCGACGCTGTGTTCGCGCAACATGGCCTCGTCGGCCTCGGACACGCCCCGCTCGCCGGCGCCGCTGCTGCGGAACTTGGTGCCGTCGGTGAGCTCGCCGGAGATCGTGCCGGACGCCGAGATGTCGATCTCCTTGACCTTGTCGTCGCGGACAAGCTCCATGAACGTGGTGTACGTGATCTTCTCGCCCTCGTCGCGGGGCCACATGCTCGGGACGAGCAGACCGAGGACGAGAACACCGGCGAGGACGTAGATGGCCCAGCGCGGCCAACCTCCGGCGCGCTTGGGGGATCACCCGG
This sequence comes from Ilumatobacteraceae bacterium, assembly GCA_963764455.1. Taxonomy (GTDB): domain Bacteria; phylum Actinomycetota; class Acidimicrobiia; order Acidimicrobiales; family Ilumatobacteraceae; genus Desertimonas. The sequence goes on from CAVXSN010000018.1 coordinate 75,306, forward strand.
CTGCTGCGGCCGACGATCACCGGGAAGTCGGGGCGGACCGCCGCCGGCTGACCCGCGGCCCGGAGGCGGCGGTGGCGGCGGCGGAGGAAGGTTGCTCATGGATCCATGCTAAAGGCATTCACAAGCAGGCGGACCGCGCGACCGTTCGGTCGAGGGTCACGTTCCAGGTGACCGAGCTCGGGGCGGAATCCGCGGCCCGGCCGCCGCCATCATTTACTGTTCCCCGCCATGACGCCACAGCACCCGTACGGCGCTCGGAGGCAGTGCTCCCGCCCGACGTGCTCGGAGGCCGCCGTCGTCACGCTGACGTACGAGTACAAGCGGTCGCAGGTCTGGCTCGACGTCCTCACCGCCGAGCGCGACCCGCACGCCTACGACCTCTGCCGCAAGCACGCCAGCGCGCTCTCGGTGCCGCTGGGCTGGCACCTCACCGACCGCCAGGGCTTCACGTTCGGTGCCCAGGTCGACCGCGCCGCTTCGTAGGTCGTGGACCCGGTGACGGGTCCTGGTGCGGGAGCGGGGAGTGTGAGGGAAGGCTCCGCGGTCCCGCCTCACTCGCTCGGCAACCTCTGGTTGCCGAGCGAAATCATTAGCCTCGCTGGGGTGACGTCGTCGCCGCTCCGGACCTCGCCGTTCCGGGCACCGCGCTCCGTGATGCCGGGCACCGGGTGGACGTGCCGGTGGCGCTGTTCACGTTTGCCGGGGCATGGCTCGGCGGGCAGCTGCTGGTGCTCGTCGTGCTCGGCATCGGCGGGTACACCGAGGCCGACGACATACCGATCTGGGTGCTGTTCCTTGCCCAGCTCCTCGCCTGGAGCGTGTTCATCGTCGCCATGGAGGTGGCATCGCGATCGGAACGGCAGCGGCAACTTCGTGCACGACTACCAGGTGCGGTTCAAGCCCGTGGACGTGTTGGGCGTCCCGGTGGGCGTGCTCACGCAGCTCGTCGTGCTCCCGCTGATCTACAAGCCGCTGGAGAGCATCTGGGAAGGCACGTTCACCGACGACAAGCTGTCCGAGAACGCCAAGGACCTGGTCGACCGGGCGTCGGGTGGCGGCATGGTGCTGCTGGTGCTGATGGTGTGCGTCGGGGCTCCGATCGTCGAGGAGCTCGTCTACCGCGGGCTGCTCCAGGGGTCGTTCGCCGCTCGCTTCAACAACGTGCCCGCCTGGCTGGCCGCGTCGACGATCTTCGCGCTGATCCACTTCCGACCCGTCGAGTACCCGGGCTGTTCGTCGATCGGGCTGGTGTGCGGCTACTGCGCGATGTCGACCGGCCGGCTCGGGATGGCGATGGCCTGCCACGTCGGCTTCAACGTCACCGGCCTGCTCCTGGCACTCGACTGAACTGCGGCGCTGCAGGCTGGAATGCCCGAAATCCCTGGAATGATGGTGGGCCAGTGATCGAGTTGGAGTCTCCCGAGAGTCAGGCGCGGGCGCTCGAACCAGGCCCGGAACCTGAGCCGGACGACAGCGCCACGCCTGCTGACGGCGCCGCGTCGCCAAGGTCTGCCTGCGCGGGTCGGGTTGCGGCTCATCCGCCGGCCCGTACCGGTGGGCGAAGCGGCCGTGGCCGGATGATCGCATCGTGCGGGTGGCATGCACCGTCGCGTGCCTCGTCGTCACGACTTACGTCATGATGAGCGTCCTCCACTGGAACCCACTGAGCCCGTCGTCTGACCTGATCAACGACGACACCACGCCGGCCGGCGGTGACATGGGTGCGCACGTCTGGGGTCCGGCGTTCCTCCGCGACCACCTCCTGCCGAACTGGCAGCTCAGCGGCTGGAGCATGGACTGGTACGGCGGGTTCCCGATCTACCGCTTCTACATGGTCGTCCCGGCGCTCGCCATCGTGCTCCTCGACGTCGTCCTGCCGTACGGCGTGGCGATGAAGTACGTCGTGATCTTCGGGCTCGTGACCCTGCCGCTGGCGTGCTGGGCGTTCGGCCGGTTCGCCCGCTTCCGCTACCCGATGCCGGAGCTGTTCGCGTTCGCCGCGCTGTGCTTCGCGTTCAATGAGAGCGTCGGCAACTACCTGCTCGGCGGCAACGTGCTGGCCACGTTCGCCGGCGAGTTCTCGTTCTCGATGGCGCTGAGCTTCATGATCGTCGGCTGGGGCCTGCTCGCCCGCGGGCTGGAGGACGGCAAGTACCGGACGTGGGCGGCGATCGTGCTCGCGCTGGCCTGCCTGAGCCACGGCATCGTGCTGATCTACACGGTGATCGGCGCGGTCGCGATCGTCGGCTGCCGGTTGGTGGCAGATCTGGCCGTTCTCCGAGCGACGTCCAACCCCGCAGCGAGGACGATCGTCGCGCGACGCATGGGGTACTCCGCGACGGTCGGCGCCCTCACGCTGCTGCTCTCGGCGTTCTGGGTCGGGCCGTTCCTGCTCAACAACGACTACATGACCGACAACAGGTACCAACCCCGCCCGCACCGTGCGGTGTACACGGGCGACTCGTTCTGGCAGATGTTCTTCGACCAGCACGTCGCGCTCGACGTCGTCATCACCGGCCTGGCGGTCATCGGTCTGGTCGCGTGCATCCTGCGCCGTCATCTGTACGGCATCGCGCTCGGGATCATCACGTTGGCTGCGCTGGCGCTCGTCTACCTCAGCCGCGACAGCCTCCCAGGCATCGGGCTGCTCTGGAACCCGCGCGTGCTGCCGCTGTTCCTGCTCTGCCGCTACCTCCTGATGATGGTCGGGGCGTTCGAGGTGGGCGCGGCGTTCGTCAACTTCGTCCGCAACCGGCCAGCCCGCGAGGTGCCATCCACTGGGCCGAGCACGGTGATCCTCGCCGGTGGCGCGCTCGTCGTGCTGATGATCTTCGGGTGGCTGTTCCAGGTCCTGCCCGGTGACGGCTACGTCACCAAGCACGGCGAGGTGCAGTACGCGTGGGGCCCGTTCTACGCTCCCGACGCGGGGCGCGACGGATGGATGCGGAGCGACGGCTGGCCTGCGTACAACTTCCGGGGCTACGAGGGTCGCGGCGAGAACTACACCGAGTACTACAACCTCGTCCAGACGATGGACGGCATCGGCGAGCGGGAGGGATGCGGCCGGGCGCTCTGGGAGGACCACCCCGACAGCAAGCCGTACGGCACGAAGATGGCCCTGATGCTCCTGCCGTTCTGGACCGACAGCTGCATCGCGTCGATGGAGGGGTTGTTCTTCGAGGCGTCGGGATCGACCCCGTATCACTTCCTCACCGCCGGGGCGATGACCCTGAAGGGGTCGACGCCGGTGCGACGACTCCGCTACGTCCGCCACGACGCCGAAGTCGGGGTCGAGTACGCCCAAGCTCTGGGCGTGCGCTACGTCATGCTCCGCACCCCAGAGGCAATCGAGGACGCAGCGGACCAACCCGAACTGACACCGATCGGCGAGAGCGGCCCGTGGCACATCTACCGCCTCGAGAACAGCGAGGTGGTCGTGCCGCTCGACGTGCAGCCGGTCGTCGTCAATCAGCGCGATGGCAACCAGCGCGAGCGGTTCCTCGAGCTCGGCACGTCCTGGTTCCAGAACCAGGACGACTGGGCAGCGATGCCGGCGACCGACGGGCCGGAGGACTGGCAACGGATCGACGTCGAAGTCGACGAGAGCCAGGAGCAGGAACGGCGCGGTGAGCGTCGTCGAGCCGGCGCAGGAGATCGACGTCGTCCAGCTCGACGAGATCGACGGTCAGCGGCGTCGAGATCGAGCAGCAGTCGCTGGAGTTCGACGTGTCCGCAGGTCGGCGTGCCCGTGCTCGTGCGGGTCAGCTACTTCCCGAACTGGTCGGTCGACGGCGCCGAGGGCCCTTACCGGATCGGCCCGAACCAGATGGTGGTCATCCCGACCGACACCCACGTGCGCCTGCACTACGATCGCTCGACGACGGACGTCATGTTCTACGTCCTCACCGCGATCGGCGTCGCGCTCGCGGTCCTGTTCCGATTCCGCGGCGACGTCACCTACCCGTCGCTCTCCACGCCAACGGCTGTCGCCCCGGACGACCCGCCGTGACCGGTTCGGCCAGGCGCATTCTGGCGGCGTACGACCCGGAAACCGGTGCGTGGGCCGCCCAGATTGTTGAACGAGGCGCAGGCCGCCCAGGTTGCGTCAGACCGGTCGCACCCGCCGGCCGGTCTGCCCGCGATTCCAGGAATTCGGGTGCAATGATGTACGGCGCCCATGAGTGATCTGCGACACCCCATTGATCGAGGGCCCGACGGTGCCGAGGCGATCGATCCTGACAGCCCCGATTTCGTCTCCCAGTTCGACCGCGAGTTCGGATCCCCGCAGGTCGAAACCCCGGAGGTCGAAACGGGTCAGGAAGCGCCCAGCGCGTTCGTCGGCGAACCGTCCACCGATGATGGCGGAGCGAGCGCAGCCGGTGCCACCGCAGTCCTGCCGAAACGGGAGCGTGCTCGACGCGATCCGGCCGACCGCTCGCTTCCCGAGCGGATCGCCTACCGCATCATCCGTCGACCGTACGAGTGGGCCAAGCGTCCGTGGCCGGACGATCGCGTGATCCAGGTGGCGACGACGATCGCGTGCCTCGTCGTCACGACCTACATCATGATGCAGGTCCTCCACTGGAACCCGCTCAGCAGCAGCGCCGATCTCGTCAACGACGACGCCACGCCGACCGGCGGCGACATGGGTGCGCACGTCTGGGGTCCGGCGTTCCTCCGCGACCACCTGCTGCCGAACGGCCAGCTCAGTGGTTGGAGCATGGACTGGTACGGCGGACTGCCGGTGTACCGCTTCTACATGGTGATCCCAGCGCTGATGATCACCGCCCTCGATGCAATCCTGCCGTACGGCGTGGCGTTCAAGTACGTCGTCATCGTCGGGCTCGTCACGCTCCCGTTCTGCTGCTGGGCGTTCGGCCGTCTCGCTCGTTTCCGCTACCCGATCCCTGAGCTGTTCGCGTTCGCCGGCGTCTGCTTCGCGCTCAACGAGAGCTATGCGATCTACGGCGGCAACGTCAAGTCGACGATGGCCGGCGAGTTCTCGTTCTCGATCGCGATCAGCCTCATGGTCCTCGGGTGGGGTCTGCTCGCCCGCGGCCTCGACGAGGGAAAGTACCGCTCGTGGGCGGCGATCGTGCTGGGGCTCGCATGCCTGAGCCACGGCATCGTGCTGATCTACACCATCGTCGGGGCGATCGTGATCGTCGGCTGCCGACTGTTCGCCGACCTGTGGCGTCGGAACGGGCCGAACGATCGGCTGGCGATGACGATCTTCCTGCGACGGCTCTGGTACGCGACGTGCGTCGGCGTGCTGACGCTCCTGCTGTTCGCGTTCTGGGTCGGGCCGTTCCTGTTCAATCACGACTACATGACGGACATGAAGTACGGCTCGCGGCCGGAGGGCGCGTCCGACTCGTTCTGGGACATGCTGTTCGACCAGTTCGTCGCCTTCGACCTGATCATCAACACGCTGGCCGTCGTCGGCCTGGTGTTCTGCGTCCTGCGTCGGCATGTCTACGGCATCGCCCTCGGTCTCACCGGGCTGATCGCAGTCGCCCTGGTGTATCTCACGCGGGACAGCCTCCCCGTCATCGGCTTGCTCTGGAACCCGCGGGTGCTGCCGCTTCTCTACTTCGTGCGGTTCTTCATGATGATGGTCGGTCTGGTCGAGGTGTTCGGACTGGCGGTCAACCTGATCCGCAACCGACCGCCTCGGGAGACCATGAGCACGGGCTTCCAGGCCCTCTCGCTCGGCGCCGGTGCGCTGGCCGTCCTGATCATCTTCGGCTGGTCGTTCCAGGTGCTTCCGTTCGGCGGTCACCGGGTGGTGCACGGCCAGTCGCAGTATGCATGGGGACCGTTCCGTGGTTCGCACGGCGCCGAGGGCAACGGTGATGCGCGCAGCGACGGTTGGTCCCGCTACAACTTCCTCGGCTACGAGGACCGCGAGCTGTATCCGGAGTACTACAACGTCGTCCAGGAGATGGACCGCATCGGCCGCGAGCAGGGCTGCGGCCGCGCCCTCTGGGAGAACAACGGGCGCAACGAGGACGGCAACGGCCGTTACGGCACGACGATGGCGCTGATGCTGTTGCCGCACTGGACCGACGGGTGCATCGGTTCGATGGAGGGCCTGTTCTTCGAGGCGTCGGGGACCACGCCGTACATGTTCCTCGCCGCGGGTGCCGCGTCGAGGCAGTCCTCGAATCCCGGTCCGCGAGCTGCGCTACGTGAACAACGACGGTGCGGTGGCGGTCGACTACCTCCAGGAGCTCGGCGTGCGCTACCTCATGGTCCACACGAACGAGGCGGTCACCGAGGCCGATCTTCAGCCGGAGTTGATCAAGCTCGCCGAGTCGGGGCCGTGGCGGATCTACCAGGTCGCCGACTCGGACATCGTGGTTCCGCTCGACGTTCAGCCGGTGGTGGTGAATGGTCGGGAGGGCGATCAACGCGAGCGGTTCCTCGAGCTGGGCACGTCGTGGTTCCAGAACCAGGAGGGATGGGCGGCGATGCCGGCCGACGACGGCCCGGACGCCTGGCAGCGCATCGACGTCGAGGTCGACATGAGCCAGGAGATCCCCGATCCGACGCGGCCGATCGGGACCGTCGACGACCCGAACACCCCCGACGTGGTCGAGTCCGCGGATACCCGTGGCCGCCAAGTGAGCATCGTCAAACCCGTGCAGGCCATCGACGTCGTGGAGCTCGACGAGGTCGAGGTCAGCAACGTCGACATCGAGCAGCAGTCGGTCGAGTTCGACGTCTCGCAGGTCGGCGTGCCGGTGCTCGTGCGGGTGAGCTACTTCCCGAACTGGGAAGCGTCCGGGGCCGAAGGTCCGTATCGGATCGGCCCGAACCAGATGGTCGTCGTCCCGACCGACACCCATGTCAAGCTCACGTACGGGCGGACGAGCTCTGACCTCTTCTTCTACGGGCTCACGGTGCTCGGCATCGCCCTGGCGATCTTCTTCCGCATCCGCGGCGACGTGAAGTACCCGAGTTTGACACCGTCGGACGGCGTGGTCGGCGTGCCCATCGATCAGCCGCCGTTCGCCTCCCGGGCAGCGCCGATGGTCGCCGGCGCGCTGCCGCCTCCGACCACCGGTCGAGGCGTTGCCGCTCCCACCGCCATCACCGCACCGCCCATCGATCCGATCGTGGAGCCTCGCGCCATCGGCCGTGCCCCCGGAGTCGCCGGCGACGACGGCGACGACACGGATGTCACACCGCTCGGGTTGCCGCAGGGAGCGCGGCACGACGACCCCGATCCGGACGACGACCGGGGAGGAGACCGGCCAATAGCCGGACCGCTCGTGGAGCCACGGCGGTACTCTGATGGCCGCCATGTCCGTACTCGACGAGATCGTCAAGGCGTACGACATCCGAGGCACGGTTCCCGACCAGCTCAATGCCGAGGTCGCCCACGCCCTCGGAGTCGCGTTCGCCCAGCGTGTCCCCGCTTCCCAGATCCTGGTCGCGCGCGACATGCGTCCGTCCGGCCGGGGCCTGGTCGCCGCGTTCACCGAGGGCGTGCTCGAACAGGGTCTCGACGTCATCGACATCGGACTCGCGTCGTCCGACCTCCTGTACTTCGCGTCCGGGTCGCGCCGACTCCCCGGCGTGATCTTCACGGCGTCGCACAATCCCGCCGAGTACAACGGCGCCAAGATGTGCCTCGCCGGAGCCAGGCCGATCGACCACGCGGAGGTCAAGCCGCTGGCGGAGGCCGTGCTCGATGGGCGCGGGCCGCGCGGCGGCGGCGAAGGCGGGCAGGCGTACCGAGGAGGACCTACTCCCCGACTTCGTCGAACATGTCGCGTCGTTCGTCGACGTCGGTGCCCTGCGACCGCGCCGGGTGGTCGCCGACACCGCGAACGGCATGGGCGGACTCGTCGTCCCGGCCGTCTTCGAGCGCCTCGGCGTGTTCGAGCTCGAGGTCATGTACCCCGAGCTCGACGGCACGTTCCCGAACCATCCCGCCGATCCCCTGCAGCCGGCGAACCAGCGTGATCTTCGCGCCCGGGTCGTCGCCGGCGGATTCGACATCGGGCTGGCGTTCGACGGCGACGCCGACCGAGTGTTCGTGGTCGACGAGACCGGCGCCGGGCTGAGCGGGTCCACGACCACCGCGATCCTGTCGGTGACCACGCTGCGGAGCCATCCGGGGGCCACGATCCTGCACAACCTGATCTGCTCCAAGGCCGTGCCAGAGGTGATCCGCGAGCACGGCGGCATCCCGATCCGCACCAGGGTCGGTCACTCGTTCATCAAGCAACGCATGGCCGAGACCGGCGCGCTGTTCGGGGGCGAGCACTCGGCGCACTACTACTTTGCCAAGAACTACGGTGCCGACTCCGGACTGATCGCCACCGTCCAGATCCTCTCCGAGCTCACGCGCACGGAGGACGTGCTGTCGAAGGTGCGTGTCCCGTTCGAGCGCTACTCGCAGAGCGGGGAGATCAACACCCACGTCCGTGATGTCGAGGCGGTGCTCGCCCGGGTGAGTACGGCGCTCGCCCACGGCGCCCAGGACCACCTCGACGGCCTGACCGTCGAGTTCGACTCGTGGTGGTTCAACCTGCGTCCGTCGAACACCGAGCCGCTGCTGCGCCTGAACCTCGAGGCCGAGACCCGAGACGAGTGCGACAGCCGCGTCGTCGAGCTCCTGGCCCTGATCACGAGCAACTGACTGGAGCTGTCATGACCCTTGCCCCCGAGCTGTTGTCCCTCCTCGCCTGCCCGGAGGACAAGGGACCGCTCTACTACCTCGAGGACCTCCAGGTGCTCTACAACCCGCGGCTGCTGCGCGCGTACCGCGTGCGCGACGGCATCCCGATCATGCTGATCGACGAAGCGCAGCGGCTCGAACCGAGCGAGAACGAGCGACTCTGGGCGCGGGTGCAGGCCGAGAACATTCGACCGACGTTCACTACCCCACCGACGATCAGCGCGGAGAAGGATCCCTCATGACCAGCACGTTCGCCGAACGCCCAGCCCTCCAGAAGCACGACTATCGCGTCGCTGACCTCTCGCTCGCACCGTTCGGTCGCAAGGAGATGATCCTCGCCGAGCACGAGATGCCCGGCCTGATGGCCATCCGCAAGGAGTTCGGGGAGTCCAAGCCGCTCGCCGGCGCCCGGATCTCCGGGTCGCTGCACATGACGATTCAGACTGCCGTCCTGATCGAGACGCTCACGACGCTCGGCGCCGAGGTGCGGTGGGCGAGCTGCAACATCTTCTCCACCCAGGATCACGCAGCAGCCGCGGCCGTCGTCGGGCCGGAGGGGACCGTCGACAACCCGCAGGGCGTTCCGGTGTTCGCGTGGAAGGGCGAGACGCTCGAGGAGTACTGGTGGTGCACCGACCAGATGATGACCTGGCCCGGCGCAGAGATCGGTGACGGCCCGAACATGATCCTCGACGACGGCGGCGACGCCACGCTGCTGCTCCACAAGGGCGTCGAGTACGAGAAGTCCGGCGAGGTGCCGGACCCGACGTCGGCGTCCAACCCCGAGTTGGCGATCGTGCTCGGCCTGCTGCAGAAGTCGCTGCGCACCGACCCCAACAAGTGGACGCAGATGGCGGCCGGGATCCGCGGCGTCACCGAGGAGACCACCACCGGCGTCAAGCGCCTGTACAAGATGCACGCCGATGGTGAGTTGCTGTTCCCGGCGATCAACGTCAACGACTCGGTGACCAAGTCGAAGTTCGACAACCTGTACGGCTGCCGCCACTCGCTGGTCGACGCGATCTGCCGGGCGACCGACGTGATGATCGGCGGCAAGACCGCCGTCGTGTGCGGCTACGGCGATGTCGGCAAGGGTTGCGTGCAGAGCCTCCGCGGCCAGGGCGCCAGGGTGATCGTCACCGAGATCGACCCGATCAACGCGCTGCAGGCTGCAATGGAGGGAATCCAGGTGCTGCCGCTCGAGGACGTCGTCGCCTCGGCCGACATCTTCGTGAGCGCGACCGGCAACGCGGACATCATCACGGTCGAGCACATGCACCAGATGAAGCACAACGCGATCGTGTGCAACATCGGCCACTTCGACAACGAGATCGACATGGCCGGGCTCGCCCGTTCTGGCGCCACCCGCGACGAGCTGAAGCCGGGCACCGACGTCTGGCGCTTTGACGATGGTCACCAGGTCATCGTGCTGGCCGAGGGGCGGCTCGTGAACCTCGGCTGCGCCACCGGCCATCCGAGCTTCGTCATGAGCTGCTCGTTCAGCAACCAGGTGATCGCCCAGATCGAGCTGTTCGCCAACACTGCGAACTACCCGACCGGCGTGTACGTGCTCCCGAAGCACCTCGACGAGAAGGTCGCCCGACTCCACCTCGACGCCCTCGGCGTGAAGCTCACCAAGCTCACCGACGAGCAGGCCGACTACCTCGGCATCGAGCCCAGCGGCCCCTTCAAGTCCGAGCACTACCGGTACTGAGCGAGTCGGCTCGCGCGGCCGGGCGCCCGACGGCACGCGGAACACGGTTGCAAGGCTCCTGAAGCGGTAGGTTGCGGCGCCCGCGACGTGTCGGGCGGAGTTGCCGGGAAACCTCATGACCAGTACCGAGGCTGTCACCTGACGTCCCGGAATCCGAGATCTGACGTGACAGCCTCCGAACCAGTCAGGGATCATCCCGCTTCGACCCCGACGAAGCCGAAACCCTCGCGACGCCTGCCGGAGCGACCACTTCACGAGCAGCAACCTTGGTGTCGAGGCGAGCGAACTCGTCGCCAGCCCGGCGTTCAGTCGCCGACCACGGCTTCGACGCGGACCTCCGTGGCCGCCACCGAGCCCGACCACATGCCGAAGCGATCGAGGAAGAACTGGACGACGGGGCCGATCGTGAGCGCGAACACTGCGGTCCCGACGCCGGGCGCTCCGCCGAGCGCCCATCCGCATGCGAGCACCGTCAGCTCGATCAGGGTGCGCACGAGCCTGATCGAGTAGCCGGTCCGCGCCGACAGTCCGGTCATCAGCCCGTCACGGGGTCCGGGACCCAACCCGGCGCCGATGTAGAGGCCGGTTCCGGCGCCGAACGACACCACCCCGAGCGCCATCAGGGCGAGCTGCACCAGCACGTCGTCCGGTTCCGGGAGGTGGGGGAGCACGAGGTCGACGATGAGCCCGATCTCGATGGCGTTCAGGACCGTCCCGAGACCCGGCCGAACCCGCAGCGGGATCCAGACCAACAGCAGGGCGAACCCGACCACGATCATGGCGGTGCCGATGGGCATTCCGGTGCGCTCGCTGATGCCGTCGTGCATCACGTCCCACGGCGCGAGACCGATGTCGCCGGCGACGATGAGGGCGATGCCGACGCCGCACACGACGAGCCCGAGCACGCACCGGGCCAGGCGCGCTCCGAAGGGCGCCGGCGCGGTGCGCAGCATCGACTCGAGCGATGCGGTCGGCGACGTCACACGCGGGTCGCCAGCTCGCGGCTGGCGGCGACGAAGCCGTCGAACAACGACTGCTGCTGCGGGTCCTTGGCCGCGTCGTCCTCGGGATGCCACTGAACGCCGACCACCCACCGCCCCGGCAGCTCGACGCCCTCGATCACCTCGCCGGCCCACGCGGTCACGACGAGACCGTCGCCGAGCCGGTCGATCGCCTGGTGGTGTACGCAATGGCTGCAGGGTCGCGCCGTCCCCATCGTCAGGGCCACCTTCGACCCGGCGACCAGATCGATGTCGTTGTACTGCTTGAAGTGGCCGGCTGCGGCCTCCTCACCGACCAGCTCTCCGAGGTGCTGGTGCAACGTGCCGCCGAGGGCGACGTTGAGGACCTGATGACCGCGGCAGATGGCGAGCACGGGGCATCCCGCCCGGATCGCGGCGCGGGCGAGGGCGATGTCCAAGGTGTCGTGCTCATCACACACGCCGTACACCTTCGGGTGCACCGCGCTGGCGCCGTAGCGGGCGGGATTGACGTCGGGCCCGCCCGGCAGGCACAGCGCGTCGACACGGGCGATGACGTCGCGAGCGGCATCGTCGGCCTCGTCGCGGTCGAACAGCGGTGGGACGGCGACCGGCACCCCGCCGGCGCGCACGATCGCCTGCTGGTACGTCAGCCCCAGCGCCGTCGCCCGAACCCGCCACGAATCGGCCGACTCGGTGAGTCGGGAGGGCATCGCGATCAGGGGGCGCACGACGCCCAACGGTAACGAGGAAACTGTGACATACCCCGTTGTCAGAGTGGACGGCATGATCTTCTCCAGTCATTGCGCAGGGTGTCGTCGCCGTGGTCCGGTGCTGTGCCGGACGTGCCGCTTCGCGCTGATCGCCCGCCCGGTTCCCGGGACCCCCAATGGCGTCGTCGTCGCCACCGCCTACACCGGGCGGGTCCGCGACGTTCTGCTCGGGTTCAAGTACCAGAATCGCCGACCCGTCGCCACGCACATTGCGGGCATCCTCGCGGCCCGGCTTGCTGGTCGTGTCGACGCCGTCGATGTCGTCACGTGGGCGCCCACGAGCCCCCGCCGGCGGCGCGATCGCGGCTTCGATCAGGCCGAGCTGATTGCGAGGGGAGTTGCTGCGCACCTCGGACTGCCGTGCCGGCGGCTGCTCGAACGCAACGGTCACGGGATCGCCCAGACCGGCCGAAACCGCCGGGACCGGCTCCGCGGCCCGGACTTCCGGGCCCGGCCGATGGCCGCCGGCCGGGGCGTCCTGGTCGTCGACGACGTGGTCACCACCGGGGCGACGCTGGCCGCGGCCGGTCGCGCGCTCCTGGGCAGCGGCGCCTCATCAGTGGTGCTCGCGGCGGTAGCGGCAACTCCCGACTGCCTACTTCCTGCCGAGCGGGTCGCCTAGTATCGCCGCCGTATCAGGCCGTTGCTACGGACGACGCGGCCGACTCACCGAGAACGACTGGAGAACCCGTCATGAGTGGACAGGGAACGCGCGCCCGGCGGCGAACTGTGGTCGGAGCGCTCGCCGCGCTGACGATCGCGCTGTTCGGCGCGGCGGCGAATGCCGACGACGGCGATCCGGGGCGCGGCGGGCAGCGGGCCGCTGCTCCCACCACCGACGACACCGCGACCACCGACGACACTGCGACCACCGACGACACCGCGACCACCGACGACACCCCGACCACGGAAGACCCGTCGACGTCCGACTCGACCGGCGTCGATCTCGGCTCGATTCCGCCCGGTGATCCACCCGGCGGACTCGGCGACGACCCGGAGCTCGACGCCCTCGCGCAGTCCTGCTTTCTGGGCGATCTTCCCGCGTGCGACCACCTGTTCCTGCAGTCGCCCGTCGGCTCGGCGTACGAGGAGTACGGCGATACGTGCGCTGGCCGCCGGGAGGCGGGGACCGAGAGCTACTGCGCTCTGGGTGGGCCGCTCGAGCCGACGCCGCCAGAGAACCTCGGCACCGATCCGGCGCTCGACGCGCTCGCCAATGACTGCTACATCGGCGACATGGCGGCGTGTGACGAGCTGTACGACTCGTCCGAGCAGGGCTCCGAGTATCAGATCTACGGCGACACGTGCGCCGGCCGCCAGCCGCAGAACACCGGTCTTCTCTGCGCCAGCCTCGAGAACCCGGTTCCGGGCACGGGGCCGATCGCCAGCGTCCCCGAGACGACGACACTGGAAACGCTGCCGCCGGACACAGGCGTCCCGGAGACTGGCGTCATCGTCACCGAGGTCCCGGACACCGGCGTCCCGGAGACTGGCGTCATCGTCACCGAGGTCCCGGACACCGGCGTCCCGGAGACTGGCGTCATCGTCACCGAGGTCCCGGACACCGGCGTCCCGGAGACTGGCGTCATCGTCACCGAGGTCCCGGACACCGGCGTCCCGGAGACTGGCGTCATCGTCACCGAGGTCCCGGACACCGGCGTCCCGGAGACTGGCGTCATCGTCACCGAGGTCCCGGAGACCACGCCGTCCTCGATCCCCGCGCCCACGGAGGAGCCGGTCGGTCTCGGCACCGATCCGGCGCTCGATGCCTTCGCCCAGGCCTGTTACGACGGCGACATGGCCGCCTGCGACAACCTCTACAACGAGTCGGAGCCCGATTCCGAGTACCGGCGTTATGGCGACACGTGCGCCGGCCGGCAGCCGGAGGACACCGGCGTCTGGTGCCGCACCGCGTTCGGTGACGGAACGCCGTCGACGAACGTGACGGTGCCGCCGCTGACGGTGCCGCCGGTGACCGTGCCGCCGGTGACGGTGCCGCCGCTGACCGTGCCGCCGGTGACGGTGCCGCCGCTGACGGTGCCGCCGGCTGACGGTGCCGCCGGTGACGGTGCCGCCGGTGACGGTGCCGCCGCTGACCGCCCCGCCGATCGTGCCGCCGCTGACCGTGCCGGCCCGGTGACGGTGCCCACGACACCAGGGAGCACGCTGCCGGGCATCACCGTGCCGGGCGCGATCCCGCCGCCGACGTTGCAGCCCACCGGACTCGGCACCAACGCCACGCTCGACGCGCTCGCGCTCGCTTGTTACAACGGCGACATGGCTTCCTGCGACGAGCTGTTCCGCGAGTCCGATCCCGAGCTCGACCTGCTGTATCGCGACTACGGCGACACGTGCGCCGGGCGTCAACCGGTCGGAACCGGCCGGTGGTGCGAGGCATCGTTCCCCGCGACCGGCTTGCCCACGACCGTTCCCGGCACCGTCGTGACCGTGCCGGGAACCGGCCCGACCGCCACCACCCCTGCGACGGTCGTGCCCGGGATCCCGCCTGCAACGCAGCAGCCCACCGGCCTCGGCAACGACCCGCAGCTCAACGGGTTGGCCGACAGTTGCTACAACGGCGACATGCAGGCTTGCGACGACCTGTTCCTCCAGTCGGAGCTGGGATCGACGTACCACGACTACGGCGACACGTGCGCCGGCCGCCAGCCGACGGGCACGTACACCTACTGCCGGGTTGCCTTCCCGGGGGTTCAGACCTGACCAACGTGTTCGGGTAGCCGGCGCGATTCGCCGCCCTGCGGCTCAGCCCCGAACCGTGATGGTGTCGCGGACCAGCCGCGAGGGGCTGCCGGTACACTCGAACCCCGCATGAGCATCCTCGATCGCATCCTCCGCGCCGGTGAAGGTAAGAAGCTCAAGGCACTGCAGGCGATGGCGCCTGAGATCAACGCCTTCGAGCCCGGCATGCAGAAGCTCACCGACGACCAGCTCCGGGCCAAGACGGTCGAGTTCCGAGAGCGCCTCGCCAACGGGGCCGACCTCGACGACATCGCCACCGAGGCGTTCGCCGTCACCCGTGAGGCTGCGATCCGCACGATCGGACAGCGGCACTACGACGTCCAGTTGATGGGCGGTGCCGCGCTGCACTTCGGCTGGGTCGCCGAGATGAAGACCGGCGAGGGCAAGACCCTCGTGTCGACACTGCCCGCGTACCTGAACGGGCTCGGCGGCAAGGGCGTCCACCTCGTCACCGTGAACGACTACCTGGCCCGCCGCGACGCGGAGTGGATGGGCGCGATCCACCGCTTCCTCGGGCTCACCGTCGGACTCATCATCCCCGGCCACAAGGCCTCGCCGGCCGAGAAGCGGCAGCAGTACGGGTGCGACATCACGTACGGCACGAACAACGAGATGGGCTTCGACTACCTCCGCGACAACATGGCCGGGAAGCTCCTCGACAAGACCCAGCGCGGCCACAACTACTGCATCGTCGACGAGGTCGACTCGATCCTCATCGACGAGGCCCGCACGCCACTCATCATCTCTGGCCGCGTGGCCGACGCCGCCAAGCTGTACTACCGCTTCGCCTCGATCGTCCGCTCGCTGCAGCGCGACGTCGACTACGAGGTCGAGGAGGACAAGCGCGTCGTGGTGCCGCTCGAAGCGGGGATCGACAAGGTCGAGTCGGCGCTCGGCATCGAGAACCTGTACGACGAGGTCCAGCAGAACCTCGTCCATCAGATGACCGTGGCCCTCAAGGCCAAGGAGCTGTACAAGCGCGACAAGGACTACATCGTGACCGGCGGCGAGGTGAAGATCGTCGACGAGTTCACCGGCCGCATCCTCGAGGGCCGGCGCTGGAGCGAAGGCATCCACCAGGCGGTCGAGGCGAAGGAAGGCGTGAAGATCAAGGAGGAGAACCAGACCCTCGCGACGATCACCCTGCAGAACTACTTCCGCATGTACGACAAGCTCGCCGGCATGACCGGGACGGCAGCCACCGAGGCCGCCGAGCTGATGAACACGTACGAGCTCGGCGTGGTGCCAATCCCGACGAACAAGCCGATGGTCCGTGTCGATCAGGCCGACCTGATCTACAAGGGCGAGGTCGGCAAGTTCGAGTCCGTCGCGCAGGACATCGCCGAGCGCAACGCGAAGGGCCAGCCAATTCTGGTCGGCACGGTGAGCGTCGAAAAGTCCGAGTACCTGTCCGCGTCAGCTCAACCAACTGGGTATCGCGCACAGCGTGCTCAACGCCAAGCAGCACACTCAGGAAGCCGAGATCGTCGCCCAGGCCGGACGGCTGGGCTCCGTCACCGTCGCCACCAACATGGCTGGCCGCGGCGTCGACATCCACCTCGGCGGGAATCCCGAGGGCATGGCCCGCCACGAGACGCTCAAGGAAGGCCATGCGGCCGAGGTGATGGTCGACGAGTTCGCGCTCCCGACCACCCTCGAGCTGATGCCCGACGACTTCAAGGAGGCCAGGGCCAAGGCGATGGCCCGCTACAGCGAGCTGCTCGAGGTGTTCACCGAGGAGTGTCGCGCCGAGGGCGACACGGTGCGCGGGCTGGGCGGCCTCTACGTCATCGGTTCCGAGCGACACGAGTCGCGGCGCATCGACAACCAGCTCCGTGGCCGCTCCGGCCGCCAAGGCGACCCAGGCGAGAGCCGCTTCTACCTCAGCCTCGACGACGAGCTGATGCGCCTGTTCGCCACCGGGGCGCTGAGCTACGTGATGAACAAGGCGCTGCCCGACGACGAGGCGATCGAGGCGAAGATGGTCACCAAGGCGATCGAGCGGGCCCAGACGACCGTCGAGACCCGCAATGCCGAGATCCGCAAGAACGTCCTCAAGTACGACGAGGTGATGAACGAGCAGCGCAAGGTCATCTACGCGCGACGCGACCAGATTCTCGAGGGTGTCGACCTCAAGTCGGCGGCGATGGAGTATCTCGAGGAGGCCGTCGACGCGTTGCTCGAGACATACTGCGCGAGCCCGGCCGACGACGAGTGGGACCTCGACGGCCTGTCGAAGGAGCTGAAGACGTTCTGGCCGAACGCGGTCACCGAGGATCAGCTCGCCGGCTGTCGCAACACCCGCGAGATCGCCCAGCTCGTGCTGGTCGATGCGACGGAGCACTACGCGAAGCGCGAGGAGGAGCTCACCCCGACGGTGATGCGCGAGGTCGAGCGCCAGGTGATGCTGCGGATCATCGACCAGCGCTGGCGTGAGCACCTCGAGGAGATGGACTACCTCAAGGAGGGCATCAACCTGCGGGCGATGGGGCAGAAGGACCCGCTCACCGAGTGGCAGCGCGAAGGTTTCGAGATGTTCGGCTCGATGATGAAGGGCATCGCCCAGGATTTCGTGCGCTACGTGATGCACGTCCAGGTCGTCCGCCAGGAGCAACAGCCGGCGCAAACCGGGCAGCCGGCGCAGCCCGGTCAGCCCGCCCCGCAGCAGCCGGCCCAGGCCGGGCAACCAGCTCAGGCTCGTACGGCGCCCGTACCGTCTCCGGCTGCTCCGGCCCCGATTGCCCCGGCACCCGCCCCCCGTTCAGCGGAACCTCAGATCAGCAACCTCACCACGTCGTCGTCCGACACCGAGCAGGTGTCGGCGTTCCGGGAGGCCGCGGCCGCAGCCGGCGCAACCGCTCGCCCCGGTGCCGGCCAGGCCGGTGGCCGCGCTGCGCGCCCGCAACAGCAAGTGGCCAAGCAGGAGACCGTCGTCAAGGACGAGTGGTCCAAGACCCCGCGCAACGCGCCGTGCCCGTGCGGCTCGGGCAAGAAGTTCAAGCTCTGCCACGGCGCCAACTGAGCGACTCGAGCGCATTCGGGGCGCTTCGCGGACCCGTAGCCTTGGGTGAGGATCTATGCGTGATTTCTCCGATGACTTGAAGGAGGTGCGGCGCCGCCTCGACGAGGCCGGCGGGTACCTCAAGGTCGATGAGGCGCGCAATCGATTGGTCGAGCTGGAGGCCGAGATGGGGCGGCCCGACCTGTGGGACGACGCCGAGTCGGCCAGGGCGCTCAACGCCGAGTACGCCAACGTGCGCGGTGACCTGGCGACGTACGACGCGCTCGCCCAGCAGCTCGAGGACGCCGAGGTGCTCCACGAGCTGGCGCGCGAGGAGGACGACGAGTCGCAGGAGCCTGAACTCGAAGCCGCGGTCGCGGATCTCTCGGCACGTCTCGACGAGCTCGACCTGCGCAGCCTGTTCACCGGGCCGCACGACGAGGCCGATGCGATCGTCCAGATCAACGCCAAGGACGGCGGCGTGGACGCTCAGGACTGGAGCGAGATGCTCCTGCGCATGTACGAACGCTGGTCGGACCGCCGCGGGTTCGCGATCGCACTCAACGGCGTCTCCGAGGGCGCCGAGGCGGGGATCATGTCGGCCGAGGTCACGATCTCCGGGCGCTACGCCTACGGCCTGATGACGGGGGAGCGCGGCACGCACCGGCTGGTGCGGATCAGCCCGTTCGACAACCAGGGTCGGCGCCAGACGAGCTTCGCCGCGGTCCAGGTGTGGCCGGTGATCGACGCTCCCGACGTCGAGCTGAACGACGCCGACATCCGGATGGAGGTGTTCAGGGCGTCGGGTGCCGGCGGTCAGCACATCAACAAGACGTCGTCAGCGGTGCGGCTGATCCACGAGCCGACCGGGCTCGTCGCCAGTTCCCAGGAGGAACGCAGCCAGCTGCAGAACCGGGAGCGGGCGATGGGCCGGCTGAAGGCGATGGTGGCGGCGAAGATCGAACAGGAGCACGCCGACGAGCTCGCCGCGATCGCCGGCGGGAAGGCTGCGCAGGTGGGTTGGGGCAGCCAGATCCGCAGCTACGTGCTCCAGCCCTACCAGATGGTGAAGGACCTGCGCACCGAGGTGGAGACCGGCAACGTCGATGCGGTCCTCGACGGCGACCTCGACGAGTTCATGGTCGGGTATCTGCGCTGGCGCCGCGCCGAGTCGGACGGCTGAGACCGGCCAGCGACCACAACCCGGTTCAGGACGTGCGCGAAGCGGGCGCCGGCCACGACCGATGGCGTCGCGAGGCCGGATCGCCCCAGCTCGGCGCTAGTCTGACCGCTCGCTCGTAACGCAACTGTCATGATTCGCCTCGAAAACGTCACCAAGCACTACGGCCAGGACGTCGTCGCCGTCCGCGATGCGTCGTTCGACGTGAACAAGGGGGAGTTCGTGTTCCTCGTCGGACCGTCCGGGTCGGGCAAGAGCACCCTGCTCCGCCTGCTCAACCGGCAGGAACGGCCTGAGGCCGGCGCCGTGTACGTGGCTGGGCGCAACATCGTCGAGATGCCGTCAGGTCGGGTTCCCCAGCTGCGCCGCAACATCGGCAACGTCTTCCAGGACTACAAGCTCCTGCTCAACAAGACCGTGTTCGAGAACGTGGCGTTCGCCCAGGAAGTGATCGGAAAGCCGAAGCACGTCATCCGCCAGCAGGTTCCGGCGGTGCTCGACCTCGTCGGCCTTGCCGGCAAGGAGGAGCGCTTCCCGCACCAGCTCTCCGGTGGTGAGCAGCAGCGCGTGTCGGTGGCCAGGGCATTCGTGAACCGGCCGCTCATCCTGCTCGCCGACGAGCCGACGGGGAACCTCGACCCCGCCACCGGCGAGGGCATCATGCGCCTGCTCGACCGGATCAACCAGATCGGGACCACCGTGCTGATGGCCACGCACGACCAGCGGATCGTGAACTCGATGCGCAAGCGCGTCATCCAGCTCGACCGCGGCGTGATCGTGCGCGACCAGGCGCGGGGGTGTACGAGTGAGACAGCCGGGAGCGACAACCTAGTGCTCGGGCGCCTCAGCTACGTCCTGCGCGAGACGTGGGCCAGCTTCCGCCGCAACATGACGCTGACCATCGCGGCGATCATCACGTCGGCCGTCGCCCTGCTCATCTTCGGGCTCACGTCGTTCGTCCAGCGTGGCTTCGACAACCTGGTAGCGGTCTGGGAAGGCGGCGTCGAGGTCATCGTGTACGTCAGCCCCTCGGAGGACGCGGCCGAGGAGAACGCCCAGTCGATGGAGGACATCCGCGCGATCATCGAGCGCGAGCTGGGCGAACAGCCGATCATCGCCGATTGGGAGTACTGCGACACCGAGTGCTCCATTCGAGACGCCGAGACGCTCTTCGCCGGTGATCCGACCACCCTCAGCCTGCTCACGGCGGACACGAACAAGCTGCCGACCTCGTACAAGGTCGTGCCGGTCGCCGGCACGGATTCAGAGCAGCTCCGCAACCTGAGCGCCGTTCTCACCGAGCTCCCCGGCGTGCAGAAGATCGTCTACGCCGCCGACTACATCGACGTCGTGTCCAAGGTCAAGAACTTCGTCGGGCTGTACACGCTGATCCTGTCGATCCTGCTGCTACTCGCCGCGATCCTGCTGATCTGGAACACGATCCGCACCGCGATGTTCGCCAGGCGTCGGGAGATCGAGGTCATGAAGCTGGTCGGGGCCACCGACTGGTTCATCCGCGTGCCGTTCATGCTCGAGGGCCTGATCCAGGGGTTCGTCGGCGCTCTCGGCGTGTGCGGCGCGCTGTGGCTGATCAACAACCGCTGGACCGCCGGCGTCCACTCGTTCCCCCCGAACAGTGGCCTGGCGTCGATGGTGATCGACAGCGGCTTCCAGACGAGCCGGATGCTCGTGATCATCGTGATCGGCATGCTCGCCGGCGCGATCGGCTCGGGCATCGCCGCCAGCCGGTTCCTCGACGTGTAGGCCGCACGCGAGACTCGGGGCATGGCCGCCACCGCCTCCGCCTCCGCGACCGACACCCTGCAAGGGCTGCTCCGCGTTCCACCACCTGAGTTCGTCGCCGAGCGGAACCGCATCGCGAAGGCGCTGAAGGCCGACGGTGAGAAGGACCTCGCTGCCGCGGTGTCCGCGGTACGTCGCCCCGGCCTGAGCGATTGGGCCCTCGACGTGGCCGCGGCCGAGCACCCCGACGAGATCGCCGAGCTCGTCGAGGCGGCGAACGAGGTGATCGACGCCCAGGAGGCGGCGATGGAGGGCCGCGATGGGGGCGACCTGCGCATCCGGCTGAAGCTGTTGCGGGTCTGCACCGCCACCGCGGCAGCCCTGGCGAGCGGGATCGCCGAGCGGTTCGAGCAGACCGGAGCGGGTTCGTCGACGACCGACATCACGACCCGGCTCACCGAGGTCGCCGGCAATCGCAATGCCCTCGACCTCCTGAGCCGCGGTCTGCTCGGTGCCGAGGACCCGGGCGTCGCCGACCCGTTCGGGCTCGCGGGGCCGGCACGTGTGACGTCGCGCCGAAGTCCGAAGCAGCGCCGAAGGCGACCGACGGGCCCGTCGGTGGAGGAGCGCAAGCGCGCGGGCTGAAGCCGCCGCGAAGGCCAAGAAGGAGTTGGCCGCGGCCGAGTCCGCTGCGAAGGCTGCCCGGAACGCCGTGGCCAAGCAGGAGACGGCGCTGGCGAAGGCCGAGGCGCGGGTCGCCGAGGCCGAGGCGCGGCTCGAGGCTCTGAGGGCCGAGATGGCCGACGGCGGCCGACGAGTTGGACGCGGCGCGGGCGAGGCCTCGAGTCCGCCAACCGTGCCGTCGAGTCGGCTCGCGCTGTACCGATTGAGGCAGTGCGCGCGGAGACACCGGTTGCTCGAGACGCGCCAGTCCCGTGCGGTCCCGCTACCGTCGCCGGGCGTGGCGTACTGGTTGATCAAGTCCGAGCCCGACGCGTTCAGCTATCAGGATCTCGTGAGGGTGAAGCGGGAGGGTTGGGACGGCGTCCGCAACTACCAGGCCCGGATCTATCTCCGGGCGATGCGCAAGGGCGACCGGGCGATCTTCTACCACTCCAACGCCAAGCCGCCAGGTGCCGCCGGGATCTGCAAGATCGTCAAGGAAGCCGAGCCCGACCCGACCCAGTTCGACCCGGCGAGCAAGTACTACGACCCCACCTCGAAGCCCGAGGACCCGCGCTGGGACTGGGTCACCGTCGCAGCCGTCAAGGAGACTGCGCTTCGTACCGCTGGACGAACTGAAGGCGATCCCCGAGGTCGCCGGCTCGCGGCTGCTCGCCAAGGGCAATCGGCTGTCGGTGATGCCGCTCGCCGACGAGGAGTTCGCGGCGATCGTCGACGCCGGCAGCCGCAGAGCGAAGCGATGCGCGAACTGGGCGGCCTTCGTGGTCACCGGTAGCCGGTCGTGTCGGCAGGGAGCCCGGCGTCCTGCACCTCGGGCACGTAACGCCAGGCGTCCGGCTGGCTGCCGTCGAGATCGGTGAAGCCGTACACCTGGGCGAGACCGCCGCTGGACAGTGATTGGCCGTTCCAGCGGGCGACGTTGGGGTCGGCCGCCAGGGCGGCGACCGCTCGGCCGACGAAGGCGGGCGACTCGGAGATCGCGAAGTGGGGGATCCGTTCCGTGGCCTCGCGCCAGGTCGCCTCCGTGACTCCGAACGCCTCGAGCATCGCCTCCGATCGGAGCCAGCCCGGCGTGAGGGCGACCGCCGTTGCTCCCCGCGGCCCGAGCTCGTGGGCGAGCGCGAACGCCATGCGCAGGTTCGACGCCTTGGCGAGGTCGTAGAAGAACGACACCCGGTAGTTCGTCGCGTTGTACTCCGCCGTCCCGTCGGTGACCTCGATCACGAGCCCGCCCGGCGTCCGCAGCAGCAAGGGGATGGCGAAGTGGCTCGTGATCGCGTGGGTGTCGACGCCGAGGCGGAGATAGCGGAACCCGACGTCGAGCGATGACTCCCACACCGACTTGTCCCACTCCATCGTGGTCGCGCCCCAGATGTCGTTGACGAGGACGTGGAGCGCGCCCTGTTCGGCATCGATCCGCTCGACCAGCGCCTCGACGTCCTCCGGCACAAGGTGGTCGACACGGACCGCGATCCCGCGACCGCCGGCCGCGTCGACGAGCTCGGCGGTCTCCTCGATCGTCTCCGGCCGATCCATCTCTGAGCGCTGCGCCCGCGTGGTGCGCGCGGTGACGTACACGGTCGCGCCTGCCGCGCCGAGCTGGACGGCGATGCCCCGCCCTGCGGCGCGGCTCGCCCCGGCGACCAGGGCGACCTTTCCGGTCAGCGGTCCGGTCATGACGCCACCGAAGCGATCAGCGCTTGCGGATCAGCGTGAGCCCGTCGCTGACCGGCAGGATGTAGCTGTCGACCCGCTCGTCGGCGGCGATCGCGTCGTTGAATGCCACGATCGCCGCGAGATTGGCGTCGCCCGGTTCGCCGGGGTCGACGACCCGGCCCGACCACAGCGTGTTGTCGACCATGACCAGACCGTTCGGTCGCAGCCGGCTGAGCACCTCCTCGAAGTACACCGGGTAGTTCGGCTTGTCGGCGTCGATGAAGGCAACGTCGATGTGCTCCTCCGCCGGCAGCGCCCGCAGCGACTCGATGGCCGGCGCCAGCCGCAACTCGATCCGGTCGTCGAGCCCGGCGGTCGCCCACGCCCGCTTGGCGTACGACGTGTACTCCTCGCTGACGTCAAGGCAGAGCAGATGTCCACCGGGCTGCAACCCGCGGGCGATGCAGATCGCGGAGTACCCCGTGAACGTCCCGACCTCGACGGCGAACGATGCGCCGGCCGCCGCCGTCAGCAGGGTGAGCAGGGCGCCTTGGTCGGCGCTCACCTGCATCACCGAGACGTCGCCCAGCCCCTCGGTCTCGGCGCGCAGGTCGGTCAGCACCTTGTCGGGTTGCACGGTCCGGGCGGCGATGTAGGCAGCAGTCGCCGCGTCGAGCCAGGGTTGTTCAGTTCGGGAAGCCACGCCGGGAGCGTAGGCCAACCCATTAGCGTGCTCGGCGCGATGACCGAGATGGCGATGTACGACCGCGTCGGGGGCGCGACCTTCTTCGAGCGGCTCGTCGACGAGTTCTACGAGGGTGTTGCCGCCGACGACGTGCTGGCGCGCCTCTACCCCGAGCGTCCCGACTTCACCGGTGCGCGCCATCGGCTCACCCTTTTCCTCGTGCAGTACTGGGGCGGGCCGACCACGTACTCCGACGAACGCGGCCACCCACGGCTGCGCATGCGGCACATGCCGTTCACGATCGGTGAGACCGAGCGGGACCACTGGCTGGCGCACATGACCCACGCGGTCGAGGTGGCGACCGAGGCGCTCGACGTCGATCCGGCGGAGCGGACCGCAATCGCGGCCGAACTTCTCGGGTACTTCCGCCCCACCGCCGAGCACATGCGCAACAACACCGGGCTGCCGATCACGTCGGCGACCTTCGAGCAGGGCTGAGCGCGGCGTGGCGGTCATCACGGTTCGCAACCTGGTGAAGGACTATGGCGCGGCGAGAGCGGTCGCCGGCATCTCGTTCGACGTCGAGGCCGGGGAGGTCTACGGGTTGCTCGGCGAGAACGGCGCGGGCAAGTCGACGACGGTCGAGATCCTCGAGGGGCACCGCGAGCGCACATCGGGCGATGTCACGGTGCTCGGCGAGGATCCGGGCGACGCGAGCCGCACCTTCCGCGACCGCATCGGGATCGTCCTCCAGACGTCCGGCATCGAGCCCGTTCTGACCGTCCGCGAGCTGGTGGCGCTCTACGGCGCCTGCTACCGGCGCCGCAGGTCGGTCGGCGATTGCCTCGAGCTCGTCGGTCTCGGCGACTCGGTCGACAAGCGGCTCGCCGAGCTGTCCGGTGGTCAGCTGCGACGACTCGACCTCGCGCTCGGCATCGTCGGATACCCGGAGCTGCTGTTCCTCGACGAGCCGACGACCGGCTTCGATCCGGCCGCCCGGCGCAACGCGTGGGAGCTGATCCGGTCGATGTGCGCCGAGGGCACCACCGTGCTGCTCACGTCGCACTACCTCGACGAGGTGGAGCACCTGGCTGATCGCATCGGGGTGTTGAGCAGAGGTCGGATGGTCGCCGAGGGCAAGACGGATGCACTCGCCGATGCGTTCGGCTCGACGACGATCCGGTTCCAGATCCCCGTCGAGGTGCCGCTCGGCGAGATCGCGACGGTGGTCGGTGCCGCCGTCTCGGAACACGACGGCGCGGTCGAGATCGGAACGGACCGGCCCACCGCGACGCTCCATGCGATCACCGGATGGGCCGTCGGGCGGGGACTCGAGCTGGCCGGTCTGACCGTGACCCGGCCATCGCTCGAGGACATGTTCCTGACCCTGACCGCCGACGAGGCGACCATCGGGACCGGGACCGATGGCTGACGTCACCATCACGCGCGGCGACTGGCCGTCCTCGCTCGGTCTGTTCGGCCGCCAGATCGGTACCCAGTTCGTGCAGTTCCTGCGCATCCCGGTGGCGATGTTCTTCACCGTCGTGCTCCCGCTCGGGATGCTTCTCCTGTTCAACTCGATCTTCGCCGGGGGCGACGCGATGATCGAGGGCCCGGAGGGGGACTGGCCGCTCAGGCAGTTCTACGTCGCATCGCTGGCCACTGTCACCGCGGTGTCGGGCACGTTCACGAACCTCGCCAACATCATTCC
Source organism: Ilumatobacteraceae bacterium (assembly GCA_963764455.1). Classification (GTDB taxonomy): domain Bacteria; phylum Actinomycetota; class Acidimicrobiia; order Acidimicrobiales; family Ilumatobacteraceae; genus Desertimonas. Next base: position 100,885 of record CAVXSN010000018.1, read on the forward strand.
CGACCGCCGGGAAGCCGGCGTGCTGAAGCGGTGGCGGGGTACCCCGCTGCCCAGGTGGACCTACCTCGGCGGGTTCGTCGGGTCGGGAGTCGTCATCGCCCTCGCCGGGTTCCTCCTGATGCTCGTCGTCGGCGTCGCGTTCTATGGCACCCACGTCGACGTCGCCAAGCTGCCTGCCGCGCTGGTGACGTTCGTCGTCGGAACGGCGACGTTCTCGGCGCTGGGCGTTGCCGTCGCCGGGTTGATCCGCAAGGCGGAGGCGGCCCCGGCGGTCGCCAACGCGGTCATCTTGCCGATGGCGTTCATCTCCAACACGTTCATCGCGATGGACGAGTCGACGATGCCGCGCTGGATCGACGTCATCAGCAGCATCCTGCCACTGCGGCCGTTCGTCGAGTCGATGCAGGACGCGTTCAACCCGACGGTCGACGCCCCGGCGTTCAACTGGCCGAACCTCGGCGTACTCGGGCTGTGGTGCGCGGTGGGCTCGATGGTGGCATGGCGGTTCTTCAAGTGGGAACCTGTCGCGGACGTGGCACGCAGGGGGAGATGATGGATCCGGAACTGACCGAGGACCACGCGGCGCTGCGCGCGATGGTTCGCGACTTCGCCAACTCGGAGATCGAGCCATACACCGAGGAGTGGGATCGCACCCACACGTTCCCGCTCGACACCGTCCGCAAGATGGGCGAGCTCGGCCTGTTCGGCATCCCGTTCCCCGAGTCGGTCGGCGGGGGTGGCGGCGACTTCACCGGACTCTGCATCGCGGTGGAGGAGCTGGCCAGAGTCGACCAGTCGATCGCGATCACGCTGGAAGCCGGCGTCGGGCTCGGTGCCAACCCGATCTACAAGTTCGGCACCCCCGAGCAGCAAGCGCGCTGGCTCCCCGACCTGTGCGCCGGGCGGGCGCTCGGCGCCTTCGGGCTCACCGAACCCGACGCGGGGACCGACGCCGGCGGCACCCGGACGCGAGCCGAGCTCGACGAATCGACGCGGGAGTGGGTGATCACCGGCGAGAAGGCGTTCATCACGAATTCGGGCACGCCGATCACGTCGGTCGTCATCGTCACCGCGCTGACCGGGCCGAACGAGATCTCCACGATCGTGGTGCCGTCGGGAACCCCCGGACTCGAGGTCCAGCCGCCATACCGCAAGATGGGCTGGCACGCGTCGGACACCCACGGGCTCACGTTCGTCGAGTGCCGGGTGCCCGAGGATCACCTGCTCGGCGAGCGCGGGCGGGGTTTCGCCCAATTCCTCAACATCCTCGACGAGGGCCGGGTGGCGATCGCGGCCCTGGCCGTCGGGGTGATCCGGCGCTGCGTCGACGACTCGGTGGCCTACGCCAACGAGCGCACGACGTTCGGACGGCCGATCGGTTCCAACCAGTCGGTGGCGTTCATGTGCGCTGACATGCAGGTGGCGCTCGCCGCGGCGCGCCGGCTGGTGTACCACGCGGCGTGGCTCCGCGACCACGGCCAGCCGTTCAAGAACGAGGCGGCGGTGGCGAAGCTGTTCGCAACCGAAGCGGCGATCGACGCAACCCGCTCCGCCACGCAAGTCTTCGGTGGCTACGGGTTCATGGACGGGACTCCGGTGGCGCGCCAGTACCGCGACGCCAAGATCCTCGAGATCGGCGAGGGCACCAGCGAGGTCCAACGCCTGATCATCAGCCGGGCGCTGGGACTGCGGGTGTGACGCAAAGAGTGTGTTGCAAAGGTCACATTGCAAAGAAACACTTGCAAAGAAGTCTTTGCAGTCGTACAGTGTCGCTCATGAACTCGATGTACAACCCCGCATTCCTCTCGCTTCGCCACCGCGAGCTGATCGCCGAGAGCGAGCAGCAGCGCCGGCGCTCCGCGGTGCGCCGGGTCGCCAAAGCCGCCCGCCTCAACCGCCGCGCCGAGCAGCTCACCCGGCGCGCCGCCGAGCTCGTGGAGCGGACGCACGAGTGAACGACCCGCCCGAGGTGAGCAAGCGAGCGGCGGACGACGCCACGGAGCCGGCGCGGGACAAGCTCCCGCCGCGGCGCCAGGTCGACGCCAAGTCGTTGCTCGGCCTGGCGCATCCGCTGCGCGTCCAGATCCAGGATCAACTCGGTCTCCACGGGCCGGCGACCGCGACCCAGCTCGCGGCCAGGCTCGGTGAGTCGAGCGGGGCGACGAGCTACCACCTGCGCCAGCTCGAGAAGTACGGCTTCGTCGAGGAGGACCCCGATCGCGGGTCTCGCCGGGAGCGTTGGTGGCGTCGGGTGCCTGGCGGGATCAGCATCGCCGGCCACGAGCTCCGCGAGAGCGAGGCCGCACGCGACGCCACGAACCTCGTGCTCAACGAGTTCAACCGGGGCAAGCAGGCCCGCATCGAGCAGTGGCGGAGCACGTACCACGAGTGGCCGAAGGAATGGGTCGACGCCAGCGGGGAGGCGTCACTCCGGTTCCGGCTGCGTCCCCATGAGCTCAACGAGCTCACCGACGAGCTGGAACGGGTGCTCAACCGCTGGATCGCCAGAGTGAACGACCGTCCCGACGACGACCTGGTCGACGTCGAGTTGCAGGTCTACGCGTACCCGGTCGGCGTGCCGACCCCGGAGCACCCCGGCGGCGCATCCTCCCGGTGACTTGCGTGACGGCCAGACCTCGAGGCATCTGTCCGCCGACCGCGCCTCAGAAGTGATACGGGAACGGTGACCAGTCCGGGTCACGCTTCTCGAGGAACGCGTCGCGCCCTTCGGCCGCCTCCTCGGTTCCGTACGCGAGGCGGGTCGCCTCACCGGCGAACAGCTGCTGCGCCGACGAGACCGTCGTCGACGAGGTTGAACGCGTACTTCAACATTCGCTGCGCGGTCGGGCTCTTGGCGTTGATCTCGGCCGCCCACTCGATGGCCACGTTCTCGAGCTCGGCGTGTCGGACCGCGGCGTTGGCGGCGCCCATCCGCACGTAGTCGTCCGCCGAGTACTCCCGACCGAGGAAGAAGATCTCCCTGGCGAACTTCTGACCGACCTGCCTGGCGAGGTACGCCGAGCCGTACCCGCCATCGAAGCTCGCCACCGCGGCGTCGGTCTGCTTGAAGCGCGCGTGTTCGGCGCTCGCCAGCGTGAGGTCGCACACGACGTGGAGGCTGTGTCCGCCACCGGCCGCCCACCCGGGCACGACGCAGATCACCACCTTCGGCATGAACCGGATCAGGCGCTGGCATTCGAGGATGTGCAAGCGGCCGGCCCGGCCTGGCTCGATCGTGTCGGCAGTCTCGCCGGGCGCGCCGCCGGGCTCGCTCGACGTCGTGTACTTGTAGCCGTCCTTCCCGCGGATCCGCTGGTCGCCGCCGGAGCAGAAGGCCCAGACACCGTCGCGCGGCGACGGTCCGTTCCCGGTGAGCAGCACGCAGCCGACGTCGGTCGACATGCGCGGCGTGGTCGAGCGCGCGGTAGAGCTCGTCGACCGTGTGCGGTCGGAACGCGTTGCGGACCTCCGGGCGGTGGAACGCGATGCGGACCGTGCCCTGGTCTACGGCCCGGTGGTACGTGATGTCGGTGAAGTCGAAGCCGGCGACCTCGCTCCACCGGGCGGGTTCGAACAGCTCGGAGACCCCGTTGCCGGGAGCATGGACGGACGCATTGGCCATCCGTCCATCCTTGCCGTACGGTGCGCCCGTGCCAACACTCCAGGTGGTGGGCGTCGAAGGCCTGCCCGAGATCGAAGCCGGCGCAGATCTGGTGGCGTTGATCGCGGCGAACGTCGAGCTCGCCGACGGCGACGTCGTCGTCGTGACCTCCAAGGTGGTGTCGAAGGCGGAAGGCGCGATCGTCGAGCTCGACACCGTGATGCCGTCGGAGTTCGCCACGTCGTTCGCGACCCGGTGGGACAAGGACGCTCGCGTGGTCGAGGTCGTCCTGCAGCAGGCGGCGCGGGTCGTGCGAATGAGTGGAGCGGTGCTCATCACCGAGACGCGACACGGCTTCATCTGCGCGAACAGCGGGGTCGACCAGTCGTCGAGCGGCGGGTCCGGCCGGGTGGTCGTCCTGCCCGAGGATCCTGATGCCTCGGCGCGCCGGCTGCGCGCCGGCTTCGCCGAGCGTGGCTTCGACGTCGCGGTGATCGTCAGCGACACGTTCGGCCGCCCGTGGCGCGAGGGCCAGACCGACGTCGCCATCGGCCTCGCCGGCATCGCCCCGATGACGTCCTACATCGGGCAGCGCGACCCGCACGGTCACGAGTTCCGAGTCCAGGAGCTGTGCATCGTGGACGAGCTCGCGGGCGCCGCGGAGCTCGTGAAGGGCAACACGTCACGGGTTCCGGTGGCGATCGTGCGCGGCGTGGCGTGGCAGCGGGACGAACACGCGACGGCCGTGTCGATCGTGCGCGAGCCGGCCCACGACCTGTTCCGGTAGCGCCACTCCTCAAGGTCCGCGAAACCACGTCACTTCGACGGAGAATGCGGACCTTGACGAATAGGGTGGGCGCATGCCTTCGACCGACGAGTTCACCGGCGCGACTGCTGAGCTGCTGCAGTCGCTGATCCGCAACGCGTGCGTGAACGACGGGTCGCCCGACAGCGGAAACGAGGTGCGCAACGCCGACTTGCTCACGACGTACCTCGAGGGCGCCGGGCTCGATGTCCAGCGCTTCGAGTCCCGGCCCGGTCGGGCGTCGATCGTTGCCCGGATCGAAGGGCACCGACCCGGCGGCGCCGTCGTTGTGCCTGATGGGGCACACCGACGTGGTGCCGGTGAACCCGGCGGGCTGGTCGCGCGATCCGTTCGGTGGCGAGGTAGTCCGCAACGCCGCCGGAACCGACGAGATCTGGGGCCGCGGCGCGATCGACATGCTCAACATCACGTCGTCGATGGCGGTCGCGTTCCGGCGGCTGGCCGACGAGGGGTTCCGGCCCGCCGGCACGCTGATCTACTTCGGTGTCGCCGACGAGGAGGCCGGCGGCGAGTGGGGCGCCGAGTACATGGTCGATCACCACTGGGATGCGGTCGGCGCCGACTACGTGCTCACCGAGACCGGGGGGTGGTCGGAGATCGGCCACGACGGGACGCGGCGGATCGCGGTGAGCGTGGCCGAGAAGGGGCTCGCGTGGTTGCGCCTGCGGGTCGCGGGCACGCCCGGCCACGGTTCGATGCCGTACGGTTCCGACAACGCGCTGGTGACCGCGGCCGAGGTGGTGCGGCGCTTGACGGCGGTCCGGGTGGCGCCGCAACTCGGCGACCTCTGGCGTGCTCGCGTCGACAGCATGGACCTCGATCCCGCTGTGCGGGATGCGCTACTCGACCCGGCCCGCCTCGACGACGCGATCGCGACGCTCGATCCGGCAAGCGCTCGGGTGGCGCACGCGTGCTCACACATGACGGTGTCGCCCAACGTCGTGCACGGCGGGCAGAAGACGAACACGATCCCCGACGCGGTCGACATCGACGTCGACATCCGAACCCTGCCGGGCCAGCCGTTCGACGCCGCCGTCGCGTTCGTCACCGAAGCGCTCGGCGATCTCGCGTCGAGGGTCGAGATCTCGGTGGTGCAACGGGCAGAGTCGACCCGCTCCGAAACCGGGAACGCACTCTGGGACGTCCTGTCGAAGCGCACCCAGGTCGCCTACCCGGGCGCCGACCTCCTGCCGGGCATCATGGTCGGCGGCACCGACGCCCGTTTCTTCCGCCAGCGCGGATCGATCGCCTTCGGCGCCGCCCTGTTCTCCCCGGAGGTCACGTTCGAGTCGTTCGGCCAACGCTTCCACGGCAACGACGAACGCATCGACATCGAGTCCCTCGGCCTGTCCACCGAGTTCTGGTACGGCGCCGCCAAGGAGCTCGTCGGCTGAGGGTTTCGAGCGGCAGGGTCGTCACAACTGTCGCAGCGCTCGTTCGGGGCGCTCGACCGGGGAGATCCCGAGCACGGCGTCGGTGACGCAGCATCCAGCCGCGGTGGTGATCACCGGGTTGAGGTCGATGACGGTGAACTCGGGGTGGTCGGCGGCGAGCTGGGCGGCCCGGATCAGCGTCGCGGAGAACGCGGCCGGGCTCACCCCGGCGTGCTCCAGCGCCGGACCCGCCCGCGACTCGGAGATCAGCGCCGCGGCACTCTGGGCCGACAACGGGGCCAGCCGGACCAGCTCGTCGGCGAGCAGGTCGGAGCCCACGCCGCCGAGCCCGACAGCCACGAGCGGGCCGACGTTCACGTCGACGGTGACCGTGATCCGGAGGTCGACGCCAGGCTCGGTCATCCGCTGCACGACGACCGCGTCGGCATCGTCGCCGAGCTCCTCGCGCATCACCCTCACCGATTCGACCACGTCGGCGGGGTCGACGAGGTCGAGCGCGACGCCGGCCTTCAACGAGCGTCCGACGTGCCGGTTGCGGGCCTTGATCGCCACCGGGTAGCCGATCTCCTCGGCCGCCGGAAGCGCCAGCTCCGCCGCGACGAATCGCGTCGGCGGCATCGTGATCCGGTACGCGGACAGCACGGCGTGGGTGTCGGCGACGTCGAGCCGCGGCAAGCCCGAGGCGAGCGCGTTCGTGAGCACGACGTTGACAGTTTCGGCGTCGACATCGGTACATCACCTCAGGCACCGCCGCCGCCTCGGTCTGCAACCACTGGCCGTAGGCGTAGGACCGGCCGAGCACCGCTGCGGCCGCCTCGGGGAATGCGAAGCCGGGCACCGCCGAGCCCGGCGCGATCGGGCCCTCGCGAGCGCCGAGCAGGACCGCGACGACCGGCTTGGTGGCACCATGTGTGGCCGCGTCGATCTCCGCGGTCGGCGCGCCAACGGCATCCTCGAGCGGCGGGGCGTGAATGACGATGAGGCCGTCGACGTCGTCGGATGCCAGCGCCGCCGTGACCGCCACCCCGTAGTCGTCGGGCGTCGAGCGGAAGTCGAGCTCGATCGGGGGAGGTACCGGGGTCAGCGCGGCTGCCGCGATGGCCGCCGCGGGCGAGCGTGAGCGGGCTCCTCGCGTTCGAGATCACCGCGGTGCGCGGTCCGCGCAACACCGGCTGGCGCGGCGAGCACGCGAAGCGGTGTCGAGCATCGCCACCACCGTCGGCACCTCGATCAGGCCGGAGTGCCGATACAAGGCGCCGCCCGACGGGCCGATCGCGGCCGCGCCGGTACGCACGGCGACGATCGGGCGGCGCCGCGACACCCGCCTGGCGATCCGGGCGAAGCGGCGTGGGTTGCCGATCGATTCGGTGTACATCCCGATCGCGGTCGTCGATTCGTCGTCGTCGAAGAACTGCAGGAGGTCGTTGGCGGAAACGTCGCTGCGGTCGCCGAGCGACACGAACCACGACAGCCCGACGCCGAGCTGGTCGGCCAGCCGCATGAGCGACGTGCCGAGCGAGCCGGACTGCAATGACAGGGCGACGCCGCCGGGCGTGCAGCGGTCCGCGGAGCAGGGTGGCGTGCAGGCCGACCTCGGGGCGCGACGAGGCGACGCCCAGGCTCGACGGGCCGATGACGCGCACGCCGCTGCTGCGGGCTCGATCGACGAGGGCATCGATGTCGAGGCCCGAGCCGTCGACGTTGGTCGCGACGATCGCGCCGCGCACGCGGGCCGCGATGCAGTCGTCGATCACCGCCTCGAGTGCCTCGGCCGGGACCGCGATCGCCGCCAGCGAGACGTCATCCGGGACGTCGACGAGCCGGGGCCAGACGGGGGCATCGCCGACGTGATGACCGATTGGGGTTGACGGCGTACACCGGTCCGGTGGCGTGGGTCATGACGTTGCGCCACAGCACGCCCCCGACCGAGTCGTCGCGGTCGGACGCGCCGACGACGGCGATCGCGCGCGGGAGCAGGAGACGGGCCATGGCCCGGCTGTCGGCGCGCTGCTCGCGCCGGCTCACCGAGTCGACGAACTCGGCGGTCTCGGCGAGCGGGAAGTCGACCTCGATCGACGCCGCTGTTGAACCGGCGTTCGATCGGCCACCCGGCCTTCGCGAACACGGACAGCATCGGGCGATTGTCGGCGAGCACCTCCGCGGTGAACCGCTCGATGCCGTTCGCCTTGGCGATGGCTGCAAGGTGCTCGAGCATCAACGTCGCGACACCCTTGCCGTGGTGGGCGTCGTCGACCATGAAGGCCGTGTCGGCGTCGTCGCGACCCGGCCACCGGGCATAGCTGGCCCAGCCGATGAAGTCGCCGTGTGACTCCACGACGAGCGACGCTCGGTTCGTGAAGTCGAAGTCGGTGAAGTGCTTGAGCTCGGCTGGTGACAGGCTCGGCTTGGGCGAGAAGTACCGGCGGTAGATGCTGTCCGCGGACTGACGGCTGTGAAACGCGACGAGCGCGTCGGAGTCGGCCGGCGTGAGCGGACGGATCGACATCGTCTCGCCGTCGCCGAGGACGACCGATGCGGCCCACGGGTCGGACGTCGGTCACGCCGACACCTCGGGCCTACGGTGTTGGCGTACCCGTCGGGGTGCGGCTGTGCCAGTGCCACGCCGTCGCGATGATGTCGTCGAGCGTCTGGGTTGCTGACCATCCGAGCGTCTCCCGGATCAGCGTCGGGTCGGCGTAGGTCGCGACCGGGTCGCCGGCGCGGCGCGGCGCACCTCGTACGGGACGGTCCGCCCAGCGATCCGCTCGGTGGCGTTGATGACCTCGAGCACGGAGCTGCCGACGCCGGTGCCGACGTTGAGCGCGATCGTCTGCCCACCGCCGGCAAGGTAGTCGAGCGCCTTGACGTGTGCGTCGGCGAGGTCGTCGACGTGGATGTAGTCACGGATGCACGTGCCGTCGGGGGTGGGGTAGTCGTTGCCGAACACCGAGATGGCCGGCCGGTAGCCGAGCGTGGCCTTCATCACGACGGGCACGAGGTTGACGCTGCGGTCCCACACCTCACCGAACCGACCGCCCTCGGATGCCCCGGCGGCGTTGAAGTATCGCAGGCTGACCGACCGGACGCCGTCGGTGACGTCGTACCAGCGAAGGATCCGCTCGACCATCGCCTTCGACTCGGCGTACACCGACTCGGGATGGATCGGCGCCTGCTCGGTGACCGGCATCGCCTCCACCGTGCCGTTCACCGAGCACGACGACGAGAACACGATCTGGTTCACGCCGACGCCGAGCAAGGTGTCGACCAGCTTGGCCGTCCCGGCGACGTTGTTCAGCCAGTACTTGGTGGGCTGCTCCATCGACTCGCCGACGCTCTTGTACGCGGCGAAGTGCACGACCTGCGTGACGCCGTGCTCCTTGCACGTCTCCGCCACGGCCGTGGAGTCGGCGATGTCGGCGACGACGAGCGGGACGCCGGGGATCGACTGCGGGTAGCCGTATTCGAGCGAGTCGAGCACGACGACGTCGACGCCGTCGGCCTGCAGCCGGCGGACGGTGAACGAACCGATGTAGCCGGCGCCGCCGGTGACGAGGACACTCATGTGAAATGCAATCTAGTGAGCGGGCGAGCGAGCTGATCAGCGGCGACAATGGGCGGATGTCGGCGGTTGCCCTCGTCCTCGGTGCCGGCGGAGCGGTCGGTCACGCCTTCAACGTCGGCGTGATCAGCGCGTTCGTCGACGAGTTCGGCTGGGACGCCCAGAAGCGCCGACCTGATCGTCGGGACGTCGGCCGGCTCGGTCGTCGGAGCCAGCCTACGAGTCGGGCTCGGTCCGCTCGACATGCGGCGCCGCGCGCTCGGCCAGCCGCTCTCGCCGAGGCGGCGCCGAGTTCGTCCGGCGCGCCGAGGTCGCCGTGGCCGAGGCGCGGTCGGCCGCCGAGGAGACGCTCGACGACGCCGACGCGCCGAGAGCCGCCGGGGCCGTCGCCGCGCGGCTGCGGATCGCATCACCGGAGCGGTCTGATGCGGGCATTCCGCGAGCCGTGGAAGGTCACGCCGGGATCGCTGTTCTCGGCGCTGGTACCGGCCGGCCGGCTCCCGACGGGTTACATCGGCGCGGCGTACGAGCGTCTCCACGGCGACGAGTGGCCACACCGCGACCTGTGGATCGCGGCCGTGAACCTCGACGTCGGACAGCGGGTCGTGTTCGGCCGGGAGGGCTGCCCCGGAGGCGACGCTCGGCCAGGCCGTCGAGGCTTCCTGTGCGATCCCTGGCTACTTCGCTCCGGTCGACGATCGGTGACGCCCGGTACGTCGACGGCGGCGCGCACTCGACGACCAACGCCGATCTCGTCACCGAGTATGCGCCGGCGCCCGACCTGGCGATCATCTGCCGTGCCGATGTCGGCGGTCGGCTCTGCGCTGGCGATCCCGCGGTTCTCGATCCGCCAGCTGGCCAGACGCTCGGTGGCCCGCGAGGCGAAGCTGCTGCGGGACCGGGGCATCGAGGTGGTCACGATGCAACCGACGGCTGCCGACCTCGAGCTGATGTCGGGCGACTCGATGGATCCGATGAAGGCCTCGGCGGTGTGCCGCCGAGTCGTGGAATCGACGCTGGCTCACGTCCGCGAGCCGGAGATCGCCGACCGCCTGGTCGCCCTGGCCTCGTAGATCCGGTTGTCCTCGGTCCCGCCGATCTCGGTGATCGGACTCGAGCCGCGGTGGTCGTCGTGGCCACGGTGGTCGTGGACGGCTCGGTAGTCGTCGTCAGATCGCCGGTGATGGTCGCCGACGGTGGTCGAGGTCTCGACGACCGTCGGCGTCGTGCGATCGGATGCCCGTCAAGGTCGAATCGCCGAAACGTCGCCATGGGTTTCCACGACACCGGGCGGTCGGTCGATACTTGCCGCTATGAAGCGTCGCGACGACCGATCCGCCCGTGTCGCGGATGTTCACGAGATCGCCGCGGGGATGCCGTATGTCACCGTCGAGGGCGGGTCGCGGACAACGCCGTGTACCAGGTGGGCGGTAAGTCGTTCGTGTTCTTCCGGAATCCGCGGCCGGACGCCTTCGATCCGGAGACCGGCGAGCGCTACGACGACGTGATCGTGATCTGGGTGGAGAGCGACGACGACAAGGCGGCGCTCGTCCAGGATCCGGGCTCGCCGTTCTTCACGACCGACCACTTCAACGGCCATCGCTCGGTCCTGGTCCGAGCCAGCCGGCTCGGCGAGGTCACCCGCCAGGAGATCGTCGAGCTGATCCAGGACGCCTGGCTCTCACGAGCCTCGAAGCGCCGGGTCGCCGAGTGGCTGGCTAGCCACCGCTGAGCGCTCCGGTGGCGCGCTCGGACGCGAGTGAACCCGAAGCGCATCGGGCGTCAACGACGTGAACCGCGTAACGTCGACGGTGATCGCCCACGTGAACGGAGGACGCATGCCAACACGAACCGCCAAGACCGCCTGGACCGGGACGCTTCAAGAAGGCTCCGGCCGAGTCGAGATGACCAGCTCTGGTATCGGAACGTACGAGGTGTCGTTCCCGAAGCGGGCAGCCGACGAAGCCGACGGGACGACGAGTCCGGAGGAGCTGATCGCCGCCGCTCACTCGGCCTGCTATGCGATGTCGCTGTCCAGCGAGGTGGCCAAGGCGGGCGGCACGCCGCGGACGCTCGACGTGCAGGCAGACGTCAGCCTCGGCCCCGATCCCGCTGGCGGATTCCGGCTGACGGGCATCCTGCTCAGCGTGTCGGGCGATGTCGAAAACCTCGACGCCGCGGCGTTCGAAGCGGCGGCGCAGGCCGCGAAGGTCGGATGTCCGGTCAGCAAGGCGTTGACCGGCGTCGACATCACCCTCAGCGTCTCGGGGTAGGACCTCTGGTCATCGAAATGGTACGGATTCGTGATCTTCGATGACCAAGGCGCTTCATCACCGATCGAGCAGTTCGGCGATGCCGCGTTCGAGGGCCGCCGCGAGCTCGGCGTTGTCGTCGGTCGTGGCGACCACGTCCTCGCCGCGGTAGATCGTGGCGTGGTGGACGCCGCCGCCCATCTCGGTGAGGTCGTTGTGGACCACGAGGTCGGTGCCCGGTGACACCGACTTGATCGCGGCCGCCTGCTCCTCGGGGCTCGCTCCGTTGGTCAGCTTGAAGCCCACGACGACGAGGTCGTCGTCGCCGGCGAACTCCTTGAGGTGGAGGAGCAGCTTCGGGTTCTTGCGCAGGTGGACCTCCATCGAGCCGCCCGAGTCGAGTTTGCCCGCCGGGTCCGCCGGCCGGGGCTCGCCATCGACGACGACGTGATCAACGTCGTAGTCGCTCACCGCGGCGAGATGGATGACCGCATCGAACCGGCCGCCCGCCAGCGCGCCGCGCAGCAGGGCGTCGAGGTCGCCGAACGTGGTGAAGGGCTGGGCGGCGATCGCATCGGACTCGGGCAGCACTGCGTCCGCGGCGTGCAGCAACGTGACGTCGTGGCCGCGTCGCGCCAGATGCTCGGCGATCGCCGCGCCGGTCGCTCCGGTGCTCGTGTTCGTGATCGCCCGCACACCGTCGATCGGGGCCTTGGTCCCGCCGGCGGTGACGAGGAAGCGCCGCCTGTGCGCCGGCTCGGCGACGGCGCGGCCGAGCCGCCCGAGCAGTTCGGCGAGAATGACGTCCGGCTCGGCGAGCCGGCCGGGTCCGATCTCGCCACAGGCCAGCGAGCCGGCATCGGGCGCGAGGATCTCGACGCCCCACTCACGGAGCAGGCCGAGCGAGGCGGTGGTCGCCGGGTGCTCGTACATCGCCGCGTTCATCGCCGGCACGAGGACGTACGGCTTGGTGAAGTCGTGGGCGAGGAACATCGTGCCGATGATGTCGTCGGCGATTCCCGCGGCCAGGCGATTGATCGTGTTCGCGGTCGCCGGGCAGAGCACGATCAGGTCGGCCCAGCGCACGACGTGGATGTGATCCATCTGCGAACCGGCGGCGAACGTGTCCGTCGCGACCGGGCGCCCGGTGAGCCCCTCCAGCGTGGCCGGACCGACGAACTGCAGGGCCGCATGGGTGGCCACGGTCTGCACCTCGCATCCGGCCTGGGTGAGCCGGGAGATCACGTGGCACGCCTTGTAGGCGGCGATCGAACCGCTGAGCTGGAACAGCACGTGCGGGCGGGAAGACGGGGACATCGTCGATCAGTCTGTCTCCGTCGCGGTGGCGACCGGCCGGACTTCGTCCCCGAGGGCAACCGTGCCGGTGCGATCGACGAGCATGCCGATCGCCAGGAACGTTGCCCGTTCGGCGTTGATCGTCTTGAGGACGCCGAGATCGCGCTCGAGCTCGTCGCCGAGCTCCGATCCGGGTTGCGGGCGAGTGGTCATCACGCAACGGTCGATCTGCGTGCGGACGTCGAAGGTCGCCGATCCGATCTGGAGGTGCTCGCCCACGAGTCCGTCCTCAGCGCCGTCGTCCCCGGTGACGACCACGTTGGCGCGGAACCGCCGCCAGTCCCACGCCCGCATCGAGCCCTCGGTGACGAGCGAGACCTGCGTCTTCGTCGAGTCGTGGAAGCTGCCCCGCGGTCCGGTCCACTGCACCCAGTTGTCCGCGTCCGTCGCGATCTCGTAGCTGGCGTCGGTCTCGGGATCGGCGCGGCGCAGCTCGACCCGCCGCCCCAGCCATACCGACAGCGTGGTGTCGTCGTCGGTGATCGTCCCGTCGGGGAGCCCGATCTGGACCTCGGGCTCCAGCTCGGAGTCGTGGACATCCGGCGGACAGAGCATCCGGGCGCTCGCGAACAGCAGACGGGGCTCGCGACGCGTGGTGAGCATCAGCCCGGTGTCGAGGTCGAGCAGGCCCCACTGCCGGTCGCCGACGATGCCGTGCGTCCCGATGGCCGCGATGCCGAGCCGCTCGCCCTGCATCGACTTCACCGGATAGCGGTAGAGCGCGCTCACACGCATGTCGCTCCCCATGACCGGAACGCTAGTAGCGCGTGGCCTTCATGGTCGGGCTTCGTGCTGCTCGGCGCGGGATGCAAGACTGCCCGCTCCGACATCAGAGCCGAGAGGGGAGCGCGATGGCCGACTCAACGACCTATGAGTTCGACGGCGAACGGGGCCGGATCTTCGTCCGCAACTGGACCAACGACGACCCCACATTCGTCGTCGTGCTGATCCACGGTTACGGCGAGCACGCCGGGCGGTACGAGCACGTCGCAGAGCGCGCTGGTCGGTATCGGGGCGACCGTGTACGGGCCCGACCACCTCGCCCACGGCAGGTCTGCGGGCACGATGGCGCTCGTCGAGGACATGGAGGTGCTCGTCACCGACGCCCACACGGTCGCCGAACGTGCCCGCGAGGATCACGCGGGCCTCCCGCTCGTGGTCATCGGGCATTCGATGGGCGGGGTCATCGCCACCCGCTTCGTGCAGCGGTACCCGGGCGAGGCGGCCGCGCTCGTGCTGTCCGGGCCAGTCGTGGGCGGCAACCCGGGGTTCGACATGCTGCTCGACTTCGATCCGATCCCCGAGATCCCGATCGACCCCGCAACGCTTTCGAGGGACCCATCCGTCGGCGCGGCCTACGCCGCCGACCCGCTCGTCTATCACGGACCCTTCTACCGCGAGACGCTCCAGGCATTGCTGGCGGCGATCCACGCCATCGCCGCCGGGCCCGACTTCGGTTCCCTGCCGACGCTGTGGATCCACGGGACGCACGACCAACTCGTCCCCTACGACGTGACCAAGCCGGTGGTCGAGCGGCTCGGCGGCGTCACCCTCGAGCACGTCGCGTACGAGGACGCCGAGCACGAGATCTTCAACGAGACGAACCGCGACGAGGTCATCGGCGACGTCACCGAGTTCCTGCAGCGAGTGCTGAAGCAGTAGCCAGCCGCACGTCAAGATTTCCACAGGCCAGATTCACCATTTTCGACAACTTTGGCCTGTGGAAATCTCAGGTACGGTCGGTGAACAGGGTGGTGAGACGGGCGCGTGCGTCGTCGTCGAGCAGGTCGCCGCGGCCGGCGGCGGCGTTCTCGATGGCACGCTCGGGCCGCGTCGTGGCCGGGATCGACACCGTGGTCGCCGGATGGCTCAGGCCCCACTTCAGCAGCGCCTGGCCCCACGTCGTCGACGCCGAACTGGGGGAGAGCGCGCCAGTTCCGAGTCGGGTGGGGGAGTGCGCAGCAGGTCAGCGCGGGCAAACGGGCGCATGATCAGCACGCCCAGTCCGAGGTCGGCGGCGAGCGGGAGGATGCGAGCCTCGACCTCGCGCTGGATCGGGTTGTACGGGATCTGGATCGCGTCGAGCCGGCCGGTTCGCATCGCCGCCTCGAGGTCGTCGAACCCGCTCACCTGCCAGTGCGTCGCGCCGACGTAGGCGATCTCGCCGGCGTCGCGGCGGCGCCTCGATCTGATCGAGTCTCGTTCGCCACTGGACCATGTTGTGGATCTGCATCAGCTCGACCTGGCCGCCGTAGAACGATGCCGACGAGTCGAGCTGCGCATCGGCCTCCGCGTCGTCGGCGGTCCACACCTTGGTGGCGATGATCGCGTCGCCCCGCCTCCCGTCGAGCGCCTCGCCGGTGCGCGCTCGGCCTTGCCGTACATCGGCGACGAGTCGAACAGCGTCGTGCCGGCTTCGAGCCCGGCGTTGACGACGTCGGCGACCGCCCGGACGTCGTCGGTGTCGAACGTGCCCGACGTGCCCATGCCGATCACGGGCACCTGCAGGCTGTCGGCGTGCTTGGGGGAGAGCGGGCGGGTTTCCATGACGTCGAGTCTGCCAACGTCACTCCGTCTGCAACCATGCGGGCCGCGATGACCCGACTGCCTACACCGCTCTGGCCGAACAGCACGACGAGCTCGCCGCGCATCCTCGAGTCCGCTCACGCGATGACGAGTGGGCGCTCCCCACCCCCTGCGAGGGCTGGACGGTCAGCGACGTCGTGCTGCACCTCGCCCAGACCGACGAGATGGCGCTGGCGAGCCTCAAGGGCACGCTCGCCGAGGTTGCAGCGCAGCTGAGCGCCGGGGCGGCCGGGACAACGATCGACGACCTCGTCGGCACGATGGTGCGAGAACCGGCGCGGGGAAACGCCCGACGCGTTCGCGCCGCTGGGCTGCGAGCGCCGCCGGCACGATGCGGGAGGGTTCGCGTCGGATCGACCTGAGCACCCGCGTGCCGTGGGTGGCTGGTGACCTGGCGGCCAGAACGCTGGCCACGACCCGGCTCGCCGAGTGCTGGATCCACACCGGCGATGTTGCCGACCCGCTCGGCGTCGTGCGGATTCCGGGTGCCCGGCTCAAGCTGATCGCCAGGCTCGCGTGGCGGACGCTGCCGTACGCGTTCGCCAGGGCCGGTCGCAAGCTCAGCGGGCCGGTGGCCTTCGTGCTGGCGGGGCCGCTCGGCGAGCGGTGGGACTTCGTCCCCGACCGGAGCCGCTCACGACGATCCGCGGCGACGCCCTCGACCTGTGCCTCGTGGCCGGGCGCCGAGCTGACCCGGTCGAGACCGGCCTGACGGGCGAAGGGCCAGACGCCGACGCGGTGCTCGAACTCGTCCGCACCTACGCGTAGGGTTTCGCTCGGAAACCTTTGCGGCGTTGAGAACTCGATCGGCAACCTCCGGTTGCCGATCGAAACGTCAGCCGTTGCGCGGGTGGAGGTGCAGGCCGCGCCAGCGACGGCGTAACGGCCGTTCGCGGCTGCCCTCGGCCTCGCGGACGAGGGCGGCGATCCGAGCCTCGCGCAGCGATGCGGGCGTGGCGTTCCCTCGCCAGCTCGGTGATCAGGAAGTCGTTCATTGCGTCTCCTCGAGATGGTGGGTCGTTCAGCGGGCGACGGCGCGACGAATCGCGACGTCGCCGCTCAGCGTGCGGGCTTGGATGCTGACGGCCGGCGCGTCCTCGTCTGGCGCGTCGGCCGACTGGAGCTCGGACGTGACGTCGCCGGAGAGCGACTGCACTTCCAGCCAGGCGGTGGTTCCTGGGGCGACCCCGAGCCAGATGTCACCGGAGGCCGAGTCGATCTGCGTCGTGCCGGCGATGACCGATTCCACTTTGATGTCGCCGGATGCCGTCTTCGCGTTCACCGATCCGCCGACCGCCCCGATCACGGCGTCCCCGGACGCACTGCGGACGTTGGCATCGCCCGTCACCCGGCTGATCTGGATGTACCCGGAGGCCGTGGTGACATCGCCGGTGCCTGCGATGGTGGTGAGCCGTATGTCACCGGACGCGGTCTTGACCTTGCCGTCGCCGCCGACCGAGTCCCCCACACATCGCCGCTCGCCGTCGACACCGTGAGCGACCCAGCATGGTCGAAGCGGACGTCGCCGGATGCCGAGTTCACGTCGACGCCGCCGAGCTGGCCCTTGAGCCGCACGTCCGCGGACTCGACGAACGCAGTGACGCTGGAGCCGACCGGCGCGGCGACCTTGACGTCGAGCTTCGGGGTGCGCCCGAACCACCGCTTGGTCTCCGGTGCGACGATGATGATCTCGTCGCCACGCTGCTCGACCGTCGTGGCCGCCGCGTGATCGACGTCCGCCGAGCTCGACGGGTTCACCGGCGCGACCTCGACGGTCGTCGTGTCACGGCCTTCGGCGAGGATCTGCAGGTGGCCGCCAGCGAACCGGATCGTGAGCGCGGCGGGTCGAGATGTCGTGAACGTGTGCATGTGATGTCCCCCTGTGGGCGGTGGAGTTAGACGCACCCAACCGGACAGGTTGCGTCCCGGTCGGATGTCCCGGCGGTGCTCGCGGGTGCTGGTCTGGTAGTTGACCGGGTCGTCGTTGAACTGGGCGACCGCGTCATTGAGCGCTCTAACGAGCCAGCCGTTGACGGAGAAGCCGATGTTGCTGGCGGCCTCCTCGATGCGAGCCTTCAGCCCGTCCGGGAGGCGGAGTGAGATCCGGGCGGTCGCGCTGTCGTCGCCATCGAACAACGGCGGCGTCGGCGGCGGTGGACCCTGACGTTCCGGCGGTTCCGGCGGCAGGGCGATCGAGACCACGAAGTCGGGCTCGCGCCCCCGCAGTCGCAACTCGACCGAGCCAGGCGCCAACTCGGCGGTGATCTGCTCGGCGGCCGCGCCGAGGGCGTCGATCAGCACCAGTCGGACCGAGGACTCGAGCGCGGTGAGCAGGCGCTCGGCGACCGCCTTGGCCTCGACGCCGGCGACCTCTGCCGTGGCCTGGAGGTCACGCCGCAGCGAGTCGACGTACGGGCTGAGGTCCATGACGTCAGTGTGACATCATCATGGCGTCATGTCAACTGCAATCTGGCGTCGCGATGCTGTCACGGCGACGGTGCGGCATCTCCGTCCGGCTAGCGAAGCGCTGCCACCATAGGTCGTGAAAATGTGACAGGTTCTCGGGCGGGCAGTGGGGACGCGAGCCTCCGGTATGCCGTGACCCATACTGAGGGGGAGTGAGGGCTTTCGGTGCGGAGGATGGGCAGGCTTTGCTGCCCGTCCGGAGCGCCACGACGGTGGGGTCCGAGGGGGAGGGGCTGTGGCCCTCCCCCTCGCTACACGACCGTGCCGACGGCGGCGCCGATCGCCGCGCTCACGCCCATGGCCAGCGCGCCCAGCAGCGTGATCCGCAGCGCCGGTCGCAACTTCGATGCGCCGCCGATCTCGGCGCCGAACGCACCCAGCAGGGCGAGGCTGACCAGTGCCGCCAGGGCGACCACCCACGAACGCGCTGCACTCGGCGCGGCGATCGCCGCCAGCAACGGGAGGCCGCCACCGACGGTGAACGACACGGCCGAGGACACCGCTGCCTGCACCGGCCGGGCGGCCGCCGCCTCGGTGATCCCGAGCTCGTCGCGAACGTGGGCGGCGAGTGCGTCGTGCTCGGTCAGCTGCTTCGCGACCTCACCGGCGAGGGCGTGATCGAGCCCGCGACGTTCGTAGATGTGGGTCAGTTCGAGCAGTTCGCTCAGCGGGTCGGCGACCAGCTCGCGTTGCTCGGTCGCGAGGTCGGCGAGCTCGGTGTCCCGCTGCGAGCTGACCGAAACGAACTCGCCGACGGCCATCGACATGGCCCCGGCGACGAGCCCGGCGCCGCCGGCTGTGAGCACGGCCGAACGTCCCGACTCGGCGGCGGCCACGGCGACGATGAGGCTGGCGATCGACACGATCCCGTCGTTTGCGCCGAGCACGGTGGCTCGTAGCCAACCGATGCGCCGGCTGCGGTGGTGCTCGTCGTGGGTGACTTGGCGCGGCACTAGCGCCGCCGGCCTGGGTGATCCGAAGCGCGGCCGGCGAGCAATCCGGTCAGGTTCCACCCCACAAGGCTGCCCACGGCGCTGGAGGCTAGTGGCATGCGGCAGCCCGGGCGGGGAACCGGCGGATGTCCCCCGCCCGGGCTTGCAGGAGAAGCCTCCCAAGCTACCGAGGGTTCGGTCAAGTGTCAAGGAACTTCTTGACGACTGTCCAGCGAGGGTGGAAGATTCGGCAACTACACTCGGTCGGGTTCAGCCGAGATGCAACAGGAAGCAAGAATCGTGGCCGAACTTGACAAGATTTCGAGTCGGCGGTTCGCTCGAGGATCCGTTGACCGGTTCGGCGCCCGCCGCGAGCAACTCGCCGCACGCGGCCACCCAGACGCTGGCGACGCTCGGGTACCGCGTACGAGCCTGCGGGAGATCGCCCAGAACACAGAGTTCTCGCACGGCAGCCTGCACTACTACTTCGAGGACAAACTCGATCTGATCCTGTGCTGCGTGGGCCGCTACAAGGAATCGTGCATCGCCCAGTACGACGCGCTGATGGACCGGTGTCACACCGCTGACGACGTCCGCTTCGGGCTGGCCGAGCGCTCGCGGTGTCGGTTCGCGACGACGGCTGGCTGCACCGGCTGTGGTACGACCTGCGCAGTCAGGCGCTGTTCGAGGAGGAGCTCAGGGATGCCGCCCTCGACATCGACAGCCGGCTCGAGCAGTTGATCTGGCGGTTCGTCTCGAAGTTCGCCGACTACAGCGACAGCGTCACCATCGTCGACCCGCACCTCGCGTACTCGACGCTCGACGGGTTGTTCGTACGAGCCTTGCTCCACCATCTAGGCGGCCGCGAGGACGCAGTCGACACCCTGCAGCGCCAGGTCGCCGACGTCATGCTGACGATGGTCAAGCAGCGCTGACGAAGCGTTCAGCGCCGGCGCTTGATGTCGTACGCGCAGCGTCGGTCGCCGTTGACCATGTGACTGATCCGGGTGACGTCGGCCTCGGGGAGCACCGCCCGGATGAACTCGATCTCGCTCGTGCATGCCTGGCCGTAGCGGTTGGCAACGGCGGCGATCGCGCAGTTGTGCTCGACGACCACGAAGTGGTCACGGCCGAGCTGCTCGAACGATGCGAGATAGCCGTCCTCGTCGAGGATCGCGGTCAGTTCGGCGATCTTGGCGGCAAGCGATCGGCAACCGGCGAGCCGGGCGTGGGCGGCTTCGATGCGATGGTTGCGGCGACGCTCGAAGAGCCGGTCGACGGCGTCAGGGTCGGTGTCCGCGACGTAGCCGAGCAACTCGTTGGTGAGCGCCCCGTACGCCTTCGGGAAGAGCAGGTCGCCCATCGCGGTGACGTGGTACGTCAGCCGGGGCCGGCCGCGGCGATGGGGATCGTCGCGGATCTCGGCGGCATCGACGAGGCCGTGCTCGACCAACGACGTGAGGTGCTGGCGGGCACCCGACACGCGTGATGCCCAGATCCTCGGCCACCTGCTTCGGCCGTGGCGTCGCCGAGCCGCCGCACGGCGTAGAGCGCGCACGCCCGGCGCCCGACCGGGACCGGCGGGGCGACGAGCCACGCCTGCTAGCGTCCGCTCGGTCATCGCTTCCCAGCGTACGGAAGGATCAGATGGCTGTCGCCGAACTCGTGCCACAGGTAGCCCGTTGGCGAACGCAGCCTCGTAGGCGACGACGAGCGGATCGCGTCCGGCGATCGCTTCCAACATCGCGAGGTGTGTCGCCTCTGGCTCGTGCCACCCGGTGAGCAGCCCGTCGACGGCTCGAACCCCGCGCTCGGGCGTGATCACGACGTCGGTCCAGCCCTCGCCTGGGTGCGCCGCCCCGGCGGAATCGGTGACCGTTTCGAGGCTGCGCACCACCGTCGTGCCGACCGCGATGACGTGCCCGCCGGGCGGTGGGTGGCATTGATCGCCGTCGGCGGTCGGCGTGCGGCACCCGGTAACTGCTCGGCGTACGGGCGCTCGTGGCCCTCGAGCGACGACACGCCGGTGTGCAGCGTGATCGGCACGACGCCGACGCCGCTGCTGACGAGGCCGAGTGACGATGTCGGCGGTGAACGGCCGGGCTGCGCTGGGCATCTCGGCGCTTCCGACCGCGGCTCGCGTCGGCGAACACGGTCTGGTAGGCCTCGAGTGGCCAGTCCGCGGGACGTACCGGTAGCGGATCGGCCGGCCGCCCGGCCGAGCACCGTCGGGATGTCGACGCCGTCGGCCGCGACGGCGAGCCAGAGCCGCGTCGAGTCGGGGGCCGGCCGGAGGAGGTGGAGCACCGCGTCGGGCAGCCGTCGGGCCGAGGCGGCCGTCGCCGGACGGATGGGCGAGGGTCAGCGGCTCGGTCGAGCCGTTGGCGATGCGCCGCCGCGGCTCGACCATCCACAGGTCGCCGGGCAGCTCGTCGAGACGTGAAGGACGGCTCGTCCAGCGTCGGTCGAGCTCGACGTCGATGGCGGCCGCAATCGTGGCGGAGGTGTTGACCACGAGGAGGTCTCCCGGCTGCGAGATGGCTCGGGCAGCGCAGTGAATGTGGCGTGCACCGGCTCGTCGTGTCCGGGAGACACGAGTAGGCGCACCTCGTCCCGACGCGATGCCCACGGGCTTCCGGTGGTTCGTGGGCTTCGTGTTCGTCGTCGAGCTCGAAGCGCAGCGGGAGGCGGCGTCGCGTGCTCGTTGATGTCAGGAACGGCGTCCCGGTCGAGCTCCTCGAGCACGTTCACGACGCCACCGCTCTCGCGGTGTAGCGACCACTCGGCTGGGCGCCCTCGATCAGGGCAACGAGGCCGGGGACGCTGGCCTCCGGTGCGGCGCGGTCGCTGATGTCCTCGCCGGGGAACGCGTCCTGGTGCATCTCGGTGCGCATGTCGCCGGGATCGACGGTGAGCACCCGAAGGTCCGGTCGCTCGACGGCGAGGACCCGACCGACGTGTTCCAGCGCGGCCTTCGTCGCCCCGTACCCGCCCCAGTCGGGGTAACCCTCGACCGCAGCATCGCTCGTGATGTTCACGATCGCGGCGCCGTCGGCAAGGTGCGGGCTGGCCACCTGGTACAGGGCGACGGGAGCAACCACGTTGGCCTCGAACGTCGAGCGCAGCACGTCGAGATCGATCTCGTCCAGCGCTGGCAGCGGGCTCGTCCCGAGCGTGCTGGCGTTGTTGACGACGACGTCGATCGGGCCGAGGCGGGCGGCCGCCGTCACGATCTCGTTCCGGTGCTCGGCGTCGGTGACGTCTCCGGCGAGCGCAACGACCGTCGTGAGCGGGGCGAGCGCGTCGGCGGCGGCAGAGAGTCGGTCCGCCCGCCTGGCGTCGATCACCAGTGAGTAACCCCGCTGGGCCAGGTCTTTGGCGAGGGCGAGTCCGAGACCTTGCGACGCCCCGGTGATGATTGCCACTCGATTCATGGTCACTTCCTCCGTCTCGGTGGGTGACCATTAAAACAACAAGTCGCTGTGATTATTCCTCGCTCTGAGAAAATCGGCTCTCCTGATTGATCCGTCGGCACAGTTGACAGACCATCATGGTCTCGCGATGCCGATGAATCCTGAGTCATGAGCGGTGACGATCGCGTCGACGGCTGCCCAGCTGAGTTGACGACGACCCGCCACGCTCTGCACTGCGTCGCCGAGCACGTGCTCGCGGCGGCCTTGCACGAGGCGACGGGACGAATCGGGTTGCGTGCGACGCCGGGCGGGTTCGGCACCCCGCCGTTCGTGCGCGGCGGGGCCGAGTGCCAGATCCGCGTCGACGGCACCGGCCTCGTCGTGGCGGAGGCCGGCTCCGAACGGCGGCACCGGCTCACGACGATCGCCGACGCGGCCGATCACGTCGGGGTCGTGCCCGGCGGTCCGGGTGCCGTGTACCCGCTCGTCACGGCACTGGAGCCGGACGCCTCGCTCGCGATCGACGAGGTTGCCGCGAGCATCATCCACCGCTGGTTCGCAGTCACGAGCGCCGCCCTCGAGCAGTTCCGGCGCGATCACGCGGACCGAGGTCCGTCGATCGCCCAGCTCTGGCCGGAGCACTTCGACCTCGCGATCACGATGGACGAGGTCAACTACGGCGGCTCGCCCGGAGACGCCGGGCACGACGCGCCCTACGCCTACGTCGGACCGTGGGATCGCGATCGAGTCAGCGGCGGGTTCTGGAACGAGCCGTTCGGCGCCAGCCGATCACTCGCCGACGTGCCGAGCGTGGCGTCGATGGTCGCGTTCTTCGAATCCGGTCGCACGCTGGCCGCCCGATGATCGTCACCAGCGCGGCGAACCCGCTCGTCAAGCGGATCCGCAAACTGCGGGATCGCAAGCAACGTCGCACCGAGGGTGTGTTCCTCGTCGACGGCGTGCAGCCGGTGTGGCGAGCCGTCGATGCCGGTGCGGACATCGAGATGCTGGTCGTTGCGCCGAATCTCGTCGACGGTGGTCCGGCCGAGCGACTGATCGTCGACTTCGAGGCCAACGGTGGCGTCGTTGCCAGGGTCAGCGGCGACGTCTTCGCGCTGATCTCTGACCGGGAAGGTCCAACCGGGCTCGCTGCGATCGTGCGCCAGCGACCGGCGACGTTCGCCGATCTCACCATCGGTGCCGATTCGGTGTTCGTCGGTCTGTACGAGATCGGCAACCCGGGGAATCTGGGCACGATCATCCGCACCGCGGATTCGTTCGGTGCTGCCGGGATCATCCTCGTCGGCGCCACAGCAGACCCCTACTCACCGGTTGCCGTGAAGGCGAGCATGGGGTCGCTGTTCGCGCTCCGGTGGTTCAGGCCGGGTCGACCGACGAGCTGTTCGGGTGGGCTCTGGCAACCGGGCTCACGACGGTGTCGACGTCGGCGCGAGGCGCAGAAGCGGCGCACGACGTCGCGTTCGCCAAGCCGTCGCTCGTGCTGTTCGGGAGTGAGGGCGAAGGCCTGCCGGCGGACGTGATCGACCGCAGCGACCTGGCCGTGCGGATTCCGATGCGCGGGACCGCGAGCTCGCTCAACCTCGCGGTCGCGAGCGGGATCGTGCTCTACCTGGCTACGGCATAGCGGTCGGCGCTGCGCGCCCTCGCTTTCGCCGCCTCCATCTCGCGATCCTTGGGAGGAGCGGTCGTCTTGAGCGAGAACACCAGCTTGTGCGTGATGAGCGTGATCGCCTCGACGGCGGCGTCGAAGGCGTCGGCGTTGGCCGCCGACGGCTTGTTCATCCCGCTGATCTTGCGGACGTACTGGAGTGCCGACGCGTGGATCTCGTCTGCGGTCGCCGGCGGCTCGAAGTTGTGCAGGGTTCGAATGTTGCGGCACATGCCATCACCCTATTGGCGGCATCCCGCGGTCACGCCGCGTGAGCGTCGACCAGCGACTGCAGTACGTCGAGGTGGCGGAGCGTGTTGTCGGCGTCGTGCAGCGTCATCTCGTGCGGGCTGAAGACGATCCGGTCGACCCCAGGCGCGGCGTAGCGCTCGACGATGTCGGCGCGGGCCGGCCTGGTCGCGAAGATCGTGATCGGCACGTCCGCCGGATCGCGGCCGGCGTCGGCGACCTCGCCCCGGAACTGCTCGATCCCCGACGTCACGCTCATCCGCCCGTCGGGCGCGTGCATCTCGACATCGAGCGGGCACCACTCGTCGGCGATCGCGGCCGCGATGGGACGCCCCTTCGACCCGGCCATTCCGAGCGCGACCGGGATCGTGCCGTTCGCTGGCTTCGGGTACACCCACGACTCGTCGACCCGGTCGAACTCGCCCTTGAACGACGTCGGGTCGGCGGACCACAACGCTCGGAGCGCGGCCACCCGCTCGGCCAGCGCGGCGTAGCGCTTTCCGAACGGCAGGTCCGGACGGTGGTTCGCCAGCTCCTCGGCGTTCCAGCCGGCGCCGATCCCCATCAGCAGCCGGCCATCGCTCAGCACGTCGAGCGTCGATGCGGTCGTCGCGAGATCGAGCAGGTCGTGCTCGAGGGCGAGGCAGATCCCGGTCGCCAGGGTCAGCGTCGACGTCGTGTTGACGGCCGCGGCGAGGGACACGAACGGGCTCATCATGTGCAGGTAGCCCTCCGGCAGGTCGCCGCCAGCGGGATACGCGGTGCGCCGGCTGGTGGGGATGTGTGAGTGCTCTGGCACCCACACCGAGTCGTAGCCGCGGCCCTCGAGCTCCGCCGCGAGGCGGTCCGGCCTGATGCCGGATGCGCTGTTGACCGTGAGGAAACCGAACTTCATCGGGACATGCTCGCCGCGATGACTTCGTCCCAGCGACACGGACTGCGCTCGTCGAGAGACTTCAGCATCCGCTTCAGCGCGATCCGCCGGTACGAGGCGTCGATCAGCTCGCCGACCTCCTGCCAGTCGAGCGGCGCGGCATCGAGGTCGAAGGCGATCCACGGCGCAGCCCGCCAGTACGGAGCGAGATAGAAGCGGCCGTCCTCCAACAGGGCGGGCCGCTCGTCGTCGTCGGCCTGCAGCAGGATCGCGTTCGGGTGCTCGTCGGTGCCCGAGTAGACGCAGAACATCTTCCCCGCCCGGAACGTCGGCCGCCCCCACGCCTCCACCTCGACCGCCTCGGGGAACGACCGGCACAGCGCCCGCACCTCGGCCAGATGCGGATCGTCGTCGTGGTACATGCGGGGGTGCGCCATGCCGGGAACTTAATCGCCGACATCTGCCCCGGGTACGGGGCAAGGTGGGACCGATGACGTTGACGAGAGTACGGATGGCGGTGCTCCTGCTGGCGGCGGCGGTCGGCGATGATCGGGTCTTCAGGCGCGAACGCGGCGTCGGCCGCCGGCATCGACTGGCACGTCACGGCGCCGACCAACTGGGTCGGGGACGGCACGGGACCGGTGGCCTTCCTCAACGTCGCGACCGACGCGTCAGGGAAGATCTACGTCGCCAACTTCTCGAGCGTGCTGATCTACGACGCGCAGGCCGGAACGTTGCAAGGTGCCGTCGTCGACCCCACCCGCACGGTCATCCAGTACGACGACGTCGCCCCGGCCGGCAACGGCAACGTCTGGGTCGCCGACTCGAAGTCGTTCAACGTGTACCTGCTCGATCCGGCCGGCACGATCCTCCGGTCGATTCCGTTCAACGCCACCGACGAGGGCTACGAGCCGCGGCACCCCAACGAACTGGAAGTCGGACCAGACGGGAATCTCTACGTCATGTACTCGAGCGCCGAGACGGTCATGGAGGTCTTCTCCGCCGATGGAACCTTCGTCCGCTCGTTCGACATGGGCGACACGAACCTGTCGACCGGACTGATCGACTTCACGTTCGGGCCTGACGGCAATCTGTACGTGGCCGGCGCATTCACGGCCAGGGTGCTCGATCCCGAAGGCAACGTCGTCGTCGAGCGGTTCGCGCCCGAGTTCCTGGATGCGAGCGACGGCGGTGTTCACGGGATCGCGGTCGACGCGAGCGGCAACGTGTACATCGGTGGCAACTCGTTGGCCGATGACGGGTCGATCGTCGCCGCGGTGTACCAGTTCGACGCAGCCGGCCAGATGCTGGCCGAGTTCGGCCGGGCGCAGCAACGGATCAACTGGGGGGAACTGTTCCAACCGGGCGAGCTGGCCTTCACCGTGTCCATCGCGGTGCTCCCCGACGGCCGGCTCGCGGTCTCCGATCTCAACGGCGCCTACAGCCAGCTCCTCGCCGTCTCCATGGCAGCTTGACGGCCCCGGTGACTCGCGACGCGTTCGCGAGAAGGCCTTTATGTCGACCAGAAGTGCCGATTCGGGCTGTTTCGCTCGACATGAACGCGGCCGCCAAAGGGAGTGCGGCTCATTCCGGCGGATGCCCGGTTGCGGCTGATTGCACCGGTCGTTCCAGCGACTCGGGGGATACCGAACGGCGGCTTTCCGGCGCGGGATCGTCGCCGCCTTGTGGGTCTTCGACGGCTCGTTCCTCGAGCCACCGGAACAGCAGCCGGCCGGTCACCTCGGACATGGCGACGGCGGTGACCTGCACCCCGGTCCAGAGGACGATGACCGGCCAGCCGTTGTTCACCAGCACGGCGTGCTGTTCGGCGAACCCGCCGAGCACGATGACGAGCAGCATCGTGGCGCTGAGGGCAAGCACGACGAGCGAGTCGAACTCGGAGATCCAGACGTCGATGACCCGGTGGGCGTGGCGGGTCTCGTCACGCAGCCGCCGCCACACGATGCCAGCGTGGATCGCGCCGATCACCGTGCTCGCCGCGACGAGGTCGAGCCCGTGGCTGTCGGGCAGCCCGCCCTGCCGGGCGGCCCCGGCGAGGACGATCGCCGGGACCAGGACGACGAGGAAGTCGATCGCCGCGAACACGATCGACCCCACCCGATGGGTGTTGCGCCTCGACGGCCGGCACCACGACATCGAACCCATGGCGTCAGCGGCCCTCTCGCGCTCTGAGCTCGAAGCGGTCGAGGACGCGACCGTCGACGTGGATGGCATCGCCGAGCAGACGGTCACCGTCGATGTCGAACACCATGAACTCGAGCGTCGACGCGGCGACCTCGGTGAACCGGTTGGGGCGGACAGCTGTGGTCTTGCAGCCGCCGCCGCTGACGATGTACGTGATGCCGTCGATCGGCGCCGTCCGCTCGTAGTTGTGGTCGTGGCCGCAGAGCACGAGGTCGACCTTGTGGCGCTTGAGCACCGGCTCGAGGAACTCCGTCAACCGAGCAGTCGGACCGTGCCGGCCGCACGAGTACACGGGGTGGTGCATCGCCACGATCTTCCACTGTGTGCTCGAGCTTGCGAGCTCGGCGTCGAGCCACTCGATCTGCGTGAGCGAGCCGCCGTCGAAGAACCCTGGCTCGCTGGAGTCGAGGTAGAAGAACGCGGCCGGGCCGTGCAGGGTCGTGTAGTAGCGGGCCGGCGTGCCGAGCCGGTCCAGCGTTGCGTCGATCTCGTCCAGGCTGGCGTCGCTGTAGTGCAGCCCGCCGTCGTGGTTGCCGATCGCCAACTCGAAGGTCAACTCGGCGTCGATCAGTGGAGACATCGGCCGGATGAACACGTCGTGGAACCGGTCCTTGACGCTGCCGTAGTAGCAGATGTCGCCGAGCAGGGCGACGAGTCCGAACGGGCGGTCGCGGTACGTGAGCGCCATCCGTTCGGCGACCGCCGCGGCCTGACGTCCGCCGCTGCCGGTGTCGCCGACGGCGGCGAACGTGACGCGTTGGTCCGTCGCGGTCCACGCCCGGGGTACGAGGTCGACCGCCGGCGCGGCCCCGGGGATCAGGTCTTCGCTCGCCAGCAGCGACCACGCCCGGTTGAGCGCCGCTCCGGTCCCGACGGCACCTGCGACGCCGAGACCTCCCGCCAAGAGCTGTCGGCGCGAAAGTTTCGTCACGAGCCCATAACCTCAACTCAGGTCGAAACCGATCGTAGTGCCGGTCTCGCCCGCTGACGACGCGGGTACCCCGTTTTGACATGACGGCAACCAGCTCCAATCCGTGGGCCGCCGGACGACCGCCGGACGGCAGGGGATCGAGGGGTCCCGTCTCGCCCGAACCGCTGGCAGGCGCCCTGGTCTCGCTGGACCACGCCATGGCCAGAGACCCGGACCTGGTGGGGGCGAAGGCCGCCGCCCTCGCCCGCGTCCGAGCCGCCGGGTTGTCGACGGCGCCGGGCTTGATCGTCACGACGAAGGCGGACGTCGAGGGGCTCACCGCTGACGCCGTCCAGTTCGCGACGGCGGTGCGCGGCCATCTGGGTGATGGCCCGCTGATCGCCCGCTCGTCGTCTCCTGTCGAGGACTCCGGCGACCAGTCGATGGCCGGCCGGTTCGACACGATCGCCGGCCTCCGCGAACCCGGCGAACTGGCCGCCGCGGTGCAGACGGTCGCCGCTTCGGGCAGGCGCGTCGCCACCGAGGACGGGCTCGACGCGATCCCGGTTGTCGCTGTGCTCGTCCAGCCGTTGCTCGAAGCCCGTTTCGGCGGCGTCGCGTTCGCCGCCGAGCCCGTGACCGGGCGGGTCGACCGCAAGTTCGCCGTCACGTCGACGGCCGGCGCGGACGCCATCGTCAGCGGGCGGGTCGCCGGGGTGCGCCACCTGCTCGACCGCAACGGGAGGCTTCTTCGTCGCGAAGGCGACGACGACTGGGAGGCCTTCCTCGATCGCCGCCGCCGGCGCGAGCTGAGCTGGCTCATCGATCGCCTCGGCCAGCTGTTCGGCGGCCCGCAGGACGTCGAGTTCCTCGAGGATGCCCACAGCCGGTTCGTCGTGCTGCAGTCACGCCCGGTCACCACCGAGCTGCGGGGAACTCCGCTCGGGCCGGTCTACGGCACGGGCCCGGTGGCCGAGACCTTCCCAGAACGGCTGAGCCGGCTCGAGCAGGATCTCTGGGTGCCGCCGCTCCGCGACGGGCTGAGGGAGGCACTCAGGCTGACGTCGATGGCATCCCGTGCCGACCTACGCAGCCGTCAGCTCGTCGTCGTCCACGAAGGCCGCGTGGTGGTCGACCTGGAGATGCTCGGCGCGCTGCCGCGCCGGCGCACCTGGCGCGTCCGGTTGGACCCGCGGCCGTTCGGGCGGCGGGCGCGCGCCACGTGGCGGGTCGGGCAGCTCAGAGCTGCGCTCCCGAAGATCGCGAGGGACCTGGTCGGCACCACCGACGATGCACTGGCCCGCGCCGGGTCGCTCAGCGATCTCAGCGATCGCCAGCTGGTCGGGGTGATGCATCGTGGGCGGACGGCGCTGCGATCGCTGCACGGCCACGAGGTCATGATCGGCTTGCTCAGCGGGAGGGCGGCGAGCACGTTGACCGGACTGTCTGTCGCCTTGCGGGCGCTCGTGTCGGCGAGGCAGGAAGGGCTGACCGATGAGGAGATCATCGCCCGCAGCCCGGTCGTGCTGGCGCTGACCGGCCCGCGGATCGACGGGGTGAGCCTGCCGGTCGGGACCCCGGCGCTCCCGCCGCCGCTCCCCGCCGACGCGACGGGTGACGAGGCGGCGATCCTGCGCGAGGCTCTGCGCGTCCGCGTGCGGTGGGTCCAGGAGCTCACGGCGCGGGCGGCGCGGGAGCTCGGCAAGCGCCTGGCCAAGCGGGAACTGCTGCCCGATGAGCTGTCGATCATGGATCTCGGCTTCGAGGACATGGCCGCCCTCGGAACCGGTGCTGCCGTGGCCCGCGTGGACCAACTGGCCGAGTCGTGCACCTCGCGCAGGGCAGCGTCCCGCCTGCCGTCGCGTTTCCGATTCGATGCACAACAACGCGTCGTGGCGGTGGCCGAGCCCGGGCGTGGCGAGGGTGTTGGCGCCGGTGGAGGCGTCGGGTCCGGGCCTGTCACGTTCGATAGCCGACAGTCCGGAGCCGGGAAGCGTCCTCGTCGTCGATGAACTGCGGCCGGCCCTCGCACCGGTCATCGGTCGCCTCGCCGGACTGGTCGCCGAGACCGGTAGCCCGCTGGCCCACGTTGCGATCCTCGCCAGGGAGGCGTCCGTCCCGACCGTCGTGGGCGTCTCCGGGGTGATGCGGTCGCTCGAGGAGGGCCGGCATGTCGACGTCGACGGCGAAGCGGGAACGGTTCGCGCGTCGGCGCGGCGAGACGGTGATGGGCAGAGCAGGGAGATGCAGACATGAGGAAGCTGAGCCTCGCGGCGTTGGCGTTCACGCTGGTGCTGACCGCGATCTGGACGGCCCTGTCGCTCTATCGCTGGGAATGGACCAGAGCGCTGTGGATGACGATGCTGTTCGTCGTCGCCGAGGTCGCGCTGGTGGGCGTGCTCGTGATGCAGCGGCTGCGGGACCTGGAGGAGCAGATCGAGGACACCAAGGAGACCGCAGTGACGAGGCGGCGCACCGACGCGCTGCCCGCCCCTGATCGGTTCGAGTGGCTGAAGGAGGCGACGAACCGTACGAACGTGTTCGTCACGGTGCTGCTCGGTGGTGGCGTCCTGGTCTCCGGCGTGCTGTGGGTGATCGACAAGCTGGCCGGTCGCTCCGTCGCGTCGTCGCGGGAGCGAAGGCTGGCGTCGCAGTTGCGGTCGATCGCGTTCCCCGCCAGCGGGTTCGTGCCGCCGGACTCGGTGCTGTTCGCGGCTGATCTCGATCGCGACGAGCGCGAGGACCTGGCGCTCCTGCTCCTCGGCCGGACGGAGACACCACGATGAGGTGGCTGGGGTGAATACCCGCCTGGTCCAGGGCGGCCTCGTGGCCGTGTTGTTCGCGGGGGCGTTCCTGGGCGGCAGCGCGCTCATGGACCGAACGCTGAGCCGCCACGAGGGCGTCCCGCCCGGGTCGGAACTGGTGGTCGAGATGACGATCTCGTCGCGCGCCGGTGTCGAGGCCGACAACGAGGAGATCGCCGAGGCGCTGGTCGTCGCCTGCCAGCTCGAGGTTCGATCGAGCGTCGCGGGGGACGGCATCGAGACGCTCGCCGAGGATCATTACCGCTTCGTCATGCGCCCCAGCCTCGACGAGTCCGACCGCCGCCAGCTCACCGGGTGCCTCCAGGACCTGCGGATCGACAACGTCCTCGCCAACGTCGTCTCGATGGAGCAACGCTGACGACCGCGGATGCGCCGGTCGCTCCGGTCCGCGAGAATCTGCGGCGACCTGTCGAAATCCGGCGCCGCCGTTCGCTCGGTTGACGACCGATGCCCCGGCTGGCGGGGCACTGACGAAAGGAACCCACATGCCCAGGTATGCAGCACTGATCTACGGCCTCGAGGACGACTCGGATACGAACCCGGAGGTCTGGGCGAAGATCATGGAGGAGTACAACGAGTTCGGCGCCAACGCCGGAGCCGCCGGCGTCATCGGCGGGGGAGAGGCGCTCCAGGAGACCAAGACCGCGACAACGGTCCAGGTCACCGGCGGGGCGAAGGGTGGCGACGTCGTCACCACCGACGGCCCGTTCGCCGAGACCAAGGAGGTGCTCGGCGGCTTCTACCTCCTGGACTGCAAGGATCTCGACGATGCCCTCCACTGGGCGGCACAGATCCCGGGCGCGTGGCACGGCCGTGTCGAGGTGCGCCCGGTGATCGACTTCAGCAGTAGCGAGGGATGAGACCCGTCAACGTGATGCCGTCGCGGCCTGCGTGGCCGGGGAACGCACAGAGGGATGACTGACGCATCGCTCGACGAGATCCTGCGGATCGAGGGTGGCCAGGTCCTGGCCACCCTGATCCGGCTGATGGGGGACATCGATCGGGCGGAGGACGCGTTGCAGGACGCCGTGGTCGCGGCCGTCGAGACGTGGACACGCACCGGCGTCCCTGACCGACCCGGCGCGTGGCTGACCACCGTGGCGCGGCACAAGGGCCTCGACCGCCTCCGCCGCGAAGCGCGCCGGGTGCCCAAGGAGTTCGAGGCGAGCGCGATTGCTCGTCGACGCTGACCGCGGCAACGGGCAGGACGACCGGCTGCGCCTGCTGTTCACATGCTGTCACCCGGCGCTGGCCGAGGAGACGCAGGTTGCGCTGGCGCTGCGGACGATCTGCGGCCTGTCGACGGCCGAGATCGCAAGGGCCTTCGTCGTGCCAGAACCGACGATCGGCCAGCGCATCAGCCGCGCCAAGGCGAAGATCGCGCGCGCTCACATCCCATACCGGGTGCCTCCGGAACACGAGCTCCCAGAGCGGCTCCGTGCGGTGCTCAGTGCCGTCTACCTCGCGTTCACCACCGGCCATCACGCGCCGGCCGGGGAACTCGGCTCCCGTGTCGACCTCGCCCACGAGGCGGTCCGCTTGGGACGGATGCTCGTCGCGTTGATGCCCGACGAGGCCGAGTGCGTCGGGCTGCTGGCGTTGATGCTGGCGACCGAGGCGCGGCGGCCTTCCCGGCTCGACGACCGAGGCGAGCTGGTGCTGCTCGCCGATCAGGACCGCACCCGGTGGGACCACGAGGCGATCGCCGAGGCGTCAGCGATGGTCGAGACCGTCCTGCGCCGCGGCCGGAGCGGCCCGTACCAGATCCAGGCCGCCGTCGCCTGCCTCCACGGGGTGGCGTCGACGTGGGAGGAGACCGACTGGCGGACAGATCGCCGAGCTGTACGCGATGTTGGAGTCGCGGTGGCCGACGCCTGTGGTCCGCGTCAACCGGGCTGTTGCGGTCGGCGAGTCCGTCGGCGCACCGGCCGGCCTCGAGCTGCTCGGCGAGCTCCAGGGCACCACCATTGAACGCTGGCACCTGTACTGGGCGACACGCGCCGACCTGCAGCGGCGGGCGGGGCACATCTCGGCGGCCGCGGACTCCTACGAGCGGGCGCTCGAGTGTCCGTGCAACGAAACCGACCGCCGGTTCCTCGAGCGCCGCCTGGCGAGCGTTCGTGATGGGAACTCGGCAGATGCGTCGAAGGGCCGCTCTTTGGTCATCGAAATGAGCGGTACCCGTGATTTTCGATGACCAAAGCGGAGAATTACGACGACGCGGTCGTGCCGTCGCGCACCAGCGCGAGTGCGTCGCGAAGGTGGAGCTCGGAACCGGCGGCAAACGCCTCGTTGAACAACTCCGGACCGGCGGCCCGCGTCACACGGGTGGTCAGCTCGGCCTCGCTTCGGCGCGTCAACGGCCACCCCCGCAGGCCGGAAGCGGGCGGGTCCACGTCCCCGTGCTCGTCACTCGCCACGCATCCGTCTACGCACGTGGACGAACCGTAGCTGCCAATCTGGTGGGCTCGTCGACGAGCGGCGATCGGGACAGCACAATGGAGCGGTGGTCCGATCGCCGAAGTTCCCTCATCGCAGCCACCGAGGTGGGGTTCTGGTCGCGCTCGCATTGCTGGCGACTTCGTGTGGTGGAGATGACGCTCCGAACGCAGACGCCTCGGTCCGTCCGTTCTCCGACGTGCAAGCCGACGACTTCGAGTTCGCGGCCGATCCGACGAACCTCGAACGCGGCATCTTCCGGGTCACCACGACGGTGCCGATGATCTGCGCCATCGTCTGGGGCGAGTCCGAGGAGTTCGGCAACTTCAACAACAGCCTGGCGATGAGCGGCAGCGGCATCGTCGTGCACGACGTGTTCCTCCCCGGGGCGATTCCCGGTCGCACCTACTACTTCCAGGTGCAGGGATCAACCGCCGACGGCACGTTGTACCGGTCCGAGACGGGCACGTTCGTCATCCCAGAGATCGCACCCGACGCTCCGGCCGACGACGTCACCCGCGGCGAGAACCTCGCCCTCGAGGCCACGGTCGTCGACGTGAGCTCTGAGTTCAACGACAGCTTCGCTGCGGCCAACGCCGTCGACGACCTCGGCACGACCGAGTGGTCGAGCGCGGGTGACGGGGACGACGCATTCATCACGATCGACCTCGGCGACGAGCGCGAGATCGCCGGTGTCGAGTTCATCACCCGATCGATGCTCGACGGCACCGCGATCACCGAGTCGTTCACCGTCACCATCGACGAGCGTCGAGACGTTCGGACCGTTCCCGGCGGGCACGCCGGTGGAGTCGAACCTCGCCGAGCTCGAGACGACAGGCCGCGTCGTCCGTTTCGACGTCGACACGTCGACTGGCGGCAACGTCGGCGCCGTCGAGATCCGCGTGTTCGGGCCCTGATCGCGATCAGGCGGGCTCCGGGACCTTGATCGCCGAGACCTCGAACTCCAACGTGACCTTCTCGCTGACGAGCAGGCCGCCGGCTTCGAGTGCCGCGTTCCAGTTGACGCCCCAGTCCTTGCGGTTGACGACGACGCTGCCTTCGAGGCCGAGGCGGCTGTTGCCGAAGGGGTCGACGGCGGTGCCGGCGTAGTCGAAGTCGATCGTGACGAGCTTGGTGACGTCCTTGATCGTGAGGTCGCCGGTCACCCGGTAGGTGTCGGCGCCGACCGCCTCGACCGACGTGCTGGCGAACGTGATCGTCGGGAACGTCTCCATGTCGAAGAAGTCGTTGCCGCGCAGATGCTCGTCGCGGTCGGCGTTGCGGGTGTCGATGCTGGCCGCCTGGATCGTCAGCTCGAGGTGCGAGTCCGACGGGTTCTCGGCGTCGAAGTAGCCGGCGCCCGCGAACTCGTTGAACGAGCCGCGGACCTTGGTGATCATCGCGTGGCGGGCGACGAACCCGATGCGAGAGTGGGTCGGGTCGATGCGGTACGTGCCGGTCGCGGTCGGTGCCGTGGTGGTCGTCATGGCGGGGGTGCTCATTGGGTTGCTCCTCTGTTTGTCGGATTTCCTCGTTCGTGGATTTCCTTGTGCACACAACAACATACATGATGGATCATCTATTTCGCTAGGCTCGTCGGTATGACATCGGTCAACTGGCTCGACGAACGAGAAGCGCGCGCCTGGCGAGCCCTGCAGGCCATGCAGATGCGCCTCACCGCCCGGATGGCGCGTGACCTCGCGGCCGGTTCTGGGTTGTCATATCCCGACTACCTGGTCCTCGTCGTCCTGACCGACCAGCCGGACGGCCGGATGCGAGCCTTCGAGCTCGGTTGCACGCTGGGCTGGGAACAGAGCCGGGTCTCTCACCACATCGCCCGGATGGTCGGCCGTGGGCTCGTCACCCGGGAGACGTGCAAAGCCGACCGGCGCGGCGCGTTCGTCGTCGTCACGGCGGCAGGTCGCGAAGCGATCGCAGGCGCTGCCCCTGGCCACGTCGCCACCGTGCGCCGCGCGTTTCTCGATCAGCTCACGCCGCAGGACCTCGACGTCATCGGAGCCGCCGCCACGAAAGTTCTGGCCGCCCTCGATTCACTCGACACCGACGATCGAGCCTGTCGACCTGCTCGTTCACGGTGACGGGGGCGGGTCGCCGGTTCGCGCCGGGGCTG
Source organism: Ilumatobacteraceae bacterium (assembly GCA_963764455.1). Taxonomy (GTDB): domain Bacteria; phylum Actinomycetota; class Acidimicrobiia; order Acidimicrobiales; family Ilumatobacteraceae; genus Desertimonas. The sequence goes on from CAVXSN010000018.1 coordinate 136,572, forward strand.
CGTCACGAGCGTCGGCGAACTCGCAGAACGCATCGAACGCACGCGGCCCGTACACCGTTCCGGGGCCGCCGTTCAAGGTCAGCGCGACGCCGATCGCCTCAGCCGCCTCCTCACGGGACGCGCCCGCCTTGGCCGCACCCTTGGCGTGCGAGGAGATGCACCCGTCACAGCGCAACGTGACGGAGATGCCCAGCGCGATCAGCTCTTTGGTCTTCGAGTCGAGCACGCCTGGCGCCATCGCCGCCGCGCTCAAGGCGGCGTAGCCCTTGTACACCTCGGGGATCGCCTGCCTGAGTGCACGACCCAGTGGAATGACGTCGTCGAGGACGGCCTGGCCATGAGTGTGCTCGTTCATGGATCAGATCGTAAGCCGCGTTCGGCAGCCGGCTCAGCTGGTGCGGACGATGCGGACCACGGCGGCGGTCCGATCACGATGCGCGGAAGCGGCGACGCCACGTGGCCAAAGCGTTGCGAGCCGACGGTCCAGTCGCGGTGGGCGGCATCGATCTCGGTCCGGTCGCGGGCGACGTAGTTCCACCACATGAGAACCGGCTCCGGAAACGGCACACCGCCGACGAGCAGGGCGCGGGTGGGTTGCTCCGTTCGCAGACGGACCTCGTCCAGGGATGTGCCGAGATAGCCAAGGTGTCCAGGTTCGAGGACGTTGCCGCCGAGCGACACGGCTCCGTCGACCACGACGAGCGCATGCTCGTACCCGGGAACCAGCGGGATGACGGTCTCGCCGGGACGGAGGTCGAGGTCGACGCCGACGTGATCGGTGTCACGGCGCGCCGGCGAGCCGGCGCCGGCGAAGTCACCGACGAGCACCGTCGCAGTGCAGTCGCCGACGTCCACTCGCGGGAGTTCGGCGTGATGCTCGAACGCGGCATCGCCCTCACGCGTCGCCGTCGGCTGGGCGACCCAGAGCTGGACGCCGTGGAGCTCGCCCCGGTAGGTGGTCGCCTCTTCCGAGTGCGAGATGCCGTGTCCGGCGGTCATCAGGTTCAGCTGGCCGGGGCGGATCAGCTGCTCGGAGCCGAGGCTGTCGCGGTGCAGGACCTCGCCGGCGAGCAGCCACGTCACGGTCTGCAATCCGATGTGCGGATGAGGGCCGATCTCGAGACCACGGCCTGCGGTCACGGTGGCTGGTCCCATGTGATCGACGAAGCACCACGCGCCCACGGTGCGCCGGTCTCGACGCGGCAGCGCCCGTCGGATCGTCACGCCACCGAGCTCGGTGTGGCGGCTGTCGGTGATCTCGATGTCGCACGCGTCGGCCGCGGTCGCCGCGCTCTCGGCCGGCACGTCCGCCGTCGACACCGGCCCACTCATGAGCACAGTTCTAGCCCGACGGTCGACGGCTCGCGTCGACCGGGACTCGTTAGGATGGGGCCCCCGACGTGAAGGAGGCCCACATGAGCAGCTTCTCGAACCGCCCCAACACCGCTCTGTTGGTGATCGACGTGCAGAAGGGCGTCGTCGCCAACGCCCACCAGCGCGACGAGGTGATCGGCAACATCGGCACCCTCGTCGACAGGGCTCGGAGCGAGAACGTTGCCGTGATCTGGGTCCAGCACACGTCCGACGACGAGCTGCCCCAGGGCAGCGAGCCGTGGCAGTACGTCGACGAGCTGAAGCGGGACGAGTCGGAGCCGCTGGTACACAAGCGCTACGGCGACTCGTTCGAGGACACCGCCCTCGGTTCGGAGCTCGAAGCTCGGGGCGTCGGCCGTCTCGTCGTCACGGGCGCCCAGACCGACGCCTGCGTCCGTTCGACGCTCCACGGTGCGTTCACCCGCGGCTACGACACGATCCTCGTCGGCGATGCCCACACGACCGAAGACCTCTCCGAATGGGGAGCGCCCCCGCCCGACAAGGTGATCTCCCACACCAACCTGTACTGGTCGTGGCAGTCGGCTCCGGGTCGGACGGCCGGGGTGGTCGACACCGCCGACGTCAGCTTCGGCGCCCCTGACGAGTAGCGAGGCGGAGGCAGCCACTCCCCCCTCGGACCCCTCCGTTCTGGCGCTGCGGACGAGGAGCAGTACTCGTCTCCGCACCGAAATCCTTCACTTGTCGTCGTACAACACGATCAACACGTTCGGTGAGCCCGACGGCGCCCTCGGCGTCAGAAATGCATCCCAATCCGGCGTCGAGTCCCGGATGTCGAGTTCGACCTTGCCCTTGAACTCACGTGCCATGTCGTGTACCTCCGTTGTCGCAAGGGTTCGAGTGCGATCTGGCGCCGTTGCTCCCGTCAATCCGTGAGTCCAGCGATGCCTTGCCCGAGCACCTTGGCGCCGAGCACGAGCAGGACGATCATCATGATCACCGCGTTGTGCTCGGAGAGGAACTGCTTGATCGAGTCCAGCGGCCCCGCTGCCTTGTCCGAGGCGAAGACGAAGAAGAGCACGGGACCGGCCACGGTGATCGAACCGATGATCACGAACACGGCGATCGCCAGCGTCGTGCCACCGCCGTCCAGCCCGGCCTGAGCGATCGACGCCGCGGCGGCCAAGGTCAGGGCCAGGTTCTTCGGGTTCGCACCCGAAAGAGCCGCACCCAGCAACAGCGACTTGCCGGCGGTGAACTGATCGATCGCCTCCATCCACTTCGGCATCTCCGGCTCACTGCCGGGCTGCGGACGCTTGCGCCACTGGCCGAATGCCATCAACAAGAACAGCGCGCCGATGACCAGCTTGACGATGTCGACCCCGGTCGACGCGCCGGAGTCGGGATCGTCAGAGTCGCTCGCCACCAGGACCACGATGACGCTGACGAGCACGAGCCCGATCACCCACCCCGCCGCGAAGGCCGGACCGTTGGAACGCGCCCGTGGCGTGCCAAGCATCAGGATCACCGCAATGATGGGCACTGGGCTCAACGCGACGCCGATCGCCGACGGAAGTAGGTCACCGATCGCTTGACCCACGCTCACGCTCCCCTCGACCGGCGCCAACCCTGTGTTGCTTCGAGCGGAGTCGGTGCGGCGATGAGCCAATGTACGTCCAGGCCGAGATGCTCGCTGACGGCATCGTGCATGTCGTCGACCTACGGGCGCGAGGGCGTTCGGCGGAGCCGCGTCGTGGTGACCTGACCCCCGGCAACATCGTCAGCGCTCCCGCAGCGACATGATGTTCGTGTCGAACTGAGTTGGGATGTGGATGAAGCTGATGCAGACGTCATCGTCCGGAACCGGCCACGGGGTGTCGAGACTTCGCTCGCCAAACCCGGACTGCCGGCGCCGTTCGTCGTCGCGAGGCCCCAGATGCCGGCTGATCCCCCGGTCGTTCATCCAACGGCCGACGCTGCCGAGCAGCCGTTCCGATGCTTCGCGCACATCACAACGTGGCGCTGGGGCGCGCTGCGGGGGTCGCTGGCTCAGTCGAGCTTGTGCAGTTCGCGGCGCATGATCTTGCCGGTCGACGTCTTCGGGAGGTCGGCCACGAACCGGACCGAGCGGGGCATCTTGTAGGCCGCGAGGTACGGGCGGCAGTGGTCGAGGATCTCTGCCTCGTCGGCGTCTGCACCCGGTTTCAGAACGACATATGCCCGCGCCAACTCACCCTTGACGTCATCGGACTGGCTGCCGACGGCGACCATGGCCACCGACGTGTGGCCTGCAATCACCCGCTCGATCTCGGCAGGGTAGACGTTGTAGCCGGCGGTGATGATCATGTCCTTGCGGCGGTCGACGATGAAGAAGCGACCGAACGCATCGACGGCCGCCACGTCGCCGGTGTGCAGCCATCCATCGGGCTCGATCGTGGCGGCGGTCGCGTCGTCGTTGCCGTAGTAGCCGAGCATGACGATCGGCCCACGCACCATGAGCTCGCCCGGTTCGTCCGGCGGCATCGTGACGCGCGCGTCGTCGAAGCTGGCCACGCGCACCTCGATGCCGGGCAGCGCGACACCGATCGATCCGTGAACGTTCGGCGCGTACAGCGCGTGCGTCGTGCCGACTCCTGCGAGCTCGGTCATGCCCCAAAGCTCGATGAGCGGCGCCCCGGTGCGGCGCTCCCATGCCTCGATCACGGACGTGGCGATCGTTTGCCCGCCGACAGTGCAACGGGTCACACTCGAGAAGTCGTACTCGTCGAGATCGGGCGCAGCCAGCATCATCGCGTACATGGTCGGCACGCCTTCGAACATCGTCGCACGGTGTTCGGTGATGAGCCGCATCGCTTCGCCGGGATCGAAGCGATCCATCAAGACGACGGTTCCGCCGGCCATGAACGTGCTGTTGATCACCACGTTCCCGTAGACATGCGGCGCCGGCAGCGCGGTGACGACGACGTCACTCGAAGTGCGGACGTGCATGGTCGCCGTGAGAGCGCAGTTGAGGAACACCGCCAGATGGGACTGCATGGCGCCCTTGGGATGGCCAGTGGTGCCGGACGTGTAGCCGATGGTCGACAGCGACCGCGGCGACGGACCGGCGGTCTCGACGAGCGGCGCGCCGCTGTCCAAGAGCGTGTGGAATGACTCGGTCCCGGTCGTGCGGTCGTCGAACGTGACCACCATCTCCAGAAGCGGAGCCCGGTCACGAAGACCAACGACGGCAGGTGCCTTGTCGCCCGATGTGACCAACACTTTGGCACCGCAGTCGTTGAGGACGAACGCCACCTCCTCAGAGGTCAGCATCACATTGATCGGATTGACCACCGCCCCGGCTTTGAGGATGCCGTGGTACGCCACGACCCATTCCCACCGGTTCTGGGAGTAGATCGATACGCGATCTCCGTCTTCAATCCCGCATTGCCGCAGCGCTCCCGCGAAAGCAGTGGAGAGATCCTCCAACTCCCGGAAACTGAGCGAGCGGTTCGCGGCCACCAAGGCGACCTTGTCGCCATGCTGGGAGGCGGCTTCCGAAAGTATCGTTTGCAACATTCGCGGTGCTCCCCCAAGGGACTAACAACACTAGCGACTCCGGTGCAGCCACTGTAGATCGGCCCCAAGCCGCGAGCGTCGAGACGATCACGCCCTCGCCGAGCGCCTGGACCTAGCTCGCCTCCACAGGTGGATTCTCGTCTCGTCACGGCGGCGCAAGCACGCCTGTAACGGTGTCTACGACGGGCGCATCAGCCGCCGCGCATCGACTGAGAACCCTGAGGCGGTCTCGGTGTGGCCGGGCGCCGCGAAAGTCGACCTCGCATCACAACGAGGGCGTGCGAGCATCGAGGCCCGCAGAGGAGGGTGTTGAGATGGTGCATTCCAGTGTCCGGGCCGAGTCCAGCGGGTCTGGTCACGACCAAGACCGGCTCGGCGAGCTGGTCGATGGGATCGCCGCCGACGTGGGCCTGTCGGGTGTGATCCGGGTCGACCTCGATGGCAGCCTCGCCGTGCAACGGGCATACGGCCTGGCGCACCGTGGTCTCGGGGTCCCGACGACGGTCGACACGCAGTTCGCGATCGCCAGCGGCTCGAAGGGTCTCACCGCGCTGGCGGTGATGAGCCTCGTCGAGCGTGGCGAGCTCGGCTTGGACACGACGGCCCGGTCGGTGCTCGGCACTGACCTGCCGCTGATCGACGACCGGGTCACCGTCGAGCAACTCCTCGCCCACCGTTCGGGAATCGGTGACTACCTCGACGAGGACGAGGAGGCCGACTACAACGACTACGTCCTGACCGTGCCGGTCCACGAGCTGGCGACGACCGAGCAGTTCCTCGCCGTGTTGGACGGTCACCCGATGAAGTACGAGCCCGGCGAGCGGTTCAACTACTGCAATGGCGGCTACATGGTGCTGGCGTTGCTTGCCGAGCGGGCATCAGGAGTCCCGTTCCATGATCTCGTCGACCAGCGCGTGTGCCGGCCGGCCGGCATGACCGACACGTCGTTCCTGCGATCCGACGAGCTGCCCGGCCGCGCCGCGGTTGGCTACCTCGACGACGAGGGGTTGCGCACCAACGTCCTGCACCTCCCGGTGCGGGGCAACGGAGACGGCGGGATCTACACCACGGCTGCGGACGTCCACGCCCTGTGGGGCGCCCTGTTCGCCGGGCGGATCGTCTCCCCGGACACCGTTGCGGAGATGGTGCGCTCACGCAGCGAGGTGCCGGAGATGTCGATGAGTTACGGGCTCGGCTTCTGGCTCGACGACGCAACCGGCACGGTGTCGCTGCACGGGTTCGATGCCGGCGTCGGTTTCGTCTCCACCCACCACCGCGGTCACCGGTTCACCTCCACCGTGTTGTGCAACCAGACCCGGGGGGCATGGCCGGTCAGTCAACGCCTCAACCAACTGCTCGTACCATCGACCTGACGACCGATCGCGCGATGGAGGCAAGCCCGGAGCCGACGCACATACGTGCTCCGAGCGGTTGTCCGAATGTCACGGGAGTAATCCCGGCCCGCCACGTCCTCGATCGCCAGCTGGATGCCTGCATCGAACGTTCGAGGTTTGGGCTCCGTTCAGCCGAGCTGTTCGGCCAGTCCGACGATGATGCCCTCGGGGCCGCGGACGTAGCAGAGCCGATAGCTGTCCTCGTACTGCGCCAGCTCGCCGACGAGTTCGGCGCCGTGGGTGCGCAGGCGGGCAACGACGTCCTCGATGTCGTCGACGGCGAACATGATGCGGCGGATGCCCAGCGTGTTCGCCGGTGCTTCCTTTGGCTCGGCGCTGATCGCCTTCGGCGTGTGGAACATCGCCAGCTCGATTCGGCCGTGGCCGTCCGGGGTCCGCAGCATCGCGACGTCCTGTCGGACGTCGTCGATCCCGATGACACGCTCCACCCAACGTCCCTCGATCGGACCCTTGCCCTCCAGCTCCATCCCGAGTTCGAGGAAGAACGAGGTGACGGCGTCAAGGTCGTCGACAACGATGAGGACGTTGTCCATCCGCTGCATCGCCATGCTGGGTCTCCTTCGTGTTGCACGGCCACGGTGGCCGCCTCCGCCCCCGAGACGATGCCGCCTGGCCGTTCTCGACAATCTTCGCG
>CAVXSN010000019.1:0-70293 GCA_963764455.1 Ilumatobacteraceae bacterium
TCGGCGACGGCCACTGCCTCGACGAGCGCCTGATCGAGGCGCTGCAGGAGCGATGCCAGTACGAACCGGGCGATGTCGTCGTCGCCTGGACGGAGTCGCAGCCGGCCTTCAGCAAGAAGGTGCAGTACCGGGTGATCGACGCGGCGCTGGGCACGGTCGAGAAGGGGTGGTATCACAACGACGATGCCTACAACGAGCAGCCGTGGCTCCCCAACGGCCCGATCCCCCACACGGTCACCTGGACCTGCCCGGGTATGTGGCACCGGGCGTCGCCTATCCCGGCAACGGCGGCCGCGCGTGAGTTCAGGCGCCAGCAAACCGTGACAACGTGACCTCCGCGATCGTCGTCGGCAGCGGGCCGAACGGGCTCGCAGCCGCGGCGCGGTTGGCTCGCGCCGGCCTCGACGTGACCGTGCTCGAGGCCAGCGACACGATCGGTGGTGGGACACGCAGCTCGGAGATGATCGTCCCCGGTCTCGTGCACGATCAGTGCTCGGCATTCCATCCGATCGCTGCCGGGTCGCCGTTCCTGACCGGGTTGGACCTCGCCTCGGACGGCTTGACCTGGCTGCAACCGGCGGTCGATTGTGCCCATCCGCTCGACGACGGATCAGCCGGCGTGCTGTACCGATCGATCGAGCGGACCGCCGACCGGATGGGGAGGGACGGTCAGCGATGGCGTCGGGTCTTTGCGCCGACGGTCTCGCGGTTCGACAACTTGTTCGCCGACGCCTCACAGCCGATCCTGCGCCTGCCGCGACATCCGTTGACGCTGGCGCGCTTCGGCGCCGCCGCACTGTTGCCGGCGACCACGCTGGCTCGAGCTCTGGAGGACCGAGGAGGTCAGGGCGCTCTGGGCAGGTGTCGCGGCGCATGCCTGCTATCGCCTCGACCGTCCGATGACCAGCGCGGTCGGGCTGATGCTGATCGTCGCCGGACACGCCAAAGGGTGGGTTGTGGCCGAAGGCGGATCGCAGGCGATCGCCAACGCGTTGGTCGCCGACATCGAACGCCACGGCGGCACGATCGAGACCGGTCAGCTCGTGACGTCAGCCGGCGAGCTCCCGCCGAGCGACGTGTTGATGCTGGACGTGTCGCCATCGAACGCTGCCGACATCCTCGGCGATCGGTTGCCGCGCCGAGTCGCCCGCGCGTACCGCCGGTTCCGTCACGGTCCCGCCGCCTTCAAGGTCGACTTCGCCGTCGCCGAAGGCGTTCCATGGACCGCGCCTGCGGCCCGCCGAGCCGGCACGGTCCATCTCGGCGGCGGTCTGCACGAGGTTGTCGCCAACGAGCGAGCGGTTCATCGCGGGAAGATGCCCGAGCGGCCGTTCGTGCTCGTCGGCCAGCAGTATCTCGCCGACCCGACCCGGTCGGTGGGCAACATCCATCCGGTGTGGACCTATGCGCACGTGCCGTCTGCCTATTCGGGGGATGCGACCGAGGCCATCATCGCCCAGATCGAGCGTTTCGCCCCAGGGTTCCGAGAGCGGATCATCGGCATGGCGGTGCGCTCCGCCACGGAGATGTCGGTGTACAACGCGAACTACGTCGGTGGCGACGTCATCGGCGGGTCAGCCTCGCCGGCCCAGCTCCTGTTCAGACCACGACTCGCCGTCGACCCCTACTTCACCGGGATCTCCGGGGTCTACTTGTGTTCGGCGTCGACGCCACCCGGGGCGGGAGCGCACGGAATGTGCGGCGCCAACGCCGCCGATCGTGCCCTGGCACGGTTGGGTGTCGTGCAACCGGTGACTGTTGAAACATCGTCGGCTCCTGGTCGAGAATCTGGGTGACGATGTGCGACGAAAGGACCAGCGAGATGAACCAGGAACCTCAGCGTGCTGTGCGAGAGGGAGCGAAGGGAGACGGCCGCGACGGTCTCGCCGCGGTCGCCATCACGCTCCTCGCCGTGTCGCTCGTGATCTTGGTGATCAGCAAGATCATCTAGTCCCCATCTGGAGTCGCGGACGGCCCCGGCGACGCGACGATTCCGGCGCACCCGAGTGCGGGGCGTCCACCTGTCGGGCGCCCCACACTCGGGTGCGCTCCGGATCTCGACGCCGTCGGTGAACTCCAGTTGCAATGCGGTCTCGGCGTTCGAAGTCAGCGGGCGAGCAACTCGCTCGCGTGCTGCCGGGCCGCCGCGCCGGCGGTTCCGCCCTGGTCGGCGAGGTCGCCGGACAGCATCCGGGCGACCTCGGCGACCCGGTCTTCGCCGGAGACGATCTCAGCAGTGACGTCGGTGAGGTCGTCGACCACCGACTTCGTGACCCTCACGTGAGTCGTCGCCGGCGCCGCCACCTGGGCGAGGTGGGTGACCACCAGCACCTGGTGGCTCGTGGCGACCTTCGCCAGCGCCGCGCCGACGGCGGTCGCCGCCGTGCCCCCGACGCCGGCGTCGACCTCGTCGAAGACCAGGGTCGATGGAGCACCCGAATGCCGCTCCGACCCGGTGGTCACGAGGCGGAGCGCGAGCATCGTCCTCGCCAGCTCTCCGCCGGAAGCCACCCGGCTGAGGGCGAGCAGCGGCGAACCCGGGTTGGCCGAGAGCAGGAACTGCACCTGACCGCCGTCCCCACCTTGCACGTCGACGGCGACGTCGGCATGGGGCATCGCAAGGTCGGCGAGCCTCGCCGTGACAGCGCCGGCGAGCCGCGGAGCGGCCTCCCGGCGAGCCGCGCCGACGGCGGCAGCCTCCTTCGTCACCACCTCGATCGCCCGTCGCCGGGCGGTGTCGAGCGCGGCGGCGCGAGCCTCGTAGCCCTCGATCTCGGCGACCCGCGTGGCGACCTCCTGGCGATAGCGCTGGACCTCGACGAGATCGTCGCCGTACTTCCGGCAGAGATCGCGGAGCTGCTGGCGCCGTGCCCGCACGGACTCGAGGCGGTCGGGGTCCTGGACGATCTCCTCGGCGGCGTCGCGGACCTCGCCCATCACGTCCTCGAGCTCGGCGATGACCGACGCGAGGCGATCGGCAAGTTGCCGGTACGGTGCCCGGCCGGCGAGCGCGGAGCTGGCGATGCCGAGGGCGTCCCTGGCCCCGCCCTCCCCCGACAGCGCTTCGTAAGCTTCCGACCCGGCCAGACGGTGCTCGACCGCGCCGGCGAGGGTGTCCTCGAGCATCTCGAGCGCCGACTCCTCATCCGGGTCGTCGATCACCGCGGCATCGAGCTCGGCCAGTTGGAAGCGCGCCAGGTCGAGCTCCCTCGCCCTGGTCCGCTCATCTCCGCCGATCGTCGCGAGCTCGGCATCGATCTCGGTCGACCGCGCCCTGGCCGCGCGGAGTGGTATGAGGTCGATCGCGCCGAATCCGTCGAGGGCACTCCGCTGGCTCGCCGGCGAAAGCAGTTGCTGGTGGGCGTGCTGACCGTGGAGATCGACGAGATCGGTCGCCGCGGCGGCGAGCGCGGCGACGGTGACCGGCCGCCCGTCGATGTACGCGCGGGAACGGCCGGCAGCGGGAATGACCCTGGTCAGCACGACTTCGGCCTCGCCGGTGACGAAACGTGCATCGATGCGCGCCTCGTCTGCGCCGGCTCGCACGATCGACGGTTCGGCCCGCCCGCCCACGACGAGCTCGAGCGCCTCGACGAGCATCGTCTTGCCGGCACCCGTCTCGCCCGTGATCGCCGTGAGACCGTCGCCGAGCACGAGCTCGACGCGCCGAATCACGCCGAGAGCCTCAATGTGCAGCTCAGACAGCATCAGGGAGCAGCACTAGCGATCCATGAGCCCGAACTTCGACTTCAAGATCGGAAGGGTGTACATAGTGCCTGGTCAGAGCGCTTTCAGCGTAGTCGGAGTCCTCAATCCGTCCTCAGCATTCCACGCGATGTCGATCGCGCCGCGGATTCGGTCCTCGTCGGATGGCATGAGGTGACCGTACATGTCGAGCGTGACCGATGCCTTGGCGTGCCCGAGGGCGCGCTGCACGGCGACGATCGAGCAACCGGCGGAGATCAGCGAACTGGCGTAGTGATGACGGAGGTCGTGAAGCCGGCTGTCGAGCCCGGCTTGACGGGTCGTGATCTCCCACCGCCAGTCGGTGCGGTTCGAGTTGAGTGGTCGGCCCTCGGCGTGCACCAGCACGCCGTGTTCGCCGGTGCCGTGTTCGCGGACGTGCTCGGCGAGCGCTTCTAGCACTCGGTCGCTGGCCGGCACCATTCGGTTCGACGCCCTCGACTTGAGCGGTTCGAAGCGGTCGAGCTTGCCGTGCCACTGGCGATCGACCTTGACCTCGCGCCGCAACCAGTCGATCCGGTCCTCGCTGAGCCCGGCGATCTCACCGGCCCGAAGGCCAAGACCGGCGCCGATCACGACCGCCACGGCGAAGTCGTCGGGAGCCGATGCTCGCAGACGTTGCACGTCGTCGACGGTCGGCACGACGGTCTCCGTGCCGTCATGCTGCGGCAGCTTCACTCGTGGTGTCGGATCGCGGCCGATCACACCGTCGAGGTGCGCCGCCCTGATCGCGCTGCGCACGTACTGCCAGATCGATTGCACGGTGCGAGGTTCGAGCTGCAGTGCCGTCACAAACGCCTGTCAGGTCGCTCGTGCGCACCCGGCCGATCGGCTGGTCACCGAAAGTGCCGGCGGACGTGTTCGAGGGCGTAGCGGGCGTTCACAACCGTGTTGTGACGGTATGGCTGCTGGGCGATGTGGTCCGCCATCGCCTCGGCGAGTGAGACGTCGCCGAGCGTCGGGTCAACGTACACGCCACGCTGTAGGTCGGCCCCGACATTGGTCATGAACGGCACGCCGTCACGCTTCATCTTAAAGTTCTTCGCTGTCTGCGGCCCGCCCGGGCGTTCCCGCCAGCGGACCTGCCAGTTCCCGTTCGGCAGCTTGCGAATCGATGCCATCAGCGACTCCCTGCCTCGATGAGTCCCGCCTCGCGAGCGAGCCTGATGAGTCGGTACGCCTGGCTGCGGCTGACGTACAGAGCGGCCCTCGACGGTGTACACGCCGCCGGCCGCGAAGTGATTGTTGCGCACGACGCGTGTCAAGCGCCCGCCTCGGCCGCCGCTGAGACGGGCGCTGACGGGTACGCGTGATCTCCGTGTCCCGGAGGCCACCGCACCTCCCTGTCACGGCAGCCTAATCACGCTGGTTGACTGGGTGGCGGGTCGAACCGGTGCCGCCGCGTGGGGGTCCGCCGCCCCATTGCACGACGGCACCGGTTCCCCACTCCTTACGTTCGGGATGTGCTCCACGACGAGCGGGGGTCATCGCTACTGCTGGTCGCCGCCCACAACCGCCGCGGAAGGGGCAGCGACCGATGGCGATGTTACGCCTGTCGCCGCCGCCGCTGGGATCGCTCCGAGTATTAAACTCGCCCCGAAACTCGGGTTGCCGTTCCCGATGGAGCCTCGCCCATTCCGTGAGTGCGTAGTGGCGTGTGTACCAGGCGGCGCCGCCTCGATCATTCGATTGACGTAACGGCGACCCCCACCGTTCCTGGCAATAGACCTCGAATGTGTCGTAGTCGGTGTGCCAGCGGTGTTTGAAGTGAGCCACAGACCGACCCGTTCAACGGGTCGGGCGGACCCGGAGCAGCCTGCGGTTCCGCCGCACACAGACCGCCGTTAGGGTCCGCCGACCCTGATGTCATCTAAGCACATCCCGGAAGAGCGTGCGCCGATTTCGCGGCCTACAAGCGGGCAGCCCCGCCGGACTCATCGAGAGAGGCAGGGCTGCCCGCTCTGGACGCCCGGCGGAATAGGCGGTTCCGATCTCCATTGTGCCCGATGGCGGCAGTGAGCGCACCATCCGTTCGGCTGATTGGGACGAGAGCCGCCCGGGTACCGATTCGCAGCGGTGGGCCGGGGCAGGGATATCGGAACCGTTCCCGGCCCACCGCCCCAGGCGGAGCCGTGTCACGCCATCCCCAGCCGACCTCGCCGCGAGCTCGTCGTCGACGATGCCACCGGACAAATTAGGGTGCGAGGGCGATGAGCACCGGACGTCGTCGCCTCGTCGCGGTCGACGACGAAGCGGTGATCGCCGACTACGAAGTCGGTGTGACAATCGCGGCGATCTGCGAGAGGTATCAGATTCCGGTGCTTCGGCTGTACCGAGTCCTCAACGAGCACCAGATCGCTCGCCGCCGACCGCAGGCTCCGCGGCTCGCGCCGTCGAGGGAGCGACAGATTCTCGCCGACTATGCGGCCGGCGTCACGGTGAGGACGATCTACCGGACGCATCAAATCTCGTCGGCCGCGATGTACCAGATCCTCAGACCGGTACCGCGTCTTCCGAAGCGTCGGCTGCAGTGCGCCGACGGCTGCCCGCCCCGACCACGCGACTGGTTCTCGCTGACTATGCCGCCGGGGTGGCTAGTCCCTGAGTTGCGAACGGCTGTTCGACTCTGCAACGATCAGTCCTGTGGTGCTGTCGGCGGCCGACCTCGAGTCGATGCGCCGCTCCGCGGCGATGGCACCGCTGTCGACGAACGCCGTGCTCGAGCTGCTCGCGACGTGTCAGCAGCTCACCAGGGAACGCCAGGAAATCGCCTCCGTGCTCGCCGATCTGCCCGACTCGGTCGCGGCGCTACGTGAGGCGCTGAATCGACTCCACCGGATCGTTCGGTAGGACACCGATCGGCAGTTATGGCGCTGATCTCGAATCGCCGCGAGGACTTTGGAACCTTTGGCGGTGTTGGTGGGTCGATAATGATGTGGGGATCAGCACCGAGGCTGCGGCTGCTCAGCGACCGTCGATCACGTTCGACGACTTCTACTCCGATGTGTGGCCGCGGGCGTTCCGTCTGGGGTCGTTTCTGACCCACGACACGCAAGCGGGAGAGGACATCGCCCAGGAGGTCCTGGCTGCGTATGTCTCGCGAAGCGCTGGGCCGTAGGTTGACGGCCGGAGGAGCGACTATCCGGCCGATCTCGCGGTGTGGCTCGTAAGAGGAACGGCATAGGCACCTATCGTGCAGCGTGCGATTACCAACGCCAGTATGGAAGTGGATCCGTCAAGCTCGCACCGCCACGCTCAAGGCTCCCGCTGCGCGGTCGCCGCGCCCAGCGGTGACGACTTCCGGGTCGAGTGCCGACGGCATCAACGCGCCCGGTTGTTGGCGCGGGCGTCAGGTTCGTGCTGCGCTACTGGGCCGATCACGGAGAACCGACATGGGTGCGCTGCTCGCTCAGCAGCTCGTCGCCGCCCCGAGCACGTGGTTGAAGTGCCACCGAAGTTGGCGTCTCGGGTGCGGCTGCGCGAGCGCTGCGGATCGACAAGACGACTCAAACGATGCGCTCCGCGGCGATCGAAGCTGGCAACCAGCTTGAAGGACGACGTGATGAACACCGGGCCGTGCTCCGCAGCCAGGCGAACGCGATAGCAGGTCCCGGAACCGCACCGCAGGCGCGAGTCCAGACCGTGAGACTGCATCGAGGTCTGCAACGCAGCCCCACGCAACCCAAGGGCCGCAACCTCTGGCCAATCGACGGCCGTCGCCGCGGCGGGTCGTGCCGGTACGTCAGCTCGTCGACGTGATCCTCGTGCTCGACGCGGCGCGGACCGAACCCGCGAGGCATCGCCACGGCCGATCAACCCGCCGCTCAACCCGCCACCGTGGCCGAGCCACCTGATCGGCAGTTCACCGCGGCGATCATCACTTTCGAGGGCGGGGACACTCCGACCAGACCGAGGAGCAGGTTGACCTGCCCGACGGCGAGACGACCATCGAAGCGGCATAACCGAAAACGGCAGGTTGATGGTGACAGACGTTGAACCACGCGATCCACATGCCCGACGGCACCGGTCGGCCACGCACACCGGGCGAGTCAACGACGTCGATACAGCGAGGGAAGATCCGAGGGAGCGATGCGCGCCTCAAGCGACTCATCGGCGACGCCGTGGACCCCGCGCATCGACGAACGCCGACGGCGCCTGGCAGGGATCGCACCAATCGATCGACTTTCCGGACGGCCAGGTGAGTGGGGGGTCCGCAGGGCTGTACGTGAATCGGGGAGGGCGCCAACGAGGGACTCAGGCATTCACGGCTCCTCGGAAGAGTCCACTCCCGGTCGTGATGACACTGCGAACTGCCCGAACATCAGGGGCTACATCACCCCGAGCGCGGTAATGCCCGATCAGGAGCGCCAAGATGCCCTCCGATCGGCACGTATCGCGTTGAATTTCATGGGGTGGTTCGGTCGCCGCGGACGAGCCACTCTGCGACCTTGGCGGTGACGACCGCGAACGTTGATATTCCGACGACCATGGTGACGCCGCCGACGACCCGCCCCGCCGTGGTTATCGGAAACACGTCGCCATAACCAACGGTCGTTATCGTCGCTGTCGACCACCAGAGCGCATCGAAGAACGAACCGTGTCGGCCACCGACGCCGACGTCTTCGGCCAGCGTGAACGCGGCTGCCGCGGTGAGCCACGTCATCCCCGCCGCTCCAAGCGCGATACGCCCGGCGTTGCGCCGAAGGTAGGTGCGGCTCTCGGCTGCGGCCGCGCCGCCGATTGCCGCGAGACGGGCGAGCGCGGCGGCGGCGCGGAGCCCGCGCACACCTCGCAGCGCCCGCAGCAAGCCGAACGGTCCCAAGTACGGGAGGATGGCGATTGCCTGAGTGACGACGATGACGAGCGAAGTCCATTCGTGGCGTGCGTAGGCACGTCGATTCGAGGCGAGAGCCAGCTCGACGAAGTAGTCCACGGCAAAGGCGATCAGCACGATGACATTCACGGTGTCGATCAGCCGCCGGTCGACCGTGGGCAACTCCTCGCGCTTGATCTCCACCAACAAGAACGGCAAGGTGCGGATTGCCAACACGAGCAGCACACCGTCCGTTCGTGCTCGCCAGCGTGTTAGGCGCGGGGTCAAGTACTCGGGCTCTTGCTCCACCACGGAACGGACGCTATGTCCAGGCCCACGATCGACGAGGGATGGTCCGCCGGCCGATGGCGGTCGTCATCGGAGTCCTCAGTCAGTCCTCAGTAGCGGTTGTCACGCCTTGCGACGGTTGGCGACGGTTGGTGACGAAATCGGTGCATCGCGCCTGCTCAGCTTGGACATCCACCCTCGCGCCGCAGGTCAGCCAGCACTAGCGATCCATGAGCCCGAACTTCGACTTCAGGATCTGGTGGTAGCGGTACGGCCCGAAGCGAACGAAGCGGGCCGTCTCCTCGGCCGGTCGGCAGCGCACGGTGTCGCCGGGATCGATCGTCATCACGAGTTGACCGTCGACGGCAACCTCCGCCCGCCGGTGCCCGGCGACCTCGATCTCGACCGTCTCGGTTGGGTCGAGCACGAGGGTGCGGTCGAACAGCATGTGTGGCGACACGGGTGTCAGCAGCAACGCGCGGTGCCGAGGCGACACCACAGGGCCACGGGCTGACAGTGAGTACGCGGTCGACCCGGTCGGCGTCGAAACGATCAGACCATCGGCGAGATAGCTCGTGAACGGCTCGCCGTCGATCCGAGCGAGCAGGCGTACCGTGTGCCCGGACTCGTGCTTCTCGACGACCACTTCGTTGAGGGCGCGCCACCGCCCGAGCGCCTCGCTGCCGCGGTGGGCCTCGATGTGCAGCATCAGCCGTACATCGAGGTGCCACTCCCCGACGCGCTCACCGAGGGTGAAGCGTTCGAGCGCATCGGTGACGTCGGCCGGTTCGATCTCGGTGAGGTAGCCGAGTTGGCCGAGGTTCACGCCGAGCAGCGGCACCGCGGCTCCCTCGAGCGCACCGACGGCTCGCAGCATCGTGCCGTCGCCGCCGAGGCAGAGCACGACATCGGCGTCGCTGAGCGGCCGCTCGCCGACATGGTGATGGAGCCCCAGCTCGGCGCCGTCGTCGGGGAGCAGCCATCCCTCGTGGTCGTGCTTGACGATCCACGTCATCGTCTCCTCGATGATGTCGACGACGTCTGGGCGCTCGTAGTGAGCGCAGATGGCGATCCTCGTCACGGCGTCCGCGCCTCGCTCGTGCGTGCGTACACCAGGAGCTCCTTGTTGCCCTCGCCTCCGAGGATCGGGGAGTCCGTCCATCCCCGAACGTCGCATCCCGCGTGTCGGAGCGCCGCGTCGATCTCGCTCCTGACCCGGTCGTGAATGGCCGGATCGGTGACGATGCCGCGGCCGCGGCCGACCTCCGCCTTGCCCGCTTCGAACTGTGGCTTCACCAGCAGGACCATCGCACCCCCAGGCTTGCACAACGCGGTGAGCGGCGGGATGACCGTTCTGAGCGAGATGAACGAAACGTCGGCGACTGCCGCATCGACCGGACCACCGATCGTCTCGACGGTCGTGTGGCGGATGTTCGTGCGCTCCAGGACCACGACCCGCGGATCGTCGCGCAACCTCGGGTGCAGTTGGCCGTGACCGACGTCGAGGGCGACGACCTCGGTCGCATCGCGCGAGAGCAGGCAGTCGGTGAAGCCTCCCGTCGATGCGCCGCAGTCGAGAACGCGCCATCCGGAGACGTCGATGCCGAAATGCTCCAGCGCGCGGTCGAGCTTCTCGCCGCCGCGACCGACGAAGCGGGCGGGCGGACCGATGACGACGATGTTGTCGCCGGGCGCCACGAGTCGCCCCGCCTTGTCGGCAACCGCTCCGTTGACGAGGACGCGCCCGTCAGCGATGAGCGCCTGGGCCTGGCCGCGTGCCGGCGTGAGGCTCCGGCGAACGAGTTCGGCGTCGAGGCGCCTCCTGGCGGCCATCGACGAGTCGGGGTCAGCCGGAGGCGGAAGCCTTGCGGGCCCCGGTCGCCTTCTTGGCGGTCGCCTTCTTGGTCGCCTTCTTGGCGGTCGCCTTCTTGGCGGTCGCCTTCTTGGCGGTGGCCTTCTTGGCGGTCGCCTTCTTGGCCGGCGCCTTTCGAGCCGCGGCCTTCCGCGCCGCGGGTGCCTTCTTCGCCGGCGCGGAAGCGGCCGGCTTCGGGGCCCCGCCACCTCCGCCCGAGACCCGGCTCACGAGAGATTCGAGCTGGTCCTCGAGCTCGTCGACGCGATTGGCCAGCCAGCCGAACTGCTTGGTGACCTCGCTCTTGATCAGCTCGGCAATCTGTGCAGACGTCTCCTTGCCCCGCTCGATGAGGCTCTGGACCGTCTTGTCGGCCTCGGCGCCGCGGACCTCGCCGGTCTTCACCAGCTTCTTGACCAGCTTCTCGGCCTCCTTGCGCTGCACCTCCGTGAACTGCAGACCGGAGTCGATCACGCTCTGAATCGGGTTTGTCGGCATCCCGAGATGCTAGCGCCGCGCAAGCGCGCGAGCGCCGGGACCGCGAC
This sequence comes from Ilumatobacteraceae bacterium, assembly GCA_963764455.1. Classification (GTDB taxonomy): domain Bacteria; phylum Actinomycetota; class Acidimicrobiia; order Acidimicrobiales; family Ilumatobacteraceae; genus Desertimonas. The sequence goes on from CAVXSN010000019.1 coordinate 11,243, forward strand.
CGATGTCACGATTGTCCCGTCACAATCGCCTCGGCGACCGCGGCGAGATCGGGCAGGTCGAATGACCGCTCGAACTCGACCGGCTCGCCGGGCGCCGTGTTGCCCGTGCGGACGAGCGCGAAGCGACAGCCCAGTTCGGCGGCGAACCGACCGTCGGTGCTGATCATGTCGCCGATCATCAGCAGATCGGCGGTCGTCTCGCCGACAAGCTTGCGCACCGCGGCGGCCATCGGAGCGAACGGCTTGCCGGCGATGGCCGGAGCGCGGCCGGCGGCCGTCGCAACCGCGGCCACGATCGAGCCGCCGCCCGGCACCGGGCCGCCTGACGTTGGGTACAGCGGGTCGTTGTTCGTCGCGATGAATCGGGCCCCGGCGCGAACGGCTGCGGTCGCGAGGGTCAGCCGGTGGTAGTCGAACTCGTGGTGCAACCCGACGATGACGGCATCGACGCCAGCCGCCACGCCGGCGCCGTCGTCACCGGCGATCGGATCACCGCCCGCGGCCTCCACCGCTTCCACGATCCCCGGCCCCCCGCACACGAGCACCCGTTCACCGCCGCGCGACGAGCGTCGCCGCCGCCATCGGCGAGGACACGACGTCACCGTCCGCTTCGATCTCGATTCTGGCCAGTGCGGCGACGTGCTCGGCGAGGCGCGGCCAGGACGAGTTCGTCACGAACACGACGCGGTGGCCGGCGCGGCGCAGACGCGCGACCGCGCTCGACCGAACCCGGAATCGGCTCGCCACTCAGCCACACCACGCCGTCGAGATCGCACAGCACGGTGGACGGCGGGTTCACGGCGGTGGACCGTAGTGGCTCGCTATGCCATCGTGTCGGGCGTGCCTCGATTCGAGCCGTTCCGCGCCCTCCGCTACGCCGCAACCGACCTCGGGGATCTCGATCGCACCGCCCTATGACGTGTTGTCGGCCGACGACGTCGCCACGCTCGCCGCCCGCAGCGACCACAACATCGTGCACGTCGACGTGCCCGCGGGCGGCGACGACCGCTACGAGCGTGCCGCCCGGATCCTGCACGCCTGGATGGCCGACGGAGTCCTTGTCCTTGACGACGTCGACGTCGTTCACGATCTACCGGATGCGCTTCACCGACGCGGCGGGCTCCGATCGTGACCTCGTCGGCGTGCTCGGGGGCCATCGAGGTGGTCGATGACGGCGCAGGCGGCGTGCTCCCCCACGAGCGCACCACGCCGAAGGCATCGACCGACCGCCTCGACCTCACGCGGGCGACGAGGGCCAACCTCTCCCCCGTGTGGGGGCTGTCGCTCGCCCGAGGCCTCACCGCGTTGCTGCGCGAGCCGGCCGAGGCGGTCGGCGCGGTGGCCGTCGACGGGGTCACGCACATCGTCGAGCGAGTGAGCGATCCGGCGCGGGTGGCCACGATCCGCGACCACGTCAGCCCGCACGATGTGCTGATCGCCGACGGCCACCATCGGTACGGCATCTCGCGCATCTACCGCGACGAGGTCCGGGCCGCGACCGGACGCACCGACTCCCCCGCCGAGCTCACGTTGGCGTTCGTCGGCGAGCTGATCGTCGACCAGCTCAGCGTCGAGGCGATCCACCGGCTGTACACGGGCGTCACCGCCGGCGAGTTGCTGGACACGTTGTCGCACTCCTTCGACATCGATTCGATCGATCCGACCTCCCCTGCGACGCTCGCGGCGATGGAGCACGACGGGTTCCTCGCGTTCGTCGGGCCCGACGGCGCCCAGCGCCTGACGCCGAGGCCGGACGCGTTCGACGGTGTCCGTGCGCTCGACGGCGCGTACCTCGAGCACGCGCTCGCCGGATGTGGCGTCGAGGTCACCTACCAGCACGGACTCGACGAGGTCGTCAAGGCGGTCGACGGCGGCGAGGCCGCGGCGGCGGTGCTGATCCGGCCGGTCAGCGTCGCCGAGATCGAGCGCACCGCCCGCGAAGGCGTCCTGATGCCGCCGAAGAGCACGTTCTTCACCCCGAAACTCCGCACCGGCTTCGTGATCCGCCCGCTGGGAGACTGAGGCACGGGCCGCCGCGGGCGGAAACGCCTATCCCAGTTTGATGACGAAGAACGCCTGGCCCGGCCTGAGGCGCTGGAGGACGTAGATCAGGTTGTCGTTGCTGAGCGACACACAGCCCGACGTCGCTCTCGCATTCCCGCCGGCGTCGTACGAGTGGCGGTGCAGGAAGATCGCAGCGGCGAGGGGAGGTTCGCCGACCGCGTCACCAGAACGATTCGGCCCCAGGTTGGCGCCGATGATCGCGGCTCGCGAGTAGGCCTGCTGGAAGTTGATGAGGTACTCATCGGGGCTGGCACAGTTCGCGGCCGTGCGGGTGACGAGCGAGTTGTAGACGGCCGATTCGGAGTCGCCGCCCAGCAGTCGCCCGGCTCGACCTGCCGCCACGTTCCCCGGACCCCGGGGTTGACCCCGTTGCCGAAGAACTGGAAGATCTGGCCATCGGGCGCCGCATCGTTCCGAGCGGGAAGATGCCGGCCGGCGTGGTGCCGTCGCCGGATCGGCGTCGGGACAGGGCGCGCGTGCCGTTGCGGCCGACCCGCCCGGCCATGTCCATCCGCGAGCACGTCCACTTCGAGCCGTCGTGGACGAGCAGATCGACGTCGGCACGGCTCCCACCCGTGGGCGTCACGATGACGACCTGGCGGGCGGTGGCGGGAACGCCCGGCGGGGGGCGAGCAGCCGTTCGGACGGGGCCGGCGTGGTCGAGCTCCCAAGATGCCGAGCGACGACAAGGTCTGCCGCCCGGCGACGCCGTCCACCACCAAGCCCCTCGCCTGCTGGTAGCTGCGCACCGCGGCGAACGTCCTGCTGCCGAACCTCCCGTCGGCCGGGCCGGCCGGGTAGCCGGCCGCGTTGAGCGCCCACTGGAGACACCTCACCTGCTCGCCCGTCGACCCGATGCGCAGCGTCGTGCCCACCTTGCAACCGCTGCCGCTCGCCGGCGGCGCGGTCGACGTGCCCCAGATGCCGAGCGCGGCGCCGGTCTGGCGGCCGACGAGGCCATCGACCGTCAGCCCCTTGGCCTGCTGGAACGCGCGAACCGCCCGGTACGTCATCGGGCCGAACGCGCCGTCGACCGGGCCGGCGTTGTACCCCAGCGCGTTGAGCGTCGTCTGGAGGCACTGCACGGCCGTCGCCCCTCGATCCGAGCCCGAGGTTCGTCGAGATCGAGCAGGCGGCGTCGATTCGCGGGGCGTCGTAAGCGTCTCCGACGAGCACCCCGGCGACGCTCGCGAGCGCGACGCCGAGCATCGCCGCCACCCGCAGCGGCGAGCGCCTTGCGTGCGCGTCGAGCGCGTCGATGGCCGGTCGGTCACGTGTCGGCATCTGGTCAGTATCGCGGACAGCGGGGCAACGGCAGCTCAGGCGAGCGTGCCGACGTTGTTCAGCTCCTCGAAGGCCAGCGTCAGCCGCTCGACGAACGACTCCTCCGCCGCCCGCAACCAGACCCTCGGGTCGTACAGCTTCTTGTTCGGCCTGTCAGGCCCCTCCGGGTTGCCGATCTGGCCCTGCAGGTAGTCGTGGTTGCCGGCCTCGAACCGGCGGATGCCGTCCCAGAACGCCCACTGCAGATCGGTGTCGATGTTCATCTTGACGACGCCGTACGAGATCGCCTCCTTGATCTCGTCCGGGGTCGAGCCCGATCCGCCGTGGAAGACGAAGTCGACGGGACGATCGGTCGGCGTGCCCAGCTTGCCGGCGATGTACTCCTGGCTGTCGCGCAGGATCGCTCGGGGTGAGCTTGACGTTGCCCGGCTTGTACACGCCGTGGACGTTGCCGAACGCGGCGGCGATCGTGAACCGGTCGCTCACCTCCATCAGCTCGCTGTAGGCGTACTCGACCTCCTCGGGCTTCGAGTAGAGATCGGCCTGGTCCTTGCCGGAGTTGTCGACGCCGTCCTCCTCACCCCCGGTGATGCCGAGCTCGACCTCCAGCGTCATCCCCATCGCCGACATGCGCTCGAGGTACTTCTTGCAGGTCGACACGTTCTCGTCCATCGGCTCCTCCGAGAGGTCGAGCATGTGCGACGAGAACAGCGGCGCGCCCGGTGGCGGCGAAGTGCGCTTCGCCGGCGTCGAGCAGGCCGTCGACCCAACCGAGCTTGTCCTTCGCGCAGTGATCGGTGTGCAGGATCACCCTGGCGCCGTACGCCTCGGCCAGCGCGTTCACGTGGGCGGCGCCGGCGAGCGCGCCGAGGATCGACGCCCGGTCACCCTTGCCGATGCCCTTGCCGGCGATGAACGCGGCGCCGGAGTACGAGAACTGGATGATCACCGGCGAGTTGAGCTTGGCGGCGGTCTCCATCGCTCCGTTCATCGTGTTGGAACCGGTGACAGTTGGCGGCTGGCAGGGCGAACCCGGCGGCCTTGGCGAGCGCAAAGATGTCCTTGACGTCACCACCGGTGATGACGCCGGGGGCGAAGTCGCGGCGAATGTCATTCATGAAGCTCGATGCTATTCGGGCTCGGCCGGAAGGTCACCCGATCTCGTTGACGACGACCGGTTGACCAGGTCCGGCCACGCTCGCTCTGAACGCCCGGCCGCCGGCGCGGATGCCGTCGACCTCGGCCCGCCCGCTGAGCAAGACCGGCGGTAGGGACGCCACGCCGTCACGATCGGGCACCACCGGGGCCAGGGCCCACGCCAGGACCCCTGCCGACGCGGCCGCCCACGCCTGCGGCCGGCACGCCGCCGGGTAGGCGACGATGCGGCCGTCGCCGAGCACGCCGTACAGCTCGGGCAGGCGCGGGCCGAAGACCTCGGTCGCCTGAACCAGCCCGCCCAGGAGCGTCGATGCCTGGCCGGTGAGTCCTGCGAGCACCATGCCGCGGGCGCAGATCGCGGTGTCGTGTGGCCATACGGAACCGTTGTGGTAACTGATCGGGTTGTACCGGACGCTGGCCTCCGACAATGTCCGCAGGCCGCCGGCACAGGCCAGCTCGCCGACCAGCCGATCGGCCACGGTCCGCTCGTCGTCGGCGTCGAGCAGGCCCGTTCCGATGACGTGACCGGCGTTCGACGACACCGAGGTGATCGCGCGCTTGTCGCCATCGAGCCCGATCGCGATGAACCGACCGCGATCGTCCTCCAGCCAGAACGATGCGTGGAACGCCTCGCGCAGGCGTTCCACGAAGACTCGGAGCTCGACCGCGCCCGGCTCTCCGAATTGCTCGAGCAGATCGGCCGCGCCGAGCGCCGCCTCGTAGGCGTAGCCCTGCACCTCACAGAGCGCGATCGGGGCCGCGGCGAGCCGGCCATCCTGCCAGTTGACGCTGTCGCCGGAGTCCTTCCAGCCCTGATTCGACAGACCATGTCCGGGGTCCCCGAGGTACTCACACAGCCCGTCGCCATCGGGGTCGGCGCCGTCGAGCAGCCATCCGGCGGCCGCCCTGAGCGATGGGAGCAGGGCGACAACTGCGTCGGTCGGCGCGCCCAACGCCACGCGTCGATCAGCGTGCACATCCACAGCGGCGTGGCATCGACACTGCCGTAGTAGCCGGCGGGCAGGCTGACCTCGGGGGATCGAAGCCGGCGCTTCGCAACTCGTGCAGGATCCGTCCCGGCGCCTCTTCCGCTCGTTGGTCGTGCTTCGTGCCCTGGCGACGGGCGAGCACGCGCAGCGTCGACTCGGCGAGTCCGGTGCCGAACGGAATCATGAAGCGCGCGGCCCACAGCGAATCACGTCCGAACAGCGTGAAGAACCACGGCGATCCGGCGGCGACGAACACGTCCTCTTGTCGTTGCGGGTCGGCCAGCGCCAAACGCTGGAGCTCGGCGACGCTCCACGACACGAAGCGATCGACGCGCGGGTCGTCCGAGGTGACGACGAGCGAGAACGACGGAGAGACGGTGGGGGCGTGTGGCCGAAAACTGCCGTCGTCCGGCTGGCTCGCCACGACGTCGACGACCATGCGCTCGATCGCCTCCGGTCTCAGTTCGACCGTCCACGTCAACGCTCCGCCGGACTCGTCCAGGTCCGGTGAGCCGGTGGGCCTGACGTCCACCACGTAGCCCTCGCTGGCGAAGCGCAGCCCGCGCTCATGACGGATCGCGTCGACCGGTGCGCCGTCCGGCTGCCCCGCCTTCACCGCCGCCGTCGACGACAGGTCACATCCGGCGCTGATGCGAATCGCCACGGTCCGCGCCACGAGATCGAAGCTGTGCACGACGACGGTCTCGCTGAAACCGCTGGCGTGCTGGACCCGAGTGCGCTCGAGCAGAACACAGGGATCCGGAGTTGTTCGGTGCCGTCGCGAACGATCGCCGTCGTCACCAGCGAGTAAGGGGCCACCAGCTCGCTGGCGAGGACCTCCGGCGGCAGATCGTTGACGGTGAGCACCCAGCGGTCGAGCAGGCGCCGATCGCCGAGATAGAACCCCGCAGCCGCGCCACGTACCTCGCCGTCGCCGTCCGCCAAGGTCGCCGACGGGGCCAGGACGCAAGAGGTCAGACGGTGGACGAGAGGTTGTCTCGCGAGCTGCGATCGATCAGCCATCGGTTGGCTCCCGTGCGTCGCCTTCTTGACTTGAACGATCAAATTACCATACAGTTCTGGGCGTCGCGAGGGGGAACAACGGGATGACCACCCGTGGACAGTCGAGCGCGCACAAGCCGACCGTCGAGACGGTCGCGGACCTCGCCGGCGTGTCACGCCAAACCGTGTCGAACGTCATTCGCAAACCCGAGCGTGTTCGCCCCGAGAACGCGTGCGCGGGTCCAGCAGGCCATCGACGAGCTGCTGAGGTACCGCCCCAATCGGACAGCCAGGGCGTTGAAGGTCCGCACGACCAACACGCTGGCGTACCGATGCCATCAGGCCGGCGAGATCGAGAACCTGCTCCTCGACCGGTTCCTCCACGACCTCTGCCGGGCCGCCGCCGCCCGCGACTTCCACATCGTGCTCATCAGTCCGCTCGACGCCGCCGGCGAGCTGGCCGACTACGACCGGCTGTTTCGCTCCGGCACCGTCGACGGCTTCGTGCTCTCCGGCACGATGCCCGGTGACGAACGGCTCCGCCATCTCGGTCAGCGAGCGCATCCCGTTCGTGTCGTTCGGCCGGAACTGGGACGATCCGAAGGCCAGCCTGTGGGTCGACGTCGACGGCGCGGCCGGGATCAGCGAGGCGGTGTCCTACTTCTGGACGGCGGGCCACCGGCGCATCGCATGGCTCGGAGGCATCGGCGCCACCGGGGCAGGACTCGACCGGCAGCTCGGATACCGCGACACGATCGGCCGGCTGGATGGACCGGCGCTCGAGTTCGAGTGTCTCGACAACATCGACAGCGCCAAGGCCACGGCTGCGCGGGTGCTCGATCTTGCTGACCCGCCGACCGCGATCGTGTGCGCCACCGACGTCCTCGCCGTCGGATGCGCCCTCGCCGCCGACCAGCGGGGATTGAAGCTCGGGGTGCAGCTCGGTGTGACCGGATTCGACGACAGCCGCTTGGTGACGGCACATTCGCCCCCGCTCTCGTCGATCAGGCAGCCCACCGAGGCGGTGGCCCAGGCGCTCGTCGACGGCTTCATCGCCGCTCACCTCAACGGTGAGCACGTCGAGCCCGTCGTTCTCCCCCCGACCTTGATCCACCGTGGCTCTTCGTGATCAGCATCCGATGCCTCATGATTTGAACGTTCATAGCCAGCACCTCGACAGACCGAACCGGAACCCAACACAAGGAGACAGTGCCCATGAAGACACGACGAAACGTCGTCGCCGGAGCGATCGCCGCGTCGGTGGCGATCGCGACGGCAGCCGCTCAGCCGGTCGGTCGCCGGAGAACCCGCGTCCGGCGGACGGCCAGACCTCAACGTGATGATCGCGTCGTCGGGCCCGGCCGAGACCGAGGCCGTCGACGCCGCCGATCGCGGCGTGGGAGGCCGAGTCGGGCAACACGGTCGAGCTCGTCGCCGCCGACGACATGAACCTCCAGCTCGGACAGGCGCTCGCCGGCGGCGACCCGCCGGACGTCTTCTACGTCAACCTCGACAAGTTCCAGGAGTACGCATCGGGTGGCAGCCTCGCCCCGATCGGTGACCAGATCACCGATCCCGACGACTTCTACCCCGCGCTGCACGAGTGCGTTCACGTACGAGGACCAGCTGTACTGCCCGCCCAAGGACTTCTCGACGCTGGCGTTGGTCATCAACACCGACATGTGGACGGAGGCCGGGCTCACCGACGCCGACTACCCGACCACCTGGGACCAGCTGGCCGAGGTCGCCGCGACACTGACCACCGACGATCACGTCGGGCTCGCTTCCGGCGGCAACCCGGGACCGGGTCGGCGCGTTCCTCGTGGCCGGGGGCGGCTACTTCGTCAGCGAGGACCAGACCGAGGTCACCGCGGACACGCCGGAGAACCTCGCCGCGCTGGAGTTCATCAAGAGCCTGCTCGATTCGGACAGCTACGAGTTCACCGAGAACATGGACCTCGGCTGGGGCGGCGAGGCGCTGGGAACCGGCGCCGCGGCGATGACGATCGAGGGCAACTGGATCCGGGGCGCGATGACGAACGACTATCCGGACGTCAACTACACCGTGCTCGAGCTGCCCGAAGGGCCCGCCGGCCGGGGTTCGATGGCGTTCACCCAGTGCTGGGGCGTCGCCGCGGCCAGCGACCAGCAGGAAGCCGCTGTCGACTTCGTGAACTTCATGACCGCCGCCGAGCAGCAGGTCGCGCTGGCCAACGCGTTCGGCGTGATGCCGTCACGGGCGTCGGCCGCCGACGCGTTCCTCGCCGACAACCCGGACTTCGAGCCGTTCATCTCGGCGGCCGACTACGCCAGGGCGCAGGTGAGCCTGCCGGCTTTCACCGCCGTGCTGACCGAGTTCGACGCGCAGTTGGTGGCGATGTCGAACGGCGACGCCGAGCCGGCGGACATCCTGGCTGACCTCCAGTCCAACGGCGAGGACGCCCTCGAGGGCTGACCCGTCCGGACTGCGACCCCCGCGGTGAGCGCGGGCCTGCCCCTGGGGCTCGCGCTCACCGCGGCCGCTCGCGCCCGCATCGACGGAAACGAAGCGAGTGACCGATGACGGCAGTGACGAACATGGCCAGCAACACCGGCGCCGTCGAGGTGCGCTGAGCGCGGCCGCCACGATGCGGCCTCGCCGGGCCGGCGGGGCGGGCTCGGCGGACGCTCCCGCCCGGGGGAACGGCTGTGGGGCTGGATCTTCATGAGCCCCGCCGCTGGTCTTTCTCGTCGTCTTCCTGATCGTGCCGATCCTGCTCGCGCTCTACGTCAGCTTCACGAAGTGGAACGGGCAGGGCGGGCCGTTCTCCGATCAGGCCGAGCGGGTCGGCCTCGACAACTACTGCGAGCTGCTGCTCGAGGACGGCTTGACCCGCAAGAACTTCGTGTCCTCGGTGCGCAACAACTTCTACTTCGTGCTCTTCGTCGTTCCGATCCAGACCGCCCTCGCGCTCTTCCTCGCGCTGATCGTCAACCAGAGACGGCTGCGCGGCAAGGGCTTCTTCCGGACCGCGTACTACATGCCGTCGGTGTCGAGCTCGATCGCCATCGGGTTCATCTTCCTGTTCCTGTTCCAACGGGACGGTGCGATCAACACGATCCTGTCGGCCTTCGGCGGCGGCGATCGGCAGTGGTTCAACAACGGCGAGGGGACCTTCCACGCGTTCGCCGGGCTCGTCGGGATCGACGAGGCGCCGGCCTTCCTCGCCGACCACGGGTTCATGGGGATGGACTGGTGGGATTGGCTGAGCGGCCCGTCGTGGACGATGGTCGTCATCATCGTCCTCGTCATCTGGACCGACGTCAGGGACGTTCATGCTGATGCTCCTCGCCGGGTTGCAGGCGGTGCCGGAGGACGTCCACGAGGCGGCGGCGATCGACGGCGCCACCCGCTGGCAGACGCTGCGCCACGTCACGCTGCCGCTCCTCAAGAAGCACGTCATCCTCGTGGTCACGCTCGGCCTGATCGGCACCTGGCAGGTGTTCGACCAGATCTACGTGATGAGCGACGGCGCCGGCGAGACGATGACGCCGGCGTACCTGACCTACGTCACCGGTCTCGAGGAGAGCCGTTTCGGACGGGCGTCGGCGCTGGCGTTCATCGTGTTCCTCATCATCCTCGTGTTCACCGTGTTCCAGCGGATCGTCACCCGCGACAAGGACTCGTCATGACCGCCACCCACCAATTGACCCCGTCGGTTCGGCCCAGCCGGGCCCAGCGGGCCAAGCGGACGACCAGCTACACGATCCTGGCGCTCTTCTCGCTGATCTACATCGGCCCGTTCCTGATCACGATCGCGACCTCGTTCAAGACCGACAGCGAGGCGGTCGCCGATCCGCTCTCGCTGGTGCCCGACCCGTTCACGCTCGATGCGTGGAAGGAGCTCTTCGGGATCGTCGACTCCCAGGTCGACATCCGGCTCGGGCGCTGGACGGTCAACTCCGTGTTCATCACGCTGTGCGTGACGGCCGGGCGCGTCGGGCTGGCCGCCATGGCCGGCTACGCCCTCGCCCGGCTCGACTTCCCCGGGCGGCGCACGATCTTCGCGGTGATCCTCGGGGTGATGATGGTTCCCGGGGTCGTGCTGCTGATCCCGCGGTTCCTCGTGCTCAAGGAGCTCAGCCTGCGCAACACGTACCCCGGCATGATCCTGCCGCTGGTGATCGACTGCGCGGCGATCTACCTGATGAAGCAGAACTTCGAGCAGATCCCCAAGTCGGTCGAGGAGGCCGCCGCGATCGACGGCGCCAACATCTTCCGCACCTGGCGCTACGTGGTGTTGCCGATGGCCAAGCCAGGTCTGATCGCGATCACGATCCTCTCGGTGCAGGGAGCGTGGAACGAGTTCACGATGTTCCTCGTCGCCACGGACGACCCGCAGTACAAGACGCTCGTGCTCGGCCTGGCCCAGTTCCGCGGCGGTCTCGGATCGGGCCAGTCGATTCCCGCTGTTCATGGCCATGACGCTCGTCGTGACGATCCCGATCGTCATCGTGTTCTTCACGTTCCAGCGCTACTTCACCGGCGACGCCAGCAGGGGCGTGGAGAAGTAGCGTCGCCGTCAGCCCTTGGCGGCTGGCGGCAGCACGCGGACGCCGAGCAGGTCGAGCTGCGCCTGGGCGACCGGCAAGGGCGAGTTCGTCATCGGGTCGGCGCCGGACTGGGTCTTCGGGAACGCGATCACCTCGCGGATGTTCTCCTCGCCGGCGAGGATCGCGACCAGGCGGTCGATCCCGACGGCGAATCCGCCGTGCGGCGGCGCGCCGAATTCGAACGGGTTGAGGAAGAAACCGAACTTGCGATTGGCCTGCTCCTCGTCGATGCCGAGCAGCGCGAAGATGCGCCGCTGCTGGTCGCTCTGGTGGATTCGGATCGAACCGGACCCGAGCTCCCAGCCGTTGAGCACGAGGTCGTAGGCCTGCGAGCGAACGCTCATCGGGTCGCTCTCGAGCCGGTCCACGTCGTCCGGATGCGGCTGTGTGAACGGATGGTGGGCTGGCTTCGGGGTGCCCGGTGCCCGGATCGACACCGACGAACATCGGGAAGTCGACGACCCACAGATAGCGGTACGGACCCTCCCACACCGGCGGGCGGCCGAGGTCGTTGCGCAGCTGCCCGAGCACCTCGCACGCGACGTCCCACTCGTCGGCGACGATGAGCACGAGGTCGCCCGCGCCGACCGCGAGCCGGTCGTTGATCGCTTTCATCTCGGCATCGGAGAGGAACTTGGCGACCGGTGACTCGAACGTGCCGTCACCGGTTGCCTTCAACCACACGAGGCCCTTCGCACCGAGGCTCTTCGCGTGGTCGGTGAGCTTGTCGAGCTGGTTGCGGCCGAACTCGCCGGCCTTGCGGGACACGTTGATTCCCTTGATCGTCGCTGCCGAGGCGAACGCCTTGAACTCGGTCCCGGCGAACGCGTCGGTGAGGTCGATCAGCTCCATGCCGAAGCGCACGTCGGGCTTGTCGACACCGAAGCGGTTCATCGCCTCGTGCCACGTCATCCGTTCGATCGTCGGCCGCTCGCCCGTGACCGCTTCGTTCGCCGCGAGCACGGCCTCGGAGATCGCCGCCAGCACGTCGTCCTGCGACACGAAGCTCATCTCGACATCGAGCTGCATGAACTCGTACTGGCGATCGGCGCGCAGGTCCTCGTCACGCAGGCAGCGGGCGATCTGGTAGTAGCGGTCGAATCCCGCCACCATCAGGAGCTGCTTGAACAGCTGCGGCGATTGGGGCAGCGCGTAGAACGAGCCGGGTTCCTTGCGGGACGGCACGAGGAACTCCCGGGCGCCCTCCGGCGTCGACGGCACCAGCATCGGCGTCTCGACCTCGACGAAGCCCTGGGCGTCCATCGCCCGGCGGAACGCGCCGTTGACGGCAGCGCGGATGCGGATGTTTCGTTGCATGCGCTCGCGGCGCAGGTCGAGGTAGCGGTACTGGAGGCGGACGTTCTCGTCGACCTCGTCGGCCCTGGCGTCGATCGGGAACGGCGGCGGGGTCGCCACCCGCAGCACCTCGACCTCGCACTCGCCGATCTCGACCTCGCCGGTCGGCAGGTTCGGGTTGACCGTGCCCTCCGGTCGGGCCCGCACGACGCCGGTGATCCGCACGACGTACTCGCTGCGCACGTCCACGGCGTTGTCGACGACGCACTGGACCACGCCCGAGTAGTCACGGACGTCGATGAACGCCAGGTGCTCGCCGTGCTCCCTGCGCCGGGCGACCCATCCACACACCGAAACCGTCTCGCCGACGTTGACGTCGCGCAGCTCCCCACACGTGTGCGTGCGCATCGTGGTGGCCCGGGAGATCTCGTCCGTCGTCGGCTGGTCTGACACGATCGATCAGGCTACGGGCAGTCGATCGTGTTCTCCTGAGCGTTCAGCACCGAGTCGGTGCTCGAGCGCTCAGGAGAACGTCGCGCGTTCGCTGCATCCTGCTGACGAGCTCGGACCGCGGCACCGCAACCTGCTCGCCACCGGCGCGCAGTGGCCGCACCGTGGCGGTGCCGGCGGCGGTCTCCGATTCGCCCACGATGACCGCATATGCGGCGCCGCTGCGGTCCGCCGCCTTCATCTGCGACTTCATGCTCCTGCTGCCGAACGCGCGATCGGCGCGGACGCCGGCGCGCCGGAGCTCCTCGGTGATCGCGAGCGCCGCCGCGCCCCCGGTCGTGTCGACGACGAACACGTCGACCGTCTGTTCCGGCGCCGCGAACACGCCTTCGTCGTCACACGCCAGCAGGGTCCGGTCGACGCCCAGCGCGAAACCGATCGCCGGCGTCGGAGGGCCGCCCAGCGCCTCGATCAGCCCGTCGTACCGCCCGCCGCCGCCGAGCGCGTTCTGCGCGCTGTCGAGCGTGCCCCGGCGAACTCGAACGTCGTCCGCACGTAGTAGTCGAGCCGCGGACGAGTCCGGCGCGATCGTGTACCGAATCCCGAGTGCGTCGAGTCCATCCTTGACCGCCTCGAAGTGTGCCGCCGTCTCGTCGCCGTAGAACTCGGCGATCGCCGGCGCGGTCGAGATCAGAGCGGCGTCCTCGGCGCGCTTCGAGTCGAGGACCCGCAGCGGGTTGCGGGCGAGCGTCTCGCGTCCCTGCTCGGACAGCGCGTCACGATTGGCCTCGAAGTGCGGCGTAGGGCATCGATGTAGCGGGCCCGCTCGTCAGGGTTGGCGAGCGAGTTCACGAGCAGCGTCACCTGCCGCAAGCCGAGCCGTTCGAGGAACCGCCACCCGAGGGCGATCACCTCGACATCCGTACGGGTCGTCGGTCCCGATGACCTCGATGTCGGTCTGGTCGAACTGGCGGTAGCGCCCGCGCTGCGGGCGCTCGTACCGGAAGTTCGTGCCCGCGGGCCACACCTTCCATGGCGTCACCGGGCGGTGCTCGACAAACGCCCTACCGATCGAGGCCGTGAACTCCGGACGCAGCGCGACGTCTCGGCCGCCGTTGTCGGTGAACCGGTACATCTCCTTCTGCACGACGTCGGTCGCCTCGCCGATTCCGGCGAACACACCGGCGTCCTCCAGGAGCGGGGTGATCAGTTGCCCGTAACCGGCCGCCTCGACCACCTCGGCGAAGACCTCGACGAACCGCCGCCGGCGGGCCGACTCCGGTGGCAGCACGTCGAACATTCCCGGACTGGTCTGGAACTGCGGCACGGCCAGCAGGCTACGAGGCCGAGCAAGAGGTCGGGGCCGCATCGAATGTGCTCGCATCGGCAGCGAATCGGCCGCGAGCCTGGTGAACCGGCGGGTGCCCAGGTGAGTAGTCGCGGGTAACCAACAAGGGGGTACGACGTGACGGCATTCGAGTCCGATCCGGTCGAGCGCTGGGACATCCCCAGCCCGATCACGACGACGTTCGACTTCGACTACACCGGCGGGCGCGAGCACTGCTGCGGTTGTACGACAAGGGCACACGCCGGCAGTGGGTCGGCAGCGACCGCCTCGACTGGAGCCTCGAGATCGACCCGATGAACCCGGTCGGGTTCCCGGACGAGATGCACTCGCTGTTCGGCACGCCGTGGTGGGAGAAGATGACCCAGAAGGAGAAGGGCGAGGCGAAGCGGCACATGGAGGCCTGGCGCTTCAGCCAGTTCATGCACGGCGAGCAGGGGGCGTTGGTCTGCACGGCGAAGATCGTCCAGACGGTCCCCGACCTCGACTCCAAGTTCTACGCCGCGACCCAGGTCATCGACGAGGCCGCGCCACGTGGAGGTGTACAGCCGGTACCTCCACGAGAAGATCCAGATGACCTACCCGCTGAACCCGAACCTGCAGTCGTTGCTCGACGACGTCGATCAGCGACAGCCGTTGGGACATGACGTACCTCGGGATGCAGGTGCTCATCGAGGGGCTCGCCCTCGCCGCCTTCGGGCTGATCCGCAACATGGCCACCGAGCCGCTCGGCAAGGCGATCAACGCCTACGTCATGCAGGACGAAGCGCGCCACGTGATGTTCGGGCGGCTGGCGTTGCGCGACTACTACCCGCAGCACACCCGGCCGAGCGCGACGAGCGCGAGGAGTTCTGCGTCGAGGCTTGCTATCGGATGCGCGACCGCTTCCTCGGCGAGGAGATGTGGCAGCGCCTCGGACTTCCGGCAAGAGGTCACGGACTACGTCGCCAACAGCGACATCATGAAGGAGTTTCGCGGCTACCTGTTCCTGCGGATCGTGCCGATCCTCAAGGACATCGGCCTGTTCGGGCCGAAGGTCCGCGCCGGTTCACCGACATGGGCGTGATCCAGTTCGCCGACATGGACATCGACGCCGAGATGGCCAACGACGAGCGGGTCGCCGAGGAGCTCGACGAGCGGATGGCGCACGTCCAGGCGGTCGCCACCGACGCGAAGACTTCCCAACCAATTGATGCAAAGTGCGACAAATCGGTTGGGACCTGATGCCAGTCGCCGTTCGTCGGCGCCCCTCCGGGACGAGGCGATAGGCGTCGTAGACCGAGTCGATCGCCTTGATCGTGCGGAGCACCGAGGCGAGGTGGCCGGGATCGGCGAGCTCGAACTCGAATCGCATCTTGGCGACCCGGTCGCTGCCCGTCGTGGTGTCGCAGGCGACGATGTTGACGTGATGGTCGGACAGCGCATTGGCCACGTCGCGGAGCAGACGAGATCGGTCGAGGGCGACGACTTCGACCCCGGCCCGGTAGACCGCGGAGTGTCGCTCGCCTTCCCAGTCGACCTCGATCATCCGCATCGAGTGCTCTTCGCTGAGCGACACGGCGTTGGCGCAGTCGGCGCGATGTACGCTGACACCGCGGCCGCGGGTGATGAACCCGATCACCTCGTCGCCAGGAACCGGCGTGCAGCAGCGGCGAGGCGCACGAGGACGTCGTCGAGCCCTTCGACGTGGAGTCCGACATTGTCGGAGCGTGAGCGGTGCCGGCGGGGCCGTAGCACGGAGGCGGGCAGCTGGTCGGTGTCGTCGGTCGAACCATCCCGGAGCAGCCTCGCCACCCGCTGAGCCACGCTTCGGCCCGAGACGTGGTGCTCGCCGATCGCCGCCAGCAGCGAATCGAGGTCGAGGTAGGTCAGGTCGCTGATGACGGCCTTGAGCTGCTCTGACGACCACATCCGCTGGATCGGGAGGCCCTCACGGCGGAACGCATCGGTGAGCTCCTCGCGGCCGTTCTCGATCATGTCGGTACGCCGCTCACGGCTGAACCACTGCCGGATCTTGTTCGGGCGCGCGGCGACTTGACGAACGCCAGCCAGTCCTGCGACGGCCCGGCCGTCTCGACCTTCGACGTGAAGATCTCGCACGTGTCGCCACTGGTGAGCTGATGGTCGAGCGACACCAGACGTCCGTTGACCTTGGCCCCGACGCACGCGTGGCCGACCTCGGTGTGCACCGCGTACGCGAAGTCGACCGTGGTGGAGCCGAGCGGCAGCGTGACCACACGGCCCTTCGGCGTGAACACGAAGACCTCCTCCTGCTCGAGGTCGGTCTTCAGGCTCTGCATGAACTGGGCCGGGTCGGTGACGTCGGCCTGCCAGTCGATGATCCGGTTGAGCCAGTCGATGTCGGTGCTCTGCGACGCCGTCCTTGTACGCCCAGTGGGCGGCGATCCCCCACTCGGCCCGCTGGTGCATCTCGCGGGTGCGGATCTGCACCTCGATCGGCTTGCCGGACGGGCCGATGACGGTGGTGTGCAGGCTCTGGTAGAGGTTGAACTTGGGCATCGCGATGTAGTCCTTGAACCGGCCCACCACCGGACGCCAGCGACCGTGGATGCACCCGAGCGCCGCGTAGCAGTCCTTGGTCGAGTCGACGATGATCCGCATCGCGACGAGGTCGAAGATGTCGTCGAACTCGCGTCCCTTCACGACCATCTTCTCGTAGAGGCTCCAGAGGTGCTTGCCGCGGCCGGTCACCTCCGCCGTGATGCCGACCTCGGCGAGTCGGGCGCGAACCTCGACACGGCAGCGGCGAGGTACACCTCGCGCTCGGGCGACCGCGAGCTGACGAGGTAGTCGAGCTCGGCGTAGCGCTTCGGGTGCAGCGCGGCGAACGAGAGGTCCTCGAGGTGCTGCTTGATCTCCTGCATGCCGAGTCGGTGGGCCAGCGGGGCGTAGATGTCGATCGTCTCGTTGGCGATGCGCTGCTGCTTCTCGTGCGGCATCGCCGCGATCGTGCGCATGTTGTGCAGCCGGTCGGCCAGCTTGATGACGAGCACCCGCAGGTCGGCCGCCATCGCGACGAGCATCTTGCGCATCGTGGCGGCCTGCTGCGCCTCGCGGGAGTCGAACTGGATGCGATCGAGCTTGGTGACCCCGTCGACGATCGCGGCGATCTCGCTGCCGAAGTTGCTCTCGACATCCTGCAGCGTGATCTCGGTGTCCTCGACGGCGTCGTGCAGCAACGCGGCCGCGACGGACGTCTCGTCGAGGCCGATCTCGGCGACGATCCTGGCGACGGCGAGCGGATGGTTGATGTAGCTCTCGCCGCTCGAGCGCAGCTGGGTCCGGTGCGCCTCCGCCGCGACCTGGTAGGCGTCGTGATCGTGGCGATGCGCGCCTTGGGGTGGCGCGAGCGGTAGGACGCCAGCAGCGGTGCCAGCTCGGCAGGCGTGGCCGACTCGTGGTGTCGCCGCCAGGGCAGGACGCGGTCGACGGTCCCCATCGCTAGTACCTGGCCAGCGACTCGACCCGGTAGTCGGCCAGCCGCCCGCGGCCACCCATGGCGGCGATCTCGATGAGGAAGCAGAGGCCGACGATCTTGCCGCCCAGCGTCTCGATCAGGCGCGCCGTGGCCGCGGCGGTGCCGCCGGTGGCCAGCACGTCATCGATGACCAGGATCCGCTCGTCGGGATGGATCGCGTCGCGGTGGATCTCGAGCTTGTCGGTGCCGTACTCGAGCTCGTACTCCTCGCGAGCAACAGCCCACGGCAGCTTGCCGGCCTTGCGGACCGGGACGAATCCGGCGCCGAGCCGGTAAGCGACCGCCGCCGCGGGGATGAACCCGCGGGCCTCGACCCCGACGACGCGGTCGACGGCCGCGTCGAGAAACGGGTCGCGCAGCTCGTCGACCGCCCTGGCGAACCCGTCGGCGTTGCCGAGCAGCGGCGTGATGTCGCGGAACGTCACCCCGGCGTTCGGGTAGTCGGCGATGTCCCGGACCAGGGATGTCAACCAGGCTGAGTCGTGGGTGGCATCCGAAGTGACAGTCACGTATTCACGTTACAGGGACCCAGGCGATCGACCGCTCGCCCCAGGCAGTGCTGCTCCGCCCGGCTGGTCCGGCGGGCTCGGTCGCCACGGTCCGGCGCTCAGTGACGCTTCTTCTTGCGCGGGCGGGCCGCCCTTCCGAGCAACTGTTCGGTGGTGGCGTCCGGCGGCAGGAGTGACGACTGGGGGCGCTCGGCGACAAGCGTGTCACCGGACTCGCTACTCGCCGGCGAACTGGTCGACTCGAGCGGACGACGTTCGGCTCGACCGGCGGCGGCTCGTCCGCGGTGCGAGCACGCCGACGCCCCGAACCACGACCGTGCGGAGCTCCTCGCCCGTGAGGTGGTCGACCTCGCCGGCGCCGACCGCGGCCCCGCGCATCGAGCGCTTCAGCATCCCGAGGATCGGCGTCGCGATGAAGATGGACGAGTACGCGCCGGTCAGCATGCCGATCAGCAGGGCGATGGCGAACTCCCGCAGCGTGATCTGGCCGAGCAGGCCCGCGCCGATGATCAGGAGCGCGAGACCGGCAGGATCGCCGCGATCGACGTGTTCAGCGAGCGCATCAGCACCTGATTCGCCGAGACGTTCACGAGATCGGCGGCCGAGAGTCCGGCGGCGGCGACCCGGCGCTCGTTCTCACGCACCCGGTCGAACACGACGATCGTGTCGTACAGCGAGTAGCCGAGGATCGTCGAGGAACGCGATGACGGTCGGCGGCGTGACCTCGAACCCGAAGAGCGAGTAGATGCCGGCGCGAGACGACAACGTCGTGGAGCATCGCGAGGATCGCCGCGACGGCCATCCGCCACTCGAACCGGATCGCGATGACCACGGCGATGAGCGCGAGGAAGACGATCAGCGCCGTGACCGCCTTGCGGGTGATCTGCTCGCCCCAGCTCGACGACACCGACGCCACGCTGATCTCGGACGGGTCGACGCCGGCGGCCTCGGCGAGCGCCTCTTGCACGGCGATCCTGACTTCCTCTGGCTCGTCCTCGATCTGCACCTTGACGATGTCGCCGCTGCTCGATCGGCGCTCCTCGACCTTGGCGTGGGTGCCGTCGACACCGTTGTCGTCGAGCACGGCCCGGATGTCGTCGGTCGAGAGGTCGCTCGCCGGCACGTCGTACGCCACGCCACCCTCGAAGTCGATGCCGAGGTTGAGCTCGCGCGTGGACAGCGAGATCACGCTCACGACGACGAGCAGCGATCGACACTCCGAGCCCCCACCAACGGCGACCCCAGAAGTCGACAGCAGTCTGGCCGAGGAACAGCCGCTTCAGCGGCTTCCGGCGATGCGCTGCCCGTACGCCACCGGCTCATCGGCGTCGGCGCGCGTCGCTGCGGCGTTGGTGTATCGGCTCCGGGGTCTCGGGAGCTCGAGCCCGGGCAGTTCGCCAGGCCGACTTCCTCGTCGCCCTGATCGTTCACGAAGCTCATCGGTAGCTCCTTCAGCCCGAACGTGTCGCCACGGTCGAGCCATCCCGACTCGGCGAGCAGCCCAACGGCCGGCCGGGTGAAGAAGAAGCAGACGATCAGGTCACACACCGTGGTGACCCCGAGGTACAAGGCGAAGCCTCGCACCGAGCCGACGCTGAGGAGGAACAGGACCACGGCCGCGATGAGCGCGACGAGGTCGGCGGCGACGATCGTGCGCCACGTGGCCTTGAAGCTCCGCAGCGCAGAGTTGCGAATCGTGCGCCCGTGGCGCACCTCCTCCTTCATCCGCTCGAAGTACACGACGTAGGTGTCCACGGTGACCCCGATGGCGACGATGATGCCGGTGACGCCAGCCAGCGTGAGGGCGTAGTTCGTCGGTCTCCGAGATGATCGTCGAAGCCGAGTAGATCAACATGCCCCAGACGGCGATGCCGGCGACGACGACGAGGATCAGCCGCCGGTAGAAGTAGGCGAGCAACGACAGCACGAGGACGACGCCGGCGAGTCCGGCGAGGATCGCCGCCGTCATCGAGTCCTAGCCGAGGGTGGCTGACACGGTCTGCACCGTCTCGGCATGCACCTGGACCGGGAAGGCGCCACGGTCGAGCACGCGAGCCAGCGACCTCGCCTCGGACTCGCCGAAGCTGCCCGTGATCGACACCCTGCCGTCGGAGAAGTTCGGGTCGTTGACCCGCGGGTACGTGACGATCTCGTCGTCCATCACGATCGCGAGTTGGCCGGTCGGGCAGGTCTGCCCGCCCTGCAGCGGATCGTTGAAGCACTGGCCGGCGATCGATCTGAACGTGCCGGCGCCTTCGTCCGAGAGCGTGACGGTGACCATCCAGCCGCCGGTGTTGTCGAGGACGGCCTGAGCGGAGTCCTTGGCGAACACGAAACCGCCCGCCTCGCCGTTGGGTCCGCGCTGGACCGGACCCACCATGCACACGAGCCCGTCGCGCGTCGGGAGCTCGACGAACGTGTCGTCGGACGACGGCGGCGGCGGCGCGTACGGCGAATCGGGAATCGTGTCCATCGGGTTGTCACCGAGCGGACCGAGCGGGACGGTCGTCGTGGTGGTCGTCTCCGCGACCGTCGACTCGGTGGGCTCGGAGCTCGTGGGCTCGGTCGACTCGGTCGGCTCCGTGGACCCGTTCGGTTCGGTCGACTCGGCGATCGAGCTGTCCGGTGCCGAGTCGTCGACCCCTGATGGTCGGCGGAATCCCGCCGGCTCGGTGGCGTCACCGGCTGACGTCGGCGGAGCTTCGCTCGTCGCCGGCGCGTCGGTCAGCTCGCTCGCCGACGCCGCTGCTCGCCTCGGACGACGGCACCGCGGTGGTCTCGGACACCGAGGACGACGCCAGGTCGGTGGTCTCAGGGACCGAGGACGACGCCACCGCATCCGGGTCGACCGGCGGCTGGCACGGCGACATGACCGGCCGCAGCGACACGATGCCAGCCACGTCAACGGCATCGAGCGCCTGACGCTGATCCTTCACCCCCGGAAGGTCGACGACGATGTTCTCGCCTTCGACCCGCACGTCCGGTTCGGCGATGCCGCGGCTCTCGAGCTCGTCGCGGATCAGGTCGCGGATGAACGTCAGGTCGTCCGCCGACGCGTCCTCGTCCGGAGCGAGGACGACCGAGACCCCGCCCTGGAGGTCGAGGCCGAGCACCGGCTCGTTGCGCGCGGAGCAGGTTGATTCCGAGGAACAGTGCGGCGACGGTGACGATCCCGATCAGCGAGATCCAGAGGCGGCGGCGAATCATTCGTCGACGGGTTCTGCGGTCTCGGCGTTGTCCGTCGTGGTTGCCTTCGATCCACCCTTGAGCGTCGGCCGGCTGCTCCCCTCCGATCGGCTGCTCCCCTCGGATGCGGACGCCGGCGCATCGGCCGCGCCTGACGTGGGAACCTTGCCGGAGATGCCGGCGCGGGTGACCCGGATCTGGACGTCGTCATCGACCTCGACCCAGACGACGTCGCTGCCCTCCTCGAACCCGGTGATGAACCCGTACATGCCGGACGTGAGGAGCACCTCGTCGCCGACCTCGACCGAGCGCTGGACGGACTGCTGCTGCTTCATCATCCGGCGGCGGGGCCGGATGAGCAGGAAGTACATGGCAACGGGGATGAGGATGAAGATTCCCAGCTGCAGGATCACTCCTGTCGCGCTGACGTCGTCCTCGTCCGACTCGGACGGTTCGGACGTCTCGGTCGCCGCTCCCTCCGTGTCGACGGGCGTGGAAGCGATGAACTCGGCCTCGGCGGCGAGGTGGTCCGGAAAGGAAAGGAGTAGGTGCATGTCAGTGTGAGATCCCAATCAGTCCGGCCAGGTCCTCGGTCCGGAGCGTCGGAGAGCCTAGCCAGCGACCTCTAGTCCCACACCGACAGGACGTCGCGCCGGAACCGGTCGTAGCGCAGCTCGACGATCGCCCGCCGCGCCCGTTCCATCAGGGCGAGGGTCCAGGCAACGTTGTGGAGGCTCACGAGCCGGGACGCCGACGGCTCGGCAACGCTGAAAAGATGGCGGATGTAGCCGCGGCGTGTGGCGCGTGCAGACGTCGCAGGCACACGTCTCGTCGATCGGTGTGTCCTCGTCGCGATGACGCGCCGCCTTCACATGCAGCTTGCCCGCGTTCGTCAACGCCGTGCCGTGACGGCCGAGCCGGGTCTGCATGACGCAGTCGAATTGGTCGATCCCGAGCGCGATCGCCTCGACCAGCGACGCCGGATCGCCCACGCCCATCAAGTACCGCGGCCGGTCGGTCGGCAGCTCCCCCGTCGCCGCATCCAGTGCGGGGAGCATCTCGGCGCGGGTCTCCCCGACCGACAGCCCCCCGATGCCGTAGCCGTCGAAGCCGAGCTCGGCGGTCTCGACCGCGCTCTGACGGCGCAGTCCCGGATCGGTGCCACCCTGCACGATCCCGAACAGCGCCTGATCGTCGCGGGTGTGGGCGGCGCGGGCCCGGGCAGCCCACAGCGCGGTGCGCTTCACGGCCAGCTCGATCACGTCGGGCTGGCTCGGCAGCGGCGGGCACACGTCGAGCACCATCTGGATGTCGGCGCCGAGCAGCTGCTGGGTGGCCACCGCGCCTTCTGGCGTGAAGCGATGGGTCGTGCCGTCGTACGTGCTGCGGAACGTCACGCCGTCGTCGTCGACCTTCGGCTCCAGCGAGAAGACCTGGAAGCCACCGGAGTCGGTCAGCGTCAGGCCGTTCCAGCCGGCGAACGGTCCGAGCCCGCCGAACCGGGCGACGACGTCGGCGCCTGGCCGCAGCATCAGGTGATAGGTGTTGCCGAGGACGATCTGGGCGCCGAGACTCTCATAGTCGGCAGCGCTCAGGTACTTGACCGCTCCCCGGGTCCCGACCGGCATGAAGCATGGCGTCGTGTACGTGCCCCGCGCGGTCGTCGCCACGCCGGCGCGCGCCGCGCCGTCGCGGGCGAGCGTCTCGAACCGGACCGGGTGCATCCCGGTCAACGTACTGGGGTAAGCCACCGAGCGAGTCCACGCTCTGCGTCGCGACGGGCTCGCTGGGGTGCGACCACCGGTCGGCCAACCGGCGTGCGGCGCCCTCCGCGACCAACCGTGTCGGTGATCCGAGCCGTTCCCAACCCGAGTGCTGAAGCGCACCCGAGTGCGGGCGGTACCGACGGGGGTCCTGCGGCACTCGGGCGCGTTCCGGCACTCGGGTGTCAGGCGTGCCGATCGAGGAGCATGGCGTCGCCGAAGGAGAGGAAGCGATAGCCGTCGGCGGCGGCCTCTGCGTAGAGGCGGCGCCAGCGGGGGCCGACGAACGCCTCGATCATCATCAGCAGCGTCGTGCGCGGCATGTGGAAGTTCGTCATCAGCAGGTCGACGACATCGATGTTGCAACCGGCATGGAGGAACAGCTCGGTTCGACCCTCGAGCATGCCCGTCGCGGCCACGCTCTCCAACGCTCGCACCGATGTCGTGCCGACGGCCACCACTCGTGTTGCGTCCTGCGCCGCATCCCAAGCCGCCGCCGGGACCCGGTAGCGCTCGCTGTGCATGCGGTGAGTCAGCGGGTCGTCCTCGGTGACCGGCGCGAACGTGTCGAGTCCGACGAAGAGCTCGACGGTGGCGGTCTCGATGCCCCGCTCACGGAGCCCGTCGAGGACCCGTTGGGTGAGATGGAGCCCGGCCGTTGGCGCAGCCGCAGACCCGGGCTCGTTGGCGTAGACGGTCTGGTACCGCTCAGGGCGATTGAGCTTCCTGTGGATGTACGGCGGGAGTGGCATCTCGCCGAAGGCGCCGAGGATGTCGAGCGGATCGCCTTCCCCGAGCAGCGTCACCTCGAACGTGTCGCCGGCCGCCGTTCGACCCGCGACCTCGATCAACGGCGTGCCGTCGACCGCAGCGAGCTGCTCGCCGGACTTCAGCCTCCGCGCCGGCCGGACGAGCGCCTCCCAGACCCGGCGATGCGCATCGCGGGGTTCGAGCAGCAGCACCTCGCTCGCTCCCCCGGTCGACCGGAGCAAGCGCAGGCGGGCGGGGATGACCCTGGTCTCGTTGACGACCAGCAAGTCGCCGGGTTCGAGGAGCTCGGGAAGATCGGTCACGTGGCGATGTGCCGCCTCACGGTCCCCCCGATCGACGAGCAGCCTGGCCGCGTCGCGCGGTTCGATCGGCACTTGGGCGATGCGTGCCTGGTCGAGCGGGTAGTCGAGATCCTCCAGGCGCACATGGAAAGGCTACGGACGTGCCGATCGCGGCGGGCGCGGCTATGGAGCAGGGGCCACGCAGCTCAGCTTGACGTCAACCGTGCCGCCGTCGAGGTTGTTCACCGGGTGCGTGAACTCGATCATGTGGGTGGTCTCCGGTCCCGGCGGGACGGTCTTCAGCCGTTTGATCGTGAGGTCCTTGTCCTCGATCCTGCGCCTGACTCCTTTGCTGTCGACGACGATGACCTCGACTGTGCAGGTGCGATCCGGCGGCAGGTCGCTGACGGTCAGGATCCACCGATCCCTGCCGTTCACCCTCCCGTTGCTCTCCAACTCCCACGAGCTTCCGCACGGGCCCTTGCCCTGGTCCTTGAACGGGGTGAACGGGATGTTGAGCTTGGGGATCGTGAAGCGGTAGACCTCACGGGGCGGCGGCGCGGGATCGACCGATACCTCCTGCCGGTCGGTGCGCAGCCCGTACCCCGACGCATGCGCCGCCGACGAGTCCGATTCGACCACGCTGGAGACGACAACCGATTCCGTGGTCGGTGCGGCCTGCGCCGCTTCCGATGTCGACGTGACCACTTCGGTCGTCGGCGCCGGCTCGCTCGCCGGCGCGGGCTCGCTGGTCGGCGGGGGCTCGGTGGTCGGCGCCTGCTCGGTGGTCGGCGCCGGCTCGTCGACCGGCACGGTTGCCGTTGGACCGTCGCAGACCGATGCGGCGGCGCCGCCGGTCGCTGCCGACGTGATGGCCGGGACCAGTGGGAACGCTGCGACCAGCCCGCTCACCATCAACACGCGTCGTTGCCTTCTCATGGTTGCTCTCCTTGCGTCGCATCGCGGCTCCGGGTGAGCTGCTGATGTCATCGGCTTATGCGCCGAGCCGAGACCGCGTCACGCCGGACTTGTGGCAATCGCGTGACACTGCAATGTGACGAGGAGTTCTGCCGCCTGTCAGCGTGTTGAGCGGCGCTGCAGCCGAGCGCTACGCAGGTCCCAGGACTCCCCGGCATCGAGCAGCCAGCTCACCGCTTCGGCCAGCCGAGCGGTGGTCGCTCGGTACTTCACCTCGCGCCCTGAGCGTTCGGCGGCGACCAGCCCGGCGTCCTCCAGCGCCTTGAGGTGCTTGACGATCGCTTGGCGTGAGATCGAGGCGTCGGCGGCGAATTGGGTTGCGGTACGCGGTCCGTCGTGGACGAGCGATTGCAGCAGATCACGACGGGTCGGGTCGGCGAGAGCGATGAACAGTTCGTCGAGCGGCCGTCGCGAGCCCGCGGCGTTCACGCGGCGACGAGCATCCTGGAGCACGCACGCAGGCACGACCCGCGAATTGCCCATGTCGTCGCGGCCCGCGTGACCGCGATCTCTCGCGGCGCAGGAAACGTCTCGACGATGCGGAGCGCCGCTCCCCCAGTCGTCGAACCGACGACCAGCTCGACCGTCGACGTTGCGTCCTCGTCGCCGCTCGGCCACCAGACGAAACACACCCGCTCGCCCTCGACGACTTCCGTGACCCTGACACCGCGTTCGATGTCCCCGTCGGTGACCGTCCCCTCGGCGCCGGGCTCGACGACGACGTCAGCTTCGTCGACCATCCACTCGACCCAGCCGTTGCCGTCGCCGACGAGGTACCAAACGTCCTCCCCGGACAGCTCCAGGTCGACATTGCGGGTCACGACGGTGGTGTCATCCATGGATTCGAATCATAGCGCAACCCAATGGTTGCACGTCGCATGCCGGTCGTCTATCGTCATGTGCAACTCATGAGTTGCACAAACCATGTACTCGACAAGGAGGCATCCATGCTCGTCCCGACCGTCATCGAATCGAGCCCCCGCGGCGAGCGGGCATACGACATCTACTCCCGCCTGCTCGCCAACCGGATCGTGTTCCTCGGGACCGCGATCGACGACAACGTTGCGAACCTCGTCGTCGCGCAGCTGATCCATCTCGAATCCGAGAACCCCGATCAGGACATCTCGCTCTACATCAACTCTCCGGGGGGCGACATGACCGGACTGTTCGCGATCCACGACACGATGCAGTACATCGCCCCGGACGTCGCGACCATCTGCGTCGGTCAGGCGTGCTCGGCCGGCGCAGTTCTCCTCGCGGCCGGCGCCCCCGGAAAACGATCGGCACTCCCGAACGCCAGGGTGCTGATCCACCAGCCGCACGGCGGTGCGCAGGGCCAGACCGTCGACATGGAGTTGGCGGTCAAGGAGATGGTCGAGATCCGCGAGCGGATGGTCGACATCCTCGTCAAGGCCACCGGCCAGCCGCGCGAGCGGGTCGCCGCCGACATCGACCGCGACTACACCGTCCGCGGCGAGGACGCCGTCGCCTACGGCCTCGTCGACCACGTCATCGAACGCCGCCAGCTCGCCCTCCCGTCGGTCGCCGCGGCCTGAGCCGGCAGGTGGTGCCGTCACGGGCTGGCGACCCGGCCCCCATCTCAGCCGAACAGACCCGGCTGGTCGCCACGTCGCTTCGGCACCGCGAGGCCGAGGTGCTCGTAGGCCGCGGGCATGGCCACCCGTCCTCTCGGCGTGCGGGCGATCAGGCCTTGCTGGATGAGGAACGGCTCGTACACGTCCTCCACGGTCTCCTGCTGCTCGCCGACCGAGATCGCCAGCGTGGACAGACCGACCGGTCCACCGCGGAACTGCTGGCACAGCGCCGACAGCACCGCACGGTCGACCTTGTCGAGCCCGAGGTGGTCGACGCCGAAGACGGACAAACCCTGCTCGGCCGTGATGGCGTCGATCGTGCCGTCACCGCGCACCTCGGCGAAGTCGCGGACCCTGCGCAGCAAGCGGTTGGCGATCCGCGGCGTGCCCCGCGACCGCTTGGCGATCTCCCACGCCCCAGGCTGGTCGATCGTGACGCCGAGGATCCCGGCGGCCCGCATCGCGATCGCCTCGAGCTCGTCGGCGTCGTAGTAGTCGAGCCGGGCGACGAGACCGAACCGGTCGCGTAGCGGCCCGGTGATCATGCCGGTACGGGTCGTCGCCCCGACGAGTGTGAACGGCGGCAGCGTCAACCGGATGCTCGATGCCGCCGGTCCCTTGCCGACGACGATGTCGAGCTGGAAGTCCTCCATCGCGGGATACAGGATCTCCTCGACGGTCCGCGACAGCCGGTGGATCTCGTCGATGAACAACACGTCGCGCTCGCCGAGCTTGGTGAGGATCGCCGCGAGGTCGCCGGCTCGCTCCAGCGCCGGGCCCGACGTGATGTGCAGCTGGACGTCCATCTCGGCGGCGACGATGCCGGCCAACGTGGTCTTGCCGAGTCCCGGCGGTCCGGCGAACAGCAGGTGGTCGACGGCTTGGTCGCGCCGCCGAGCCGCCTCGAGCACGATGCCGAGATGCTCCTTCAGCTCGCGCTGACCGATGAACTCATCGAGGTGCCTGGGACGAAGCCCGGCCTCGACGACCTCCTCGACGTCGTCGCCGACCCCAGGCTCGAGAAACTCGTCACGCACGCTTGGCCCCGAGCAGCTTCAACGCGTCGCGGAGCATCGTCGCCGCGTCACCGTCGCTGGGAATCTCCCGGACCGTCTCCCGGATCTCCTCGGGGGCGTAGCCGAGGCCCGCCAGCGCCTCCCGCACGGTGCCGATGACCGACGATCCGTTCGCTCCGCCGGTGCCGACGGGATCACCGTCGAGTACGGGGATCGACAGCCTGTTCTTCAACTCGACGAGCAACCGCTCGGCTGTCTTCGGCCCGACGCCTGGCACCATCGTGAGCGCCGCTTTGTCGCCGTTCGCCACGACGTCGACGAGCGCCGCCGGCGGGTACGTGCTCAGGATCGCCATCGCCATCGCCGGGCCGACGCCGTGGGTGGCGATCAGGTCCTTGAACGTGGTCCGTTCGTCGCGGGTGAGAAAGCCGTACAGCGTCTGGTCGTCCTCGCGAATGTGGTGGTGGATGTACAGGAACGTCCTCGTCGTCGGTTCCAACTCGCCGAGTGCCTTCGCCGACACCGTGACGAGGTACCCGACCCCGCCGACGTCGACGAGCACCGACCCGTCGACCCCTCGCTCGAGGACCTCGCCGCGCAGCGAGCCGATCATCGCCGGCCCTCAGCTCGCGCGACCGACTGTCGCATCGGGGCGCTCGCCAGGTGGCACAGGGCGAGCGCCGCGGCGTCGGCCGCGTCCGCCGGTTGTGGTGGCCGGTCGAGTCCGAGGCGCAGTTGCACCATCTTCTGCACTTGCGCCTTGGGCGCGGCACCCCAACCGGCGATCGCGTCCTTCACCTGGTTCGGGGTGTACTGGACGACCTCGCATCCGGCTCGCGCAGCCTCGGCCAGCGCCAGCCCGCTCGCCTGACCGACGCTCATCGCGGTGCGCACGTTGACCTGGAAGAAGACGTGCTCGACCGCAACCGCGTCCGGCCGGAACTCGTCGACGAGCGCCGCCAGCTCGCGCTGCAGCGACGCCAACCGTCCCGGCAGCCGGTCCGCCGGCGGGGTCCGGATGACGCCCATCGCCACGGCCACCACCCGGCCTGGCGCTCCGTCGAGCACCGCGTAGCCGCACCGCGTGAGCCCGGGATCGATGCCGAGCACGCGGACAGGCGAACGGTCACCAGCGAACACAGGTTCGTAATGTAGTCGGACGGTCCACGCGCCGCGTGGACCTCTCGCTGAATCAGGCCGATCGCTACGTCAGGCCAGCGAGCACGGCGACGAGCTCGCTCGCCGGCCGGTACGTGAGTCCGGCGATCGCCCGGTGGGCGTAGCGGATGAAACCCCCGCCGTCGACTATGAACACGCTGCGCCGGGGGAAGCCGATCGGACCGAGCGTGCCGTACTCCCTGGCCACCGCCTTGTCGGTGTCGGCGAGCAGCGGAAACTTGAACCCGTACTTCGACGCGAAGCGCTCGTGGCTGTCGAGATCCTGCGACGAGATGCCCAGGATCTGGGCGTCGAGGTCATTGAACGCGTCCATGCCGTCGTTGTAGTCGTTGAGCTGCTTCGTGCACACCGACGTGTCGTCACCGGGATAGAACGCGATCACCACCGGCTTGCCGGCGAAGTCGGACAGCGAGTAGTCACGCACCCCTCCGCCTCCGGGAGTAGTGCCAGGCAACCTGAACGGCGGGGCCTTGTCGCCCACACCAACCGTCATCTCAGTTCGCCTCGACCAGTTCGTTCATCACCGATTCGGAGATGTCGAAGTTCGAGTAGACGTCCTGCACGTCGTCATTGTCCTCGAACGCTTCGACGATCCGCAATACCTTGCGGGCCTCCTCAGGGGACGCGAGCGGCACCAGGTTGTCGGACACGAGGGGCGTGTCAGCGCTCTCTATCGTGAACCCGGCGTCCTCGAGCGCTTGGCGTACGTCGTACACCGCCGACGGTTCGGTGGTGACGCTCCACGAGTCGCCGTCGCGGGCCACGTCGTCGGCGCCAGCCTCGATGGCCGCCATCATCAGCTCGTCCTCGTCGGCCGAACCGGCGACCTCGATCACGCCACGACGGGCGAATTGCCAGCTCACCGAGCCTGGCTCGGCCATCGATCCCCCGAGCTTGGTGAACACGCCACGGACGTCTGCACCGGTGCGGTTGCGGTTGTCCGTGAGCACCTCGATCAGCATCGCCACCCCGCCGGGCGCGTAGCCCTCATACGTGATCGCCTCGTAGTTGCTGGCGTCACCCTCGCCCGTGCCGCGCTTGATCGCACGATCGATGGCGTCGTTCGTCATCTGCGCACCCTTCGCCTTCTGCACGGCCGTGCGCAACGTCGGATTGGCATCGACATCGCCGCCACCGGCGCGGGCCGACACCTCGATCTGACGGGCGAGCTTGGCGAAGAGCTTGCCGCGGGCCTTGTCGGCGGCGCCCTTCCGGTGCTTGATCGTCGCCCACTTGGAGTGACCGGACATGGCTGTCAATTCTCCTTCAGGTGCTCCACGAACAGCTCGTGGAGTCGCGTGTCGTTGGTGAGCTCGGGATGGAATGCCGCCGCCAGGACGTTGCCGCGACGGACGAGCACCGGGTCCTCGTCGTGACGGGCGAGGACGTCGACATCGGGGCCAACCGACTCGACGCGCGGAGCCCGGATGAACACGCCGTGGAACGGCATGGCGAACCCCTCGATCGACAGGTCGGTCTCGAAGCTGTTGATCTGGCGACCGTAGCCATTTCGGCGCACGGTGATGTCGAGGGCCCGGAACGACTTCTGGTCGGCGCGCCCGTCGAGGATCGTGTCGGCGAGCAGGATCATCCCGGCGCAGGTGCCGAACACCGGCATGTGTTCAGCGATGCGCCCGGCAATCGGCGCGTACAGCCTGCTCGTGGCCAGCAGGTTCGACATCGTCGTCGACTCGCCGCCCGGCATCACCAGGGCGTCGACAGACTCCAGCTGCGTGGGACTGCGGACCTCGGCGACGTGGGCGCCGATCGTCAGCAGGCGCTCAGCGTGAGCGCGGAATGCCCCCTGCAGCGCGAGTACCCCGATGGTAGGAGCCACCTGGAGGCTCCGTCACGCAGACCGACATCGCTGCTCACCAGCCCCGCTCGGCGTAGCGCTGGTCGATCTCGTCCATGCCGATTCCGGTCATCGGGGCGCCGAGGCCGCGACTGACCTTGGCGAGGATCGCCGGGTCGCGGGAGTGGGTGGTCGCCTCGACGATCGCCTTGGCCCGCGGCGAGGGATCATCGCTCTTGAAGATGCCGGAGCCGACGAACACGGCCTGGGCGCCGAGCTGCATCGCCAGTGCGGCGTCGGCCGGGGTGGCGATGCCGCCGGCGCAGAACAACGGCACCGGCAGCGCACCGGTCTCGGCGATCTCCTGCACGAGTGGCAGCGGGGCCTGGAGCTGCTTGGCCCAGTCGAACAGCTCGGCCGAGTCGGCCTGGCCGACCTTGCGGATGTCGCCGAGGATCGAGCGCAGGTGGCGGACGGCCTCGACGATGTTGCCGGTGCCGGCCTCGCCCTTCGATCGGATCATTGCGGCCCCTTCGGCGATCCGGCGCAACGCCTCGCCGAGGTTCGTGGCGCCGCAGACGAACGGAACGTCGAACGCCCACTTGTCGATGTGGTGCGCCTCGTCGGCCGGCGTGAGCACTTCGGACTCGTCGACGAAGTCGACGCCGAGGGCTTCGAGGATCTGGGCCTCGACGAAGTGGCCGATGCGGGCCTTGGCCATCACCGGGATCGACACTGCGGCCTTGATCCCCTCGATCATCTCGGGGTCGCTCATGCCGCGCCACGCCACCGTCGCGGCGGATGTCGGCGGGGACCCGCTCGAGCGCCATGACCGCGCACGCCCCGGCGTCCTCGGCCACCTTGGCGTGGTCGGGCGTGACGACATCCATGATCACGCCGCCCTTGAGCATCTCGGCCAAGCCGCGCTTGACCGGAAAGGAACCGGTTGTCGATCTGCCGGAGCTCGTGGCCCCTTCATCGGACGTCACGGGAACAAGCGTACCGACGCGCCCCGCCACCCAGGCAGGAGGTATGGCCACCAGCCTGGCGTGGCTTACCGTTCATGTCACGATTCACGACGCCATACGTCGCGCATCGTGACGTGAATCGGGGTTCAGGCGTCGGTGAGCTCGTAGGCGGCGCCGTCGACGAGCTCGACGAACGTGCGGCCCGGCTGCAGCAGAATCGGCTGACCGCCGGTGGTCAGGGTGTACGGGTCGGCCGCCGTCGGTCGACTCCACTGGCCCTCGATCTTGTGCCCGTGCGCGTACACGACGACGTCACCCCCGCCTACGGTCACGGCCTCCGGCCCGCCGAACGGACTGGTGCCGTACCCGGTGAGCAGTACCACCACGTTGTTCGTACTGACTTGGCCGGTTGTGGTCTCGTGGGCATCTCCGAGCTGCGAACGCAGGAACAGGCCCTGCTCGGCGTCGTAGGTCCAGTTGATGGGGTAGGACCCGATCTGCAGGTCGATGGTCGAGACCGCCGGGCCGGGGAGCTCAGCGCCGATCTCCGTGTACTCGAAGATCGGCACGGCATTGCCGGACTCACCGCCGCTCGCCCAGAGTGTGCTGGTGTCGGCGAACAGGTTGTGCGGGCTGCCGTGATAGGTGCTGTCTCGGTGCATGCTCGGCGCGCTCTGGTCGAGCAGGGTCATGCCGGTCTGCTGCAGCGCGGCGGTCACACCGGAGTTGCCGCCGGACCAGACGAAGATCGGATCGTTCAGGTTCGCCGCGATGTCGATGTCCTGGGTACGGCCCGACCGGATCGGACCGACCGGATCGGAGTCCTGGGAGTTGAAGACCGCGGCGAAGCGGGTCGCCCGGCCTTCGACGATCTCTTCGAACACGATGTCGGCCTCGTTCAGCCCGGACTGCGGTTCGGCGCTCACGTTGTCGATCTTGACGACCATCGCTGGTCGGGGCGTGAACGTACGCCCCGATCGGCAAGCCGGTGAGCGGGTACCGCTCGGCTTGGTCGGGTGGCGTCGTGGCCGATACCTGGACGGCACCAGCAGTGGCGGCGATCCCGCAGGCAAGCGCGAGCGCGGCCGCGCGGGTGAGGGGGCGGAGGGTACTGGTCATGTTCTACAGCTCTTTCAGCAGTGCAATCCGCTCGTCGAGCGGCGGATGCGTGTCAAACAGTCGATGTATCGACCCTAGACGCCCCGAATCGCCGACGCCCGACATCGGCTGCTCGATCCACAAGTGGGCGGTCGCGGTGCTCGCCGAATGCGTGACCGTGGTGTCGGCCTTCAGCTTCTCCAGCGCCGAGATCAGCCCCGGCGGGTACCTCGTGAGCTGGCAGGCCGAGATGTCAGCCAGCGTTTCCCGCTTGCGCGAGATCGTCGCCTGCATCCCCTTGGCGATGATCGGCGCGAGGATCAGCAGGACGAACCCGAGGATCGCGAGCGGATTGCCGCCCGAATCGTGGTCGCCCTCGCGCCGGTCGCGGCCGCCGTTCCACCAGAGCATCCGGATCGCGACATCGGTCACGATCGCGACCGCGCCGACCAGCGTCACCGCGAGCGTCGAAACGAGGATGTCGTAGTTCTTGATGTGCGAGAGCTCGTGGGCGATCACCCCCTCGAGCTCGACCCGGTTGAGCTTCTCGAGCAGGCCGGTGGTCACGGCGATCGCCGCGTGCTGCGGGTTGCGCCCGGTGGCGAACGCGTTCGGCGCCGGGTCGTCGACGACGTAGACGCCCGGTTGCGGGAGGCCGCCGGCGATGCACAGGCCTTCGACGAGGTTGTACAAGCGGCGGTACTGCTCGGGGTCGGCAGGATGGGCCCGCGACACCGCGAGCGCGATCTTGTCGGCCTTCCAGTAGGACAGGAACGCCATCCCGCCCGCGAACACGAGCGCGATCGCCATGCCCCACGGCCCGAAGCCGGTGACGTAGCCGGCGGCGAGACCGATGAGCACCGCAACGAGCGCAAAGCCGAAGACCAGCCCGACCGACCGCCGCTTGTTCGATCGAATCAGTTCGAACATGTGTGGTGTTCAGTTTCCGAAGTCGGACGGGCCGACGTCAGAAGCTGATTTCGGGCGCGGTGCGAGCGGCCTCGTCGGCCTCGAAGTACTCGCGGCGCTCGAACTTGAGCGCCCTGGCGTAGTACATCGTGGGGAACTGCTCGAGCTTGTTGTTGTATTCGAGGACGCTGTCGTTGTAGAACTGCCGGGCGTAGGCAACCCGGCCCTCGGTGGCGGTGAGCTCCTCCTGCAGCTGCAGGAAGTTCTGGTTCGCCTTCAGGTCGGGGTAGGCCTCGCCGAGGGCGAAGATCGACTTCAGCGCCCCGGTGAGTTGGTTGTCGGCCTCGGCCTGGGCGTGAGGCGTGCTCGGCGCCTGCATCGCGGCGTTGCGGGCCTGGATGACCCGCTCGAGGGTTTCCTTCTCGTGGGCGGCGTAGCCCTTGACGGTCTCGACCAGGTTCGGGATGAGATCGAGCCGGCGCTTGAGCTGCACGTCGATCTGCGACCATGCGTTTTCGATCTGATTCCGCCGGCGGATCAGGCCGTTGTACGCGGCGATGAGGAAGATGACGATCGCGGCCACCACGGCCAGGATCACGATGGGAACGATCATGGTTGGCGAGTGTATGCCCGGTATCGCGGTCCACCGTGGGCAATGATCTCCGGTCGTGAACCTGGTTGCCGCCGCCGCGCTCTCGTTCACCGCGGCGGCCTCGATCCTCACGCCGACGACAACCGAGCCGTCCGAACCACCCCCACCACCGCCGGCGGCCTGGATCGCGTTCGACGATCTCATCAGGCGGTCGCTGCTACCTGGCAACCGGGCCGCGTCGGTTGCAGTCTCGATCGACGGCCGACTCGTCTACACCGGCGCGTTCGGCACCCGAACCGGCGATCCGGCCGATCCGGCAACGCCGACGGACCGGTTCCGAATCGCCAGCATCTCCAAGGTCATCACGGCCACGGTCGTGCTCCAGCTCGTCGACCGCGGCGATCTCGGCCTCGACGAGCCGGTCGGGCAGCGGCTGGCGGCGATCGCGAGCATCCTGCCGGGCGACGAGCGCGTGCCCATGATCACGGTCCGCCAACTGCTCTCCCACACGTCCGGGTTCCCCGACTACCGCGGGCAGTTCTTCGGGGACCGGTTCCACTCATGCGAGGAAGCGGCCGCCTTCGGGCTCGCCCGGCCACTCGCCCACCCGCCGGGCACCGAGCACGATTACAGCAACCTCAACTACTGCCTGCTCAGCCTGCTGATCGCCGATGTGACGCTCCAGCCGTACGAAGTCGCGGCGACGCAGATGCTCCTCGAACCGCTCGGGATCACCGGGATGCGCCTCGTGCGCACGATCGATCCGAACCCCGGCGAAGTCGTCCATCAGTCCGGCGCCGGCCGGACGTACATGGAGTCGCTCGCCGGCGCCGGGGCGTGGGTGGCCACGCCCGCCGACATGGTGCAGATCCTCGACTCGCTCGATACGTCTGGGCCGGGGTGGCACCCGCTTCCGCCTGAGCTCACGCTCCAGATGGTCGACCCGCCCGACGTCATCTATCCGGAACCCAACGAACGACGCTACGGGCTCGGCATCGTCGTCTGGCCGGACGGGACGTACGGTCACACCGGCACCGTCGAGAACACGCACACGATGCTCGTCCATCGCGCCGACGGCATCACGTGGTGCATCCTCGTCAGCGGCGACCGCCCCGACTCGACCGAGTCACTGAGAGAGACGTTCGACCGCGCCCTCGCCGGCGCCGGCGATCTGAGTCGTTCGAGTCGGCCTCGCCGGCCGACGAGCCTCCGAGTTTGCTCTGGTCGGACCGGGCCAAGCCGGATCCGACCAGGACCGAGGGGGATCGCGGAGCGCACACTTCGGACTCCCCCGACAGCCTTCGAGGGCGCCGCTCGGAGGGTGGCCGTCACTATGGTGCGTTGCGTGGATCGGGCCCGAACCCTGCGTGTCGGTCTGATCTCCCCGTACAGCCTGAGCGTTCCCGGCGGCGTCCAGGCGCAGGTCATCGGTCTCGCCCGCGAGTTGCGGCGCCACGGGCACGAGGCTCGCGTGCTCGGACCCTGTGACGGTCCGCCACCGGAGTCGTTCGTCACGCCGCTCGGCAACAGCCTGCCGACCGCCGCCAACGGATCGATCGCTCCCCTGGCCCCCGACGCGTCTGCCGCCCTGCGTACGATCCGGGCCCTTCGCGACGAGCAGTTCGACGTCCTGCACATCCACGAGCCGCTGGCCCCAGGGCCGACGATGACGACGCTGCTCTTCCGCGGCGCGCCGCTGGTCGCAACGTTCCACGCCGCCGGCGCATCGACGAGCTATCGCGTGTTCAAGCGGTTCCTGACCAGGACGATCCGCAACATCGACGTCAAGGTCGTCGTCTCCAAGGACGCCCTGGCTCTCGTGCAATCGCACCTCGGGGGCGACTACCGGGTGCTCTTCAACGGCGTCGACATCGCAACGATCGCCGCCGCGAGACCGGTTCCAGCCGGCGGTCCAACGATCTTCTTCTGCGGGCGCCACGAGGAACGCAAGGGCCTCGCCGTGCTCATGGAGGCGTTCAGCAGATTGCCGAGCGACGCCCGGCTGTGGATCGCCAGCGACGGGCCGGACGGACCGGCATTGCGGGCCCGCTACGCCGAGGACCACCGGATCTCGTGGCTCGGCCGCGTCGACGACGCCGAGAAGTTCGGACGGCTCCGTGGCGCCTCGGTGTTCTGCGCGCCGTCGCTCCACGGCGAGTCCTTCGGCGTGGTGCTGATCGAGGCGATGGCCGCCGGCACCCCGGTCGTCGCCAGCGGTCTCGACGGCTACCGCAACGTCGCGACCGACGGCGTCGACGCGCTCCTGGTCGAGCCCGGTGATGCGGGTGCCCTCGCCAGCGCCTTGGCGAGGGTGCTCACCGACAACGCGTTGGCCGACCGCCTGCGCGCCCACGGCCTCTCGCGCGCCGAGGACTTCTCGATGTCCAAGCTCGCCGACGAGTACGTCGCGATCTACCGCGAACTGCTCGCCCGCCGGTAGTCCCCGACCGATGGGTGCTGGCAGGACGATCCGGTCCGGTGCGCACCCATCGGTCGAATGCGCTCAGCGCGTGCTCGCGAGACTTGATCTCCCGACGCGCGATGGTCATCTTGTGCACCTCGTCTGGGCCGTCGGCGATGCGCAGGGTGCGAACGTGCGCGTACAGGTACGCAAGCGGCGTGAACTGGGTGACTCCGGCTGCGCCATGTACTTGGATCGCCCGATCGATGACCTTGAGCACGATGTTCGGGACCGCGACCTTGATGCCCGAGATCTCGATGGCCGCGGCCTTGTTCCCGACCGTGTCCATGAGGTCGGCCGCGTGGTGAACATACTGGCGCGCCATGTCGAGCTCGATGCGAGACTCGGCGATCCAGTCCTGGATCAGCCCCTTGTCGGCGACCCGCGACCCGAACGTCGTGCGCTCGAGCGCTCGGTCGACCATCAGTCCGAGCGCCCGCTCGCCGACGCCGATCGTCCGCATGCAGTGATGGATCCGGCCCGGGCCGAGACGAGCTTGGGAGATCGCGAAGCCGCCGCCCTCCTCGCCGAGCAGGTTGTCGAGCGGGACGGTCACGTTCTCGAACGTGATCTCGGGGTGCCCTCCGTGGGCTCGGTCGTCGTAGCCGAAGACGGACGGCTTCCGGCTGATCGTGACGCCCGGCGTGTCCTTCGGGACCACGACCATCGACTGCTGGAGGTGCCGCGACGCGTCGGGGTTCGTCTTGCCCATCACAATGAACACCTTGCAGCGGTCGCGGGTGGCGCCCGAGGAGAACCACTTCGTGCCGTTCAAGACGTAGGAGTCGCCGTCCCGCTCGATGCGGAGCCCGACGTTGGTGGCGTCGGAAGACGCCACGTTCGGCTCCGTCATGCAGAACGCCGATCGGATCTCGCCCTCGAGCAGCGGCGCCAGCCAGTCACGCTTGATCGCCTCGGAGCCGTACAGGTTGAGGACCTCCATGTTCCCGGTGTCAGGCGCAGCACAGTTCAGCGCCTCTGACGCGAACGTGACCTTGCCGAGCTCCTCGGAGACCGGCGCGTAATCGAGGTTCGACAACTTCGTGCCCGGAGAATCGGGGGCGAGATGAGGAAGGAACAGGTTCCACAGGCCGCGCTCGCGCGCCGCGGCCTTGAGCTTCTCGAGAATCGGCGGGTCACCGTCGCCAGAGTCCTCGACCTGGCGGTGATACTCCTCCTCGTTCGGGTAGACGTGGTCGTCCATGAAGGCGACGACGTCAGCGTGCACCTGCTCAGCCTTCGGCGAGAATCTGTACGGCATGACGTGAGCGTGCCACATCGCCATTGACGACAGCGGAGCGAGCGACACGGGTACCGTCGTACGCGTGCCGCTGCGACGC
Organism: Ilumatobacteraceae bacterium; assembly: GCA_963764455.1. Taxonomy (GTDB): domain Bacteria; phylum Actinomycetota; class Acidimicrobiia; order Acidimicrobiales; family Ilumatobacteraceae; genus Desertimonas. The sequence continues at coordinate 49,364 of CAVXSN010000019.1, forward strand.
GATCTCCGATGGCTCGCGCTCCTTCCTGCTGGGCTGCTCGCGCTTGCGTGCTCGGCTTGCTCGGGGCTGACGGCCGACAGCTCGAGCGAGACGCTGCCGCCCCTCGTACCAGGCAACACCGGCCCGCCTGTGACCCAGCTGCCGGCGGTGGGGCCGGACGGCAACCCGGTCGTGAACACCCAGGGTTCCACCAGCACCGCCCCTGCCCAGGACCCAGCCGCGTTGGCGGCCGACGATGCCAACCCCACGTCGGTTGCCGCCAGATTCCTCGCCGCAGTCGCATCGGGCGATCCCGGGGCCGCGACCGCGCTCGAGATGCCCGACCGGAGGCCGACGGTCGTCGAGTGGGCGCAAGGTGCCTACCAGCAGTACACGGAGCTCGCCGGCGCCGGCTCGTGGGGCGTCCCGACATGTAGCGACCCTGCCGCCGCCACGGTCCAGTGTTCGTGGTTGCAGACCGATGCTGCACCGACCCTCCAGCTCGTCAACGAGGGCGACACGTGGCGCGTGTCCCATCCGGTGTTCGCCCGCGCCGGGGAACCGGCGGCGGTCGGCAGCGGATGCGTCGTCGGATCGGACAACGTCAACTTCCGAGGCGGCCCGGGGACCAGCTGGCCGCGCTTCGCGCAGATCCCCCCAGGCTCGTGCAACGTGACCGTGTTCGACGCTGTCGAAAGCGACCCGATCGAAGGCGATCAGTGGCGCTATGTCGAGTTCAACGGCCAGCGCGGCTGGATCGTCGATCGCGTCGTCCAGACCTAGCGGCGAAGGGCAGCGACCCCCCGTCGAAGCGCTCCTCCGCAGCTGCGGATCCGCCCATCCACTCGGAGTTCAGTCCGCTGCGAGGTCAGTCCCGGCTAGCAAGCTCGGGGGCCAAGCCTGCCCGTCCTCCGCACCGAAATCCCTCACTACGGTCAGTGCGGGTCACGGCATACCGGAGGCTCACGTCGCCACTGCCCTCTGCGAGGTGACACCGCTGCCACAGCACTGCCGCAGCCAGCGGCAGTGGGGCCAATAGGCTCGGCGATGTGGATGGAGGTCGGCGCGCCATCGCGGTCACGATTGCCGTCGGCGCGGTGACCGTCGGAGCACAACCGATCGCGGCGGTCGACGACGACGTGCCGAAGCGGCAGCCGGTCGTGGCGTGGGAGGCACCGGTCGCGTGCGACAGCGCAGCGGCGCTGAGGGCCGCCAGCGGGCAGGGCCGGCACTGCACGCTGGCCTTCGCTCGGGACCTCGTGTTCGTCCACGAGCACACCGGGACGGTCGGGTCGGGCGGGCGGTTCAGCTTGTCCGCTCACGAGGTCGCAACGGGTGCCGTCCGCTGGACGCAGGACGTCGGCGAGACCTTCGACCTCCTGGTGACCGACGGAGCGGTGATCCTCAGCGACAAGGCCCACATCGAGGTGTTCGATGCCGACTCCGGAGACTCGCGTTTCACTCGCCAGGGCAGCCTCGTCGACTACAACATCTACGGAGTGCTCGTGATGACCGCCGGGGCCGACGAGATCACCGCCGTCGACGCCGCGGACGGTGAGGACCTGTGGTCGATGCCGGGACAGGTTGGAGCGATGTGTCGTGACTTCGTTGCCGTGGTTCCGGCGCCGTCGCAGCCGGCGGCGCCGTTCGCGCTCGTCGACCACCGATCCGGCGACGTGCGGTGGAGCAGCGAATCCGAGTTCGACCCTGCGACCGACCACGTCACGTGCTCTCGTGCGCCCTGGATCTATGTCAGCGACGGCGAGCGCCTGTACGAACTCGACTCGTTCGACGGCCGGACGACGTGGGAGACCGCGGTCCCTGATGCCGGCACGGTCGATCTCTACCGCGAGGTCGCGCTCGTCGCGACCGGGCCCGACGGCGGCACGATCACCGCGGTGCGCCGCGAGGACGGGGTCATGCTGTGGCAGCTGCCGGCTGTTCAGGTCGGCTCCTCGCTGTCGTGGATCGGCCGGCTGCGCGAGGACGCCACCGGGCTGTTCACGCTGCATCCGCTCACCGGTGAGACCGTGCAACGGGTCGACCTTGCCGTCTCGGGAGGCGTGCCGTTCGACATCGTCGGGGTCTCCGACACCCGGGTCGTCGTCGCGGTCGGCACGACGATCACCGCCTTCGGGATGAACGATCTCGGGATGGCCTGGCAGATCGACGTCGGGACCGTCCCCGATGCCTTCGGCGTGACCAACGGCTATCTGGTCGTGCGATCGGGAGACGTGCTCCGCGGCTTCACGGCAGCTCCTGGGGCGTCCGGGTGAAGGCGTCGGGGTGAGCACGTCGGCGGATCGGGCGCGGCCGGCGGTCCCAGGCCGAGCGCACGGCGGAGACCGTCGGCCTGATCATCAATGCGACGCTGGACGCGATCGCCTGGGTCGGCCTGCGCAACGCGACGACCGGCGAGATCAGCCGGCGTGCGGGTGTCTCGATAGGGGCCTTGTTCCATCACTTCGAGACTCGGCTCGACATCATCGTCGCCGCGGTCGAATACAACCTCGACCAACGCTTCACGCGGATCTCCGCAGCCGTCGACGCGCTGCGAAGCGATCGATCCGAGCGTGGGGCGCTGCTTCGCACGCTCCGGTCGATCGCCCGCGAGCCACGGTCGATGGTGTGGCTCGAGGTGTTGATGGAGGCCCGGACGGACCCGGAACTGCGCGCCAGAGTCACCCCCATCCTCGTGCGGCAACGCGATCGGTTCAGGGCCGGCGCGGCCCTCGAGCCCAGGCTGCAACGTATGTCGCGGCACGATCGGTTGACGTTGATCGAACTGCTCCGCAACGTCCTCAACGGCGAAGCGATCTGGGAGCCCGTGATCTCACACGAGGATCTGGACGATCCGAAGCTCGACGCCATCCTCGCGCTGGCCGCCGATCTCAGCGCGACCGAGACGCCCTCCCGAGGTTGGCCGGCCTGACCGGGCCGGATCGAGGATTCCAAAACCTCGAGCATCCGGAACGCAGCCTTGCTTTTCCGGCTCGCGTCTCTTACAATGCGCTTGCTCGCTTTCTCGGCGGAGAGGAAGCGGCACGGCGGGAACCCTGTTCACGTCGGTTATCGGCGGCGGGATCACCTTTGGCGCGGCGGAGCGCTCGCGGTGATCCTGCCGCCGACCCGAAAGGTCTTCGTTCGAGCGGCGGGAGCGCTCGAACCTTCTCTGACCGAGCGCTCAATGGCCAAACGTTCCGATGGATCGCGACGCACCCAGGCGGAACGCACCGCCGCGACCGTCACCAAGCTGCTCGAGGCGACGATCGATTCGATCGTCGAACTCGGATACGCGGGCGCGACAACGAGGGTCATCTGCGAACGGGCCGGGGTCTCGCAGGGTGGGCTGTTCCGCCACTTCGCGACTCGCCGCGACCTCATCGTCGCCGCCATCGAGCACCTCCACGAGACGCGGCGAAGCAACTTGAACAAGGACTTCGACCCCGACCTCGGCGGCTTCTCGCCGCCGAGGATCATCGCTCAGTTGAGAGCCGTGCGCGACCACATCAGGGAGCCCCGCAACATGGCCTACCTCGAGGTCATGCTCGCCGCCCGCACCGAGCCAGATCTTCGCGCCGGCCTCGGTCCATTGCTCGCCGGCCAGGATCGGGCCGTCAGAGCGAGCGCGTCGAAGAACCCGCTGTTCGCTGCGCTGTCCGAGGAATCCCAGCGGGTGTGGCTCGATCTCGTCACCCAGACGCTCTGGGTCGAGTCGCTCTGGCGGACCGCGCTCCCCGAACCCTCGCTCGACGACCGCAAGCTCGAGCTGCTCGTGAGGCTGGCGTTCCTGCTCGCTGAACGGGAAGGCGTCGCCCTGCCCGCATGATGGCGCTCGATCGATCAGCGCTTCGTCAGGACTGGCGCGGAACGCTCGCTTCGGGTTGCACGACGATGTGGGTCACCGGCACCTGGTGCTTGCGCCCGAGACGCTCCGGCAGGCTGAGCTTCAGCCACTTGGACAGCCCGACCGGCAGGGTCGTCACGATGATCCCGTCGACCGTCCGGTCGCGCAGCGCGTCGTCCACGGCGAGCATCGGACTGGCGTCGCCGACCTCACCGTCGACGTCGGCACCCATCGAGCGCAGGCGGGCGAGACCTTCGTCCAACCGGTGCCCGGCGATCGTGTGCGCCTCACCCTCGGTCCACGTCAGATGCTCCTTGGGCGGCGTCGCCGGAACGACGAGATGGAACGAGCACGGACCTTCCTGAAGGCGGGCTCGAACATGGTCGATCAGCTCGGCCCCTCCGAGCGTCTGGTTGGCCACGATGAGGTAGGCGGGCATGGCATTCCCCCTTTCCGCGGGTGGGCTTCCGCACCACCATCTTGAACCGTCGCGGTGTAGGCGGCAACGGCGGCACCACTGGTCATCGCCAGGTGCGCGACGTGTCAGACTGGCCTCGCCCCGTTGCATGGGTCGAGAGAAAGGAGCGAACCTATGGGTCTGCTCGACAAGATCAAGGAAATGTTCGGCGGCCACAAGGAAGAGGTGAAGTCCGGCATCGACAAGGCATCTGACACCGTCGAGCAGAAGGTCGGCGAGGAGCATGCCCCCAAGGTCGAGAATGCCGCCGAGACCGCGAAGGACGCCGTCGACAAGCTCCCCGAGTGAGGTCGCTGGGCACGTCGTCCGCAGGAGGCACCGGGCGGGCCTGATCGGCGCCGCCCTGCTCCTCGGCCTCGGTCTCCTGCTCCGCGTCGCCTCATCGGATCCCGTCGCGATGTGGCACGAGCCGACTGCTGACATCGCCGTCCCGCTGAACGACGCGCGCGGCGGACGATCCGCCGACGACGACGCCACCCGAGGAAGAGCAGGAGCGGGCCGATGAACGGGTGCCGACCTGGCTCGACCAGGTCCTCCAGGTCACCCTCATGGTCGTCGTCGCCGCGCTCGTCACGGCGGCGGCGTTGTCGATCTGGCGTCGCGGCGTGCTCCGCCGGCGCCTCGCGCCGCGAGTACCGCCGCCCGTCCCACACGCGCCTCGGGTCCCGACAGAGCTCACCGAGGCCGCCGACCAGATGCTCGACGCGCTCCGCGACGGGACCCCGCGCAATGCGATCGTCGCTTGCTGGGTCCGCTTGGAGAGTGCCGTGACGGCGACCGGCACGCGTCGCAACCCTGCCGACACTCCGACCGAGCTCGTCGAGCGGGTTCTCGCCGAGCTCCTCGTCGATCGCCACGAACTGGAGACGCTGGCCGGTCTCTATCGCGAAGCCAGATTCTCGACCCACGAGCTCGATGAGTCGCACCGCCTCCGGGCGATCGCCGCGCTGTCGGGGATCCGCGAACAGCTTCGGAGGGCGCGGCCGACCGTCGAGTCCGTTCCCAGCGTGGGAGGGCCATGATGCGTGTGTCCGCCCGCCGGCTTGCCGTACCGGTCATCGTCCTCGCCGTGGCCCTGGCGTTCGGCATCGCCGGCGGGATGGAACCCAATCCGCTTCTCCTGGCCGTCGCGATCGGGGCGCTCACCGTGCTCTGCTGGTTCGTGAACGACGTCGGTCAGGTGGCGGGTCCCGCGAACTGGCGGGTCGACGCACCCGGATCGACGTTGTCGCACGGCGAGGACAGCAGGGTGGGCATTCTCCAGCGTCAACTCGACGGGTTGTTCCGACACTCGTCGGATGCGGTGTCGCCCGTTCTCGTCGGGGTGATCGACGAACGCGTGCGCTCGCGTCACGGGATCGACCGCCAGACCGACCGCGACGCGTTCCGTCGTGTCGTCGGCGACGAGCTCGACGCGTTCGTCGCCGCGACCGACGCGGGTTCACCGGTTGCGGCGCGATCGCTGTTCGGCATCATCGCGAGGATCGAACAACTGTGATCGACCATCCGGCACAACCCGGCGCGCCAGCCGATCGACCAGACCCTCGCAGCGGCAGCGCGGCTCGCGGCATCGGTGCTCGACGAGGTGGAGGTGGCCGTCGTCGGCAAGCGCGAGGCGCTGGGGCTCGTTCTCGGCTGCATCCTCGCCGGCGGTCACGCGCTGCTCGAAGACTACCCCGGCCTCGGCAAGACGCTCGCCGCCCGATCGTTCGCGCAGACCCTCGGGCTCACGTTCAAACGCGCCCAGTTCACGCCCGATCTGCTCCCGGCCGATCTGACCGGATCGTTCGTCTACGACCAGCGCGCCGGGGACTTCACGTTTCGCCAGGGTCCGCTGTTCACCGGGCTCCTGCTCGCGGACGAGATCAACCGCACCCCCCCGAAGACGCAGGCCGCGCTGCTCGAGGCGATGCAGGAGCGACAGATCACGGTCGAAGGTCACTCGTTCGCGCTGGCGGCTCCGTTCCATGTGTTGGCGACGGCCAACCCGGTGGAGTACGAGGGCACGTATCCGCTGCCGGAGGCGCAACTCGACCGCTTCCTCATGCGGGTCAGCTTCGGCTACCCCTCAGCCGATCAGGAGTGGGACGTGCTGCGGCGGCGAATGGCGCGCCAGCGAGAGGAGCAGGTGCTACGACCGATCACCGACGCCGCTGGGCTGCTCGCCATGCAGGCCGCCGTCGAGAGCCTCGCCGTTGACGACAGCGTCAGCCAGTACTGCGTGGCGTTGGCCGCCGCAACCCGGCGCCACCCGAGTGTCCTCATCGGGGCGTCGCCGCGCGGCTCGCTCGCCCTGCTCCTCACGGCCAGAGCCGCCGCCCTGATCGCCGGCCGTGACTTCGTCACCCCAGAGGACGTCAAGCGCGTCGCCGATCCAACGCTCGCCCACCGGATCACGATCAGGCCGGAGCTGTGGTTGAGCCATGCATCCGGCCACACCGTCGTCAGCGACGTCCTGGGTACGGTGCCGGCACCGGCTGCGCTCGAGCCGGCCTGAGAGCGGGATGCCGATCACGCGTTGCTCGCGCTGGACGCCGACCCCGGCGCACGTGCGGGCCGTCGCGGTCGCGGCCAGCGGAGCGCTGGCATCGGTGTTGCTCGGGAGACCTGACCTGCTCGTGATCGCCTCGCCGTTCGCGGCGATCGTGGTGTGGTCGATCGCGACCCGTCCCAGCGAGTCACCGTCCGCCGACGCGCGACTCGGCAACGACACGCTCAGAGAAGGCGAGTCGACGACGTGGTCGGTCACGGTGCACGGAGTCCACGGCGCCGACGTCGTGACGTGCGTCCTGTCCCGCAGACGCTGGCGCGACGTCGAACCGGCGCTCGGGGATCCGGCTGACCAGCGCACCCAGCGCGGACAGCACGGCAACGCTTGACATGATCGTCCGCTCGACGCACTGGGGTCGCGGTCAGATCGGCCCCGGTCTGGTCGCCTTGCACAGCTCGTGGGGCGCATTCCGCAGCGGCCCGGACCCCCTGCCGGCCGCGGACGTCACCACCCTCCCGCTACCCGCCGCATTCGACGGGACGGCGCCGGCGCCCGCGCCCCGCGGGCTGGTCGGCCTCAACCGATCGGCGATGCAGGGCGATGGCGCCGAGTTCGCCTCCGTCCGCCCGTTCCAGCTCGGCGATCGACTGCGCCGGATTCACTGGCCGGTTTCACTGCGAACGGGAGACCTCCATGTCTCGGCGACTCACACCGACCGCGACACCGAGGTGATCATCGTCCTCGACGCCGGCAACGACGTCGGCCGCAGCGGTGGCATCGACGGCTCCGCGAGCAGCCTCGATCTCTCGGTGCGCGCGGCCGGGGCGATCGCCGAGCACTTCATGCGCCGGGGTGATCGGGTCGGGCTTCGCACGTTTGCCACCGCGATCACAAGCCGGATCCGCGCCGCGGAACGGAGCGCGACATCTTCGCCGGCTGCTCCACGAGCTGGCCCGGATCCATGTGGGTTCAGCGGGCATTCGGCGTTCTGCCCCGCCACCGCTCGGACTTCGCGGGGGCGGGCTCGTCGTGATGCTGTCGCCGATGTTGTCGCCGGCCGCGCTCCATCAGGCGGTCGCTCTGGTGCGCCAGCAGCTGACGGTGGTGGTCATCGACACGCTGCCGGACGAGCTCTCCCTGGGCACCGACCACGACGACGCCGAGACCGTGCTGGCGTGGAGGATCCGCCTGCTCGAACGCCGCGAGGAGATCCGCCGCGTTCAGGAACACGGCGTCCCGGTCGTGGCGTGGCGTGGTCCGGGGAGCCTCGACAACGTGTTGCGCGAGCTCGGCCGCCGTGCCGGCGCACCCCGATTGGTTCGGCGATGACGCCGCTGCTGTGGCCGGCCGTGCTCCGGTTGGCGATGCTCGTCGCCGCCTACGGTGCGGTGAGCAGCATCAGTGAGGCCGGCCAGCGACCGTTGACGAACAGCGGCATCGTTCTGTTCATGCTCATCGCGGCGGTGGCCGCGGTGTGGCCGGACTCGTACGCCTCGCTGCCGTTTCTTCTCGCGTACGGGTGGTACTGGGCGGCTCGCGTCGAGGACCCCGTTTCCGGTTGGTCGCTTCCGGCGGCCATCGCGCTGTCGGCGTACCACACGGCGGCCGCGATGGCATCGCTCGCGCCGTGGAACGCGCCTGCCGACCGCGCGGTCGTCATCCGCTGGGCCGTGCGTCTCGCGGCGGTGGTCGGCGTCACCGTGGCCGTGTGGGGCGCAGCACACGTGCTCGACTCGTCGCGGCGCGACGGCCATGCAGTCCTGTTCGGGATTGCGTTGCTGGTGCTCGCGGTGGCCACGTGGGTCGTCGCGGCAGCGAGCCGGACCAGCAACGAGCCGGAGGCCTAATCCTGGGCTAACCGCAATACCGTTCAGTGACGCGTCGCGACGAGTTTGATCGCGTTCGTTGCGACGTTGTTGGCTCTAGAGAGTGGGCGTTGCGATGGATGCGACGACAGGTCCGGCAAACTGGGCGGCCATCGCACCATTGGCGCTTCTGGGCGGCGTGCGACCCGGAATCCGGGCCGTGGGCCGCCCAGAATGCTGAATGAGGCGCAGACCGCCCAGAACGCGACGCGCCGATTCAGACACGGCGCGACGCCCGTCCACCGACGTCTTCCAGAGCGGGCAACGGTGATCGCGACACGGCCAGACCCGACCAAACTAGCCATGCGCCCAAACTGAACGTCATTGGGCCTAATCCGCACGCGGCGCGTGTGATTGCGTGTCAACTGCCGGGCGTGCGGGCGGGTGCGCACCGAAGTAGTGCCGTGGGCTCGACCCGGTGCTCGCCATACCCGTGAGGTGCAGGACCTGGTGGCGTTCATGGCGCAGCGGATGGACAAGACGACGATCACCCGGCTGTTGCGGGTCAGCTGGGAAGCCGTTGCTCGCATCGTCATCGACGTCGTCGCCGAACAGCTGGACACCGCCCGCCTCGACGGCCTGTTCCGCATCGGTGTCGACGAGGTCTCCTACCGCAAGGGGCATCGCTACTTGACCGTCGTCGCCGACCACGACCGCGACGGCGCCGTGGTGTGGGCCGCCGAAGGCAAGTCGGCCAAGACGTTGGAGGCGTTCTACGACGAGCTCGGCGCCGAGCGCTGCGGGTTGCTGGAGGCGGTGACGTTGGACATGGGCGGCGCCTACAAGAAGGCCACCGACGGCCGCGCCGGCCAGGCCCGCCAATGCGTGGATCCGTTTCACCTCGTGAAGCTGGCCAACGAAGCCGTCGACAAGACTCGCCGCTGGTCCTGGAACGTGCACCGCGACTTCGGCATCGCCTCGTCGCGATGGGTGAAACGGACCCGCTGGGCGTTGCTCAAAGAACCCGCCGAGCTGACCGACTCCCAGCTCGACGTGCTCCACGAGCTGCGCCGCAACCGATCGGTGCTCTACCGCTGCTGGCAACTGAAAGAGGCAGTGCGCGACCTATATCGCTGGCCCGCCCCGCCGACGCCGCCGAGCACCTCGACTGGTGGCTGGCCTGGGCCTGCCGCAGCCGCATCCCCGCCTTCGTCACCTTCTCCAAGACGGTCCGGGCCAACCGCGACCGCATCCTCGCCGCCGTCGAGCTCGGCCTGTCGAACTCGAAGCTGGAAGGCCTCAACAGCAAGATCCGCCTGATCAACCATCGCGGCTACGGCCACCACTCCGCCGCCGCCATCATCGCCATGATCTACCTCTGCTGCGGCGGCATCACCGTCGAACTTCCCTTCAAATGACCGATTTTCCGGTTGCGACCAGACGGGCGCGACCCGCCTACGGGAGCAACGGCGCGAGGCTCGCCTCGACGAGCGGCCTGAACCAGTGCGCCGCGACCGTCGTGATGTGGGTGACGTCCCGGTACAGAAGGATGTCGCCGATGATGACCGGGCAGGCCGTGTCGGTGCACAACCAGTCGGTGGTGTCCACGAACGATGCGCCGAGACCGCTCGCGAGGTCACGTTCGATGGCCAGCCGGCTCGGCCATCACGACGTCTGCGCGCTGGGCCGCGGCAGACGTCGGCGCGGCGAAGGTTGTCGGAGAGGCACGATGCAGGCTCACGCTGCGCCGGTGGGTTGTCCCCGAGCACCACGACGTGCGGGACGAGGGGCGTGAGCCGGCTCATCGTCGCCGAGAACCCGGCGGCCCACTCGTCGTCGCCGTTCGGGTAGTCGGCGAGCTGGCTCACGACGACGACGTCGGGCCGCTCGTCGGCGATGAACGCGATCGCCGCGTCGCGCCAGATCGGGCACGTGCGGGCGAGCGTGGCGGTCGGGATCGAGACGGCCGCGACGGGGCAGCCGCCCTTGGCGAGCACGATCAACTCGTAGCCACGGTCCTCGGCGATGTCGATCAGGGCGGGCGACCACTGGGCGGCGTGCGAGTCGCCGTACAGCACGATCGTGACCGCCGCGCCGTCGGGACCGTAGCGGCACGGCGTGAGCTCGGTCTCGACTCCGATCGCCACGCATCCGTCGGCGTACACGGGAGCCCGGTCAGCGCCGACGGAGGTCAGCGACGGGCGCAGGTTCGACGGCACGTCGGTGACCGCGAGACCCTGTTCGAGCACCGTGCGATTTGCTGCCACGACGGCGACGAGGCTGCCGCCGGAGGGCGGCACCAGGCTCGCGGTTGTCGGTGGGGCCGACGCGGCCGGTGCCGCCGTCGCCGCCGGTGCGACGATCGCCGGAGGCGCGGTCGCTTGCCCCAGTGCGGGCAGCGTCGGCGCGGCGGCCGCCTGCCCGGAGTGCAGGCGAGGTTCGTTGGCGCTCGACATCCAGCCGATGGTGACCGCCGCCACGACACAGCGCGGCACCGAGGGCGAGACCACGACGCGGGTCGAGCGCGAGCCACCTGGAGTGTCTGACCGGAACCTCGACCAGGCGTACCGACACCGCGGCGAGGGCGACCGACAGCACGACCACCACGATTCTGGCCGGCAGCGCGAGCGGGCCGAACTTGGCCTCGACAAGCACGAGCGCAGGCCAGTGCCACAGGTAGATCGCGTACGAGTGCTTGCCGACCCACTGCGCCCCCGGATGCCGGAGCAGTACCACCGGGCCGTTGGCCGCGCTGCCGGGGCCGGCGGCCGTGATCACCAGGACCGTGCAAAGCACGGGGAGCATCGTTGCGTACCCTGGGAACACCGTGCCCGCGTCGTACGTCAGTACCGCGACGGCGATGCCGACCAACCCGAACCAGCCGAGCGCTGCCCGGAACCCAGCGGGCACGGTCGCGAACGCGGAACCGGCCGCGGCCACGGCGGCTCCGGCCAGCAGTTCAACCATCCGGGCGGGGAGCAAATAGAACGCCCACGTCGGATGGCCGTTGCTCAGCCAGATCGACGCGACCAATGAGGTCACCGCGACACCGACGATGATCGCGACGAGCAGCCGCCGGTACTGGCGCGGCCGGCGGGCGGCGGCGACGAGCACGAGCGGCCACAGCAGATAGAACTGCTCCTCGACCGCGAGCGACCAGAAGTGCAGCAGCGGTGACGGCGCGAGCTGGCTGTCGAAGTAGTCGCTCGAGGCGGTGGGCGAACACGAAGTTCACGACGAACGCCCCGGCCGCGGTGGCGTCGCGTGGCGAGCGCTCGCTGCGAGAGCGGCGGCAGCATCCAGCGGCCGGCACCACCGTGGCGACGAGCACGAGCACCGCGGCCGGCAGCAGGCGGCGGGCCCGGCGGGCCCAGAAGTTCGGCAGCGACGAGCGTCCCGGTGCCGGCCAACTCCTTGAGCAGCAGTCGGGTGATCAGGAATCCGGAGAGCACGAAGAACACGTCGACGCCGACGAACCCGCCGCTGAACGCGGTGATGCGCAGGTGGAACAGCAGCACGGCCACGACGGCGACGGCCCGCATGCCCTCGACGTCGGGCCGGAAGTCGTCGAGCGCGACTCCCCGGAGCTGATGGCGCACGTGGCGCCGGCGCAGCGCCTCCGGGGTGATCGCCGCCGGATGCCCGCGGGCGCGGCGCCATCGAGGGATGGCGCGCCCTGACATCGGGGCGTCGTCGCCGGGTCGGCGCCCGGAGCACAGAGGATCCGCCGACGGCCGTCGACATCGACCCGACGGTAACGACACCCATGTCATCCGTCGCGGATGGTCAGCCGCGACCGCGAACTGGGCGGCCAACGGCTCATTCGGTGATCTGGGCGGCGAACATGGCGGTTTCCGAGCCTGTGGCCGCCCAGAACAGCTGACCGCGATGGATCTACCGGCCGGGCTCTGCCGACCGTCAGGCGAGACCGCGGATCGCCAGCGGCTCGATCCGTGGCGACGACGCCGATGGCCAGCCGGCCGTAACCGGGAATTCACCGGGTGACCAGGACGTCTGGTCGCGCGGTACCGTCGTCTGCATCATGAGGGGACATCCGTGACTCGTTTGGGCGTCGATCTCGGTACGACGTGGACCGCGGCCGCGTTCCTGGACGGCGCGGCGGCCACGCCGGTCAAGCTCGGCTCGTCGGGTGCGGCGATGCCGAGCGTCGTCGCCATCGTCGACGGCAGGCCCATCGCCGGCGAGGCCGCGGTGCGCGCCGGGCGCGAAGCGCCGACATCGGTGGCGGCGGCGAGTTCAAACGCCGACTCGGCGACGACACCCCGATCGTCCTCGGCGCCACGCCCTACGCCCCGGAGACGCTCACCGGAGCATCTGCTCGCCCACGTGGTCGCCTCGGCCGGCGGGGCCACATCGGTCGCCCTCACCCACCCGGCGACGTGGGGTGAGTTCAAGCTGGACCTGCTGCGCGAGGCGGGACGAGTCGCCGGGCTGTCCGACGTCGATCTCGTGCCCGAGCCGATCGCCGCCGCCGGCCACTATGCCCGGCTCGGCCGGTTGGCCAGCGGCGATGCGGTTGCCGTCTACGACTTCGGCGGCGGCACGTTCGACGTCGCGGTAGTGCGTCTCACACCCGGCGGGCCGGAGCTGCTCGGCCGCGCCGAAGGACTCGACCGACTCGGCGGTGTCGACCTGGATCAAGCCGTGCTGGCCCATGTCGACGCGACCCTCGACGGTGCGCTGCGCGGCGATGGTGCGCGATGACCCCGACGTCCGCCGGGCTGCGTTCGAGCTGCGCGCCGAGTGCATCGCCGCCAAGGAGACGTTGTCGGCGGATACCGATGCGACGATCGCCGTTCGCTTCCCGAGCCTGACGACCGAGGTCCGGATCACGAGGGCCGAGTTCGAGGCGGCGGTTCGGCCCCGCGTGGCGGAGACGCTCACCACTCTCGACCGGGCGATCGCCTCGGCGTCGTTGAACGTCGGCGAGCTCGCCGGAGTCGTGCTCATCGGCGGTTCCAGCCGCATCCCTCTCGTGGCCGAGCAGGTTGCGGCTCATACAGGACGGCCGAACCTGGTCGATGCCGATCCCAAATTCTCGGTCGCTTTCGGGGCGGCCGAACCCCACCTGCGGCCGCAACCCGGCCGCCCGACGCCACCCGTCCCCGTCGCCGCGACCGTACCAACGGAGGCAGCCATGCCCGATTCCACCCGTTCCACCCCACCGCCCCCACCTGGCGCGACCGACGCGGCCGCAAGGACCGAAGGCCACGCCGGCACGGAGTCGGCGGCCGCCAAGGTCTCGGCACCGCCGAAGCCGTCGGAGCGCCGCACGGCGGCCGGCAACGCGCCGCAGGAGCAGACCGGAATGTCGACGGCGAAGAAGGCCGCCGCCGGTGTTGCCGCCGCTGGTGCAGCGACCGCTGCCGCCGTGCTCTGGGGCGACCAGGTCACCAACGCGCTCGGGATAGCACCGACGCCGACACCGACGTCGACGCGTCGACCAGCGAGGAGGCGGTCGCCGAGACGCCGGCAGCGGACGAGTCGATGGACGCGTTCGATGCCGGCGCCGGTGGTGGTGGCGGCGGCGGTGGTGGGGTGGCGGCGGCGGCGGCGGCGGCGGGTTCGCCCCGCCGCAAGCACGGCCACGTGTGGACATGCCGCCTCCCGTTCAGCAGTCGCAGCAGCAGTTCGACATCGCCCCCGAGTTCCTGAACGCCCGCGCCGAGCTGCTGCAACAACTGGAGGCCATGGAGTTCCCCGATGACGTCGACCCCGTGGCTGCCGCCGAGTTGAAGGAGCGGCTGGCAGGCATCGTCGAACGAGCCCGCCCGTTGCCAGGACAGAGCACCGAGGACGCCGTGGCCGACCTGCGCGAGGAGTTCCGGGTCAGGATCGACGTCTTCCAGACCGAACAACGGCAGGAACGAGAGTCCGAGGGTGAACCGGAGGCAGAGTCCGAGGGTGGAACGACCGGTGACGATTCAGGTGAAGGGAGCGGTGACCAGCCCGGCGACGAACCCGGTGACCAGTCTGGTGACCAGCCCGGCGAAGGGACCGGTGACCAGTCCGGCGAAGGGACCGCGAGCAGCCCGGCGAAGGGACCGGCGACGAGACCGGTCATGGGGCCGCTGAAGCCGCAGCGGCCGAGCGGTTCTACGCCGAGAAGGCGGAAACGATCCGAAACATCGAATTCGCGATCGGTGTCGAGGAAGGCAGCTTCAACCCTTCGCCTGAGCGACTGGCCTCGATGCAGAACCGGCTCATGCAAGTCCGATCGGCCCAGTTCGATCCCACGATTCCCGAAGAAGATTGGTTCGATCCTCAAGTATTGGACGAGACCCTTGCCGAGAGACTCCGGAACTTGGGTGACGAGTCCGGTGACGAGCCCGGGGACGAGTCGGGTGAAAGGACGGGTGACCAGCCCGGCGACGACGTCGTGATCGACGTCTTCGACGAGATCGTCAGCGGATCCGCGGACCAAGCAACCGCGGTTGGCGACGCCACCTTGGTCGACCCTGTGGTCGACATGACGACTGTCGAGCCACCGGTTCCGGCTGAAGCCGGATCGAGTGACGTCCTCGGCGAGGAGCTGGTATTGGAGGACGTCCTCAGAGCGACCGAGATCCCGGCGCTGGACGGGAACAGCCCGAGCCGGCGTACGACCTCGGCCTCGACGTGCCGGTGCTCGTCGACACGACCGTCGACGAACTCTCGGGCCCCGAGGTGACGAGCTGATGTTCGAGGAACCGACCTTCGAGCCCGAGCCTGCCGACCTCGGGGCGCCGGAGTTCGAGTCCGAGCCGGAGTACGCCGACACCACGCCAGACGACGACCTCGGCCTCGGCTGACCTCCTACGAACCGAACGGCGTTGAACGGCATGAACGAGAACGATCCACCGGCCGGCGGGCGCAGCTTGCTGGTTCCCGCGTCCGTTGCGATCGCCGTGGCGTTTCTGATCGGAGTCGGTCTCTATCTTGCCGCATCGGGCGATGACGATGACGACACGGTCAGCAGCGCTTCGACGTCACTGATCGACTCGACCGAACCGACGACGGCGCCACAACAGCCAGGCACGACGAGCCCGCAGTCCGCTACCTCACCAACGACTCCCCCTCCGACGTCGAGCCCACCGTCGAGCTAGCAGTACGACGGAGCAGCCGTCCGTGACCACCGTTCCGCCACCGCCGGATGGTGATGCCGACGGGGTCCCGGACGACGAGGACGAGTGCCCGACCGAGCCGGGCACCGCGGACGAGCTCGGATGCCCAGCCCCGATCCCGATGGTCGTGGCCCAGGACGTACGACTTGTCCGCGCGAACGAAGGCGACGCGAAGCTGCACCATCGAGGTCACCTGTACAACAACGGCCCGGGGGTCGCGTCGGACGTCGTTGTCGCCGTCTCGGTGGAGAACCAGAGGGGTGCCGGGGCTCCGGATCACGTGACCGACAGCGCGACGCTCGAGCTCTCCGGGGAGCTCGCGCCGAATGCGGATGCTGCCGTCAGCAAGCTCCTGGGGATCCCCATGGGGGACGGCGACGTGTGGCTCTTCGAGGGGACGGTGACCGTTCATGACGTGATCACGTACCCCTTCGAAAGCCCTTCGGGCGTGGCCACTCCATGCCAGGAGTGATTCACTCCCCGACTCGACGGATGCGTCGCGACCGGAACCCCAAATGCACCCTGCGGTCCCGTGATCGCGGCACCGCGCTTTGCGTGACGTTGGCTCGTGAGGCGGTCTGCTTACCCGTGCCGGCGTCTCTGGCCGGCACCGCGCCGGCGCTCACCAATTCCAACCTTCGGTGGTGCCGTCGGAAGCATCAGCTTGCTCAGCGTCGCCGGGGAAGCTCATCTGTTCGTCTTCGTAGTCCTGGCCGCCCGACATCGAGGCGACGCCCGCGGCGATGTCCGCGGCCATGTCAAACAGACCGACCTCGGCGTCTTGCTCGAGGTCGACGCTCGATGCGGCGGCGTCAGCCTCCATGTTGAAAGGCCACCATCGGTCGGGCGTGTCGGACGCTCCGTCACTCGGGGTCTCGGAGTCGCTCATTTGCCCGTCATCAGCGAAGACCTGGCCGCCGCTGTCGTCGGCAAAGATCATCGGGCCGTCGTCGTATTCGGCGGAGCTCGACTCGTCTTCGAACTCTGATTCCACCGTGTCCATGGGGTAGCTCATCTGCGCGTCCCAAGCGGTGTCATCGCTCGACGGTTCCGGGGATGCGATGTTCGACACCGGATTGATCCTCGACGATGCTCGTGGGTCTCTCCGGAGCCCCCTCCCTGCCTGCCGCCACGGCAATTCCGCGGATGATTTCCTTGTACTGAAGGTTCGGGTCCTGAACGTTCCCGAAGTACACGCGCTCGTCTGCCGCGAAGCGGAGAATCTCCGTCTGGTACTCCTGCTTCACCTCGGGCGGAAGCTGTGACGCAGTGTTGTAGCCGTCCCACAACGCCTCGTTGAATTTGTCGGCGTGCGCCTGCTTCGCAGTGTCGCCGGTCACCGACGTGAAGACGTCAAGCTCGTTGTTCACCCAATCAGGCTCCGCTCCCACGACGCCGGCCGCGTATCCGCAGCGCGTACCCGTGTCGTGACCTTCCGCCTCGGCGAGCAGCTTTCCTCGGTATCTGCCCTCTCCCATCAGCTTGAACTGCAGCAGGACCGAACCCAAGCCCGACAAGGCGCGCCGGCCGTCGCCGCGGCCCCAGCGGCTGCCCCGGCGACGATTTCACCCTCCAGGGCGAAGGTCGCGACATCAGCCACAACCTCTGCGACGTCTACAGCGGCCGAGAACTTCTCGAAGCCGTCCTTGTCCTCATCAAGGAGGTCCTTCACACCCAAGACACCTTTGACCCCCGAGTTGACAGTCCCTGGCGCGTCGTCCAGATTGGCGTCGAGGTTGAGGCCCGTCGCGCGTCCATAACCGTCGAAGAACTTGTCGAAGGTCGATTCGTCGTCGAGCTTCTCGTCGCCCATCTCGCACTCCTCGCTGACTGAGAGTTCATGACCATGGTGCGACTGACCCGCTGTTGTGGTCACCCGGTGTTCCCGGTTTTGGCCGTGCTGCCCAATGGGGTCGTCAGGGATCGAGTCGAAACACACCAATCCCGCCCGCCGATCCCGTTCGATCACACGCTCCTCAGCGCTTCCTCGATCAACTGGAAGCAGTGATGCTCGAGCGGCTCGTAGAGTGCGTGGTCCCTCTGGGCAACCGCCACGCACATCTCTGATGCCCCGCTCGGAACGTCGTCGACGAGGAACCAGTACATGGTCCCGAGTCCCTGGGCGTCCTCGACTCCCCATGCCCGTGTAGCCGGTGCGGTCTCCGCCAGCGAGCTCATGAGCGACGGTGTCGAAGAAGTAGAAGTGGACGTGGAGCTCGCCGTTCTTGTTCGGCTCGAACGTTGCCGAGTAGTCGACCATGATCGTGGAGGAGTCGCCCTCCTTGGGATACATGTTCGTGATCTCCACACACGGATCGACGCGGTCCGCGCAACGCCCCGACGGGCCATCCCCGTCGTGTGCCAGCGCGTAGACACCGATCCCTCCGGCGGAGGCGAGGATCAGCGCCGCTGCGATGATCTCCCGACGACTCGGCCGGAGTCGTCGCGCCTTGCGCCGAAGCGGGTCTGCGGCTGGCGCCCGCCGCAGCGGCGGCGACGAGGCCGCCGGCGAGCGTGGCGAGGGCTCGGGAGACGGTGCCATCGGCTCCCTCGGCTGCGGGCGTGTGGGAGCGGGTGACGACATCGCCGAAGCCGGGACCGCGGGCTGCCCGAGCCGATCGGCCGCGAGTCGTGCGGCGCCCATCGCGACGGTGTCCTTCGGGTGGGCGTCGACGGACACCGGCCGGCTCAGCGCCTGACTCACCATCTCGGCAACCAGCGGGATGCGTGACGACCCACCGGCGAGGACGACCGCGTGAGGTCTGCTGCGGTGACGCCGGCGAGCTGGATCGCCCGCTTCAGCATCGCGACGGTTTCGCCGAGGACCGGCCGGATCATCGACTCGAACTCCGGACGCGTGAGGCGCACCTGCGTCTGCACTCCGGGGAGCAGCACCGAAATGACCGCTTCGGCGTCTGCCGAAAGCGCTTCCTTCGCAGCAACGCAGTCGGCCCGGAGACGGACTAACGCCGCGCGGACGGTCGGATCGTCCGGGTCCATCGACGCGAACGCGTCACCGATCGTTGCCCGCACGTGCGAGAGCACTGACTCGTCGAAGTCGATCCCGCCAAGGCGCTCGATTCCCTGCGGCTGGCCCAACGTCACGAAGCTGTCACCGACGCGACGCATCACGGCGGCGTCGAACGTGCCGCCGCCGAGGTCGTAGACGGCCACAACACCTTCCTCGTCGACGCGTTCGCCGGCCGCGAAGCGCACGGCGGCGGCTTCCGGCTCGGCGACGAAGCCGGCATCACGCAGGCCGGCGACTGCGGCGGCTTGTCCGAGCAGCTCGCGTTGAACGACCCCCAGTTCGCGGGATGGGCGAGTACGACGGCGTCGGGCGTTCCGCCCTGGCGATCGCTGACCGTGTCGACGACGTGTTGCACGACGACGGCCATCAGCCGCTCGGCGGAGTAGGCGGTGTGCTCGAGGATGATCGGTGTGTCGTCCCCGAAGCGGCGCTTGAACTCCTTCGCAAGGCGGGCCGGCTCCTGGCGGCCGCGGCGAACAGCGGCGTCGCCAACCAGCAGCGTTCCGTCGTCGTGAAGGAGCACGGCCGTGGGAATCGTCGAGGCATGGTTGCCGAGCCCGACGATCTCGACCCGTCCGTTACGCGACACTGCCGCCGCCGTGAACGTCGTCCCGAGGTCGATCCCCAGCGCACACCCCATCCGGCGGCAGACAGTACTGCCGAGGAACCCTGACTGCGGTTCTCGGGTGTGCTCGCCGTGGCGACCGCGGGCGCCGGCGAGCCGAACTGGGACAGGCTCGCCACGATCACACCCCGCTGATCCGAAGAGCCGCGTATCAGCGCCGTGTCCTACGGACTCATGTCTGGCGTGGCAGGTCGCTCGAGAGGAACAGCGTCGCGGGGCGCGTCGGCTTCCGCGGTCGCCGCCGGAGCGGCGGCTGCCCGTGCGATGGGCGGCAGGGTCGCGTCGTGATCGAGGAGACGGTCGACGAGCTGCGGGAGATTGCCCTGAAGGCCGGCGACGCCGCCGGATACTTCCCCGCGCTCTATGTCCGGGTGACGGGCGACATCGCCGCGGGGATTCGCGACAACCAGTTCGAAGACGGCAAGCGGATGGAACGGTTGGTCGACGCCTTCGCCGGCTATTACATCCAAGCCCGCACGGCCCAGACGCCGGTACCCCGTTGCTGGCAAGCGACATGGGACGTCGCCGACGACCCCAACCTCGTGATCGTGCAACACCTGCTCTTGGGCACCAACGCTCATGTGAACCACGACCTGGCCCAGGCGGTCGTCGAGGTCGCCCCGCACCACGGCGGCCTGGAGGCCGTACGTGACGACTTCGACACGATCAACGACGTCCTGGCGGGCACGTTCGTCGGAGTGATCCGCGATCTCGACCGCGTGTCCAGCTGGGCCAACGAGGCCGCCACATTCGGCGGGGGCCGCCTCTTCAACTTTTCGCTGAAGGTGGCTCGCTCGCAGGCCTGGGGCGCCGCCGAGCGCCTCTATCCGCTGGATGAGGCGGGGCGGAGGGAGTACATGTCCGAACTCGACGAGCTGGTGTCGGTCCTGGCGTACCTGATCACGTGACCCGTGTGCCCTGTCGGATTGGCCGGGTGGCTGGCGCGCCGGTTCGAGCAGCGAGACCCCCGGGCCGTGACCAGGGCACTGCTGGGCACCAGGGGAACCAAGCGGGTCAAGGAGTAAGCATGCCGGACAGCCACGTCTACTATTTCGACGTAGGCCGAGGAGTGTGGGCGGGCGATTTCACGTTCCGGGTCACCGATTGGCCCCGGCTCCGTCGTGCATCGATCGGGCCGACCAACCTGTTCCTCGTCGTCGGGATGCACACGATCCTGGGGTCTTCGGGAAGGCCAAGCTCGAATCGGAAGTGACCGGCGATCCCGACGAGGGCCCGGCCGGGGTGGCGAGCAACGTCGTGAAGATCACCAAGCTCGGGATACCCCTGTATCTGCTCCACGAGCGCTACGACCTCGACCGCAACGGAACCGATGTCTCGGTCGTGTCCCAAGAACGTTTCGGCCCGATTCCGTTCCTCTTCAACGTGCGCAAGATGTGCTCGGCACCATCAAGGCCGGGGGGCGCGGCGCCGTATACCAGATCCCCCTCCTCGGCGACGGCCGGGTCGCCGACTATCCGGTTGCCCCTACTACAACCACATCGACGCCCGCCTGGATGCCCCTGGAGCTCCGCAGAAGAAGTGATCGACCG
>CAVXSN010000020.1:0-426254 GCA_963764455.1 Ilumatobacteraceae bacterium
CGTCGAGCTGCAGTCGCACGCGGCCGTCCCCAACCTCGCGCTCGAACGTGTCGATCTCGTTCCTCGGCGTCCGCAAGCTGGCCACTGTCGTCGTGCTCCCCGGGGGCCACGACGGCTCGCCGCTGCCGGTGCTGATGGATCCCTACGGCGGCCCGCATGCGCAGCGTGCGGTCCGCGCCGTACAACGCCCACCTCGTCGTCGCAGTGGTTCGCCGACCAGGGGTTCGCCGTCGTCGTCACCGACGGGCGGGGCACGCCCGGGCGCGGGCAGCGATTGGGAGCGGGCGATCGCACTACGATCTCGCCACTGCGTGCTCGAGGATCAGGTCGACGCGCTCGAACAGGCGGCCGCCGAACACCCCTGCCTCGACCTGGACCGCGTCGCGCATCCGCGGGCTGGAGCTTCGGCGGGTACCTCGCCGCGCTCGCCGTGCTGCTGCCGGCCCGACCGTGTTCCACGCGGCGGTCGCCGGCGCCCCGGTCACCGAGTGGCGGCTGTACGACACGCACTACACCGAGCGCTACCTCGGCGACCCAGCCGAGCAGCCGACGCCTACGACGGCTCGTCGCTGCTGCCGCTGGCCGCCAGCCTGACCCGTCCGCTGCTGTTGATCCACGGCCTCGCCGACGACAACGTGGTCGCCGCGCACACGTTGCAGCTGTCGTCGGCGCTGCTGGCCGCCGGCAAGCCGCACGAGGTGCTGCCGCTCGTCGGGGTCACCCACATGGCGTCGCAGGAGGTGGTCGCCGAGAATCTGCTGCTGCACCAGCTCGACTTCCTGCGCCGCTCGCTCCCTGCGCCGGGTGCTGACTACGGTGCCTCGTGATGGAGGAGCGCCTGAGCGAGCTGTACGAAGGTGTGGCCGTTCACGCCACGGCCGACCGGGAGCACATGGCGGCGCTCGAGCTGCTGGGCCTGGTGATGCTCGCCGACTCACACCTCGGCGACGACGAGTCGGCGTGCTCCGTGAGCTCACCGAGGACTGGCGCGGCACGCGTTCTCGTTCGAGCAGTACCTCGGGCCGGCGATGGCCGGGCCCGCCAGGCGTGGCGCGACGACACGGTCGACGAGCTGCTCGACGACATCGACGGGCGGATCGCGTCGCGGATCCTGCGCAGGGCGCTGTTCTCGGCCGCCCGCGAGATCGCCGGGGTCGACGACACCATCACGCCGGAGGAGGGCAGCATCCTCTCCGACGTCGCCGTCCGCTTCGGCTGACTGCACCCGAATCTGGGTGGGATTCGTCGCATCCGCGTCTGGGCGAGGATTCCTCCCGACGGTTGACAGGATTCCCGCCCGGATTCAGGTCTGTGCCGAGCGCGGACCCGGGCGACGGCGACCCGGTCGCGGCCGGCGAGGTCGGGGCGGATCTCGACCTCGCGGAGACCGCGGTCACGAGCAGCTCGGCGACCACGGCTCCCTGGTCGGCGCCGATCTCCAGGACGAGCCACCCGCCGGGACGGACATCGGCGGCGCCGCGTCGACCAGCGCCCGGATCTCGTCGAGTCCGTCGGGTCCGGCGAACAGTGCGTCGTGCGGCTCCCAGCCGCGCACCGATCGTCCACGAGCGGCGAGCCGTCGGCGATGTAGGGCGGGTTCGCGACCGCGAGGTCGAGCGCCGTTCCGGGCGGAAGGGCCTCGAACCAGCGCCCGCGGCGATGCGGACGTTGGCGCCCTTGCGGCCGATGCCGGCCAGGTTCGCCCTGGCGACGTCGAGGGCGTCGCGACGTCAGCGTCGGTGAGCCAGATGGTGACCCCGTCGACAGGAAGCTCGTCGGCCAGCGACAATCCGATCGCGCCGGACCCCGTGCCGAGGTCGGCCACGCGTGACCGGGCGGGGCACGCACCGGGCGAGTTCGATCGCGACGCCGGCGACGACCTCGGTCTCCGGCCGCGGGATCAGCACTCGGCGGTCGACCGCGAGCTCGAGGTGACGGAAGCTCCAGTGGCCGAGCACGTAGGCCAGCGGCTCGCCGGCGCTCGTAGCGGGCGATCATCGAGTCGAGGTGGGCGACCATGCGCTCGGTCGCCGGCTCGTCGAGCACCGCGTCGAGCGCGTCGGCCCCGCTCGCCTCCTCGCACAGCCAGCGGCCGACGGTCGTTCGCCGATCCGCTGACGGTCTCGGCGAGCAGCCGCGCGCCACGTGACCCGTCGCCGGTCAGTGGCTCGCCGGTCAATCGTCGCCCGTGCCGTCGGCCAACTGGCGCGCCCGCTCGTCGGCGGCGAGCGCGGCGACGACGTCGTCGAGGTCGCCGGCGAGCACGTCGGCCCAGCCGGTAGATCGTGAACCCGATGCGGTGATCGGTGAGCCGGTTCTCCTTGAAGTTGTACGTGCGGATCTTCTCGCCGCGGCCGCCGCCCCCGACCTGCGAACGGCGCTCGACCGAACGCTCGGCCTCCTGTTCACGCTCGGCCAGTTCGAGAAGCCGCGCCCGCAGCACGGTCATCGCCCTGATCCGGTTCTGCAGCTGGCTGCGCTCGTCCTGCATCGACACGACGAGCCCGGTCGGCACGTGCGTGATGCGGACCGCCGAGTCGGTGGTGTTGACGCTCTGGCCGCCGGGGCCGCTCGATCGGAACACGTCGATCTGGAGGTCCTTGTCGTCGATCTGCACGTCGACCTCGTCGGCCTCGGGCAGGACGAGCACCGTGGCCGACGACGTGTGGATGCGACCCTGGCTCTCGGTGACCGGAACCCGCTGGACCCGGTGCCCGCCCGCCCTCGTACTTGAACCGCGGCCACGCGCTGCTCGCCCGGACACCACGAACGTCACCGAGTTGAGCCCGCCGAGGTCGCTGGTGTCGGCGTCGAGGGTCTCGACCTTCAGCCCGTGCCGACCGGCGTAGGCCAGGTACATCTCGTACAGGTCGCTGGCGAAGAGGTTGGCCTCCTCGCCGCCCTCGGCGCCGCGGATCTCGACGATGACGTTGCGTCCGGCGTAGGGGTCGGGCGGCACCATCAGAGCGCCAGCTCGTCGGCAAGCTCGGCGAGCGCGGCGTTCGTCGCGCGAGCTCCTCCTCGATCAGTCCTCGCTCGTCGTCGCGGCGTGCGGCGAGCAGCTCGCGGGCCGCGTCGGCGTCGGCGAGCAGCGCCCGCTGCCGGCTTCGCGGCCGTCACGACCGGCGTGAGCTGGTGGTACCGCATCGACACCGTGCGCAGCTCGGCCGGGTTCGACGCCACGTCGGGGTCGGCAAGGCGCGCCTCGAGATCGGCGTGCTCCTGCTCGATGGCCGCAAGGCGGGTGGCGATCGGGTCAGTCATGAGTCGGGCTGGTTGAGGCTACCGGCTTGCCGTCGATCCAGATCCTGAGTTGTAATGACTCAGCTTTTCTGTATCATGTCATGCGAGCAATGCAGCTCGCTCCTGTCGAAGTTCATCCAACATCACCAACGCTGAGGAGCCCCTCCATGTTCGTGTCCACCACGTTCCCCTCGTTCCGCCGTCCGCGCGTACGTGCGCTCGCCGTTCGCCGGCCGCTTCGTCCGCACCGGCATCGCCGCGGTGTCCGGCCGCTGGGTCGAGGGCGCCTACGAGCTGACCGCTGACCTGCCCGGCGTCCCCGAGGACGCGTCGGCGTCGCCGTCGCCGGGCGCACGCTGACCATCGACGTCGCCACCGACTAGCTGACCTGGAACGAGCGCTTCCGCCTCGCCCCAGACGCTCGATCCCGAGCAGGTGTCGGCCCGCTACGCGAACGGCCGCCTGACCGTCACGATCGGCAGGCCGCCGAGGCCGCCGCCGCGCACGATCGCCATCGACGACCGCGCCGGCTCGCCCGCGAGCTGGCTCGTCGGACGAGACGGGGACCAGCGTCACCGAGTGACGCAGCAGGCCGGCGAGCTCCGTCGTCGCCGGTACGACGTCTCGTGCGTGGCAGCACGACGAGCGGTCGTCGAGCGCCCCAACTCCCCCCGACGCCCGGCTCGCGCCGCCTTCCGCGAGGCTGCGAGCCGGGCGTCGGCCGCGTACGGGATCAGGTCGAGGTCGACGCCGACGCTGCACACGACCACGACTGGCGATCCGTCGGCCGCGCGACCCGAGGGCCGAGCACGGCGTCCGGTCCTTGAGGTTGCGCCGCGGCACCGGCGGCGGCGCCGGCTCGACCGATGCCAGGCCGACCAGCCACGGCTCGCTGCCCGAGCCGCCAACGCAGGAACCGCTCCGGCGCAAGGCGGTTCAGTGGATGCGCCGGGCTGTCGACGTCGCGCACCTCGGCCACGATGCCACCACCCCGGCGAGCGCCTCGCGCGTCGGGGACGTCGCCGTGCATGATCGCGAACGCTTCGCGGTCGTGCGCGCCGACGCCGACCTCGAGGCGCACCGCGCCACCGGGTCGTCGGCATCGACGACCCGGCACACCTCGAGCCCGCGGACCTCGCCGGTGACGACGCCGTGCTCGATCACGGGTACCGCACCGGCCGCCTTGATGTCGGTGACGAACGCGAGGTGCTCGGGGCGGCGGCAGCGGGGCGGATCGAGCCGCGGCGACGACCGGCACGAGCTGACGGCCGTCCACTGCCCACACGTCTACCGGCAGCGAGAACTCGGCTGCCCGGCGGGCGAGCGACCCCGGCGCCCCGCTCGGCCACGATGATCGAGCGAGGATGCGCCGCCGCGAGCCGCCCAGATCAGCGCGGCGCCGAGTCCCCGCCCGTCCTCGGTGGGCTCGCCGAGCAGGACCCACGCTTCGTCGCCCGTGCGGAGCGCGGCCCCGAGCGCGAACGCGCGCGGCACGGAGTGCGCGATCCGGCCCGCCGTCGTGATCGCGGACCAGGGCGCGCAGCTTGAGCGGCGAGCAGGCGGGCCGCGGCGATCGCCGTCAGCGACGACGCCGCAGAGTCGGTCATGGAGTCGTCGCCCGGTCAGCGACGGTGCGTCACTTGCCGGACTTGCGGGCGCCGTAGCGCTTGTTGAACCGCTCGACGCGGCCACCGGAGTCGACCAGCTTCTGCTTGCCGGTGAAGAACGGGTGGCACTCGTTGCACAGCTCGACCGACAGCGCACCCGGCTTCGTGGACCGCGTCGTGAACGTGTTGCCACACGAGCAGTGCACGATGGTCTCGGCGT
Source organism: Ilumatobacteraceae bacterium (assembly GCA_963764455.1). Taxonomy (GTDB): domain Bacteria; phylum Actinomycetota; class Acidimicrobiia; order Acidimicrobiales; family Ilumatobacteraceae; genus Desertimonas. The sequence continues at coordinate 5,071 of CAVXSN010000020.1, forward strand.
AGTTGGGGTGAATGTCAGTCTTCATGGCATCTCCAGGCAATTCGGGACGACCAGTGTACCGGAGCCGTCGAATAAGCGGGGAGCCAGCGAGGCGGGGCAGTGGAGAGCCCGAGGTTCCTCCTCACAGACCGAGAGCACAGTGACGGAGGCAGAGGATTTCAGCCCGTGGTGGCCGAGCTCCGCCGACACCCGAGTGCACAAGCTCGGCGAACGGCGCCAGCGTCGAGCGAACCTCACATGCTCGGCTGTTTCCCGATCTCGTTGAGGAACTCGGCGTTGGTGCGGAACGTCTTGAGGCGGTCGATGAGCAGCTCGAGGCCGGGGGCGGCGTTGCCGTCGGCGGCGAGACCGCTGAGCACGCGGCGCAGCTTCCACACCATCTGCAGCTGCTTGCGGTCGAACAGCAACTCCTCGTGGCGGGTGCTCGACGCGTCGACGTCGATGGCCGGGTAGATCCGGCGCTCGGCGAGGCGGCGGTCGAGCCGCAGCTCCATGTTGCCGGTGCCCTTGAACTCCTCGAAGATCGCCTCGTCCATGCGGCTGTTCGTCTCGACGAGCGCCGTGGCGAGAATCGTGAGCGAGCCGCCTTCCTCGATGTTGCGGGCCGCGCCGAAGAACTTCTTCGGCGGATACAGCGCCCCGGCATCGATGCCGCCGGACAGGATGCGTCCGCTGGCCGGCGCGGCAAGGTTGTAGGCCCGGGACAGGCGGGTGATGCCGTCGAGGATGACGACGACATCCTCGCCCTGCTCGACGAGTCGCTTGGCCTTCTCGATCGCGAGCTCGGCAACGTGGGTGTGCTCATCGCTCGGGCGGTCGAACGTCGACGAGATCACCTCGCCGCGCTGCACGTGGCGGCGCATATCGGTGACTTCCTCCGGTCGCTCGTCGATGAGCAGCACGATCAGCTTGACCTCGGGGTTGTTCTGCTCGATCGAGGCGGCGATCGTCTTCATGATCGTGGTCTTGCCGGCCTTCGGCGGTGACACGATGATGCCGCGCTGGCCCTTGCCGATCGGCGACACGAGGTCGATGATGCGCGCCGTCATGTTGACCGGGTCGGCCGGATCCTCGAGGCGCAGGTTCTGGTCGGGGAACAGTGCCGTGAGATCCTCGAACCGCGGCCTGCGCTTGGCGGCTTCGGGGTCGTCACCGTTCACGGTGAGCACGTCGAGCAGGGCCGGGTTCTTCTCGTTGCGACCGGCCGGGCGGCTGGTGCCGGTGATGTGGTCACCCTTGCGCAGCCCGTACTGGCGGGCGAGCTTCACCGGGATGTAGGAGTCCTCGCGACTGGGCAGGTAGCCCTTCACGCGGAGGAAGCCGTAGCCCTCGTCCCGCATGTCGAGGTAACCAGACACCGGCACCGGCTCGTTGCTGACCGGTTGGGAATCGACGTCGACGACTTCGACGAAAGCGGTGTCGTCTCCCTGGGGGCCGTCGACCCCGCGACCACCCTTGCGACGGCGACGGCGACGGCGGTTGCGGGACTCCCCGTCCTCGCCCCCCTGGCCGGGCTGGCCTGCCTGGCCTGGCTGACCGCCTTGCGCCGGTTGACCGGCCTGGCGGGGCTGGCCGGGTTGACCGGTCAGGCGAGCGTCAGGGCTCGCTGGCGCGGTCGCGCCGGTCGCGCCGGTGGCGGCGTCGCGTGACGCCGACGCAACCTCCGCGGTGGTCTCGGCGGCGTCGCCGAGCGCGGCCAGCTCGATCTCCCACTCGGCGAGCGGCTCACCATCAGGGCCGAGCACGACGCCCGGTGCGACCGCCTCCGCCGCGGGCGCGGTCGGTGTCTCGGCCTCGACCGGCGCCACGGCGGACGCGTCGCCGATTGCCGGCCCGTCTCCATTCGCGCGGTTTTCGCGGTCGGTGTCGAACAACGCCGGAGCATCGTCCTGATCGCCATTGGTCACGGCCGGCTGGGGAACGGGAGCCGGCGTCGAGCCGGTGGTCTCCAGGATCGAATCGATGATCTCGGACTTCTTCGTCCGGCTCGTCGCCTTCAGGCCGAGGGCCTTGGCGATCGCGAGCAGTTGGTCTTTGTCCTTGGATTCCAGGACGGACTGTTCAAGTGCCTCAGCGGCCACAGGGGTGTACCTCTTTCCAGGAGGGTCTGGGCGGGGCCCAGAGCTCTCGGTCTGGGCGAAGCCCAGACGTTTCGTTCATCGCCGTGGGTGCACGGAGGGCGCATGATGGTCGGGGGATTCCGGTTGTACCGGCGCCGAGTGCCCCACGGTCGAAGAGAGATCTCCGCTCGTGCGGCACGCACCCCACGATCCGCAGAGGCGGTTCGTGCGGGGCGTGGAACGAGCTGCTGCCTGGGAACCCAGGCGATGACCAGGCTACCCCTGGAACGCGGTCATCGCAAACACCTGCGCGATTGCGGCCACGGAGTCCCAGCGTGTCGGCGGATTCTGACTGGCCTAATGCCCTGACAGGCCCGATCCACCCCTGCGATACTGGTTCGGTGACCGCCGACCCGCCGGGGCGCCGCGTGCCGAACACCGCTGCGATCGAACGGCCGCGCCTGCTCGCCCGCCTCGACGCGGCGCTGGCCCACCGGCTGACCTCCGTCATCGGCGGCCCGGGCACCGGCAAGACCACGCTGCTCGCCCAGTGGTCGGCCAGCCAGCGCACGGTGCACCACACGGCGGCCCCAGGTGACTCGCTGGTCGGTTTGATGCAGACGATCGTGGAGGGGATCCAGCCCGAGGTCACCCAGCTCGACGAGGCACTGTCGATGGTGGTCGACGGTGCCGGCCTGCCCACCACCGACTGGGAACCCGCCCAGGGTGACGCGGTCGCGGCGGCGCTGTGTGATCAGTTGGCGCGGGCGTTCAGCGACATCGACCTCACGCTGGTGGTCGACGACGTCCATCTGTTCGAGGCCGAGTGCGACGCCATCGACCTGCTCGCCGGTCTCGTGCGGCACGCCCCACCGACGCTGCATCTCGTGCTCGCCTCGCGCGCCGACCTGCCCGTTCCCCACGAACCGGCTCGTCATCGACGGGCTGGCCACCGAGATCGACACGACCGACCTCGCGTTCACCACCGAGGAAGTTCAACTCCTGCTCGGCGAGAGCTCGGACGACGGCTTCCGGGAGGCCGACGAGCTCGCCCGCCGCACGGGCGGATGGGCCATCGCGACCGCGTTCGCGACACGAACGCTGAGCCGGCGGCGCGGTGCGATCCCAGCCGACGGAAAGGTGCTCGACAACGAGCGCCGGTTGTTCGCCTACTTCGCCGACGAGGTCGTGGCCGGCGCACCGGCCGACACGATCGAGGCCCTGATGGTCGCCGCGTCGGTCCCGTGGCTCACGCCGCAGCTCGCCACCCACCTCGAGCTCGGCGAAGCCGGCAAGCGGTTGGCCGACCGGCATCGCACCGGCATCGCGATGGTTCCGGTCCCCGACGCCGAGGGTGCGGTGTCGGTTGCCCCGCTGGTACGGGAGTTCCTCGACCGCCAGTCGTCGCCGACGCCAGAGGAGGCCGCTCGACTCGACGAACGAGTGCTCAGGGCGGCGGCGTGGTACGAGGCGCAGGGGGCAGCGACGACCGCGTTGCGATGTCTCGTGAACCACGGCAACGCGCATGCGATCAGCGAACTGGTTCACCGTTGTGGCGCCGAGCTGATCGCAGGCGGCCACGCCACCGACGTGCTCGAGGCGATCAGGCGCATCCCGCTCGAGCTGCGCGACCTGTCGTTGGGCCTCCTCGAGGCCGAGGCGCTGCAGGCGACGGGCGAACCCGAGATGGCGCGAGACCGCTACCTCCGGCTGGCTCCGGCATCCGGGCCGATCCCGGCGTCTGTCGCGTGGCGGCTCGGCTTCCTGCTGTACATGCGCGGCGAGACGGACCAGGCCAAGGCGATACTCGAGCGCGGGGCCTTGACCGATGGTCAACCGGCCGACGAGGCCGCTCTGCTCGCGTGGACTGCGGCCACCAAGTGGGCCGGCGGTGAGCGCGACGCCGCCGAGAAGCTCGCCGACGACGCGCTGCAACGAGCGACCAGCGTCGACGACCCGCGTTCGCTCGCCGCCGCGTACACCGTCAAGGCGATGGTGGCCGCCATCGACGGCGACCGGGTCGCCAACTTCGCCTTGTACCTCAAGGCGCTCGAGCAGGCCGAGCGAGCGCGGGACCTCATGCAGATCGTTCGCATCCACTGCAACTGCGGGTCGCACCACCTCGAGGTCGGCGACTACCGCCAGGCGATGGAAGAGCTCGAACCGGCGATCCGGATGGCCGACCTCGGGGGATTCGGCATGTTCCGCGGGCTCTGCCTCACGAACCGGGCCGAGGTGCTGATCGCGTGGGGCCGTCTCGACGAGGCCGTGGCCGACCTCGACGCCGCCCGTGCGATCTTCAAGCGCATCGCGCCGGACATCGACACCTACCCGCTCACGCTGCTCGGTCAGGTGTACGCGGCGCGCGGCGAGATGGTCCAGGCCCGTGGCGCGTTCGAAGAGGCGATCCGGCTGGCCGACCGCCGAGCCGACCTGCAGGGCCTCGTGCCGGCGCTCGCCGGCTTGGCGATGGTGCGCGTCGAAGAGAGCCCGCAGCTGGCTCTCGAACTGGCTCGACGGGCGACCGAGGCCGGTGCCGCGATCGCCCACCCGCGTGCACTCCTCGCGCTCGGCTGGGTGACCTTGGCCGTCGGCGACAAGCACTCTGCCGCCGAGATGTCCGATCGCGTGTTCGAGCTGGCGAGATCGCGCCGCGATCGCCCTTCGCTCGCCGAGGCGCTCGAGCTGGCTGCGGCGGTCGAACCGGACCCGCAGCAGCGCACCCGGCTGCTCCACGAAGCCAGGTCGGTGTGGGCGGAGCTCGGCGCCCCGATCGGCCGAGCCCGGGTCGACCTGTCGATCGCCGAGACGATGACCGGTTCCGAAGCCGTTGCGCTCGCCGAGTCGGCGGCGTCGACGCTCGACCGCATCGGCGCCAAGCAGGGGTCGGCGCGCGCTCGCGCGATCGCCGCGGCGATGCGCAGCGGGCACTCCGCCGAACTGTCGGTGCGAGTGCTCGGCGGCTTCTCCGTGACCCACAACGGTGTCCCGGTGCCGTCGTCGGCGTGGCAGTCGAAGGTGGCCAGGGACCTGTTCAAGATGCTGGCGGTCAACCGCGGTCGGCCGATCCCCAGAGACGTGCTGATCGACCGCCTCTGGCCGGGCGAGTCAGGCGAGAAGGCGAACAACCGGCTGTCGGTGGCGCTGAGCACGATTCGCAACATCGTCGATCCCGATCGCGCTCATCCGGCCGACCACGTCCTCGTCGCCGACCGCGACAGCGTGTCGTTCGACCTGACGAACATGAGCATCGACGTCGAACGCTTCCTCGCCGATGTCGAGCGCGGCCGGGCGCTGATCCGTCAGGGCAACCAGGATCAGGGGCTCGCGCTCCTCCGCCTGGCCGAAACGCAGTACGTCGGCGACCTGCTCGAGGAGCAGCCGTACGCCGATTGGGCGGTAGCGCTCAGGGAGGACGCGCTCACCAGCTACCTGTCGATCGCCGCGACGCTCGCAGAGGCCGATACCCGCGCCGGGGACGATGAGTCGGCGGCGAGCCGCTACCTGCGGATGCTCGAGCGCGACCCGTACAACGAACACGCCCACCTCGGCGCCGTACGCGCGCTGCGAGCCGCCGGTCACCACGGTCCCGCCCAGCGTCTGTACCGCAACTACGTCGCCAAGATGGTCGAGATCGACGTCGAACCCGCCACCTTCCCCGCCGCGTAGGGCGTCGACCCGGGAACGCAATCGTGGTGAAGCGCGTCCGGAAGGGCATGCAGACGATGCGCGTCCCGGCCGCGTTTCCGGTGACGCTCGACCGGGGGGAGACGTTCGCTCGCGATGTGCAGGCGACGCGGGCCGAGCTCGGGCGGTTCGCCTACCTGCTCGTCGGCAGCAGCGCCGGCGCCGACGACCTGCTCGCCGAGGCCTACGCCCGCGCCTGGCCGCACTACAAACGGGGCGAGATCGACAACCTGGCCGCCTACGTGCGGCGCAGCATCGCCAACCTCTCGAACGGCCGGCTCCGGCGGATCCGGCTCGAGCGCAGGGAGCTCGCCACGCGCCGGATCGACTGGCGGGTGCCACGCGTCCAGGCACCCGAGAGCGGCTTCGAGAGCCAGGTCGACACCCAGGATCACCTGTGGCGGGCGATCTGGTCGCTTCCCCCGAACCAGCGGGTCGTGGTCGTGCTCCGGCACGCCGAGGATCGCTCGGAGGAGGAGACCGCAGCACTGCTGGGGATCTCGCTCGGCACGGTCAAGTCCCGCCTCGCCCGCGGTCTCGCGACGCTGCGCGACAAGCTCGAGGACCGGTCAGGGTCATGAACCTCGAAGACCGGATCCGGTCGTCGGCCCGCGGCCAGGGCAACCGCTACCGGCCGAACGACGATCTCGTCCCGCGCATCGAGCAACGGCGGCGACAGCGGGCAGCCCGGCGGATGACGGCGACCGGCGTCGCCTCGCTCGCGCTGTTCGGCGGCGGCGCGCTCGCCCTCAGCACGCTCCGCGACCGCGGCAACGAGACGAGCATCGCCGACTCGACGGTGGTCTCCGTGGACAGCTCCGAGGTCGCGACCACGGCTGCGACCACGGTGCCCCGCACGACGCTGGCAGAGGCCACGACCGCGGTGCCGACGACGAACATGCCGGTGACCACACCCGCAGCGACCGACGCTGCCGCAAGTGAACCTGCCGGTGGCGACGGCACCGAGCGACGCCAACGTCCCGATGCCGACGGCGAACCCCGACGGATCGACCGGCCTGTCCGAGTTCTGGAACGTCCCGTCGTACGGCTCGGAACCGGTCAGGGGCAGCGGCTGCGGATCGAACGGGCAGCTCGGGGACACGATCCCCGACGGGCTGTGGGCCGGTTTCATCGTCGACGACGGCAGCGACGGCATGGTCGGCATCGACGTCCTGTGCATCTACTCCGGCGCCGCCGGCCAGTCCGTGCTCACGAGCGGTTCAGGGACTCTGCTCACCACCACGCCCGACTACCTGATCGTCAACAACAGCACCCGGGCCCGGTTCATGCCGATGGACGCCGGGGTCGAGCTCCGCCTCAGCGCCCGCGACGCCGCCGGCCGCTGCGTCGACAGCTCGTCCACGACGCAGTGGACGGACATTCCTGCCGACCGCCAGGTCTGGATCCGGATCCACGGCGGCCGGATCACCTGGATCCTCGCCGACTGCCCCCCGCAGTAGCCGCCCCGGCGGCCCCACCCCCAAGATTTCCACAGGCCAGATTCACCGTTTTTGGGCAATCTGGCCTGTGGAAATCTCTCACACCGCCGGGGAGGTCGACTGGCGGCCGAGGATGCGGTCGATCTCGGCCATCTGAGCGGGGGCGAGCGGACCGTGGGCGAGGGCGCCACAGTTCTCCTCGACCTGCTCGACGGTCTTGAATCCCGGGATCGGGACCGTCCGGGGGCTGCGCGCCCAGATCCAGGCGAGCGCCCCCTGGCCGAGGGTGCGGCCGTGACTCGTCAGCACGTCGCGGATGGCGTCCAGCTTGTCGAGCCACTCGGTGGTCGGCCGGCCGTCGCGGAAGCCGGGATGCCACTCGGCGACGCGGCGTTGGTCGTCGGTCGCGAACGTGCTGGCCGGGGTGAACTTGCCCGTCAGCAGCCCCATCCCGAGCGGCCCGCGATTGATGCTGGCGAGATCGAGCTCGTCGCACAGGTCGAGCATCTCCGGATTCACGTCGTCGAGCACGCTGAGCCCCTGCTGCACAACGCCGCATCGTGGCGAGGCCGCGAACGTACGCACCGCGTCGACACGATCGGTGCTCCAGCCGTAGGTGCGCACCTTGCCCTGCTCGACCAGCTCGTCGAGCACCGCACGGGCGTCGAGCGCGCGGTCGACGGCAAGTCCCCACACGTGCAGCTGGTAGACGTCGATGTAGTCGGTGCCGAGCCGGCGCAGGCTGGCCTCGACATCGGCCTGCAGCCGGCTGGCGACGTCGCTCTGATCTGGGTCGTCGCCGTAGTCACGGACCGCGCCCGCTTGCTCGTCGACGTGGTAGCCGAACTTGGTGGCGATCACCACGTCGGAACGCCGTCCCCGGAACGCGTCGCCGAGAACCCGCTCGCTGTGCCCGGCGCCGTAGTTCGCGGCGGTGTCGAAGAGGTTCACGCCGAGCTCGAACGCGCGCCGGAGCGCACGCACGGACTCGGCGTCGTCGACCGAGCTCCACCCGGCGGGCGCGCCATTGAACGTCCACGGGCCGCCGATCGCCCAGCAGCCCATCCCGAGGGCGCTGACCTCGATTTCGGAGCGGCCGAGCCGGCGGGTGAATGATGTGCTGGTCATGATCCCAGTATGAACCACAATCGGCTCTACTGTTAGGTCCACTTGTGATGAATAATCGTGATGCCACTTGTCCAAAGCGTCCGAGCGGTCCTACCGATCCGACTACGCTCTGGGCAGCATGCGCATCCCCATCGACCGCGCCGGTGCGACGCCGCTGTACCGGCAGATCGAGGGATGGCTGCGCCAGAACATCGTGAGCGGCAACCTGCCCGATGCGACCCGCTTGCCGTCGACCCGGTCGCTCGCCGACGAGCTCGGCGTGAGCCGGATCACGGTCGCCAACGCCTACGCCGAACTGGAGGGCGACGGCCTGCTGCTCAGCCACGAGGGCAGTGGCACGTTCGTCGCCGTGCCGGCGCCGATGTCGACTGCGGGGCGAGGCCCTTCGGGTCCGTGGCCGCTCTGGCAACGCGAACTCGTCTCGCCGTCTGCGCCGGCGCACGATGCCGCGCCGCCGGTCGACGAACGGACCGACCTGATCTCGTTCACCGGCGTCGCCGACTCACGCCTGTTTCCGCTCCGCGAGTTCACCAGGACGGTCAACGAGGTGCTGCGCCGGGACGGCACCACGGCGCTCGAGTACGGGTCGTTCGACAGCGGCTGGCCACCGTTGCGCGACACGGTCGCGCAGGTGCTCGCGAGCCAGGGCATCCACGCCCATCCGCGACAGGTGCTCGTCACCACAGGCTCGCAGCAGGCGCTGGCGCTCACGTGCCAGGCGCTGCTGCAGCCGGGCGCCGCGGTCCTCGTGGAGCAGCCGACCTACAACCTCGCGTTGGAGCTCTTCCGCGAGCTCGACCTGAAGGTGGTCGGCCTCCCGGTCGACGAAGACGGGATGCAGGTCGACCTGGCCGAGGCGTTGCTCCAGCAGCACCACCCGCGGCTGATCTACACGATCCCGAACTTCCAGAACCCGACCGGCGCGTGCCTCAGCGGACCGCGTCGTCGACAACTGCTGCAACTCGCCGGCCGCTACAACGTGCCGATCCTCGAGGACGACTTCGCCGGCGACCTCCGCTATGAGGGACGGGCCCAGCCGGCGATCAAGGCGCTGGATCGCGCCGGGCAGGTGATCTACGTCGGCACGTTCTCGAAGCTGCTGATGCCCGGCCTTCGGATGGGCTACCTCGTCGCCGACGGTCCGGTCCTCGACGTGCTCATCCGGCACAAGCGCGTGCATGACCTGACGACGTCGCCGCTGATGCAACGGGTGCTCGACCGCTATGTGAACGTCGGCCGCTACCAGAACCACCTTCGGCGCACGACGCGGCTGTGCCGCGAGCGGCGCAACGCGATGCTCGCCGCGATTCACGAAACGATCCCCGGCGCAACGGCGTGGGTTCCTCACGGTGGGCTGTTCGTCTGGCTGCAGCTGCCGGGTCCGCTCTCCACCCGAGAGCTTCTGCCGTACGCGCTCGACGCCGGTGTCGAGTTCGCCCCGGGCGATCAGTTCTTCAGCAGACCGGAACTCGGCGACCGGTACCTCCGGCTGAACCTCGCCACCCAGAAGCCCGACGTCATCCGCGCTGGTATCCAACGCCTCGCCATCGCGCTCGACCGTCTCGCGTGATCACTACCGCCGGAACGCCACCGACACGTAGTCCTCGACCATCGTCAGGTCGTTGGCGACGAGCTCGGTGTGCTCAGGACGGTCGAACAGATCGGCAAGGTGCTCGGGGAGCGCCGGTCGCACCCCGGTCGCCTGCTCGACCGAGTCGGGGAACTTCGCGGGGTGGGCCGTCGCCATCGTGACCACGGGGTGCTCACCGGCGAGGGCACGGGCGGCAGCCGTACCGGTGGCGGTGTGCGGGTCGACGAACATCCCACTCGATTGGTAGACCCGGCGCATCTCGGCCGCCACCTCGCGATCGTCGAAGCGGGCGGCGCGGAACTGGCCGCCGATCCACTTCTCCCTCACGTCGTCGCTGACGTCCAGGCGCCCCGTCTCCCTGAACCGGATGAGCTGCTCGGCGGTCCGCGAACCCTGCCGGTCGTTCATCTCGAACAGCAGCCGTTCGAAGTTGGACGACACCTGGATGTCCATCGACGGGCTGCTCGTCGGCACGACCGGCCGCATCGACATGTCGCCCGTGTTGACGAAGCGGGTGAGGATGTCGTTGGCGTTCGACGCGACGATGAAGTCGGCAACGGTCGCCCCGGCCTGCCTGGCCACCCACCCTGCGAAGACGTTGCCGAAGTTGCCGGTGGGTACGCACGCGGTGATCGGCTGGCGCAGCGCCCTGGCGAGGGTGACGTAGTACACGGTCTGGGCCATGACGCGCGCCCAGTTGATCGAGTTCACGGCGGACAGCCGCATCCGCTCCCGGAACGCGGCGTTGTTGAACATGCCCTTCACGAGGTCCTGGCAGTCGTCGAACGTCCCCTCGACCGCGACCGACCTCACGTTCGAGGCGTCGATGGTGGTCATCTGGCGTCGCTGCACGTCGCTCGGGCCGCCGTTGGGGTAGAGGATCACGATGTCGACGTTGGCGCAGTCGCGCACCGCTTCGATCGCCGCCGACCCGGTGTCGCCGCTCGTGGCTCCGACGATCGTGACCCGCTCGCCCCGCTTTCCGAGCACGTGATCGAACAGCCGGCCCACGAGCTGGAGGGCGACGTCCTTGAACGACAGGGTCGGCCCGTGGAACAGCTCGGCGAGCCATTGACGGTGGTCGATCTGCACCAGGGGCACGACGGCGTCGTGGCGGAACGTGCTGTAGGCCGACTCGCACATCGCGAGCAGGTCGGCGGCCGCGATGTCGTCACCGACGAACGGCTGGATGATGAGGGTGGCCGTCTCGGCGTACGACGCCGCCGCGTCGAGTTCGCCGGGTGGCGGCAGATCCGGCCACATCTCCGGCACGTACAGCCCGCCGTCGGAGGCCAGCCCGGCCAGGAGCACGTCCGAGAAACCGAGGGCCGGGGCGTTGCCGCGCGTCGAGACGTACTGCATCGGTGGCTACCTCACTCCGGGGGCTGCGCCCCCGCACCCCATCGCCATCCGGTTCGCTGGCGCTCGCTCGGCTGGCATGCGCTCGCTTCGCTCGCTCATTCGGCGATCACGCGAAGCAGCGCGTTCACGCTGCGCACACACGCCAGTTCGCGCAGGCGCTGCACCGTGGCCTGGACCGACGACTCCTTGGCGTCGTGGGTGATGAACACCAGGCGGGCGTCGGGTCCCATGCCTTCCTGCTCGGCGGCGCGGATGCTGACCCCGTGGGCCGCGAAGACGCCGGTGACCTCGTGCAGGACACCGGGTTCGTCGGCGACCTCGAGTCCGAGGAGGTACTCGGACGTGGTCGCATCGATCGGCCGGATGCGCGCCTTGCCGAACGACCCGAGCGTCCCGTGCGTGCCCTTGGCCAGGTTCACGGCGGCATCGATGGCGTCGCCGAGCACGGCGCTGGCGGTGGGGAAGCCGCCCGCGCCGCGTCCGTAGAACATCAGCGAGCCGACGGCCTCACCCTCGACGAACACCGCGTTGTAGCTGTCGCGGACGCTCGCCAGCGGGTGGTGCACCGGCACCATCGCGGGGTGCACGCGGACCCCAACCTCGCCGGTGTTGCGGTCGAGCTCGATGATCGCCAGCAGCTTGACGACGTAGCCGAGACGGCGGGCTACCTCGATGTCGGCGACCGAGAGGTTGCTGATGCCCTCGTGGTACACGTGCCCGGCGACGACCTTCGAGCCAGAAGCGATCGACGCCATGATCGCCGCCTTGGCGCCGGCATCGAAGCCCTCGACGTCAGCGGTCGGGTCGCGCTCGGCGTACCCGAGTCGCTGCGCCTCGCCGAGCGCAGCCTCGTAGGCCGTGCCGTGCTCGGTCATCTTGGTGAGGATGTAGTTGGTCGTGCCGTTGACGATGCCGATCACCCTCGTGATCGGCTCGCCCCGCAAGCTCTCGCGCAATGCCCGCACGATCGGGATCCCACCGGCGACTGCGGCCTCGAACAGCAGGTCGACGCCGGCCCGGTCGGCGGTCTCGAACAGCTCGACCCCGAAGTTGGCGAGCAGCTCCTTGTTCGCCGTGACCACGGGCTTGCCGGCGAGCAGCGCGGTGGTGATGAGCTCGCGAGCGGGTTCGATCCCGCCGATGACCTCGACGACCAGGTCGATGTCGGGGTCGGCGACGATGTCGCTGGCGTCGTTCGTCAGCAGCGCCGGGTCGATCTCGATCTCGCGCCGCCGGGACAGGTTGCGGACGGCAATCCGCGACACGGCGAGCTGCACACCCGTGCGCGCCTCGATCTCCTTCGACTGATCGGCGATCAGGCTCACGAACGGGGCGCCGACGTTCCCACATCCGAGCACGCCGATGCGGACCTGCCGGGCAACCATTCGGAAAAGCCTATGCCGCGATCCCGTCGCGGCGTCTGGGCGATTTGCTAGCGGACCACGTTGTGGATGCGCACCACCGCGTCGATGACCTCGTCGAACTGGCGCCGGTTGAGGATCGCGCCCTCGCGGCGAACGGCGTGAACGTCGATGTCGAGCAGGCGGTCGACCTTGGCGTAACTCGCGCGGTGGCGGGAATCCCACTCGCCGGTACCGATCTCAACGGCGCCGTGGCCGTGGTCCTTGGTGGTGAGGGCCACGCCCGACAGCACGTCGCCGCGCCGGCCGATGATGACCACAGGACGATCTTTGCCGAGCGTGTGGTTCTCCTCGAACGGCACCCACGTCCACACCACCTCCCCCGGATCAGGATCGCCGTCGAGCTGCGGGGTGTACTCGATGCGGACGTCGCCGAGCACCGGGCGCGCCGTCGGTTGCGGGATTCGCTCGACCTTGCCCGTGTTCCCTTCGCGATGCCTCACCGCCGCCGAGGCGCGTTGCACCGCGCCGGACAGCTTTTCGATCCACCGGGGCATCCGCCCGAGGTTAGGGCGCGTCGCTCGACATCGGCGGCGGCGGGACATCGGCGGGCAGGCCGGCGAACACGGCCTCGGCGGCGGCCACCGCTGCGGCGGGCTCGATGTCGCCGGTGAACATCACCGAGAACGGCACGGTCGCCTCGAACACCGACACCGTCACCGCCCCGTCGGCGCTCGTGACCAGGGTGGATGCCGGCAGCGATCCGAGGTCGACGTCGAGGACCTCAGCGTTGTCCATGTAGAAGTCGAGCACCTGATCGAGGTCGTTGAACGAGAGCGTCGACAGCGCCATCGAGCCGTTGCCGTACGAGCACGACTTCGTCTTGAACCCGGGGAGGCTGAAGTCACCGGTGCCGTCGCTATCGCTGGTGTCGACGTCGACCCCCGCGGCTGCCGCCGCGGCGGCGGCGTCGAGGATCTCGCACGGCTGCGCCTCGGCTGGCTCTGCGAAAATCTCGTCGAAGTCGACCGACGACTCCCAGGCGCACGTCGTTCCCGCCCACTCGCGAATCGCCGTGTCAGCCTCGTCACTCGGATCATCCGGGGGCAGCGACGACAGCGCCGCGTCGATCGCCGCGGTGTCCGTGAGGTCGACGCCCTCGAGCGCGGCGATGACGGTCGGTACCGACCCGGCAAAGGTCGACACCGCATCGGCAATCGCCGGCGGAGCGGCGGCCGTGGCCGCTGCTGCCTGCTCAGGCAGCACGAGGAGGATCACCTGGATCGCCTCGCCGTCCTCGTCGAAATAGGCGAGGATGAACGCGTCGACGGTGTCGAGCAGCCCTGTCACCTCGCGGCAGCCTGGAGCGCTCGGGTCGCCGGTCGGCCCGGAGTCGGGCGGCTCGCTCGAGGCCGAGGCGGCGCCGGCCCCCATCCCGACGAGCAGGGTGGCAGCGGCCAGCGGGAGCACCGGCACGCCGATGGACATGATCCGCGGCGGAAGCAGTTTCATGGGCGCGGAGTATCGCGCGTCCGCCCCTGATGTCCGAAGAATTCCGCCGGTCAGCCGAGGTCGGTAGCGAGCAGGTCGTCGTACGTCTCGCGTCGCACGACCAGGGTGGCGGTTCCGTCCTCGACGAAGACCACCGGAGGTCGCGGCACCTTGTTGTAGTTCGACCCCATCGAGTGTCCGTACGCCCCGGTGACCGGCACCGCGAGCACGTCGTCGACTGCGACATCGGCGGGGAGGCATGCGTCGAACAGCAGGATGTCGCCGGACTCGCAATGCTTGCCGACCACTCGGGCCCGGAACGGCCGATCGGCCTTCGGGTCCCTCGGCAGGAACGACTCGTAACCGCTGCCGTACAGCACGGGACGCGGGTTGTCGCTCATCCCCCCGTCGACGGCCACGTACGTGCGGACGCCAGGGATCTGCTTGATCGTGCCGACCGCGTACAGCGTCACCGCCGCCGCGGCGACGATCGACCGGCCCGGCTCGACGCTGATGTTGGACGTCAGGCCCGCGTCGCGGCACGCCGCGAGGACGGCGTCGGCCCATTCGGTCAGCGTCGGCGCCCGCTCCCCGGCGACGTACGCGACACCCAGACCACCGCCGAGCACGAGCTCCGGGAGGCCGTGGGGGGCCACGAACTCGGCCATCACGGCGGCTGCCTTGGCGAAGCTCGTGGCTGCGAACACGTTCGAGCCGATGTGGCAGTGGAACCCGACGAGGTTCACCGACCGTGACGTGCTCGCCCGGCGAACCGCCCGCTCGGCGTCACCGCTGGCGAGGTTGAACCCGAACTTCGAGTCGTCCTGGCCGGTGGCGATGTACTCGTGGGTGTGGGCGTGGACCCCCGGGGTGATCCGGAGCAACACGTCGGGCGCAGCCACTCCCGCGGAGTGCCCTCGTGATGCGTGGAGTGCGTCGAGCCGGTCGAGCTCGTCGAAGCTGTCCACGACAACGGTGCGCACGCCGGCGGTCAACGCCATGCGCAGCTCGTCGACGCTCTTGTTGTTGCCGTGCATCGTGCACGACGACGCCGGGACGCCGGCGGACATCGCGACGTGCAGCTCACCGCCACTGGCCACGTCGACGAGCATGCCCTCGTCATGAACGAGGCGGGCGACGGCCTTGCAGAGAAACGCCTTCGTCGCGTAGACGACGCGGCCGGCGCCGAAGGCGGCGACCGCCTCCCGGCACCGGGATCGGATGTGCTCGACGTCGTAGACGAACGCCGGGGTGCCGAACTCGGCCGCCAGGTCGAGCAGCGAGCACCCGCCGACGGTGAGCACGCCGTCCTTTCCGATCGCCGCCGAATCCGGCAAGAGCGTGAACTCGATCGGCTCCATGACGCCGCGAATCTACGGCCCGGACCGATGTGACGCCCGACCGCGTTAATCCAGTTGATCCGAGCTCGCTGCTGTGGTCATCATGGTCGTGCCCGGTAGCAGCCCACGACCACGAAGGAGGTGCCCACGTTGAAGATCCCCTCGATTGCCGATCTCGGTGCGGCGCCCGCGTGCGTCGAGCTCACCGGCGCTCTGCTCGCCGCGACCGCCTGACGGCGCGTCCGAACGCTCGGCGGCGTACCGCCGTAATGCTCCTGCGCAAGCGCCACCGCGCGTCCGGTTCCGGCCGCTGTCGGCCACCACACCTCCCACCAACCAACCAACCAACCCAAAGGAAGAGCCATGTACAGCATGCACCCAGAACTCATGATGAAGTTCGTCAAGGACCATCACGAGGAACTGCGGCGTGCCGCCGGTGAAGCCCGCCTCAGGCGGGACGTGTTCCGGCAGCATCGACAACGCCGAAGGCGATAGCACACCGCTACCACGGAACGACGAGGGCGAGCCCCCGGCGGGGCTCGCCCTCGTCGCGCGTCACCGGGCGACGCCCAAGAACTCCATCGCGGCGTCGATGCACCCGAAATCCTTCGGCGTCGCGAAGTGGTCGACGTTGCGGAGCGTGACGAGACTGCCGTCCGGCAGCGCCTCGGCGAGCGGCTCGCCTGGTCCGGCGAAGTCCTTGTCGCCGATCACGACGAGAACCGGGAGGCGCACCGACGTGAGGCGTTCGTGGTCGAGCGGCGGGCGAGGCGACCGCAGGCAGGCGGCCAGGGCGGCTCGGTCGGCACCAGGGTGCCGTGCGAGTCCGGCGAAGTACTGCACGCGCGGGCTCGGGTCCTCGCCCGCGTCAGCACCCTCGATCGCTCGCAGCACAGCGTCGCTGTCGCTGTGACGGAGGAGGTTCGCGCCAGCACCCGTCAGCACGAGCCGTTCGAAGCGCTCCGGGTGGTCGCACGCGATCGTGAGCAGGACCCGCGCCCCGAGCGAGAAGCCAATGGCGTCGACCGGCTCGTCGGGAAGTTGCCCTGCGACCAGCGATTCCATCTCGGCATAGGCGTCTGGATCGTGGGGCTTCGCCGCGGAGCCGTGGCCGAGCAGGTCGATCGCGATCGGCTCCCGGCCGGCATCGGCGAGCAGGTCGAACCACCCGTTGTCGCGCCACGTGCGATGCGAGTCCGAGGCGAATCCGTGCACGAGGACGACCTGACGACTCATCTGCCGGGCACCGTATCGTTGCGACGGTGATGCCCTACATGTGGTCGGGGGCGTCGATGCCGAGCAGGCCCAGGCCATGCGCCAGGACGCGGGCGGTGAGATCGCTGAGTGCGAGCCGGCTGTCGCGGACCGCGGGCTCAGCCCGGAGCACGGGGCACTGCTCGTAGAACGTCGTGAAGTCGGACGCCAGCTCGAACAGGTACGTGCACAGCCGGTGCGGGCTGTAGCGCTCGGCCGTCTCGAGCACCGCCGCCTCGTAGCCGAGGAGCCGGACGGCCAGTGCCCGCTCGGCCGGTTCGACCACGGCCAAGGGTTCGGCGCTGACCGAGCCGCGATCTGCGCCCGCCTTCCGGAACAGCGAGCAGATCCGGGTGTGCGCGTACTGCAGGTACGGCGCGGTGTTCCCGTCGAAGGACAGCATCCGATCCCAGTCGAAGATGTAGTCGCGCACGCGGTCGGTCGACAGGTCGGCGTACTTGAGCGCGCCGACCCCAACGGCGTGCCCGATCTCGTTCCGCTCGTCGTCCGTCAGCTCCGCGTTGCGTTCTGACACTGCGGCCTGGCCGCGCTCGATCGCCTCGTCGACGACGTCGATGAACTTCACCGGGTCGCCGCTGCGGCTCTTGAGCCGTTTCCGGTCTGGGCCGAGCACGCTGCCGAACGGAAGGTGGATCGCATCGGCGGGTTCCTGGAGCCACCCGGCCAGCTTGGCCACGGCAAAGACCATCGCCAGGTGCAGGGCCTGCTCGGCGCCGACCACGTACAGCATCAGTTCGGCCTTGACCCGCTCGACCCGGTCGACGACGCACGCCAGGTCGCTCGTGGCGTAGGTGTACGCGCCGGCGCTCGACCGCACGATCAGCGGCAACGGTTCGCCCTCTCGGTTCGTGAACCCGGGTGGGAACGCGACGTCGGCGCCCTCCGAGCGCTGCAGGAGGCCCGCCGCAGCCAGCCGTTCCACGATCTCGGGCAGCAGGTGCTCGTAGTAGCTCTCCCCGACGATGTCGTCGTTGGTGAGCAGCACTCCCAGCTTCCGATAGAGGTCGGTCCAGTACGCCGCGCTCGTGTCGACCAGGCGTTCCCACAGCGCGATCGTCTCGGGGTCGCGGCGCTGCAGCTTGACGACGCGAGCGCGGGCCCGGTCGGCGAAGTCGGGGTCGTTGGCGAACTTCTCGGTCGCTTCCTTGTACAGCGCGTCGAGCTCGTCCAGGCCGAGGTCGGTCCGCTCGAAGGCGCCGAGCTCGACGAGGTGCTCGATGTGGATCCCGAACGGCCGGCCCCAGTCGCCGATGTGGTTCTCGCGGACGACGTCGTGGCCGAGAAAGTCGAGAACGCGCACCGAGCGCGTCGCCGATGACGGTGGTGCGCAGGTGCCCGATGTGCATCTCCTTGGCGACGTTCGGCGCCGAGTAGTCGACGACGACCCGCTTGGCCGGTTGCGTGGCGATGCCCAGCCGCTCGTCGGTGGCGATGCCGGCGAGCGCCGACGAGAGGAACCCGTCGTCGACGCTGAGGTTGATGAAGCCCGGGCCGGCGATCTCCGCCGTCGCCACCCCGGTCAGGTCGGCCGCAGCGAGAACCGCCTCGGCGACCTCACGCGGGTTGCGCCCGAGCTGCTTCGCCAGCGGCAGCGCCCCGTTCGCCTGTGCGTCGGCGCGGTCGGACGGCCGCACCACGGGATCGACCGAAGGAGTTCCGGCGACCAGCGCGAACGCAGGGGCCAGCCGGTCGGAGAGCAGGGTCAGCAGGTCGGCCATGGTCCGACCATTGTGGCGGCTCGTCCGGCCGGTTCGGCCGGGGATTCAGGCTTCGAAGGTCTCCGACTCGAAGCCGTCCGACGGGGCGAACTCCAAGTCCGGTTCGGCGGGAGCAGCGAAGTCGCTGCTCGCGAACGAGTCCTCCGTGCCGCTTCCCAGACTGTCGCCGGCGAGCATGTCGGCCACGGCGGCGGGGGCCTCGAACGTGTCGGCGCCGAGTTCCGCGCCGAAGTCTGTCGGCGCGGCCATCGCGTCGAGCGCCGCAGCTGGCTCGATCGCCGTGTCGAAACCGGATTCGCCGGCCGACGGGCTGGATTCCTCGAACGTCGCCTCGAATCCACTGGTCTCGAACGACTGGCCACTCGCGGTGTCGGTGAACACCTCCTCGCCGAGCGCACTGCCGCCTGCGGTCACGGCGCCTGACTCGGACTCACCATCAGCCGCGATCGCGGCCTGATCGTCACCCGGCTCCGTCCCGGCACCGTCCGCCGCCGGCTCCTCGCCGGCCGACGCGACAGCATCGTCCTCGGTCGGCTCGCTCATCGACGAGGCGTCGTCGGACCCAGGCGGCAGCGGACCGGGATCGGCGTCGATGCCCGGCGTCGTTTCCGGCAGATCGGGGATCACGACGCGAATGACGTCGCGGTCGACCTCGATCCCCTCGGCCTGCTTGACCAGCGCCTCGGCTTCGAGCTCCAGCGTGGCGCGACGCGGGATGTCGTCGCTCGCGATGCTCGCCTCGGCGTACTTCTGGCGAGCCTGCTGGTACAGGTCGGCCTGTCGCTCCATCTTGTCGAGCTCACGCTCGACGGCTGTTCGACCTGGCGATGACGTCGTCGCGCTCGCACCTCCAGCTCGACCACGCGGCGGTTCACCCCGGCGGCCTGCTCGCGAAACTCGGCCCCGTCCAGCGTGGCCTGCCGGGCCCGGGCCTCGTGAGTCGCCACCTCGGCCCGGACGACGGCCGCCGCCTCGCGGTGCTCCTGCGCCTTCGAGCTGTCGCCACGCCGCTCCGCGGCAGCCGCGTCGGCCTCGTGCTCCTCGATGTCCTTCGTGCGGCGCTCGACATCCTTGGTCTCGCCGGTCGACCTGGATGTCGGCCGACTTCGCCTGCTGCTCCAGTCCGAACTGCTCACGGGCGAGCCGGTCCCGGGTGACCGCGAGCTCGGTCTCCTCGGCCTTGTACGACTCGATGTTCGGGCACGCGCCGACTTCGCCTCGGTGCGCAGCGCCTCGATGCGCGGACGCAGGTTCCACTGCTCCTGATACGGGTCATCTCCTGCCATGGGTCGACAATACGGCGGCGCACCGTCCTGGGTCACCAGGAAAACACCCAGTTCCGGCCGCTAACCTGCTCGCGCCCGCCCTCGTAGCTCAGGGGATAGAGCATCGGCCTCCGGAGCCGTGTGCGCAGGTTCGAATCCTGCCGAGGGCACTCGACAGTGGCAGTAGACCGGCGGGGCTACGGTTCCCGTCCGGGCGACGACAAGGGGGCTTGGATGACGACGTCTGGTTCGATCCTCGGCAACGCGGTGCAACGGTTGGAGGACCCGACGTTGCTGACGGGTGCCGGTAAGTACGTCGACGACCTTGTCGAGCCTGGCATGGCGCACGTCGTGTTCGCCCGTTCGCCCGTCGCTCACGGCACGATCATCTCGATCGACGTCGGCGCCGCCGAGGACATGCCGGGTGTGGTCGCGGTGTACCGGGCCGAGGAGGGCCACGATCTGGGGCTCTCACCGTTCCAGGGCTTCGCGATGATGCCGACGCAGGTCAACCGGCCGGTGTTCGCCAAGGATCGCGTGCGCTTCGTCGGCGACATCGTCGCCGCGGTGGTCGCCGAGACGCGTGAGGCGGCGGCCGACGCCGCCGACGCGGTGGTCGTGGAATACGACCCGCTGCCTGCGATGACGACGGCCGCGGCGGCCCTGGCCCCGGAGGCGCCGATCCTCTTCCCCGATCACGGCTCGAACGTCTGCTTCGTCACCTCGTTCGGCGAGGACGTCGAGGCCCTCGAGGGTGCCGAGGCAGTTTCCGAAGTGACGATGGTCAGCCAGCGGCTGGCCGGCGTGCCGATGGAGTGCAACGCGCTTATCGCCGTCCCCGGTGAGCCCAACGGCGGCGTCACGTGCTGGGTCTCCCATCAGGCGCCGCACGGCGTCCACGGGGCGATGGCCCCGGTCCTCGGCCTCGAACCCGATCAGCTTCGCATCGTCTGTCCGTGGGTCGGTGGCGGCTTCGGACCCAAGGCCGCGGTCTATGTCGAGTACCTCGTCGCCGCGGCAGCGGCCAGAGCCCTCGGCCGCCCGGTGAAGTGGGCCGAGACCCGCTCCGAGGACATGGTCTCGCTGGTCCACGGTCGCGACTACGTGATGACCGCGAAGCTCGGCACCAAGCTCGATGGCACGATCACCGGTCTCGACGCCAAAGTCGTCGCGTCCGGCGGCGCCTACCCGGCGATCGGGGCGATTCTCCCGATGCTCACCCAGATGATGTCGCCCGGCGTGTATGACGTGCCGAAGGTCCACTTCGACGCCACGACCGCGATCACCAACAACACGACGGTGGGGGCCTACCGCGGGGCCGGCCGCCCCGAGGCCACCCAGCTCATCGAGCGCGTGCTCGACGTCGCCGCCGACGACCTCGGCATCGACCCGGCCGAGATCCGCCGCAAGAACTATCTTCGTCCAGAGGCCTTCCCGCTGACCACGCCCACCGGCGCCAACTACGACTCCGGCGACTACGCCAAGGCGCTCGACGCGGCGTTGGCGGCGGCCGGCTACGACGAGCTGCGCGCGGAGCAGGCGGCACGCCGTGAGCGCGGCGACACCGTCCAGTTGGGTATCGGCATCTCGTCCTACGTCGAGGTGACGGCGCCGCTCGGGCTACACGTCGAGTACGGCGCAGTGCAGGTTCACGACGACGGCACGGCCACCATGGCGGTCGGCACGAGCGTCCACGGGCAGGGCCACCACACCGCCTTCGCCATGCTGGCCAGCGACGTCCTCGGCATCCCGATGGACAAGATCAAACTTGTCAACTCCGACACCGCCTCGGTGCCGCGCGGCGCCGGCACGCTCGGCTCGCGTTCGCTGCAGACCGCCGGCAGCGCCGTCCACGTTGCATCCAACGAGGTCCTCGTCAAGGCCAAGCAGATCGCCGCCAACCTCCTCGAGGCCGACGTCGCTGACATCGTGGTCGGCGACGACCAGCTCGAGGTGTCGGGCGTGCCCTCGCGCGGCGTGTCGTGGGGCGACCTCGCCGTCGCCGCCAACGACCCCGACAAGCTACCGGCCGACATGGAACCGGCCCCGCTTCGCCACGAACTCGACTTCGACGGCTCGGACGCCACCTACCCGTTCGGCTCGCATGTCGCGGTCGTCGACGTCGACACCGAGACCGGCGCCGTGCGGCTCGTGCGCCACATCGCCGTTGACGACTGCGGGCGCATCCTCAACCCGCTGCTCGTCGCCGGCCAGCAGCACGGGGGCATCGCCCAGGGCGCCGCCCAGGCGATCTTCGAGGAGGTCGCCTACGACGTGGACGGCAACCCGGTGACGTCCAATCTCGCCGACTACGCGATCCCCTCGGCGGCCGAGCTACCCAGCTTCGAGGTCAGCAACACCCAGACCCACAGCCCGCGTAACCCGCTCGGGGCCAAGGGCATCGGCGAGTCAGGCACCATCGGCTCGACACCGGCAATCCAGAACGCAGTCATCGACGCGGTCTCGCACCTCGGCGTCAAGCACGTCGACATGCCGTGCACTGCGGAGCGGGTGTGGCGGGCGATCCAGCGAAGCCAAGACGTAGACCTGACACCGAGCCAGTCGGGCCGGCGCCCGGCCTGAACCGGTCGACCGCTCACAGCCGGCGGCCGAGGATGACCGATCGATCGTCGGTCCGCAGCACGTCGAAGCCGACGCGCGCATAGAAGGCGAGGGCCGGCTGGTTCGCCGGGTTGACGCCGACGTGCAGCCCGCTCGCTCCACGGCTGCGCACCGCGTCCGTGAAGCGCTCGACGAGCAAACGCCCCCAGCCCTGGCCCTGGAGTCGCGGGACGAGGTCGATGTGCAGGTGCGCGGGGTAGTCGGCGACGATCGCCGAATCCTGCCGCGGCGGATGGTGGATCACGGCGATCAACCGGTTGTCGACGTCGCCGGCGCCAGACCCCTCGGGGTAGCGCTCACGGAGCGCTGGGAACCACTCCGACTCGCAGCGCGCCTCGAATCCCGCGGTGTCGTCAGTACCGACGATGTAGCCGCCGACCGCTTCGACGTCCTCGACGACGAACGCCAGGTCAGGCTCGAGCACCCCGTACGGGCCGGCGTACACGTGCCCCGGAAGCAGGCGGTCGCCGATGGCCGGCGTGAGATCGTCGCCGATGGCCGCGGTTCTGACGCAGACGTTGTAGAGCGCGTCGAAGTCCCTGGGCTCGTAGCGGCGGAGGGCGGCGCGCATGACGCGACATCCTGGCCTGCCGAGCGCTTCCGGTGTGCCAGCGCGCGCACTCCCGGTTCCCGGGTAGCCTTGGCCACCCTGACGACGCCGTGGTCAGTGCGCGAAACGTCGAGTTGCTCCGGCCAACTTGCGCTGTCGAGACAACTGGAAGAGCGCCACATGAATCACCCCCGCCTCTCCGTTCGCCGCCGGCGGCGGACCATGTCCAACGCCGCGTCATGAGCCAGGCGCGGTTCCAGAAGATGCAGCGTGAGAAGGCTCGCCAGGAGAAGGCGGCCGCCAAGGCGGCACGCAAAGAGGAGCGCCGCAGCGAGAGCGCCGAGGCGGTCGAGCGGACCGACAACGCCGATCAGGCCAGTGTGCTCGCGGAGCTGGCAGCGCTCCACGAGCGGTTCGACGCCGGGACCGTCACCTTCGACGACTTCGTCGAAGCCAAGGAGGCGCTCACCGATCGCCTCCACATCGACTGATCAGGCACATCGACTGATCAGGCACATCGACTGATCAGGCACATCGACCGACTCGGCACGTCGACTCGAATCGGCCGCGTCAGCCAGCCGATGCGATCGCAACCCGCGGATCTCGGTTCGGGTCGTTCACCGCGGTGAGCGCATCGCGAAACAGCGTCATCGCTCGCACCGTGGCGTCGTCACCGAGACCGGCGTTCATGATCCGCTCGACCGACGGCAGCAGATCTCGACGCTCGGCCACGATGTCGAAGGCGAGCCGGTTGGCTGGACCGAGGTCATCGGGCGACGCCGACGTCCGGTACGGATTCTCGAGCGCCTTGCGGCTGGGCTTCTTGATCATCGGGAATCCTTTCGGGACGGCGAGCGCGCCGCGACCGAGCGCGGCGACTCCCCTGAGAAGGACCAGACTACCGCCGCCCTGGGCGCCCCGTTGAGTCGCCTGTCAGCTGGCGGCCTGGTCCACCGAGCGCAGGGCGCCGGGATACCGCCCGGCGAGCTGGTCGAACGCTCGAGACGTGACCTCGTCGGCGGGGAGATAGAGGACGAGTCGCTGGCCGTCGTCGGACAAGCGCATCGTCTCGAACGAGATCCGCAGCTCGCCGACGTCAGGATGGGCAACCAGCTTCGTGCCGCTGGCCCTCCTCGCCTCCGGCCGGGCGATCCAGCGATCGGTGAACTCGGCACCCGACGCACCGAGCTCGTCGAGCAGGGCACCGGCGTACGGGTCCTCGGTCCACGTCTCGGCGCGTAGGTCTGCCGTCTGCTCATCGGCAACGTCGGCCCAATCCGGGAACGCGGCTCGCGCCCGGATGTCGGTGAACGTGTATCGCGCGAGGTTCGGTCGCGCCGCATCGAGGATGCCGAGCGGAGTAGCGAGCCGTTCGAACGCACCGTTCCACGCCAGCACGTCAGAGAGGCGGTTGAGCACGAAGGCCGGGCTCGGCTCGAGCCGGTCGAGCATCCGCTGGACGTTCGGGCGCACGGCCGACGCCGGTACGGGGACGTTCGGGCACAGCTCGCGGCCGGTCGAAACGATCGAGAATCGCCGCAGGAAGTCGCGATCGGCCTCGCCCATTCCCAGAGCGTCGGCCAGGGCCGCGAGGACCTGCGCGGACGGCCGGCGATCGCGACCCTGCTCGAGGCGAACGAGGTAGTCGACGCTGACCCCGGCGAGGGTGGCCAGCTCGGCGCGACGGAGCCCGGGCGTGCGCCGGCGGGTGCCGACCGGCAGCCCGACATCGGCGGGCGACACGGCCTCCCGGCGACTGCGCAGGAACGGACCAAGCTCGGCGACATCCACGGCGGCCAGTCTGCCAGCGTTCGGTGCTCCTAGGGTGGCCTTGGTGGGGCCAGCCTTCGCCCGGCCTCCCCCGTGGTCCACCGGAGGTTCATCGTGGGGGCATGACCGACACCATCTCCCCGTCACCACCCGGCACCCTCCCACTGAAGCAGGGCCGCTGGCCGATCGACGCCGGCCACTTCAGCGTCGGGTTCACGATCGGCCACCTCGGCGTGTCGAAGGTCCGCGGCCGCTTCGGCGCCGTCGACGCCGAGCTCGTCGTCGGCGAAACGCTCGCTCACACCGCGGTCAACGCCACCGTCGGCATGGCGTCGCTCGACACCGGCAACGGAGACCGCGACGCTCACATCCTCTCCGCCGAGTTCCTCGACGCCGAGAATCGCCCGGGCCTGTCGTTCCGCTCCCTCGCCATCGATGGCGAGGGCAGCGAGTGGACGATGGACGGCGAGCTCACGATCGGCACCGTCACCCGCCCGGTCCGATTGGACGTCGAGTTCGGCGGGTTGGCGCCGTTCTACGACGGCACGGTCCACGCCGGGTTCGGGGCCAAGGGCGAGATCAACCGCCAGGACTTCGGGATCACGTTCGGCCAGGCCGACGGCATGCTCGGGGACACCGTCGAGCTCGAGCTCGACCTGGAGTTCCTGCAGCCGAACTGACTTCGCGGACCCGCTTTCGTCAGCGGGCGAGCAGGTAGATCGCGAGCCACTGGAAGAACGCGGCGGTCACCACGAATGCGTGCCAGACCTCGTGGTAGCCGAACGTCGATGGCCACGGGTTCGGTCGCTGGACCGCGAAGATGATCGCTCCGACGGTGTAGAGAATTCCTCCGATCGCAAGGAAGCCGAGCTCGACGCCGCTCATCGCGCCGATGAACGCCGGCGGGTGCACCACGAGCATCCACCCGGCACCGAGGTACACCGCACCGACGACCCACCTCGGAGCGTCGAACCAGCACATCCGGATCACGATCCCGACCGCGGCGATGCCCCACATCAGGGCGAGCAGTACGACCCGCGTCGCCCCCGACATCCCCAACACGATCACCGCGGTGTACGTGCCGGCGATGGCCACCAGGATCGTCGAGTGGTCCAGCCGGCGGAGCAGGCGTCGCTCTGACGACGACAGGCGCGGGGCGTGGTAGATGCCGCTGACCGTCAGCATCGCGAGCACGCAGATCCCGTAGATGATCGTGGCAGCGCGGTGACCACCGGTGCGAGCCCGGATCGCGAGCAGCACGGTCAGGCAGACCCCCACGGGAATCGCGGATCGGTGCAAGGCGCCGCGCAGCGACGGTCGCGGCGCTGCGGTCGTCGCAACGGCGTTCACGGCACCAGTCAACCCGATTGCGCCCCGTGGCGCCCGGCGCCGTCGAGGAATCTTCCGGCGCCCGCGAGCGTCTCCCCGCTGTCGATCGTCGCCCGACCGCGGCGGGCCTCGTTGAGGATCGCCGCATCGACGTCGAGGTCCCACTGCTCGATCGCCGAGAGCCGGTCGTTGCGCATGCACTGTTGCGGCAGCGCGGCAAGTTCGTGGGCGAGCTCGACCGCGACCCTGAGGGCGTCGCCGCGGGGTGTCACCCGGTTGGCGAGCCCGATCCGCTCGGCCTCGACCCCGTCGATGCCGCGGCCGGTGAGGATCAGATCCATCGCCCGGCTGTGGCCGATGAGTCGGGGCAGATTGATCGAGCCGAGGTCCACGAGCGGCACGCCGAACCGTCGGCAGTAGACGCCCAGGACCGCATCCGCGGCGACGACACGGATGTCGCACCAGACCGCGAGCTCGAGCCCGCCGGCGACCGCGGGGCCTTCGATCGCCGCGATCACGGGCTTGGTGAGCCGGAGCCGGGTCGGTCCCATCGGGCCAGGTCCCGTGTCACCGACCGGGCGCCGGTCACCCTCGGCGAGCGCCTTCAGGTCGGCGCCCGCACAGAAGTAGCCACCGGCTCCGGTGAGCACCGCGACCGCGACCGCGTCGTCGGCGTCGAACGCCTCGAACGCCTCACGGAGCGCGGACGCGGCGGCCGAGTCGACGGCGTTGCGTCGCTCGGCCCGGTCGATGGTGACGACTCGAACCGGGCCGTCGTCGGCGACGGTCACCCCGGTCATGCCAGACGTTCTACCCGGCGCGGTGGCCAACTGCGCCAGACTGCGGGGCTGTGGAACGGCTGCACTGCCCGAACTGCGGCAACGAGGTGTTCTTCGACTCGCTGCGCTGCGTGCGCTGCGAGACGAGCCTCGTGTTCGAGCTCGGCGACACCGGGTCGCTGACGATCGCCGACGCCGACGTGGCCGGCTCGTGCTCGATGCGCGATGCCTGGCGGTGCAACTGGCTGCCCAACCCACCTGGTGATCCGGCGTGGAAGTGCGACAGCTGCCTGATCGTCGACCCCGGCGCCCACGCATCGAACCGGCTGCTGATCCCGTTCCTCGCCGCCCAGCGGCGCGCCCTCGCCCAGCTCACGCTGCTCGGGGTCGAGTGGGCCGCTCCCCCACTGTCGTCGGGGGACGGCAACGGCGATGGCCGCGCCGATCCGTCCCACCCCCCGCTCCTGTTCACGTACCGGTCCCGGCTGGCGGGCGACCCGGCGACGATCGGGCACCTCGGCGGGCTGATCACGCTCGACCTCGACGAGGCCGATCCGGCCCAGCGCGAGCAGATCAGGGCGACGCTCGGAGAGCAGTACCGCACGCCGCTCGGGCACATCCGCCACGAGCTCGGCCACTACGTCTGGCTGCGCTACGTCGCCAGCGACGCCGACCGGCTGCGATCGCTTCCGCGAGGTGTTCGGCGACGAGACCGCCGACTACCAGCGGGCGATCGAGGAGCACTACAACCGCACCGACGACGGCTCCTGGCGGGCCGAGCACGTTTCGTTCTACGCGTCGGCGCACCCGTGGGAGGACTTCGCCGAGTCGTGGGCCCAGGTCATGCACATCCACGACGTCGTGTCGACGGGGGCGGCGTGGGGGGTGGTCGACCTGCCGGTCGAGGCGTTCGACCCGAAGCAGTGGCTGTCGGCGGCGGTGATGGCGAGCCTGGCCGCGAACGAGCTCGCCCGCGCGATGGGGATGCGCGACCTCTACCCGTTCGCGCTGTCCGCCGGCGCCCGGCGGCGGATCGAGGCGGCTTGGCACCTGGCGCAGCTCGAGGGTGTGACAAGCGGCCGTATTTGACCGTTTTACGGTCTGTATGCGAGAGTCCGTGAGCCGGGAAGTACCCGGGTTGCTGTACGGGGGTGTCGAGTCGGCGCCGGTCGGCGGCAACGGCAACGATTTGAGGGGGACATACATGCGCAAGCGCGCGAAGGCGATGTCGATGCTCGCCGCGGTCGCCTTGGTTGGCGGCGCCATCGCGGCTGGGTCGGCGAGTGCAACGACCGAGCCGCCAGGCACCGAGCCGCGCCGGCACCGAAGCCGCCGGCACCGAAGCCGCCGGCACCGAAGCCGCCGGCCGGCGACAGCGAAGCGCCGGCCGGAGGCGGGCCGGCGCCGGAGCCGGCAGCGGCAGCCGACAGCGGCATCGAGGGCGCCGACCTCGCGGGCACGACGGTCACGCGTGTTCGGCGTCGAGGACTCCGAGACCGAAGGCCAGGCCGATGCAGCCGCGCTCGACGCAGTTCGCCGAGGCGAACGGCATCGACGATCACGTACACCGGTGTCAGCGCAGCTTCGAGGGCGACATCGGCAAGAGGTCGCCGGCGGCAACCCGCCGGACATCGCGCATGTTCCCGCAGCCCGGCACGCATCGCCGGCTTCGCCGGCAGCGGCGACGTGCTGCCGCTGCCCGACGACATCGTCGCCAGCGTGAGCGAGAACTGGCGCGGCGACGTGGATGGCGCTTCGGCAACGTCGACGGCACGCAGTACGGCGTGCCGTTCAAGTCCGACCTCAAGTCGCTCGTGTGGTACATGCCGTCGCGCGTTCGCCGAGCTCGGCTACGAGGTCCCGACGACGCTCGACGAGTTCTTCGCCCTCGTCGAGCAGATGATCGCCAACGGCAACACGCCGCTGTGCGTCGGCATCGAGTCCGGGCACGCGACCGGCTGGCCGTTCACCGACTGGGTCGAGGAGCTGATCCTGCGCAACCAGGGCATCGACTTCTACAACCAGTGGGTCGCCCACGAGGTGCCGTTCAACTCGCCCGAGGTCGTCGAGACCATGCAGCAGGTCGGCGACCTGTGGAACACCGAGGGCAAGGTGTACGCCGCAGGCGGTTCGATCGTCGTCGACGGCGTTCAGCGACAACGCCGCAGCCGCTGGTCGACGGTGACTGCATGATGCACCGTCAGGCGAGCTTCTTCGCGGCGTTCTTCGCCGAGCGGGCGCGAGTTCGGCGAGGGAGAGGGCCAGGTCACAACGTTCTACTTCCCGTCCAACGAGGGCAGCCGATCGCTCATCGGCGGCAACAACGCCGCGGCGTTCCGCGACGCCCCGAGGTGTGGGCCGTGATGCAGTACCTCGGCTCGCCCGAGTACGCCAACGCCCGCCAGGCGGCCCAGGCCGAGCTCGGCCGGCGGCGGCAGCTCCGGCTACCTGACGGCCGACCGTCAACGCCGATCACGGGCGCTGTTCACACGACTCGAGCAGGCGTTCATCGAGATCCTCGCAGACGGCTCGACCCGGTCGGCTTCGACGCGTCCGGACCAGATGCCGGCCGAGGTCGAGCCGGCACGTTCTGGCGCGAGGCGACGTCGTTCGTCAACGGCGATGTCACCGCCCAGGAGGCCGCCGACACCATCGAGGCGGCCTGGCCGGCACCGGGCTGAGACCACCGACGACCACGTCGGGCTAGGTACGTCCAGCCAGTGATCGACCGCATGGGCTGCCGGTCACTGCGGTGGCCGGCGCCCGTCGCGTCGAGTCGCGTACCATGCGACAGCCGAGGAAGGGGGAGCGCATGACCACGACCGCGACTCGACGTCGCAGCCGATCGCGCATCGCAGACCGTCCACGCGGCGGTGGCGGGCCATTCCGCGCCCGCACGCTCGGCGACCGTGTCAAGCTCGTCGTCGCCGGCGCGCTCGTCGGCGTGCTCGTCTACTACGTCGGGCCGCGCGAGATCGGCGAGACGCTGCTCAAGATCGTCGTCGCCGTCGGCCTCTCGGCGGCGCTGTTCGTCGGCGCCAACAAGCTGTTCGACCTGGCGTACGACGGCGTGGACGCTGTTCTGCGCCGATCGGCGGCTTCGCCGTCGGCTTCGTCGTGATTCCTCGTGCTCGACGGCAACCAGGCGCTGCGCGACTCTCGCCGCGGCCGTGGCTGTGGGCGCTCATCGGCGGCGCGCGCTCGGCGCGCTGATGTTCGTCTCTCGTCGGCGCGCCACCGGCGACGCGCCGGATGGCTGCCGATCGCCGTCGGCGGGTTCGCCGGCCGTCGGTGTGCTCGCTCGCGCTTGGCGATCGACGACGCGCACCAGCCCGAGCCTCGACTGGGGCAAGCTGCTGCGTCTGCACGGCCATCGGCGCTGGCGATCGGGTGGGCTGCGACTCGTCTCAGCGGACGCCGCGCGCCTCGCCCAGTCAGCGCTCGCCGGCGCCGGCGTCGGCTGGTCGATCGGCGCCTGGGGCGGCGCGGTTCGGCGCCTGGGGCGGCGCCGATGTCGTCAACGGCGGCAACGCTCGGCGAGGCGATCGTCGCGACCGTCGTCCCGCTCGCCGCTGATCGGCGTCGCGCTTCGGCTGCGCACGCCGTCCCGACGGCGACGCCGGCGGCGCGAGATCGAGCAGCGGTCGCGGGCGTGGATCTTCCTCGCCCCGGCGCTGGCGTTCATCGCCGGTGGCCTGCTCGTCCCGCTCGTGCGGACGGTGTACCAGTCGTTCAAGGACCAGGACAGCGAGCGAGTGCGTCGGGATCGACAACTACCAGCGACGTGATCACGACCGACGAATTCTTCGACCGTCCGACTGGGACTGGGGCGAACGTCTTCGGCAGCCGCCTGTTCTGGATCGCCGCGTCTTCGTCGTCGTCGGCCTGGTCATCGGCGTCGTCAACGGGCGCAAGGTCGAGCGCAGCCTTCGAGTCGACCCGGGTCGATCGATCGCGCTGCTCGTCGGCTTCTTCTTCCTCGCCTGCCCGTGCTCGGCACGCTGCGCGGGATCGATCGTCAACAACATCTGGTGGGTCATCGTCGTCACCGATGCTGTCCACCGCGTTCGGCCTGGCCGTCGCCGTGCTCGCCGACCGGGCCAAGGGCGAGAACATCGCCAAGTCGCTGATCTTCCTGCCGATGGCGATCTCGTTCGTCGGCGCCGGCGTGATCTGGACGCTGATGTACCAGCCGCGCAACATCAGCGACCCCCAGACCGGCGTGCTCAACGCGCATGTGGGTCGGGCTCGGCGAGCTGAGCAACTCCGGCTGGCAGAAGTGGCTCGTCGCCGCCGTGTTCGCCGTCATCGTCGCCGGGCTGCTGTGCGCTGGCCTGGACCGGGTGTCGCGACGCAGTGAGCACGCGGGTCGGTGTTCTCGATCGGCGTCGGCCGTGTTCCTCGTGATCATCCTGTAGCGCTCCTCGGCCCGGGATCGGCGGCTTCGTCAGACGACCGAGGGCGCAGAGGGCGATCCCCGACCATCGTTCGTCCGCGAGACGCCGTTCAACAACATGTGGCTGATGGTCGTGCTGATCTGGATCCAGACCGGCTTCGCCATGGTGATCTTCTCCTCGGCGATCAAGGCGCGTGCCCGACCGAGCTCACCGAGGCGGCCACGCATCGACGGGGCGACCGAGACGCAGATGTTCTGGAGGGTGACGCTGCCGCAGATCGCTGCCGACGATCGGCGTCGTCGTCACCACGCTGATCGTCGCCGTGATGAAGGTCTTCGACATCGTCGAGGTGATGACCAACGGCAGACTTCGGCACCCAGGTGATCGCCAACCAGATGTTCGAGCCGACAACTTCGACAGCGACTTCGGCCTCGGCGCGACGCTGGCCACGCTGCTGTTCGTCGCCGTCCTGCCGGTGATGAACTATCAACATCCGCCAGCATGCAGAAGGACAAGGCCTGATCATGAGCGCGACTCCGACGATCGTCGACCCAGCGGCCAGCGCCGGCGGCGCGCGTCTACCGCTTCCTGCGCTAGCATCCCGACGTGGGTGCTGTGGCTGCTCGTCGTCATCTGGTTGACGCCGACGCTCGGGCTGTTCGTCAACTCGTTCCGCGGCCGCGACGCCACAGCGCTCGAGCGGCTGGTGGAACGTGTTCCTCGGCAACTGGGACGGCTTCACGCTGCGACAACTACCGGCAGGTGCTCGGCGACGAGCGTCGGCGGCGGCATGAGCGACCGGCCTCGCCAACTCGCTGGCCATCGCCCTGCCGGCGACGATCATCCCGATCGGCATCGCCGCGTTCGCCGCGTACGCGTTCGCGTGGATCGACTTCAAGGGACGCCAGGCGCTGTTCATCGCCACGGTGGCGTTGCTGGCGATCCCGCTGCAGGTCGCCCTCATCCCGCTGCTCAGCTGTACAACTTCGGCGCCCACCTGACGATCCCGTGGCTCGACAAGACGATCACGTTGTTCCCCGACCTCGACCTGCAGGGCACGACGAACGCGGTGTGGCTGAGCCACACCGCATTCGGCATGCCGTTCGCGATCTTCCTGCTGCACAACTACATCTCGTCGCTGCCGCGGGACCTGTTCGAGGCGGCGCGGATCGACGGCGCCGACCACTTCAAGATCTTCTGGCGGCTCGTGATGCCGCTGTCGGTGCCGGTGCTCGCCGCATTCGCGATCTTCCAGTTCCTGTGGACGTGGAACGACTACCTCGTCGCCGTCGTCGATGATCGGCGCCAACCAGGCGAAGTTCCCGACGACGCTCGTCGATCGCCGACCAGGCGCGGCGCGTTCGGCGACGACGGAGCACCTCCTACGGCCGGCGCGTTCATCCAGGCCGTCGTCCCGCTCATCGTGTTCTTCCTGCTGCAGCGCTTCTTCGTCCGCGGCATCCTCGCCGGCTCGGTCAAGGGCTGACGCCGCTCGCGATCTGAGCGTCGGCGCCTGCACTGAACGGGCGGCGACACGCCGACGCAGACGCTGCGTCAGTGGATGCGTTCGCGGGTTTGGGCGTCGAAGAAGTGGAGGTTCTCGGTGGACACGGCGATCTCGATCTCTTCGTCGGCGTGGATCCGTGAGCGCGGGTCGAAACGGCCCACGGCGTTGGCGATGCCTTCGCCGAGCTCCTGCTCGGGGGCGTCGGGATCACCGGAGTTGACGGTCTTGGCGTCGAGCGAGAAGTGCACCATCAACTCCGAGCCGAGCGCCTCGACCAGCCTCACGGTGCCCCGGATCCGGCGATCGGCGGGAGTCTCCTTTTCGATCGCCGACATCCTCGAAGTCCTCCGGGCGGATCCCCACGATCAC
The DNA here is from genome assembly GCA_963764455.1 of Ilumatobacteraceae bacterium. Lineage (GTDB taxonomy): Bacteria > Actinomycetota > Acidimicrobiia > Acidimicrobiales > Ilumatobacteraceae > Desertimonas. The sequence goes on from CAVXSN010000020.1 coordinate 38,111, forward strand.
CCGCTGGCCGTCGTAGCTCGGCAGGCTCGGGAACTTCGCCAACAGCTCACCGGCGATCGCCGACGCGCTGCGAGCCGATCTCGACCGTACCGGTGCCATCGGACATCGTCACCGCCGAGTCGTAGAGGTTCATCGACGGCGAGCCGATGAACGCCGCGACGAACACGTTCGTCGGGTTGTCGTACAGGTTCTGGGGGGTGTCGACCTGCTGCAGATAGCCGTCCTTGAGCACCGCCACCCGATCACCCATCGTCATCGCCTCGACCTGATCATGGGTCACATAGATCGTGGTCACCCCCAGATCACGCTGCAACCGAGCGATCTCGGCACGCATCTGCACCCGCAACTTGGCATCCAGGTTCGACAACGGCTCATCCATCAAGAACGCCGACGGCTGACGCACGATCGCCCGCCCCATCGCCACCCGCTGGCGCTGACCACCAGACAACTGACCAGGCTTGCGATCCAGATACTGTCGAGCTCCAGCACCGCGGCGGCCTTGCGCACCCGCTCGCGAATCTCATCCTTGGGCACCCGCGCCAACTTCAACGCGAACCCGATGTTGTCGAACACCGTCATGTGCGGATACAGCGCATAGTTCTGGAACACCATCGCAATGTCACGATCCTTGGGCTGCACATCATTCACCACCCGATCGCCGATCATCATCTTGCCCGCCGTGATCGTCTCCAACCCCGCAACCATCCGCAACGCCGTCGACTTGCCACACCCCGACGGACCCACCAACACCAGGAACTCGCTGTCCGCGATCTCCAAACTCAGGTCATGAATGGCGTGAAAGCCATTGTCATACACCTTGTTCACATCTTCCAGCACGACTGTGGCCATTGGCACACTGTAATCGATCGGCGGCGCACCCCTTGCCGCCGGGCGGCTTGCCGACCTGGCGGCGGTAGCGTTCCACGGCCGTGAATCAGATGAAGACCCGGTTGCAGTCGCTCGGGTTGCTCGATCGGGCGATCCGGGAGACGTCCGACGAGGAGCTGGCGGCCATCGTCGCCGGCCTCGGGGACGACCACCGGGAGGCCCTCGAGCGGCTCGTCGCCAACGCTGCGGAGGACGGTGTCGCGACACCTGACGCGATCCGGACCGCGGTGCACAAGGGTCGCATGAACGGCGCGATGGAGAGCATCGCGATGGTGCTCACGGATGCGTCGCTGGCCGACTGCATCGACAAGCTCGGCGACCACGCCGACAACCCGACCAGCGAGCAGCTGACCGAAGTGCTGCCCGGCGTCGTCGAACGCCACGGCCTGGCGATCACGAGGGTGATGCTGGCATCCACCGTCGCCGGCGAAGCCGCCGCCTCGGTCGTGATCCGCGACCTGCTGAAGAACGACGACCTCGTGAAGCTCCCCAAGGAGGAGCCGCGCCGCATCGTCCCGGCGGCCGAGCGCGCCGAGGAACCCGCCGACCTCGAGCGCGAGGCGCTCAAGGCCAGGCGCGCCGAGGCGAAGCGCCGGAAGCAGGAAGAGGCGGCCCAGCGCCGGCTGCAGAGCGCCCAAGCCCGCGGCGCGCCTAACGCGGCGCCGGCTCGGTCCGGTACGTGCGGTCGCCGGTCAGCCATCGGACCTGGTACGCCCCGAGCGCCGCGAGGTCGGTGTCGCTCGGCGCGAGCAGGTCGCTCACCGAGCGCTCGCCGAGCCCGGTCAACACCGAGGGATCCACCCCGTCGCCTGGTCGGCGACGTTGGCGAGGCCGAGCATCGTGCCAAAGCGCGGATGATCCCGGCGCCAACCGAACACGCAAGGGTCCCCCGTCCCCAGCGTCGACGTGGTGCCCGCACCGTGCAGCGGAGCGCACGACCGCCGTGCTTCGATCATCGCGACGCACGCCGGCCCACACCGTGCCGGACACCGAGGTTCCGTCGGCGCGGGCTTCGGCGAGGGACTCGGAGAATGGTGGCCGGTGCCGCCAGCGACTGTCAGCCGCGCGGCGCGGATCGGCGTTCCACCCGGAGTCATCATCCTGGCCGAGCTCGTCGCCCATGTAGATCATCGGGATCCCCCGAACCCGAAGGCGAGGGCGTAGAGGAGCAGCAAGCGGTCGACCCCGTCGCGCACCGCTCGATCGTCAGCGTGTTCCCGCGCGGCCGCGATGCCCACAAAGCGTCGACGTCATGCCCGATGTCCGCTCGTCGCCCGTGTCGGGGTTCGCCGAGAACGGCACGCCGCGAGCGAACGACTGCCAGTAGTCGCCGCGGAAGAACGCGGCGAGGAAGCGTCGATGCGACGCACCGTCGAGCCCGACCGCGGCTGCATCACGGTCGGAGATCGCCCAGCCGATGTCGTCGTGGCAGCGCACGTACGTCAGCCAGGTGGCGCGGGCTGGGGTGGCTGGGGCAGCCGCCCGAGCGCCTCGGTGGCCAGCGCGACCCGGCCCTCTGCGAGGCGATCGACCAGCCCTGCACCATCAGCTGGTTGTGGTAGGCGAGCTCGCACTCCCGTCGCTCGAGGTCGTGGCGCCCGAGGTAGCGCGACCAGTTCCTCCGGGGCGACGATCGCCTCGGCCAGCATCACCGTCGCCGGCGCCGCCATCCCGAGAAGCGCCCGCAAGGCCTGGGCGACGAGGTGCGCTTCTGGCTGGTTCTGGCAGTTCGTGCCGAGCCGCTTGCCGGTGAATGCGACGGCGTCGAGGCGGAGGACGTCGACACCGAGGTTGGCGAGGAACAGGACGATGTCGACGCATCTCGACGAACACGTCGGGATTGGCCCAGTTGAGGTCCCATTGGAACTCGCGGAACGTGGTCCACACCCAGGCGTCGAGTTCGGTCGTCCCACGTGAAGTTGCCGGGCGCCAGGTCGGGGAACACCTCGGGCAGGGTCGCCTCGTAACGCGTCGGGCGTCGTCCGGTCGGGGATACACCCGGTACAGCGCCCGATGGTACGGCCGAGCCACCGCGGGCAGCTCATGGCCCAGGCGTGCTCGCGAGCTGGTGTGGTTCATCACGAGGTCGAGGCACAGGCTGATCCCGGCCTGGCGCAGCCGGTCGATCGAGCGACACGAGTCGCGGTGATCGAACCGAGCCGAGGATCCGGGCTTCGGTAGTCGTCGATGGCGAAACCGCCGTCGTTCTCGCCCGATCCGCGCCCTGAGCACCGACATCAGGTGCAGGACGTCGACTCCCGAGCTCGCACAGGTACGGAATCCTGCGGGCAACGCCGTCGAGATCGCCTCCGAAGCGGTCGGCGTAGGCGATGTAGCCGACCCGCTCGGGTTGCTGGTACCAGTCCGCCTCGCGTTCCGCGCCCGGTCGAGGTCACACAGGTCCGCTCGACGCGCCGCCGCCGCGGCCTGCACCATGACGATCGCTGTCGTGAGCACGGCGTCGGCTCGATCCCCGTACAGACCACGCAACGCCGACGTCGGCATCGGCGCGCCAGGCGCCGATGCGCCAGGCCAGCTCCTCGTCCACACGCTCATTGTCGCGTGCCGGCCGCAGCGGACGAGTCAGTGCACGACGGTGGTGGTCACCCAGCCGAACCCGGCTACGAGCACCCACGCCAGCAGCCCGAGCGGCAAGCGGGCGCCCACCGAGCCGGCGCATCCGGTCGAGCCGCACACCCATGCCGAGGCCCACGAGGGCGGCCGTGAGCACCAGCTTCTCGAGCGTCGCCGCGGCAGTCCAACGCGCCGGCCGGCATGCACACCGATCGAGCGCACCACGATCGCGGCGAGGAACCCGACACACGAACAGCGGAAGGATCGGCGGAGCGCGACGGCGGATCCGGCGTGGGCGTCGCCGCCGGCATCGACGTGGCGATTCGGGCGGCCGCTCGCGGCGCCGGCTGATCGCGACGCCGGCGACGAGCGGTGCCAGGAGCACGACCCTGGTCAGCTTGACGACCGTCGCCCCGGCGAGCGCAGCCGAGCTGCCGTGCGACGCCGTGGCGACGACCTGGCCGACGTCGTGGACGCTGCCGCCGACCCACGATCCGAACGCTTCGCCGCTCGAGGCCGAGCGGGCCGGCGAGGAGCGGGAGCACGAAGATCGACAGCGTGCCGCACAGCGTGACCAGCGTGATCGCGTACGCCGTCTCCTCCTCCGTCGGCGCCGACGACGCCGTCCATCGCCGCGATCGCCGAGGCGCCGCAGATCGAGTAACCCGTCGCGACGAGCAGGCCGAGGTCCTCGGGCATGCCGAGACGCGGGCCAGCCACTGCGTGTCCGAAGAACGTCGACGACCACGACGACGGCGACGACGCGCGAGCCCGCGGACACCGAGCCCGGCGAGGTCGCCGAGCGACAGCCGCAAGCCGAGCAGCACGATGCCGATCCGCAGCAGCCGGCGCTGACCGCGCGTCGACGCCGGCGAGCGCAGCGCGGCCGGGAGCGAGACGACGTTGACGACGAGCGCGCCGAGCGCCACGCCGGCGACGAGCGGCGAGAGGAACGAGAAGACGCTACGACAGCCGCGCACACGCACGTCCGGCGAGGACGGCGAGCAGCGTCGCTGCCCGGGCACGGGCGAGCCGGCGCGGCTCGTCGCGCCGGCGCGCGCCACGGCCGGACCGGGATCTGCATCGACGAGCACGTCAGTCGGGGTTGACGGGATCGGGGTTGAACTCCAGCCGGCCGTGGTCGATGTGCGGCAGCACGTGGCGGGCGAACAGGTCGCACTCGGCGGCGTGCGGGTAGCCGGAGAGGATGAACGCGTCGATGCCGGCGTCGGCCAGCTCGTCGATCTTGGCCGAGCACCTGGTCGGGATCGCCGACGATGGCCGCGCCGGCGCCGGAGCGGGCCCGCCCGACGCCGGTCCACAGGTGACGCTCGACGTAGCCCTCGTCGTCGGCCTCGTCGCGCAGCGCGGCCTGGCGGGCGACGCCGGCCGACGTCGAGTCGAGCGATCGCTGGCGGATCGCCGTCGCCGGTCTCGTCGTCGAGCTTCGACAGCAGGCGGCGGGCCGCGGCGCGGGCCTCGTCCTCGGTCTCGCGCACGATGACGTGCGAGCGCCAGCCGTAGCGCAGCTGCGCGGCCCTTGGCCGCGGCCCGGGCGTCCATGTCGGCCTTGACGTCGAGCACCTTGGCGCGTCATGTCCGGCCACATCAGGAACACGTCGGCGCCGGCGGCGGCGCACTCGCGCGCGTCGGGCGACAGCCCGCCGAAGTAGAACAGCGGGCTGCGGCCGCTGACCGGTGCGCGACCCGCGGCGGGTCGATCTCGAGGTCGACGAAGTCGCCGTGGAACTTCACGGCGTGCCCGTCGAGCAGCTCGCGCAGGGCGAACATGATCTCGGTCGAGCGGCGGTAGCGCGGCCCGCTGGCGAGCTCTCGCCGGGGACGTCGCTGGAGATGATGTTGACGGTCAGGCGGCCGCCCATGATCTGGTCGAGCGTCGCCAGCTGGCGGGCGAGCTGGGGCACGACGAGCTCGCCGCAGCGCACGGCGAGCAGCATGCGCAGCGTCGTCAGCGGCGCCATCGCCGCGGCGAACGCGGTGTTGTCGATGCCGAGCGGCGTAGCCGGACGGCAGCAGCACGTTGTCGAAGCCGTAGCGATCGGCGGTGAGCACGATGTTGCGGCAGTGCTCGAACGAGCTGGCGAGCAGCGGATCGGGCACGCCCGAGGAACTCGTAGTCGTCGTCGCAGAGGGCGCTGAACCACGCCATCTCGACGGGGCGGGCGGTGGCGGTCGGTGGTCATGCGAGTTCTCCGTGCGATGCGAGCGGTGCGGCGTCGTGGCTGGCGCGTCGTGGCCGCGTGACGCGGGTCGCAGCACCTCGGCGAGCTCGACGGGCCGGCCGAGCTCGATGCTGCGGTGGGCGGCGACGCCCATGGCGACGGACCAGAGGCCGTCGTCGAGCGGTGACCTCGGCGGCGCGTGCCGTGCGCGGACGGCGTCGAGGAAGTGGACGTGCTCGAGGTAGCTCGAGCCGTGGTGCAGGCCCTCGTGGGCGATGCCGGCGTCGTCGACGCGGTAGGACTCGACGCCGCCGATCCAGTGCTCGCCGCGGCGGCCGATGCGGACGGTGCTCTCGGGGATCAGCGCCTCGACCTTGCCGGCGGCGCCGACGACGGACAGCTCCTCCTGGTTGTGCGTCGCCTCGGCGAACATGCACAGGTCGAGCATCGCCCGGGCGCCGCTCGGGTAGTCGACGATGACGAACGCGTTGTCGAGCATGTCGGCCGGCCGGCCGTCGACGACCTCGTCGAGGTGGTTGACGTCCTGGGCGCCGGACGCCATCACGCGGATCGGCCGCTCGCCGACGATGAGGTTCATCAGGTCGAAGAAGTGGCACGTCTTCTCGACGAGCGTGCCGCCGGTGTTGGCGCGTGAGGCGGTTCCAGTTGCCGACCTTGTGCAGGAACGGGAAGCGGTGCTCGCGCATCGCGACCATGCGCGGGCGTGCCGACGGCGCCGGCCGTGGACGAGCCGGATCGAGCTCGGCGGCCGCCGGCATGTAGCGGTACTCGAGGCCGACCCACGTGATCGACGCCCGGCGTCGCGCTCGGCCTCGAGCTCGATCGAGCCGCTCGCAGTCGGCGACCGTCGTGCAGAGCGGCTTCTCGACGAGCGCGTGCAGGTCGGTGGCGAGCACGTCGCCGACGATCTCGACGTGGGTGTGGTTCGGCGTGGCGACGACGACGGCGTCGCACAGGCCGCTGTCGAGCAGGTCGCGGTGGTCGGTCGAACGCGCGCGACGTCGACGCCGGCGGCCGCGGCGGCCCCGCGGCGAGCGACGCGGCGTCGGTGTCGGCGATCGCGGTCACGACGCGCGCCGTCGAGGGCGCGCGATGTTCTGCGATGTGCTCGATGCCCATCATCCCGGTGCCGATCACGCCGTAGCGGATCGGTGGTCATCGCTGCACTCATGGCGTCCAGCCAAGCGCATCGCGCGGCGTCGACCGGAACCGGGACGATGTCGCGAAGGTCATAGGATGCACCGATGGCTTCCATACGCGGTCGTCGATGCACTCGACGTCTCCGCGCTGCGCCTGTTCCTGGCCGTCGTCGAGCTCGGCAGCGTCTCGAAGGCGGCCATGCGCCATGGTCTCGCGCAGCCGTCGGCGACGGCGAAGCTGCAGAAGCTCGAGCGCCAGCTCGGCGTCCAGCTGCTCGATCGCGGGCCGTCGGGTTCGGTCGCGACCGCCGCCGGCGTGCGGCTGGCGCCGGCGTGCGCCGAGCTCGTCGGCCGCCGCCGTCGGCGCTCGATCGCGCGCGGCGACGAGCTGTCGCGACGAGCAGCAGCGGCTCGTCGATCGCCACCACCCGCCACGTCGCCGACCACTTCCTCCCGGGCTGGATCGGCGGCGCCGGCGCTCGCCGGACGTGCGCGTCGATCTGATCGAGGCCGACACCCTGCACCGTCGCCCAGGCCGTGCGCTCCGGCGAGGCCGACGCTCGGGTTCACCGACGGCCCGGCGGCGCCGCTCGGGCTGCGCTCGGAGCTGGTCGCGACCGAGGAGATCGTTGCGGTCGTCGGCCGCCGCCACCCGTGGTTCGACCGGCGTCGCGCCGTGTCCGGCCGGGACGCTGGTCGGCGGCGACGCTCGTCGTTGGCCGCGCCGCGGCTCGGGCACGCTCGACGTGATCGAGCACGCCGCTCGCCGCCGCACGGGCTGTCGGCGCACGGCGACCGCATCGAGGTGGCCGGTCGCCGCCGCGGCGCGGCTGGCCGCGCTCAACGGTGCCGGCGATCGCGTTCCTGCCCGCGCTGCCGCGTCGCCGGCGACCTGGCAGTCCGGTCTGCTCGCCGTCGGTGCCGACTGCGTGACCTGCCCGATCGAGCAGCCCGTGCGCGCCGTGTGGCGAGGCGTCCGTCCGGCAGAGCGCCCCGCCCGCCGCCTACTCGACGCCGTCCGCCGCGATGCGATGAGCAATCCACGCGGGTCGTGGATCTTCACACGCAGTTGGGGCCGATTGGATCGCTAGCGCACCAGACCACCGTCTCGAACGCCTTCCTCGACGCCGCCGGCGTATCCGAGACTCAGCGACGGCGACTCGTCCGCACCGGCCAGCTGGTGCGCATCGTCGACGGCGGGTATCAGTTCGCGGGCATCGGCGCCACCGAGCTCGCGCGGTGCGCTGCGCTGTGTGCGAGCCACCCGACTCTCGTGATTGCGGGACCGACGGCAGGACGGATCCATCGGAAATCGTCGCAGCCCCCGCGATGAACTTGTCTACGTCATCGCTCCACCCGCAAGCCAGCCGTGCCGCCAGCCGTGGGCGAAGCCGTACCGCACCGCCGCGCTCGACGAGCAGGACATCGTGTCCGATTCGACGGCGTGCGGCTGACGACCGTCTCACGAACGGTCATCGACCTCACGCGCTACCTCTCAGATGCGGCCCTCGCATCGGCGATCGAGTACAGGCTGGCCGACGGACTGTGCACGTCGAGACGTTGCACCGCGTCGCCAAGCCGATGAACACACGTGGACGGCCGTGGGTGCGACGGTTCCTCCGCGTGCTGTCGAGCAGGAACCCGGGACGCCCGCGAATCCGATTGGGAGCGTCTGGTGTTCGACACGCTCATTTCCCGGGGCGTTGTCGATCATCGAGAGCCAGGTCGCCGAGCGGCTCCCCGGAGTTGGCGCGGTCCGCTTCGACATCGCGATCCCGTCGATCCGCTGGGTCCTCGAAGTCGACGTCCACCCTGAGCACCGCACGGTCGAAGGCCAGTCGAACGATCACCGGCGTGGCCGGAAAGGGCGCTCCGTCGGCTGGGAAATCGAACACGTCGCCGAAGGCGAGCTGACGGTCGACTTCACCGGCATGATGGACGACCTCGTGGAGTCGATCTCCGTCCGCCGGGGTCGAGGCCGCCGCGCTCGTCGGGGCCGGTTTGTGGTCTGCCAGCTGTTCAGGTGTCGCGGTTCGCGGACGCGTTGTTCGTGGTCGAGGAGCCAGGCCTTGGTCTCGATGCCGCCGCCGAATCCGGTGAGGTGACCGTTGGCGCCGACCACACGGTGGCACGGGACGATGATCGGGAGCGGGTTGCGACCGTTGGCGGCGCCGACGGCCCTGGCCTTGCCGGGGTCGCCGAGCGCGCTTCGCCTGCTCGCCGTAGCTCACCGTTTCGCCGTACGGGATCGTGCGCAACGCCTGCCAGGCGGCCAGTTGGAAGGCCGTGCCGCGCGGCTCGAGGGGGACGTCGAAGTCAACGCGGCGGCCCTCGAAGTACTCGCCGAGCTCGCCGGCGGCCTGCTCCAGCACGGGGTGATCGGTGACGTCGACGACCTCGGCATCGTCGTCGTAGCGCTCGTTCGGGAACCGTACCTCGGTCAATGCGTCCTCGTCGGCGATCAGCGTGAGCGTGCCGATCGGGCTGTCGATCTTGGTCTGGTATCTCATGACGTTCCTTTCTGATTCCAGGCGGCCCACAGATGGTGCAGCGCGTACGAGCGCCATGGGCGCCAGTTCTCGGCTGCGTCCACGACCAGGCCGATTCGGTCGAGCGCGTGCTGCGCGCCAAGGTCGGTGGGCAGGAACACATCCGGATCGCCGAACCCGCGCATGAGCACGTAGTCGGCGGTCCACGGTCCGATGCCGGGCACGTCGAGCAGCGCACCGCGCACGTCGTCGCGGTCGGCTCCGATGTCGAGCGGGATCTTGCCCAGCGCGGCCCGGGCCGCGAGCTCGATGAGCGTGTGGCGCCGTCTCGCCGGCATCGGCAACTGCGACTCGTCGACCCCAGCAAGCTCGTCAGGGGTCGGGAACACATGGGTGAGCACGTCGTCGGCGACGCGCAACGGGGCACCGATCGCGGCGACGATTCGACCGGTGACGGTCCGCGCCCCGGCGACCGACACCTGTTGGCCGATGACCGCCCGCACCGACGTCTCGAACGGGTCGACACTGCCTGGCACCCGCCGGCCGGGACATGTGGCGACGACCGGCGCAATCGCGTCGTCAGCGAGCAGCACGTGGCCGACGGCGGCCGGATCGGCGTCGAGATCGAGGAGCCGTCGGATGCGACTCACCGCCGGGGCAAGGTCTCGCCAGTCCTCCAGCCGCAGCGCCACACGCACGTGGAGCCGGCCGGACTTCGTCACGACGGAGGGCTCCACGCTCGCGACGCCGTGGCCATGGGGCAGCGCGAGCGATCGTCGGTAGCCATCGCCACCGGATTGCTCGACGCCGGGGATCGTCCGCGAGCGGAGGAACTCGAGCACGCCGGACGAGGTCGAACGGCTCGCGCACGGCGAGGTCGACGACGACAGAACCACTGGTGGCATCACCGGCGGCTCGATCGTGCCGCGTTGCCCGTAGCTCAGACGGCGAGGCGGCGAACACCGCCCGTACGGTGTCGTTGAACTGTCGAACGCTGCCGAAGCCGGCCGCGAAGGAGATCGCGGTGAACGGCATGTCGGTCGTCTCGATGAGGATCCGCGCCGTCTGCGCGCGCTGCGCCCTCGCGATCGCGAGCGGGCCCGCGCCGAGCTCTCCGCAGACGATCCGGTTCAGGTGGCGGGTGCTGTAGTGCAGTCGCTTGGCCAGCCCTCCGACGCCCTCGCGGTCGACGACACCGTCGCCGACGAGCCGCATTGCCCTGGCCACGGCGTCCTTGCGAACGTCCCATTCGGGCGAGCCTGGCGACGCATCGGGACGGCAGCGCTTGCACGCCCGGTACCCGTGGTCGTGGGCGGCGGCAGCGGTCGGGAAGAACTCGACGTTCTCCCGCTTGGGGGTGACGGCGGGGCAACTCGGCCGGCAGTAGATCCCAGTGGTGCGCACGGCGGTGTAGAAGACACCGTCGAAGCGGGCGTCGCGACTGCTGACGGCCCGGTAGCACGCCTCGTGGTCCAGTCGATCGTTGCGCTGCCCGGCGATGTTCTTCATCGACCCCATGATGCCTGGCGCGGCCAGCGGCGACGAGCGGAAATCGGACAGGTACCGGCGGCCGTGTCGGTCAGTCCACACGCTCGACCGCAACGGCGACAGACAGGCGCTGCACCGCGTTCCGGCCGATCACGACCCCCCGGACCGGTGCGACATCGCCGTAGTCGCGGCCCCACGCCACCGTGATGTGGCGGTGGACGGGGAGCTGGTCGTTCGTCGGGTCGAAGTCGACCCAGCCGATCTCCGGCACCCACAGCGATGTCCACGCGTGCGAGGCGTCGGCGCCGACGAGGCGGCTTTCCGACGGCGGCGACGTTTCGATGTAGCCGCTGACGTACCGAGCGGCGAGGCCGAGCTCGCGGAGGCCGCTGACGGCAAGGTGGGCGAAGTCCTGGCACACACCTCGCCGCGTCGCGAGCACAAGGGCGAGCGGCGTCGACACGTCGGTCGACGACGGGTCGTACTCGAACGACGTGAAGATGGCGTGGCAGAACGCGTGCGCCGCGTCGATGACCGGCCGGCCCGCGACGAACGATGCCTGGACGAGGTCACGCAAGGCGTTGCGGTCCTCGGCCGCCGTCACCATCGGCAGGCCGCCGGCGAACGGCCGTACGGCAAGGGCCTCGCCTCCGCGGCATGCGGTGACCGACTGGGCCACCGACTCCCAGGCCGGACCGTCACCGTCGACCGTCATCGGCTCGACCACGACGTGCGACGTCGCGAGCACCGTCAGCGAGCTGTGCGCATGGTGCACGCCGAGCTGCAACACCCGGTTGCCGAACGAGTCGATGTGCTCGAGCCGTTCGTCGGGCTCGGGATCGACCTCGACGGTTGCGCGCTCAACCAACTGGTGCGGCGTAGGGCGGGGGATCACGTAGGCGACGGTGTATCCGTCCGACATCGGCGACGTGTACTCGTACGTGGTGCGGTGCGAAACGCGGTAGTGCGTCTCGGTCGCGGTCGCGGTCATCGACACGGCCCCGTACGGCTGCGAGCGAGCGAGGAGCGCCAGCGAGTGAGCGGCCAGCAGCGGCCTGCGTGGCCGGGGAACGCAATGACAGTCATGGTCTGGCGCTCACGTTGTCGCCCGCACGAGCATCGGCTTGACCGGGGTCGCGAACCACCTGTCCACGACCTCGGCGGCGAATGCGCCGACCGCCTCGTGGGTGACCGCGATGCGATCGACCAGCGGGTCACCGCCTGCGAGGTCGGCGACGGTCATCGACGACACCATCTCGGTGAGCAGCGCGACCTTCGCCGAACCTTCCGGCCATCCCACGTCGGCGACGTGTTCGGCGACGCGGTCCATGCAGGACAGGTAGCCGCGGGGATTGTCGCGGTCGCGCAGCAGCAGCTCGAACGTCGGCGCCACGTCGACGTCGCTGCGGTACTGGCGGCGGTAGGCGACGAGGCTCTCGTTCGCGGCGAGCAGCACCTCGAGCGCCGCGACATCGACGATGTCGAGCACCGGAGTTCGGGTCACCCGACGTTCGACGCACGCCGACACCAGCCCGAGCACCACGAGCGCACGCTCGATCCGAATGCCGATGTCGCCGAACCGCCATGCCGGTCCGCGGACGGTCGACTCGCTCCACATCCCCGCAAACGCGGACAACGACGCCAGCACGTCGTCGATCGCATCGAGCGGTGCGCCTCCGTCGCCGAACGAGTCGGTCAACTTCGCCAGCGTGTTGAGGATCCGCGACGTGTTCGAGGGGAGGAACTCGCCCACCGTCGCGGCTTCGGCGATGAATGACCGCAGCCGGGCGACCAGCGCCTTCGCCTGCGGCCACGAGCTCGCGGTCGAGCTCGACCATCGCGCCGGCGGAGCGTCCGCTTCGCCGTCGTTCTCGTCGGCGCGCGCGGACCTCGCGCAGCGCGGCCGTCATGCGGTGCGACCAGCGACCAGCCTTCGAACATGACGAGGGTCGGGTCCTGCCGGCGACGAGCGGACACGGCTCGCAACGTGCGGGCGATTGCCTCCGCCCGCTCGGCGGCCCGACCGGCCCAGAACAGTGCGTCGGCGGCCCGGGTGGGCACCGATTGGGCGAGGTCGACCTGCGGCAGCGGAGCGACGATGAGCGGCAGCGTCTTGGAGGTGCCGATCACCCAGACGTCTTTGGCGAGGTGCGCCGTCGGGTGACGCGGGTCGTCACCCGGTGCGAGCACCCGACCGTTGCCGCCAGGGACGACCGTGACGCCGTCCGGCCCGGCGATGGCATGCAGCCGGACGACGACCGAGGCCGAACCCAGCTCGCCGTTGCGGAACGCCGGCATCTCGGCGAGCCTGACGGTACGCGCGGCGTCGCCGATCGGGGACAGGCGGAACGACATACCCGTCATCGCCTCGGCCGCATCGGGCCACAGGCCGGCGAGCGCCGGATCCTCGATGACCCCGGAACCGTGCGCGTTGGCCAGCACGACGCCGCCGTTCGCCACGGCCATGAGCAGGCCGGGAACCCCGGGCCCGCCGGTGTTGCTGACCTCGATCGGGTCGGTGCCGTCGTCCTCGACCCGCCGGTACACAACGTCGATCGGGTCGAGGCCGCCGAGGGCACGCAGCCACACCCGCCCCTGCCGGACGACAAGGTCGGGCCGCTCGACGAGCGTGTACCCGAGCAATCGGGCGAGCGAAGAGTGTTCGACGTAGCCAGGATGATCGACGCCGCCGGAGTACAGCACGATGCGCGGACTCGGCACGGTCGTGTTGGCCGCCAGTGCATGCCGCAGCTCAGCGGCCACCCCGGAGAGCGAGGCGACGGCGCCCGCGTCCTCATGATCGGTGCCGGCCGGGCCAAGGATCTCGTCGGCGACCCGCAGCATGGCCGATCGGTCGAGCATCGCGTAGCCGAGCCCGGTCGGCGCGTCGGTGAGGTCCTGGACGATCGCGCCACGTTCCGTCGGCGAGCGAGACGAGGTCCGCCGGCGTACGTGGTGAGCCACCGACTCGGCGCCGGCGTGCCGACGGTGCCAACCCGGTACCTCGCACTCGAGCTCAACGCTTCGCCGGGCACCACGCCGTCGCGCACAAGCTGGCGCGGGCCGTACAGGTCGGCGAGGACCCGCTCGAGGGCGACGACCCGCTCGACGATGCCAGTGGCGAGCCGGTCGAACGCCGCGCCGTCGAGCACGACAGGGATCGGGTCGATCCGCCACGGGCGGCTGCCGGCCTCGTCGGCCCGGACGTTCATCTCGTGCACGAGGTGACCGGCGCCCGACGACGCGATCGACGCGATCGGCTTCCGCTTGGCGTCGAACCAGCGCGGTGCGATCGCGAACGAGGCGTTCCAGAACGGCGTGGTGGGTCAACGTCATCGCAGGAGCTCAGGATTCAGCCGTCGTGCGGCGGGCGTCCGGGTTACGCCCCGAGACGAAGGTAGCGGTCGTGGATCAGGCGGTCGAGCTGGCCGATCGCGATTTGCAGGGCGTCCATCGCGTCGTCGAGCTCGGCGCCATCGATCCCGTCCGCGGTCGAGTCGCGAAGCACCGCGTCGATGTTGTCGACCTCGTCCAGCATGCGCCCGGGATCGGGCAGTTCGTTCAGGGCCCGCCGGGCCTCGCGGAGCAGGGCGCGCACGGCTCGGGGGAAGCGGTCGTGCTCGAGCAGGAACCGCACGACCTCCGGCCCCTCGATCGGCCCGCGCACCGCGCGCGAATACATCTGCAGCCCGGACAGCGAGCGCAGCACACCCATCCACTGCAGCTCGTCGTAGCGGCGCACGTCGGCGCCGGCATCGAAGGCTGCTGAGAGCACCGCGGCAGCCCGCACCCCGAGAACGCGAGTGGTCATATCGGCGCGCTCGATGGCGCGGCCGAGGCGCCACATCGCGTAGGCCTCATCGTGGTTCATCGTGGTCGCGAGGATGCCGTCGATGCGCCGGCTGTCGGCAATGACGCGACCGAGGAAGCGCTCCCGCGCCCGCCGGTCAACGCCGCGGTCGACCTCGACGTTCACATAGAGGTAGGAGTCGTTGAGCGCCTGCCAGCCGTCACGCGGGATCGTCTCTCGCGTCGTGCGCAGGTTCTCGCGGGCCGCGCCGATGCAGCTCACGACGCTTCCCGGGTTCTCGTGGTCGGACAGCAGGAACGACACGACGGCGCTCTCCGACATCTCGCCACCCAACCGGGCGTCGTACTGCGCGCTGCTCCCGGCGATCGCGATGAGCGGTTTCCACATCACGCCGCGCTCACTCGGCAGATCGGCGAGCATCTCGGTGTGCGCCCGGACCATGCGGGCGGTGTCCTCGGCCCGTTCCAGATAGCGCGCTGCCCAATAGATCCTGTCGGCGACCCTGGACAGCAACATGACGGTCACGGCGCACGCACCAAGTCGGGCGAGTGAGCGAGCCCGATCCGTGTCCGGCAGTGGGGACGGGTCGGGTACGGTAACTCGTGCGACACAGTGACCGTTACAAGGGATTTCGTGCGGAGATCGGCCGGCTCCGCCGGACGATCGGAGCTCGACCAACTCCGCCGAACGGAGAGAGCGAGCGAAGCGAGCGAACGAGTGAGGTGGATCAATATGTCCCCCATCCGGCACCCAAGTCGACGATCCAGGTGTCCTTGCTCCCACCGCCCTGGCTCGAGTTGACGATGAGCGAGTCCTTCGGCATGGCGACCCGGGTGAGCCCGCCCGCCGTGACGTAGCTGGTCGCACCGGTGAGGATGAACGGGCGGAGGTCGACATGGCGCGGCTCGATGACGTCGTCGCACACTGTCGGAGCCGTCGAGAGCTGGAGAATCGGCTGGGCGACCCAGTTCCGGGGATCCGCCCTGACGGACTCGGCGGCCGTGGCCAGCTGGGTGTCGGTCGCCCGGTTGCCGATCACGATGCCGTAGCCGCCGCTCTCGTTGGCCGGCTTGAGCACGAGGTCGCGCAGGTTGTCGAGCACGAACTTCCGCTCGTCCTCGTACAGGCAGCGGTAGGTCGGGACGTTGGCGATGAGCGGCTCCTCGCCGAGGTAGTAGCGGATGACGTCGGGTACCCACGCGTAGACGACCTTGTCGTCGGCGACCCCGGCGCCGGGCGCGTTCGCGATGGCGACCCGACCCGCCTTCCACGCCCGCATGAGGCCGGGTACGCCGAGCTTCGACTCGGGGTTGAACACCTCGGGGTCGAGGAACAGGTCGTCGATGCGCCGGTAGATCACGTCGACGGGCTGCAGCCCGTCGATCGTGCGCATGAACACGCGGTCGTCGCCCTTGCCATCGCCGGTCACCACGAGGTCGCCGCCCTCGACGAGCGTCGCGCCCATGCGTTGGGCGAGGAACGAGTGCTCGAAGTACGCCGAGTTGAAGATCCCGGGAGTGAGCACGGCGACGCTCGGGTTCGACACGTCGTCGGCGGCGAGCGAGACGAGCAGTTTGGAGAGCTCCTCGGTGTACGAGTCGACGGGCGCGATCGACTGGCGGGCGAACACCTCTGGGAACGCCCGCTTGCAGACCGCCCGATTCTCGAGCACGTAGCTCACGCCCGAGGGGACGCGTAGGTTGTCCTCGAGCACGTACATCGTGCCGTCGGCATCGCGCACCAGATCGGAGCCGGAGATGTGCGCCCAGACTCCGAACCGGGGGTGGACACCCTTGCACTCGGGGCGGAAGTTGGCAGAGTCGTCGAGCAGCTCGCCCGGGAACACGCCGTCGGCGACGATGCTCTGGTCGTTGTAGAGGTCGTCGATGAAGCGGTTCAGCGCGATCAATCGCTGCACGAGCCCGCGCTCGATGCGGGACCACTCCCCCGCCTCGATGACCCGCGGGATGACGTCGAACGGCCACGCCCGGTCGATGCCGCGTCCGTCCGAGTACACCGTGAACGTGATCCCCATCGTGAGGATGTCGGCGGCGGCGGCGGCCTGCCGGCTGTGCAGTTCCTCGACCCCGAGGGCGTCGACGACGGACAGGATCTCCGCCGCCGCCGGCCGCGGGTTGAGGTCCGCATCGCGCAGCTCGTCCCACGGCCCACTCGGCGGCTCAGCCATCCCGCGACACTACGCGACCTGCTTGTTACGCCGCCGTTTCGTGCCTGGTGGCGCCGTCCGGGATCGACGGCGTCACGCCTCGGGCTTGGGATCCTTCGGAAGACCGAGCACGCGCTCGCCGACGATGTTGCGCTGGATCTGGCTCGTGCCACCCCAGATCGTCTCGGAACGGGAGAAGAAGAACGAGGACACCATCGGCGACACCGGGTAGTCGGGACGCCTGCCGGCCCGCAGCGCGCCGGGCCACGAGGCGGACGCCGGGCCGGCGTCGATGAGCAGTGAGCGAGCGCCGTAGATGTCGAGGGCCAGTTCCATCGCCTCCTGGTGCGACTCGGACCAGAACACCTTGTTGAGCGCGCCGAGCGCGCCGATCGACGGATCCTGCTTCTCGGCGAGCTGCGCCGACAGCGTCCGCAACCCGTTGATCCGCATGATCTGGATGTTCGTGTAGTACCGCATCAACCGCTGGCGAGTGACCGGGTCGTCGATCGAGCCGTTCGACGTGGCCTGCTCGACCAGCAACCGGTACTCCTCCTCGAAGCGCCGGTAGCCAGTGGTCGCCGACTGGCCACGCTCGAACCCGAGCGTCGAGTTGGCGACCTTCCAGCCATTGTTGACGCCGCCGACGACGTTGTCGATCGGGCAGCGGGCGTCGCTGAAGAACACCTCGCAGAACTCGGCCGTGCCGTCGGGTTGCATGATGCCGCGCACCTCGATGGCGTCCTGGTGCATCGGCACCAGCAGGTAGGAGATGCCCTGGTGCTTCGGGGCGGCCGGGTCGGTACGCGTGAGCAGGAAGCAGTAGTCGGCGTTGTGGCCCTGGGTCGTCCACACCTTCTGGCCGTTGATGATCCACTCGTCGCCGTCGAGCACGGCCGTCGTCTTGAGGCTGGCGAGGTCGGACCCGGAGTTCGGCTCCGAGAACCCCTGGCACCAACGCGTCTCGCCGCGCAGGATCTTGGGCAGGAACTCCTTCTTCTGCTCCTCGGTGCCCCACTGCAGGATCGTCGGGCCGACGAGCGTGTCGCCGAAGAAGTCGGCGCGCATCGGAGCGCGCACCCTGGCGAACTCCTCGGCGAGAACCACGCCCTCCAGCGTCGACAGCCCCTTGCCGCCGTACTCCTCCGGCCACGTGGCGCAGATCCAGCCGCCGGCGAACAGCTTCGCCGGCCACTCGTCGTTGAACGTCTTGCGTTCGTCATCCGTCATCTCCAGCGGCTCGCCACGCTCGGCCGCGTCCACCCAGCCGGCGGGCAGGTTCTTGGCGAGCCAGTCGCGGATCTCCGCCCTGAAGTCCTCGGCCGCCTTGTCGTACGTCAGCTGCATGGGGTCAGTCTGCTCGGCTGTTCCCGCGGTGGCGAACGCGGAGACCCGCCGTTGATGCCCGCACGTGTGGACGACGTCGTGCCACCTCCGGGGCGCCGACACCAGGAAGTGGGCGACCTGCTCGCCCGCCGAGGAGGTGCGGCATCGCAAACGAGTCGCAGGCGCAGCCGCCCCACCACAGCCGCACCCGGCCCATCACGGAGAACCCGAGCGGGATGGACGTGAACGGGTGGGCCATCACGATCCGATCGCCGTCGAGCACGACGTGCCGCCCTCGGCCGCGAACTGCGAGCCGGACGTCCTGGTCGGTTGCCACGAACTCACGGTACCCGCTGCACAGTTGGTGCGTTTGCCCTGCGTACTGGGGTTGCGAAAGTGTGTCATACCCTCCTGTCATGCTCGGCTCATGACCACGACGGCGAGCACCGAGCGGCAGCGGCGGGAGCTCGCCGAGGTGTTCGTCGCCCTGCTCGAGACTGATCCCGCGTTGTGTGATCGTGACGGTTTGGCCGGTCTGGTCGCGCAGGGATTGCGGGTGCGCAACTGGCTCGACGCGTTCGACACCAAGGTCGCCCGGCGCGCCGCCGCCCTCGCCCGGGAAGGCAAGGCCGAGGCGCCGGCGAATCTGCTGGCCGGCGGTGGCCGGCGCGGCAAGCGTGACGCTGAAGCGGCCGCTGAGCGGGGCACGATCTGCGAACAGCTCCCGGTCGTCGCTGACGCGTTGGAGAACGGCGAGTTGTCGGCTGCCCATGCCGACGCAATCGCCGCGCTCGCTCGCAGCCTCGACGACGCCGGCAAAGACCAGCTCGCCGAATGTCAAGAAGCATTGGTCAACGCGGCGGCGTCGCTGCCAGTCGAGGAGTTCGGGCGGGAATGCGCGCAGCTCGGCAAGCAGCTCTGCGGAGACGACGGCATCAGCCGCCAAGAGAGTCTGCGCCGCCAGCGCAACGTCAGGCGTTGGGTGGACAAGCACACCGGGATGCACAAGACGATGATCTCGCTCGATCCGCTCGCCGACAGCGAGATGTGGACCGCGATCAACGCCGCGGTCGCCGCCGCCCGCCGCCAGCAGGACGACGACTTGACGTTCGATCAGCGGCAGGCCGACACCGTCGTCGAGATGATTACCGGCGAACGCGCCGAGGGTGGCGGCGAACGGGTGCCAGAGGTCTCGGTGCTGATCGACCTGAAGACGCTGCTCGAGGGTTGCGCCGATCACGGCACGGTCGCCGAGACCGCTGATGGTGTGCCGTTGCCGGTGTCGACGATCCGCCGCCTGTGCTGCGATGCCTGGATCATCCCGATCGTGCTCGGGGCCGACGGCGAAGTGCTCGACGTCGGCCGCGAGCAGCGGTTGGCGAACCGGGCGCAGCGGCGGGCGTTACGGGCGCTGTACCGCAGCTGCGCGCACCCCGGCTGCACCGTCAGCTTCGAGCACTGCCGGATCCACCACGTCATCTTCTTCGAGCTCGGCGGGCGCACCGACTTGGCCAACCTGATCCCGCTCTGCGAACGCCACCACCACTTGGTGCACGAGGGCGGCTGGGGCCTCACCCTCACCGCCGACCGCAAGGCGATCTGGACCCGCCCCGACGGCACCGTGTGGACCGACACCAGCCCGAACCGCACCCCACCACAGGTCACCACCCCCGACCGCGAGAACATCTGCCGACTCGCCGAAGAACTCGAACAGATGCTCCGCGACTCCCTCGCCACCCGAGCCCCACCCTGAGCCCGGGCGCCGTTCGACACCGGTCGTGTAGGCGAGTATGCATGGGCGCCACCGCGAACTAGACGGTTGCGCCGCTACTGTGCGTGGATGACCGTGACGGAGCCCGCGCCGCCGGCAACCACCCGCTGGACGGCGCAGTGGAAGGAACTGTTCGAGGAGGTCATCACGACCGGCCTCTGCACGGGATGTGCAGGATGTGTCGTGACGTGCCCGCACGACGTGATCGGCTACGAGCACGAGGAGGGCAAGTACATCCCGTTCCACCTCGAGGACGAGCTCGGCCCGGCGAACTGCATCCATGGTGAGAAGGGTTGCACGACGTGTACGAGGGCGTGCCCGCGGTTCCGGTCGTGGGAACCGAGCGCCGACCGGCACCTGTTCGGCCGGGTGCGGGAACCGGACGAGATGGCGGGGATCTGGCGCCAGTTGCTGCTGACCAAGGCGACCGATCCGGAGCAGTTCGAGCGGGGTCAGGACGGCGGGTTCGTGTCGGCGATGCTCACGTGGCTGATGCGCAACGACTACATCGAAGCGGCGATGGTCTCCGGCGTCGAGGACGATGACGCGTGGAAGGCCATGCCGGTGCTCGCGCACACCCCGGAGGAGGTGCTCGCCACGGCCGGGAGCCGGTACACGTACTGCGCCAACCCGCTGGCGCTGCGTCAGGCGAAGGAGGAGGGGCTGAGCCGGCTCGCGCTCGTCGGAATGGGCTGCCAGACGTCGTCACCGCCGACGATGTGGGACCGCAAGGCGGGCAAGGTGTCCAAGCCGTTCGTGTTCAACATCGGACTGCTCTGCTCGAAGACGTTCGACGACGCGATCTTCAGCGAGCTGTTCGAGGCGAAGTACGGGTTGCAGAAGTCCGAGATGGTCAAGATGAACATCAAGGGCGTCTTCCAGATCTGGATGAAGGACGGCTCGTACCACGAGGTCGACCTCAAGGAGTGCCACGCCTGGACCCGCGAAGGCTGCAAGCACTGCCCAGACTTCGCGGCCGAACACGCCGACATCTCCACCGGGGGCATCGGCAAGGACAACGCGTGGACGCTCACGATCGTGCGCACCGAGCTCGGTGAAGAGGTGATCACGCGGATGATCGCCGACGGCACGATCGAGGCCCGCCCGGCACAGGAGGACGAGGTGGCGATGAAGCTGCTGCGGACGTTGTCGATCGTGTCCCGCCGGCGCTGGCCGAAAGAGGCCGATCCGGCGCCGGCCATCGGTGTCCCGCCGCCCAAGAAGAAGGCGGCCGCCGCTCCGGCACCACAGCCGGCTCCGAGCTAACCCTGACTCAAGGCCCTTTATGTCGACCAGAAACGCCGATTTCGGGTTTTTCGCTCGACACAAACGCAGACGAGCAGGTCAGCCTGCGGTGGTCTCGGGCGCATCGGTGCTGCCGGACTCGTCGGTTGACTGGGTGGCCGCTTCGCCGTCGCCCGTCACGCACTCGTTGAGGCGCTCCACGTATTCCTGGTACTCCGGCGTCCCGGCCGCCACGTAGTCCTCGCTCGTGAAGTCGAGATTCTCGTTCGCCGTACCCAGGTCGTCGAGCTCGTCGTCGCTGTAGGTGTCGATGACCTCCTTCATGCACTGCTCCTGAGCGGCCGGCAGATCGAGCGCCTCGATGGTGTCGAGCGCGACACGGCGCGGACTGGGCGTACTGGTGCACGCGCTCGCGCCGAGCAGTGCTGCGAGCGCGAGCGCCGCGACGCGAGTAGGGGTGGGGCGAAAACTCACAGTGCATGGAGGCTAGGGGCACCGCGCCACCGGTCCACCGGGCCGCGGCCGCACCGCTGAACGTCCGGTCGGTGGGACCCGCCAGTAGTTTGCTGTCGGACCCATGGCGACGAAATCGACCAAGACCAACAGCCACCGGCCGGCGGCGACGACCGTGGTGCTCGTCCGCCACGGGCAGACGGAGACGACCGGGCAGGTGTTACCGGGACGGGCCGCGGGCCTGCACCTGGCGGACGAGGGTCGCAAGCAGGCCGAGCACGCAGCCAGCCTGATCGCGGACGGGCCGCCGATCGCGGCGGTGTACACGTCACCGCTCGAGCGGGCGAGGGAGACGGCAGCGCCGATCGCAGCTGCGCTCGGTCAGCGGGCCAAGGTGGACAAGGGACTGCTCGAGTGCGACTTCGGCGACTGGACGGGCGAGAAGCTGGCGGCGCTGATGAAGAAGCCCGAATGGGCGACCGTCCAGCGCAGCCCTTCGACGTTCCGGTTTCCCGGCGGCGAGAGCTTCGCGGAGATGCAGCATCGCATCGTTTCCACGCTCGACCGGCTGCGGGCTGATCATCATGGCGGCACGGTCGTCTGCGTGTCCCACGCCGATCCGATCAAGGCGGCCGTCGCCAATGCGATCGGCACTCACCTCGACCTGTTCCAGCGAATCGTCATCAGCCCGTGCTCGCTCAGCGTCCTGTCGTGGACCGGCTTCGGCCCCGTCGTGCTGTCGGTCAACTCGACCGGCCGCTCGATGAAGGAGTTCGGCCCGTCATGACGTTCTTCATCGAGTTCGACGAGGTCGACGAGTTCTCGGCGACGGCGATCGGCGACCCGGGGTCACGCGTGTTCTTCCTCAACGCCCGCTCCGGCGGCCAGCGGGTGAGCGTTCGCTGTGAGAAGCAGCAGGTGAAGGCGATCTCGATGTACCTGCGCCAAGTCCTCAGCGATCTACCGCCGCCGGAGAACCGGCCGATGATCTCGAGCGAGGTCACCGAGCCGGCGGAGCAGGCGTTCGTGCTCGGACCGATCGGCCTCGGCTACGACCGCAGCAACGACCGGTTGCTGGTGCAGCTCGAGGAGATGGTCGAGGCCGACCTGCTCGCCACGCCCGCCGACGACGCCGAGGAAGCCGTCGAGGCTGGTGAGCTGACGGCTTCGCCCGAGTCCCCTGAGCGCGGCCACATCCGCTTCTATGTCACGCGCAGCCAGGCCGACGCGTTCTGCGATCACGCCGACCTGGTCGTGGCCGCCGGCCGCCCGGCGTGCGTCTGGTGCGGCAACCCGATCGACCCCGAGGGACACCCGTGTCCGCGAATGAACTGAGCGCCGAGGAGGTCGTGCTGGTCGCCCCCGGCGGCGTGCCCGACGATGCTCCCGCACGTCTCGCTCACGGGCGGGTGTCGCTCGTCGGGCGGATGCGCAACGCCAGCAACGGGACGTTCCTGGTGCGCGTCGACGACCCTGACATCGCCGGCGCCGAGCACGGCGACGAGTCGCCGCCGTGGGGTCTGGCGATCTACAAGCCGGTGCGTGGCGAACGCCCGCTGTGGGACTTCGAACCCGGGCTGTTCCGCCGCGAGACCGCCGCCTACGCACTCAGCGAGGCGATGGGGCTCTGCGTCGTTCCACCGACTGTCGTCCGCGACGACGCACCGTTCGGCGAGGGGTCGTTGCAATGGTTCGTGAACGCCGACTTCTCGCACCACTACTTCTCGATCGCCGAAGAGCATCCCGAGCTGCACGACCAGCTCAGAGCGATCGCGGCGTTCGACGTTGTCGCCAACAACACCGATCGCAAGGGTGGCCACTGCCTGCTCGAGCCGGCCGCAGACCACGTCTGGGCGATCGACAACGGGCTCTGCTTCGCCGAGTCGTTCAAACTGCGCACCGTGATCTGGGAGTTTGCTGGCGAGCCGCTGCCGGCGGAGCTGCTCGAAGCCGTCAAGTCTGTGGCCGACGGCGCTCCGGATGCGCTCGCCGGACTGCTCACCGCGGGCGAGATCGCCGCGATCGAGCGTCGCGCACGCCAGCTCGTCGAGATCGGCGTGTTTCCGTTCGACCAGAGCAGCCACGGCTACCCGTGGCCGCTCGTCTGACCTGCGCTGTCGTGACCGACGCGGAGGGCGCCACCGACGACGCTCTCGACGAACTGGTCCACCGAGCCGACCTCGACGGGCTCGTGCGCCTCGTCGACGAGCGCACCGCGACACGAGACTGGGCCGGGCTGCTCCGCGCCAGGCAGCGCTCCCGGAACGCGGTCAAGACCGGCCGTCAGCTGTGGCCCGTCGCGACGCTGGCCGAGTACCGCCTCGCCTTGCTCGCCCCGGCCGATTGGGCGGCCACGATGATCGCGGAGGATGCCGGGCTGTTCACGATCGGTCCGCTCACCGAGGTGATCGCGCAGCATCACACGTGGTCCGAACTGGTCGACAGGCTGCCGGGAGGCCCACGGGCCGCGGTCGTCGCCCATGAACGCGTGCTCCGTGGTGAGGCGATCGACCGACGCTCGATCGACACCCTGCCGCCCGTGCTCGAGATGCCGTACGAGCTGGCGCCGTGGGAGCCCGCCTATGCGCTGGCCAGCTATTCCGACAACGGGATCGAGGCGCCGGCGCCGGATCTGCCGAGGATGCGCCGTGACATGCTGGTGGAGTGGTCGGGCCAGGAAGCCCACGCGATCGACGACGAGCCCGTCGAGCTCGCCGTGCGACAGCTCCTCGAGGCGTGGACGGTCGACTCGAACGGTCGCGTCGACGTCGTCGCTGTCGAGGGGTCGGCGGAACAGGCCGTCACCGCGCTCGGCGTCCACCGCGCGAGCGCTGTCGAAATCTCGCTGGCCGACGCCCTCTCCTGGATGGCGTGGGCCGGCGCGAGCGGCGGCGCACACGGCCGACGGCGCGGCGCCGCGCTCGGGCGCTTCGGCGCGCTGTGGACGCTCGCAACCATGCTCGACGTCGCCGACGACTGGCCGCTCCCCCTCGACGAGCTCGGTGAGCTCGGGTCGGCGCTGCGGTGGCTCTGGTGGGACGCCGGCGAACCGGTCACCGGGTGGCGCCTGCAACTCGCGGCGGACGATCGCGAGCACGGCCTGGCCTGGGCCATCTCGGCCCGCGATGACACCTGACCTGGCCGGGGTGCCCAGGTCACGTGGCATGAAGCGCGTACCCTGGCGGCAATGTCACGTCGAGCCGCCGCACTCGCCGCGACCGTGGCCGCACTGACGACAACGGCGACGCTCGTTTCATTCCAGAGCCACGCGATTGCGCAGCAAGTGGCCCCGACAACTCCCGCCGCGCCCCCGACGACGCTCGGCACGGCACCGTCGACGAGCGCGGCAACGACGGTCACGCCGACAACCGTCGCACCGACGACGGCGGCACCGACCACGTTTCCGGGACCGACGCCGCGTGCCTCCCAGCGGGTGGCCTCGCCGGTCGACATCGCCAAGATCCGCGCCACCTCGCTCCCGCTGCGGATGATGGGCATCATGCTCGCGGCGGTCCTCGCCGCGCTCGCCGCTGTCGGATTCGTCTACGGCAAGGTGCGCAGCCGCATCCCGGCCGTCGCGATCCCGAGACCGGCCCAGGGTGGTTCGCCGCCGCCCGGGACCCCGATGCCTCCGCCGCTGCCGATCCCGCTCCCGCCGCCGGTCGTCGAGGACGCGGTCGCCGACACCGTCATCTTCGAGCCGCCGCCTTCGCACTACGCGCCGCCGGTCTTCGCCCCGCCGGCGCCGGAGCCCGCCGAGCCCGAACCAGTCGAGCCGGAGACCACGGCCCTCCCCCGTGATCCCTAGCGAAGCTCCGCGCCCAGCGGTCGCGACGAGTTCTTTCGAGCCGGGCAGTGGGGTCGTGAGCCTCCGGTATGCCGTGACCCACACTGACAGCAGTGAGGGATTTCGGTGCTCCGGATGGGCAGCTCTGCTGCCCGTCCGGAGCGCCACGACGGAGGGGGTCCAAGGGGGAGGGGCTTTGGCCCTCCCCCTTGAGCGCTATCGGTTCTGGAGGGCTTCGATCAGCTTGGGCAGCACCTTGTGCACGTCACCGACGATGCCGAGATCGGCGACGCCGAAGATCGGCGCCTCCTTGTCCTTGTTGATCGCGATGATGTTCTTCGAGCCCTTCATGCCGACCATGTGCTGGGTGGCTCCCGAGATCCCGGCAGCGATGTAGACGGTGGGCTTGACGACCTTGCCCGTCTGGCCGACCTGGTAGCTGTACGGCACCCAACCGGCATCGACGATCGCACGAGACGCACCTGGCGCACCCTTGAGCTGCTTGGCGAGGGTCTCGATGAGCTCGTACTTCGCGGCCTCGCCGAGACCGCGACCGCCCGACACGACGATGTTGGCCTCGTCGAGCTTGGGACCCGAGTGCTCCTCGACGTGTACCTGGACGATCTTGGCCGCGCCTTCGGGGCCGAGCTCAGGCACCGGCGCGGCGACGACCTCAGGAGCCGGCCCGCCAGCCGGCTCGGCGGCGAAGCTCTTCGGCCGGACTGCGACGAGGTACGGGCCGGATCCGGTGAACGTGGTCGTCACCAGCTTCGTGCCGCCGAACACAGGAGTCGTCGCCTTCACCGCCTCGCCCTCCACGGCGACGTCCGTGTTGTTCGTCAGCACGGGCCGGTCGAGCTTGACCGACAACCGGCTGAGCACGTCGCGACCGACGTAGTCCTGCGGGAACAGGAAGAGGTCGGGGACGTCGCCGCTGTCGATGACCGCCTTGATCGCAGATGCGACCGCAGCCCCAGGAAGGGCACCCAGGAGGTCGCCCGTCGCGTAGACCTTGGTGGCGCCGTACTCGCCGAGCGCGCTGGCGATGTCGGCGGCGTCACCGGCGACGAACGCGGTGACCGAGCCCTGATGCTCGCTGGCCAGGGTGCGTGCCTTGGTGAGCAGTTCGAGCGTCTGAGAGGTTGGGGCCACGCCAGATCCGTTGGCGGGGGCGCCCTCGGCGAGGACCCAGATGTTGGAGATGGCCATGTCGATTCCCGTCCTTCTCAGATGACCTTGAGATTGTCGAGGAACTCGACGATCTTGTTGAACGCGTCGCCGTCGTCTTCGATGATCTCCCCGGCGGCGCGCTCCGGGGCCGAGGCCACGTCGACGATCTGCTGGCCGGCGCCGGCCCACCCGACCGGCGTGACGCCGAGATCGGCCGCCGTCACCGTTTCGACCGGCTTCGACTTCGCGGCCATGATGCCCTTGAAGCTCGGGTACCGCGGCTCGACGACACCGGCGGTGACGCTGACCACCGCGGGCAAGGTGCACTCGACCTCGTCGTAGCCATCCTCGGTCTGGCGGTTGACCTTCAGCACGCCGCCGTCGACCTTCACCGACTTGGCGAAGGTGACAGACGGCAGCCCGAGCACCTCGGCGATCTGCTCAGGCACGGTACCGGTGTACCCGTCGGTGGACTCCGTGCCCGTGATGATCAGGTCGGCGTCACCGAGACGCTGCACGGCGGCGGCGAGCACCTTGGCGGTGCTCAGCGCATCGGTGCCGGCGAGCTCAGGGTCCGACACCAGCACGGCCTTCGCCGCGCCCATCGCCAGCGCCGTCCGCACGCCGGACACCTCGCCGTTCGGCGCCATCGACACGAGGCCGACCTCGCCGCCGCCCGCCGCGTCGACGAGCTGCAGCGCCATCTCGACGCCGTACATGTCCGACTCGTCGAGGATCAGCTTGCCGTCACGCTTCAACGTGTTGGTCGAGGGGTCCAACTCGCCCGGCAGGGCAGGGTCGGGGATCTGCTTGGCGCAGACGATGACGTTCATGGTGCGCCATTGTTACCGGCGAGTAGATCCTCGGCAACATCGGTGACACATTGTCAGATCAGTGCGGAAAGACGAGGTTGACGGCGTCGGGGACGTGGTGAAACTCGAGGCGGTTGATCTCGCCCAGGTAGTCCCCGTCGACCTGATACGGGAACGCCTCGTCGCTCTCCACCTCGAGCGCGTTCAGATCGACCTGCTCGTCCAGAAAGGGCGTCTGCTTGACGCCACGGCCGCGCAGTGCTCCGGCCAGTGAGGAGAAGATCGCCATCGCCCGCAACGTCCGGAACGTGATCGCGACCAGGCCGCGGTCGAGCGTGGCGGCCGGCGACAGGTCGAGCGGACGGTTGCCGAGGTACGTGTACGGATTCGTGTTGAGGACGATCGTGAAGTAGCCATCGTCGATGACCCGTTCATCGGTGCACACCCGGAAGTGGGGGCGCTTCCGGTCGTATCCGCGCAGCCACGTCGTCACGCCGGCACTGATGAACAGCGGATGGCCGAGCCAGCGCTTCAGCGATGCCCGCCTCTCGACGGCCTTGACGACTGCCGCATCGAACCCGACCCCGGTGTGAAAGCAGAAGAACCGCCCATTGACGCGGCCGAGCGCGATGGGGCGCAGGTCGCCGGCATCGATCCCGTTGGCGAGCAGTTCGACGGCTGCGACCGGGTCGTTGGGAAGGCCGATCGTTCGTGCGAACACGTTCGTCGATCCACCCGGCAGGACGCCAAGGGCGGCCTCGGTGCCGGCGATGCCCGTCGCCACCTCGTTGAGCGTGCCGTCGCCGCCGAAGCCGATCACGACGTCGATGCCCCGCCGCGCCGCGTCGTGGGCGAAGCGCGTTGCGTGCCCCCGCCGGTTCGTCTCGACGAGCTCGACGTCGTGGCCGCGGCCCAACCGACGCTGGATCACCACGGTGTTCCGCGCCGTCACCGAGGACGCAAACGAGTTGACGATGAGCAGGATGCGCAAGCACCGCAGGCTACGCGCACACGAGCGAGCGACGGATCAGCTCGATCGCCGTTCACGTCGTCGGGTGCAGGGCGGCAAGAATGACGTCGGGGACGTCGGTACAGATGCCGTCGATCCCCCACGACGCGAGCTCTGCGGAACGCTCAGGGTCGTTGCATGTCCACGTGTTGACCCTGAGTCCGGTGGCGTGACACTGCTCGATGAGGTTGCGGTCGACCGTCGGGACCCACGGATGGATCGCGGTGTGCCCGGACGCGGCGATCGCGGAGATGTCGGCATCGTTCACCGGGTTCACCGTGAGCAACGCGGTGGGGATTGCCGGGTTCAACTCCCGGCAGTGATCAACCGTTTCGATGCGGAAGGACGAAATGATCCAGTCCTCTGGTGAATTGGCCCGTGCGGTCAATTCAGCGATGACAGCGTCGGCCACAGTTTCCTGCGGGTCGAAGTCCGGTTCAGAAGGGTCATTCTTGATTTCGACGTTGACGAAAGCGCTCTCACACGCGTCGAGGGCCTCGGCGAACGTCGGCACCCAATCGGGAAGGTCGCTCGCGAGATGCTCGATCATTGGCCGACCGGCGAGGTAGGCATCGTGATGGATCACGAGCACGCCGTCCGCCGAACGTCGCACATCGAGCTCGACCCCGTCCGCTCCGACCCTGATCGCGGCCCTGAACGCCGCGATGGTGTTCTCTCTGGCCGCACGCGACGCCCCCCGGTGTGCGATGACGTCGGTCACCGCGTCGAAGAATACTGACCGTAGCCCTTGTCTCGACAACGATGTTGGCCTAACTTCTCGGCCGGACATCATCTGCTCGGCGGTACAGGTGCCGTCTACTACACTCTGCACGCCGTCGAATTGCCCTGAGCGCCACTCGAGGAGGCCCCGTGTCAATCCTTGCTTCAAGCCTTGCACTGGGAGCAGCTGACTATTCCTGGCGCGACCACGCGCTCTGTCGGGACACGGATCCGGAGCTCTTTTTCCCCGTAGGGACCACGGGCATTGCCTTGGTGCAAATCGACAAGGCCCGCCAGGTGTGCGGCGAATGCACTGTGCGCGCCGAGTGCCTCGACTACGCCCTCGAGACGAACCAGGACAGCGGCGTCTGGGGTGGGCTCTCGGAGGAGGAACGCCGCATCATCCGGCGGCAGCGGCGTGGTCGGCACCCTGCCGGGACGCGGCGCACCTCCATCCGGTGACCCCGATTCTCACCGGTTCTCACCGGTTCACGTCTTGAGCGGCACCACCAGCTGGACCACGGTGCCCTGACGGTCGCCGCCGTGCGGCTCGAGCCCGACGATCTCGAGGTCGACCGGCTTCGCCGGGCGCATCGTGATCGTTCCGTTGAGCTCCGTGGTCACGAGCGTGCGCACGATCGACAGCCCGAGGCCGGTCGCCGCCTCGACCTTGAAGGAAGGGTCGAGGCCCTTTCCGTCGTCGACGACGTCGATGCTCAGCTCGTCACCGTCGTTGCTCAGCGAAACGACGACCCGGCCACCGGCACTCCCTTCGGGGAACCCGTGATCGACCGCGTTCTGCATCAGCTCGGTGAGCACGACGGACAGCGGGGTGGCAACTCGGGCGGGAATGCGACCGCCCTCGCCGGTGATCGAGAACTCGACTGGACGATCGGGTGACTGCAGGCTCTCCTCGGCCAAGCGGAGCAGCGGACGCACGATCTCGATGAACGTCACGTCGTCGCCTGGTTCGCGCGACAGCGACTCGTGCACGAGCGCGATCGTCCGGATCCGGCGCACCGACTCGGCGACGGCCGCGGTCGCCTCCGGGTTTGCCAGCCGGCGGGCCTGGAGCCGCAAGCAGCGACGAGATCGTCTGCAGGTTGTTCTTGACCCGGTGGTGGATCTCGCGGATCGTGGCGTCCTTGCTGATGAGCAGGCGGTCACGCTGCCGGACGTCGGTGACGTCGCGGATCAGCAGCACGCCGCCGGCAATCTCGTCGGCCGACAGGATCGGCATGCAGCGGCAGAGCAGCACGACGTCGGCGGACTGCTCGAACTCCTCGACGACCGGAGCCTTGTTCTCGAACGCCCGGCGCACCATGTCGTCGTAGAAGCCGAGCTCGGCGAGGCGCATCCCGACGGCGTTGGCGTGGATCCCGACACGGTGCAGCGACGAGTTGGCGTTCGGCGACAGGTAGCGGACCCGGGCGTCGGCGTCGACGATCAGCACGCCGTCGCCGACGCGCGGCGCCGCGGTGGAGTCGGCGACCGGGCCGGAGTACGGGAACGAGCCCTCGGCGATCATCGCCGCGAAGCGGTCGAACAGTGACAGGTACTCGCGCTCGAGCTCGCCGGCGGTGCGGCCCGATGCGCTCGACCCACTCCCGCGTCATCACCGCGATCGTGCGCGCCGCCGCAGCGCACCGGGATGGCGAGCATCCGGGCCTGGTCGGCCGCCTCCTCGACGGTGACGTCGCCCTCGGTGATCTCGCCCGGAGCCCATCACCGAGCTGAGGATCGTCTGCTCGGTGACGTTGGCGAACGTGCCGACCCAGTCGGTGCGGTACACGGTCTGCCCGGTCGCCGGGCGGATCTGGCCGATGATCAGCCAGCGCTCGTCCTTCGCGGGCACGTAGAGCAGCAGGTCGGAGAAGCAGAAGTCGGCGAGCAGCCCCCACTCCGACGTCAGTCGGTTGAGATGGCTGACCTGTTCGCGGTCGAGGAGGTGTGTTCGCGGACGAGCGCGGCGAGCGAAGCCATCGAGCTCAGTCTGCCGTATCAGGGGGGTTGGCGTGGACGCGAGCGTTCTGGTCATCGGCTCTACGACCGCAGATTGTCGACGATGGCGAGCAGGCCGGACAAGTCGTGCACGTCGCTCTGCAGCGCCTCGACGTCGAGCACCTGGGGCGCCAGCGCGGCGAGCTCGGCTCGTCGTTCGGCCTCTCGCGTCGCGACCATCGCAACGTCGTGGAACCGCGTCGGCGACCTCGGCGAGCACGTTGGCCACGGCCGCGGCGTCGACGCCGTGGCCACGGTCGCCGGCGATGTCGGCGGCGAGCGCCGTGGACGTCACCGCCTCGGCCGAGCCGCTTGGCGCTCGACGCCGCCGCCCGTGACGTGAGCGCCGGGGGCATCACCCGGTTGGCGACGATCGCGCCGAGCTGATAGTCGCGGTCGGCGAGCTCGCGCGCCAGGTAGGCGGCCTCGTGGGCCGGTGCCGCTTCCAGCGTCGAGACGACGACGAACGTCGTGCGCGGGTCGCCGAGCAGCGCCTCGACCTCGCGGGCCCGGGCGACGAAACCCTTCTCCATCGCCTGGAACAGGATGAAGAACTCGGCGATGTCCTGCAGGAAGTGCGAGCCGAGCACCCGGTCGGCGACCTGGTATGAACGGCTTCGACGCCACGTTGAACAGCCGCGAGCGGTACGGCACGGTGAGCCACTTGAGCAGCCGGCTGCCGAAGAACTCGACCATGCGCGACGGCGCGTCGAGCACGTCGAGGGCGTTGCGCGACGGCGGCGTGTCGACGACGACGAGGTCGTAGTGTCCGGACGCGTGGACCTCGTGGAGTTGCTCCATCGCGAGGTAGTCGTGGCTGTGCACGAACCGGCTCGTGATGTTCTGGTACAGCGGGTTGGACGAGCACCGACGTCGCGGACCTTGGCGTCGGGGCGTGGCGCCGGATGAGGTCGTCCCAGCCGGCCTTGGTGTCGAGCATCGCCGCCCACAGCTCGCCCCGCGGCTCGACACCGACGCGCTCGAACGCGGCGTCGGGGACACGTGTCGCCTTGTTGCCGAGGGCGCCGACGCCGAGGGCGTCGGCGAGCCGGCGGGCCGGGTCGACGGTGAGCACGAGCACCTTGCCGCCCTGGTTCGATCGCCGCCGACAGGCCCATCGCGGCGGCGAGCGTCGTCTTGCCGACGCCGCCCGAGCCGCACACGAGCACCATC
Source organism: Ilumatobacteraceae bacterium (assembly GCA_963764455.1). Taxonomy (GTDB): domain Bacteria; phylum Actinomycetota; class Acidimicrobiia; order Acidimicrobiales; family Ilumatobacteraceae; genus Desertimonas. The sequence continues at coordinate 70,338 of CAVXSN010000020.1, forward strand.
TCCTTGCTGGCGAGCAGCGCATCGAGGCCGGCATCGGCATGGTCGCCGCCGGAGCGTGCCGCTCGACGGACTCGCTCGCTGCCGGCGCCATCAGCGCGACGTCCAGCTCCTCGCCGAGGGCGTCGGCGACGAGCGCCACGACCCGGCGGCCGGTCGCCCGGGTGAACAGCTCGGGCACGTAGAGCACCGGGAGGCTCGGGCGGAAGGCCGTCGCGCAGCCGCTCGAGGTGCCGGCGCCGACGGCGCCGGCGGGCCTCGGTGAGCTGGGCGGCGACGACCACCTGCGCGGACGCCCGGCCCGGCGGCGTCGACGAGGGCGTCCTCGACGTCGCCGAGGCGCACCGACGACGTCGGACTCCTGGCGGTCGAACAGCGCCGGCAGCACGCGGTTGGCGACGACGGCGCGTGCGGCGACCGGTCTCGGCGGGCGAGGCGTCGGAGCAGGTCGAGGTCTCGCTGACCGGCATCTCCTCCGGCGTCGTGACGACGACGACGCCTGTGCGGGCGGGTCTTCCAGGATGTCGAGCATCCAGCGGGTCTGGTCGCGGACCATGCCCGACCTGCACGAGGTCGCTGATCACCCGCGGCGCCGCAACCTGGGCGACGATGTGCCCGCTGGCCTCGGCATCGACGACGACGAGGTCGTAGTGGCGCTCGCGGACCTCGTAGGCGAGCTTGCCGACGCCGAGGATCTCCTTCACCCCGGGGGCCGCGTCGGCGACGAAGTCGAACGTGCGGGCCAGCGGGCCGATGCGGGCGAGAGCGGCAGCCGCACGAACAGCTTGAGGTACTCGCGCAGCGAGTCCTCGGTGTTCATCGCCATCCCCGAAGAGGTTGGTCGTCGAGACGCCGCGGCGTCGAACTCGAGCGGCGCGGTGTCGAGCGCCGCGGCCGAGCGCGCCCTTGGCGTCCATCTCGCAGACCAGCGTGCGCTTGCCCGCGACCGGGCGGCGAGCAGGCCGAGCGCGGCGGCGACCGACGTCTTGCCGACGCCGCCCTTGCCGGTGACGAACAGCAGCTGCTTGTCGAGCAGGTCCACGGGGTCGGCTGGCTCAGCCTCCGAAGCCGATGCGCCGGTCGCCGTCGACCGCACCGAGCTCGACGTAGGCGATCTTGGCTGCCGGACGGCGATCCGCCGGCCGCGCTTGTCGGTGAGCCACAGCACGTCGACCGCGCCGCTGAACGCGGCCTCGACCGCGCCTGCGGTCGCTCGCTCGCCGTCGTCGAATCGGGGTTGATGTTCGCGAGGGGCCTGGGTCACACCGATACGTACGTCCACGACCGGAGGCTATGGGTAAGCCGCCCCCGATCGGAAGTGGTGTCAGCTCCTGGCGCCGCTCGGAGAAGGCGGGGCTTGGTCCCCTTAGACCGCGGTCGCGCAGATCGTGTCGCCGTGGGCGCTGGAGCCGCGGTGGCGACGTCGAGCTCGGCGCCGACGGGTAGAGCACGCCGAGCATGCCGCGCACCAGCCCCGGTCGACGGCGCAGATCACCGGGTGGTCGATGGCCAGACTGCCGAACGGGCAGTGGTCGTTGATGATGCGGAGGCGATGGTCCTGCCCGCCGTCGACCGGCGGTCGTGTGGGCGGCAAACCCGTGGGCCGTGAGCGCGTCGGCGACGGCCTGCATCGCCGAGCGCAGCGAGCGCTGGCCGGCGGCGCAGCGCATCGCCGGTAGCCCGGTCGCCGAGGGCTGCGACCGTAGCGTCGCACCGACGTCCTCGGCCATCGCCTCGGCCTGGTCGTGCGGCAGCCGGGCGAGGGCCTGGCCGAGCAGCGCCAGCACGAGATCGTCGCTGCGCACCGGGCAACTCGTGCGTCCTCGTCGGTCGCGCACCGCCACGTAGTGCTTCGAGGGTCGGCCGGCCTGCGGCCGACGACGACCGCGGGCGGCTCGCGGCGAGCGACCTCGACGTAGCCGCCGGCAGCCAGCTTGTCGAGATGGTGGCGGGCGACGTTCGGGTGCACCCCGACCTCGGCGGCGACGGCCGACGCGGTCACCCCGTCGCGTCTCCGCTGGCGGCGGCGTGGTCGCGGACGAACAGGTAGATGCGCCGACGTGTCGGGTCACCGAAGGCGTCGGTGATCGCCGACACCGCGGCGGTGAACCCGGTGCCGCGCGTGGTCCACGGCCGCGCATGGTGGCTGCTCGGACCCCCGGCGCCATGGCCGGTATTGTACCTATCGGGATAGTGCAAATTGTCGGCCGCGACCAGGCGACTGGCACGCCGAAAGGAGCCATCCGCGATGCCCGTCACGTCCGAGCAGATCATCGAAGCGCTGCGTCCGGTGCAGGATCCCGAGCTGCACCGCTCGATCGTCGACCTCGGCATGGTGCGGCGCGCCGAGCCGCGGCCCGACGGCGTCGGTCGTCGGTCCTCGTCGCCCTGACCGTCGCCGGATGCCCGCTGCGCAACGAGATCCAGAACCGCGTCGACCGGCGCGATCGGCCGCTCGACGGCGTCACCGCGCGTCGACCTCGAGTTCACGGTGATGACCGACCAGGAGCGCGAGGAACTGCGCACCCAGCTGCAGGGTGAGCACGGCGGCAACGGCCATGGCCACGCTCATGGTCACGGGCAGCCGCAGGGTCACGCCGAGGGCCGGCCGGTGCCGTTCAACCAGCCCGGGTCGCGGACCCGCCCGCTGCTGATCTCGTCGGGCAAGGGCGGCGTCGGGCAAGTCGTCGGTCACCACCAACCTCGCCGTCGCGCTGGCCGCCCGCGGGCACTCGGTCGGCGTCGTCGACGCCGACATCTACGGCTTCTCGATCCCCCGCATGCTCGGCGCCGACACCGAGCCGGTGGCCATCGACCAGATGCTCCTGCCGTCGGAGTCGTGGGGGGTGCGCTGCATCTCGATCGGCTACTTCGTGCCCGACGGCCAGGCCGTGATCTGGCGTGGCCCGATGCTGCACAAGGCGCTCGAGCAGTTCCTCTCCGACGTGTTCTGGGACGACCCCGAGTTCCTGCTCGTCGACATGCCGCCGGGTACCGGTGACATCGCGATCTCGCTCAGCCAGTACCTGCCGCGAGGCGAGGTGTACGTGATCACGACGCCGCAGCCGGCCGCGCAGAAGGTGGCCCGCCTGTCGGCGGCGATGGCCGCCAAGGTCAACCTCGACGTGCGCGGCGTCATCGAGAACATGTCGTGGTTCACCGGCGACGACGGCAAGCGCTACGAGATCTTCGGATCTGGCGGAGGCGCTGAGCTGGCCGCCGAGCTCGACGTGCCGCTGCTCGCCCAGCTGCCGCTGGTTCCCGCGCTGCGCGAGCGGCGGCGACAACGGCCGGCCGATCGCGGCCGTCGACCCGGAGAGCGAGACCGGCCGGGCGTTTCACGAGCTGGCCGAGCGCATCGCCGTCGACCTGCGCCCGAAGAAGGTGTTCAGCGACGCGCTCCGGGTCACCTGACCAAGATTTCCACAGGCCAGATTCACCGTTTTCCGGGCAATCTGGCCTGTGGAAATCTCGGCTTGCCAGCGGGTGATCCGCTCGACGGCGGTCGCGTCGCCGAGTCCTGCGCGACGACCGCGTCGATCGCCGGGCGCGATGCGCCGCGCCATTCGAGGTCCGCGACAGTCGAACGCACCGGCAGGTCGGTGCGCAGCACGGACAGGTCCCGGCACAGCAGCGCCTCGTCCCAACGCTCACGAAGCGACGCCGCCAACCGGGCTGATCCGCGGACGGTCACCGCCCACGTCGACGGATCCGCCGGGATGTCCTCGAGCCGGCGGTACCGGCCGAGCACGGTGGCCGCCGAGGCTCGTCCCCATCCGGGCACGCCCGGCAGGCCGTCCGATCGGTCGCCGACGAGCGCGAACAGGTCGGGGATCTGGTCGGGGTCGACCCCGAACCGCTCCACGACGCCGGCGGCGTTCGTCACTCGTCGGCGGATGCGGTCGAGCAGCACGACGCGGTCGCCTTGGACGCACTGGGTGAAGTCGTTGTCGGTCGCACAGATCACGACCTGCTCGACCGCCGCCTCGTTGGCGTACCGGTGCGCCGCCGTGGCGATGAGCTCGTCGGCCTGGTAGCGCCCTGCAGGCCAGACGGCGACGCCGAGGGCACGCACGATCGCCGCGGCCAACGGTTGCTGAGCACCGATCAGCGCCTCGGCGGAGCCGGCCTTTCCTGTGCCCGCGCTCGGCGGCGCGACGACGCTGTCGAAGGCCACCGCCACATGCGTGACATCGGGCTCGTTCAGCAACGTGGTCAGCGGTCGCGAGCAGACCGCGTGCCGCACCGACCTCCCGGCCACCGGGACCTGACCGGCGCGAGGCGCACCGTGGAAGCAGCGGAACAGCTCGAAGGTTCCGTCGACGACATGAACCTTCATCGCGACCGAGAGTACCGATCGTCCGGAGCGCTGGGCGGTCCGCAAGGTGGTCGCTGAGCATCGATGCCCATTAGCGTCGCGGCAATGAGCGACCCAACGCTGCCGCCGCCGCCCTCGAACATCGCGCCGCCCCCGGGCTACGCGGCGTACGAGCCGACGAACTGGCAATCGCAGCTCCGTCGCATCGGCGGCCTTGGTAAAGCGATCCTGATCCTGCTCGCCGTGGGTGTCATCGGCCAGGTCGTCAACCTCGCGACGTCGAGCCAGGTGCGGGACGCGGCACAGGACTACCTCGGTGGGCGGATCGACGAGGACACGTTCACGGACGAGCTGGCGGCCAACGCGATCGGTGGCATCCTGTTCGGAGCGGCGCAGCTCGCGATCGTCGTCATCTCGATCATCTGGCTCTTCCGGATCGCGGCCAACCACCGTTCGCTCGGCCGGCGGCTGACGTGGGCACCGGGTTGGGCGATCGGCGGATGGTTCCTCCCGCCGCTGCTGTACATCATCCCGCTCCTGATGCTTCGTGAGTCCTGGAAAGCCAGTTCGCCGAGCGTTCCCGCGGGTTCCGATCAATGGCGGGAGAGCTCGGACGAGAACCCGGCCATCTGGTCGTGGTTCGCGCTGTACAGCCTCGTTCCGATCGCCCTGATGTTCTTCGGGGCAGCGCAGGTGTGGGGAACGGTGTCCAGGGACACGGATGATCTCGCAGAGTTCTTCGACGAGAACTTCGGCATCTCGATCGCCCAGGGCGTCGTCGCGATCCTCTCGGCAGGTGCATGGGCACTCGTCGTCCGCTCGCTCACCCAGCGCCACACCCAGCTCACCGGAGAAGCCGCCGCCCGATGAGGCTGTTCATCGTCCGTCACGTCAAGGCCGGTGTCCGAGGTCGGTGGCGTGGCCTGGACCACGAGCGGCCGATCACGAAGTCCGGCCGCCTGCAGGCCGCGGCGATCGCCGATCGGCTCTCGGGCGAGAACGTGTCGGCGCTGATCGCGTCACCGTCGCTGCGCTGCGTGCAGACCCTCGAGCCGCTGGCCGAGCTCGCCAGGCTGAAGATCGAGGAGGACGACCGGCTGGCTGAAGGATCCTCGATCGAGGAGTCGCTGGCGGTCGCCCGCGACGCTCCCGACCGGGCCGTGTTGTGCACTCACGGCGACGTGATTCTCGACCTGATCGCCGCCCTCGCGCGCCGAGGGATCGTGATCACGAACGAACCGGACTGGCGCAAGGCGACGCTCTGGATCCTCGAGGGCACGAAGCAGGCGCGCAAGAAGTCCGGCGGCCAGCGGCTCTTCGAACGGGCACGCGTCGAACCCCCACCCACCATCGCCGACTGACCAAATCCAAGATTTCCCCAAGCGATTTGTTTCATTTCTGCATCACAACGCTTGTGGAAATCTTCTACGGGGCCGAGGTCGCCGTCGTGAGCGACTCGAGGAACGGTTCCATCAGGGCGCCGACTTCGCCGGGGGGATCGAGGGCGAGGCATCGGCCGGCCTCGGACTGCGCGGTCTGCCGGGTCTTCGTCGATGTTGTCGGCGATGATCGCCATGAAGCAGTGCGGATCGGCGTACTGCGGGTCGGCCGCGATCGCGGCGCCGAGCTCGTCCCTGGCGGCGTCGACGAGCTCCACCTGCTGGTCCCCGGCGGCCTCCTGCGAGACGACGTAGAACAGCCACCCCCGGTACACGTGCGCCTCGGCATGATCGGGCCGTTCCTCCAGCACGTCGCCGTAGAGCTCGATCGCACGCACCGGGTCGCTGCCGAGCAGCATGCGAGCCTGCGTGAGCTTGCCGGCGACGTCGTCGGTGGCTGCGTCGCCGGTGACCTCCTGGCCGGGGAGTCGCTGGCCAGACGAGCGGGCGACCAGCCACCCGGCCAGCGCGGCGACGCCGACGACGCCGGCGATCACCAGCACCCGTTTCATCCCCGTGGTCGTCCTCACGGGCGGCGGCTTGGCCCGGCCGGCCTCGATCTGGCGCAGCACGTCGGCGGCCCGTTTCGTGTAGCCGTCACGGAGCGTGACATAGTCGTGCTCGTCGACGTCGCCGGCGGTCCATTCGGCGTCGAGGTCGCGGAGTGACTGGAGCAGGAACGAGCGCTCGGCCTCGAGGTCGGCGAGCTGCTCCGGATCCGGCTTGACGGCGCGGTCGGCGTCAATCGCCATCGCCCGCCGGCTCCCCCAGCGCCGCGGCCACGAGGGCGCGATCGTCCTCGGTCGGCTCGCCGTCCGTCGCGGCAGCCAGGCGCCAGCGGCGGAACGCGACTGCGAGACCGGCGACACCGCACACCAACGCGGCAACCGGCAGCGCCCACACCAGGCCGTCGATCCCGGTCGACTTCGGCAGCAGCAGCAGGCTCTCGTTCAACCGCGACTCGATGCGGGCGATGATCTCCGCGTCGCTCAGCTGCCCGGCGTTGACGAGGGTCTCGATCTCGTTGCGCAGGTTCACGGCGGCCTGGTTGCGCGACTCGAACAGGCTCTCGCCATCGCACACTGGACACGCCAGGCGCTGCTCCAGCGCTTGCGCACGTTCCGTGGACGTCGCCGCACCGCGATCGGCCGTCGCGCCGATCACCAGCAAGGCGACAGCGACGAACAGGAGCACGAGCCATCCGGCGATGCCCTTGAGCCGCTCGTTCGTTCGAGTGTTCATCCGCGAAGGGTCCGCAGGTCGTTGACCACCTGGTTCAACTGATCGGTCGTCACCGGGCTGATCGTCCGCCACCTGATGACCCCGTCGGGATCGAGGATCCACGTCTCGGGCACCAGGTTGACGCCGAACGCCGCCGAGATCGAACCGTCGTCGTCGTACACGACCGGCCAGTCGCCGCCGTTGTCCGCAAAGAACTGCTGGACGCCGCCCGGGTCGTCGCCGTACACGATCGTGATCAGCTCGGCGCCCTGGTCACCGAGGGCCTCCTGGGACTCGTCGAAACCGGCAAGCGTCGGGATGCTCGAGCACGCACGGTTGGCAGTTCGAGTCGAAGAAGTTGAGCACCACCCAGCTTCCCTTGCGCCGCGAGAGGTCGAACGTCGCGTCGTTCTCCAACTCCCCGATCGCCTGCGGCGCGGGCCGGCCCATCAGCGGGGTCTCGTCGGACTCGCTCCGGCTGTTCTTCGCGCCGGCGAGGACGAGGAACAGCGCGCCGCACACGACGGCGATCGCGAGGGCGATGAACGGCGCCGAGCGGCTGCGACGCGCCGGTGGCGCCGGATGGTCCGGCATAGCTGGGTCGTCAGGCATGGACGGCCTCGCCCTGTTCATCGGGAATCACCGGCTCGGGCTCCGGCGCTCGTTCACGCGCGTCACTGACGACCGGCGCCGAGACCGCGTCGGTCGGGCGGCGCTTGCGCTTGGTCGGGAACGCGGCCAGGAGCGTGCCGGCGACCATGATCGCGCCGCCGATCCACATCCACACGACGAGCGGCTTGACGAACACCCGGATGGTGGCGGTGGTGTCACCGTCGGCCGGGCGGCCTTCGAGCGTGAGGTAGACGTCTTTCACCGGGCCGGTGCGCACGCTCGGCGTCCCGATGGTCTGGCCGATCTCCAGGTAGCGGGTCTGGGCCGGGCCGTAGACCTGGTCATCGTCGACCAGCACGTCGGCGGTGACGACCCGCGCCCTGGCCGTCTCGCGCTGGCGGACGTCCTGGAGCTCGAACGTGTGCCCGCCCCACGACGCCGGTTCGCCGGCCTCCAGGCGGAGCGTGGCCGAGCGGCTGTAGCTGTTCGACGCGGCGAGCGCCACGGCGACGATGATCACGCCGAGGTGCACGACCATGCCGCCGTTCGTGCGCCCGACGAAGCCACGCCAGCCTTGACGCCGGGTCGCCAGGACGACCTGGCGCACCGCCGATCCGCCGGCCCACCCGCCGAACGCGAACGCGAGGAGCGGCGCCCACCCTGACGCCCCGACGGCGACGGCAACGGCCAGCGCGCCGATCCCGCACACCGCGGGCCAGAAAAGTCGATCCCGCAGCAGTTCCGTGCTCGCCTTGCGCCAGGGCAGCACCGGGGCGACCGCCATCAGGAACAGCAGGACCAGTCCGATGGGCATCGTCATCCGATCGAAGTACGGAGCGCCGACCGTGATCTGGCGATCCTGCAACGCCTCGACGAGGAGCGGGAACAGCGTGCCGAGCAGCACGACGAACGCGAACACCGCGAACAGCACGTTGTTGGCGAGGAACGCGGCCTCGCGGGACAGCGGCGAGTCGATCGTGCCTGGAGATCGCAGGCGGTCGCCGCGCCACGCGATGAGCCCCAGCGACACCGCGACGACGATTCCGAAGAACCCGAGCAGGTAGGCCCCGACCGGACCGTCTCCGAACGCGTGGACGCTCCTGAGCACACCGGAGCGGGTGAGGAAGGTGCCGAGGATCGTGAGCGAGAACGTGGCGACGAGCAGCGACAGGTTCCAAACCCGCAGCATGCCGCGCCGTTCCTGCACGAGCACCGAGTGGATGTACGCGGTCGCCGTGAGCCAGGGCAGGAGGCTCGCGTTCTCGACCGGGTCCCACGCCCACACCCCGCTCCAGCCGAGCACCTCGTAGCTCCACCACCCGCCGAGCAGGATGCCGATCGTGAGGAACGCCCACGAGAACAACGCCCAGCGCCTGGTTTCCATCAGCCAGCCCTCGCCCACTCGGCCCGTGGCGAGGGCGGCGATGGCGAAGGCGAACGGCACCGTCATGCCGACATAGCCGAGGTAGAGGATCGGCGGGTGGAAGAGCACGAGAACGTGGTTCTGCAGCAACGGGTTCGGGCCGGGGCCGAAGTTCCGGCCGGGCACGCCGTTGGCGAACGGGTCGGCCGGACCGAAGCTGAGCAGCGCGAAGAACGCCATGACGACGAACATCACGACCAGCGCCCATCCGACGAGCGGGTCGTCGGTGCGCTTGCGGAAGCGCCAACCGACGGCCGCGGTGAACGCGGCGAGGATGACCATCCACAGCAGGATCGAGCCCTCGAGCGCCGACCACATCGCGGCGATGTTGTAGAGGCGGGGCGTCGTCGCCGAGCCGACCTGCTGGATGTAGGCGAGCGAGAAGTCACGGGTGATCAGTGCCCGCTGCATCATCACGACCGCGAGCGCGGCGCCGCCCACGCACAACCACGCGTACAGCGGCGCCTGCCGCAACGTCTTGGTGTCGTGGCGGCGGATCCCGTAGACCGTCGAGAGCGCCCCGAACGTGGCGGCGATGAGCGCGAGCATCAACCCCGCTCGCCCGAACGCGCCGTTGACACTCGCTGCAAGGATCATGAGGTGTCGGCGTCGACGCAGGCGGGTGGACGGTCGCCGCTCACGCGGTCGGGGTTCTCGGCCGCGTACTCGTTGGAATGCTTGACCTCGATCTCGTCGCCCCGGAACACGCCATCGCGCAGTTCACCGTGCACCACGACCGGCTCGCACTCGGCGAAGATGCCGCCGGGCTCGCCGTCGTAGCGCACCGGCAATGACGCCGCACCGAACGACATCGTGAACGTCGTGATCCCGTCGGCGGTCTCCACCGACCCCTCGTCGACGGTACCCTGCACGCGGAGCCGCCGCCCCGCGTCGCAGCCGTCGCGCTCGCCGATCTCGTCGACGTTGCAGTAGTAGTCGACGGCCGAGCCGAGAAACTTGACCAGGATCACGCCGCCGGCAACCACGACGAGCGCGAGCACCAGCAGCGGCAGCCAGTTGCGCTCGGTGCGGGTCGTCCGTTGCGGCGCCGGTCGCGGCGACAGGTCGAGCTCGGTGTCGGTCACGTCGAACCCGTCATCCGATGAGAACGACCGAGCGCCAGCGAGGGAGTGGACAGATGCGGCCTGCGTGGCCGGGGAACGCAATGAACGGACGTCATTCAGTCGCTCACACCCAGGGCTTTGCGTCGTCCGGCAGCTGCTCGGTCGCCTTCCTGCCCCGGCGCAGCACGTACCAGGCGTAGCCCAGAACGCCCCCGAACGTCAGCACGTACGACGTGACGATGAACCCGGCGTCCTGCATCACGACGGCACCGTCACATCGGATGGCACGGTGGTGGGCACCGACTCCCTGCGCCGTTCGGCGAGCGCCGCTTCGAGACCGACATCGTCGAGCAGGTCCTCCGCCGTCAGCGTGCGGTGGCGGTGGATCACCAGCCAGACGTACATCAGGGTGAACGTGACGATGCCGCTGAACAACGTGAAGAGCATCAGCCCGTCGAGCTTCACGTCGCCGTTCGGACGAAGCACCGACGACTCTTGGTGCAGGCCGCGCCACAGCTCGACGCTGAAGTGGACGAGCGGGATCTCCAGCACCGCGAGGAGGGCGAGCACGGCGCTGCGCCGCGCCCGCTGATCCGGGGTTCCGCCGAGACGGCGCACGGCCAGGTAGCCGACGTATGTGACGAACAAGAACGCGGTGGTGGTGAGCCTCGCGTCCCAGCGCCAGAACACGCCCCAGGTGAGCCGCCCCCACAGCATCCCGACGACGAGCGTGATGCCCATGAACAAGACGCCGATCTCGGCGCTGGCGCCGGCCAGTCGATCCCAGGCCAGCGAATGCTGCTTGCGGAACAGGTACAGCGCCGACGCCGCGGCGGTGACGACGAAGGCGAGGTAGGCGAGCCACGCCGACGGGGCGTGGAGGTAGAGGATGCGGACCGACTCGCCCTGGTTCTCGTCCGCCGGCGACAGGAACAAGCCGAACAGGATGAGCCAGGCGATGCCCGCGAGCGTGACCATGCCGAGGACGCGTGTGGCGTCGGTGCCGGTCGTACGGCTCGTCGCCGTGGTCCCGTCCAATGTGCTCGGCACCCAATCTCCTATTCGTCGACGAGCGGGCCGAAGGCGAGGGTGCCCCCGGCGCAGAACACGGCGGCGAACACGGCGACCAGACCCATCCAGGGCCAGCCGTCCGCGACAGTGCCTCTTGCGCCGAGCGCTGCTTCGACCGCCCGGGTTGCTCCGATCAGAACTGGCGCCACGACTGGCAACAGCAGCAGCGGGAGCAACGTCTCCCGCCCCCGTGCGCCAGCCGCGAGGCCGCCGTAGAGCGTACCAACGGTGGCCAGACCCCAGGTGCCGACGACCCAGCGTGAGGATCAGGAGGATCACCCCGGAAGGGCGGATCGTCGAGCCGTAGAGCAGCACGGCGAGCAGAACCAGGATCGCCTCCAGCACGGCGAGCTGCGCGGCGAGCGCGATCGACTTCCCCCAGAACAGCGCCGACGGGCTCACCCCGGCCGTGCGCAGGGCATCGAGCGCGCCGTCCTCGGTCTCGACCGCGAACGAGCGCTGGACGAGCACGAGCAGCGAGAACACCGTCGCCAGCACGACGAGTCCCGGCGCGATCCGCTCCATCAGCGACGTGTCGTCGATCGCGAACCCGAACATCACCATGACGATCCCGGCGAACGGGAACACCTGGTTGAGGGCGATCCGGCTACGCCACTCGACGAGGAGATCACGCTTGGCGACGAGCCGCGTCGTGCTCCACCAGCTCACGATGCGACCGGGTGCTGGATCATCCCGCCGACGACGTCGCAGGTGCGGGTTGCGAGCGGTGCGGCGCGGTCGGACTCGTGGCTCGCGACCATCACGGTTGCGCCCGACACCGAAGCCTGGCGGAGGAGGCGGTCGATGTCGTCGCGGCCGGCGGCGTCGAGTCCGGAGTGCGGCTCGTCGAGCAGCCAGAGCTCGGCGCGGCGGGCGATCAGGCAGGCGATCGCGGTGCGCCGTTGCTGGCCGGCCGACAGTCGGCGGACCGGGAGGGGCGCGAGGCGCTCGGCGAGTCCGAGCCGGTCGAGCACGGACGCGATCTCGTCGCGCGACGCTCCGACGGTCGCCCCCCAGAAGCCGACGTTCTCGGCAACGGTGAGATCGAGGTACAGCCCGTTTCGGTGACCGAGCACGCCGACGAGCGGTCGCAGCCGGTCGCGGTCGGTGCGCAGGTCGCACCCGAGCACGGTGCCGGCCCCGCGGGTCAACGGCACGAGTCCGGCGCACAGCCGGAGCAACGTCGTCTTGCCGGCGCCGTTCGGCCCGCGGAGCCACACGATCTCGCCCCGCTCGACAGTGAGCGTGACGCCGGCCAGCGCCGGGAACCGTCCGAGCACCGCTACCGCGTCAACGAGCCTGACGACGGGTTCGGTCACCCGACCTGCCGGTCGGCGCGGTACCCGAGTCCATCGTCCGGCGACGCTATCGGCGGTCGCGATGGCACCCGCCGGATACCGTTTGCCGCCATGAGCCGCCGGCGTGCGTCGAGATGGGACCGGCCGCCGCATCCGAGGGACTTCCGGTGGTTCCTCCGGCTCGTCGGCAAGATCCTCATCTGCACCGGCCTGCTGATGTTCGGGTTCGTGGCCTACCAGCTGTGGGGCACGGGCATCGAGTACGCGAGGCGCAAGACCGGCTGGAGAACGACTTCGAGCAGCTGCTCGCCGAGCTCTCGACGTCATCGACGAGCACGACGAGCACGACGAGCACGACGACGAGCACGGCTGCGCCAAGCGGCAGCACGACGACCATTGCCGGCGCGATCGCCCCGAGCACCACGACCTCCACGACGACGACGACCACGACACCGCCCAGCCCCACGTTCCCCGACTACAGCGACATCATCGAGCGGATGGAGATCACGGAGGGCGAGCCGATCGGCTTCCTCGGCATCCCCAGACTCGAACTGGGTGTCTACATCGTTCCGGGCGTGGGCAGGGATGACCTCAAGCAGGGTGTTGGCCACTTTCCGCAGACCCCGATGCCCGGGCAGCTCGGCAACGCCGCAGTCGCAGGGCACCGCACGACGTTCGGCCACCCATTCCTCGAAGTCGACCAGCTCGAGGTCGGTGACGAGATCGACGTCACGATGCCGTATGGGGGCACGTTCGTCTACCGGGTCACGTCGATCGAGATCGTCGACCCGTCCGACATCGGCGTGATCGCCACCACCGACCCGACGGTCGCCACGCTGACGCTCACCACGTGTCACCCCGCCTACAGCGCCCGGCAGCGCCTGATCATTCACGCCGAGCTCGACCTGGACGTTTCACCGCCCCCCGGCCAGCCGGTGATCAACTACGGCCGCGAAGAACCGTTCTCGAGCGAGGCCGACCTGCCCGGCGAGGGTCCGGTGTCCGAGCCGACAACGACGGTTCCAGCGACAGGTACCACGACGATTGCTGGCCAGTTGCCCGCGCCGTCCTCGACCGTCTCGCCATCCACGACGTCGACTACGACCTTCGTCGGCCCATCGACAACGGCCGACCCGCTCATCCCGGTCGCCCCGGGTGGCCTCGTCGCCGGGTTCCCCAGCGGCGACGACGTCAGCGAGGGCGATGGTGAGGCGTTCAACAACCGCTGGTTCAGCGACAAGGAAGCACTCCCCCAGGTCGTCCTGTGGGCGGGGTCCTGCACGGCGATCGTCGTCGCCGCGTACCAGATCGCCAAGCGGTTCCGCAACAGCTGGATCGGCCTCGCCGTTGGCATCGTTCCGTTCGTCGTCGGCCTCTACTTCTTCTACGAGAACGTCAACCGGTTGCTCCCAGCCGCGCTGTAGCGCCCTCCGTGCACATTTCGTGCACGTGTCGTCGAAGGCCGGCGTCGATCGCTGGTTAGGCGCCGTTCTCGCAGTATTTCAAGAGGTTGTGGTTGAGCGTGGCTCCCCAAGCCCCGTTGCAGAACGCGAACCACCGGGCAGACGGCTTCCAACCGCTGTGCTCGAAGCGAACAATTGTGATGTCGCGCGGCGAGCCGCCGGGGTGGAGTTCGGACGTCAGCCATCCGGAGACGGGGTCATCAGCAGCCGAGCTGAGCGTGAAGCTGAGCTCGGTCCCGAGCCAGTCCGATCCCGGGGTACTCCGGATCGGGGTGGTCCGACACGCATCTCCACACCAGCCGTTCGTTCGGCTCGAGGTCGGTGATGCGCATGAGGATCGGCGCCCCGTGACCGTGATCGAACTCGACCACGTGGCCGACCTTCGGTTCGGCGCTCACCGCCCTGCCCCACCAGTGGTTGAGGCCATCCTGGGTAGCGATTGCGTCGAAGACCGTCTGCTTGTCGGCCTTGATCCAGACTTCGTGGCGCATCGTGTCCATGTTGTCTCCTCTCGTCGATCGACGCTGCCCGGCCGGCTGACGACGTCAGCGTCGTTCGCGTTTCATCACCCCTCTCTGTTCCCGGTTCGCTACGACCTTCAACGTCCACCGGTTGGGCCGGAAGAAGCCACCGGCTTCATTCACTGATGCGGCCGAGCGAACCTCGTTGATGCGCGCCGTGCTCGCGGTGCTGCTCTGGCTCAACGGGCTCAGGGTGAGTGTGCCATCGTTCGGGCCACCGGTGCCGCGGTGCGTACAACGACAGTTCGGTACTCCCTACGTGATCGATTGCTCGGCGTCGAAGTGCGGAGAGCGTCCTCTGCTGAGAGATCGGCGGTGGTCATGCGATCCGTCGGCGGATCCAGTAGATGGTGGCGAGGACCAGGCCGACGGCGAGCGCGACGAAGATGGCGGTTTCGATCGCCTGGAACGCCCAGAAGTCACCGGCCGGGTGGATGGTGAGCCCCTCGGACGCCCCGGTGGGCGAGCCGGCGGCGCGACCGGGGGCATCGGGGCCGCCGCCAGCGGCGATGATCCAGTCGCCGTTGAGGTCGTTTCGCATTGTGTCGACGTCGAGCCCGAGGTCTGGGAGCACACGTGTCTCAGTCGGCCTGTAGCGAGGACGTGCCGCGAGCATCACGACCAGTCGCGTACCGAGAAAGCCGACGAGGGTCGTGGCCATCGCCGGGAGCATTCGGCCGGTGACGGCGCCGGCGAAGACGCCGAGGGCGAGCGCGAAGAGCGCATACCCGAAGACGACGATGCCGTGGCTGTCGAAGAAGATGTAGGCGAACCGCTGGCCCGACGTCTGCATCACTGGCGTGATCCACCAGTTGAGCATGGCGGCGTAGATCGCGGTCATGACGAGGACGGCGACGGAGACGAGCCCGATCTTGGTTGCCGCCCAGCGCAGCCGCGAGACGCCCTGTGTCCACGCGAGACGGTGGGTTCCGTGTTCGATCTCACGGGCGACGAGGGGTGCCCCCCAGAACATGCCGGCGAGCATCGGCAGGACCCACAGCAGCAGTCCGACGAAGAGGACGTTCTGGTAGTCGCCGTAGAAGTCGCGTGCCGACTGGACGCAGCGGCCGACGGCCAGTGTCGCCTCGTCTACCGCCGGATCGTCGACGCCGTCGCGGTCGAGCGCGTCGGTGTCCACGACGACCGGGCGCGTCCATGGCTGCGGGCAGGCACTCGGGCAGGCCCAGCTTCTCGAACCGGTCGTGGATCGGCCTGCCGGTGCCGACGAAGAAGGCACCGAGGGCGAGCAGGGCGAGCACGCCGAAGAGGAGTTGCTTGCGGTGTTGGCGCCACACGAGCCAGGTCATGCGCTCACGTCCTGGCGGTCAGGCGGTGTCTCGACGTTGGCCGCCAGGTAGGCGAGGACGAGGTCTTCGAGGCTGACGTCGCGTTGCTCCCAGGCGGGTTCGATGGCTTGTGCGTTGGTTCGGACCAGCAGCGTGCTCTGTCGTTGGGCGTCGGTGGCGTGGACGACCTCTTCGACGCCGGCGATCCGCCCGTCGGCGTGGTCCTCCTGGGCCGATCAGGATCTTGTGGGTGGCCAGCAACTGGTCGGTGTCGGCGAAGACCTGGACGCGTCCGGCGTGCAGCAGCAGGAGGTGGTCGCAGACCCGCTCCAGGTCGCTGACGAGATGGGACGACAGGACGACGGTCGTGGGCGTCTCGGCGACGGCGTCGATCATGGTGGAGAGGAACTCCCGGCGGGCGAGTGGGTCGAGGCTGGCGAGGGGTTCGTCGAGGAGCAGCAGGCGTGGCCGCTTGGCAAGCGCGAGGCACAACGCCATTTGGGCGCGTTGGCCGCCCGAAAGCCGGTCGACGCGCCGGTCGAGTGGCACGCCGACCTTCGGCAGGCGTTCCCGGCCGAAGGCGACGTCGAAGTCGCGGTTGAGCTTGTCGCCCATCGTGAGCAGCTCGCCGGCGGTGAAGTCCCGGTACAGCGGGGCGTCCTGGGCAACGAAGCCGACACCTGGCAGTGTTCGGTCTCCCGGTTCTCCGCCGAGCACCCGGATCGTGCCCGCGGATGGTCGGGTCAGCCCGGTGGCGCAGTGCAACAGGGTCGACTTGCCGGCCCCGTTGGGGCCGACGAGGGCAACGATCGCCCCTTCGGGGATCGCAAAGCTGCAGTGGTCGAGCGCGAGCGTCCGTCGGTAGCGCTTCGTGACGCCGTCGGCGACCAACGCGTCGCTCACGCCGAGTCCTTGATGTCGAGCAACCGGTGGAGCGTGGTGTCCACGACCGCCCTGATGTGCTCGGGCGACAGTCCCGCAGCGTGCGCCTGGCCCACCCAGGTCTCCAAGCGCTTGCGCAGCCCGTCGAGGGTTCCCGGTGGCGGCCCCGCGAGCGAGCCCACGATGTAGGTGCCCTGCCCCTGCCGTCCCTCCACCAGTTGTTCGTACTCGAGCTCGCGGTACGCCTTGAGCACCGTGTTCGGGTTGATGGCCAGCGCCGCTGCCACCTCGCGGACCGTCGGCAGCCGGTCACCCGGCTCCAGCCGACCGAGGCGCAGCGCCTGTCGCACCTGCTCGACGATCTGCAGATAGGTCGGCACACCCGACGTGGAGCTGAGGTGAAACGCAAGCATCGATGTCGGAGTGTACTACAACACTAAGACAAGGCAAGACCAACACGCGACGCACGCGGTTCCCACGAGCGCTGATTGCCCAGTGGCATAGGTCGGATGCAGCATTTGCGCCACCGGTGGCGCGAATGCTGCAACAGACTCGGCGGTAGGCGCTCGCCCGACGGTGAGGCGGTACAAGGAGGCGTTGAACCGGCCGTCGGCCTCGCGCCGCCGGACGCGCTCGACAGGGCGCAACGCGGAGTGGCAAGGAGGCGACGATGAGCGCCGAAACCGACCGAGCACTCCAGGATCTGGTCACGGAGCGCGTCGCCGCCGTCATGACGAGGGACCCTGCTCCTCTCGCCGGCCGTCATGCACCCGACGTCGTCACATTCGACGTGCTCCCCCCGTTGATGTGTCGGTCGTCGCCACCGCGGTATCCGATGGCGCCGAGGAACCCGATTCTGCGTCTTCGGAGCCACAGCGACCCGGTTGGCTGTCGACCGGCGCAGGAGCCGGCCGCGCAACACGGAGGTGCACCATGACTCATAAGCGACCGAACTCGCGTAGTCGCCAGACGTGGGGCCTGATCGTCTTCGGAAGCCGTCCGCCATACCGGCGATCGTCGATGCACAGGCCGTGACCGAACGGCGGCCGTGCACCTGATGCGCTGACTGATAGCATCTGATGCGTGGCTCGGACAACACTGGATCTGGACGACTCGGTTCTGCGTCAGCTGAAGCAGCGACAGAAGCGTGAGCACAAGCCTTTGGGACAACTCGCTTCGGAGTTGCTCGCACGAGCACTCGCCACCGACGCGGAATCCCAGCCGCTTCCGCCGCTGCGGTGGACGGCGAAGCCACTCGGGCTGAAGGTCGACCTCGAGGACAAGGAGGCGCTCTGGCGAATCCTTGACGACCGATGAGCTCGACACTCGATGTGAACGTTCTCGTCTACGCCGCTGACGAGACGTCCGACCGTCATCCCAGAGCTCGCGCGCTGCTCGACCACATCGCCACGAGTCCCGCGATCACCTACCTTCTGTGGCCGGTCCTCCTGGGTTATGTGCGGATCATCACGCATCCGTCGATCCTCGAATCGCCTTTATCGCCCGCGGCAGCGATCGCGGACATCGACGATCTGATGCAGCGACCGCAGATCGTCATCGTCGGCGAAGGCGACAGGTTCTGGGAATCGTTCAAGCGAGTCGCCCAGACCACCACGCCTCGCGGGAACCTCGTTCCCGACGCTCACCTCGTGGCCCTCATGGCCGAGAACGGTGTGTCCACGATCTGGACAGGCGATCGTGACTTCCGGAGGTTCTCCGGGATCTCCGTGAAAGACCCGTTCGACGAGAGGTATTCGGCAGGGTTCCAGTGACCGCGTTCTCCCGACGGGCGAGGCCGCGACCATCGCACGCTGGCTTCAAGGGGCCGATCTAGCCTTTCGCCAGCCATCCGCCGAGGTCAGGGGAATTCATGAACTGCCAGTTGCCAGCGACCGGCACCACCGCGAGCACGACCCTGGTCGTCGCCGCGATCATCGTGATGGCCGGGCTCGTCGCCCTGCTCGTGGCCCGTCGCCACGGCGCTCGGGCCGTCGTCCCGGTGGTGCTCATCGTGGCCGCCACGCTCGGGTTCGCCCCGGCCCCGCCGGCTGACGCAGCGAGCGACTGCCCCACGACGACGCCCGCACCTGCGGTCACTGCGTCCTCGGCGCCGGCCACAGCACCCAGCACGACCGTTGCCGAGTCGCCGAGCTCGTCGGCGGTGACCTCGACGATCGCAACCACGACGCCGACCACCAGCCCGCCGACCACCAGCCCGGTCATCACGTTCTGCGGCACGCTCACCCCGGACACCGGCGGCGGCGAGGTCATCGTGCTCGACGTGTTCATCACCATGCAGGGCGGCGTCGGAACCAACACGGTCACCCAGCCCGCAACCGGCAACTGCGACGGCGGGACGGTGATCGCGTCCGGCGTCGTCGTCGACTCCGACTTCTTCGATCCCGTCCAGTACTGCGCCGACAACGTGCCGGGATCGGCCCCGACCAACGGGGCAGCCAGCGGCACCTGGATGCCGCAGATCCCGGCCACATGGTGTGGGTGCACCCAGCCCCCCAGCCCGCCGACCACCGCCGCCGCCGACCACCAGCCCGGTGATCACGTTCTGCGGCACGCTCACCCCGGACGCCGGCGGCGGCGAGGTCATCCTCGACGTGTTCATCACCATGCAGGGAGGCGTCGGGACGGCGAGCCTCAGACAACCGGCCTCGGGCGACTGCGGCGGAGCGGAATTCGACTCCCGGATTGTCGTCGACTCCGACTTCTTCGAACCCGTCCAGTACTGCGCAGACAACGTGCCGGGATCGACCCCGACCAACGGTGCAGCCAGCGGTGCCTGGGCGCCGGCGCCTCCGCCGCCCACCTGGTTCGGATGCGAGCCGCCCCCCGCCCCGTGACGCTGGTTATCGGCCCGTGAAACCCGGCGCCCGCTTCTCCTGGAACGCGGCGCGGCCCTCGAGGGCGTCGGCGCTCGACCAGGCGCGCTCGCGGGCGTCCGTCACACCGGGGTCGGCACCGGGCGCGGGGGCGTTGCGTTCCAGCGCCAGCTTGTGGGCGGCGATCGTGATCGGCGCGAGGGCGGCAATCTCGCGGGCCCAGTTCATCGCCTCGTCGAACCCGCCGATGCGGTGGATCGCCCCCGCCTCGTACAGTCGCTCGCCGTCGAAGGTCTCGGCGGCGAGCAGCATCGCCCTCGCGATCGGGGGCGTGAACTCGTGGGAGACCCGGTTCGCGGTCCACTGGTCGACGGCGAGCCCGAGCTTCGCGGCGGGGATCCCGAAGCGGCTGCGCGACGTCGCGACCCGCAGATCGCAGACCGAGGCCAGCTGGGCGCCGGCGCCGAGCGCCGGGCCGTCGATGGCGCCGATGACCGGAATCGGCAGCTCGGTGAACCGGCGCAACACCGCGACTCAGCGTCGACGTGAACTCGCTGTCCTCGACACCGTCGAGATCGGCCCCGGCGCAGAACGCGGGCGGCGTGCCGGTCAACACGACGACCCGAGCCGGCTGCTCGGCGGCTGCCGCGTGAGCGCACGCCGAGGGCGCTGGAGCGAGGGCAGGTCGACGGCATTGCGCCGTTCCGGCCGATCGAGCGTGATCACCATGATCGACGGCGCTTCCCGACTGGATCATGGACCCGTACCATGGCGCCGACTCTATGGGCTGACGCCGCCGACGGCACCGATCCCGCGCCGGACCGAACGACCCAGTGCGTCGCCGGCGCGCCCAGGTGCAGCGGCTCGTCACCATGGCCAGCCGCACCGGCTACGCCCTCCTGGCGATCGCGTCGCCGCTTTCTTCGTGGCCCTCGCCACGGAGTTCAACGGCGACGATGGCCACGATCGTGATCGCCTCGCCTGATCGCCGCGTCGTCCTCCTCGCCCCGGCGATCGTGCTCGGCTACGCCGTCAAGGCGGCCGACCGCGAGGACCGCGAACGCGGCCTGTAGGTCGATCGAGCGGCCGCGTATCGGCATCGGGAGTCCGCTTGTTACTCTCGGGTAGGTATGTCGTCCCGACTCTCTGCCAACGCCCGTCGCGAGCAGCTGCTCGACGTCGCCCTCGACACGTTCGCCAGGGCCGGATACCACGAGACGTCGATGAACGACGTGGCCGACGCGGCCGGCGTCACCAAGCCGGTGCTGTACCAGCACTTCGAGTCCAAGCGCGAGCTGTACCAGGCGCTCCTCGACGACGTCGGTGCACGGCTCGTCGCCGCGATCACCGAGGCGACCGCCGAGGATCCAGAGTGGCCGGAGCGCAGACCGAGCGTGGGTTCCGCGCCTACTTCCGCTGGGTCGCCGAGAACCCGGAGGCGTTCGTGCTGATGTACGGCGGCGCGTCCCGCCAGGACCAGGAGTTCGCCCAGGCGTCCGCCGGTTCACGGACGAGGCGGCGAGCGCGATCGCCCCGCTGATCGACGGCGGGCATCGACGACGAGCACCGGATGAACCTCGCCCACGCCGTCGTCGGACTGTCAGAAGGGGTGAGCCGCCGGCTCGTCGAGCAGGGCGAGGAGTTCGATCCCGACGAGGTGGCCGACCAGCTCAGCTCGTTCGCCTGGGCCGGGCTGCGCGGCATCACCCAGCCGGTCGCCCGCCCGACTAGCCCCCGGCGAAGAAGTCGGCCAGCAGGGCGCCGACGTCAGCCGGCGATTCCTCCTGGACGAAGTGGCCGAGCCCGGGCAGTGGCGTGATCGCGCCGTGCGGCACGTCGCGCTGGAGCCTGGCGAACGTCTCGTCGACGTCGGGCAGGATCCTGTCGTCGGTGCCGTAGACGGCGGCGACCGGGCACGACAGCGAGCGCAGGCCGTCGGCGATCTCGACGAATCCACGGATGCCGAGCCCGTAGCCGGCCTTGGCCAGCGTCGAGCGGCGGCGTGGTCGCTGCGAACGGCGCGGCGACCGCGGCCGCGATGCTCGTCGCTGATCGCCGCCGGGTCGGTGACACCCGAGGCGCATGATCTCGGCGAGCCCGTCCGGCGCTGGTCAGCTCGTTCGCACCGCCCGGCGTTCATCAGCGCGGTCACGAACTCGGCGACCGCCGTCGGAGAACTCCGGGTACAGCAGCGTGTTGAGCAGGCCGAGCCGGGTCGACCCGCTCGTGGTTGGCCGAGCGCCCAGTGCACGGCCACCGGGCCGCCGAGGTCGTGGGCGGCGAGCGACGACGCGGTCGACGCCGAGCGCCGCGAGGAACGATCGATCGCGCGACTCGAAGAACCGAAGTCGTACGGGGCGTCGGCCGGCTTGTCCGACGCGCCGAACCCGGGGAGGTCGATCGCGATCGACGCGGTTGCTCTCGGCGAGCGCAGGCATCACGTTGCGCCAGAGGAACGACGACGTCGGCCAGCCGTGGATCAGCAGCACGGCGGGCCCGGAGCCGAGCTCGCGGTACCCGAGGGTCAGGCCGTCGGGAGCGTGACGGTGCGGATGGCCGGGGCCAAGAGCGACTGGTCGTGTCATTGGATCCTCCGACTTGTCGGGCAACAAACCGACTGACGGTCTGAGATTAACAGACCGTCAGTCGGTTTGGTAGTCGACTGCGGTAGTGTCATCGGTCATGGACGGCCGGCATGGAGAAGGGCAGGGCGACGCGCGTCTCGATCGTCGCTGCCGCGCGCGAGCTGTTCGGCGAGCTCGGCTACGACGGCACGTCGATCGACGCCATCCTGCGCCGCGCCGGGATGGCGCGCGGCGCGCTGTACCACCACTTCCCGACCAAGGAAGCACTCTTCGACGCGGTGCTCGATGCCGAGGTGGCGAGCATCGCCAAGGCGTCGGCGGCCGCGGCGCGGGCGGCCGGCGACCCGGTCGAGAGCCTGCGCGCCGGCTGCGGTGCGTGGCTGCGTGCGGCGCTCGACCCGGTCGTGCAGCGGATCACCCTGATCGACGCCCCGGCTGTCGTCGGCTGGTCGCGCTGGCGGGAGATCGACGAGAGCCACACGCTCGGCGGCCTGCGCTCGAACATCCGGCACATCGCCCGCGACGGCCGGATCCCCGCCGATCAGGTCGACGTGATCGTCAACATGCTGCTCGCGTCGGTCAGTGAGGCGGCGCTGCTGATCGCCAAGTCCGACCACCCAGGGCCGCGCTCAGGACCGGCCTCGCCGCCCTCGACACGCTCATCGACCGGCTCTTCGCCCCGGCGTGACTGGGACTGCGGTCACGCTCAGGCGCGGCGGAAGGCCAGGCCGCGGTAGCTGTCGGTGAAGCCGGCGTCGATGGCGACGGCCCGCACCCAGGCCGCATCCGGCGACTCGAGCAGCCCGGCACCGTTGATCTTGCGGATCTCGACCGCCCGCATCCCGCCGTCGCGCACGAGCGACACGAGCGACGTCGACCCAGCTCGGGTCGGTCATCGCCGCGGGGAACGTGACGAGGTGGTGGCTCCGGCGGTCGTGCCACACGAGCGGGACGCCCTCGCGCACCACGACGACCGCGGCGCCGATGCGGGCGGGACGGCCGGGCGAATCCGGCCACGCCAACGCCGCGCCGTAGGGCTGGGCGGGGTCGGTGGCCGAGAGCACCGTCGGCGCGCCGGGTTCGGCAGCGAGTTCGTCGGTGCGGCGCAGCGAGCGCAGCCGGTCGACCGCGCCGGGGACCGCGAACTGGGCGGCGCCGAGGCCGCTGACGAAGTAGCCGCGGCGCACCTGGCCGCGCTCCTCGAGCACCTTGAGCACGCCGTACACCGACGCGAACCCGCCGACGACGCCCTCGGCGAGCACCCCCTCGCGGGTGACCACGCCCATCCGCTCGACGAGCTGCATCGCCGCGGCGTGGGCCGACGCTGTCGCCGTCGGCTTCGGCTCGAGCAGTGGGGCGACGAGACTCCACCGCCCGGCGCCGGTGGCCGGGCCGATGCGCCCGAGCCGGCTCGGCCTGCCGCGGGCACGGCCGAACGCCCCGCCACTGCGCTTCGGCGTGCCGCGGGTCCCTACACCCGTCGGCCCTCGTCCGATGTGAGGGCCCGCAGCGCGGCCATCGAATCGTTCGTGACCTCGCCCGCCCAGACGAGGTCCCACAGCGCGGCGAGCAGCTCGTCGTCGGTCGGCCCGACCACGCCGGCACGGAGCTGCGACCAGAAGCTCGCACCGCCCGAGCCGAGCACGTCGCGCACCGTGGTCGTGCAGCGCACTCTCGGGGCGATCGACCGCGTCCCACGACGGGGCGAGCAACGCGAGCTGGTCGACGAAGCAGAGCCGGACGCGGCCGTCGTTGGAGCCGATCGCGCCGGCCCCGACCCACACGACCTCGCCCGACGTGCACAGCTCGTCGAGCAACGGCGGCCGGTACTCGCTGACCCGCGCCGCCAGCACGTCGCGCTCGAGCGTCGACGCCACGATCGGCGCGCCGGCAAGGACGCCGAGCGCCTCGACGAGCGGCTCGAGCCCCTTCCGCGAGCTCCCCACCCCCTGCCACGCCGGCAGGAACTCGGCGAGCACCGACTGCTCGACCGGCTCGACCTCCTTGCGCAGCACCGCCAGCGACCGGCGGCGGAGCTGGCGCAGCACGTCGACGTCGCACCACTCGCGGCGCACGCCGTCGGGGCGGAACTCGCCGCGCACGATGCGGTCGTCGGCCTCCAGCGCGCCAAGGGCGCCGACCACCCTGCGACTCTGGCAGCCCGAAGCGGACCGCGACGTCGCGCTCGACGAACGGTCCGTGGGTCCGGGCGTAGCGCCCGACGAGGTCCTCCAGCGGGCGGGGAACCGGGTCGGTGAACACCTGCGGGAGCCCCAGCGGCAGCGCACATCCGAGCGCGTCGCGGTAGCGGGCGGCGTCGTCGGCAGCGGCGAAGCGCTGCTCGCCGGCGATCCCGATCTCGATCGCTCGCCGCTCGGCGACGAGGGTGGCGAGCAGCGCAGCTACCGACGATGCCCTCTGCCGGCTCGCAGCGCAACTCGATCTCAGTGGCGCTGAGGTCGCCGACCCGGCGGAGCACGTCGTGCAGCTCGTCGGCCGTGCGGGCGCGACGTCCGTCGGAGAGGTGCTGGAGGTCGAGCTCGACGTCGGCGAGCACGCCGGGATCGAGCAGCTCGCGCAGCTCCTCGGCGCCGAGCAGGTCGGCGAGCAGGTCGCGATCGAGCGCCAGCGCCGCAGCCCGGCGCTCGGCGAGCGGGGCATCGCCCTCGTACATGTAGGCGGCGATCCAGTTGAACAGCAGGCTCTGCGCCATGGGCGACGGCTTCGACGTCTCGACGCTGACGACCCGCACCGCCCGCGACCGAAGCTGGCCGAGCACCTCGCGGAGCGCGGGCACGTCGAACACGTCCTGCAGGCACTCCCGCGACGCCTCGAGGAGCACGGGAAACGTCGGATGCTTGGCGGCGACGGCGAGCAGGTCGGCGGCGCGCTGGCGCTGCTGCCACAGCGGGGTGCGCTGATCGGGACGGCGCCTGGGCAGGAGCAGCGACCGGCCGGCACACTCGCGGAACCGGGCCGAGAACAGCGCGGTCTGCGGCAGCGTCGACACCACCAGCTCCTCGATGTCCTCGGGATCGATCTGGATCGCATCGATCGGCATGTCGTCGGCCGCCTCGGGCAGCCGCAGCACGATGCCGTCGTCGCCCCACATCGACTCGACCGGGATGTCGAAGCGATCGGCCAGGCGGCGTTCGATGGCCATCGCCCACGGCGCGTGCACCGGCGTGCCGAACGGGCTCAGGACGCACACCCGCCAGTCTCCGATCTCGTCACGGAACCGCTCGACGACGATCGTGCGGTCGTCGGGGACGACGCCGGTCGCCTCGGCCTGCTCGTTGACGTACTGCAGCAGATTGTTGGCCGCCAGCTCGTCGAGCGCGTGCTCCTCGCGCAGCCGGGTGATCGCCGCGCCGGGCGGCGACGTCGCGCAGCTCGCGGACGAACGCGCCCAGCGCCCGCCCCAGCTCCAGCGGCCGGCCCGGCCGGTCGCCGTGCCAGAACGGCATCTTCCCCGGCTGCCCCGGCGCCGGGGTGACGATGACCCGCTCGAACGTGATGTCCTCGATCCGCCACGTGGACGCGCCGAGCAGGAAGAGCTCGCCCGGGCGGCTCTCGTACACCATCTCCTCGTCGAGCTCACCGACCCGCTTGCCATCAGGGAGGAAGACGCCGAACAGGCCGCGGTCCGGGATCGTGCCGCCCGATGTCACGGCAAGGCGCTTCGACCCGTCGCGGGCGCGGACGGTGTCGTTCACGCGGTCCCACACCAGGCGCGGCCGCAGCTCGGCGAACTCCTCTGACGGGTACCTGCCCGGCGAGCATCTCCAGCGTGTTGCGCAGCAGGTCGTCGGACAGCTCGGCGAACGTCGGCGGTGCGGCGGACCATCTCGCCGACGTCGCCCACCGGCATCTCGCCGCGGGCCGCGACGTGGGCGACGATCTGCTGGGCGAGCACGTCGAGCGGGTTGCGCAGGTAGCGGGTGTGCTCGATCTCGCCGGCGATCATGCGCCGGGCGACGACGGCCGCTTCGAGCAGGTCGCCGCGGTGCTTCGGGTAGATCGTGCCCCGGCTCGGCTCGCCGACCTGGTGGCCTGCCCGGCCGATGCGCTGGAGGCCCCGGGAGACCGCGCCCGGCGACTCGACCTGGATCACGAGGTCGACGGCGCCCATGTCGATGCCGAGCTCGAGGCTGCTGGTGGCGACGATGGCTCGCAGGTTGCCGCTCTTGAGCTCGTCCTCGACGATGATGCGCTGCTCGCGGGCGAGCGAGCCATGGTGCGCCTTGACGAGCTCGGCCGGCTCCCCCGTGCTGCCGTCCGGGCCGGACGAGTCGACCCGCTCCTCGTACAGCTCGTTGAGCCTGGCCGCGAGGCGCTCGGCGCTGCGCCGACCGTTGCAGAACACGATGGTGGAACGATGGGCGAGGATCTGGTCGAGGATCCGCGGGTAGATCGACGGCCAGATGCTCGTGCGCTGCGGCGCCAACGCCACCGAAGCCGGACCACTGCGCATCTCGTCGGGACCCGGGCGGACCTCGCGGCCGAGGTCGGACATGTCCTCGACGGGGATCACGACGTCGACCACCAGCGGCTTGGAGATCCCGGCGTCGACGATCGAGACCTCGCGGGGCACGCCGGGCGCCGACCAGCCGCCGAGGAACCGGGCGACCTCGGCGAGCGGGCGCTGGGTGGCCGACAGCCCGATGCGCTGCGGCGGCTGCTTCGTGATGTCCTCGAGCCGTTCCAGCGAGACCGCGAGGTGCGCCCCCCGCTTCGTCGGCGCCAGGGCGTGGATCTCGTCGACGATGACGGTCTCGACGTTGACGAGCGTCTCGGCAGCATTCGACGTGAGCATCAGGTAGAGACTCTCCGGCGTCGTGATCAGCAGGTCGGACGGGCGGCGCAGCAGCTTTTGGCGATCCTTCGCCGACGTGTCGCCGGTGCGCATGGCGACGTCGGGCAGGAAGAACGCACCGCTGCCGGTGCCGTCCCCGGCGAGCCGCTCGGCAGCCAACGAGATGCCGGCGAGCGGCGCCCGCAGGTTCTTCTCGACGTCGAACGCCAGCGCCCGCAGCGGCGAGATGTACAGGACCCTCGTGCGCTGCTTGCGGTCGTCGGGAGGCGGCGTGGTGACGAGCCGGTCGATCGACGTGAGGAACGCCGCCAGCGTCTTACCGCTGCCGGTGGGCGCGCAGATCAGTGTGTGCTCGCCGCTCGTGATGGGCGGCCACCCTTCGGCCTGGGCCTTCGTCGGCTCGGGGAACGACGCGCCGAACCACGCCCGCACGGCGGGCGAGAACGCCGCGAGCACCGGATGATCAGCGATACCGATCAGAGTACCCAGAGGGTGTGACAGCGGGTCCGGGAACCAGTGACCGCTTCGCGCTGTCGTACTTGTCACTGAGGAAGGGGAGCCCGCGATGACCACGATCCACGCACACGACCTGCGCCCTGGCGACGTCGTCCACTGCGGACGCGAGTGCCACCGGGTGACGCACGTCGATCGGCGCGACGGTTGGGCGTGGCCGGTCGCGTTCAGCGACGACGGCTGGGCGATCGCGCTCGGTCAGGGCGTCGTGATCGTCGACCGGGTCGCCGCCTGACCGGCCGTAGTCATTCCGGTGTCGCGTCTGCCGTCGCTCGATACCTGCTCACTGGCGTCGGCTGATCGGCGAGCGGCGACGCCGCACCCCGCCGTTGGGGCTGGCAGGGATCTGCTTGGTCATGACGCAGTTGCCCTGTCCCTTCGGTCGCTGGTAGGTGAACCCGAGCTGTTCGTACATCGTCCGGGTGGCGTTGTAGAGAAACGACGCCGACGTCTTCTTGCCGGGCGGGAGGTCGTGCGGGTAGGCCTCGACGAGTCCGCCGCCTGCGATGGCGATCAGCTCCAAGGCGCCAAGGACGGCTGTCGCCGCTACTCCCTTGCGGCGGTACCGCCGGTCGACGAACAGACAGGTGATGCGAAAGTCGGGGCGCCGTACGAGGCCCTGCTCCCACTCCTTGCGGTGGTGGATGTTGGGCAGCTCCTCGACCGTCCCGAACTGGCACCAGGCGACCGCGACGTCGCCATCGAACACCAGCGCGGCGTGGGCGCGGCCCTGTTCGACGAGCCGCTGCTTGTACGCCTGGTTGCCGACCTGCGTGCGTTCCGAATCGTCGACGCCGCGGTGGAAATAGGTGCACCAGCAGCCGCCCCACACGCCGTTGTGCCGCCCGGCGAGGTCGGCGAAGGCGTCCCACGTCTGCGGCCCGAGCGCCTCGATCCGGTAGCCGTGACCGTTCTCGGTGGAGGACATGCCGGCGACAGTACACGGGGTGATTGGCGATCGCCGTCCGGTTCGCACGGCCGGTAACGCACGGTCGGAGGTGTGCCAGTGATCGCAGAGAGCACGCTTCGCGGCAACCCGTCCACACCGTCGGCGAGCTTGTACTCCGGCACAGCTTCGGGAGCGCAGGCCCTACAGCCAGCTCCTCGGATTCTCGTAGGAGGTGGGGTCGGGTTTCGGGCGCGATTGTCGGTGAACGCGAGCACTTCGGCCTTTGCGGTGTCCATCAGCGGGTGATCAGCGCAGCGCGTCCAGCCGCCGTTCGAGCTCTGCGCGCTCGACGGCGTTGGCGCTGAGCGCGATTGCGCGCTCGTACGGCGCGCGCGGCGCCCGCGACGTCGCCCGCCCGGCTGAGCAGCTCGGCGTGCGCTGCGTGCAGCGGTTGGTAGCGTTCGAGCACCGGAGCGGTGAGCAGTGGCTCGAGCAGGGCCAGGCCCGCGGCGGGTCCGGAGGCCAGGCCGACGGCGACCGCGCGGTTGAGTTCGACGACCGGCGACGGGTTGAGCCGGGCGAGGGCGCCATACAGCTCGGCGATCTGAGCCCAGTCGGTGGTTTCGGCGTTCGGCGCCTGGATCTGCAGGGCCGTGATCCAGGCCTGTAGCTGGTATTCGCCCGGGTGCCGCAGGCGCACCGCGCGCTCCAGTCTGGCGAGGCCCTCCTGGATCCGGTCCTGATCCCACAGCGAGCGGTCCTGGTCGTCGAGCGCAACGTACTGCCTACTCGAATCCACGCGGGCTGCTCGGCGGGCGTCGTGCAGCAGCATCAGGGCCGACAGCCCCCACACCTCGGCGTCGTCGGGCATCAGCCGGGACAGCAGCTCGCCGAGACGGATCGCTTCGTCGCAAAGTTCCTCGCGGACGAGACGATCGCCCTCGGTGGCCACGTAGCCCTCGTTGAAAATCAGGTAGACCACCTGCAGCACGCCGCGCAGGCGATCGGGCAGCTCGGCGTCGGCCGGCACCCGATAGGGGATGTGCGCGTCGGCGATCTTGCGCTTGGCGCGCACGATCCGCTTGCCCATGGTCGGCTCGGCGACCAGGAACGCGCGGGCGATCTCGCCGGTCGTCATTCCGCCGAGCGTCCGCAGCGTGAGCGCCACGCGTGCCGGCATCTCCAGCGCCGGATGGCAGCAAGTGAACATCAGCCGCAACCGGTCGTCGACGATCGAGCTCTCATCGCCCATCGATGGCTCCTCTTCGTGCTGAGCGTCCAGGCGGCTCAGCTCGGCCAACCGTTCGGCGCGATCCGCCACCGACCGGTTGCGGCGCAACCGATCGATCGCCCGCCGCCGCGCCGCGGTGGTGATCCACGCCCCCGAATTGGCCGGAACGCCGTCGCGCCGCCATGCCGTGACTGCCGCCTCGAAGGCGTCTTGCACCGCATCCTCGGCCAGCTGGAAGTCGCCGGCTTGCCGGATCAGGGTGGCCAGCACGATCGCTCGCTCGTCGCGGAACGCACGGGCGACTGCGGCCGAGACCGGGTCGGCCGGCTGACCGCCACCGCTCACGCCAGGTCTTTGACCGCATCTTCGGGCACGTCGGCTCCGGCCTCGCGCGCCAGGTTCACCCACTCGTCGACCGGCATGACCGGGCGTACCTCAACCGTCCCATAGCGCGCCCCCGGAAACCGCGCCGCCTGCTCGAGTGCCTCGTCGAGGTCGGCGCAGTCCAGGATGTAGTAGCCGGCCAAGCGCTCCTTGGTCACCGCGAACGGGCCGTCGGTGATCTCCGTCTCCCCACCGCGCACGCGGACCGAGGTCGCGCTGTCCACCGAACGCAGGCGCTGGACGCGCAGCAAAAGCCCCGCCTCACGCAGGCTGCGATGAAACTCCAGATACATGGGTAGCTCCGCGTCGCGCTGGCCTCCTCGGCCGGCTCGGCCTCCGGTTGATACACCAGCAACATGTATTGAGCCATCGTCCCTCCAACCTAGGGGTGTTCTCCGCACCCTAAGCGGCCCCTCATCGGTACGTCGCCGCACGCCGCGATTGGACAGCATCCCGGCCGCGATTGTCCCGCTCCGTTGCCCAAGACGCGCCGAGCGGGTCAGAAGTGCCGTCGAGATCTCGGCGATCCACGAAAAGACTGGGGTCCTGGAGGGTCATGTTCGGTGGCTCAGCGGTGCGGCGCGGCGCGGTACGAGCAGGCGATCGTCCTCACCGCCAACGCCGTCGAGCGCGTGGAACTCGAACGCCGTCTGGGCGCGCAGAACGGAACGATCTTCCGAGGGCTGTCCAAAACGCCCTCCCTGCTGCGACGTCCTGTCGAGAACTCGAACGATCCGAGCCATCGGGACCCAAAGGAGAAAGCATGACCATCGCAGACAGAGCAGTTCTGGTGACCGGAGCCAACGCGGTATCGGGCGGGCGCTGGTCGAGGAAGCCTTGAGGCGAGGCGCCAAGCGCGTGTACGCCGGGACGCGCCAACCTTGGCCCCCTCGGACGGCCGCGTCACGCCGCTGACGCTGGACGTGACCGACGAGGCGCAGATCCAGCGAGCTGTCGAGACCGTCGAGTCGCTCGATCTCTTGATCAACAACGCCGGTGTGGATCTTCACGGTGAGTTGAGCGATCGTCTCCTGCTCGGACGGCACCTCGAGGTCAATCTCTTCGGCACCTATGACGTGACCCAGGCCCTCTTGCCGTTGCTGACTCGGTCGCGGGGAGCGATCGTCAACGTGCTGTCGCTGGCGGCGGTTGCCAACTTGCCGTTCGCTCCGACCTACTCGATCTCAAAGGCGGCCACGTTCAGCCTCACCCAATCGCAGCGCGCCCTGTTGGCCGGACAGGGCGTGAGGGTACATGCCGTCCTGACCGGCCCCGTGGACACCGATATGACCCGCGGCCTCGACATCCCGAAGGCCTCGCCCGAGTCCGTGGCGCAAGCGATCCTCGATGGGGTGGAGAACGGGGACGAAGAGATCTTCCCCGATCCCGTGTCGGCGTCCATGGCCGAAGGGTGGCGCAACGGTGCAGCCAAGACACTCGAGCGCCAGTTCGCGGCGCTCCTCGAAGCTGTTTGAGCGCCAGGACGCCCTCACCCCCAACTATCGAAGGAGACCAAGATGATCCTGCAGGACAAAGTCGCAGTGATTTACGGCGGCGGCGGAGCGATCGGCGGCGCCGTCACGCGTGCCTTTGCGAGTGCCGGCGCCCGCGTCTACCTCGCCGGGCGGACGGAACACCGGCTCAAGGCGGTGGCGAACGACATTGGCGAGGCAGCGAGCGTGGCGGAACTCGACGCGCTCGACGAAGGCGCCGTTGCCGAACACGCCGATGCCGTAGCGGCAGACACAGGCAGCATCGACATCGCGTTGAACGCCGTGTCGTTCCCGCACGTGCAGGGCACGCTCTTCGCCGAGCTGGCCGTCGAGGACGTCATGTATCCGATCGACACCTTCTTGCGGACCAACCTGATCACCGCCAAGGCGGTTGCACGGCACATGACGGCCCGCCGTTCAGGAACGATTCTGACGCTGTCGACGGCCGGGTCCCGCCACGCCCCGCCCGGAGTGCTCGGCTACGGCACCACGTGTGCCGCGGTCGAGGCAATGACACAGCGGCTCGCGGTCGAGCTTGGGCCGAGCGGCGTGCGCGTCGTATGCCTCCGACCACACGCGATCGCAGACGCCGTATCCCACGGCTCCTACACTGGCGAGCTCTTCAGGCGGCCAGCCGCGCAGGCGGGTTCAAGCGTCGAGCAGATGCTCGTGCAGTGGGGCGAGGACCTGACCCTGCTGGGGCGGCTGCCGACGCTGGCCCAGGTCGCTGACACGGCGGTCTTCATGGCGTCGGACCGCGCCGCAGCGATCACCGGAACGGTGATCGACCTGACCTGCGGCGCCGCGGTGCGCACCAATGGCAACACATTGGTTGGTTTGCTCGACTGACCTCGTGGGCCTGCCGCCGGCCACACCCTCCGGAGCTGGCGCCCGGACAGCCGAGTCCACCACCCCACCCATCCCGAGCGCCCGACCGGGGATCGCTCGAGCCGGTCGGTCGCGGGGCGGCGCGGCTACTGGTGAGCGCTGACGTCGGGGAACCACAGAATGGGCGGCGGACGCACACCGCCGACCCGTCGATCTGATGCAACTGTCGAGCCGGAGATCGCGGCCCCGGTTAGGCCCAATACCGTTCAGTGAGGGTGCATGGCTACTTCGGTCGGGTCTGGCCGTGTCGCGATCACGGTTGCCCGCTCTGGAAGACGTCGGTGGGCGGGCGTCGCGCCGTGTCTGAATCGGCGCGTAGCGTTCTGGGCGGTCTGCGCCTCATTCAGCATTCTGGGCGGCCCACGGCCCGGATTCCGGGTCGCACGCCGCCCAGAAGCGCCAATGGTGCGATGGCCGCCCAGTTTGCCGGACCCGGTCGTCGCATTCACCGCAACGCCCACTTTCCAGAGCCAACAACGTCGCAACGAACACGATCAAACTCGTCGCGACGCGTAACTGAACGGTATTGCGGTTAGGCCGGAACCACGTTCACCAAGAACTATGCAGTCGCCTTCTCGGTGATCGCCTGCAGCGTGCGGACGGTCGTCTCGATGTCGTCGACGTCGAACTGGCTCAGCAACTGCGTCGAGGGGCCGCTGATGTACTCGCGGAGGCTCTGATACTGCGTTTCGCCGGCGGGAGTCAGACCGAGCTCTGCGTCGCCGCGGATGAGGCCATCCGCCTCGAGCCTGGCGAGCAGGGAGTGGGCCGCCTCGGCATCGAAGCCAGGTCCCTCCAGCAGCCGGGTGAGGTCGGCCCGCGGGTAGGCCGGACCGCGGGTGGCGAGCAGGCGGAGGGTGTACCAGGCCTCAGGCACGGTGTTCCGCTGGGCGAGCTGCTCGCGCAGGATCGTGGAGAGGGTGCGCTCGGCGAGGCCGAGGGCTTGGCCGAACTGACCGTAGACAGCGGGGGTGTCGGACATCGGGGCTCCTTTCATTACAGTAGACAGGTTGCTGTCCATCATAGGACTTCGACAGGAACCTGTCTATATGCCTTCGAAGAGATTTCCGACACAGCCGATGATCGGGTTGTTGGTGCGCCTGATCTATCAGCACTACTCGCAGGCGATGGATGCCGCGCTGCGTGAGGCCGGGTTCGAGGACATCGGTCCGAGCGCAGGGAACGTGTTCCCGTTCGTGGGACCGGAGGGGATCACCGTGTCGGAGTTGGCGGAGCTCGCCCACGTGCGGAAGCAGACGATGGCGCAGGCGGTCGAGCAGCTGGAGCTGGCGGGCTACGTCGAGCGGAAGCCAAACCCGAATGATCGGCGGTCGCAGCTGGTGTTCCTCACCGAGCGGGGCAAGTCCGTTCCACCGGTGACGCACGCGGCCGCGGCGCGGGTCGAGGAGCGGTGGGCTGCGCTGACGAGCCCCAAGGAGCTCGAGGCCCTTCGAAAGTCGCTGCTGCGGCTCCTCGACGAGCTTCAGGCCGGGCCGAGCGAATGAGCGGAACCTCCGGCGCGCCGACTGGCGCTCAAGTAGATCTCACGGTCACTCGCGAAGGATCGTTCTGTGCACAACGAAACCCGCCCAGGATTCGGCGTGCGGGTCATGACGCGAGGAGTGATCTGTCGCACCAGAATCGCGCACCGAACCGTCGTCTGTCGCGCTCGCACGAGGCAGCGCTCCGCTGGTCGGCGAGCAGCAAGGCACGTCACCCACCCGGCGTTCGGGGCCACCTGCTGGGCCACGTCGGGCCGTGCGTTCTGGGGCACCCGGCTGATCGAGCTTCTCACGCGCGTCGTCGACTACCACGCCGCCGGGCGCGGCGCGTGACTCCGGGGCTGACGACGAGCGCCCTCGCCTCGGGGTGCCTGTGCTCTTCCAGGCGAACGCCCCTACAGCCGCCCGTTGGCGCACTCAACCCTCGTAGGCGGCAGCCACCTTCTTCGGCACGCACATGCGCCACGCGTCGACGAGTAGCTCCCGCAGCTCGTCGACGTCGATGGCGTCGAGGCGGACGCAGACCCACCGGTACCGCATGTCGGAGGGGCGGGGCATGAGGAACTTGTCGGGCTCCGAGGCCACGAGCGCCTCCCGCTCCTCCCTGGGGAAGCCGAAGCCCATGATCGTCTCGTCGTCGTAGAACGCGGCGTAGACGATGCGGCCGACCCGGAACCTCACCTCGTCGCGTACGAGCGCCTCGTACGAACGAGGGAGCGTGGCGGCGATCGCCCGGGCATCGTCGATCGTCACCCCCATCGGCGGCGCAGCACCTCGGCGGTGCGTTCGTCAGCGGGCAGGAACGCCTCGAGGTGCAGCTCGGCGAGCGTCACGTCGGCGGCGGTCGCGAACGATGTGATCGTCGTGATGAGCCGGAGGTCGCCATCGGCCGAGGCCAGCTCCAGCGGCACGGCGAAGCCGAGCACGTCGGCCTCCGCGGGCAGCGGCGGCAGGTAGCCCTCGAGCTCGACGAGCAGCTCCTCCAACGACGGGTCCGGGCTCCGCACGAGCTGGGCCCGCAGGTGCTCGGTGATGTGCCGGCCCCACTCCGGCAGGTTGCGAACCCGGGGCGCGAGACCATTGGGGTGGAGGGCGTGGCGGAACATGTTGGCCGGCGGCGCCAGCAACGCGGGGTCGACGCCTTCGTGGAACAGGTCGAACGCCTGGTTGGCGGTGACGAGGATGCCGTGGGGCCGCACGACCATCGCCGGGTACGGGAGGTGGCCGTCGAGGATCGTGTCGAGCGCCTGGCGGACCGGCCGGAGCGCCGCGTCGTCGAGCGGTGACTCCGGGAACGCCGGGGCGAAGCCGGCGGCGAGGAGCAGCTCGTTGCGCTCGCGCAGCGTGAGGTCCAGCGACTCCGCCAGCCGCACGACCACGTTGCGGCCCGGTCGGGAGCGGCCCTGTTCGATGAAGCTCACGTGCCGCTGGGTCGTGTCCGCCCGTATCGCCAGCTCCAGCTGGCTCAACCGGCGGGCCGTGCGCCAGCGCCGCAGCTCGGTCGGGAATCGAGACATCAGCGATGATCCTCGCCCACCCCGGACCTCGACGCCATTCCCTCCCGGGAGTTGCTGCGAAGCCCGCCGCCGCGGACGATGCGGCCATGACCGACACCAGCAGCCGTCATCGACCAGTACAACGCCGCCTTCCTCGAGCGGGCACCCGAGAAGCTCGTCGACCTCATCGCCGCCGACTGCGTGATGGAGGGCACCGGCCCGGCGCCCGACGGCAACCGCTGGACGGGCTACGACGAATGCCTCGCCGGCTGGCAGGGGCTGGCCTCCGACCCCGCCATCCAGTTCACGGTCGAACACGTCGACGTCGACGGTGACCGAGCCGTCATCCGCTGGCGGATCACCGGCGCCGAGAACTACCGGGGCGTGAACCTCATGCGCGTGCGGGACGGGAAGATCGTCGAGGCCCTCGGGTACGGCAAGCGGCCCTGATCCGATGACCACCGTCGACGCCAATGGGGTGGCCCTGGGCATCGAGTCCTTCGGTGACGACGACGCACCACTCGTCCTGCTCGCGGGCGGGACGACGATGCTCTCCTGGCCCGACGCGCTCTGCGAGCGCCTCGCCGCCGGCGGGCGCCGCGTGGTGCGCTACGACCTGCGCGACAGCGGCGAGTCGACGACGGCGAACCCGGAAGCGCCCGCCTACACCCTGCGCGACCTCGCCGCCGACGCCGCGGCCCTTGCCGACGCGCTCGGCGGCGGGCCCGCGCACCTCGCGGGGATCGGCGTCAGCGGGATGGTCGCCCAGGTGGCCGCGCTCGACCATCCGGGCGCGTTCTCGGCGCTCACCCTGGCCGGCACCCGCGCGGTCGCGCCCGGCCGGCCCGACGACGACCTCCCCGACCATGACCGGGCGACGATGAGGCGGCTGTTCGCGCTTCCGATGCCCGACTGGACCGACCGCGAGGCGGTGGCGGAGTTCGCCGCCGCCCGGCGCGGAGATCCTCGGCGACGACCCCGTCGCCGCGCGCGCGATCGCCGCGCGCATCTGGGACCGCACGCCGGGCACCGCAGCCCCGGTCCAGATGGCCAACCAGATGGGCATGGTGTTCTCCAAGCTCAACTGCAAACCCCGCTGGCGCAAGCGCCTGCCCGAGATCGAGGTCCCCACGCTCGTCGTCCACGGCCGCCGCGACCCGTTCTTCCCCGTCGGCAACGGCGAGGCGATCGCGCGCGAGATCCCCGGGGCGCGGCTGCTCGTCCTCGAGGAGGCCGCCACTGCGATCCCCGATGCGGCGGCCGGCGAGGTCGCCGAGGCAATGCTCGCGCTCGGGTAGAGGACGGCGCGTGCCGCGCTCCGAACAGGTGGTGCGTACCTGATCAGCGACATTGCCACCCCCCACGCTCGGGTCTTCAATTGCGGGCGCAAACAGAGCTCGCGGATTGGGCACGAGCACGGTTAGGCGCGGGTCGCCCGACGGATCACATCCCGGATGTCGTCATCCGGTAGCTCGTCGTCGAGCCGGAACTGAATGCTCGCCTTGTTCGTCTTGAAGTCGGGACGGCGTCGCCTGAAGGCCTCGATGTGGTCGGGCGAGGTGGTGGTCAGCGTGATCCCGTCCGCGCGTCGGGCGTTGAGGCCGACGTGGAGCCTGCCGACCTTGTACAGCGGGATCTGGTAGGAGATCACGACCTCGGCGTCCGGGAGCTCGTCGAGGATGAGGTCCTGGAGGTGGTCGAAGAGCCGGCGGTGGCCGGCGTCCAGGGCGTCGACGTAGGCCTGGACATCGGCGG
Source organism: Ilumatobacteraceae bacterium (assembly GCA_963764455.1). Lineage (GTDB taxonomy): Bacteria > Actinomycetota > Acidimicrobiia > Acidimicrobiales > Ilumatobacteraceae > Desertimonas. Next base: position 107,319 of record CAVXSN010000020.1, read on the forward strand.
GCAGCGCCGGTCGCGCCCGTTCGCCTCGTAACGACATGCCCTTCTCGGCAAGTGCCGACCGGAGGATCCTGATCGCCCTGGGCCCCACGCCGTGCAGCGCCAGCAATTCGCCGGCCGAATGCTGCTGCACCTGCTTGAGCCGCGTGACCCCGATCGCCGCCAGCCCCCGCGTCGCTGGGCCACCGATCCGTGGGAGCTCGTCATCACCAGCCACGTTCCACCTCACCGAGTCCTGCCGATCCGATTTCGACGTTTCATCCAGCATGCCGCGACGCCCGACAATCGAAACGGCGTGGCGGTCGCCTTCGCCGCGGCTCCCGACCCGGCTCGCGCCCATCGCGCGCCGCTCCGGCAGAATGCGCCCGATCCGCACCTGGCGGACAGCGAAGTGCGCTTACGCTGCGCGGGCATGGCCGTCTACGACGTGGTGTTGCGGGGTGGCCGGGTGGTCGACCCGGAGAGTGGGGTCGACGACGTGCGCGATGTGGGCGTCGACGGCCGGCAGATCGCGTCCATCTCGAGCGAACCGTTGGACGGCGACACGGTCGTCGAGGTCGGCGGAATGGTTGTCGCTCCCGGTTTCATCGACCTGCACAGCCACGCGTAGACGCTGGCGGGCCGTCGTTTGCACGTGTGCGACGGTGTGACGACGGTGCTTGATCTCGAGGCAGGGCGGACCCCGGTCAGCGCGGCCTTGGAGCGCGATGCGCAGCTCGGATCGCCGGTGCACTACGGCTTCGCGGTCTCGTGGGCTGCGGCTCGGATGGAGGTGCTGGGCGGTGTGCCGTCCGACGGCAGGCTCGGGACGATCCTCGACAACATGGCGGACCCGGCGTGGCAGCGGGCCGCCTCGGCCACGGAGGTAGCCGCGATCCTCGAGCGGCTGACGGACGGCATCGGTGCCGGCGGGATCGGGATCGGCCTACTGATGGGCTACGCCCCCGGTGTGGACCCGGTGGAGTACACGGCGGTCGCGCGACTCGCCTCGACCGCAGGCGTTCCGACGTTCACGCACAGCCGCGACCTCGCCGAGACCAACCCGTCGGTGCGAATCGACGGAGCCGAGGAGGTGGTGCGGGCGGCATCGGAGACCGGCGCCCACATGCACTACTGCCACATCAACAGCACATCGACGCGTCACATTGACCGGGTCCACCGTCTCGTGGAACGCTGCCGGGCAGGCGGCGCCACGGTCACCACCGAGGCCTACCCGTACGGTTCAGGTTCGACGGCGATCGGTGCCGCGTTCCTCAGTCCCGAGCGCCTGGCGGCCCGAGGCATCGAGCCGACCAGCCTGACCTACCTTCCGACCGGCGAGCGGGTGGGCGACACCACGAGGCTGCTCGAGCTACGAGCCACCGATCCGGGCGGCCTCGTCATCTTCGACTTCATGGATGACGACGACCCCGGCGACCACGCCATCCTGCGGCGGGCGCTCCAGTTCGACGGAGCCATCGTCGCCAGCGACGGTATGCCGCCAGTGTGGAAGGACTCCGCGGTCGATCCGTTCATATGGCCGCTGCCACCTGCGGCCGTCACTCATCCGCGCACCGCAGGCTGCTTCTCACGTGCGCTGCGCCTCTGGCGAGAGGAGAGCGCGGCGCTCGCCGACGCCCTGCGCCGTTGCACGCTCCGACCGGCACAAGTCCTGGAGCGATGCGTGCCAGCGATGCGCAACAAGGGGCGCCTACGAGAAGGCGCCGACGCCGACATTGTCGTATTCGACCACGACCGGCTCAGCGATCAAGCCAGCTACCAGGAAAGTACGCGTCCGTCCACCGGCATCATCCACGTCCTGGTCGACGGAACCTTCGTCGTGCGCGACGAACACCTGGTGCTCGACGCGCTGCCCGGTCGAGCTCTGCGCGGGATGCCGGCCTAGCGTAATGTGCAACTCTGTGGTTGCACTATGGTGGTCGGCATGGCACAGGTGCGTCAGCTCGAGTATCAGGCGAATGGACTGACCTTGCGCGGCACGCTCGCCGTGCCAGATGGCGCTGGACCCTTCGCCGGGGTGTTGATCGGCCACGAGGGACCCGGCCTTGACGACATCCAACGGGCGCGGGCGGCAGACATCGCCAAGCTCGGCTACGTCGGACTCGCGCTGGACTACCACGGCCGGCACAGCCCGTTCGCCGATCGCTCGGCGATGATCGCTCGCCTCGACTACCTGTCCGCCCACCCCGACGAGACCCGGGCGCTCGGCGCAGCCGCGCTCGACCTGCTCCTCGCCGAACCCACGATCGATGGATCACGCGTGGCCGCGATCGGCTACTGCTACGGCGCGACGATCGCACTTGAGCTCGCCCGCAGCGGGATCCCACTGCGCGCCGTGGTCGGGTTCCATCCGGGTCTGCGCACGATCCGACCCCAGGACGCAAGCAACATCATCGGCCGGGTGTTGATGTTCGTCGGCGCCGACGACCCGATCATTCCGCCCGAGCATCGCCTCGAGTTCGAGCAGGAGATGCGCGACGGCGGCGTCGATTGGCAACTCGTCCTGTACGGCGGCGTGCAACACAGCTTCACCCACCCACTGGCGTCCCAGGCCGGCATCCCCGGCATCGCCTACAACGAGCGCGCTGCCACCCACAGCTGGCAAGCCATGGCCACCCTCCTCGCCGACGTCCTCTGACCCAGCACGAAGCAACCGACCCGGTGGTGCTGGTCGCCGACCGGTCCTGAGGGAGGTGCGCGAGGCTGGTCCGGTGACTGCCCTTGTCGAGGCCCTGCGCCCACTCGTCGATTCGCGGCTGGTTCCGGGGCTGGTTGCCGCGGTCGGCCGGGGCGACCAGCTGGACGTCGTCGTGCTTGGGGACGGTGCCGTGGGTGGGCGGCCGATGGCGCAGGACGCGTTGTTCCGGATCGCCTCGATCACCAAGCCGATGGTGGCGGCGCTGGCGCTGACGTTCGTCGCCGACGGCACCCTCGAGCTGGACCAACCGGTCGGTGAGCTGTTACCGGAGCTGGCCGCGCCGGTCGTGGTGCGTTCGATGACCGGCCCGATCGACGACACGGTGCCGGCCAGCCGGCCGATCACGCTGCGGCACCTGCTGACGTCGACGAACGGGCATGGCTTCCCGTCCGACTTCTCGGCGCCGGTCGCCCAGCTCCTCGTCGAGCGGCTCCTGCAGGGTCCGCCGCAGCCGCAGCGGGTTCCGCCGCCGGACGAGTGGATGGCGATCCTCGGCGGGATCCCGCTGCTCCACCAGCCCGGCGAGGGCTTCACGTACAACACCGCGTTCGACATCCTCGGGGTGCTCGTCGCCCGGGCCGGCGGCGCGGCGCTGCCCGAGCTGATGGCGGCGCGACTGTTCGGGCCGCTGGGGATGACCGACACCGGGTTCGCGTTCCCCGCCGGGTCGGACGAGCGACGCACGTCGTACTACCGCCATGGCGACGACGGGCTCGTCGAGCAGGACGGTCCTGACGGGCAGTGGGCGAGTGTGCCGCCGTTCCCCTCCGGCGCCGGTGGCCTCGTGTCGACCGTGGCCGACGTGCTGGCGTTCCAGCGGATGCTGCTGGCCGGAGGCGGCGACGTCCTGCCCGCCGACCTCGTCGCGGCGATGATGACCGACCAGCTCACGCCGGCGATCCGCAGCACCGACACCGTCTTCCTCGACGGCCAGTCGTGGGGGCTCGGCGGCAGCGTCGACATCGCCCCGCTGCACCCGTGGAACGTGCCGGGCCGCTACGGCTGGGTCGGCGGTACCGGCACCTCGGCGTACGTGGTGCCGGCCGACGGCAGCGTCGCTGTGCTGCTCACCCAGGTCGAGCTCGGCAGGCCCGACGGGGAGCGAGGTGATCGAGGGGTTCTGGGCCGCGGCCGCCGAGCACCTCGGCCACGACCGCGCCTGAACCACTCCTACCGATGCCGTCCCGGACGACGACCCCGCCGTCGCAAAACGAGCGTGACATCCGGGGGCTGGAGTTGACCACGGACGCAACCGTCTTGGTCCGCGAGGACGCCCGATAATGACGGAAGGCGCGGACCGAGAGCAACTTCCAAGTGCAGCCCTGGGAATGCAGCACGGGCGAACCGAGGTTGCACCGTGGGCATGGCCGCATCCCTGACCATCAACGAGACCAGTTCCCCGACGGCAGGGTCAGGCGGTCGACCACGGACCCGGAGGTCGGTGCTCGACCTCGCCGTCGTGCCGGACGGGTCGACGTCCAGCGACGCGCTCGCCGAGACCACCGCGCTGGCCCGGCGCGCCGAGGAGCTCGGGCTACGACCGCTTCTGGGTCGCCGAGCACCACAACTTCCCGACGATCGCGAGCACGTCGCCGCCCGTCCTGATGGCCCACCTCGCGGCGTCGACGTCGCGGATCCGCGTCGGCTCCGGCGGCGTGATGCTGCCCAACCACCCGGCGCTCGTAGTCGCCGAGCAGTTCGCGCTGCTCGAAGCCCTGCATCCCGGTCGGATCGACCTCGGCATCGGACGGGCCCCAGGAACCGACCCGGCGACGGCTGCGGCGCTGCGCCGCGGCCCGGACCGCCTCGGCGCCGAGGACTTCCCGAGCGAGCTCATCGACGTCATGGGAATGCTCGGCGACCGCCGCCGCGATCACGGCGCGTGGGACCGGTTCAAGGCGACGCCCAGCCTCGACTCGTGCCCGGAGATCGTGCTCCTCGGCTCCAGCGCGTTCTCCGCCCAGCTCGCCGGATTTCTCGGCCTGCGCTACGCGTTCGCCCACCACTTCGACGTCGGCACGTCGATCGGCACGCTCGACGCGGTCGAGCTCTACCGTCACTCGTTTCGGTCGTCGCCGGTGCTCGACGAGCCGTACACGATCGTGACCGCCGGCGTGCTGGCCGCCGAGAGCACGGAGCGGGCCGAGCACCTCGCCGGGCCCGCCCGTCTCGCGATGCTGGCGCTGCGGACCGGGCGCCGCGTCCAGCTGATGTCGCCCGACGACGCGGCTGGCCACCCGGACCTGCACGTCGGCCGAGTCGATGCCGTCCAACCGCATCGTCGGGGACGCGAGCGTTGTCGCCGAACGGCTGGCGGTCCTCGCCGACCGCACCGCTGCCGACGAGCTGATGATCTCCACGATGACCCACGGCCTGCCCGAGCGGATCGCGACGCTGGAGATCGTCGCCGACATCTGGGCCCGCTGCGTCAACTGACCTGGTCAGCGACCGCGGAAGCGGTCGAGGCGACGCTTGTCCTTCTTGGTCGGTCGCCCCGTGCCCGGATCGCGGCGGAACAGCGGCGCCACGTACGTCGCGTGGCGGTGGCGGCGGGCTGTGGTCGACGATGCACTCGGACGCGATCGGCGCCGAGACCCGCTGGTCGATCAGGCGCACGACCTCGACCACCCGGTCCCGCTCGCCGGCCCACGCCTCGACCCGGTCGCCGACGCGTACCGGTGTCGATGCCTTGGCCGGGCGCCCGTTGACCCTGACGTGGCCGCCCTTGCACGCGTCCGTCGCGATCGAGCGCGGTCTTGAACACCCGCACCGCCCAGAGCCACACGTCGATTCGCGTCCCGTCGATGCCGCCAGTCTGGCGTCAGCCGAACGGCGGGGTCTGCTCGGCGACGCAGCTGGTGTCTGGCGCAACGGTCGGGTCCTTGACGAATGCCGTCCAGATCGCGTACCCGCAGTCGACGTCGAGCGCGCTGTGAGCCCCGTTCGGCGGCGGCCGGTTCGTTCGGCGGCTCGGTCGTGGCCATCGTCGTGCCGGCGCCGCAGACGGTGAGCAACGCGGCGCCGGCGGCAAGGCCGGCGAAGCTACGTGCGCTGACTGTCTTCACCGATGACATTCGGCGCGACGATGCGTCTGGATGACCAGGACGAGAACGGCCGGAGGAGGAGTCCGATGAGCACCCTGGACCGCACATTCACCGCCACGCTGCAGCGCAGTGGGAACAAGGGCGGCTGGACCTACGTCAAGATGGACGACTCTGCAGAGTTCTTCGGCACTCGCGGCCTCGTCAAGATCCGCGGCACGATCGACGGGCGCCCGTTCCGGAGCTCGTTCATGGCGCTCGGCGACGGCTCGCACAAGCTGGCCGTGAAGGCCGAGACCCGCAAGCTGATCGGCAAGGAGGCCGGTGACACGGTCACGGTCCACCTCGAGGAGCGCCTCGAGCGCTGACCGCCAGGGAATGGCGGCCGACCGACGCGGGTTGAACGGGTCATGAGCGAAGGCCACACCGTCACCATCACGCCCACCGATGCCCACGTCGAGGTTCGCCTCGACGGGGTGTTGCTGGCGAAGAGCGATCGCGCCCTGCGCCTCGACGAGACCGGCCTACCAGCGAGGTACTACCTGCCCCAGGACGACGTGCGCATGGATCTGCTCCGGCCGACGTCGTTCCAGACGACCTGCCCGTTCAAGGGCGAGGCCTCGTACTGGTCGGCCGACATCGACGGCCGGAGCCACGATGGGATCGTGTGGGCCTACGAGACCCCGATCCCGGCCGCCGCCGACATCGCCGGGTACCTGTCGTTCTACCCGACCCGCACCGAGGTCACCGTCGACGGCGGAGTGCTCGCGGCGTAGGCCGACCGATCCCAGATCCGCTCCCGTCAGCCGAGGATCGTGGCGGTTCCGAGGTAGATGCCCGCCAGCAGGCCGATGGTGCCGATGACGTCAGCGGCGAGCACCCGCGAGGTGCGCAGCTTGCACGCGCCGGCCGCTGCCAGCACCTTGCTGGTCGGACGCAGAGCCACACCGAACAGCCCGAGGCGAGCCATCAGCCTCCGCGCCCGACGGGGCACGAACCGCCCGCCGTAGCGGCGACCCAGCGCGATGTGGATCGGGTCAGCGACGAGCATCCGGGGGACGGCGACGCAGAAGAACAGCACGGGGTTGGCGGACGTCGCCGCCAGGATCAGGAACGGCAACCGCGGGGTGAACGCGACGAGCACCATCGGAAAGGCGAGCAGGGCCGGAGTGAGCGCCGTACCGAGCGCCGACACCGCCGACATCAGGGCCCAGGCGCCGAGGATCCAGCGGGTCTTGATCTTCCAGTTCGAGCGCTCCGCGAGGTCCTCGCCGGTCGGCGCGAGCCGTGCCCGCACCCAGCGCACGATGCGGGATGCCCGCCCTGAGGATGTCGGTGTGGTCGTTGGAAGCGTGGCGGTGAACATGTGACGATCGTCTGCCAGCAGGCGGTCCGAAACGACCAAGCTGGCCAGCCGATCTCGCGGCCGCACCCCGTGCGCCGGGTAGGGAAAACCTGTCCGCCTGGTGCTGGTCAGCTTCAGGCGGCGCCGGTGGTCATCAGTCGGACGTGGCCGACAGGAACACGAGGGAGTCGGTGACGATGACCTGCTGTACCGCACCAGGCAGGGCGTAGCCGCGGCTCTTGCCCAGCGTGACGACGCTCTGGGTCCATCGCTCCCGGCCGCTGTCGGCGTCGAGCACCGCGACCCGCTCGCCACCGGCAACGACGACCGCGTCGCTGCCGGCTTCGATGGCGGGCGTTCCGGTGCTCACCGCGACCGTCGCCGGAAGCGACACCCGCCACAGGACGCGTCCGTCGTCGGCGTCGATCCTGACGACGGCGCCGCCCGGTGCGCCTGCCGCCGCAGGTGTCGACACGTAGGCGTACGCGTTGCTGCCCGACTGGGTGACGGCGAGCACCTGCTCACCTGGAAACGGCAGTGACCAAGCCTCACCGTCGCCCGTTGCCTCGACGTGACCGTCGACGACGTGGATGACGCCGTCGGTGGCCGTCGTCGCGCGAGCACGTCGTCGCCATCGATCGGACGGCGCCACCGTTCCCGCCCGCTTGCCGGCACGAGCCCGATGAGCTGCCTGGCTCCTGCGTCGGTGACCACGAGATCCCCGTCGACGAGTCGCGGCTCGCCGGCGGGCCCGCTCCTGTCCCAGACGACGCGACCGGTGGCCAGATCAAGGGCGTAGAGGCGGGCGCGGGGCGTGCTCTCGAGCAGCGGGCCGATGCACAGCAACACGGCGACGCCCGCCCACGCCAGCCCACTGAGCGACGTCCGGCTGAGCCGGTTGGGCGCCGTCGCCCATGTCAACAACGTCGCCGCCGCGAGGCCGAGACCAGCGACGGCGAGCGATCCGCGGAGCATCGGGTACAGCCGTCGCTCGCCGATCGACGGCTGGTGGACGAGGAGCAGGGTGACGAGCGCGGCGGGGACGAGGCCGGCCACGCCGAGCACGAACACCCGGCGATCGTTCACGCGCGTCGCCGAGCAACATGTACATCCTCCCCCGCACAGCGACGTTACAGCCGCGCCTGGCGCCGCGATGGTGGAAAACCTCCATCGCGCACGCATGGCCAGCATGGTGGACCACGGGGTGCCGGACGGGGATGATGGACTGATGACGAGGGCTTCCACCGCCGAACGCGTGCTGACCGTCGTCACCCTGGTGTCCGTCGGGGTCGCCCTGGTGCTCGCCGCGAGCGGTGCGCACGCCCGGAGGGCGGCGACGCGTGGACGGACGGCGCCGCCGGAGCGTGGCTCTGGGTGCTCGTCGGCCTCGTTCCCCTGGCCGCCTCCGGTCTCGTGACCGCCGCCCTCCGACGCGGCCACCGTGGCGCCCTCCTCATTCTCGGCATGGCCATGACCTGTCGCTGTCCACCGTCGCCGGCGAGGCGACGAGGATCGCCGACCCGCCGATCAATCGCCGTCTGCTCGGCGCGCTCGGCGCTGGCCTCGACGTCGCCGCGCGTTGCGATCGCCGTCGGGACGATCGGGATCATGATGCGGCCGAGGTTGGCCCGCCATGTCAGCCCGCTCGTCATCGCGGCCGGGCTGGCGGCGACCGTGTCGTTCGGAGTCGCCGGCGACCCGACGGAAGCGCCGCGGCTGTTGCCCGCGGTGTCACCGCTCCAGGTGCCGTCGCTCACCTGGTATGGGTCCAGCGGCGAGACGGTGCTGCTCGCGCTGGCGCTCGGCCCGCTCGTGGCCGGCGGATTGATCGTCTGGACGCTGCTCGGAGCGAGCCTCGACGAGCGGCGCCAGATGCAGTGGCTCGCGCTGGGCGTCGTCACGGGTGCCGGAACGATCGCTGTGGTGCAACTCGTTCGCCTGCTCGGCTTCGTCGACGTGGGCAACGGGTTCCTCGCCGCGCTACCCAGAGCGGTGGCGTGGGCGGCGGTGGTGGCGGGCGCGGCGACCACCATCGTCCAGCCGGACGTGGGAGATGCCGCCGTCGCAGTGCGAAAGGTGGCCGTCGGTGTCGGCCTCGTCTCCATCCTCGGTGCCGCCGGCGGGCTCGCGTGGTTCGCCGCCGACGCCACGACCGCACCGTTCGTGCCGGGCGCACCGTTGGCGGCGGCGGTGTTGACCATCGCCGCACTGCTGCTGCCGGTTCGCGATCGGTTGGAGCGCGTTACCGAGCGCTGGCTCTTCGGAGAGGTCGGCAGCGACGCTCGGCTGATCGACACGTTCGGCGCTGCCGCCGAGCACGCCGGCCGGTCCGAGGTTCTCGAACTGCTCGTCGCCACGGCCCGCCGGGCGCTGCGGCTGCGGTGGGCGCGCGCGTCCATCGCGGGCGGATTCCCGTTCATCGCTGCCGCCGGCGTCGGCGTCGATGAGCTCCGGCCGCGCCGCGTTCCGCTTCGCCCTCACGGAGAGCGGCGAGGAGCTCGGGGAGCTCGAGTGCGGTCCGAAGCGCGGCGGTCCGCTCAATGCCCACGACCGCCAGCTCCTCGGTGCGCTCGGTCGCGAGGCCGCCCTCCGGCTGCGCACGGTGAGCCAGGCCGACGAACTCCAGGCGCGCCTGCAGCAGATCGAGCGGCAGGCCATCGAGATCGCGGCTTCCCGGGCGCGCATCGTGGAAGCCCAGGAGGAGGAGCGCCGGCGGCTCGAACGCGACATCCACGACGGCGTGCAGCAGGAGCTCGCGTCGCTGATCGGCAAGCTCCGACTGGCGATCAACCAGATCGCCGTCGCACCCATCGATGCCGAAGCGACGATCACGAGTGCCCAGGACGACGTGCGCCGCGCCCTGGCCGACGTGCGGGCCATCGCCCAGGGCATCCATCCGGCGATCCTCGATGATCAGGGCATCGTGCGGGCGATCGACGCGCGAGCCAAGCGACTTCCCCTCGAAGTCTCGGTGGACTCCGATCCCGCTCTGGTCAGTCGACGGTTCGATCGAAGGGTCGAGGGTGCCGCCTACTTCGTCGCGTCGGAGGCGCTCGCCAACATCGTCAAGCACGCAGACGCCACCGCGGTGACCATCGACCTCGCCGTGGACGGCGATCGTCTCACGGTCCGCGTCGGCGACAACGGTCGCGGCTTCGACGACGACATCGTCCGCGGGAGCGGGCTGACCAACATGGCCGACCGCGCGGCCGCGCTCGGCGGCCAGGTCACGGTCGAGGCCAACCAGGCGCGCGGCACGACGGTGGTGGCGGTACTGCCGCTGACTCCTACTGTTGCTACGTGACGTTGCGGGTGGTGATCGCCGAGGACAACAAGGTCTACCGCGAGGGAGTCCGCGCGGTCCTCGAGTTCGGCGGCGAGTTCGAGGTCGTCGGCGCGGTCGACGGTCCCGAGGCGCTCCTCGAACAGGTCGATGAGCTTCGACCGGACGCGGTGATCACCGACATCCGGATGCCGCCGACGCACCACATGGAGGGCATCGAGGCGGCCCACGAGATCCGTCGCCGCCACCCGAACATCGGCATCCTCGTGCTCTCCCAGCACGCCGACGACAGCTACGCGTTCGAGCTGTTGAAGGACGGCACGGCGGGCCTCGGCTACCTCCTCAAGGAGCGCATCGGCGACGATGACGGCGCGATCGCGCGGGCACTCAAGGAGGTCGTCGCCGGTCGGTCAGTGATCGATCCCGAGGTCGTCGACGGGCTGGTGTCCCGACAGGCGAGGGCCCGTTCCTCGCCGCTGCACCGGCTGACCGATCGAGAGCGTGACGTCATGGCACTGATCGCCCAGGGCAAGACGAACGACGCGATCGCCGAGTCGTTGCATCTGCACCGGGCGACGGTGGAGAAGCACATCAACGCCATCTTCCTCGCGTTCGACCTCGCCGAGGAGAAGCAGGTGAACAAGCGGGTCGCCGCCGTGTTGCTGTTCCTTCGCGACGCCTGAACGGGCTGTCACGAACAAGTTCGTGACAGCGCCGTGACACCGGGCCGATGCGCCCGGCTCTCCCGCCGGTGCACGCTTGCCGGTGAGCAGCGGGGTGCGCGAACCGGAGGGAGACCCATGGGCTCGACCAATCGGGCGGGATTCGGCCCTGGCGCAGGACTCGGGATCGTGACGGTGGTGTGCGGAGCCATCATCGCCATCTCCCCGACGTGGACGTGGTTTTCCGGCACGGCGTTGCGCAGGGGAGCTTGGTCCGGATTCGGGTTGTACGCCGATCGCGACGAGCTCAGGATCGATGGCACTGCGCTGATGATGGGGTTCGACGCCGCTGGTTGGTACGACGGGCTGTTCGGGCCCGCGGTGCCGACCATCGCCGGGCTGGCGCTGGTCATCGCCGGGCTCGCCGTCGGCCTGCGGCGGACGACCGTGACGCCGGCCTGGTCCGCGTGGAGTGCCGCGCTCGCGTTGTGGTCGCTGGGCGCAGCGGGCCTGAGCGGCGAGGCCGGCGTCCACCCCGGGGGCGACATCGGCGGCGCAGGCGTGCGTGCGTGGGCGATCGCGTCGGCGTTGGGCGCAGCTTGGCTCGCTCGGGAGGTGGGACGCCGGTGGTCTCGAACGCTGACGCCACCGAGCTCACACCGGCTCATCGACTGGATCCCGGTTCCCGCGATCCTGCTCGGCGGGGTGTTCGCCGCGTTGCTGGCCGCGGCAGAGGAGTGGCACCCGTTCGCCACCGAGCACGTGTTCGTCGCGGCGTCCCTCACCGTCGCGTTCCCGGCGGCGGGCACAATTGCCGCGCTGGTTTCGGTCGCGCCGCCTCAGCGATCGCTACCGGTCATGGTCGTCAACACGTCGGCGCTCGTGCTCGGCGTCGTGCTGTTCGCGCTGTGGACCCAGCTGGCCCTCGAGTGATCGGTTCGCGCTGCGACTTCGATGTCTGTGTCGGCTGAACAGACCGGATCTGGTCGTTTGGCGCGACACAAGCAGGTCGGCGGCCGCGTCAGTGCCTCGGCGGTCGCGTCACGCCGACCCCCCGCTGATCTCGGTGTTCGTGCCCGTGATGTACGACGCGTCGTCGGACAGCAGGAAAGCCACCACGCTCGCCACCTCGTGCACCGAGCCGTAGCGACGCATCGGGACCGAGCCGATCATCTGCTCGGCGACGCCTGCGGGATCGGTGGCGTAGTACTGGCTGCCCGCCCGCGCCTGCTTCTCGACCTGGCTGTCCCACATCCGGCCGGGACCGATGAACGCCGGCGAGACGGCGTTGACCCTGATGCCGAACGGCGCGAGGTCCTTGGCCGCGCTCTTGACCAGCCCGATCACCGCCGCCTTCGAGGCTGAGTACGCCGGCATGTTCGGGGCACCGGACACGCCGGCCATCGACGCCGTGCAGACGATCGCTCCCCCGTCGCCGGCCTTCACCATCGCATCGGAGACGATCGACAGCACGGCGAACGCACCGAACACGTTGACATCGAAGACCGATCGGGCCCCGCTCATCGAGTACCGATCGACGCGATCGAACGATCCCTGCACGCCGGCGTTGTTGAACAGGGCGCGGGGCGGGCCGAGCTCGGCACGGCACTGCTGGACCGCCACGGCGATCGTCTCGGTGTCGGTCACGTCGAAGGTCGCCGACCACGTGGCCGCGCCGACCGATGCGCAGGAGGCGACGGTCGTCGCCAGGTCGGCCGCCGCAGACGGGTGGTCGGTGGCCGCGATCGACCAGCCCCGTTCCGCGAGCCGCACGGACGTCGCCCGACCGATGTCGCCGGCCGCGCCGGTGACGAACGCGACCCCGCTGTTCATCCGGGCACGCGCAGCGCGGCCGCGGCCGATGTCACGAGGCGCTGCCCGGTCGCGTCGAAGACGTGCACCGCGCCGCGGACGCCGATCTGCAACGGCTCACCGGGACGCCCTCCGAACGGTGCCGGGACCTTGGCCACGATCGACACCGGCTCGCCACGGTGCTGCACCGCCACGTGGACGAAGACCTCCGGGCCGAGGTCCTCGACGACGCGGATCTCGCTGGGGATCTCGCCGACCCCGACGGTCACCGTTTCGGGCCGGAAACCCAACACCACCTGTTCGGCACCGGCGGCCGCAGCCGCGGCCTCCGGCGAAAGGCCGAGCTCGTGACCGCCAAGGGTCAGGTCTGACCCGCCGGACGGCACGAGGTTCATCGCCGGCGACCCGATGAAGCCGGCGACGAAGAGGTTTCCAGGCTGGTGGTACAGCGCGTGCGGCGTGTCGACCTGTTGCAGCATGCCGTCCTTGAGCACGGCGACCCGGTGCCCCATCGTCATCGCCTCCACCTGGTCGTGGGTGACGTACACCGTCGTGACGGCGAGCCTGGTCTGCAGCTCGGCGAGCTCGGTGCGGGTCTGCACGCGCAGCTTGGCGTCGAGGTTCGACAGCGGCTCGTCCATCAGGTACACCAGCGGCCGCCGCACGATCGCCCTGCCCATGGCAACCCGCTGGCGCTGGCCACCCGACAGGTTCTTCGGTTTGCGGTCGAGGTACGGCTCGAGGTCGAGGATCCGCGCCGCCTCGCGCACCTGGGCGATCCGCTCGGCCTTCGGCACCCCCTTCTGCTTGAGCGCGAACCCCATGTTCTCGGCGACGGTGAGCTGCGGGTACAGGGCGTAGTTCTGGAACACCATGGCGATGTCCCGGTCGCGCGGGCGCACACCGCTGACGTCGCGATCGCCGATGTAGATCGAGCCGGCGTCGAGCGGCTCGAGCCCGGCGAGCATGCGAAGCGCCGTCGACTTGCCGGAGCCCGATGGCCCGACGAGCACGAGCAGCTCACCGTCGGCGATCTCGAGGTCGAGCTGATCGACCGCCGCCCGGTCGGTGCCCGGGTAGAGCCGCGTCGCCGATTCGAACCTCACTGTTGCCATCACTGCGCTCCCCGGCCACGCAGGCCGCCTTGGCCACTCCCTCGCTGGCGCTCGGTCGCTCGCATCGGTAGTCTCCCTCCGCTCACTTGATCGCACCCATCGCGAGACCGCGGATCATGCGCTTCTGGGCCAGCCAGCCGGCGATCACGACCGGCAGGCAGGCGAGCACCGACGCCGCCGACAGCTTGGCGAGGAAGTTGCCACGGGTGCTGATGTTCGTCGTGACCCAGATCGGCATCGTCGACGCGTCGACCGGGTTCAGCTGCACGGCATAGAAGTACTCGTTCCAGGCGAAGATCACGCACAGGAGCGCGGTCGCGGCGATACCCGGCGTCGCGATCGGCAGGATCACGGTCGTGAGCTGGCCGCGGAGCCCGGCGCCGTCGATCTCGGCCGCCTCGATCAGCTCCCGCGGGATCTCCTGGAAGAACGAGCGCAGCATCCACACCGCCAGCGGCAGGTTCATCGCCGTGTACAGGATCACCAGCACGAGGCGGGTGTTCAGCAGGTCGAACTCGCGAGCCAGGATCCAGATCGGCAGGATCGCCGCCACGACGGGCAGGAACTTCGTCGAGATGAAGAAGAACAGGACGTCGCGCCACTTCTCGATCGGCTTGACGGCCAGCGCGTATGCGGCCGGGATCGCAAGCAGCAGCACGATCGTCGTGCTCACGGCCACCACGACGAACGAGTTCGTGAATGCCTCTCGGAACGAGAGCAGGCCGCGGGTCGACTCGGTCACGTCGCCGTAGCGGTCGAGGGTCGGGTCGAAGAACAGCTTCGGGCTGGTGTTGGCGTCCTGCTCGTCCTTGAAGCTGTTGAGCACGGTCCACAGCACCGGGAAGAAGAACAGCAGCCCGACGAGCCACGCGATCACGCCGAACAGCGCGTTCGTCGCGCGGCTCTCGCCGACCCCAACGGCGGTGCCCCGTGACCCGCTCACGCGATCTCCTCGCCCTTGAGCAGTCGGGACAGGACCCGCAGCGCGATCGTGGCCACGATGATCGACGCCACGACGACCACGATGCTGTAGGCCGACGCCTGGCCGAACACCCACCCGCCCCCGATCGAGCGCTGGTACACGAAGTACGGCAGGTTCGTGGAGTCCGGGCCGCCGCCGGTCATCACCGCGACGTGGTCGAACACCTGGATCAGGTACACCGTGCCGAGCAGCGCACCGAGCTCCAGGTACGGGCGCAGGTGGGGCAGGGTGAGCTGGCGGAACGTGCCGAACGCGCTCGCCCCGTCCACCTTCGAGGCCTCCAGCACCTCGGACGACTGACTCTGCAGTCCGGCCAGCAGGATCAGCATCATGAACGGGGTCCACTGCCACACCAGCACGGCGATGATCGAGGCACGCGGGTACCGGGAGACGAACTCGATCGAGTCGACTCCCACCCGCTCGAGCACCCAGTTGACGACGCCGTACAGGCCGTTGAGCATCTGGTTCTTCCAGATCAGCCCGGCGACGACCGGCATGATCAGGAACGGCGTGATCAGCAGCGTCCGCACGAAGCCCTGGCCGAAGAACGTGCGGTCGAGCAGGATCGCGAGCAGCAAGCCGAGCACGAGCGACAGGAGCACCGCCGAGACGGTCATCACGACGCTGACCCACGCCGCGTCGCGGAAGAATCGGTCGTCGGCGAGCTTGCCGTAGTTCTCCAGCCCGACGAACTTTCGGGGCGTCGGCGGGACGATCTTCCAGTTCGTCAGGCTGTACCAGATGCTCATCACGAACGGGACCTGCGTGACGAACACGGTGAAGATGAGCGCCGGCAGCAGCGGTGCCCGCAGCCGCCACGGCCGGCGGAGCTGATCGCGACGAGGGGCCGCCGCCCCGGATTCGCCTCCGGGAACGGCAGCCACCTCGACGCTCATGGACGGTCAGCCGAGGGCTGGGTCAGCCGACGGCCTGTGACGCGATGTCCTGGCAGGCGCTGAGCGCATCGTCGATGCTCGTCCGGCCGGCGATCACCCCGGAGAACTCCTCGGTGCAGCGGTTGCCGACGTCCTGGAACTCAGCCACCCCGACATACTGCACGCCCGGGAGCCCCGGACGAGGGGTCGTGCCGGGGTTGTCGATCGGCGCCGCTTCCATCGATGCCAGCGTCTGGTCGGCGAACGCCGCCGCGGCTTCCTGGTACTCGGGGATCTCGTACGTCGACAGCCGCGTTCCGGGCGGGATCGCCGCCCAGCCGCCAGGGATCAGCTCGCCGGCAGCGGCGATGTATCCCGGTCCCGTCGCCCACGAGATGAACTCCCACGCGGTGTCCGGATCCGGCGAGTTCTGCGGGATCGCCAGCGCCCAGCTCCACAGCCATCCTGACGCCTCGGTCACGTTCACCGGGGCCATGGCGTAGCCGTTGAGGCCCTGCACCGCGCTGTCGTCGGCCTCGAGCAGGCCGGCCGCGACCGTGGCGTCGTACCACATCGCCACCTGGCCATCGCGGTACTGGGCGAGACACTCGTTGAACGACGCGTTGGCCGCGTCGTCCTCGCCGGCGTCGGCGAGCAGCCCGACGTAGAACTCGAGCGCTTCGCGGAACTCGGGCTGGTCGACCTGCGCCTCCCCGATCGTGCCGTCGTCGTTCGCCGACCACCAGGTGCCGCCGAACGTGTTGAGCACGGTCGTGAACGACGCCCCGAGGTCGCCCCATCCGGGCTTGCCGCGCAGGCAGATCCCGGCCATCTCGTCGCTGTCGACCGCCCTGGCGATCTCGGCCACCTCGTCCCACGTCGGATTGGTGGGCATCTCCAGGCCGGCCTCGTCGAGCACGTCCTGGCGGTACATCAGGAACGACGACTCGGCGTAGAACGGCGAGGCGTACATCGAGTCCTCCACCGAGAGCCCGGCTCGGACCGACGGGATCAAGTCGTCGATCTGGTACGACTCGTCAGCGGTGGCGTACGGCGTCAGGTCGACGAGCCAACCGTTGGTGCCGAACTGCGGCGTCTCGTACATGCCGATCATCACGACGTCGAACTGCTGGCCGCCGGCGCCGACGTCACGGGTGACGACCTCGCGCAGCGTGCCCTCTTCGAGCACCGTGTAGTTCACCGTGATGCCGGTCTCCGCGGTGAACAGGTCGGGCGTGAGGCTGGCGATGTCCTCCATCTGCGGGTTGCCGACGATCGCGACGTTGAGCTGGCGATCGGCCTCGGCCGGATGCGATCCGCCGGCGTTCGCGGCGGTTCCCGACCGTGAACGCGGCCGTCCCGGCCAGCGCGGCCGCCATCGCCAGACGTCGCGCGGTCGACCGACGCGGTCGTCGGATCGCCGCTGCCCGATCGTGCTGCTGTGAAGTGTTGCCCACGTGTTGCCCCCCTCAATTGGCGTGTGAATGTGCCGACCGCAGCCGCCGGGTTGCATCCCCGTCCCGCGGCGTTCGTCCGCCAGTATGACCCGGCGAGCGTGTTGATTTCAAGTACAAAACCACACCAAATCATCACTTGTCATGTTGGTATGAGTGGTTTATCGTGCCCGACATGCCGCAGCGTGACCCTTCGATCGATGAGGGGAACGGGGCGAGGCGCACGACGATCGATCTGTCCGACGCCACGCTCCCGGCGATCGCCGAGCGCGGGATTCCGGTGCCCACCTACGACCGGTCGCGCCTGGTTCCGCGCATCGTGCACATCGGCGTCGGCGGGTTCCATCGCGCCCACCTTGCGTTGTACACCCACGAGCTGGCAGATGACGGCAGCGACTGGGGGATCCGCGGCCTCGGGATGCTCGCCAACGACGCGGCGATGCGCGACGCGCTCACGACCCAGGACGGCCTGTACACGGTGATCGAGCGCGAGGACGATCGTGCCGCGCCCTGCGTCGTGGGCAGCATCGTCGACTACGCGTTCACGGCCGGCCGGCTCGACGCCACCGTCGAGCTCCTTGCCGATCCGCAGGTCACCATCGCCTCGCTCACGATCACCGAGGCCGGCTACGCCATCGCCGACCGCGACGACACGGCATTCCATCTCATCGCGGCTGCGCTCGAACGACGCCGGGACGCGGGCAGTCCGCCGCTCACGATCCTCTCCTGCGACAACCTGCCAGGCAACGGCGACGCGACACGGGCGGCCACCCTCGGCGCCGCTCACCAGCGGGACGCAACGCTCGCCGAGTGGATCGATGCCACGTGCACGTTCCCCAACTCGATGGTCGACCGGATCACCCCGAGCACCACCGATGAGGATCGGGCGTGGCTCGCCCGCGTGCACGGGGTCGTCGACCGCTGGCCCGTCGTCGCCGAACCGTTCCGCCAGTGGGTCGTCGAGGACCACTTCGCCAGCGGGAGGCCGGCCTGGGAGACCGCCGGCGCCGTGTTCACCGACGACGTCGGCTCGTGGGAGCTGTACAAGCTGCGGATGCTCAACGCCGCCCACTCCAGCCTGGCGTACCTGAGCGCACTGGCCGGACTCGTGTACGTCGACGAGGCCGTTGGCCACTCCTGCGGTGCGCGGGTTCCTGGCCACCCTGCTCGAGCGCGAGGCGATCCCGTCGCTGCACCGGATCCCGGGCAGCCCGCCTGAGCAGTACGCCGCAACCGTGCTGCACCGGTTCTCGAACACCGGGGTCCGCGACCAGATCGCGAGGTTGTGCATGGATGGCGCCTCGAAGTTCCCGACGTTCCTCGTGCCGACGATCGAATACCAGCTCGCCAACGACGGCCCGGTGACGCACGCGGCGATGGCGCTTGCCGGATGGGCGCGCTACCTCGGGGTCGTGCCAGTGTCGGAACAGGCGCCTGACTCGTTCGCCGGGCCGGCCCGCGCCATGGCGGCCGACGCCCGCTCCGACCCGGCCCGGTTCCTCGAGCTGGACGGTGTGATGACCGCGCCGCTGCGGACGAGCGAGCGCTTCCGGCGGGCGTTCGTCGACGCCTACGTCGCCGTCGCGGACCACGGGCCGCTGGCGGCGATCGCGGCCCTCGTCGGCGATCGTCCCACCGCCGGTGCGACGCTAGTCGGATGCCTGAGTGGTGTAGAACCGACGCCATGACCTTCACCGAGCCGGGCAGTGGGACGCTCCAGTACCAGCGTCAGCGGGAGATCTACAGCCTCGCCCTGGCCACCGGTTCGGTCGATGTCGCCGCCCTCGCCAAGCAGTTCAGGGTCACGACCGAGACGATCCGTCGCGACCTGTCCGACCTGCAGGATCGCCAGCTCCTGCGGCGAGTGCACGGCGGTGCGGTGCCGTTCGAGCGCCGTGACCACGAGCCGATGGTCGACGCCCGCGGGATGCTCAACGCCGACGAGAAGCTGCGGATCGGGCGGGAGGCGACGCGTGAGGTGCCGGTGCACGGCTCGGTGATCATCGACTCAGGGAGCACGGGGCAGCGTCTGGCCGAGGTCTTCCCGGCCGACCGCGACGTCCACGTCATCACGAACTCACTCACGATCGCTGCGACACTCGGCCGGCGCGGGGTCAAGACCTTGACCGTCATCGGCGGCCAGGTGCAGACGAACACCCTGGCGATGGTGGACGCCACGGCGGTTCGATTCGTCAACCGGCTGAGCGTCGACGTCGTGTTCATGAGCTGCGACGGGCTCTCCTTCACACGCGGCTTGACGACGCCGTACTCGGCCGAGGCAACGCTCAAGCAGGCGATGATCGACTCGGCTCGGCGAGTGGTCGCAGTCGTCGACCAGTCGAAGCTCGGCAACGATCAGCTGTTCACGTTTGCCGAGCTCGACGACCTCGACGTGCTGATCACCGATACCCGGGCCGACGACGCCGCGGTGCGCGCGATCGCCGCTCACGGCGTCGAGGTGCGCCGTGCATGAAGCGGCTGCGGCGACACCCGAACGTCACGACTCGGCCGTTCTGGAGTCGCTGGCCTGCGAGACCGCGGTCGCCGCCGCCACGCTGATCCGGTCGCGGTTGTCGGCACGCGACGACGTCGCGACGAAGAGCACACCGACCGACATCGTCACCCAGACCGACGTCGACAGTGAACGGCTGATCCGCGACCGACTGACCGCGGTGACCCCCGATGCCGGTTTCGTGGGCGAGGAGGGCGGGACGTCGCACGGCGGCCGGCGCCTGCAGTGGGTGGTCGACCCGCTCGATGGGACGGTGAACTTCTGGTACCGGCTCCCCGTGCTGGCGGTCAGCATCGCCGCCGCCGTCGATGGAGTGATCGTCGCCGGCGCGGTGGTCGACGTGATGAGCGGTGAGACGTTCTCGGCTGCGCTCGGTCTCGGCAGCCGGCTCGACGGCCGAACCATCGCCACGTCCGATCGCGACTCGCTGTCACAGAGCTTGGTGACGACCGGGTTCTCGTACCGCTCCGGCATCAGGAACGCGCAGGGCGCCGTGGTGGCCAGGATCCTGCCGATGGTCCGCGACATCCGGTGCTTCGGCTCGGCCGCGCTGCAGCTGTGCTGGGTCGGGTGCGGGCGGACGGATGCGCACTTCGAGCGGGACATCAGGATCTGGGACTACTCGGCCGGCGCGCTCGTCGCATCGGAGGCGGGCGCCGGTGTCGAGCTGCCCTGCCCGGAGAACGGCGGGCTCGTCCTCGCCGCCGCGCCCTCGGTGTTCGACCCACTCCACCGGCTGATCGACGCCGGCTGAGACGAACTGGCGGCCTCACTCAAGCGTCGCTCAACCAGCGGCGCCACAGGTCGCGGAACACCGCGGCCGGCAGCAGTTCGGCGACCCGGGCCGCGGCGGCGACCGCACGCCAGCGCTCGAGCGTCGCGCGGTCGAACCCGAACGCGTTGGCCGCGGCATCGATGTACGCCGCGCACAATCGGGCCATGAGGTCGTGCCGAGCACCGACGAGGTGGTCAGCGGCCGAATTGCTCGCCAGCAGGATCGTGCTCCGGGCGATGTCGCCGATCGGATCGCCCCGCGACGCGTCGAACCAGTCGACGACCATCGGTCCGTCGGCGCTGAGGATGACGTTGCTCGGGTGCAGGTCACCGTGGCACAGCACGACCCGTTGAACGCTCGGGATCTCATCGAGCGCGTCCTCGAGGTCGGGATCGGCAAAGCGGGCCGCGATCCTGATCTTGCTCCGGAGGCGGTCGACCTGCGCCGGCAGGACGATGGGTGGCACCAGCGAAGCCAGCAGCTCCTGGAGCCCGACGAGGCGGCGGGCATGATCGTCGGCTCGTTCGGGTTGATCGAGCACGGCATCCCACATCAACTCGCCGAACGCCCGCCGGTAGATGGTGATGGTGCGGCCCTCGTGCTCGCCGAACCCGAGGAACTCGGGAACCGGAGCCCCGGCCTGGTGGACGGCCGCGGCGTAGCCGGCCTCGATGCGGATCCACGCCTCCGGCGTGTCGGGCAACGGCACCTTGGCGACGGCGTCGTTGCCGAACTCGTGCACGGTCGACCGGCTTCCGCTGGCGATCGCTTCGCCGACGCTCGCTGTCACACCGCGATCGTGGCATCCGCGATCCCTACACTCCGGCCATGGTCGACGGGTCGCATCGGGAGACGACGCTGGTGTCCGGCGTCGACTCGTCGACCCAGTCGACCAAGGTGCTGCTCGTCGACGCAGAGTCGGGCCGGATCGTCGGGTCGGGGGCGGCGCCGCACCCCGACGGAACCGAGACCGACCCCGCCGCTTGGTGGCGCGCTCTCGAGCGCGCCGGCGACGGCCTGCTGGAACGCGCCGCTGCCGTCGGTGTCGGCGCCCAGCAGCACGGGATGGTGGTCCTCGACGACACCGCTGAGGTGTTGCGACCGGCGCTGCTCTGGAACGATCTTCGCTCGGCGGCGGCGGCGGAGCAACTCGTCGACGAGCTCGGCGGACCGCAGCGCTGCGCCGAGCTCACCGGGTCGGTGTTCACGGCGTCGTTCACGGTCACGAAGCTGCGCTGGCTGGCCGAGCACGAGCCGGACGTCGCCGCCAGGGTCGCTTCGGTCGCGTTGCCGCACGACTGGCTCACCGGCCGGCTGACCGGCGGCGAGCTGACCACCGACGCCGGCGACGCGTCGGGCACCGGCTACTTCGACCCGGCGACGCGTTCCTGGCGTCCCGAGATCGTCGAGCGGGCGACCGGACACGCGGTGTCGGTCCCCCGCATCGCATCGCCGTCCGACGTCGTCGGAGCCACCGCCGGCGGCGCGGTCATCTCGGCGGGAACGGGCGACAACATGGCGGCCGCACTCGGGCTCGACCTCATCGCCGGCGACGTCGCGGTGTCGATCGGGACGTCGGGCACGGCCTTCGCCGTCGCTGACGGTCCGAGCGCCGACCCGACCGGCCTGGTCGCCGGGTTCTGCGATGCGACCGGGGCCTACCTGCCGCTGGTGTGCACGATCAACGCGTCACGGGTCCTGACGACGACGGCCCGCATCCTCGGGTGCTCGCTCGACGAGTTCGATGCGCTGGTCCGCTCGGCGGCGCCGGGAGCCGGGGGCGTGACGCTGCTGCCCTACCTCGACGGCGAGCGCACTCCCAACCGCCCCGCCGCGACGGGCGTGTTCAGCGGCGTCACGTCCACCACCGAGCCGGCCGACGTCGCCAGGGCTGCCGTCGAGGGCCTGCTCTGCTCGCTGGCCGACGCCGTGGGGGCGCTCGGCATCGCGCCGGAGCGGATCATCCTCATCGGCGGCGGCTCCCGCTCGGAGGCCGTGCAGCTCCTGGCCCCAGCGTTCCTCGGCGCCGACGTCGTGATACCAGAGCCAGGCGAGTACGTCGCGCTCGGCGCGGCTCGCCAGGCCGCGTGGGCCCTGGCCGGCACGCCGGACCCGCCGCGCTGGGACCCGCCGCCCGCTCGCCACATCGCCGTTGACGACAAGGACGCCGCGGCGGCTGCAGAAGTACGGGCGCGCTACGCGACCGTTCGCGATCTCACCACAGGGTGGGGCTGACATGGACGTCTACGAGCTCTCCGTCGACTTGCGCAACGGTGTTCGCGACCTGGACTTCGTCGCCGCCCTCGACGCCTACCTGGGCGCACTGCAAGAGCAGGGCAGGATCGAGTCGTGGCGCCTCTTGCGCCGCAAACTCGGCTTCGGCGTCGGGACCGAGTTCAAGGTGCTCATCGAGACCCGCGATCTCGCCCAGCTCGAGTCTGCGTTCCAGCTCGTGTCGACGAGGCAGGACCCGATCGAGGACGCCCACCACGGCGTGAACTCGCTGGTGACGAACTTTCAAGCGTCGCTGTTCCGCGACTTCCCCGATCCGCAACGGGTCCGCGGCGACGAGCGCTTCTGAAGAGCGAGGGGGAGGGCCAAAGCCCCTCCCCCTCGAACCCCCTCCGTCGTGGCGCTCCGGATGGGCAGCAAAGCCTGCCCATCCTCCGCACCGAAATCCCTCACTCCCGTCAGTGTGGGTCACGGCATACCGGAGGCTCGCGTTCCCACTGCCCACCCAACACCGCCTCGTCGCGGACGACGCGGCCGTTGGCCAGCTCGATGCGCCGGGTGAGGCTCACCCGCTCGAGCAGGCGAACGGTCGTGGGTGACCAGGACGACGGTGCCGCCGAATGCGTCGAGGGCGACCTCGAGCTGTTCGATCGCCGGGAGGTCGAGGTGGTTGGTCGGTTCGTCGAGCACGAGCAGGTTGGTCTGCCGCGCCATCAGCACGGCGAGCGACGCGCGGGTGCGCTCACCGGGGGACAGCGTCGCCGGCGTCCGGAGCACGTGGTCGGCGACGAGGCCGAACTTGGCGAGCAGGGTGCGGGCATCCTCGGCGTCCATGCCGGTGACGTCCTGGAACGCTCGGAGCAAGGACACATCGCCGGCGCCGACGAGCTCGTCGCGGGCCTGGCCGATCTCGCCGACGATGACGCTGCGTCCGAGCTGGGCGGTGCCCGCGGTCGGCGCGATCCGACCGAGCATCGTGTTCAGCAGCGTCGTCTTGCCCGACCCGTTGGCGCCGACGAGCGCGACCCGCTCCCCTGCTGCCGACGAGCAGGTCGATCGGCCCCAATGCGAAATCGGGCGCGACGTCGACCATGACGCCCGTGAGGCGGGCGACCACGTCGCCGCTGCGGGCGGCCGTCGGGATGTCGAGGCGGAGCTGCCACGGCAGCCGCGGCTTGTCGACGGTCTCGAGGCGCTCGATCGCCTTCTCGGTGCGGGCCGCCTTCCCGGCGAGCTGCTCGGTCTGGTTGATCCGGAAGTGCCGGATGTGCTTGTCGTTCTCGCCCGAGCTGCGAACCTTCGCCTGGCCCTGGCTCGCCCACTCCCGCTCGCGCTGCGCCCGCGCCGCCAGGGTCGAACGCTGCGCGTCGAACTGTTCGAAGCGCTCCCACGCGTGGCGCTCGGCGGCCGCCCGCTCGTCGAGGTAGGCCTGCCAGCCGCCGGAGAAGCGCGTGGCCCGATGGGTGAACTCGTCGATCTCCAGCACGCTGGTGACGCTCGTGGCGAGGAACGTGCGGTCGTGGCTGACGAGCACGACGCCGGCTCGGAGATCGTCGATCCAGCGTTCGAGCATCGCCAGTCCGTCGAGGTCGAGGTCGTTCGTCGGCTCGTCGAGCAGGTAGACATCGAAGCGCGACAGGAGCAACGACGCGAGCCCCACACGCGCGGCCTCGCCACCGGACAGCGCCGAGATCGACTGATCGAGGAGGTCGGGGTGCAGACTCAGCTCCGACCAGACCTGGCCGAGGCGCGACGGCAGGTCGGCGACCCCGAGCGACAGCCACCGGGTGAGCGCGACGTCATACCTGGTGTCGGCGCTGTCGTCGCCGGCCGCGAGCGATGCGGTCGCCGCGTCGAGCTCGGCCGACGCACCCGTCGCGCCGGTTCGGCGGTGGAGGTAGTCGCGGACCAGCTCGGTGCCGCGGTGCCGTTCCTGGGGCAGGTAGCCGACGGTGGCGGACGGTGGCGTCACATCGACCGTGCCCCGGTCGGGCCGGATCTCGCCGGCGAGCACGCGCAGGAGCGTCGTCTTGCCGACGCCATTCGGTCCGATCAGGCCGATCGTGTCGCCGCCGGCGACCGTCAGGTTGACGGAGTCGAGCACCGTCAGCGGGCCACGCGTCACCGTGATCGCGCGGGCGCGGAGCGGTGCGGCACCGGACATGCGGACCAGTGTGGCGCAGCGACTCGCGTGAACGACCCTCCAATGGCCGTTCTGGGCGGTCTACGGACCGGTTTCCGGGTCGTCGGCCGCCCAGATCGGCAAATGAGGCGCAGGCCGCCCAATTTGCCAGGCTCGGGTTGTCATTCGGTGAGCGGTCTGGCGATGTGGCGGGGCTGGCGGCCGGCGAGCGCCCAGCCGGCAGCGGCCGCGATCAGCGGAAAGCCGACGGCGATCGTGACGAGTTGAGTGACCGGCACGTTGCCGAGCCGGCCGATCGCCGGCGTGTAGCCGGCGATCACCGCGGCGTAGGCCGCGGCCATGCCGAGCAGGACCGCCAGCACGGCGAGCGTTGCGGCCGTGACGGCGGTGACCCGTCGCCGCGTGCGGCTCGATGCGCCGACGGCCGTGAGCGTCCGTACGTCGCCGGCGGCCTCGGCGCGGATCAAGCCGACCGTCATCGCGAGGATCGCCAGCGCGACCGCGACGCCGATGCCCATGGCCGCCGACTTGACGTTCGAGAGCGCGGCCTGGGTGTCGCGGCGCTCGACGCTGAGCCCGGCCGCCGCGGCCATCTCGCGTGCGGACGCCAGCTGCTCGTCGGTGATCCGGCTCGACGACTCGATCAACCATCCGGCCGGCGCTGCGCTCCAGGCGCCGTAGTCGAGCCCGTGGGTGGTGATCAGCTCGTGCGGCAACGACGAGTAGCCGGACACGTCGATGCGCTGAGCCTCCTCGATCGCTCCGTGCCGGGCCGTGGAGTACTTGAGGTTCCCGGTGAGGTACACGTCACCGGGTTCGGTGGTCAGCAGGATCGTGGACGCCTCGATGCCCGCCGGGTCGATCGACAGGTAGTCGAGCAACGCCGGCGAGGCGACGTACATCAGACCCGAATCGCGGAACGTGTTGTCGTCGACCGGGACGCCGAGGACGACCGTCGGGTGATGGATCCGGCCGTCGGTGCGCTCGCTGATCGTCGGATCGATGGCGGCCTCGAGCGGCACGATCGTGGCACCGGGGAGGGTCGTCGCCCATGCCTCGACGGAGTCACGGAGGACGGGGTAGTCCGCCGCTGCCACTTCGGGCAGGTACAGCGGTGTTCCGCCGCCCGAGTTGCCGAGGTGCACGAGAAGCTGGCGGTCGGACAGGTTCCCCTCGGCAGCGGCGTCCTCGTTGGCCGCGGCGACGACCACCACCGACACGGCGATCGCCAACCCGAGGCTGACCGCTGCCAATGCCGCGCCGGAGCGTGATTGGTAGCGGGCGAGATCGCGGAGCGCGAGTCGCGTTGAGAGCGGCGCGTGCCGGCCGATCGGTGACAGCAGCCGGATCGCCGGCGGAGCGATCAGCACCAGCCCGAGCGTGGTGCCGACGACACCGGCGATGGCGAGCGGAGGGCTGCCGCTGTCCTGCGACGGATCGATTGCGAACGCGAGGCACAGCACACCGCCGGCGAGCAGGATCAAGGCGGCCACTGCAGAACGCCGGGCCCGCCTCGGACGCGGCGGCCTCCCCGACAATGCCGACATGATCGGTAGCCGGGCAGCCGTCCGCGCCGGCCACCAGGCCGCGGCGACCGCGCTCGCCACGCAGAGAACGGCACCCGAGCCGAAGACCCACCACGGGATGTCGAGGCGATCGATCCGGCGGCCGGCCGCATGCTCGAGGGCATGAACCGACGCGATCCAACCGGCGAAGGCAACCATCGATCCGGCAATGGCGGCAACGAGGCCGACGGCTGCGCCGTCGGCGATCATCACCAGGCGGACCTGGCGGTCCGTCGCACCCGCCGCGGCGAGCAGCCCGAGCTGACGCTGGCGGCGCTGGGCGATGACGACGAACGCCGCCGCCGCCACGAGCGTGACCAGAGACATCGCCACGACCCCCACGATCAGCACGCCGATCGCGGCCAGCGTCTTCTCGCTCTGCCCGCGCTCCACGACGAACCACGAGGCGGGCGGCGCTTGCGGGCGGAATGATTCGATTCGCTCGTCGTCCGCGTGCACCAGGATCGTCACCGCGTTCGGCGTTTCGTCCGCCGACGCGGGAACGAGGGCGAACTCCTGGTCGAGACGCTCCGGGTTCTCGACGATGCCCACGACCGAGGCGCGCAGGCCATCGAGCTCGACCGGGTCACCGATCGATGCGTCGAGCAGCGCCGCCGCACCGTCTGTCAACGCCACCTCGCCCAGCGCGGACGGATAGCGCCCGTCGAGGACGGCGAGCGTCGGAGCGCCGAGCCGGCCGGCGGGATCCTGGCCGCGGATCTCCAGCCGCTCCGTGGATCCCGGCACGGACGCGTCGCGGTGGGTGATGACCTCGACGTCGCCGAACCACGAAGTGGCTTCGCCCACGAACCCGTCCAGTTGCTCGCGGTCATCGACGCTGACGTCGAACAGGTGAGTAGCCAGTCCGAATGTGCCGTTGCGCCAGGACGTGCTGCGTGGCGTGACGTTGTAGGCCGCGGTGGCGCCGAACAGCGCGCCGGCGACGGCGACGGTCAACAAGGTGACGACGAGGACGTGCTGCCGCCACTCGCGCCGCAACAGCCGCAGCGCCCAGTGCACGACGGCGCGGCGCGCCGACCGGCCACTGCGACGGTCGCTCATCGTACTGCGAACAGTGACTCGGGACCGGGCGGCGGCATGGTCTGGTCGACCACGCGCCCGTCGCGGAGGAACACGATGCGATCGGCCCACGACGCGAGCTGGGCATCGTGGGTGACGACGACGCCGGCGACGCCGCGCTGACACGCGGCGCGCACGAGCCGCATCACACCCTCGCCGTTGACGGAGTCGAGCGCACCGGTCGGTTCGTCGGCGAGCAGCAGCTGGCGGTCGCCGACCACGGCGCGGGCGATCGCCACGCGCTGCCGCTCGCCGCCGGAGAGGTCGTCGGGGAACACGTCGGCGCGATTGCCGAGGCTGAAGACCTCGAGCATCTCGAGCGCCGTGCCGCGGGCTCGACGCGCCTGGACGCCGTCGAGCTCCAGCGGGAGCGACACGTTCTCGGCGGCCGTGAGACCGGCCAGCAGGTTGAAGTCCTGGAACACGAAACCGATCGACTGCCGGCGGAGCCGGGCCAGCGCGTTGCGCGACAGCGTGGCGAGGTCGACCCCGTCGACGAGGACCTCGCCGCGGGTCGGTTCCTCGAGCCCGCCGCCGATCGTCAGCAGCGTGCTCTTGCCGGAGCCGCTCGGGCCCATCACCGCGACCAGCTCGCCGCGCTGGACGTCGAGGTCGATGTCGAGCAGGGCGTGGACCTCGGCGGCGCCGGACCCGAACGTCTTCGAGACGCCGCGAAGCTGCAAGGCCGGCGCACTCACGGCCTCACCTCCACGCGGCGCCGGAGTCTCGGCGTGGCCGCATCGTGTCCGGTGGAATCCGGTTCGTTCGGCTCGCGGCGCAGCCGGGCGTCGGCGGCGTCGAGCCAGCGGGTGACGGCGTCGAGGCGGAAGAGCTCGGCGTCGACGACGAGCGCGACGCCGACGTCGTCGCTCTCGAACTCCTTCAGCCGCGTGTACTGCTGCATCAGCTGCACGAGGTAGCGCCGGTGCACCTGGATCAGCTCGTGGACGTCGACGCCGGGGAGTCGGCGAGCGACGAGGACCTTGATGACCAGCTCGTCGCGCGGCGGCGAGGAGAGGTCCGGAGGCGTCCGCAGCCACTGCGCCAGCTCGTCGGCGCCCGCGGAGGTGATCCGGAACGTCTTCTGCGGGCCGTCATCGGCGTCGCCCTCGGACTCCACGAGCCCGTCGCGCTCGAGGCGCTGCAAGGTCGTGTACACCTGGCCGACGTTCAGCGGCCACACCTCGCCGGTCCGCTCCTCGAACTCCTGGCGCAGCTTGAGGCCATATTTCGGTCCCTCGGTGAGCAGCGCCAGGACCGCGTGACGTACGCTCATGAATCGGAATTTCGCAGTAGCATATTGAGTATATTACTCGTACACCTCGGCGATGTCCAGCCATCGGTTGGAGGCACGCCGAACGTCGTCTCACCGCCAGTTGAACGTTCGCTCGCGTGTGATGAGCCACCCGGCGGCAAGATCGCCGAAGGGTAGAGTGGCCGCATGCCTGCCGCGGGGGAACACCATCCGGCTTTCGAGGAGTACTGCGAGTGCATCTTCGAGTTGCAGGAGGACGACGTCGACGTCATCCAAGCGCGGATCGCCGAGCGACTGCTGGTGAGCCGGCCCGCGGTGAGCGAGATGATGCGCCGGCTCGAGCACGAGGGGCTGATCTCGACCGACGGCGGCATCCGCCTGACGCCGGCGGGTCTCGTGCTGGCCGAGCGGATCGTTCGCCGTCACCGACTCGCCGAGCGGTTCCTCACGGACGTGCTCAAGCTGTCGTGGGCTGAGGCCCATCACGAGGCGGGCAAGTGGGAACACGTGATGAGCACGAACGTCGAGCAGGCGATGGACCGACTCCTCGGCAGCCCCACCACCTGCCCGCACGGCAACCCGATTCCGGGTTCCGACTACATCGAGCCGGAGGCGACGGCGCTCTCGAACATCGACGTCGGCCGTCAGTTCACGATCAGCCGGATCCCCGAGGAGCTCGAGTTCACGCCGGGCCTGCTCGAGTTCCTCGAGGAGTCCGAGCTCGTACCCGGCACGAACGGCACGGTCACCGCGATCTCGCCCGACGGCACCCTGACCCTCGAGATCGGCGGCCACCACATCGGTGTGGGAGCGTTCGCCAGCGCCCGCATCCTCGTCAGCGTGTGAGTCGCCGCCGTCCGTGGGCGCTCGCCGCCCTGTCGTTCTCTGGCGCGCTACGCGTTCGGTGCATGCAGCACGACGATCGACCCGACGGTCACGACGCGACCGTCGGGGTCGACGACATCGACCACGGCGTTCGTCGCCGCCGGCTCGACCAGCGAACTGCTCGACCAGCTCGTCGCCGAAGCCACCGGGCTCAGCGAGACGATCGTCCAGAACGAGGGTGACGAGGAACTGATCGCTCGCATCGACACGCTGTGGGATGCCGCGCGGCCCGGTGTCGAGGACAAGGCGCCCGACCTCCTGATCGAGTTCGACCGCGCCATCGCGATGATGGACTCGGCCGTCGTCCGGCGCCGCCATGCCGACGCCGACAAGGCGCTGAACAACCTGCGCAACCTCATCGCCGCGCTGCCCGCGGTCGACTGACTCAGCCGACCCCGGCCCCGGCCGTCGGCGGAAAGTCGTCGAGCAGCCCGATCATCGCGCCGTTGCCGGCCGGGTCATCGGCGAGGGTCTCGATCGTGCCGTCGGGGTAGATGTGATACGCCTCCAGCGCCGGGAACCGGTCACGCACCCAGAGGAACCGGACCTGCGAACCGTCGGCCGGGGCGATCGTGAAGGTACCGTCGGCCCACGGTGCAACGACCCGCTTGTCGGCGTTGAGGATCGCCCAATCGATCTGCATGGCGCCGTCGTCGCGCTGGTCGATGCTGACGTGATTGGAGTCCCCGGCTGGGGTCAGCCGGCCGAACCAGAGGCCGCCACTGCCCAGATCGGTCACGATCGGCAGGGCGTCCGAGACGCCGCCGTCGAGGCCGACGCTGGGCGGGATCCGCACCGTGACCATTCCCGACTCGTAGTCGACGATGAGGTGGAGCATCGAGTCGCTCGGGTGCGCCGTCGGATCTGATACCCGGTCGTTGCCCGCGCCGACCGCCCAGTCGCCGAGGACCGGAACGCCCTCGACCTGGGTGACTCCGGCCGTGGGCGTCGGGACGTACAGGGCGACGACCACGTGCCCCAATCCCGGCTGCGGTTCGACCGGGTGGTGAAGGAACTGCGTCGCGCCATCGCCATGGTCGACCGGTTCGCGGTAGAGGGCCTGGAGCGCCGCCGGGATGGCCGGGTCGGCAAGCCCGGCGAGGGCGCCCTGCCTCGTGCCCAGCTCGAAGAGCTGGTCGTAGGCGATCGCGCCGTCGAACCCCGTGCCGGGGCCCTCCCGATCGATCCGCTTGAACGCGTCGACGTTGGCCAGGAAGTAGGCGCACATGGCGGTGACCGCCGGGTCGTCGGTCCGCTCGCTGAGCGCCTCGAGGTCGCCGAGTGACACCCGGCCGTCGATCTCGCCGTCGTCGTCTGCTCCATCAGCCGCTGCGAACACGCTCGGCCGGGCGAGTGTGCGCTGGTGCCTGTTCTGTTCCAGCGCGCTGGCGATCGCCGCCGTGGTGAGCGTCATCGACTGCCACATCGGCGCATCGGAGTGGGGGTCCATGTCGACCTCCCAACCGCCGTCCTCGATGTTGTCGATGCTGAGGACGTCGAGGTCGCCGATCGAGTAGTCGGCGCCGGCGAGCGCGGTGTTGGCGAACGCCAGCGGGTTGCCGACGAGGTACGCGCACGCCGCCGCCGCCGGATCGTCGCTGTCGGCGCCGGCGACGAGCTCCCCCCACGAGAGCCCGCCGTCACCGTTCGTGTCGAGGTCATCGAAGCGGTCAGCGAGGTCGATCAGAGCGAGATCTGCGTCGGAGAGCGAATCGACCGCCGCAGGCAGGCCGCCGAGAGAAAGCCCGCCCGCGCCGCCAGGCGCGGAACCGGCAAGCCCAACGGACGGACCGCCGCTCGACCACCCGAACAGCGTCGTGTCACCGGTGATCGTCGCGAGTGCCGGAAGCCACTCGGTCGACAGCCGGGCCGCGATGTCGCGGATCGTGGTGATCGCGCCGTCGGCGCACGGTTCGCTCGACCGGATCCCGTCGAGGTACTCGATCGATCGCACGACCTGCCGCCCGAGCTCGCGCACACGCGCCGCGTCGTAGCCGAGGAAGTCGGTGGCCATGTCATCTCCTCCGAGTCGCTGGTGCCGGCACCTCCCCTGGGTGTCACGAACCGGCGAGTGCGGAAAAGGAGCGATGCGGCTCTCCTGACCGTTCCGTGGTCCTGTCGTGGTGCGGACCGGGCGCGCTGGCTCTGGAAGCGGGTGGCCCCCGCGATGGCGCGACGGGTGCGGCAGCCCCGCCGCGGAAGTGGCGCATCTGGAGACACCCGTCTGTCCTCAGATGCTGCACTTCGTCGTACCTGTTGGCTGCGTCACACCCAATCGGCGCGGGTCAGCGGCACAGCCGCCTCACCCGTCGCCGTCGGGACCACGCCGAGCACCTGGTGAATGCTGACGCCACCGTCGGTGAAGCCGACCGCCGACCCGGCCATGTAGAGCCGCCAGATGCGTGCCCGCGCCACGTCGGCGGCAGCCACCGCGTCGTCCCAGCCGGCCTCGAGGTTCGCCAACCAGGCCTTGAGCGTGCGGGCGTAGTGCTCGCGGAGCGATTCGACGTCGCGGACCTCGAAGCCGTTGCGCTCCATCGCCAGCACCGTCTCGCCGACGTCCATCAGCTCGCCGTCGGGGAACACGTACCGCCCTAGGAACGAACGCCGGCCGAGCTTGGATCCGCCCTTCGCGGAGATCGCGTGGTTGAGCAGCCGTCCGGTCGGCACCAGCGCCCTGCGGAGGCACTCGAAGTAGGTGTCGATCTTCGACCCTCCGACATGCTCGGCCATGCCGATCGAGCTGATCGCGTCGAAACTCTCCGAGCCGAGCTCACGGTAGTCCTGCAGCCGGATCTCGACGAGCTCACCGACGCCGGCATCGGCGGCGCGCTTCCTCGCCAGCTCGGCTTGCTCCTTGCTGATCGTGATGCCGACGACGTTGGCGCCGTACGTGGACGCGGCGTGGATCGCCATCGACCCCCAGCCGCACCCGACGTCGAGCAGCCGCATCCCGGGGCGCTCGTGCAGCCCGAGCTTGCGCGCCACGAGGTCGTGCTTGGCGGCCTGCGCCTCCTCGAGGGTGGCCGAGTCGGACGTGAAGCGGGCGCAGGAGTAGGTCATCGATGGCCCGAGCACGATCCGGTAGAAGTCGTTGCCCACGTCGTAGTGGTGACTGATCGCGCTGGCGTCGCGGCGCAGCGAGTGCCGCCACCCGCTGAGCCTCGCCTCCTGCGGTGGCGGAGGGAGCGGCCGCCCGAGTGCCCCCACGCGGCGCGAGGCGGTGAGCGCCTCCCTGGCCGCGGCGAGGCCGAACTTGAGGTCCTGCGGCGTGGCGTCTCGCAGCACCTCGACGATCGCGACGATGTCGCCCTCGACGTCGAGGTCGCCGGCGACGTAGGCCCGGCCCAGGCCGAGCTCGCTGGGCGCCCAGAGGAGACGGCGGACCGCATCGCTCGATTGCACCTTGATCGTGCCGATCGCTTCGCCGGGTTCCGGCCCGACCGAACTGCCATCCCAGAACTCGAACCGCACCGGCGGGTCACCGAGGAGCGCCCGGAGCAGGGGCGTGACGGAGTCGGCGGCAGGGCTCGTCGTGGCTGCGCTCATCGGGTCACCGCCCGGTGGAGGATGTCGCGGTTGGCATCGAGCCACCGCATCTTGCGATCGAACCGTACACGGCCGCCGCCTTCCCACAGTTCCGCGAAGTGCCGGTGGCCGGCAGCGACGTGGTCGAGCACGAAACGCACGGAAACCTCCTCGGTCTCGAAGTACACGCCGACGAACGACTGGCGGTCGACGTCGCTCAGCTGGTAGGCGTCGGCGAACATCGCCAGACGCGCTGGTGGGTCGAACGCCGGCCGCCGCAGCTCCGTCGCCAGCGCCGGGTCGGTGAGCGGGCACCAGTAGCTCGCCGCCTGGGCGACGTCCCACACGGGGCGGCCCGGGGCGGCGAAGTCGAAGTCGAGCAGCGCCGCCGGGCGGCCGTCCCGGAACACCACGTTCTCCGGGCACACATCGTTGTGGCAGACGATGCGGCCACCCTGCGGGTCGGCGAGCTGGGTGGACCACTCCGCGTCCGGCGGGACCTCGAAGTCCGCCACCGTGTCGTGGTACCGGCGCAGGAACGAGCCGATCGCGCGCGAGCGCGGCGTCGGACATCGACCACGCCGGGAACGGCGGCAGGGGAACGTCGCCGGCGATGTAGCCGACGGCCTCCCGCCCGTCGCGCAGTGCGATCGGGCGCGGGGCGGGGAACCCGGCGAGGGCGAGATGATCGAGGAGTCGGTGGAGCGTGCTGGCGTTCGGCGGCGCGGGCCGGTGCACGACGTCGCCGTCGCGCTCGACCAGGCCGGCGTTGGCCAGGCCGCCCGCCAGTTGCTCGGTGCCCACTGGATCCAGTCAACCAGCGTGCCAGCGCCAACGCAGAGCCAGATTCAGGACGCCGCGCTCGCCGGGGTGGCCTGTTCGATCCCGATCGTCCGCACGCCCACCTCGAGGGCCGTTGGGAGCGGCTGGGAGTGCACGATCGTGAGCCGCTGCGTCGGGCGGGTGAGCGCGACGTACAACGCCCGCATCCCCTGCATCTCGGACGACACGATGCGGGCCGGCTCGACGACGACCACGGCGTCGATCTCGAGGCCCTTGGCGACGCCGATCGGCACGACGGTGACCTGGTCGTCGAGGCCGCTCGTCGTCGCCCGGCTGTGCGCGATGCCCGCGTCTCCGAGCGCGGCCGAGATCTCGTCGACGAGGGCGTCCGGCACGAGCACCGCGACGCTCATTCCCCGCTCCTCGCCGAGGATGTCGTTGGTGGCGGCGGCGACGGCGGCGCCGATCCGGTCGGCGCGTTCGACCGACAGCACGCGCGGCGGGGCGTCGCCCTCGCGCACGGCGCGAGGTGGACGCAGGTCGGGCGTGGCGGCGTGCATCACCCGGTCGGCGAGCTGCATGATCTGCGCCGGGATGCGGTAGCCGACGGACAGACCGACGATGCGGCCGGGACGCTTGTCGGGAAGGTGCGACGTGATGTCACCCCACGACTTCGGCGCCCACGGTCCGGTGGCCTGGGCGAGGTCGCCGACGACGGTGAGCGAGCCGTTGAGCGATCGCCGGGTGACCATCTTCAGCTGCATCGGGGAGAGGTCCTGGACCTCGTCGACGACGATGTGGCCGTAGGTGCGGATCTCGTCGCCGTCGTCGATGCGACCGCCTTTCCGCGGCGCCGGGCCGAGCACCTCGCGGGCATCATCGAGCAACGCGACGTCGGACGGGGTCCAGCGGACCGCTCCGACCACCTCGGACCGGGGGCGGAACAGGGCGTCGATCTCGGGGTCGGTCAGGATGTTCCGTCCGGCGAGGCGCAGCAGTGCCCGGGAACCGAACAGGTCGTGCAGGAGTTCGGCGGGTGTGAGCACCGGCCACATCCGCTCCAGCGCGGCCCTGACCTCGGGGACGCCCCAGAGTTCCTGGCGCAGTTCGGAGGCGGTGAGGGCGGTTCCTCCTCGCCACGAAGCCTGCAGGGCGGCGAAGAACTCGCCTTCGACGTGCCTGCGGCCGGTGTTGTGGCGGCGGATCCGGCGGGCCGCCGCCTTCACGATGCGCGCCGACTCCTCGACCGTGATGCGCACGAATCCGCTGCGGAACGGGACCACGAGGTCCTGCGACAGCGCCCGCTCGCGGTCGCCGATGGCGCGGTCGATCACGTCGGACATGCGAGCGTCGCCCTTGACCCGGCGGGTCTCGTCGGACTCGATTCCCCCGCCGCCGTCGCCGGTCGCGCTGACGAACGTGACGTCGGGGACGAGGTCGGCGAGCACGACCTGCTCGACTCCGGCCTCGCCGAGCGACGGCAGGACCCGCTCGATGTAGCGCAGGAAGACTCGGTTCGGACCGATGACGAGCACGCCCTGGTCCTCGAGCGGGAATCGGAACGTGTACAGGAGGTAGGCGGCCCGGTGCAGAGCGACCACGGTCTTGCCAGTGCCTGGCCCACCCTGCACGACGAGCACGCCGCCCTGGTTGGAGCGGATGATCTCATCCTGCTCGGCCTGGATCGTGGCGACGATGTCGCCGAGCGTTCCGGTGCGGCCCCGTTCGAGGGCGGCCAACAGGGTCGAGTAGCCCGTGAGTTGGGGTCGACCGTCGCGGCTGTCGTCGTCCGGCGCCAGACCCTCGTCGTGGCCGACGCCGAGGTGCCCCTCGCCGAAGAGCTCGTCCTCGATGCCGAGGACCTTGCGCCCGTCGACGGCGAAGTGGCGGCGGCGGACGAGGCCCATCGGCTCCCGACCGGTGGCGCGGTAGAACGGCTCGGCGACCGGCGCCCGCCAGTCGACGACGACCGGCTCCGAGTTGTCGTCGGCGACCGCGAGGCGCCCGATGTGGAAGCTCTCCGTGCCGTCGGGGCGCTCGGCGAGGCGGTCGATGC
Organism: Ilumatobacteraceae bacterium; assembly: GCA_963764455.1. Lineage (GTDB taxonomy): Bacteria > Actinomycetota > Acidimicrobiia > Acidimicrobiales > Ilumatobacteraceae > Desertimonas. The sequence goes on from CAVXSN010000020.1 coordinate 143,397, forward strand.
GGCCGAACACCAGCGCGGCGTCGCCGAGATCGAGATCGTTCAGCCGCTTGACCAGGGCCTCGTCGAACGCGTTGCGCTCGAAACGCGCCTGCATGGTGCCACCGAGGTCGGCCTCGTGGATGTCACGGAGCCGCCATGCCGATGTCTTGGTCGATTCCAGACACTCGTACGCGAAGTCGACGTACGCCTGTTCGGACTCGAGTTCTGGGTGCTGCTGCGTCATTCGTCCCTGGTCAGGTCGTTGGGTCGAAATAGGAGGTTCGCCATCCTATCTGGCGTCTCACCGGAGCGGAACGCGGTGCCGGGTAGCGTCCAGTCGTGCATGGGTGATCTCGCTGGCGAACCGATCTTTCTGGTCGCGGCGCGCGGCGAGGCGACGACGACGACGCCGGTGTGGTTCATGCGGCAGGCGGGTCGCAGCCTGCCCGAGTACCGGGCGCTGCGGGGAGCGGGGTCGATCCTCGACGCGATCAAGCGACCGGACCTCGCGGCCGAGTTCACGCTGCAGCCGGTGCGTCGTTACGGCGTCGACGCCGCCGTCCTGTACTCGGACATCGTGGTGCCGGCGCATGCGGTCGGATTCGGCATCGACGTCGCTCCGGGGACGGGGCCGGTCACCGAGGCGCCGATCCGCAGCCGCGCCGATCTCGATCGTCTGCGGCCACTCGATCCCGGAGACATCCGGTTCGTCAGCGAGACCGTCGGGATCGTCGCCCACGAGCTCGGTGACGCGACTCCGGTGCTCGGCTTTGCCGGCGCGCCGTTCACGGTCGCCAGTTACCTGATCGAGGGTCGCCCGAGCCGCACCTACGAGCACGCCAAGGCGCTGATGCGCAGCGACGAGGCGCTGTGGCACGACGTGCTCGACCGCCTGGCGTCGATGGCGATCACGTTCGTCGACGTCCAACTGAACGCCGGGGCCAGGGCATTCCAGGTGTTCGACTCGTGGGCCGGCACGTTGTCGGCCGCCGACTACGACCGCTTCGTGCTCCCCCACTCGCGCCGCGTGTTCAGCGAGTTGGCCGAGCGCCACCCAGGTGCGCCCGGCATCCACTTCGGCATCGGCTGCGACCACCTCCTCGAGTCGATGGTCGCCGCCGGCCCGAGCACGATCGGCCTCGACTGGCGCACCTCGATCTCCGACGCCCGAAAACGGCTCGGCGAGCGGATCGGCGTCCAGGGCAACCTCGACCCCGCGCTGGCCCTTGGTGGAATCGATGTCGCGCTCGCCGGTGCCCGCGACGTGCTCGTCGACAACGCCGGTCGTCCCGGGCACGTGTTCAACCTCGGCCACGGGGTCCACCCCGATACCGACCCCGAGGTGCTCGCCGCCGTCGTCGACCTCGTCCACTCCAGAAACGTCGTGAGATAGCGACGGTGCGAGCGACCGGAGCGCCAGCGGAGGGAGCGGCCACAAGCTGCGCAGGCAGCAAGTGTTGTGGCCGGGGAACGCCATGAGGGGCGTCGTGGTGATGGCGTATGGCACCCCGGAGAGCCGCGCTGACATCGCGGCCTACTACACGGACATCCGCGGCGGCCGCCCGCCGTCCGACGAGCAGCTCGCCGACCTGATCCGCCGCTACGACGCGATCGCCAAGGCCGGTCAGGACAGCCTGAGCCCGCTCGCCGAGCGCACGGAGCGGCAGCGGTCGGCGATCGCCCGTGAGCTCGGGACCGGATACACGGTGGGGGTCGGGCTGCGCCACGCCCGGCCGACGATCGAGGAGGCCGTGTTCGCGCTGGCCGGCGCGGGTGTCGATCGCATCACCGGGCTGGTCCTCGCGCCGCACTACTCCTCGATGTCGATCAAGGTGTACCTCGACCGTGCGTCGTCGGCGGCGCACGAGCACGGCGTCGCGTTCACCGGCATCGAGAGCTGGGCGACCGAACCGGCGTTCGTCGAGTTCCTGGCGACCGACGTCGCGAAGCAACTGGCCGCGATGCCCGCCGCGACGACCGTCGAGTTCACCGCGCACTCGCTCCCCGAGCGGGTCATCGCCGAGGGCGACCGCTACCCGAGCGAGGTGCACTCGACCGCCGCAGCCGTGGCGAGTGCAGCCGGCCTCGCCGACGACCGCTGGGCCGTCGCGTGGCAATCGTCCGGCCGCGTCGCCGAACCGTGGATCGGCCCGGACATCCTGACCGTGATCGACGAACTCGCGGGGTCGGCGACCGACGGCCTGCTCGTCTGCCCGTGCGGATTCGTCGCCGACCATCTCGAGGTGCTGTACGACCTCGACATCGAAGCCCGCCGGCGGGCAGAGTCAGCTGGCTTGACGTTCGCCCGCACGGCGTCGGTCAACGACGATCCCGCCGTGATGGCTGCGCTCGCCAGGCTCATCACCGCCGCATGAATCGTCGGGTCGTGATCGTCGGCGGCGGCATCGCCGGGCTGGCGGTCGCAGAAGCATTGACGTCGTTGACGGTTCGCGACGACGTGGAGGTCGAGATCCGCGAGGCGACCGACCTGGTCGGCGGCAAGCTCAGGACGTCGCCGTTCGCCGGTCGACCGGCGATCGATGAGGGGGCCGATGCGTTTCGTGGCGCCGCGTGCCGGACGGTGCCGGACTCGCTCGCCGGGTCGGGCTCGGCGACTCGTTGACGTCGCCGACCGATGCCCACGCCGCGGTCTGGAACAACGGACTGCGGCCGATCCCCGACGGGCTGATGCTCGGCGTCCCGGCCGGCGTCGCCGGGCTGGCCGCGAGTCGCCTGCTGAGCGTGCGGGGGAAGCTGCGGGCGGCCGTCGAGCCGCTGCTCCCCCGGACCACCGACGCCGGTGACTCGATCGGCCGGCTGGTCACCGCCCGCTTCGGTCGCGAAGTCCACGAGCGGCTCGTCGACGCCCTCGTGGGCAGCATCTACGCGACGGACACCGACCGCTTCAGCCTCGCGATGGTGCCCCAGCTGGCCGACCTCGCCGATGGACATCGCAGCCTCCTGCTTGCCGCTCGATCGATGCGAAGGCGCATGCCGGCATCCCGCGGGCCGATCTTCTACACCCCCGATCAGGGCATGCAGGCGCTCGCCGAGGCAACCCGCGACGCGGCCGTGCGCGGCGGCGCGGTCGTGCGCACCGACGCCCCTGTTTCCTCGATCGATCGCGACGGTGCGTCGTGGCGGGTCGACGGCCGACCCGCAGACGCCGTCGTGCTGGCGACTCCGGCGGCCATGACCGCGCCGCTGGTCGCCGGCGCGGCGCCCGATCTGGCCGGCGCCCTCGCGACGATGGACCACGCCGAGCGTCGTGATCGTGACCCTCGCCGTCCCGGACTGGCCAGAGCGGCTCCGCGGTCGCAGTGGCTACCTCGTGCCCAAGCCGGCGCAGCGACTCGTCACGGCCGCCTCGTTCGGCTCCCAGAAGTGGGCGCACTGGCGGGGCGACGGCGAGATCCTGCGGGTGTCGCTCGGACGCGATGGCCTCGACGTCATGGACCGGAGCAACGACGAGCTCGCCGGCGACGCCGTCGCGGAAGTCAGCGGTCATGTCGGCGTCGACCTCCAACCGACCGACGTTCGCGTCAGCCGCTGGCCGAGCTCGTTTCCGCAGTACCGCCCCGGCCACCGGCGATGGCTCGCCGGAGTCGCGGCAGCGACGCCACGCGGCGTGCTCCTCACGGGTGCCAGCTATCGGGGCATCGGCGTCTCCACGTGCATCGCCGACGCCGAGCGGGTGGCCGCGGAGACCGTCGCGTTGCTCAGAACGGGCTGAGGCCGAGACGGTTCCGCACGGTGACCATCTCGCCGATGTGGTTGACCCTGTGCCCGATCGCCTCCCACTGGAGGAAGAACGGCGCCGGCTGTCCCGACCACATCGCGTGCAGCCAGGGGACGTCCGCAGACGTCACGCCGCTCCGCTCGAGTGCGCCGGGGGCGTCGACCGCTGCGTCGAGGTCACTCGCCTCGATCCACGCCGCCGTCGCGTCGTGCACCGCCTTGGCGTAGCCCTGCAGCGCATCGAGGTCGAGCGCGGCCGACAGCCCGGCATCCTCGGTCTCGCCGAGCCCAGCCGGCGGCGCGAATCCGTCGACCCCCAGCCGTTTGCGCCAGCCGGGCAGGCACGGCTCGCTCCCGGCGAGCACCGCGCCGATCGCGAGGTCGGCGTGGTACGTCACGTGGAACAGGAGATAGGCGATCGACGATCCTCCGGCCCCCGCCGGGTCACGCCAGCGCTCGGTGGGCACGACGTCGACGATCGAGCGCTCGAACCGGGCGCGTGCGGACGCGTGCTCGCCGAGGATCCAATCGCGCAACTCCATCGGCCGAGTGTCGCATCATCGGCGGGGTTATGTCGGAATTCGGGCGCGCGGGCACGGTACTGTTCCCGCTCGTGCCTTCGATCCAACGAGTCTCCGTCGCGGTCGTCGCCGCTGGTCTCGTCGCTGCGGTAGCGGCGAGCGCGGCGGCCGACAGCTCCCCCTCCGACGGCGCCCCGTCGCCGTACGTGGCGACGCTGCCGCCGACCGAGACCGCGACCCCCGGCACCGGGCTCGACTCCACGCTGCCGACCCTGCCGTTCCCCGACACGGTGCCGCCCGACAACGGACCGGAGCCGCAGGTGTACCACGGACGGATCCAGATCCCGGCGCTCGGACTCGACGCACCGTTCATCGAGGGCATCCGCATCTCGACCCTCGACTACGGCCCGGGGCACTGGCCCGGAACGGCGATGCCAGGTGAGCTCGGCAACCTCGTCATCGCCGGCCACCGGACGAGCCACAACGCCGACTTCCGGAACCTCGACCAGCTCGAGCCGGGCGACCAGGTGATCTTCGACCTCGACGATTCGCAGGGCCTGGCCGACGAGCGGGCGACGGTACCGACGCCAGACACGTTCACCGGGGTTTGGGTCTACGAGGTCGCGTTCGTCGAGGTCGTCGACGACGAGGCGATGTGGATCACGCTGCCCGACTATCGGCACACGGCGACGCTGTTCGCGTGCCACCCACCGGGCTCGGTGTCGCAGCGCATCGTGGCCCACCTCGACCTGGTCGACGCCAACGGCGAGATGGTCGATCCGCCGCGCCCGTCGACGACCACCACCACCGTCGCCGGCTGACCCGACGCGAACCCCCGGCGCTGATCGCAGGTCGATAGCCTCGCCGTCCGTGCGCGTTCCGGTCCTCCTCGCGCTCGCCGGGGGACTGCTGGTCGCGTTCTCGCTCCCGCCGTGGGGATGGTGGCCCTTGTCCTTCGCCGGCGTCGCCTTGTTCGAGTTGGCGCTCGGCGTCGATCCCCCCCGGGCTGTCCGATTCTGGTGCGGCGCGGCCTTTGGGCTCGGCTGGCTGGCCACCGGCACGATCTGGATGTGGCAGCTCACGGCGCCCGGGTACATCGTGGCGAGCGTGGTGTTCGCGTCGGCCCACGGGCTCGCCGCGCTGGCGGCTCCGGGCGGCCGCTGGCGCATCGTCGGACGGCCGCTGGCCTACACGCTGATCGAGGCGGTGCGGTTCTCCTTCCCGTTCGGCGGCGTGCCGCTGGCCAGCCTCGGCATCGCCCAGGCGGCCGGCCCGGTCGGGAACATCGCCAGGGTGGGCGGCGTGGTGTTGATCACCTGGGTCGTGTTGCAAACCGGTTTCGCAATCGGCGCGCTCGTGCGGTCGGCGGATCGGTCGACGGTCGAGGTTGCCGTGCCGGCGCTTGCGGGAGCGCTCGCCATCCTCGGGCTCTCGGTCGTCGCCCCGCGGGGCCACGGCACCGGTGACGTCCTCGACGTCATCGCGGTCCAGGGCGGCGGTGAGCAGGGCACGAGCGCGTCGGACGTTCCCAGCCACGTCGTCACCGAGCGGCACCTCGAAGCAACCGCGTCGATCGACCCGGACGACTCCCTCGACCTCGTGTTGTGGCCCGAGAACGTCGTGGACGTGGTCGACTTCGAGACCAGCGACGAGCTCGCGGCGATCGCGGCGCAGGCCGACCGGCTCGGCGTGCCGATCGCGGTCGGCATCACCGAGGACGTGCCGGACGAGCCAGACCACTTCACGAACGCCCAGGTCATCGTCACCCCCGACGGCGAGGTCACGAGTCGCTACGACAAGGTTCGGCGGGTCCCCTTCGGCGAGTACGTGCCGCTGCGCGGGTTCCTCGAGACCCTCGGAGCGCCGGTCGACCAGGTTCCCCATGACGCGATCGCCGGCACGACGCCCGCGGTGCTCGACCTGCCCGACGGCACGCGGGCCGCCGTGGCCATCTCGTGGGAGGTGTTCTTCGGGGGCCGGGCCAGGGAAGGCGTGCGGGAGGGGGCGGGTCTGATCCTGAACCCGACGAACGGCGCCAGCTACACCGGCACGATCGTCCAGTCCCAGCAGGTCGCATCGAGCCGGCTGCGGGCCATCGAGACCGGACGCTGGGTCGTGCAGGCGTCACCAACGGGGTTCTCCGAATTCGTGACGCCGGACGGCGACGTGATCGACCGCACGGCCGTCAGCGAGCAGGCGGTCATCCGGCACACGATCGAGCTGCGCTCCGGCGAGACCTGGTACGTCGAACTCGGCGACCGCCCGTTCATCGTGGTGCTGTTCCTCGGCTTCGGAGCGGTCTGGTGGGCCGCCAAACGTTCTCGCGGCGGCGTTACCGCTCGGTAACAGGGTCGATAACCTCTACCCGGTGCCGCCGCCCTCCAACGCTCCCGAGTCGCTGCGCGTCGCCTACCTGACTTACCGCGGGAAACCGCACGTCGGCGGGCAGGGGATCTACACCCGCCACCTGACGAAGGCGCTCGTCGAGCTCGGGCACTCGGTCGAGGTCTTCAGCGGCCAGCCGTACCCGATCCTCGACGCGCGCGTGCCGCTCCACGAGCTCCCCAGCCTCGACCTGTTCAACGACCACTATCCCGGCCGCTTCCCGGCGTACTGGGAGCTGAGGCATCGCGAGGACTTCCTCGAAGTCGCCCAGTTCTCGACCGGCGTCTTCTCCGAGCCGTTGGCGTTCAGCTACCGGGCCCTTCGGGCGCTGCGTGGGCGGGCCCGCGAGTTCGACCTCGTCCACGACAACCAGTGCCTCGGCTACGGGATCACCAGCATCGAGCAGCGAGTTTCCGACCATCGTCACGCTGCACCACCCGATCACGCGGGATCGCATGCTCGAGATGGAGAAGGCGCCGAACTGGCGCAAGCGCTGGTCGGTGGGTCGGTGGTACTCGTTCGTGAAGATGCAGGGCAAGGTCGCTTCGAGGATGCCGCGCATCGTCGTGGTGAGCGAGAACTCGATCAACGACATCCACACCGACATGGGCGTGAGTCTCGACCGCATGCGCCTGGTGCCGGTCGGCGTCGACCCCGAGCTGTTCCGCCCGCTGCCGAACGTCGGCGCGGGTCGCTGGCCGGCTGATCACCACGGCCTCGGCCGACGTGGCGCTGAAGGGCCTCAGCTACCTCATCGAGGCGGTCGCCAAGCTGCGCACCGAGCGAGACGTCTCGCTCACGATCATCGGCCGACCGAAGCCGGGCAAGAGCCTCGACCTGATCGAGTCGAACGGGCTCCAGGACTGTGTCACGTGGGTCTCCGGGGTCACCGACGAGCGCGTCGTCGAGCTCTACGCCGAGGCCGAGCTGGCCGTCGTGCCGAGCCTGTACGAGGGATTCAGCCTGCCGGCGATCGAGGCGATGGCCACTGGCACCGCCCTCGTCGCCACCGACGGCGGGGCCCTGCCGGAAGTGACCGGCAACGACGGCGACACCGTCCTTTCGTGTGCGGCGGGCGATTCCGGTGCCCTGGCCGCGACCATCCGGCGCGGCCTCGATGACGCCGAGCTCCGGGCCAGGGTGGGCGAGGCGGGCCGCCGGCGGGTGACCGAGCGCTGGACGTGGCGTCGCTGCGCCGAGCTGACGGTCGACCAGTACCGCGAGGTACTGGCCATGCCGCACAACGTCGCCAAGCTCCGCAAGAACGGCCGGATCTGATGATGTTTCGACCTCACTCGTTCGCTCGCTGCGCTCGCTCGCTGATGTTTCGACCTCACTCGTTCGCTCGCTGCGCTCGCTCGCTCCGTTCGGTCGAGTTCTGTCGAGCGGCTTCGCCGCGCCCTGCCCTTGGCAGCGGGCCAGCAAGCTGGCCTTTCGCTGCCGGGCGAGGGGGCTACCGCCCCCTCCCGCACCCCCGACGGAGTGATACCGCGACACGATTCGCGACCGGATCCGGCAAGGACGACTCGTGCTGACGATTCGCTTCACCGAGCTGGACAAGCTCGGCGTGCCGTCCGGCGCGCTGGTCCTCGACGCCGGCGCCGGGTTCGGCCGCCACGCGTTCGAGTTCGCGCGCCGCGGCCACCGCGTCGTTGCCCTCGACTTCGCAGCCGACGAGGTGATCGGGACGAACGACACGTTCGCGGCGATGGTCGAGTCCGGCGAGATCGAGGACAAGTGCTACGTCGGCGTCCTGCGCGGCGACGCGACGATGCTCCCGTTCCCCGACGGCACGTTCGACGCCGTCGTGACGTCTGAAGTCCTCGAGCACATCCCGGACGACGTCGCCGCCCTCGCCGAGCTGACCAGGGTGCTGCGGCCCGGCGGCATCCTGGCTGCGACGGTGCCGTCGTGGCTCCCGAGAAGATCAACTGGATGCTGTCCGACGACTATCACGCGCCGGCAGCCGTCGGCGGGCACGTTCGGATCTACTCGGCGACGGAGCTGAAGGCGAAGGTGCGCGCCGCCGGGCTGGCCGTCACCGGAAGCCACCACGCTCACGCGTTGCACTCGCCGTACTGGTGGTTGAAGTGCGCAGTCGGCGTCGACGACAACGACCACCCGCTCGTCCGCCGCTACCGAGCGTTCCTCGAGTGGGACATCGTCAAGCGGCCGCGTTCCACCCGCATCGCAGACCGAATGCTCTCCCCCGTCCTGGGCAAGAGCCTCGTCCTCTACGCCGTGAAGTCGTGAGCACGCTGCCGGAGATGCGGGCGTGCTGAGCGCCGACGAGGTTCGCCAGATCGGCGGTGCACCTCACTCGCCTGCAGCGACCGAGCGGGATGATCCCGTGGTTCCCCGGCGGGCACTGCGACCCGTGGAACCACGTCGAGACCGCGATGGCGCTCGACGTCGCCGGCTTCCGGGCCGAGGCGTTCGCCGCCTACCGCTGGCTGATGGACGCCCAGCTGCCCGACGGTGCATGGCACAACTACTACATGGACGACGGCCGCGTCGAGGAGGCGAAGCTCGACACCAACGTCGTGGCGTACATCGCCACCGGCGGGTGGCACCACTGGCTGTGCACCCGGTCACGGGCGGATGCCGAGGCGCTCTGGCCGACCGTCGAGCGGGCGATCGAGGTGGGTGCTCGGGCACCGGCGCGACGACGGGCTCGTGTTGTGGGCCGTCGAGGCCGACGACACCCGCACGTGGGACTACGCGCTGCTGACCGGCTCGTCGAGCATCGCCCACGCCCTGATCTGCGGTGACCGGCTCGGTCGAGTCCTCGGTCATCGACGGCCCTACGTGGGTGCGTGCGGCGCACACGATCATCGACGCCATCGTCGAGCGCCCCGAGGCGTTCGAGCCGAAGGACCGCTTCGCCATGGACTGGTACTACCCGGTGCTCAGCGGAGCGATGGATGTCAGCGCGGGCAAGGCCCGGCTCGCCGACGGCTGGTCGACGTTCGTGATCGACGGCCTCGGCACCCGGTGCGTGAGCGACGAGCCGTGGGTCACGGCGTCGGAGACCGCCGAGACGGCGATCGCGTTCGCCACGATCGGCGACTTCGACACCGCCACCGATCTGCTGAGCTGGACGCGGACGCACCGGCGCGACGACGGCTCGTACTGGACTGGCATCGTGTATCCCGACGAGTCCTCCGGACACCGGCCGCCGATCGTGTTCCCGTTCGAGGAGCACACCACGTACACCGGCGCCGCCGTCATCCTCGCCGCCGACGCGATCACCGGCGCGAGCCCGGCGGCCCACGTCTTCACCGCCGCCGAACTGTTCGACTGACGAGTTCGGGGTCAGTGCGCGGTGATCGCCCAGCGCATCGTGCGGGTGGCGAGCTGGCCGAGGATCGCGCCGACGACACGGTCGGCGACCGGCAGCGGCGGAGGGAGGCGGAGCATCCGCCGCCCGAACCGATGGCAGCGTGCCGATCGCGGCGCCGGCGATCAGACCGTAGCCGGGCCTCGCGATCAGTGGGAGCGGCGGCGTGAACAGCAGGTAGCGGGCCGTGTCCCGGGCCGCCGGCGTGCCGGCCAGCTCGCCGCGGTAGGCCCGCATCGTGTCGCGCAGTTCGGCGAGCGTCGTCGGCGGATCGATCACTCCGATCTTCGACGCCACGACCGCCTCCTCGGCGACGTACTGGTCCTGCTGGCGCGGTCAGTGTCGACGATCCGAAGCGCCGATGGGTGAGCAGGAAGCTGTCGACCTCGGTGACGTGCACCCACCTCAGCAGGTGCGGGTCGTTCGCGGCGTACGCCCGACCATCCGGCGCGGTCCCGTCACCGCGTCGTGGATCCGTCGAACTCGGCGGACCATCGCGTCAGCTTGATCGGCAGGACCGAACGTGGTCATCGCGATGAACCGGCTCGTCCGTTGCAGCCGGCCCCAGGGATCGCCGCGGAACCCGGAGTGTCCGCGACACCTGCCATCGCCAGCGGGTGGAGTGCTTGGAGGAGCAGCGCCCGCAGACCACCGACGAACATCGAGGCGTCGGAGTGGACGGTCCGGACGACCGCGCCGTCGGCGAACCAGCGCTCCCCGGGATCCGTGAAGATCGCCGCGTCATCGGCCGTTGACACACGACTCCGCACCGCATCGGCCAGTACCGATCGCAGCGCATCGAGCGGCGCGGTCGTAGCACTCATCGATGTCATCATGCACCCTGCACCACCTGGATCGACTCAGAATGGGAGCATGCGCCGCAAGCTGCTCGACAACGCCGTCGCTCGCACGGTCTTCAGTGCCTGGACCTGGCTGGTGCTCGGCTCTTGCCTCCTCGTGTGGTTGCCGCTGGTCGCCGCGGTACGGCTCGTCACGATGCCGTTCGACAAGGGTCGCTATGCCGCCGGCTGGCTGTTCCGCCGGCAAGCCGTGGTGATCCAGACGCTCAACCCGCTGTGGCGGTTCCGCACCCACGGCGAGCACCCGGCCGACATGCGCCGGCCGTACGTCGTGGTGGCGAACCACCAGAGCTTCGTCGACATGTTGCTGATCTCGCACCTGCCGTGGGAGATGAAGTGGCTGTCGAAGTCGGAGTTCTTCAAGCTCCCGTTCATCGGCTGGCAGATGGCGCTGGCCGGCGACGTCAAGCTGGTGCGCGGTGACGCCAAGAGCACGGTGGCCGCGATGCAGGACTGTGCCGACCGGCTCGACAAGCGGGTCTCGGTGATGATCTTCCCCGAGGGGACCCGCTCGCCGACCGGCGCGCTCGGCGAGTTCAGGGACGGGGCGTTCCGGCTCGCCGTCGACAAGCAGCTGCCGATCCTGCCGCTCGTCGTCCACGGCACCCGCTCGGCGCTGCGCAAGCACGACTGGCGATTCGGCGTGTCGAACGCCGACGTCTACGTCCTCGACCCGATCGAGACCGCGGGCATGACGCGGCAGGACGTCGAGAGCCTGCGGGAACGGACCCGCGACCTGATCGCCACCAAGCTCGCCGAGGTCAGCCGACAGCTCGTTCTGGTCACGCCAGAAGACGGATAAGAGGCTGTCGCATCACGTGACCAGGACGGCTTCAGGCCACGCGATGGAGGATCCGCAGCGACCCGATGGCGGAGGCCAGCCGGAACCGGCCGCACTCGATGGCGGGGAGGAAGATGTTCTCGTACGGCGGCCGCCCTCCGCCCGCGGGATCGGGGAACACGTCGTGGATCGCCAACGTGCCACCGATGGCCACCACGGGCGACCACCCCCGGTAGTCGGCGGTCGCCGGTTCGGCGCCGTGGCCGCCGTCGATGAACACCAACGAGGCGCTGTGGGCGGGCCAGTGATCGGCGACTCGCGGTGACTGTCCGACGACGGCCACGGCGTGATCCTCGAGCCCGGCGTCGTACAACGCACGGCGGAAGAACGGCAGCGTGTCCATCCGCCCGGTCCGCTCGTCGACGACGGCCGGGTCATGGTGCTCCCAGCCGGCCTGGTTCTCCTCCGAGCCGCGATGGTGGTCGACGGCGAACACGATCGTCCCGACCTCGCGGGCGGCGGCCGCCAGCCAGATCGTCGACCGCCCACAGTACGAGCCGATCTCGACGAACGGCTTGCCCGGAACCGCCACCGCAGCCTCCACGGCGGCGGCGTGCAGTGCATCACCCTCCAGCGGCGGCATGAACCCCTTGGCCACGATGGCGTGATCTCGCCAGCTCCCTGCCACGGCGCCACGCTACGCCGCCGCGACGCCACGAAGGCCGTCCGCCCCAGGCGGGTGGCAAGATGGTGTCGATGTCGGCGCTGGACACCCTCGTGGCACTCCTCGACCTCGAGCCGATCGAGGTCAACATGTTCAGGGGGACCTCGCCGGACGAGAAGCGCCAGCGGGTTTTCGGCGGCCAGGTCGCGGGTCAGGCGCTGGTGGCCGCGGCGCGAACCGTGGACGATCCCGGCCGGCGCGTCCACTCGCTGCACGGCTACTTCCTGCTGCCCGGGGACCCGACCGTGCCGATCCTGTACGAGGTCGACCGGCTCAGGGACGGGCGCAGCTTCACCACCCGGCGGGTGGTCGCGATCCAGCACGGACGGGCGATCTTCAACCTGCAGGCCAGCTTCCACAAGCACGAGGAGGGGCCCGATCATCAGATCGCGATGCCCGAGGGCGTGGCGGATCCCGAGTCGCTGCCGACCTGGCACCAGCGGTTGGCGCCGTACAAGGACGTCCTCGGCGAGCTGTACGAGCGGCCGCGACCGATCGACCTGCGCCACGTGTCAGCCGACCCGATGAACCGCAAGGACAATCCAGCCGACGGCCAGCAGGTCTGGCTGCGGGCTGACGGGCGGCTGCCGGACGACCCCGTGCTCCACGCGTGCATCGTCACATACGCCAGTGACATGACGCTGCTCGACACGGCGGTGCTGCCGTTCGGGCTGGCCTGGGACTCACCCGGCGTGAACACGGCCAGTCTCGACCACGCGATGTGGTTCCACCGAGCGTTCCGTGCCGACGAGTGGCTACTGTACGACCAGCACGCGTTCTCGACCACGTCGGCGCGAGGTCTCGCCGGCGGCTCGATCTTCACCACCGACGGGCGGCTCGTCGTCAGTGTTGTTCAGGAAGGGTTGATCCGGATCTCGTAGTCCGACCGGCGGCATCTGCGAAGGAGTATCGCGATGGGCTGTCAGTCGTCCCAGTTCACGAAGACGCTCTCGAGCGGCGTGGCGTGTGCGCTCGTGGTCATCGCCTCCACGGCGGCAGCGGCGGCGTCAGCGGCAAGCTCGGTGGCGTCGCCGGCGGTCACGCTGACCCCGGTCGTCGATCGTCGCCGCCGCCGTCGACCTTGCGTGGCGCGACGGCGACGCCGCGTTGTACGTGGTGGGGCAGAACGGCACCATTCACGGGGTCAGCGGCGACACGGCCACCGTCGTTCTCGACATCAGCGACCTCGTCGCGTTCGGTGGCGAGCAGGGACTGCTCGGTCTGGCGTTCGCCCCCGCCGGCGACAGGGCCTACGTCAACTTCACTGATCGGAACGGCGACACAAACATCGCCGAGTTCGCGGTCGACGCGGCCGGCGCTTTCGATCGTGACTCGCTGCGCACGGTCATGGTGATCGAGCAGCCATATTCCAACCACAACGGCGGCGACCTCGCGTTCGGGCCAGACGGGATGCTGTACATCGGGATGGGTGACGGCGGCGTCGGGCGGCGATCCCGAGCGGCGCGCCCAGGACCTCACCACGTTGCTCGGCAAGATGCTGCGCATCGATCCGTCGACTCCGTCGGGTGACCTCGCCTACACGATCCCGGCCGACAACCCGTTCGTCGGGCAGGAGGGCGCGCTCGGCGAGATCTGGTCGGTCGGACTGCGCAACCCGTGGCGGTTCGCGTTCGACGCCGAGACCGGTGACCTCTGGATCGCCGACGTCGGTCAGAGCGCGACGAGGAGATCGACGTCGCCCCCGCCGACGGCAACGGTCTCAACGCCGGGTTCGGGCTCAACTTCGGGTGGAGCGGCTACGAGGGCGACGACGTCTTCAACGCCGACGTCGTCGTCGAGGGCCACTACCCGCCGATCTACACGTATCCGCACGACGGGCGCTGCTCGATCAGCGGCGGCGTGCGGGCCAGAGGAGAAGCCGCCGGCGCGCTCGCCGGCTGGTACGTGTTCGGCGACTACTGCACCGGCCAGGTCTTCGCGTTGCCGATCGCCGGCGAGGCGAACGACATCACTGCCGCCGGCGACGCCGTCGAGATCGCCACGACAGACGGTGTCACGGCCGTGGTGTCCGGCCCGACCGGCGAGCTCTACGTCCTCGGCGGTGCCGGCGTCGAGCGCATCGACCCGGCCTAACCGCCGGTTCATGTCACGATGCACGACGCGTGACGTCACGCGCCGTGACATGAACCGCTTTACAGACCGAGCGCCTCCCGCAGTTGTGAGACGACCCACGCCTCCTCGAGCGTGACGTGGTCGTACGTGAACTGCAGGGTTCGGAATCCGGCGTGCACGAGGGCGTTCAAGCGTTCGATGTCCCGCGAGAACTGCTTCCGGTCGCCCCGGTGGTACCGGTACCCGAGCACCTCGCCGACCACCATGGTGCCCGGGAAGCGGAAGTCGACGCGAATCAGTTTGCTCTTGCTGCTCGCCAGCACCCGCTGTGTCTGCGGGCGTGGAAGCCTGTTGCTCGCGCAGATCTTGAGGAATCGTCGCTCGAGCCAGCTGTGCCCGCCTCGAATTGCCTCGCTGCCTTCGATGACCTCGAGGAGCTTCGGGATCCCTGGCCGTCCGCTTGTGCGGAGCTCGGCGATTCGGATGTGGACCATGTCCTCGGTGTACTTGCGGTCGCGGAGACCGCTGTCGTAGGCGACCGTCAGCGGCCCGCTCCGGAGATGGCGAGACGCATCGATGATGGCGCGCACTGGAGTCATGACCGGGATGCCGTGCACCAACGTGCGATCCGAGGCGGGCAGCTCGGATCGACGTGTGGATGTGGTGCGGCGGCCGGTCGATGTTGCGGCCCCGCAACGTGGTGACGTGAAACGGGGACTGGAGCATGACGCCCTCGAATTCGTGCACGGCCAGGGCAGTCGGCCCCGACACCACCGCGGTGTCTCCGATGTCGAGCACGAGCGCGGCGAGATCCCCGAGCGCGGTGCGCTCGACGAACGGGCTGCGTACGACGTGGGCGCCGGCGCGTTCCAGCACTCCGTCCTGAACCCGTTGCCGAAGGCGACGGCCTGTGAGGCCAGCTGCTCTCGCCTGCGACACCGTGATGTTCCCGTGTTGGTCGGTCGCGAACTCCGCCAACGGTTTGAGCTCGCCGGTCATCGAGCCGAGTGAACCGTCCTGCGTTGGTGTGCGGACAAATACCGCTGAATGTCAGCCAGACCAGTGCCGATTCGGGCGGAAACGTCGGACGGACTGCCAGGCGAACGGCGACAGGGTGGTTCATGTCACCGTGCACGCCGTCTGGCGTCGTGCATCGTGACATGAACAAGGAATCAGCCGACGCGTTCGAACTCGATGCGGCGCTGCGTCGGGTCGGCGCTGACGAGCTTGGCGCGCACCTGGTCGCCGGGGGTGACGCGGCTGGCGCGAATGCGGGCGAGCACCGCCGGCTCGGTGATCTGCATGACCGGGCCGCGCTGGTCCTCGTCGACGATGACGCCGTCGAAGACCTCACCCTCCCGGCCCGCCAGCAGCACCGCTTCGGCGAGGTCTCGCACCGCGGACTCGACGCGGCCGGCGAGATCCTCGTAGTCGTCCATCACCTTGGGCAGCGCAGCGAACGCGCCCAGGATGTCGGCGGGGACGTCGCGGCCGTTCGCCACCGCCAGCGCGGCTTCGACGACATATCGATCGGCGAGTCGGCGTAGCGGGGCGGTGGCGTGCGCATACGTCGCGGCCATCGCCGAGTGCCACGGTGTGCGTCCCTCCATGAACGGCTCGTACGTCGCGCCGCCGCTCGACCGCCGCACCGCGAGCAGAAAGGCGTTGGCCCGCCGGTCGTCGCGGGGCAACGACCGCTGGAACTCGGCGAGTGAGACATCACGGGGCCAATCCAGATGGAGGGCCCTGGCCGTATGCCGCAACCGCCCGATGGCCCGTCCTGGCACGTCCGGCATCACGCGGAACAGCCCGGTCTTGGCGGCGAGCAGCGCGTCGGCCACCGCCAGGTTCGTCGCCAGCGACATGCCCGCGTTCTGGTCCTCGCTCTCGAGGCGCGGATCGAAGCGCAGCACCCACCGACCGTCGATGCGCTCGAGCTCCTGCTCGGGGAACTCGACGCGTGGGCATCGCGGCGTTCCTCGGCGGCGACGATGCGCCGCGACAGCTCCGCGAACCCGTCGGGCAGGTCGTCCGGCCGGACCGTGTCGTACGCCAGCTTGGCCCGGCTGTGGATCACCGCCCGCTCGCCGCCGTCGAGCACGGCGTTGCCCTCAGGATCGATCCGCACGGTGAACACGACGGCCGGGCGGGGACCGTCCGGCAGCAGGCTCGCCGCGGTCTCGCCCAGCGCCGGTGGGTACAGCGGAGCGCGAGCTCCGGGCAGGTACACCGTACCGCCGCGGCGCCACGCCTCGGCTTCCAGCGGCCCACCGTGGTCGACGAAGAACCCGACATCGGCGATCGCGTAGTGCAGCACGATGTCCGCGCTGTCGATCGAAGGACCCGCGACGTCGATCGCGAAGGCCTGGTCGAGATCGGTCGACGACTCCGGGTCGAGGGTGCGGAAGTCGACTCCGGTGCGGTCGGCGTGGGAGTGCGATGGTTGGCGGCCGGCGGCCTCCTCCGCGGCGGCCAACACGTCGGTTGGGAAGTCCGCCGGGATCTCGAGCTGGTCGCGAATCGCGTCGAGGCCGGACTGGATGGCGGCGTCGGCATCGCGCGCCGCCCGGCGAAGGCGCATCAGCCCAACGTCTCGCTCACCGCCGGGCGCCCATGAACATGCCCTTCAATGCTTCGTAGTGCTCGATGACATGGCCGGCGCCGAGCACCACGGCCTCCAGCGCGGCCGTGGACTGCCTCACGGGAACCTTGGTCTCTCGCTCGATGCGCTCGCGCATGCCGCGAAGCAGGCCGCCGCCGCCGACGAGGTACATGCCTCGTACGAGGAAGTCCTGCGACAGCTCGGGTGGCGCCTTGGCCAGGCAGCGGATCACCGACGCCACGATCGACGAGACCACGTCCTCGATCGCGAAGCGGATCTCCTCCGGCGTGAGCACCACCGTCTTGGGCAATCCGGTCATCAGGTCGCGACCGCGCACCTCGGCCTGCCGGTCATCGCCCGTCGGGTCGGCCGAGCCGATCTCCTTCTTGATCTCTTCGGCCGTGCGTTCGCCGATCGCAATGCCGTGTTCCCGGCGCACATAGTTCTGGATCGAGGCGTCGATGTCGAACGAACCGATCCGCACGGCCTCCAGCGCGACGATGCCGCCCAGCGAGATCACGGCGGTCTCGCTCGTCCCGCCGCCGATGTCGATGACCATGTTTCCGACCGGCTCGTCGATCGGCAGGTCGGCGCCGATCGCCGCGGCCATCGGCTGTTCGATGAGGTTGGCATCGGCCGCACCGGCCCGCCTGGCGGCGTCGGTGACGGCTCGCCGCTCGACCTCGGTGATCGCCGATGGCACGCAGATGACGACCTTCGGCCTCGTGAAGCGACTCACGCCGACGCGCTGGAGCAGGAGCCTGATCATCCGCTCGGTGATCTCGAAGTCGGTGATCGCTCCCCCCGGAGCGGTCGCACGGCCACGATGTACCCGGGCGTACGGCCGATCATCTGCCACGCCTCGTGTCCGGTCGCCAGCACCTCGCCGGTCTGCCGGTTGAGGGCAATCACCGACGGCTCGTTGAGGACGATGCCCCTACCCTTCATGTAGACGAGGGTGTTGGCCGTTCCGAGATCGATGGCGAGGTCACGCGCCATCGGCGTCTCCGTCGCCGGTCCCCGGGTCGTCGCGCTCGCTGACGTCCTCCAGACGCTGCACCACCGAACGCCGTGCGTCCGGTGACAACGCGTCGATCTGGCGCTGGAACGACTCCACGCCGTCGGGCGTGCGTCGCCGGCTGGCGATGTACGCGATGAGCGCGATGGCGACGATGACGACGCCGATGACGATCCAGATCACGACGGGATCCGGTTGACGTCGTCGATCGGTTGCGCCCCGGTTCCCCAGTCGGCGCCGTCGCTCCAGGTTTCGTGCTTCCAGATCGGGACGGATGCCTTCAAGGTGTCGATCGCGAACCGCGCGGCCTCGAACGCTTCACGACGGTGAGGTGCCGAGACGGCGGCGATCACGGCGGATTCCCCCACCTGGAGGACACCGACCCGATGCAGCAGCGCGACCCGCCCGATGGTCGGCCAGTGACCTCTCGCCTCGGCGGCGATCTCGGCAAATCGCCGGGACACAACGTCGTCGTAGGCCTCGTACTCCAGGCGCTGGACGCCGGCACGACCTTCCGCGTGGTCGCGCACCGTGCCCGAGAACAACACCACCGCCCCGCAATCGGGTTGCCCAACCCACTCGTAGACGGCGCCGATGGGCAGCGTCTCGTGGGCGAGGGCGAGCCACTCGTCGCCACTGCTGGGTGGGAGCACGCAGGGCATCGTAGTCGCCGCCCGCGCAGATAGGTCGTGTCCACCGGCGCGGTCGTTGCGGCCGCGACCCCTCCCGCACGTCATCGATCGATAGATTTCGGTCCTGTGACGAGAGGACCCCTTCCGCCCCACGAGCGCGCCTGGCGTCACCCGTCCGAACTCCCGGCTCCTCCGCACGAGCCAACGTCGCGAGTCGGTCGCGTCCTGATCGCGTCGATCGCCGCGGTCAGCCTGTTGCTGGTCGCGTGGCTTGCGATCACGATGACGCCGCAACGCTTCGGCGAGGCCGACCCGGCGATCGTCACGAGCGACGGCGCTGGCGGGGCTGGGTTTCCGGCCGCCGGGTCTCCAGGTGACGACCCGCAGTTCTCGTCCACCGAGCGGGTCCTTCGTGCTGTCTCCACGCTCCTGGTGGCCGCGGACGAGGACCCATCGATCGCCCCCGCGTCCCCGGAGGACGTCGCCCCAACGTTTGCGAACGAGCCCGATTCGCCGACGACCGGTGCGTCAACGGCGAGCTCGCCAGATCCGCTCGCCACGCCAGCGCCGACCGACCGGACCGAGTCACCGTTCGTCACCGACTCTGCGGCACCGATCGCACTGGAGTTGACGTCGAGCTCCGACTTCGTCGGCCAAGACAACGGCGACTCTTCCGGCACCGAAGCGGGTGAGCCGATCGCCGCCTCCACGCTGCTGATCCTCGCCGACACGTCGGAGCCGAGCCCGTCTGCGGACAGTGCACCGGATTCGTCCGAGCCGCCGAACCAGTCGGAGACGTCTTCGACCAGCAGCTCGTCGACCACGACATCGACGTCGACCACGTCGTCCACGTCGACCACGACGACGACCGAGCCGTTCCCGCCAGGAGCGAAACAGCTCAACGGTTGAACGGCGCGGGTCGACCCTCGGCTGCTACCGCCGCGCGCGGGGGGTTGCTCGAAGGGGGGCGCGGCCGCCAGGCCGTCCGACACGAGCCGGAGCCCCGTAGGGGCGGAGCGAGAACTCGACCGGCAACCCTTTGGTTGCCGGTCGAAACTGCTACCGCCGACCGCGCCAGCGGCGGACTCCGGCGACGATCCCGGCGATCGCCGCGAGCGATCCGAGCACCATGCCGCCGAGGGCGATCTCCTGGCGCCGCTTCGGGGTGATCATCGTCCACCAACGACCCTCGGTGCCCTCGACGTATGCCTGCTCGTTGGTGACCGTCGGGCTCCAGCCCTGCGCCTTCAACCGGTCGTTGGCCACCAGCCAGGGCGCCCGCGTGTAGCTGCGCAGACCGGGCGGAATCGGACCGCGCTGGAACCGCCAGCGCAGCGCCCCGAGCACTTCGGCAGCCCGGTCGGGCAGCTGCAGACGTGGTCGATCGCCGGTGAGTGCTCGAACCCGCTCGCCGTCGATCCACCCGTCGGGGGCAACGTTGAACACACCGTCGAGGCGGCATCTGACGGCCACGACGACCGCCGATGCAAGATCGTCGAGATGAAGGAACTGGGCTGGCGGATCTTCCTCGCCGAAGCGCTGGCCGAGGCCGGCCGCTAGCGACCGAGCGAGCTGCGATGTCCCGTCGGCGGCCATCGTGACGACAGGGCGCAGCACAGTGACGGTCCGGCCCGGGCGCTGCCTGCGCCAGCGGTCGGCCATCGCCTCCGCCGCGGCGAGTTGCCGTGCGTACACGAACTCGACATCCGGGCGCAGGATCGCGTCCTCGGTGAGCGGGATCGGGTTATTGGCCCACGCGCCATAGACCATCGCCGACGAGACGAACACAAGGTGGTTCGCGTCGCGGGCGATCGCCTCGGCAAGCGACTTGTCGACGCCTTCGGTGACGTTCTCCCTACGGCGGGCCCGCGCGTCGTGATCGCCGGAGCCGAGATGCACGACGACGTCCACCTCCGGCGACTCGGACGCCGCGACTGCCTTGGCGACGGCGATCGTGTCGTCGGCCGCGAACAGGCGCATCACACGAGCGCCGAGGTTCCCTTCGGCGCCGCTGATCGACACGCTGATCGGCGCGGTACCCCACGCAGTGGCGGCGCTCACAAGCGTGACGGTATCGGGTACACGAGACCCGAGAACGCGGAGCTGGCATGCGAGCGAACGAGCGCCAGCGAGTGAGCGGATCACGGCGGCCTGCGTGGCCGGGGAACGCTGTCAATAGCATCGACGACATGGATGACGGCGGCACGCCCGCGGAACAGCCGGAAGACCCGTTCGCCGGGATTCCGCTGTTCGGCGATCTGTCGAAGGCGCTCGCCGGGCAAGGACCACTGAACTGGGAGGCGGCAAAGCAGTTCGCCAACGTCGGTGCCACGGGCGGGAAGTCGGAGCCGAACGTGACCCCCGACGTCCGCATCGCGTACGAGAACCTGGCCCGCATCGCCGGGCTGCACGTGGCCGACGTGATCGGCACGAGTCACGATCTGGGCCAGTTGCGCACGGTGACCCGTGGCCAGTGGGCGTCCGAAACGCTCGATGCCTACCGCCACCTGTTCACCGAGATGGCCACCGCCCTCGGCACGGTCGCCGACGACCCGGACGACACCGCGGCCAGCGATCCGATGATGTCGATGATGGCCGGGCTCTCGCGGATGATGGCCCCGGCGATGGTCGGGATGTCGGTCGGGTCGATGATCGGACGGCTGGCGACGCGCGCGTTCGGCACGCACGACCTCCCGATCCCGCGCAAGCCGTCACACGTCACGCTCGTGCCGGCGAACATCGACGAGTTCGCCACGCTGTGGGAGATCCCGGGCGACGAGATGCGGCTCTGGGTGCTCGCCCACGAGATTGCCGGCTTCACCCTCTTCGAGGCCGCGCATCTGCGGGACACGTTGTCGGACCTCGTCAGGGAGCACGTCGGCGGATTCCGCCCCGATGCGGGAGCGGTCACCGAGCGGCTCGGGGAGCTCGACCTCGACCAAGCCGATCCGATGGCCGCGCTGCAGCGGGCGTTGAACGATCCAGAACTGCTGCTCGGTGCCGTCACGTCCAAGGAGCAGCTCGCGCTGCGCCCGCGCCTCGACGCGCTGGTCGCTGTGGTGGTCGGCTACACCGACTGGGTCGTCGACGCGGTCGCCGTTCGAGTCGTCGGCGGCGACGCGTTGCGTATCGCCGAGGCAGTCAGGCGGCAGCGCGCCGAGACGTCCGCGAGCGACAGTTTCGTTGAGCAACTGCTCGGCATCCGGCTGGGAGCCGATCAGGTGGCCAGAGGCAAGGCGTTCGTCCAGGGCGTCGTCGACCGGGCGGGCGACAACGGAATGCTGCCGCTGCTGGAGCGCGCCGATGCAATCCCGACGCCAGCCGAGGTCGATGCCCCGGGACTGTGGCTGGCGCGCCTCGGCTCCGGCTGATCAGTCGGACGATGAATCTGTGGTCTTCGTGCCCGCCCGCCGGCGGAGCCGGGTCTTGGTGACCACGGTCCGGAGGCGGCGAGGCATCGTTGCCGGTCGTCCGGCGAGCCGGGGACGCATCAGGGTGTAGGTCACGCCGGCGGCGCACCACAGGCCGATCACGAGCGCGCCGGTCGGCCCTGACATCTCGACAACGACCGGGATCAGGCCGGCCGCGGCCCACGAGAGCTGAAACCGGGTCTCGAACGTTGCGAACGCCCGACCGCGGTTGGCATCCGGCGCGTCGCGCTGCAGCATCGCTTCGAAGCCGAGACGGCCGATCGAGGCGGCCAGGTTGGCGAAGAACGCGAGCGCGATCATCGCCGGGATCCCCCCGAGCATGGCCGCGGTGAATCCTGCCGCGCCCGACATCACGAGGGCGCCGAGGAGCATCTGCTCCTCGCTGAGCATCCGGCGGAGTCGTGATGCGCTGGCGTTGCCGATGACCGTGGCGATGGCCGCAGTCGACAGGGCGAGACCGAACTTGGCGGTGCCGGCGGACTGGGTGCGCAACCAGAACGCCATCAGGAACAACATGAACCCGACGACCGCCCGCAGCATCATCATCACGATCGAGGCGCCGATCACCGTCGGCGAGTGCAGCTCGACGATCTCGTCCTCGTCCGGCTGCTCACGGGCGACGACGTCGGCTCCGAGGAACGTCGACGCGAAGAGGCAGTACCCGAACACCAGCGCCGCGTACAGCAGGGTGCCGGTGCTCCCGATGGTCACCTGGATGAGCGCGGCGGGGATCACGGCCACGAACCCGACGAACCCGGCGATCATGCCGAGCTTGGAGTTGGCCTCGATCAGATCGCGTTCCGTACGCACGACCGACGGGACGATCGCCGACTTCGAGATCAGATAGGTCTTCTGCAGAACGAGCGCGACGAACACCAGCGGGAACAGCGCCACGTCGTCGACCAGGAACGCCATGAGGATCGAGAGCAGGACGCGGGCGCAGGCGACGGCCTGGATCACCGTACGCCGGCCGCCGGCGATACGGTCGAGGAACGGGCCGATCAGCGGCGCGATCAGCAGGAACGGGGCGAAGCTGACGACCAGGAACAGGAGCACCTGCTCGCGCCCTTCCTCCGGGCTGATCGACAGGAACTTCGAGTCGGCGAGGGCGACGACCATCGCCGCGTCGCCGGCCATCATCGCCGCGTGGGTGATGCTCAGCCGCCGGAACTTGGACTCCCCCGCCAGCGAGAGCGACCGCCCCCCGATCGAGAGCGACGTGCGCCACGCCGACGCTTCGATGCGTAGGAGCCCGACCGTCGCGACCAGGCGTTCGCAACCGAGTGACCAGGACCGAGACCGTCGCTCAGGCCGAGTGTCTGGGCAGTGGGGAGCCCGACCGTCAAGACCGTGCGCTCAGAACAACCGAGGTGACGTGGGCAGTGGGGAGCCCGAGGTTCCTCTTCACAAACCGATAGCACACCGACGGAGGCAGAGGGATTTCAGTGCGGAGGTCGGGCCGGCTCCGCCGGCCGCCCGGAGCCCAACCGATGGGGGGTTCGAAAGGGGGAAGGTTCCTTCCCCCCTTTCAGGCCGGCTCCCCGCTCGTACTTGTAGCCGAGGCCGCGGATCGTGACGATGCGGCTGGGCGTGCTCGGGTCGGGCTCGATCTTCGAGCGCAGGCGCTTGACGTGGACGTCGAGGGTCTTCGTGTCGCCGACGTAGTCGTTGCCCCAGACCCGGTCGATCAGCGTCTCGCGAGGGAGCACGCGGCCGGCGTTGGCGAGCAGCACGTGGAGCAGCTCGAACTCCTTGAGCGGCAGCGACACACCGAGGCCGGCGACGCTCACCGTGTGCTCGTCGGGGTCGAGGATGACGTCGCCGACCTCGATCGCCGCCGGGCCGAGCTCGCCCGCGGCCGTCGCCGGCCGCCCGCCGCAGCACGGCCCGCATCCGGGCCACCAGCTCGCGCAGGCGGTACGGCTTGGTCACGTAGTCGTCGGCGCCGACCTCGAGGCCCGACGACCGTGTCGATCTCGGCGCCCTTCGCGGTCACCATGATGATCGGCACCTGACTGCGCTTGCGGAGCTGGCGGCACACGTCGATTCCGCTGACCCTCGGCAGCATCACGTCGAGCAGCACGAGATCCGGCTTGACGAGGTCGAAACGGTCGAGCGCCTCGAAGCCGTCGGTGGCGACCTCGACACGGAAGCCTTCACGCTTCAGCCCGATGGTGAGCGCCTCGACGAAGCTGATCTCGTCTTCGACGACCAGGATCGTGGGAGAGCTCATGGCGGGGTGCCTCCTCTAGGTCGTCGTCGGCGCGTCTGCCGTTGGGTGATTCGCCGCTCGGCGACTCGGGCTGAGCCGGCGTGGCGAGCGGGATGCGGAGCACGAACGTCGAGCCTTCGCCCTCCTGCGACGACACGAGCACCTCGCCGCCGTGGTTGGTGGCGACATGTCGCACGATCGACAGCCCGAGTCCGGTGCCGCCGGTGTCCCTGCTGCGCGCCTTGTCGACCCGGTAGAAGCGCTCGAAGATCGCGGCCGTGGTCGGCGACCGGGATGCCGATGCCCTGGTCGGCGACCATCAACTCGGCGAAGCGTACCCTCGACCGCGTGCACGCGGATCTGCACGTTGCCGCCGACCTCGGAGTACTTGACCGCGTTCTCGACCAGGTTGCCGAGCGCCGACGTGAGCTGCCGGCGGTCGCCGAGCACGGCGACGCTCGTCGGGCACGTCGAGCACCGCGACATCGATGTTGCGCGCCTCGGACAGCGGCAACGCTCGATCGATCGCGCCCGACACGACGTCGATGACCGGCACCGTGTCGCGGACCGGCTCCTCGCCGAGCTCGATGCGGGACAGCTCCATCAGGTCGTCGATCGTGCGGGCGACGCGGTGCGACTCGCTGACCATCCGCTCGGCGACGCGGTGGACGACCGTGACGTCGTCCTCGTCGGCCAGCGCCTCGGCGAGCACGGCGAGCGCGCCGACCGGGGTCTTCAGCTCGTGGCTGATGTTGGCGACGAAGTCGGTGCGCACGGCATCGACGCGGCGGCGGTCGCTGACGTCCTCGACCGTGGCGACGGCCGAGCCGTCGGGAAGCGGCTCGGCGGCGACGACGACGGCGACCTGCGGCGGCCCGTAGAGCTCGAGCGTCTGGCGCGAGACCTCGCCGTCGAGCGCCCGGCGGAGCGCGCTCGTCGACGGCGTCGTCGATGAGCAGCCCGGTGTGCGTGCCGGCCATCGACCTTCGCCCGCTGGTTGCGGTAGCGGACGTCGCCGTTGCGACCCATCACGACGACGCCGAGGTTCAGCTTGTCGACGACCGAGGCCCACGTCGGGCCCTCCTCGCGGCCGACGTGAACCGGCGTCGGATCACCGCGTCCGCCGGTTCGGGCGCCGGCGCCGGCGGAGGCGCGGGCGCGGCGGCGACTGGCGTCGGTTCGACGACGTCCTGGGAAGGCTGGGGAGGAACGACGAGCGGCTGCGAGCGACGAACCACGCCGATGGCGGCGCCGGCAACGGCACTGACCAGGGCGACGAGGACGATCATCGTCGCCGTCGCACCCGTTTACTCGAGATCACTCGCCGCCTGCCGTTCGGCGTAGCGCGCCGCGCCCTTCTGCTCGGGGACCCAGCCGGTGACGACGAACCGCACCCGCTCGCCGATGTTCACGGCATGGTCGCCGATGCGCTCGTAGAAGCGGGCGACGACGGCCAGCTGCACGGCGACCTGCAGGTCGATCTTCTCGCCCGAGTGGCTCTGGAAGATCTGCTGCGACGAACTCGCGCTGGAGGTCGTCGAGGTAGTTGTCCATGTCGTCGAGCGCCGCCGCCCGCGCGCCGTCGTCGGTGAGGTACGCCTCGGTGGCCTCCTTGAAGAGCTGGCTGCGCCTGGGTGCCCATCTTCTGGATGATCCCGCGCAGCCTGGGATCGAGCTGGTGGCCGTAGATCCGGCGCGCCGCCTTGCAGATGTTCACCGCCAGGTCGGCCGAGCGCTCGATGTCGGCGATGATCCGCATCGCGGCGACGATCCGGCGCAGGTCGCTGGCGACCGGCGACTGCAGCGCGAGCAGCTCGTAGCACTTCTCCTCGAGCTCGAGCGCCCGGGCGTCGATCTCGTCGTCGCTCGAGATCACGTACTCGGCGCCCTCGAGGTCCTGCTGCAGCAGGATGTCGGTGGCCCGCGGGAATGCTCTCGGTGACCACGTGCGCCCATGCGCGCGATCCCGTCGCGCAGGTCCTCGAGCTGGTGGTGGAATCCGTGCGCAGCTCGCCCGCCAGAGCCGTGTCGGGCACGACGACGTTCTCGTCAATCGGCCATCACCCGAACCGCCCGGTCACGTACATCTCGGTGCGCTCGTCGTCGGGGTTGGAGAAGATCTTGGTCGTCGCGGCGTACTCGACCAGTCTGCCGGTGCGCCGATCGCTCTCCGGGTTGATCTCGGTGGTGAAGAACGCCGTGCGGTCGCTCACCCGGGCGGCCTGCTGCATGTTGTGGGTGACGATGACGATCGTGTACTCGGCCTTGATCTCCTGCATCAGCTCCTCGATGCGGGCGGTGGCGATCGGGTCGAGCGCCGAGCACGGCTCGTCCATCAGGATCACCTCGGGCTCGACCGCGACGCAGCGGGCGATGCACAGCCGCTGCTGCTGACCGCCGGAGAGGCCGATCGCCGAGGCGCTTCAGCCGGTCCTTGACCTCGTCCCAGAGCGCCGCGCGGCGCAGCGAGCGCTCGACGATGTCGTCGAGCTCGCGCCTTCTTCTTGATGCCGTTGAGGCGCGGCCCGAAGGCGAGGTTGTCGTAGATGGTCTTCGGGAACGGGTTCGGCTTCTGGAACACCATGCCGATCCGGCGCCGAACCTCGACGGGATCGACGTCGCGGTCCGTAGAGGTCGACGCCGTGGTAGCGGATCAGTGCCCTCGACCCGGGCGCCCTCGATGAGGTCGTTCATCCGGTCGAAGCACCGCAGCACGGTCGACTTGCCGCAGCCGGACGGGCCGATGAACGCCGTGATCTCGTGCTTGCGGATGTCGAGGTTGACCTCGCGGACCGCGCGGAAGTCGCCGTAGTACACGGCGAGGTCGCGACGTCTGGAACACCGACGGGACCGTCCGGCGACGGATCGTCGCTCGGCGGCCGGCAGGTCGAGACATCGGGGCGCGGGCGTCCATCGTTCGGGTCGGGCGTCGTCGCGCGTCGAACTCATCAGGTCACCACTTCCGGTCGTAGCGGTTTCGCAGCCAGATGGCGAAGCCGTTCATGACAGGACGAGGACCAGCAGCACGACCGGCGGCGGCTGCGGTGACGGCCCGCCGAAGTCGTCGCCGGGCTGGCGGGCATACGAGAAGATCGCCACGGGCAGCGCCGTGAACGGACCGCTCAGCTGTTCGAGGAAGCTCTGCTCCCGGTGCTCAGCATGCCCGTGATCGCGCCGACCAGCAGGAGCGGCGCCGCCTCCCCGGCGGCGCGGGCGAGCGAGAGCACGGTGCCGGTGAGGATTCCCGGGCGCGGCCGCCGGCAGCACGTGGTGGCGCACGGTCTCCCACTGCGTGGCGCCGACGCCGAACGCGCCTTCGCGGATGCCCGCGGCACGGCCCGCAGCGCCTCCGACGCCGTGATGATCACGATCGGCAGCACGAGCGCCGACAGCGCCAGGCCGCCGGCGAAGATGTTGCGGCCGTTGTTGCCGGCTGACCAGTTGAGGAAGTTGCCGAGGTAGCGGAAGGGAAGGAACCCGTTGCGCTGCAGGTCGTCAGCCGGATCGCCGAGTCCGTCGAGCGCCTTGACGAAGATGCCGAGGCCGAGCAGGCCGTAGACGATCGACGGGACGCCGGCCAGGTTGCGCACGTTGACCCGCGTCCACCGGGCGAACCGGGACGTCGCCGGCGTACTCCTCGAGGTAGACGGCGCACGCGACGCCGAGCGGGAAGGCACGACGATCGACGATGACGCAGAGCATGATCGTGCCCTTGATGGCCGGACCACACGCCGGCGTTCGACGGTCGTGCCGACGTTCGGAGAGTCGATGCCCGGCACGGCGAAGTCACCGGTCCGCTCGGCGCGGTCCGGTCCACACCGGCCAGCTGCGCTGGATCGATGTCGACGATCAGCACGACCAGGACGAGCAGCGTGACGCGAGCGATCCGATCAGCAGGCCCTCGACGAGCTTGCTGCTGACGTCGACGCTCCGCTTGGTGAGCGCCTTCGGTGATCGACCGGCCGGCGGACCGCCGACGGAGTCCAATCGTCGTCAGCGCCATCAGTACACCTCCCGCACGCGCTGGACGAGCTGGTCGCCGAACACGTTGAGCGAGCGTCATGAAGAACAGCAGGAGCGCCGATGAAGAACAGGCTCTGGAACGGCGCAGTCGTCGCCGGCCACCTGGTCGCTGCCGAAGCCGAGCGCCGCCATCGCCGCGGTCATCGTCTGACCGGGGTCGAGCGGGCTCGAGCGTGGAACAGCGCACCGCCGACGGCGCCGGCAGCGATGGCGACCACCATCGTCTCGCCGATCGCGCGCGAGATGCCGAGGATCAACGCGGCGACGATGCCGGAGATCGCCGGCGGGGAAGACGACCCGGAACGTCGTCTGCGCGCGCTGGGCGCCGAGTCCGTACGACGCTTCCCGCAGCGCCATCGGCACCGCGCGCAGCGCGTCCTCGGCCACCGAGGCGATGATCGGGATCGGTCAGGATGCCGACGGCGATGCCGGCGGCCAGCATCGTGAACGCCTTGTCGGCGCGGCTGAACAGCTGCACCACGAGCTCGGGTTGATGAAGGCGATCGCGAAGTAGCCGAGCACGACGCTCGGGATGCCGGCGAGCATCTCGAGATCGGCTTGACGACCTTGCGCACCCGCGGCGGGGCGTACTCGGCGAGGTAGACGGCCGCGCCGAGGCCGAGCGGCACCGCGACGAGCATCGCGATCGGCCACGATCAGGAACGTGCCGACGACGATCGTGCTCATGTCGAACAGGCCGCGCCGCGGGAACCAGCCGACGTGGGTCAGCTCCGTACCGAGGCGGTTGAGAACCGTCCAGCCGCCGATCACCGAGAATCCGATGATCACGACGACGAGGAATGCGACCGGCGCCGACGAGTCGCTTGGCCCACTTGACCACGGAGCCGTCACCGCGCAGGTTCGCGCGACGATCGGTGCGACGAACGTGGCCGCGAGCACTCCGGCGATCACGGTCAACGCCATCTTCCAGCCCATCCCCCGCTCGGCGAGCGTGATCTGGCGGACGAAGTCCCAGGCGTCGAACGCGAGCGTGCCGATGATCAGCACCGTGACCAGGAACGTCGTGGCGCCGCCGCGGCGAACATGCCACGCGCCGCACGGTCGCGGCGGCGTCGGCCGCTTGCTGGTCTGCAGCACGATTGCCGGGTTGGCAGGAGTGACGGTTGCCAAGGATTCCTCCAGGCTCGATCGAAGCGTAGCCACGGCCGGTCGAGCGCTGCAAGGCGCCCGACCGGCCGCGATCCGGGACTGACGGGGTCAGCCGGCTGCCGTGGTCTCGGTGGCAGCAGCCGTGGCCTCAGCAGCCGCTTCGGCCGGGGCCACGCCGGTCGTCCGGGCTGCCCACGTCGGCCTGCGTCGCCGCGGCATCCTCGGCGCTCAGCGCGACGTACGGCACCTGGCCCTCGCCGGCTCCGACGAGCGTGAAGATCGCACCGTTGACGTAGTAGTCGACGAACGCCTCGAGCGCCGGGTTCTCGGCGGGCTTGGCTGGCGTTCACGTAGATGTAGAGGTCACGGGCGATCGGGTACTCGCCGCTGGCGATCGTCTCCGGCGTCGGCTCGACGCAGCCGGCGCCGCCGTCGACCTGGAGCGGCGTGACGACGTCGAGGTTCTCCTCGACGAACGCGAAGCCGACCCAGCCGAGCGACTCGGGTTGGCCGAGATGCCCTCGATGATCACGTTGTCGTTGGGGCTCGCCGTGTAGTCGAGACGGGCCGCGACCTCTTCGACGCCGAGCGCCTCGCCGACGTCGGCGATCGCGAGCTCGACGAAGCTGTCGAAGGTGCCGGACTCCTCGCCGGGCGCCGTGACCGTCAGCTCGGCAGGTCGGGGTACGGCGTGTGCACGGCGCCGAGATCGGTGACCGTGGCGGCGATCTCGTCGGCTGCGGCCGAGGCATCGGCCCAGTTGGTGATCCCGACGGCGTCGGGGCCGAGCAGCGCGTAGAGGTCGACGAACGACGAGGCACTCGACTGCGGTGTTCTCGGCGGACGTGATGACGGACAGGCCGTCGATGGCGACCTTGAGCTCGATGAACTCGATGCCCGCGTCGGCGCAGGCCTGCGACCTCCTCGTCGCTGATCGGACGGGAGGCGTCGGCGATGTCGGTCTCGCCGGCGCAGAAGCGGGCGAAGCCGTCGCCCGTGCCAGGGCCCTCGACCGTGATCGCCGTCGCCGGGGTGGCCTCGGCGAAGCCGTCGCCGCGGCGATCGAGATCGGCTCGACGGTGGACGAGCCGGACACGAAGATCTCGCCCTCGACAGTCGCGTCGGGATCTCGTACGCGGCCGCGGCCTCGCTGCCCATGGCTTCGGTGCCGGCAGGCTTCGGTGCCGGCAGGTCTCGGTGCCGGCCGGTTCGGTGCCGGCGGTTCGGTGGTGGCGCCGGCGACCTGCGCCGACGCCGCGAGGAACAGGGCTCCGGCGAGCGCCGCCGCGGCTTGCCGCGCCGCGGGCGGGAAGAATGTTCACGCTGTGAAGCTCCATTCTGTGTTCGACGGTCCCAGGTCGCCTGATTGGGCGTTCATCGACGGGTTTCATGGAGCGGCTGTCGCCCCTCCGACGCGCACGGTAGGTGAGCGAGGTGACGCGTCGGATGGTGCCCGGTGAACGGACGGTGAACGGGAGCTGACGGATCGGGAAGCGCGCCGGCACGGCGAACCGTTCCCGATCGTCATCTGGGCGGCCTACGACCGGAAACCGCCACTTGGCCGCAGATCGACGATGAGGCGCAGCCGCCAGCTAGCCCTACGCGTTGACCCTGCTGGCGCTCGACGACCCACTGGTAGATGCGCGACTGCGCGTTCGGCTCGAACGTGCCTGCGGACCGCACCGGGTCCACGTGTCGTCGGGCTGCAGCTCCCAGCGCACGATGTCGTCGGCGAGCAGGAACTCGAGCACCGACTCGAGCCACTCGATGTGCTTCGGGTGCTCGATCGGCACGAGCACCTCGACCCGCCGGTCGAGGTTGCGCGGCATGACGTCGGCCGACCCGATGAGGTAGTGCGGCTCGGCGTCGACGCCGCCGTGCCCGAACCGGTAGATCCGGCTGTGCTCGAGGTAGCGGCCGAGCACGCTGCGGACGCGGATGTTCTCGGACAGGCCCGGCACACCGGCCCGGATGCACAGATGCCGCGGACGATCAGCTCGACCCGCACGCCCGGCGGCGCTCGCCCGGTACAGCGCCTCGATCATCCCGGCGTCGGCGATCGAGTTGCACTTGATCGTGATCCGGCCCTCCTCGCCGAACGTCATCTCGCGCTCGATCAGCTCGAGCAACCGCGGCCGCAGGTCACGCGGCGCGACGACGAGCGTGTGGTACGTGTCGTCGCGGCTGTAGCCGGTGAGGTGGTTGAACAGCTTGGCGACGTCGGCGCCGATGTCGATGTCGCACGTGAGGATGCCGAGGTCCTCGTAGATGCGCGACGTCTTCGAGTTGTAGTTGCCGGTGCCGATGTGGCAGTAGCGGCGCAGCTGGTCGCCGTCGTCGCGGACGACGAGCACGCACTTCGAGTGCGTCTTCAGGCCGACCATGCCGTAGACGACGTGGACGCCGGCGCGCTCCAGCTGCTTTGCCCAGTTGACGTTGTTGGCCTCGTCGAACCGGGCCTTGAGCTCGACGAGCACGGCGACCTGCACGCCCCGCTCGGCGGCACGGATCAGCGCCCGCATGATCGGGCTGTCGCCGCCCGGCCCGGTACAGCGTCATCTTGATCGACTGCACCCGCGGGTCGACGGCCGCCTGCTCGATGAACGCCTCGATCGACGTCGTGAAGCTCTCGTACGGGTGGTGGACCATGATCGCCCGGTCGCGGATCACCGACACGATCGGGCGCTCGGTCTCGATGCCCTTGGCGATCCGACCCGGCACCACCGGCGGCCACGGCCGGTCCTTGAGGTCGGGGCGGTCGAGTGCGTGGAGCTGCCACAGGCAGCGCAGGTCGATCGGACCCCGCACGCGGTAGACGTCGTTCTCGTGCAGCTCGAGCTCGCGGACGAGCAGGTCGAGCATCTCGTCGCTCATCGTGTCGGCGACCTCGAGCCGCACGGCGCGGTTGAACCGGCGACGCCGCAGCTCCATCTCGACCGCTTCGAGCAGGTCGTCGGCTTCCTCCTCCTCGACGGTGAGGTCGGCGTTGCGGGTGACCCGGAACGCCGCGGCCTCCTCGATCACCATGCCGGCGAAGAGGCTGTCGAGATGCGCGGCGACGAGCTCCTCGGCCGGAAGGAACCGCGTGTCGTCGACCGGCGACGAGCCGGGGCAGCAGGTCGGGAACCTTGACCCTGGCGAAACGGTGCTCGCCGGTGTCGGGGTCACGGACGAACGCGGCGATCGACAGCGCCAGGTCGGAGATGTAGGGGAACGGGTGGCTCGGGATCGACGGCGAGCGGGGTGAGCACCGGGAAGATCCGCTCCTCGTAGATCTCGGTCATCGCCTTGCGCTCGGCGGCCGCGAGATCGGCCCAGCGCACGATCGCGATGCCCGCCTCGCCGAGCTGCGGCACGAGCTGATCGAGGAAGACCTCGTCCTGCTTGGCCACGTGGCGGCGAGGCGACCTCGGCGATGTCCTGGAGCTGCTGTTCCGCCGAGCGGCCGTCTGGCGTCGGCTCCTCGATCTTCGCCGCGACCTGGTCCTTGAGGGCGGCGACGCGCACCTGGAAGAACTCGTCGAGGTTCGACGAGGTGATCGCGCAGAACTTGGCCCGCTCGAGCAACGGGATGCCCGGCTCCGTGGCCAGTGCGAGCACCCGATCGTTGAACGCGAGCCAGCTCAGCTCACGGTTGATGAAGCGGTCGTCCACGAGCGCAAGTGTCGCGGAAATCGCGACCCCATGCTCGACTCGAGCTGGGCACCGACGATGGTTCAGTCCTCGTCGGGGATGCCGAGGTCCCACTCCAGCGAGATCGCCTCGCGCTCGGCGTCGCGGACGACGCGCTCGCGGTTGCGCCGGAACTGGGGATCGTCGCGGGGCAGCAGCACGAGGCGGGCGAGGACCCGGGCGCGGAACTCGTCGAGGACCGTGCGGTCGCCCCAGTCGCCGTAGACCTCCCAGTGCGGCGAGACCGGGACCGAGGTAGACGATCCGGGCGTGGGCCCGCGGCGGAACATCGGCGACGACTTCATTCATTCGAGCGAAGGCTACCGGTCGAAACCGGCCGAATGGCCGATCGCCGAAAGGTCGATGCGCGTCGCACGCGGTCGTGTTACGGTCTGATGACAGGAACGCATCCGCCAACGGCGTGGGAGCGAATCGAACAGTCAGCGTCGGCGTCGGAAGTATTTGGGAACCAATGGGCTCGCTTCGGCGTCGGACAGTACGAACGCCATCCATCCCCCAATGGGAGCACCACGATGCACGAGACCCCGGCCGAGAACACGGCATTCGACGACAGCGCCACGGCCTGGATGATGCAGGGCAACTGCCGGCTCTACCCGCCGGCGATGTTCTTTCCGAGCGACGGGGTCGGCGTCGACAGGGCCCGCAAGATCTGCGTCGGCTGCCCGGTCACCGAGCCGTGCCTCGAGTACGCACTCGAGCACCGCATCGATCACGGGGTGTGGGGTGGATGCAGCGAGCGGGAGCGCCGCCGCATCCTCAAGCGCCGCCGCTTGGCGCTCACCGTCCAGTAGCGGCGGTCGACCTCAGGTCGTCGGGTTGTCGGACGACGACGATGCCGTGGTGTCGGTGACGTTGGACGACGCCGAACGGGTGCCTTCGTCGATCCCGTCCTTGAACTCCTTCTGAGCACGGCCGAGGTTGCGGGCGAGCTTGGGGATCTGCGAGCCCCCGAACAGCACCAGCACGACGATCAAGATGATGATGCCCTCTGGACCGCCGATATCGAATCCGATCATGACTGTCACGCTACACCGGTGGGGCGGCAGTAACCGCTCGGGCCGGGTGAGAACGTGGTGGGAGACTCAGGCTCCGAGGACGCTGCGGGCGGCTTGGGCGCGCTGGCGACGGATGCGGCGGCGCTCTCGTTCCGAGAGGCCGCCCCAGATTCCGAACTTCTCGCCGTTCTGGAGCGCGAACTCGAGGCACTCCTCGCGCACGACACAGCCCCGGCAGACCTCCTTGGCCTCACGGGTCGACGCCCCCCGCTCGGGGAAGAACAGGTCGGGATCGACACCGAGGCAGTTGGCGTGATCCTGCCAACCGTGGTCCTCGTGATCTCCGGCTGATTCGAAGAAGTCGTGCATGAGATTCGGACCCCCTGCTGCGGTCCTGCCCTGGCTCGAGAGCGCAGCGCGTCTGGTTGGGCCGGCGGCACCTCGTGAGGGCTACGACGGCGTAATTACACGCTTGTGATTGTCGCATACCACATCACGTTCGCGCAAGGGGGCATTTCGCGCCCTCGCGAGCAGGGGCGACGCGAGCGCGTCGCGAGTGGAGCGGTACGCGCGAGGCGCGCGGTTCGCGCGGTGTCCACCTCGCGTGGACTTCACGGCTGCTTGCTCTTGAAGCGGTGGTTGCCGGGCCCGGCCGACGGGTTCGGCGGCTGTGTGCCGATGCCGAGCGCAACCTGACGTGACCAGTTCGGAGGTCGTCACGTCATGTTGCGGAAACCGCAACGAGGGATGCCAGCCTCCGAACTGGTCACCGAATGTTGCGCTGAACGCGGGCGAACCCGTCGCGAGGCCCGCCCCGCACCCACTTCAAGAGCAAGCAAGCGTGCCGTCCGCGGAGCGAACGCCCGCGTACCGAGCGGGCCAACCCGCCCGTATACCGACCCCCTACACCGCCCGGCGCCGGCTGGACGTCTGGCGCTTCTGGGCGATGAAGTCGACGAGCACGTAGTCGCCGAGGTTCTCGGGGGTGGTGAAGAACGCCCGCCCCCGGTTGATCTCGGAGATCCGCTCGACGAACGCCTTGAGCGACTGGGTGGCGCCGAGCATGAACGTGTTGATCCGGATGCCGGCGCGGGTGCATCGCAGCACCTCGCGCAGCGTGGCCTCGACCGTCTCGCTCACCGGCGGGTAGTGGAAGAACACCTCACCGCTGGGCATCACGTGGGCGGTCGGTTCGCCGTCGGTGACCATGATGATCTGCTTCGTGCCGTTCTGCCGGCCGAGCAGCTGGCGGGCGAGGGTGAGCCCGTGGTGCATGTTCGTGCCGTAGACGTAGTCCCAGCTCGCCTCGCGGGATCTGCTCTGGCCTGATCACCCTCGCCGTCTCCGAGAACACGACGACACCGAGGTAGTCACGCGGGAACTGCGATGAGATCAGCGAGTGCAGGGCCATCGCCACCTTCTTCGCCGGCACGAAGCGCCCTTCCATCGGCATCGACATCGAGAGGTCGAGCATCAGGACCGTCGACGACCGCGTCAGGTGCTCGGTCTGCTCGATCTCGAAGTCCTCCGGTTGCAGGGCGACCGGCGTCCCCGACAGGCCAGGGGTCTGCTGGCCGCGGCGCACGAGCGCGTTGCGGATCGTGCGCTGCAGGTCGAGGCGGAACGGATCGCCGTACTCGTACGCCTTGGTGTCGGGCGTGCGCTCGTGTCCGTAGCCCGAGGCGCGGCACCTGATGTTGACCGATCTGATCCTTGGTCAGGTTCGAGAACAGCTCACGCAACGCGTTCCCGCCGATGTTCCGCACGCCGCGTGGCGTGAGCTGCAGGCCCTTCTCGGTCTGCTCGATCAGCCCGGCGTCGGTGAGCGTGCGGGTCAGCTCGGCGAGGCGACGCAGCGACCGCATCGCGTCGTCGCCGAGCAGGTCCCGGACCTTGTCCATGTCGGCTTCGGCCAGAGCGCGTCGGCGACGTGACGCCGCGCAGCAACGACTCGAGCTGGTCGAGGTCGCCGAGCTCGGCCATGGCCTGCATCGCCTCGCCCATGCCGAGCGGGTCGTCGCCGTAGAAGTCGTAGGACGAGTCCCACCCCATCGACGGCATCAGCGGCGCGGAGGTTCGAGCCGAGCTGGTCCATCTGCCACCGCAGGTCCATGTCGCCGAGCAGCTGGTCGGAGAGCTGCTGCAGCTGCGCGCGCTGCTCCGGCGTCATCGAGTTGAGCATCGCCTGCATCGCCGCCATCCGGCGGGCGAACGCCTCGAGCAGCTCATCGATGTTCTTCGGGTTCTCGGGGAAGAAGTCGCCGTACTGCGCCATGAACTCGTCGAAGCGCGGGTCCTCGCCGCGCTGGTGCCGTTCGAGCATCTCGTTGAGCGCCGCCATCATGTCCTTCATGCGGGCCGATCGCCTCGGGCGACATCGACTGCATCGACGCCGCTCATCTGCTCGAACATCTGGTTGGCCAGCTGCGTCGCGAGCCTGCTCGAGCAACGCCTCGAAACGGCCCTCGGCCTGCGGCGACAGGAAGTCGTAGCGCTGCAGCTCGGCGACCTTGCCGGCGAGGTCCTCCGGCATCAGGTCGAGCCGGAGCAACCGCTCGTGGCGGCGTCGTCGGCGATCTCGGCCCGGCGAGCGGCACCCGGGTCACGGTCGCCGATGCGGTCGGCTTCGGAGCGCGCCTCGATGCGGCTGCGCTCGATCGCCAGCCGCTCCTCGTCGACGATGTCGGCGAGCTCCCGGGCGATCTCGTCGTAGACGCCGCCGAGGTCGAACCGGTCGAGCCGATCGCGACGAGCCTGGCGCAGCCGTTCGAGCAACTCGCGGAGCCCGGCGAGTCGTCGCCGTTGCGGCCGCGCAGGCCGTCGTTCATCATCCGCCGCAGCGCCGCGTTGACGTCGCCGTGCTCGATGAGGTCGTCGGTCATCGAGCCGAGCAGGTCGTCGGCGTCCAGCTCGAACCCCTGTTGCGTCCCGTCCCACCGCGAGTACGTGTAACGATTCGGCACTGCAGACCACCGTACCGCCGGGTGGTCTCGATCCGCCGTTCCGCCACCGTCATCCGTAGGCTGGAGCGATGCGGGTGCCGCGTACGTTCGTCTTCCTGGACCTGTCCGGGTTCACGAACTACACGGCCGCGTTCGGCGACGACGCCGCCGGGCGGCTGCTCAGCGCGTTCCGCACGATCGTCCGCGAGGTCGCATCCGAGCGTGGGGTGCGGATCGCCAAGTGGCTCGGCGACGGCTGCATGGTCGTCGCGGTCGAGCAGCCCGACGCGATCGAGTTCACGCTCGACCTGCACGCCCGATCGGCCGACGTGTGCTCCCCGCTCACGATGCGGGCCGGCATCGCCTCCGGCTACGCGCTGCTGTTCGAGGGGGACGACTACATCGGGTCGTCGGTCAACATGGCCTCCCGGCTCTGCGACAAGGCCGGCCCACAACAGGTGCTGATCCCCACGATGGGCGTCGAGCGCCTGCCCAGCGGCGTGTCGGCGACCCCGATCGGGTCGGTCTCCCTCTCCGGGTTCCCCGGCGAGATCGAGGTGCTCGAGCTCACCGGAACGCCGCGGCCGGCGGCGCAGAACGACACCGGCGAGCTCTGGACCCGCAGCCCGTTCGTGTGACAGTCACCACGCGACCGATGGGACCAGACATGACCGTTCCGTCATGTCTGGTCCCATCGGTTCGGTGGTCAGGTCAGGAGACGGTGAACTCCTGGATCATGCCGTGCGTGAGTGCGGGGACCGAGCTCGACGCCTGGGGGCGTCGACGAGTCGGGACCGATCTGGCCGCCCGCCTGCTCGAAGATCTCCGGCGTCAGCCCCTCGGGCAGGAAGCAGATCGCGACGTACGGCCCGGCGTGAGGTTGAGCAGACCGTGCCGGTGTCGCCGGGAATCGCGAACGCGATGCCGGCGAACGTCAGCGTTCTGGCGAAGCCTCCTCCTCGGGCAGCGCGAACAACTCCTCGATGGTCATCGTCGACGTCGTCGTTGATGCGGAACACGACGATCTCGTGGACCTCCTCGCCGATGTTGCGAGGCTGATGACGTCGTCCCGCCGGCGGCCAGCTCGGTCGGGCAGCCCGCCGAACGCGTACTCCGACAGCGGTCAGGTTGAGTGGGCGTAGCCGCAGTTCGCCTGCATCCACGCGACGAGCTGCGCCGTACGCCGCCTCGAACTCCGGGCCTTCGCCGCCGGTTGCCTCGAACGCGGCGACTACCGCCTCGAGCAGCGGAGCGGCGTCGGCGGGCGCCACTGCCATCGCGGCCTCGATCGCCGGCCCGATCGCCGTCGGGATCCTCGCTGTTGCCTGCGGCCTCGACGCCGAGCTACGCCTCGCAGAAAGCGGCGGCCTCCGGCGACGAGGGCTCGCCGGCGGTGGGGACGCGGAGCCGGCTCAGCCGGCTCGGTGGTGGCCGACACCGCTGCTCGATGCGCCCAAGGCGAAAGTTCCCGCCGCGGCCACAACGAGCAGGAGTCGGGTGAGCTTCCTGGTCTTCGTGTTGTACATGGCGGCGCATTACGGACAACGTTTACGGGAATGTCGAGCCTCTACTTGCCCTCAGCGGGCGCGGTACACCGCGCGGCGCTGCCGACGTGTCCTTGTTCAGGCGCTTCGACAGGTGCAGTCCCTCGAGCACGAACGCCACCGCCGCCGCGACCGCGGGCGGTGACTCGTCGCCCTCGGTGAGCAGCCCGAACGGGGCGCTGCAGCGCCGGGATCGTGCGCGACGAGCTGGGCGAGCTGCTGCGACGAGACGTCCTCGCCGATGTCGGCCACCGCACCGTCCTCGAACGCCAGGATCACGGCCCTGGTGTGCTCGGCGGGCACGCGCTCCTTGAACACGGTCAGCACGGCGCCCCGACGATGTTGGCGAAGATCGCGCCCTGGCTCCCGTCGTCGAGGGTCTCGATCTCGATCTTGCCGCTCGCACTCGCCGCCATCGCGTCGAGGTCGTCGACCCGGGCGACGGCCGTGGGCTCGGCGGCCCGCAGCGACCGGCGCAGGGCGTTGGCGGCGACCGCCTCACGGTTCGTGACGGAAAGCCGGACGCTCACGCCGCTGCGCTGGTTGACGTGCGAGCTGCTCCTCGCGAGCTGGCTGACGGTGGCGATGACCTCGCCGAGATAGGCGGGAACCGCGACATCCGGAGTGCTCGTCCACGGTCCGCGCCTCCTGGCCCATGATGGCCAGCTCGGTCTCGACGTCGAGCGGGTAGTGGGTGCGGATCTGCGAGCCGAAGCGGTCCTTGAGCGGCGTGATCAGCCGGCCCCGGTTGGTGTAGTCCTCGGGGTTCGCCGAGGCGACGAGGAGCAGGTCGAGCGGGCAGCCGGATCTGGTAGCCGCGGACCTGGACATCGCGCTCCTCGAGCACGTTGAGCAGGCCGACCTGGATCCGCTCGGCGAGGTCGGGAAGCTCGTTGACGGCGAAGATGCCGCGGTTGGTGCGCGGGACCAGGCCGTAGTGCAGCGTCAGCTCGTCGGACGAGGTACCGCCCCTCGGCAACCTTGATCGGGTCGACCTCGCCGATGAGGTCGGCGATCGAGGTGTCGGGCGTCGCCAGCTTCTCGCCGTAGCGGTGGTCGCGGTGCACCCATGAGATCGCCGTGTCGTCACCGTGGTCGGCGACGAGGTCGCGGGCGTACTTGGAGACCGGTGCGTACGGGTCGTCGTTGATCTCGCTGCCGGCGATGATCGGCATCCACTCGTCGAGCAGCCCGGTGAGCGAACGGATGATGCGGGTCTTCGCCTGGCCCCGCTCGCCGAGGAAGATCACGTCGTGTCCGGCGAGCAGCGCGTTCTCGAGCTGCGGGAGGACGGTGTCCTCGTAGCCGAGAACGCCCTCGAACAGCGGCTCGCCGGCGGCGATCCTGGCGATGGCGTTGGCCCTGATCTCCTCCTTGACGGTGCGTGAGACCCAGCCAGACGTACGGAGCTCGGCAATGGTCGTCGGTCGCGCTGCCATACGATGGAACCTACACGCCACATCGCGCGACTCGGCTGGGCGGGACCGACGCGGGCCGGCGATGCGTCAGACTGGTGTCGTGAGGAGAGCCACGTCGCATCGCGTTCGCAGTCAGCGGTCGCGGCCATCGCCACGGGTTTCGCCACGGCCGGCGCGTCCTCGCCCTCGACCGGCGGCGCCGCGAAGACGACGATCGCCGGCACCATCCCGATTCCCACCAGCACGACCGCCCCACCGGCAACGACCACCGCTGCGACCGCACCCGGCACCGCGACGCCCACGACCGTCCCGGTCGACACCGTCCCGGCTGGATTCGTCCGGGTGAACGACGACACCCGGCGCATCCGCATCGTGGTACCCGACAGCTGGACGGACACCGAGACGTTCCCGGCGATGAGCGACGACGGGCGCGACCGCCCGAAGATCATCGCCTCGCCAGACAACACGGCGATGTTCGAGACGTGGACGACGCCCGGTGTCTGGTTCGGTGTCGTCCCGGCACCCGCCGATCCGGCCGCGTGGCTGGCCGCCTTCACGTTCGAAAGTGCCTGCATGCGCGGCGTCACGGAGCCGTTCGACAATGGACGCGTCACGGGCGTGAAGGAGTCGTGGATCAATTGCGGAGGCGGCACCGCCGCAGTCATCCACGTCGCCGCGCGGTCTGCTGACGGAACGTTCGGCGCGTTCGTTCAGATGCACGTTCCGTCACCGGACGATCCGGTCATCGCCACCGTTCTCGGATCCTTCGGGTTGGTACCGGGCGCCGCGATCACCGCCGCCGACATCCGTCAACAGCGCCACGGTGACGACGATCGGCCCGGCCGATCCGACTCTCTCGGGCAACGCCTCCGCCGACGCCCGCCGGATCGTCGACGACACCGGCCGGCTCGCCATGTCGGTGCCGCCGTCGTTCGTCGGGGACGATCCGAGTCCGGGCCTCAACAACGACGCGTCGGATCGTCCGTTCATCGCCGCCGCGCCCGACCTCGCCGCGTACTACGCCCAGTGGACAGCAGTCGGCCTCCAGGTTCTGCGACTCCCGTACACAGATCCGGCGACGGTGCTCGTGAACCGCGTCTTCCCGGGCTGCACCGACGGCGGGATCCGACCCTTCTCGAACGGCCGGTACTCCGGGTTCATGCGGACGTGGACCGGCTGCGGCGGCACCGAAGTCCGAGTCATCGAGGTCGCGATGAGCCCACCGGACGCCTCCGCGACCGTGATGGTGTACGCGCAGCTGCCCGACGCCGACAACACCCCGCTCGCCACCGCCCTGGCGACGGTCGAACTGCTGTAGCTCGACCGGCAACCAGAGGTTGCCGATCGAGTTCTCACCTCCGCCCCTTCGGGGCTTCGGCTCGACGCGGAGCGCGCCCGCCTCGGGCACGCCCCACAACGCGGCGAGGGGCCACTCACTAGTCTCGGCGCGTGGATCTGGGAGGCCCCTGGCGAGCCCGGGCGGCCGACGACGACCTCCGCCGGACCGGCACGGGCATCGAGCTCGACGACTCGGCGTGGCCCGAGGTCGACGTGCCTGGTCATTGGCGCAGCCACGCCGAGTTCGCCGACTCGAACGGCCCTGTCCTGTATCGCAAGCGCTTCGAGCAACCGCCGCCACCGCCTGGGCTGCGCCGCTGGATCACGTTCGACGGGATCTTCTACCAGGCCGACGTGTGGCTCGACGGCGCGTACCTCGGCGACCCCGAGGGGTACTTCTTCCCGCACAGCTTCGAGATCACGGCGCTCGCCGAGATGGCCTATGAGCACGTGCTCGCCGTCGAGGTCACGTGCTCCCCGGAGAAGGGCACGAGCGGCCGGCGCAACATCACCGGGATCTTCCAGCACTCCGAGGCGGTCGACCGCGACTGGAACCCGGGAGGGCTCTGGCGGTCGGTGCGGATCCACGACACCGGCCCCGTGCGGATCGACCGGCTGCGCGTGCTCTGCCGCGACGCCGACGACACCCGCGCCCACCTTCGGCTCCATGCCCGCCTCGACTCGTCGAGCTCTGGGACGGCGCGCATCCGCACCGCCGCCGCGGGCACCGTCGTCGGCGAGACCGAGCACACGATTGCGGCCGGCTCGAACGACATCGAGTGGTCGCTCGACATAGCGTCGCCGACGTTGTGGTGGCCGCACTCGCTCGGCACGCAGCATCTCACGACGATCGACGTCCACGTCATCGTCGGCGGCGAGGTGAGCGACCGGGCATCGAAGCGCACCGGCATGCGCGAGGTGGCATTCGCCGACTGGGTGTTCTCGATCAACGGCGAACGACTGTTCCTCAAGGGCGCCAACCTCCTGCCGACTCGGCCGGGCCTCGCCGACGCGGCTGTCGACGACGTTCGCCGCGACGTCCAACTGGCGGTCGACGCCGGGCTCGACGCGCTCAGGGTGCAAGCCCACATCGCCGGAGACGGGCTGTACGACGCCGCCGACGAGCTGGGCATGCTGCTGCTCCAGGACTTCCCGTTGCAGTGGGGTTACGGCCGCAGCGTCCGGCGAGAAGCGGTCCGTCAGGCGAAGGAGACGGTGTACGCCCTCGGCCATCACCCGTCGATCATCCAGTGGTGCGCCCACGACGAGCCGGTGGCCGATGCCCCGCAGCTCGATGGTGACTCCACGGGGCGGCGGATCAGCCGCTTCGTCCGCCAGCAGTTGCCGACGTGGAACACGACGGTGCTCGACCGATGGGTCAGGCGGGCGTTCGAGCAGTCCGACCCGACCCGTCCGACGATCGCCCACAGCGGCGTGCTCCCCCACCTCCCGCAGCTCGACGGGACCGACAGCCACCTGTGGCTCGGTTGGCACCGCGGCGAGATCGGTGACCTCGCCGAGCGGGCGCGCACGCTCCCCAGGCTGGTCCGGTTCGTGAGCGAGTTCGGCGCCCAGTCCGTTCCCGCCGGCGCCGAGGACTTCATGGACGTGTCGGCCTGGCCGGAGCTCGACTGGGAGGACCTGGCTGCCCACCACGGACTCGAAACCAACGTCATGCTCCAGCGCCACCCACCAGAGGAGTTCCCATCGTTCGCCGCGTGGCGCACCGCGACCCAGCGCTACCAGGCCGATCTGCTGCGGCGGCACATCGAGACGCTGCGCCGCCTGAAGTATTCACCGACCGGTGGCTTCTGCTTCTCCTGGCTGGCCGACCCCGCACCGTCGATCTCGGCCGCGGTGCTCGATCACGACCGCCGGCCGAAGGCGGCGTGGCAGGCGGTGATCGACGCATGCAAGCAGGTGATCGTGGTCATCGATCCGCTGCCGAACCCGCTCGCACCCGGGCAGTCGCTGGAGCTCGACGTGCACGTCGTCAACGATCGCCGAGAGGCGCTCGCCGCCACCGTTGCCGTCACCGCGTCGTGGCGCGGCGGCCACCGCCAGTGGGGTTTCCGCGGCGACGTCGAAGCGGACGAGTGCGCGTTCGTCGGCCGGCTCAGTTTCGTCGCCCCGGAGTCCCGCGGCGATCTGCTGATCGGACTCGCGCTCGACGGGCGCACGACGTCTGGGGACCCGGTCACCGCGACCCGGCGTGCCGGTGCCCGCGTCGGGTGAGCCTCCTTCGATCTCGGATAAGGTCCCGTGAGAAGCTCAGAGAGGACCGTCAGATGGCCGAGTTCTTCGCCGAAGTGAACGAGCGGATCCGGTTTGGGGGTCCGGACGGCGACGATCCGCTGGCGTTCCAGTGGTATGACGCCGACCGTGTCGTCGGGGGGCGTCGGATGGAGGATCATCTGCGGTTCGCGGTGTGCTTCTGGCATTCGTTCAACTGGGATGGCTTCGACATCTTCGGGTCGGGGACGCTGGATCGTCCGTGGCATCCGAGTTTTGCTCGGGCGGCGGACCCGATCGACGCGGCGCGGCAGAAGATGGACGCCGCGTTCGAGTTCTTCAGCAAGCTCGGGGTGCGGTTCTACTGTTTCCACGACCGCGACATCGCTCCGGAGGGCTCGTCGTTCAAGGAGTCGACGGCGCTGCTCGACGAGATGGTCGACTACGCCGCCGAGTGTCAGCAGCGCAGCGGTGTGGGGTTGTTGTGGGGTACGGCCAACCTGTTCTCCAACCCGCGTTTCCAGGCCGGTGCGGCGACCAACCCGGACCCCGAGGTGTTCGCCTACGCGGCTGCTCAGGTCGCCCACTGCCTCGAGGCGACGCATCGTCTCGGCGGGCACAACTATGTGCTGTGGGGCGGTCGCGAGGGCTACGACACGCTGCTCAACACCGATGTGCGTCGCGAGCTCGACCAGCTCGCCCGGTTCTTGACGATGGCGGTCGAGCACAAGCATCGCATCGGGTTCGCCGGCACGATCCTCATCGAGCCGAAGCCGTTCGAGCCGACCAAGCACCAGTACGACTTCGACGTCGCCGCGGTGCACGCATTCCTCCAGCGCTACGACCTGATCGACGAGATCAAGGTGAACATCGAGGTCAACCACGCCACGCTGTCGGGCCACGACTTCGCCCACGAGATCACGATGGCGGTCAACGCCGGGATCTTCGGATCGATCGACGCCAACGCCGGCGACGACCGGCTCGGCTGGGACCTCGACCGCTTCCCGGGGTCGGTCGAGCAGATGACGCTGGGGATGATCGAGCTGCTTCGCGGCGGTGGCTTCACGACCGGTGGGCTCAACTTCGACGCCAAGCTGCGACGCCAGTCGATCGATCGAAGCGACCTGTTCCACGGCCACATCGGCGGGATGGACACGATGGCACGGGCACTGCTCGCCGCCGATTCGGTGCTCGCCGAGCTCGACGCCAACCGGGCCGCCCGCTACGCCGGCTGGGACGGCGACCTCGGCAGGTCGATCCTCGACGGCACCACCAGCCTGGCGTCGCTGCACGACCGCGCCGCCGGCGCCGGCGAACCGGTCCGAGTGTCGGGCGGCCAGGAGCGA
The DNA here is from genome assembly GCA_963764455.1 of Ilumatobacteraceae bacterium. GTDB lineage: Bacteria > Actinomycetota > Acidimicrobiia > Acidimicrobiales > Ilumatobacteraceae > Desertimonas. Next base: position 188,334 of record CAVXSN010000020.1, read on the forward strand.
CTGGAAAACCTCGTCGCCCGCCACATCGCCACCACCCGCTGAAATCGGCGCAGATGCGATAGCGACGACTTCCGCGATGCTGATCGCCGTCACTCGTGGAATTCGGCGAGCTCCCGGTCCGAGACCTCTTCCGGCTTCTTGCCCAGGATGATCATCGCCAGCACCTCGTCCTTGGTGACGTCGTCCTTGTTGACGGTGCCGACGAGCCGGCCGGTGAGCATGACGCTGATCCGATCGGCAAGGTCGAACACGTCGTGGATGTCGTGGCTGATCAGGAAGATCCCGATCCCCTCCGACTTGAGCTGGGTGACGAGCTCGTGGACCTGGGCGGTCTCCGCCGGTCCGAGCGCGGCGGTGGGCTCGTCCATGATCAGGATGCGGGCATTGAAGTGGACGGCGCGAGCGATGGCCACCGCTTGGCGCTGGCCGCCCGACAGCGACTTGACCGCGGTCTTGAGGTTGGTGAACCGCGGGTTGAGCCGGCGCATGACATCCCGGGTCGCCGAGGCCATCGCCGAGTCGTCGAGCGCTCCGGTGCGGGTGAGCATCTCCCGCCCGAGGAACACGTTGCCGGTGGCGTCGATGTTGTCGGCGAGGGCCAGCGTCTGGTAGATCGCATCGATGCCGTGCGCCCTGGCGTCGCGCGGGTTGTTGATCGACACCACCTCGCCGTCGATGAGGATCTCGCCCGAGTCGGCGGGATGGGCCCCGGACAGGGCGCGTATCAACGTCGACTTGCCGGCGCCGTTTCCACCGACGAGCGCGACGACCTCGCCGGCGTGGAGGTCGACGGTCACGCCGTCGACGGCGTGGACACCACCGAACGACACGCGGATGTCGCGCATCTCGACGAGCGGGGTCGGCCGCCCATCGCTCGTCGACTCCGGGCCCGCCGTCGGCTCGCTCACGCCCGTCATCGTGTTCATGTTGCCCGCCTCCGCAGCCACGAGTCGAGGCCGACGGCGGCGATGAGGACGATCCCCACATAGACGTCCTGCGTCGTCGATTCCACGCCGAGGAGCGACATCCCCGAGCGCAGCGACTGCATCACCACGGCTCCGAGCACCGCACCGGGGATCGTGCCGACGCCGCCGCTCAACGACGTGCCACCGATCACCGCCGCCGAGATCACGTCGAGCTCGTTGGCCGTCCCGAGACCGGTGACCGCGCCGTTGAGTCTGGCCGTCTGCACGGCGGCGCTGATCGCGCACAGCGAGCCCATGAGGACGAACGTGAGCATGATCGTGCGGCGAACGTTGATGCCGCCGAGCTCGGCGGCCTCCGGGTTGCCGCCGATCGAGTACACGTAGCGGCCGAAACGGCGCCGCCGAGCCAGGTAGGTCATCACGATCGCCACGCAGATCACGATCACGACCGGGTACGCCACACCGTGCGGGATCTTCAGCCCGCCCTCCGGCTCGACGATCCCGTGCCGTTCGGCGTACTGGCTCGCCAGTTGTGCCGGCCACGGGTAGCTGTTGGCGATCCACACCGCGCCGAGAACGACCGCGCAACCGACCACTCCGATCCCGATCTCGGCCGCCAGCGGCCGGACCGCGAACTGGTACCGCTGGCGGCGGCGGCGGGCGATGACGATGCCCGAGGCGATGAGCCCGCAGGCGATGGCGCCGAGCAGCCAGCTGCGCCACTCTCCCAGCGCGCCACGCGGACCGCCACCGAGCAATTGAAAGTTGCGGTCCATCGGAGACAGGGTCCGGCCTTGGGCGTAGCGGAAGATCAGGCCGCGCCAGATCAGGATCCCGCCGAGGGTCACGATGAACGACGGCACGCCGACGTAGGCGATGACGAATCCCTGCGCCCCGCCGATCGCCGCGCCGAGCGCAATCCCGATGGCGAGGGCGACGATCCACGTGTACCAGCGGCCCAACCCGAGGTCGAACGTCTTCGGGATCCACTCGGTCTGCACCATCGCCATCGTGTACGCGAGGAAACCGAGCAGCGAGCCGACGGACAGATCGATGTTGCGCGACACGATGATGAGCACCATGCCGGTGGCCATGATGGCGATCGACGAGCTCTGGACCGACAGGTTCCAGAGGTTGCGCGGCGTCAGGAAGTCGCCGCCGGACCTGATGTTGAAGCCCAGCCAGATGACCGCCAGCGCGGCCACCATCCCGAACATGCGGATGTCGATCTCGGTCGACGTCCACAGCCCGCGCCACGTGGCACGGGTTTCCGCGGGCCGTGCCGTTTCTGTTCGAACTTCAGCAGTCATCCGTCATCGGCATCGTCGAGCGCCCTGCGGCAACGCAGTGGCGCAGGGCGCTCTCACGGTGAGTGTCGGGAGTGTCAGCCGCTGGTCGTCGCCGGCGCGGTGCCCATCGCCTCGGTTGTTCCGGCCGCCTCGGTGCCGGCCGCCTCCGTGCCGGCCGCTTCCGTGCCGGCCGCCTCGGTACCGGCCGGTGCGTCGCAGGCTGCGACCGTGCCAGGCTCGACGCCCTCGCACAGCGTCTCCTGGTCGATCCACCCGGCGTCGAGCACGACGTCGAGGTTGTCCTGAGTGATCGGGATCGGCTCGAGCAGGATCGAGGTGACCTCGTTGCCTTCCGGCGTCGTGAACGGAGCCGTGCCTGCGACGGCGGTGACGTCGGGATTGGCGCAGAGCTGCAGGGCCGCTTCGCCGGCGGCCGTGCCGAGGGCGCGGGCAGTCCTTCCAGACGTCGACGGTCTGCGTGCCGAGGGCGACCCGGTTGAGGGCGGCCTGGTCGCCGTCCTGACCGGAGACCGGAACCAGCCCGGCGAGGCCCTGGGCCTCGAGGGCGGCGATGACGCCACCGGCCATGCCGTCGTTCTCGGAGAGCACCGCGTCGATCTCGTTGTTCTTCGCGGTCAGGAACTGCTCCATGTGGGTCTGGGCGAGTGCGGGGTCCCAGTTGTCGGTGTAGGTCTCGCCGACGATCGTGATGTCGCCCGCCGTCACGGCCTCACCGATGACCTCCTCCATGCCCTCGCGCAGGAAGTCGGCGTTGGCGTCAGCGGCATTGCCCTTGATGATCACGTAGTTGCCCTCGGGCACTAGGTCGAAGATCGCTTGCGCCTCCATGCGGCCGACTTCCACGTTGTCGAACGAGATGTAGAGCGCGCCGGGATCCTCGATCAGGCGGTCGTAGGCGATGACCGGTACGCCGTTGGCGACGCGTCGGCCACCGGGGCTTGATCGCCGTGCCGTCCTGGGCGAGGATCACGACGACGTTGGCGCCTTGCGCGATCAGGTTCTCGACGTTGCTCAGCTGGGTCTCGGCCGAGGACGCGGCGTCGTTGGAGATGTAGCTGCCGCCGCCGGCCTCGATGGCCGCCTGCATCGCCGGCTCGTCCCACCTCGCCCAGCGCTCCTCCTGGTAGTTGTTCAAGGACACTCCGACGACGCACCCGCCGCCGCCAGCATCGGTGCCGGCGGCTTCGGTGCCGGCGGCCTCGGTGCCGGCGGCTCGGTGCCGGGCGGCTCTGTCGTGGCGCTGGCGACCGGGCCGAAGGCGCCCATCGCCAAGACCGAGGCCGCGCTCATGGTCAGCACCGTCGATCGACGAACTTGCATCGGAGTTCCTCCCCCATTTCGTGTCGCGATCCGCCGGTGGATCCGCACAACCTCGTCGATGGTAGCTGACCACAGGCTCGCTCAGAAATCGATGGATCGTGCCCGACGCGTGAGAGCCTGTGGAGGAGATGAGATCCACTGCGACTCGAAGTGCGGTGCTCGCCGACGTCGAGCTTCCGGACTTCGGCATGCCGCTGAGCGAGCCGCTGCTCCCGCCGTCGATCTACGCCGAGCGCGTGGCGCGCCTCCGTGACCGCATGGACGCGCGGCGCTACGACCATGTCGTCGTGTGGGCCGATCGGGAGCACAGCGCCAATCTCGCCTACCTCACCGGATTCGATCCGCGGTTCGAGGAGGCCGTGCTCATCGTCTCGTCGAGCGGCGTTCCGGCGCTGCTCGTCGGCAACGAGTGCCAGGGGACGGCCGAGGCCGCGCCGCTTCTGCTGCGGTGCGTACGTTTCCAGGACCTGAGCCTTCCCGGCCAGCCCCGCGACGCGTCGTCGCCGTTGCCCGAGATCCTCCGATCCGAAGGCATCACGACCGGCGACCGCGTGGGCGTCGTCGGATGGAAGACGTACGCCAGCCGGAACACGATGGAGGCGCCGTCGTTCCTCGTCGACGAGCTCCGCCGGGTGACAGGCGCGCAACGGGTCTCGTGGAGAACGCAACCGACCTGTTCATCGACGCGGCAGGCGGACTCCGCGTCATCAACGAAGTCGAGCAACTGGCGGCCTTCGAATGGGCGGCTTGCCAGACGTCCCGCGGGGTCCGCAACCTGGTCACCGGGCTTCGTCCCGGTATGACGGAACGGCAGGCGGTTCGCTTGCTCGAATGGAACGGCACTCCGTTGTCCTGCCATCTCATGCTGAGTGCCGGGCCGCGGGCAAGGTTCGGGTTGTTGAGTCCCGGTGACCGCCCGATCGAGCGCGGTGACCCATTGACGACCGCGTACGGCGTCTGGGGAGCGCTCAACTGCCGAGCAGGGTTCGTCGCCGAGGACGGGTCAGAGCTGCCGGACGGGACGAGCGACTATGTCGAACGGCTCGTCGGCCCGTACTTCGAGACGGTGACCGATTGGTACGAGGCGCTGCACGTCGGCGTGAAGGGAGGCGAGCTGCAAGCGATCGTCGACCGCCACCTCGGCGACCCGTTCTTCGGGGTCTCGCTCAACCCGGGCCACCAACTGCACCTCGACGAGTGGGTGAACTCGCCGATCTTTGCCGGCTCGCCGATCGAGCTCCGGTCCGGCATGGCGCTGCAGTGCGACATCATCCCCGCGACCGGCACGGCGTACTTCACGACGAACATCGAGGACGGGCTGGCGCTGGCGGACGAGTCGCTGCGAGCGGCGTTCTCCAGCGCCTACCCGGACGCCTGGACTCGAATCGAGGCCCGCAGACGATTCATGACCGAGACGCTCGGCATCGGCCTGCATCCCGACGTGCTGCCGTTCTCGAATCTCGCCGGCCACCTGACACCGTTCCTGCTCCGGCCCGACCGGGCGATGGCGATGGTCGGCTGACGAGCCGGCGTGAGCCGGCAGGCCACGGCGCTGGTGAACACACTGCACCGGGGATGGCATCACCGAAGGCGGACATCGCGCCTCGCCGGATGCGATGAGCAGCATGGTCCGGGCTAAGCCAACACCGTTCAGTTATGGTGCATGGCTAGTTTGGTCGGGTCTGGCCGTGTCGCGATCACGGTTGCCCGCTCTGGAAGACGTCGGTGGGCGGGCGTCGCGCCGTGTCTGAATCGGCGCGTCGCGTTCTGGGCGGTCTGCGCCTCATTCAGCATTCTGGGCGGCCCACGGCCCGGATTCCGGGTCGCACGCCGCCCAGAAGCGCCAATGGTGCGATGGCCGCCCAGTTTGCCGGACCCGTCGTCGCATTCACCGCAACGCCCAGTTTCTAGAGCCAACAACGTCGCAACGAACGCGATCAAACTCGTCGCGACACGTAACTGAACGGTATTGGGGCTAAGGCCCTGATCGAACCGGAAGGGCGGCCGCGACGAGGGCGATCCCGAGCAGGACGACCGATGCCGTGAGCTGAGCGGTCGGCGAGGTCCAGTCGGTCTGGTCGGCGCCGCGACGGATGAGCACCGCGAGCACGAGGGTCGGGGCGATGACCACGCCGTGGAACGGCCGGCCGCGGGCAGGGATCCCGATGCCGCCGACCACCGTCGCGACGACACCCAGCCTGAACCACGCGAGCTGATCAGGCAAGCGCGTCCGGGATCACGGCCATGTCCTGCACCGCCCGAAGCCGCTCGGCGAGACGGCCGAGCCCGTACGGGCGGCGCCCGACGAGCATGACGGGGGCGACCAGCGCGACCCCGGCGGCGACCGCCGCGAGACGCCAGACCGCGACGGTCAGCTGGGTGGCGCGACCGGTGCCGAACCAAACTCGGCCGAGCCGGGCGGCGTCCACCAACGTCTTCTGGGTCGTCAGGACACGGTGACCGTGACGTCGCCGAGCTGCTCGATCGACGAGAAGGCCATCTCGCCCGATGTCGTGAGCAGCATCGTCGCCGGCGCGGCGATCGGCTCGCTCTGCTCATCGCACTGGAACGTGCCGACGAAGTCGCCGGCGTCCTCGTCGAGAACGGCGACGAAGCACTCCTCGAAGTCGCCGCCGACGTCGACGCCGACGGTGGCGCCGGGACCGACGCGGAAGATCGCCACCGAGCTGTTCCCACGCGCCGGAACGGTCGAGGTGCCGACCGGGAGCGGCGGCTGCCCTGCCGCGAGGAACGAGGTCGCCGCCGGGTAGAAGGCGTCGTCGTCGGCATCGATCACCACCGCGACGAACTCGACAACGCCGGCGAGCGTCACGACATCGGTGGTGAACGGCGCCGCCGCCTGGAGCACGGTCTGCAGGAGCGACACCGACCATGCGCCGTCTTGGCTGACGGCGACGAAGCGAGGTCCCCGCCATCCCTCGTCGGCGAGCAGCTTGAAGGCGTTGAACACGGAGTCTTCCTCGAACGCGCAGGCGCTGGAGACCTCGTAGTCCTCGTCGTCGTTGTCCCAGTCGCGGAGCTCACCGCACAGCCCGTCGACGGTGAGCATGAAGTCCACTCTGTCGAGCGCGTCGTCGCCGGCACCCGACGCCCCGAACCGCCACCGATCGACCTCGACGATCGCCCAGTCCGCGCCCTGGTCGATCACGTGAACGTCGGTGGGCTCGACCGTCAACGTGTACGGCTGCAGCGCGTCGAGCAACTCGGCACCGATCGTCGACTGGTAGTCGGCGACCAGCCGCCCCTCGAGCGGGGTCAGCACCGATGCCGCGGCGCTGAAATCCTTCGCCATCACGGCTGAGGTCAGAGCGGTGACGGCGGCTTCTGGCGTCGCCGCGCTGCTCGGGGCGGGTGGGGCGGCGGCCGCGAGCTGCGAGGGCAACTCCATGTCGCGGCGGGCGAGCTCGGCTGCCGTGTACAGCGCGGAGACGAACCACTGCCCGTCCTCGTTGACGGCGGCCACGCCGAGCTGGTCCTCCTGCGGCTCGTAGAACTCATCGAAGGGCTCGCCCTGCTCCGATTCATCGAGGTCGGCCGCGACTGCAGCGTCGACCTGGGCGACGTCGAGCGTCGCGGTCACGTGGGCCGAGATCGTCGTCACCCAGGCGACCCGGTCGCTCAGCGACTCGACGGTCAGCACATCGGTGGTGACGTCGATGTGCAGCGCTCGCAGCAGGGCGTCGACGTCGACCGCGCCGGCGGCCTCGGCCGCGCCGGTCGAGTTCGTGTACAGCGTGTCGACCAGGTAGCGCTCCTCCGGGTGGAGCACCGCGAGCAGGCCGAGCGGATCGGACGCCCTCACCGACGCGAGCAGTTCCTCGACCGCCGCCTCCGGGGAGCTCATCCCACCCGCGACACCGAGGCGAGAGCGCTCGGGCTCGTCGGGGAGCGCCGCCCAGGCCGGGGAGCCGCCGATCAGGGACCCGAGCATGAACGTCGCTGCGACCATCGAGATTCTCACGCCGCCGATTATTGCCGTCGACACACGTGCTCGCCGCCCACTTCGTCGCGGCGCCCGATGAGTTTGCCGGTGCCGGTCCGTCGTCACCGGCATGGCGACGTTCGTGCTGATCCCCGGGGCCGGCTCCGACTCGTGGTACTGGCACCTCGTCGCGCCCGAACTGCGAGCCGCCGGCCACGACGTCGTGGCGGTCGACCTGCCGTTCAGCGACGACTCTGCTGGGCTCGACGCGTACGTCGACACAACGGTCGCCGCGGTCGGTGACCGGCGTGACCTCGTGGTCGTCGGTCAATCGCTCGGCGGGTTCACCGCGCCGCTGGTCGCCGACCGCTTGCGGGCGAAGCTCATCGTGCTCGTGTGCGCGATGGTGCCGTCACCGGGCGAGACCGGCAACGAGTGGTGGGACAACACCCGATCCGGTGAAGCCAGGCGGGAGCAGGCCGAGCGGGACGGCCGCAACATCGACGGCGAGTTCGACCCCGTGACCGAGTTCCTCCACGACGTGCCCGCCGACCTCATCGCGGCCGGATGGGATCACGTTGGCGAGCAGTCAAACGCGCCGTTCGAGAAGCCGTGGCCGCTCGACTCTTGGCCGGACATCCCGACGCGGTTCGTCCTCGGCACGCAGGATCGCTTCTTCCCGCCCGAGTTCCAACGTCGCGTCGTGAAGCAGCGGCTCGGCATCGAGCCCGACGAGATCGACACCGGCCACCTGCCTGCACTCGCCAAGCCGAAGGAGCTGACTCAGCGCCTGCTGGCCTACGAAGCCTCGGTCAGGTGACCGTCGCGAGGAACCGCTCCACGTCGGTGGCGCACCGGTCGGGAGCCTCGACGAAGGGGACGTGGCCGATGTCGAAATAGACCTGGAGGCCGCAGCGGGGGATGGCCTGCTGCGTCGCGAGGTGGTTGCGGAGCGGAACGTGGCGGTCACGGTCGCCGCACACCAGGATCGCGGGCACGTCGAGCGTGCGCGAGGGCTGCCTGGCACGTGAATGCCTTCATCGAGCGGGCCGCGCCCTCGATGTGCTCCGGCGTCGCCTGCTCGATCACTGCCATCAACCCTCGGAACTCGTCGTCGGACGGCGGCCGGCGGAACGCGGCCTTCGCCAGCACGACCTGCTGCTCGCGTGTCGGGCGGACGAGTGTCTCGAAGCTCTCGTCGTCAAGCACGAAGTCGAGACCAGTGGTCGAAGCGGGCGCGACGAGCACGATCGCGGCGAACCTCCCAGGATGATCGAGCGCGGCTCGCAGCGTGGTGGCGCCCCCGAGGCTGTGGCCGATCACCACCGGGTGCTCGATGTCGAGCGCTTCGCAGAGCGCGACGAGGTCTGCGCTGTACTCGTCGATCGTGCAGCGCTCCCACGTGTCGGCGCCGGAGCTGGCTCCGCAGCCCACGAGGTCGAAGGACGGTGAACCGATACCGGTCCCGATCGAGGCGTTCGATCAGCGGTCGCCAGGCGGAGTGGTCGTTCTGGAACCCGTGCACGAACACGAGGATCGCGCCGGCCTCGGCCGGACTGCCAGCTCGCCACGTCGGCGCCGCGAACGGTGAGGCGCCGCATCCCGCCGAACGTTAATGGTTTCGACCGGCAACCAAAGGTTGCCGGTCGAGTTCTCGCCTCCGCCCCTGCGGGGCTCCGGCTCGAGTCGAGCGGCCTGCGGCCGCGCTGAGTGCCCTGGTCGGACCGGCAAAGCCGGATCCGACCAGACCGAGGGGGGATCGCGGAGCGCCCCCTCGGGCACCCCCCACAACACCACGAACGTTGCCGTTTGAAGCACGTACCGTGTCGGAGATGCCCTCGTCGGCGATGTCCGCTCCGGGATTCCGCCGGCTTCTGGTGAGTACCGCGGCGGTGATCTTCGGCGTCCTCGGCCAGGCTGTGGCTCGAGGATGGCTCGCCAAGGACCTCACCGGCAGTAACACCGGGCTCGGTGGCGTGATGCTGGCGTTCGGCGGCTCGATGCTCCTGGCCACACCGTGGGGCGGCGTCGCCGCCGACCGCTTCGCCAAGCGCACCGTGCTCCTCGGCGCCGTGGCGATGCTGACGTTGTCGTCGCTGTCGATCGGCCTCGCGGTCGTCACCGACCACATCGAGTACTGGATGCTCGTCGTCGCGAGCATGATCCAGGCGGCCGCGTTCGCGTTCTACCTCCCGGCGCGCATCGCGTTCATCGCCGAGCTCGTCGAGCCGGCGCAGATCGGCCCCGCCATCGTGCTCAGCCAGACCGTCGCCGAAGCCATGCGCGTCGTCGCGCCGGCCCTCGCCGGCGTGCTGATCGGGGTGTCGTGGTTCGGGGTCGGCGGTGTGTTCCTGCTCGCTGCAGGCACGGCGACGCTCGCGGCGGCCGTCCTCGTCGGACTCCCCGCCGGCGATCCCCGGTCGCTGCCGACCCGTTCACCCGTCGCCGAGATGGTCGACGCGTTCCGGTACGTGCGATCCCGACCCGGCCTCGGACTGGTCGCCCTCACGTCGATCGGGGTGGTCGTGGTCGGGTTCCCATATCTCACGTTCCTCCCCACGCTCGCCGACGAGCGCTATGACGTGGGTGCGGGTGGCTACGGAGTGATGGCCGGCACGGCCGGCCTCGGAGCAGTGACCGCCGGGCTTCTGGCACCACGCTTCCGGTGGGTGGTGCAGCGACCGTGGCGCACGATCGCGCTCTCGGGTGCCGCGCTCGGCATGTCGCTCATCGCGGTCGCGCTCGCGGCTCGGTTCTGGCTCGCGTTGATCGCCCTGGTGATGGTCGGCGCGTCAGGGCTGGTGTTCCAGACGACGACCCAGTCGCAGATGCTGGCGCTCTCGGACGTGGACTACCACGGCCGGATGCAGAGCATGGTGGTGCTCGGGTTCAGCGGCTTCGGACTCGCCGCGCTGCCGCTCGGCCTCGTCGCCGATGCCCTCACGCTCGAGGTGACACTGGCCGCGATGGGAGTCGCCATCCTCGCGATGACCGGCGGCTTCGTCGCCAAGCGCCGGCAGCACCGCCGCCGGCTCATCGCCGTCGACTTCGCGTGAGGAGGCCCGTCGGCAATCGAGCCGACCGCTGACTGCCGGACCTCACGCGGTCCAGTCGACGCCCGGGAACGTGGCCACCCAGTGCTCAGCGATCCGGCCGTCCGCGATGCGTTGGATGATCAGCCAGGTGACGAGCGAGCGCTCGCCGGTCTCGCGGTTGATGCCGCGACTCGTCGCCCTGGTCCACACCCGATCGCCGGATACGACCCGGTCGTCGATCGACGTCTCGGTCCGCGACATGACGCGCTGGAACTCCGACAGCCGCCCCTTGTAGGCGGCCCGGCTCTCCCGGTCGGTTCCGGTACCGGTGTGGCGGATGAACGGCTCCGTGAACAGTTCGTCGATCACCTCCAGCCGGCCATCGCGCCAGATGTCATCCCACCAGCGCTGGCTGACGGCCAGCAGCGCAGCGTCGTCGGCCCCCTGCATCCCCACGCCAAGAAGTGTAGGTCCGAGTCCACACCTGGGACCTCGGCTCGCTGACGCGACTCAGACGAACAACACGTCGAGACTTCTACGCGAAGCCGTCCGTGGCAAACGAGTCGTCGGTCTCGGTCGCCGATGCATCAGCCGAGGCATCGTCCATCGCGAAGTCGGACGAGGCGAACGAGTCGGACTCGGCAAACGCGGCACTGTCCGCGGCGACGTCGAACTCGGGGAGCTGGCCGCCGAAGGCAACCGGCTGGTCGACGACTTCGGGCTCGAACGACGCGACGTCGAAGTCGGCGGACGAGGGCTCGTTGATCTCGACGTCGGCCGGCGAACCCGCCTCGCTCGGCGCCGCGGCCGCGAACTCGTCGCCGAGGTCGAGACCCAGATCGTCAGCTCCATCACTCTCGTCCGGGTCACGGTCAGCGGTGCCGTCATCACCGGCGTCATCCGTGGCTGCGGCGACCTGCTCATCGCTCGTCGATTCGCCGGTCGAGACGGGGGTCTCGAAGCCGGGCGGCTGCTCCGGGAAGTCCGGCGCGAGCACACGGATGGCCGCGCGGTCGACCTCGATCGCGTCGGCCCTGGCGATCGCCGCGTCCGCCTCGCGCTGGAGTCGCGCTCGGGTCGGTGCGTTCACCTGGCCATCGGCCTCGTCGAACTTTCGAATCGCCTCGTCGTAGAGCCGCGCCCGTTCCTCGAGGTTGTCGAGTTGCTGCTCGGCGGCGTTGTTCAGCCGATTGGTGTCGCGGACCTCGTACTGCAACTCCTTGGCGCGGAGGTCGTGCCCGGCGGCGTCCTCGCGATACTGCGCTGCCTCCAAGGTGGCCTCGCGTTCCTGCTGCTCGTAGCGCTGGGCGGACCCGCGGGCATGGGCGGCGAGCTCGTTGTCCTCCTCGGCCTGCTTGACGTCACCGCGCTGAGCCGCCTTGGCGGCCGACGCCTCCAGTTCGTTCGCCGACGTGTACTGCACCCGGGCACCGGCTGCGTGGCCCTCGGCATCCTCGGTCGCTTGCTTCGCCGACTGCTCGGCATTCCGCGTCTCGCGCCGGACCCGTGCCGACTCGGTGTCGATCTTGGTCATCCGCGCCTGATACTCGGCGGTCACGTCGGCTCGCGCCGCTTTGGCCTCGGCGCGCAACGCGTCGGCACGTGCCTTCAAACTGTCGGGCATAGCAGGACAGTACGACGGCACCGGCGGCCGTGTCCCCGGGTGATCTCCCGGTTTCGGCGAGTCAACTGCGGGCGAGCAGCTTGCGGTTCTTGAACTTGGCCTTGAGGTAGTCGGCGTTCATCAGGGCGATGACGTCGATCGAGATCTCCTTCGGACACGCGGCTTCGCACTCGCCGTGGTTGGTGCACGAGCCGAAGTACTCGTCCATCGTCTCGACCATCGCCTCGGTGCGCTGGTAGCGCTCGGCCTGACCCTGCGGGAGCAGGTTGAGGTGGGCGATCTTGGCCCCTGTGAACAGGTTGGCCGCACCGTTCGGGCACGCCGCCACGCAGGCACCGCAGCCGATGCAGAGTGCGGCGGCCTCGGCGGCGTCGGACACCGGCTTCGGGATCGGGATCAGGTTGGCGTCGGGTGCGCCCCCGGTCGCCGCGGAGATGAAGCCGCCGACCTCGATGATCCGGTCGAACGGTGCGCGGTCGCACATCAGGTCCTTGATGATCGGGAAGGCCCGCGCCCTCCAGGGCTCGACGACGATCTCGGCGCCGTCGGAGAACTTGCGCATGTGCAGCTGGCACGTAGCGGTCCCCCGCTGGGGACCGTGGGCCTGGCCGTTGATCATCAGCGAGCACATGCCACAGATCCCCTCCCGACAGTCGTGGTCGAACGTGATCGCGTCCTTGCCCTCGGCGATGAGCCGCTCGTTGAGGATGTCGAGCAGCTCGAGGAACGACGCCTCGTCCGAGATCTCGTCGACCTGATGGGTCTCGAAGCCGCCGGGATCGTCGGGACCGGACTGCCGCCAGATGCGCAGCGTCAGGTTCTTGATCGTGTGCGTCATTTGTAGCTCCGGGTCTGGAAGTGCACGAACTCGTACTCCAGCTGCTCCTCGTGGCGCTCCGGGGCGTTCGGGTCGCCGGTCCATTCCCAGGCCGCGACGTGGGCGAAGTTCTCGTCGTCCCGCTTGGCCTCGCCGTCCTCGTACTGGTACTCGGCCCGGAAGTGGCCACCGCAGCTCTCCCGCCGTTCCAGGGCGTCGCGGCACATCAGCACCCCGAGCTGGAAGAAGTCGTCGACCCGCCCGGCCTTCTCGAGCGTCTGGTTGACGCTGTCGCCGGCGCCGGTGACCCTGAGGTCCTGGCGGAACTCGTCGTACAGCGCCGGGATCTCGGAGAGCGCCTTCTCCAGTCCCTCGGCCGTGCGCTCCATGCCGCAGTAGTCCCAGATGATCCTGCCCAGCTCACGGTGGAAGTGGTCGGGTGAACGCGTGCCGCCGATCGACAGGAAGCCGGCGAACCGCTCGCGGGCGGCCGCTTCTGCGGCCGCGAACGCGGGATGATCGGTCCCCGGGATCGGCTTGTTGAGCATCGGCGCGAGATACGCCGAGACCGTGTTGGGCAGTACGAAGTAGCCGTCGGCGAGACCTTGCATGAGCGCCGACGCCCCGAGGCGGTTGGCGCCATGGTCGGAGAAGTTCGCCTCGCCGGCCGAGTACAGGCCGGGGACCGTGGTCATCAGCTCGTAGTCGACCCACAGCCCACCCATCGTGTAGTGCGACGCCGGGTAGATCCGCATCGGCACGTCGTACGGGTTCTCGCCGGTGATCCGCTCGTACATGTCGAACAGGTTCCCGTAGCGCTCGGCGATGACGTCCTTGCCGAGACGCCCGATGGCATTGGCGAAGTCGAGGTACACGCCGTTCTTCTTCGGGCCGACGCCACGCCCGCTGTCGACGGCGCGCTTGGCGGCACGCGACGAGATGTCACGCGGCGCGAGGTTGCCGAACGACGGATACAGCCGCTCGAGGTAGTAGTCGCGCTCGGCGTCCGGGATCTGCGACGCGGGCCGGGTGTCGTCGGGGACCTTCGGCACCCACACCCGGCCGTCGTTGCGCAGCGACTCCGACATCAGGGTGAGCTTCGACTGGAACTCGTCCGACTGCGGAATGCACGTCGGGTGGATCTGCGTGTAGCAGGGGTTGGCGAAGTAGGCGCCGCGCCGGTGCGCCCGCCACGCCGCGGTGACGTTGCATGCCATCGCGTTCGTCGACAGGAAGAACGCGTTGCCGTAGCCACCGGTCGCCAGCACGACGGCGTGGCCGGCGTGCGAGCGGACCTCGCCGGTGAGCAGGTCGCGAGTGACGATGCCAGCGCAGCGGCCGTCGACGGTGACGATGTCGACCAGCTCGACCCGGTTCCACAGCTTCACCGTGCCGAGGCCGACCTGCCTGGCCATCTGCTGGTAGGCGCCGAGCAGGAGCTGCTGGCCGGTCTGGCCGCCGACGTAGAACGTGCGGCTCACCTGGGCACCGCCGAAGCTGCGGTTGTCGAGCAGCCCGCCGTACTCGCGGGCGAATGGCACGCCCTGCGCGACGGCTTGGTCGATGATGTTCACCGACACCTGGGCGAGGCGGTAGACGTTGCCCTCACGGGCGCGGAAGTCGCCGCCCTTGACCGTGTCGTAGAACAGCCGGTAGACGCTGTCGCCGTCGCCGCGGTAGTTCTTGGCGGCGTTGATCCCGCCCTGGGCGGCGATCGAGTGGGCGCGGCGAGGCGAGTCGTGGAACGTGAACGCCTCGACCTGGTAGCCGAGCTCGGCGAGCGTGGCCGCGGCCGAGGCGCCGGCGAGGCCGGTGCCGACGATGAGGATCTTGAACTTGCGCTTGTTGTTCGGGTTGACCAACTTCGTGTTGGCGATGTAGTTGTCCCACTTGTCCTCGAGCGGTCCGTCGGGGATCTTGGCGTCGAGGGTCGGCGGGGCGAGCGTGTCGGCCATGACCATCCCCTTCACACGCTCGGGTGCTCGATGATTCCGGCCATCGCGGCGATCGGGAACGACACGTTGCCGACGACGACGATCGACGCGATCGCGACGGCGGCGGCCCTGCGCCACTGGTTGAAGCGGGGCGAGTTCCACCCCATCGACTGGAACATGCTCCAGAACCCGTGGAAGAGATGGATCCCGAGGGCGACGTTGCCGACGATGTAGAGGATCGCCACGGGTAGCCGCGACAGGCTGGCATCGAGGTTCCGGTAGACGGCGCCGCGGTCGAAGTCCGGGTTGAACCACCCCCACGTGAGGTCGGCGAGGTGGAAGAAGAGGAACAGCAGGAAGATCACGCCGGTCCAGCGCATCGTGCGGCTGGCGAAGCTGGCGGTGACGTACTCCCGCGACGACTGATAGTTCACCGGTCGCGCCCGGCGGTTCATGATCGTCAACGTGTACGCGGCATGGAGGTGCAGAGCGAGGGCGCCGATCAGCACGAAACGCAACAGCCACAGGGCCACCGTTCGCGGCAGCGCGGGGACGAGCAACTCGCGGAGCCACTCGCCGTAGAAGTCGATGTCGTAGCCCTGCTCGCCGTCATGGGTGACGACCCCGAGGTACACCTTGAGGTTGCCGATCATGTGCACCACGACGAAGCCCACGCCGATCAGACCGGTGATGGCCATCACGTACTTCTTGCCGACTGCGGTGGAGTACAGATCGACGAGGAACGGCTTGCGCTTGCGGACCCGGGTCGCGGTGCCGCTCACCGGCTCCCGCGTGACGACCTGTGCCATACAGGGCAAACGGTATCCGGAAGCGCGCCGTCGCCAGCAAAGCGGGATCGCGCACACAGCCCACCACTCCGCATCCAATTCTCCTGAGCGTTCAGCACGGATCTGGTGCTCGATGCTCAGGAGACCGTCACACCCGCGGTTCACAGTCTCATTACCGACGTCCCCTCCAACTTGACCATCTGGAGGAGATTGATCATGTCCATCGACGAAGCGGCGTTAGCCGCCGAGTTTCTGCGCCGCCACGGGGTCACCACCATCGAGCGACTCGCGCGAGTTGGCATCGGTCGCCGAGCCATCGACACGCTCGCACGTCAGGTCGCGATGCGGCGTCCCGGCAATCGTGTGGTCGTGTCGACTCCATGGCCCGAACACCTTCGAGCATCGCATGGCAGCGCCTGACGCGGTCACGGGCGGGTCGTCCGGTTCCCGACCGCCGGGGAACGTGGTGGCCTCCGCAAGACGCCCCGATCGCCCGACGTCCACGTGTGGCTCCCGGAGACCGTCGCATCCGCGTACCGGACGGTGTTCGAGTCCACGCCACCGCGGCACTTGCCCCCGTCCGATGCGGTGGGGCGCGACGACGGCATCGTGCTGACCTCGCCTCCACGAACGGCTTCGACGCGGCGTCCGTGCCGAGCTCGACGAGCTCGAGTCGCTCATGAGCACGGCATCGACAAGCCTATTCGTGCTCCCCACCCGCACGGGATTGCCAACGCCGCAGGCGCTCAGGGCCGCCCCGGCAGCGCCCGCTTCGCCGCGGTGCTGTCAGCCAGGCCCGCATGGCGGCGTCCACCCCGATCCGACCACGAACTGCGGCTCGAGCGAGCGATGCGCGGCGAGGCTTCCCGCCCTCGTCCGGAACCGCCCTCGTGCTGCTCGAAGGCCGAGGTGATCCATCCGATCTCGGTCTCCGCATCGACGACTTCTTCGTCGAGGTCGACCATCGCGCACTGGACGGTCGTCGGCAGACCTCAGCAACGACCGCCGTCGCCGACCTCAAGGCGCGGGCCAGTGGGTACAACATCGAACGGGTGACCGACGTCGCCCTCGATGCCGATCTGAACGGAACGGTCGAAGACCTCTGGGTCGAGTGGCAACGATCGCCGGAATCTCCTGAGCGTCAGCACGGACCAGGTGCCCGATGTTCAGGAGAACGTCATCCGAGCGCAACCGCGGCAAGCTGGGCGAAGGCGATCGCCGCCACCAGCGCCGTGATGAGCGCGGAGATCCGCCCGTCGCCGTCTGCTGGGCAACCGCAGGACAACGACGAGGATTGCGAGCACGACGGCCCCGCAGAGCGCGATCGTGACGACGGCGGCGGCGTCGAGCTCGTCGATGCGGCGCGCGTATGAACACGCCGGTCAGCCCGGCGGCGGCGAGCCCGGTGCGGCGCCATCCGAGCTCGGTTCGTTCGACCTGGAGCCCGCGATCGGACTGGAACTCGTTCATCACGTCTTCACCCGGCGGCGATGGCGATGAGCACGACCAAGCTCACGACCAGGAGGCCGATGATCACCCCCGCGGCGAGCGGAAGCCCCGGCAGTGCCCTGCCGTTGCGCAGGGCCCGCTCGATCGAGGCCCAGCGGAACCAGGCGCCGATGGCGGTCAGACCGCCGAGGACGACGAGCAGCGCGCCGACGACCCGCTGGGTCGTGTCGGACACGTCGAGGTCGACCGCATCGATGACGACACCGGCCCCAACGAGCGCGAGGGCGGTCCGGATCCACGCGAGCAAGGTGCGCTCGTTGGCGAGCGAGAAGCGCGGGTCCGGCTCGTGTCCGGCGCCGTACACGCTCGCCGGCCAACGGCGGTCGTCGGTCATCGGGACACCTGTGGCGCGAGCGGTCGACCGGCGAACACCCAGCGAGACTGTAGTGCGACTCGACACTCGATCACGGTGAGTGCTCCCGCCGCCGAGCGCGCCAGCCGTCCGGCGTCAACGCCCAATCCGACACCGTGCCGTCCGGGAACGCGAACGGCACCCGCACGCCGCTGTGGGCATAGGCCTCGGGGAGCCGAACCGGATCGAGCCGTTCGCCCCAGCGGTGCCAGCGATGCGCCGGAGCCTCCTCGAGGTGCAGCCCGGTCGTGCCGGCGAGCTCGATCACCCCGTGCACAACGCCGACCTGCTCGTAACCAGACTCCACGGGAGCGGGCTTGCCGGTGGCGTACCACTCGAGGTCGAAGGCGACCGCGGTCGGCGTGCCGTAGGCGCGACCGAGCGCGTCGTCCGGGTCGTCGAGCGCCGCGGCATACGTTTCGTTGGCCACGGTCCACTGCTCCATCGGGGCGTCGCACGTGTGCTCCGCCCACAACCCGTCCGCCTTGACGAGCAGCGGATCGGCCCGGCGCGGCACCGCCCATTCGGTGACGTGGATCAGCGGCTCGCCGGCGCGGGCGACCGCGGCCCAATACCAGGCGGTGCGGCCGACGATGCGATAACCGGACACCGCGCCCATGGCTCCGGTGCAGCACGTGAACAGCCACTCCTCGACCGCGGCGTCGGCATGGCGCGATTCGTCGGCGGCGTCGAGCGGTCGGGCCCCGGCCATGATCCGCCAGACCCTATAGTCCCGGCAGAATGGGAGCCGTGGTCAGGTATCTCAGCCTCGAGTGGATCGACGCGGTCGCCGAGAACGTGGCCGGCGACGCGCGGCTCGTCGCGCTCTCGGATCAGTACGAGATCGGCTTCACCCAGGTCGTGTCGGGCGGTCCGGAGGGCGACGTGACCTACCACCTCCAGGTCGGAGGCGGTCGAATCGGTTTCGCCGCCGGTCCCGCCGATCCCGAGCACGTGCGCATGGAACAGACGTGGGACACCGCGGTGGCGGTCGCCACCGGTGCGCTCAACGCACAGGGGGCGTTCGTGAACGGGCACATCCGGCTGTACGGCGATCAGCAGCGCTTGCTCGACACGCAGCCGGTGTTCGGTGCCCTCGACTCCGTGTTCTCGGCCGTGCGAGAACAGACCAGGTACGAGTGAGTTTGCGCCGATGCCGGAGATGCCAGAAGTCCAGGCCCACGCCGAGCGGCTCACCACGTCGTTTGCCGGGCGGCGGCTCAAAGCGTTCCGCCCGCTGAAGTTCACCGCGCTCAAGACCGTGACGCCGGCTCCCGAGTCGGCCTACGGGCTCCCGCTCGACCACGTCGGGCGCCGGGGCAAGTACCTGCTCGTGACCTTCGAGCCGGTGACCTTCATCGTCCACCTCATGCAAGGCGGGCGGCTCCTCGTCGACAGCAAGAACTCTTCCAAGCCGCGCGGTGGTCAGGCCCGCTTTCTCTTCGAGCGCAACCCCAACGACATCGGCGATCCACCTGGCCTCCTGCTCACGGAACAGGGCACCGAGCGACGAGCCGGCGTGTGGTGCGTTCCCACGGCAGACGCGCCCAAGGTGCCGCCCCTCGACTCGCTCGGACCGGAAGCGTTCACGGTCGAGTCGGGCCCGATCAGTGCGACCGAGCTGGTCGACCGGTTCGCGGCGACGCCGAACACCCGGATCCACGGGTTCCTGCGCGACCAGCACGCGGTGGCCGGGATCGGCCGTCGGCTCGCCAACGAGGTGTGCCATCGCGCCAAGATCTCGCCGTTCGCGATGACCCGCAAGCTCGGCGCCGACGGGGCCGAGGCGGTCGCGGCAGCGATCGCCGAGTGCGTCGCCGAGGGACTCGCCGACGAACGAGCGCGACCCCGACATGAGCTCGTCGAAGGACCGACCGTCACGTGTGCACGGCCGAACCGGTGAGGCCTGCCCGGTGTGCGGCGACGCGGTGCGAGCCGTCGAGTACGCCAGCTACACCGTGAACTACTGCCCGACGTGCCAGACCGGCGGCAAGCTGCTCGCCGACAACATGACGAGCAAGTTCCTCAAGTAGCCGGGTCGGCGCGAGCGGGGATGCGGCACCCGGATCGGCTCACTCGTTAGTGGGCAGCACGACCTCCGGGCACACGAGCGTCATCGCGGCGTGGAACATCAACATGTGGGAGGCCGGTGCCATCGTGGGGAACTGCGAGGTCTGGGCATCGAACCAGTCGCTCATGGCGTTCACGTCCGTCGCGGCGTCCATCTGTTGGCACAACGCGAGCGCGGTGCGGTTGAACTGGTCGTAGGAAATCGACTCGTTCAGGTAGTCGCCGAGATACGGGCCAACCCCGTAGCTGCCCTCGGGGTCAAAGTAGAGGTAGGGAAGGCGTTCGCCCCACCTTGCGTACAGCGCCGCTTCCTCGGCACTGCAGGTCAGGACGTCAAGGGCCCCGGCACAATTGATGAAGTGCCACCCTGGCGTGCCGGGCGGCGCGTCGGGCAGCGGTTCGCTGGGGTCGTCGTCGGCGTCGGAGTGCGTCGTGTAGTCGTAGCCGCGCTCGTAGCCCAAGTCGGGACAGACGACGGTCATCGCCGCGTCGAAGAGTTCATGGTGCTCACCGAGGCCCACGCCGGGAAACGCGCTCGCCATGTAGTCGAACCAGCTTTCCTCGCCCTGGGTGCCGGCGTTGGTCGCCATCGCGTTGGCGACCATCGCACACGCCTGCAGGGCCACGTAGTTGACGTTCGGGTCGGATCAGCTTGGTGCGCACCGAGGTCGGCCGCGCCCAGGCCTGCGAGGTTTGCGCCCCACCGCGCGAACGCGGTCCGCAGGGACTCGTCGCAGGACTGGCCTACCGCCTGCTCGCACGCTCCCGGAGTTGTGCTCGCCTCCGCCGCGACGTGGCCAGCCGAAGCGACCGCCGAAAACAACACCGCAAAGGTCAATGCCGCGAGCCCAGTCCGCGCTTCCCCGTCTCATCTTCCGCCGTCCGCCCTTCTCGTCGAGATGCGCCGTCCGCACACCCGCGCCAGGAGTCAACCACCGGCCGGCGCCGATCACAACTCGCCGCCGAATTTGCGCGACTCAGCCGATCTCGTCGGTGGGGACGGCGCCTGCTCGCAGCGGAGGGATCCCCACCAGGCGTCGCCGTAGCGGATCAGGCTGAAGAAGGCGAAGAGCTCGCGATCGCCGGAGGTGAAGCGGACGACGCGCTCGACCCGACGGTCGCGACCGACGCCACCACGGACACATCCTCTCAGCCGGCCGGCGGCCCCGACGGTGGCGGCAACGGCTCGCCACTCACCGGGGTGCAAGCTGGTCCGGCGTCGGGCGGCACGCCTCAGGGCCGACGAGATCGCCCGCCGAGTGCTCGGGGGCGACTGCATGGAGCCCTACCCGATCACCCGCAGGGTCGTGACCGGAAACGGTTGCGTGGTTTGAGCGGTCGCCGTATCCGGTCGGCGGCCGTGCCACGGCTCGACGCCGTCGGGGTGCCCGAGGGGCGGTACCCCTCCGTCGGCGGAACCAGGCGAGCTTGCTCGCCGCCGCCAGCACACCGGGCGCGGCGAAGCCGCTCATCGAAACTCGACTGCCGTAGCGAGCGAGGAACGAGCGAACGTAGGCGGTCGACGAGCTAGATCGTGGATTTCGGGGTGAGGGCAACCGCCGGGGGTGGGGCCGTGACCGTGACGTCCCTGTGGCGCGACCGCTCGGCGAGGGCGATCGCGCGTACCACGTCCGACATGACCACGACCGGTCCGGATGGGCCGTGGGCGAAGCGCACCACGATCACCAGCCGTCCAGGGTCGACGCTACGGAAGAGGGCGTTCGGTCGCGGATCGGCGATCACTCCGGGCACGCTGGCCACCGTCTCGATCACCGCGGCCACCGCCTCGTCGAGGTCGTCGCTGATCGCCAAGCGGACCTCGACCTCCGAGCGGCGAGTGTCCAGCTCGGTGTGGTTGACAAGCGGGTTGTTGAGGACGGTGCGGTTGGGGATGTGGATCTGCCGGTGGTCCCACGCCTCGATGACGACGGCGCGGCCGTTCATCTCTCGGACGATGCCGGAATGCTCGAGCACGTCGACGTCGTCGCCGAGCTGGATCGGACGGCGGGTCTGGAGCACCACCCCGGCGGCGAAGTTCTCAGCGATGCCCCGGAGGGCCAAGGCGGCGACGACGCCGATGAGGATGCCGGCGGTGAGGATCGGCTGGATCTCCGCCCCGACGAACGTGAGGGAGATGCCGACGCCGATCAGCAGGACGAGGTAGAAGCTCAACCTGGCTGCCAGATGGCGGAGGTCGTCGGTGATCCCGCCGAGACGTCCGAGCACGCTGAGTACGCCGCGCCTCGCCATACGGGCGATCACCCAGGCGGCGATCAGCACGCCAATCGCCAGAACGACGTCGGTGATCGTCACCTTCGTACTGCTGACGAAGTTGCCGATGTCGCTGATGTCGCTCTGCGAGGGGTGCACCGTCGCCACCATCGACGCCATCGTGCCAGTCCTGCGCCGTTCGCCGGTGGATCATCACCGGTCGCCGACGCGGCGCGCCGACCCCCGGTCGCAATGTCATCTGGCCGACGGGGCTTTGTGTCAGCTGAAACGACCACATCCGGTCGTCTCGGCTGACGAGAACGTCAAGTAGTCGCCACACCAACGACGATCAGGAGTTCCGTTCATGTCGACCAGAAGCGCCGATCTGGGCTGTTTCGCTCGACACAAACGTTGGCGCGCCCGCCGCTCAGACGGTCGGAGGTGGCAGCGGGCCGCCCAAGCCGAAGCCAGCGTCGTATCCGCCGCCGACGGCGCGGTCGCCGGGCGGGAGCGTGCTCACCGGCTCGCTGCCGTCGAACATCGGGTAGGCGTCGGTGGTCAGGAAGCTGTAGGCCGTGACTCGCAGACTCATCCGCTGCGCCCGCACCGCGAAGTCGTACATCCCCCGTGGGAACGCGCCGGTGATCACGATGGCGAACCAGGCAATGAGCGTCACGAACATCGCCGCGATCTGGATGAAGATCACGATCACGAGGGCCGGGATGATCCAGATGATCCGCAGCGCGTTGGTGAGCCGGTTCGGCGGCTCGTCATCACGAAGGTCGAACGCCACCGGCTCGCTCTTCCACTCGTTGAAGAAACCTGGGTACTCGTCGAACAGGAGGCCGAGGTAGCCATTGACGCGGCCGGCGTACGAGAGATAGCCGCGGCTGAACCGCCAGATCCCCTCGTTGCGCTGGCCGGTGAACAGGATGATGAACCACTGGATGATGCCGGCGAGCTCGGCCGCGTACCCCCACAAGCCGACGCAGATCATGTGCGGGATCCCGAGGATGATGCGGAAGGCCGTGGTGAGGCGGTTCCTCGGCTCGGTGTACTGGACGTCGTAGGCGAGACCGGAGGGCATCACCGAACGCTACTCCTCGCCGAACTCCGGCTCACGGATAGTGTCCCGGCCATGGCGATCCATCTGCGGGCGAATCCTGGAGACTACGCGCCGGCGGTGCTCTGCCCTGGCGACCCGCGACGGGCGATGTACATCGCGGAGACGTTCTTCGACCCCGGCGCGATCCTCGTCAACGAGGAGCGCGGCATGCTCGGCTACACCGGAACGTTCGATGGGCAGCCGATCAGTGTGCAGTCCACGGGCATGGGCTGCCCGTCGGCCGGCATCGTCTACGAGGAGCTGGTCCAGCTCGGCGCCCAGCGGTTGGTGCGCGCCGGAACGTGCGGGGCGATCGGCGACGGCATCACGATGGCGGACACGGTGATCGCCCTCAGCGCCTCGGCCGTCGACACGACGGCGCTGCAGTACGCCGGGATGGACGGCTATGCGCCGGCGGCGACGTTCACCCTCGTCGAAGCCGCCGCCCGCCTGAGCCAGGAGTCCGGCACGCGGGTCCATGTCGGTCCGGTCATCACGTCGCCGCTGTTCTACGACCCGGACACGATGAACGTCGCCTGCTGGAAGCGCGCCGGCCATCTGGCCATCGAGATGGAGGCGGCGATGCTCTATGCCGTCGGTGCGGTCCGCCGGATCGAGACCCTCGCGATCATGACCGTCAGTGACCTGGTGAGCACCGACTCGTCCGAGCGGATCTCCGACGAGGATCTCAAACGCGGCGTCGACGCGATGATGCGCATCGCCTGCGCGGTGGCGACCTCCTGAGCCGACGAGTCAGTCGTCGCCTTCTTCGTCGTCGGGTTCGCCGGCGATGGGGGTGAGCACGGGTACCAGCATCGCCAGCACCGCCGGATCGAGCTCGCCGTCGTCCACCCACTCGGCGGCGTGTTCGAGCGCCTCGGCGGCGCGCCGTTCTGCGTTGCGGCCATTGCCACGGATCTTGTCGAGGTCGCCGATGACGTCCTCGGCCCGGGGTCCGAACGCGTCTGGGTTCGCCTGGAGCGTTGCGACGATGCCCTCGATCGTCGAGGTGTCAGGGGTGGGTACCGTCGAGGTCGCTGCGGTGGTCGGAGGCAGCGTCGTGACTGCCATCGTGGACGTGACGGCGACAGCGGGAACCGTGGTCGGTGTGGACGATGGTGTGGCGTGGTCGGGATCGTCGCCGTTCACGACCTGAAAGGTGAGGATCGCCGCGCTGGCGAGCAGCACGGCCACGAGTACGCCCCACCACCACGTCAGCTTGCCGCGCCGGTAGCCAGAAGTGATCACCTCGGTCGGCGGCAGCGCGGCGCGCATCGTCGGCTCACTCGGTCGCGATCCCCGACCGACCGCGGCCATCATGGCGACCGCCGATGCGAACCGGCGCGCCGGGTCCTTCGCCATCGCCGTGCGGACCGCGCCGTTGAGGTCGGCCGGCGTATCGGGCCGAAGCGCCGAGACGTCTGGCACCGGTTGGTCGCGATGGGCGAGCGCGGTGGCCAGTGGTGTGTCGGCGTCGAACGGTGGGCGCCCCGCCAGCATCTCGAACAACACGACCCCGGCGGCGTACACGTCGCTGGCCGCCGTGGCCGGCGCGCCGCCGACCAGCTCTGGTGCGAGGTACTTCGGCGTCCCGATGATGTCGCCGATCACGGTCACGTCGCCGGCGGCGTCGTCGAGACGCTTGGCGATACCGAAGTCGGCAAGCTTGACGCCCCCGTCGGCCCCGAGCAGGACGTTGCCCGGCTTGACGTCGCGGTGGACGACGCCGACGGCGTGGGCGGCGGCGAGCGCGGCGAGCACGCCCGAAATGACGAGTCTCGCCTCCGCCTGGTCGAGCGGCCCGTGGGCGACCAGCCGATCGGCCAGTGACTGCCCTTCGACCAGTTCCATGACGAGGTAGAGGTAACCATCGGCTTCGCCGGCGTCGAAGAGGGCCACCGCGTTGGGATGGGTGAACGCGGCCGCGCTCCGCGCCTCGCGCACGAACCGCTGGCGCGACACCGGCTCGGCTTGCGCTGTCGGCACGAGCTTGACTGCGACCTGACGATCGAGCCGCCGATCGTAGGCGGCGTAGACCTTGGCCGTGCCACCTGCGCCGAGCAGTCGGGTCAGCTCGTAGCGACCGGCGAACAGGTCGTTCACGCTCGCAATTTAAGCGACGGCGGTGCGGCGAGTGTTCGCGTGTCGGTACGCGTCCCCGCCGGTCAGATCAAGCCGAGCTCGGCAACCGCATCGCGCTCGTCGACCAGCTCGGCGGCCGTGGCGTCGATCTTGCCGCGGCTGTACTCGTCGATGTCGAGTCCCTGCACGATCGAGTACTCGCCGTTGTCACAGGTCACCGGGAAGCTCGAGATGATGCCCTCCGGCACCCCGTAGCTGCCATCGGACGGGATCGCCATCGACACCCAGTCGCCATCCGATGTGCCTTGCACCCAGCAGCGAACGTGGTCGATCGCCGCGCTCGCCGCCGAGGCGGCCGAGGACGCGCCGCGGGCCTCGATGATCGCGGCGCCGCGCTTGGCGACGGTGGGGATGAACGTGCTGTCGACCCAGGCTTGGTCGCCGACGGCCTCGTGAGCGTTCTTCCAGTCACCCCCGATGGCGACCTCGCAGTGGAACAGGTCGGGATACTGGGTGGTCGAGTGGTTGCCCCAGATCGTCATCTTCCTCACGTCGGAGACCGGCACGCCGAGCTTGGCGGCGATCTGGCTGATCGCCCGGTTGTGGTCGAGACGGGTCATCGCCGTGAAGCGACCGGGATCGAGCCCGGCGGCGTTGCGCTGGGCGATCAGGGCGTTCGTGTTGGCCGGGTTGCCGACGACGAGCACCTTGACGTCGCGCTTGGCGCTGCGTGCCAGCGCCTCACCCTGGGGCTTGAAGATCCCGCCGTTGGCCGACAGCAGGTCTGAGCGCTCCATGCCGGCCTTGCGGGGCATCGCCCCGACGAGCAGGGCGACGTCGGCGTCCCCGAACGCCACGTCGGCGTCGTCGGTGCAGACGACCCCGGACAGCAGTGGGAACGCGCCGTCGTCGAGCTCCATGCGCACTCCTTGCAGGGCGCCGAGCGCCGGAGGGATCTCGAGGAGCTGCAGCGCGACGGGGACCTCGGGCCCGAGCATCGAGCCGGAAGCGATACGGAAGAGCAGGCTGTAGCCGATCTGGCCGGCAGCCCCGGTGACGGCAATGCGCACGGGTGTGGTCATGCCCAGGAGCGTAGAGGAACGCCGAAATCTGGTTGTCCAGAGTCCCGGAAACCGGGACGGTCGACTCCCAGATCTTGGGAACTCCGGTTCCGTCAGATCCCAGCCCAGCCGGCGATCATCGCCGCGTAGTAGTCGGCGCCGTCCTCGCTGAGGTGCAGTCCATCGCTCGCATAGCAGTTCGGGTTGGCGCGGCCCTGCCCCTCGGCCCACGTCGCACAACCTTCGGCCTGCTCCGCCCAATAGGCGGCGGACACGTTCGGGAACTCGGTCTGGAATCCGACGATCATCTCGTTGTTCGAGTCCCGCCACGGCTTGTTCACGTTGACCGTGAGCACGATGACGCGCGGAACGTCCTTGAGCACGGTGAAGAACGCGCGGGCGTCGTCTTCGTCGATGTCGCCGTTCGTGCCCAGGTGGACCACGACAACCTCGGGCACATTCCCACTCTGCGCGAGCGCCTGCGCGATCGGGATCGCGGCGTCGAACTGGCGGCTCTCCTGAGCATCGACCGTGAAACCCTCCGCCTGGAGTGAGGTGATCGCGCCTGCCATCACCGAGTCGCCGATCGCGACGTACGGGCTCACGACGGTCGCGGTGGTCGGGGCGACGCTGGTCGACGGCGCTGCGGTCGGCTGGGCCGCCGTCGCGCTCGGACTCGTGACCGCGACGACCGACGTCGTCGGAGCCAGGACCGGTGCAGCAGTCGTCGAGGTGCCCAGCTGCGCCGCGATGTCGACGTTGTTGCCAGCCTCTTCGTCGATTCGCTCTTGCACGTCGTTCTGCTGCAGTGGCGCCGTGGCCATGCTGACCGCGGCGAAGCCGAAGATCGAGCCGATCGCGACGGCACCACCCACGATCAGTTGCTTGGGCTTGGGATCGCTCGTCTCCTGAACCCGCTCCCACCACCTGCCGAGCTGCTGCTTGCGAATCGGCATCTCGATGAAGCGGTACGAGAACTCGGTGATCACCGCCGTGACGAGCATGGCAGCCGCGAACTCGGTGAAGGTGAGCCGCTCGCCGGCTTGCTCCCTGATGATCTGGTAGATCGGCCAGTGGTACAGGTACAGGCCGTACGAACGGGTCCCGACCCACTTGAGCACCGGATTGCCGAGCAACCGACCGGCCATGGCGCCGCGGTGCGTGACCGCAGCCATCACCAACACCGTGGCCAGGGCGACCGCCAAGAAGCCCCCGCGGAACAGCCACGGATCGGCCTTGACCGTCGCGTCGGCGTCGTTGGGGATGACGACGTGCAGGTAGTACGCAAGCGCGCCGAGCGCGGTCAGCCCGGCGAGAGCGAGGAGGTCGAGCTGTCGGCCCTTGTCGCGAAGGGGACCGCGCATCACGGCAACTGGACGCCAGAGCATCGCAAACGCCGCGCCGATCAGCAGGCCGGTCGAGCGGGTGATCGTCGACGAGGTAGAGCGTGTCCATCTTCGAGATCGAGCGTCCGCCGACCTCCCAGTAGGCATCGGGCGAGTTGGCGGCGACCGCGTCGATCGGGCCGGTGTTGATCAACAGCGCCATCACGACGGCGATGCCGAGCGCGGCGAGCAGCAACCAGCGGCTGATGTCAGGAAGCCGGCGCCGACCGAGGCTGATCAGCCCGACCATGATGATCGGCCAGAACAGGTAGAACTGCTCTTCGACGGCGAGGCTCCACAGGTGGCGAAGCGGAGCGAAGTCGAGCGCCGCGGTGTAGCCGGCGCCGACCCAGATCTGGTACCAGTTGGTGACGTAGCCGAGGCCGGCGATGACGTCGCCGCGGAGCAGACCGAGCGTCTCGCGCTTGAAGATCGCGGTGTAGATCATCAGCAGAACGAGCATGAAGAACAGCGGCGGCAGGAGCCGCCGGGCGCGGCGCAGCCAGAATTGCTTCAGGTCGATGCGGCCGCGCTTCTCGTGCTCGCCGATCAGCAGCAGCGTGATCAGGTAGCCGCTGATCACGAAGAACACCTCGACGCCGAGGAAGCCACCGGGCAGCCAGCCGTTGTTCGTGTGGTAGATCATCACGGCGACGACGGCCACCGCGCGCATCCCGTCGAGACCCGGCAGGTACGGCAGGCGAGAGATCGCCTGGCGCGGCGGGTTCCACTCGAGTGGGCGCGCGGTCAGATCCTGCGTCGCCACGGTCGGGGCCTCGATGTGAGCATGTTCGTCGTCAAGCCTGACAGATCGACGACACCCGATCCGGGCACTGTCAGTGGTACGGGACTCAGAGGCCGGCAGCGTCGAAGATGAGCTGTGCATAGTACCGGCGACCTGCCGGTGGGAGATGAATGCCGTCGTCGTAGAGGCAATTGCCCTCGCACTGATCCACCATCGTGTTCCAGTCGATGATCGTGACGTTCGAGTAGCGCGCCGGCAACGTCATGATCAGCTCGTTGTTGTGCGCGGTCCAGCCCCGCTCGGCGTGCACCGTCAGCACGATGACGTGGTCGGCGCCGGCGAGGGCATCGAAGAACGCGTGCATCGTCGACTCGCTGAACCTCCCGTTCGTACCGAGATGGACGATGACCGTGGTGCCCAGCGTCCCGTTCGCCGCCATCGCTTGCACGACGGGCACGTAGTCGATCATCTGGCGGCTCACTGCGGCGTCGACGAGGATTCCCCGGGCACCGAGGTTCTCGGCGGCGCCGAGCATGACCGAGTCGCCGATCGCCTGGAACACCTGGGGTTCGGCCGGTGCCGGCGGTTGCGTGACCGGCGGCGCGGTTGGCGCGACCGTCGTCGGCGGGGCGGTGGTCGGGGCCGTGTTCGGGGCGGTGGTCGTGGATGGCGCCGTCTGGGCGATCGTGGTCGTGCCCGGGGCCGTCGTGGTCGGGGCCGTCGTGGTCGGGGTCGTGGTCGAGGTGGTCGACGTCGTGGTCGAGGTGGTCGACGTCGTCGAGGTCGTCGAGGTCGTCGAGGTCGTCGAGGAGGTCGAGGTCGTCGACGTCGACGTGGCGAGGACGGCAACGACTCCGGCCAACTCTTTTCGGTCGACGACGTCTCGGTCGCGGGCTCGGACTCGATCTCTGTCGACTCGACCGGCTCGGTCGACTCGACCGGCTCGGTCGACTCGACCGGCTCGCTCGTCGCAACCGCTTCGCTGGTGTCTGCCGCCGCAGTGGTCTCCGCCGACTCGGTCGTCGCGGCCTGCTCCGTCGATTCCACCGTCTCGGTGACCGGGCCGGCGACCGGGCCGGCGGCCGACGTGAGCGCCGTCGTGGTCGTCGTGGTGGTCGTGGAGCTCGCCAGTTGCGCTCCGAAGTCGACCACCAGCTCCTCACCCGCCTGCTGGGCCTGCTCTTGCTCCGACATCGTCAGCTCCGCGGTCGCCATGCTGGCGCCCGCGAATCCGAACAGCGCAAGGCACGCGACCGAGCCGTACGCCACGATCATCCGGCGGATCGGGGCCCGCCGGTGGCGGACCCGCTGCAACCACGCCGGCACCTGACGGCGCCGGATCGGCATCTCGATGACGCGGTACGAGAACTCGGTGACCAGCGCCGTGGCGACCATCGCCAGGGCGAACTCGCCGATCGTCAGCGGATTCCCTGCGGCCTTCCGGATCGCCTGATAGATCGGCCAGTGGTAGAGATACAGGCCGTAGGATCGGGTTCCGATCCAGTGGAGGAGCGGGTTGCCGAGGACCGCGCCGGTCCACGTCGCCCGATGGGTGACGGCCGACATCACGAGGACGGTGGCGAACCCGACCGCGATGAACCCGCCGCGGAAGAGCATCGGATCGGCGCCCTCCGGACCGACGAGGTGGACGAACCACGCGAGCGCGCCGAGTGAGGCGAGCCCGATGATCGCCAGGATGTCGAGGATCAGGCCCTTGTTGCGGAGCGGACCGCGCATCACCGCCCGCGGTCGCCAGATCAGCGCGAACGCGGCGCCGATCAGGAGGCCAGTGCACCGCGTGATCGTCGACAGGTACAGCGTGTCCGCCTTCGAGATCGAGCGATCGCCGACGTGCCAGAACGCACCCGCCACCTCGTCGCCGTTGGCGGCGAGCTCCCGGCCCGGCTGGAACAGCAGCGCCGACCGCCACCGTGATCGCGACCGCGGCGAGGACCAGCCAGCGGCTGAGTCCCGGCAGGCGCCGGGGACCGCGCCACCGGATCAGCACCGCCATGACGATCGGCCAGAACAGGTAGAACTGCTCCTCGACCGCCAGGCTCCACATGTGCCGCAGCGGCGCGAACGCGCTGGCCGCGGTGTACCCCTGACCGACCCAGATCTGGTACCAGTTCGACACGTAGCCGACCCCGCCGAGGACGTCACCGCGCAACTGGCCGAGCTGCTCGCGTTCGAAGATCCACGTGTACGTGATCACCAGCAGGAGCATGAAGAACAACGCCGGAAGCAGTCGCCGAGCGCGGCGAGCCCAGAAGCGACGAAGGCTGATGTACCCGGCCCGTTCGTGCTCACCGATGAGCAGCAGCGTGATCAGGTAGCCGCTGATCACGAAGAAAACCTCGACCCCGAGGAAGCCGCCCGGCAGCCAGACGTGGTTGGCGTGGTACACCATCACGGCGACGACGGCGAGCGCCCGCATGCCGTCGAGGCCCGGCAGGTAGGGCAGGCTCGACAGCGACCGGCGACCGGCTCGACCGCGGAAGCCCCGGCGCGCGCCGCCGCGTGCAGGCGGGTCCGGGTCCGCAGGGCGACCAAGTCGAGGGGCCACCGCTACAACACCCCCCCTTCCTACACGACGCCGAGGCCGAGGTTTGCGTAGATCTCACGAGTCGCCGTCGAGCGGTTCATCGTGTAGAAGTGCAAACCCGGCGCACCGGCCTCCAGCAGCTCGGAGCACAAGGTGCACGCGATCTCGACGCCGATCCGGCGCACCTCGGCCTGATCGTCGACCTCCTGGACCGCGTCGACCACCCACGCCGGCACGTCGGCGCCGCTCAGCGTCGCCATCCTGGCGATCTGCTTGATGTTGGTGATCGGCATGATGCCCGGGATGACCGGCTTGTCGACGCCGAGCTCGGCGAGCTCGTCGACGAGGCGCGTGTAGTGGTGTGCCTCGAAGAAGAACTGGGTGATCGCGAAGTCGGCCCGCGAGAGCTTGGCAGCGAGGTGCCGCCGATCGGTCGCGCGGTCTGGCGACGCCGGGTGCACCTCGGGATGGGCGGCGACACCGATCGAGAAGTGCCCGCTGGCGGCGACGTCCTCGATCAGGTCGGCGGCATAGCGGTAGTCGCTCGGTTGGTCGGCGAAGTCGGCCGGCACGTCTCCGCCGAGGGCGAGGATGTTCTCGATCCCGGCGGCTTCGTAGTCGGCGAGGATCGTGGCGATCTCGTCCCGGACGTGCCCCTGGCAGGTGAGGTGGGCCATCGGCGTGATCGAGGTCTCCTTGGCGACCCACGTGACGACGTTGCGGGTCCGCTCACGCGTCGAGCCCCCGGCGCCGTACGTGACCGACACGAAGCTGGGTCCCAGCGGTTCCAGTTCGGCGATCGTCCGGCCGAGCGTGAGCTGGGTGGCGTCGTCCCTCGGGGGGAAGAACTCGAACGAGAACGTGCGCCCCGCGGCGAGGAGATCGACAACACGAGCCATCGCCCCGATGTTACCGAGGGGGCGAGCGGTGAGGCCCGCGGTCTTGACCTCAACGTGAGGTCAACGTCAGCGTGGGGGAGGGCCACAGCCCCTCCCCCACGGACCCCCTCCGTCGCGGCGCTCCGGGTTGTCCGACGGAGCCGGCCAACCTCCGCACCGAGATCCCTCACTCCCGTCAGTGCGGGTAACGACATCTCGGAGGCTCACGACCCCACTGCCCCTCGGGGACAGGGTCCGCGAGCGACGGGACACGTGCGCAGCCAGTACAGCCCTGCCCCTTAACGCCGAGCCCCGGTGACGAGCCAACGGCCGCGCCGGAACCGTACGTAGAGCGGGACGAGGCGGGCAGTGACGAACACCGAAAGCGCGGCCATCAGCCACCCGATGCCCAGGTCGAGCACGAGCACGGCGGAGGCTGCGCAGCCGAACGCCACGAACGCACCGACCATCGCGCCGGCGAGAAACCTGTAGTCGCCGGCTCCGATCAGGATCCCGTCGAGTGCGAACACCACCGCGTTCACCGGTTGCTGGGCGGCGACGTGCCAGAGCAGGAACGCGGCGAGCGCCACGACGGCCTCATCGTCCGAGAACACGTGAGGCAGCACGGTCCGCAGCGCCACGACGGCGCCACCGAGCACGACGCCCCACACGATGCTCCAATCGATCAGGCGCGTTGCCATCGATCGGGCGACCCGTTCGTCGCCGGCGCCCAACGCCTTGGCCACCATCGCCTGAGCGGCGATGGCGATCGCGTCGAGGATCAAGGCGAGCAGGTTCCAGATCTGGAACACCACCTGGAACGCGGCCAGATCCTCGTCGCCGATCTGGGTCGCCACGACGACGGCGACCACGAGCGCGGCGCGCAGGGCAGCGGTCCGGATCAGGAGGTCGCGGCCGGCACGCCCGAGACTGGCGATCGCACGACGATCGGGCATTCGGCGCACGTGATGCTCGCGGACGGCGACGAGCACGGCGCGGACATAGACGAGCGCGCCCACCCACAGCGCGATCACCGTGGCGACCGCCGACGCCCCGATGCCGAGATCCAATCCGTAGATGAACCAGACCTCGAGGAACAGGTTGAGCACGTTCGTCCCGACCGCGACGATGAGTGGCGTGCGGGTGTCCTGGCGGCCACGCAGGTACCCGGTGCCGGCGAGCGACAGCAGCAGGGCAGGGATCCCGGGAGCGCTGAAGCGGAGGTAGATCTCGGCGTTCGACGCCACCTCGCCGTCGGCACCGAGCAGGCGGACGAGCGGTCCCGCCCACAACGCGGCCGCGATCGTCAGCGGCGCTGACACCATGGCCGCGAGCCAGAGTCCTTGCACTCCCTGGTGGGCCGCACCCCGTTCGTCCCCCGCTCCGATCAGCCGGGCGACGGCCCCGGTCGTGCCGTAAGCGAGGAAGATGAACACCGCATACCCGCTCAGCAGCACGGATGAGGCGACGGCAAGGCCGCCGAGCTGCGGCGTTCCGAGATGGCCGACGACGGCGGTGTCGGCGAGGAGGTACAGCGGCTCGGCGATCAGCGACCCGAGCGCCGGGAGCGCAAGGCGGTAGATCTCGCGGTCGAACTCGCGGCCCGGCCGCCCCCGGAACACGACGAACGCGGTCAGTGACGGAAGTGCCGCTGACCGGTGAAGACCATCGCGATGCCGTGCTCGTTGGCGGCCGCGACGACTTCGTCGTCGCGAACGCTGCCGCCGGGCTGGATCACCGCGGCTG
This sequence comes from Ilumatobacteraceae bacterium, assembly GCA_963764455.1. GTDB lineage: Bacteria > Actinomycetota > Acidimicrobiia > Acidimicrobiales > Ilumatobacteraceae > Desertimonas. The sequence continues at coordinate 221,720 of CAVXSN010000020.1, forward strand.
ACGCCTGCCGCGGCCGCGGCGTCGAGTCCGTCACGGAACGGGAAGAACGCGTCGCTCGCGCCGACGCCGCCCTTGACCCTGTCCCCCGCCCGATCGGCGGCGATGCGCGCCGAGTCGAGCCGGTTCTGCTGGCCGGCGCCGATGCCGAACGCCTGGCGGTCCTTGGCGTACACGATCGCGTTGGAGCTGACCGCGGCGCACACGACCCAGGCGAACGCGAGGTCGTCCCACTGCTCGTCGGTGGGCTCGGTGTCGGTGACCACGGTCCACGCCGACCGGTCGCGGCTCACGGGGTCGGGCTGCTGGACGAGCAGGCCGCCGTCGATCGGCCGCACGTCGAGCCGGAACGGCGCCGGCGCCGAGGCGCTGAGCACCCGCAGGTTCTTCCTCGCGGTCAAGGTCGCGAGGGCGTCGGGCTCGTAGCCGGGGGCCACGACGACCTCGGTGAAGACCGGCGCGAGGGCGTCGGCCATCGCCGCCGTGACCGGACGATTGACGGCCACGATGCCGCCGAACGCGCTCACCGGGTCGCACGCGTGCGCCCGCTCGTACGCCGCGGCGACGTCCGCCGCGACCGCGACGCCGCACGGGTTCGCGTGCTTGACGATCACGCAGGTCGGCTCGTCGAAGCGGTGCACGAGCCGCCACGCCGCCTCGGCGTCGTAGAGGTTGAGGTAGCTCATCTCCTTGCCGCCGTGCTGCACGGCGGTGTCCCACCACCCGGACTCGCCGTCGAAGCGGTAGCGGGCCGCGAGCTGGTGCGGGTTCTCGCCGTATCGCAGCGCCTGCGCCTGGGTGAGCGAAAGGTTCAGCTTCGGCAGGCAGTCCGGCCGCGGGACCGCCGCCGTCGAGCCACTCGACGATCTGACGGTCGTAGTCCGACGTGATGGCGAACGCCTTGCCGGCGAGTGCGGTCCGGGTTTCGGCCGAGACCTCGCCGGTGGCAGCAACCTCGGACAGAACCGTCTCGTAGTCGCCCGGATCGACGACGACCGCGACCCTGGCGTGGTTCTTCGCCGCGGCCCTGACCATCGCCGGCCCGCCGATGTCGATGAGATCGACGCTCGGGCGGCTGGCAAACGGGTAGAGGTTGACCACGACGATGTCGATCGGCTCGATGCCGTAGGCGTCCAGGTCGGCGCGGTGCGACTCGTCGGTGAGGTCGGCAAGGATGCCGCCGTGCACGTTCGGGTGCAAGGTGACGACGCGGTGGCCGAGGATCGCCGGCAACCCGGTCAGCTCGGCGATGTCGGTCACCGGGACGCCGCGCTCGGCGACCGCCTTCGCCGTGCCGCCGCTCGACAGGAGTCGCCACCCGGCGGCATGCAGTCCCTCGGCCAGCTCGACGATCCCGGACTTGTCGTACACGGACAGCAACGCGGTGGGCACGGCGCGAGGGTAATGCTCAGCGACGGCGAGTCGTTGGAGTACCGTTCGGCAACGATGCTCAACAAGCTCAAGCCCACCGAGTACCTCGTCGATCGCGGGCGGTGCAATCGTCTTGATCTTCGGGCTGCTCCGGTGGTTCTCGTGGGACGTCGACAGGGCGGCGTCGTTCCAGCGGATCCGGCAAGAGCAACGCGTTCGACTACCTGCTCACGGGCGTCGTCCCCTGGATCCTCGTCGTCGGTGCCGCCGCGGTCACGTTGCTCCTGGCCACCGGCGCGCTCAACCCGGGCAAGGTCCCGTGGCCGCTCGTCATCCTGGCCGCCACGGCGCTTGGCGCGATCCTCATCGTCGATCCGCCTGATCATCAGCGACGACGCCGGACCTCGAGGGTCTCGAGGTGGACGTCAGCAGGGGCATCGGCATCTGGATGTCCGCCGTGGGTGCTGTGCTCGCCACGGTGGGTGCGTTCCTGACGCTATCAGGCCGACGCCTTCGAGAGCCGCACGTCCCCGGCGCGACCGGCCGCCCGCAGCCCGACCGCGAGCTGCCGCCGACGTCGGCCTGACATGCGCGGCTCACGAATTGCACTGGAGTAATTTCCGCGTTGGTCGCAACGCAGCGCGACCAACGATGCGACCGGCCGCTGCCGGACGACAACACCCGGGGAAGGGGAGTCGGAGATGGATTTCAGCAAGTTCAAGACCGCGGACTGGCTCGTCGTCGGCGGCGGTCTGGCGGTCCTCATCGGTGGGTTCCTCGACTGGTTCTCGGTCGACGGCGTCGGCTCACTTGGAAACGCCTTCGACTTCACCCTCACCGGGTTGATTCCGTGGATCCTGATCGTCGCCGCGGCGGTGGTCACGTTCCTCCTCGCCGCTGGCGTCATGAACGCCGGCGGCACACCGTGGACACTCCTCGTTCTCGGGGCGACGGCGCTCGGGGCGTTGCTGCTCGTGCTCCGCCTGATCATCGGTGCCGACGCCAGTGACTTCGTGTCCATCCCTGAAGGTCAAGAGGACTTCAGCCTCGACCGGGCCTTCGGTCTGTGGTTCACGGTGCTCGGCGGGCTCGCGGCGGCCGCGGGCGCGTTCGTCGGGTTCCAGGCTTCTGGGGGGAATGTCCGCGACCTGACCGACACTCGAGAAGATGAAGGCCGCGTTCAAGAGCTGAGCTGCGACGGGGGAGGGGCACAGCCTCCCGAAGCCCCGCCCCACGTGGCGCTCCGGCTGCAAAGCGTGCCCATCCTGCGCATCGAATCCGATCCGTCAGTGTGGATCCGAGCTACCGGAGGCTCACGTCCCAGCTCCGGCGTTCCGCTCAGAGTCCCTTGACGATCTCGGCCATCAGCTCGCCGGCCTCGGTCGGGTTGAGGCCGATGCGGACCCCGGCGGAAGCGAGCGCGTCCATCTTGCCCTTGGCCGTCCCCTTGCCGCCGGACACGATGGCGCCGGCGTGGCCCATCTTCCTGCCCGCGGGGGCGGTGACGCCGGCGATGTAGGCGCTCATCGGCTTCGACACGGTGGCCTTGATGAACTCGGCCGCTTCCTCCTCGGCCGACCCGCCGATCTCCCCGAACATGATCATGGCGTGGGTCTCCGGGTCCTTCTCGAACTCGGCGAGGCAGTCGACGAAGCTCGTGCCCGGGACCGGGTCGCCGCCGATGCCGACGCACGTCGACACACCGATGCCGTTCTGCTTCAGCTCGTACAGCGCCTGATACGTCAGCGTCCCCGAACGGCTGACGATGCCGACGTTCGGGCCGTCGGTCGACGGTAGCTGGGCGATGTCGCTCGGTGTGATGCCGATGTTGCACTTGCCGGGAGCGATGATCCCCGGGCAGTTCGGCCCGAGCAGGCGCGTGCTCGGGAAGTCCCTGACGAGCGTGTTGAAGACCTTGGCCTCGTCCTGGGCCGGGATGCCCTCGGTGATGCACACGACGAACCCGATGCCGGCGGCCCCGGCCTCGAGGATCGCCGCCGGTGCGGCCTTCGGCGGCACGGCGACGAACGACGCGGTGGCGCCGGTGGCGGCGACGGCCTCGGCGACGGTGTCGAAGACCGGGATTCCCGGTCCGTCCGGCGTGGCAACCTCCTGACCGCCCTTGCCCGGTGTCACGCCGGCAACGACCTTGGTGCCGTAGTCCCGGTTGCGCAGTCCGTGGAACTTGCCCTGGCCGCCGGTGAGGCCCTGCACGATCACCTTGGTGTCCGCGTCAACGAAGATCGCCATGACTCACGCCCCGCCTTCGGATCCGTTGGCGATGCGGACGGCCTCGCGGGCCGCCTCGAGCATCGTCGGCTTGCTGATGAGCTTCGACGGCGGGATCCCAGCGTCGAGGATGATCTTGCGCCCTTCCTCGGCATTCGTGCCGTCGAGGCGGATCACGATCGGGGCTCGCAACTCGACCCGGCCGAGACCCTCGACGATTCCCTTGGCGACCTCCTCGCCGCGGGTGATGCCGCCGAAGATGTTCACGAGGATCGAGCGCACGTTCTCGTCGTGGTTGATGACGTCGAGCGCGGCCGCCATGACATCGGCGTTGGCGCCGCCGCCGATGTCGAGGAAGTTGGCGGCCTGGCCGCCCACCTGGTTGACGACGTCGAGCGTGCTCATCGCCAGGCCGGCGCCGTTGGCGATGATGCCCACCGACCCGTCGAGACCGATGTACTGGAGGTCCTTCTCCTTGGCCAGCCGCTCACGCTCGTCGAGCACCTCGGTGGCCGAGTACTCCGCCCACTCGGGATGGCGGAACTCGGCGCTGTTGTCGAGGCTGACCTTGGCGTCGAGGGCGTGGACCGTGCCCGCTTCTCCGGACCGAGTCGGCTTGAGGATGAGCGGGTTGATCTCGGCAAGGTCGCAGTCGCCGTTCACGAAGCAGTCGTAGAGCTTCACGAGGATGCCGGCGACGCCGTCGACGGCCCGCTCAGGGATCTGGGCGTCGACCGCGGCCTCGCGGGCGGCCGGCTCCGTCAGTCCGTCGACCGGATCGATGTGCAGCTTGACGATCGCATCGGGATCGCTCGCCGCGACCTCCTCGATGTCGACGCCGCCCTTGGCCGAGAGCATCAGGAGGTGCTGCTTGGCGGCCCGGTCGAGCGTGAAGCTGGCGTAGTACTCGTCCTCGATGTCGGAGGCGTGCTCGACCCAGACCCGCTCGACGGTGTGTCCCTTGATGTCCATGCCGAGGATGTTCCCGGCGTGGAGGCGGACCTCGTCGGCGTTCGCGGCGAGCTTGATGCCACCGGCCTTGCCGCGGCCGCCGACCTGCACCTGGGCCTTCACGACCACGGGGTAGCCGGCGGCTTCGGCTTGTTCGACCGCCTCGTCGACGGTGACCGCGACGCCACCGGGACTGACCGGGATGCCGAAGCGGGCGAAGTACTGCTTGCCCTGGTACTCGAAGAGATCCACAACCCGTTCCCCTCCCTGCGGGCTCGTCGTCCGCTGGCGCTTCCTCCTCGCGCCGCTTCCGCCTCGTCGCTGGCGCTTCCCTCGGCGGCCGACACCACGATTGGTCATCGACTCGGCGGCAGACTAGCTGGGTGGTCAGGTTCCGTCCCAGGTCGCCGTTGGGTCGCGCCGTCTTGCCCGTCGCCGGCGGCTTCGGCGTGATGCTGCTCATCTTCGGCGCGACGTGGGGGATCGCGGCGTGGATCTCACGTGGTGGTGCGGAGTCGACGACCCGGCTCGCCCCGACGACGTTCACGGTCGGCGACGTCGCGAGGTGGTCCGAATCGATCGAGGAGTCGGGGCCGGTGCTCTTCCCCGGGTTGAACACGAGCAGCGGCGAGCGCACGCTCGTGCTCGACCACACCGGCGATGATCCCACCCGCGGCTGGCAGGCGTACTGGGCGTATCCGGCCGACGGGGCGCCGTCCTGCGCGGTGGAACAGGTGCGTGACACCGACCGCTTCACGGACTGCGACGGGCGGGAGCTCTCGGTCAGCGAGCTCGCCGACCCAGTCGGCGTCTGCGTCGAGGTCGCGGACCGCGAGACGCTGTCGATCAACCTGCGCTGCGAGACCGCCGCCGCCGGGTGACTCGGCCACGCCCGACGCTCAAGGTCCGCGAAATCGGCTCACTCTGGCGGATACCGTGGACCGAGACGGTCAGGCGGCCGGTGCGGCGACGACCGCGTCGAGGAGTCGTTCACAGAACGCCTCGCTGTGCGCTTCGAGCTTCGACCGATGGAGCGCGAGGCCGCCGATGACGCCGGCACCGGTCGCTTGCACCGCGCCGGTCAGCTTGTCGAGGCTCTTGCCGGGGTTGAGCGCGAACGTGCAGAACACGGCCGCCCGCTTGCCCCTCATCGCCGGCAGGTTGGAGATCGTCGGGATCGCGAACGGTGTGACACCGACGACGAACAGACCGTGCACCCAGGTTCCGACGAGCACGAGGTCGGCATCCTGGATCGACGCATGGTCGGGCTGCTTCACCTTCGACAGACCCGTGATCCCCCAGCCGTGCTGGCTCAGGCCCTCGGCGATCAGTTCGGCGGCCTTCCACGTGTGTCCGGTGAGGCTCTCGACGACCAGCGCGGCTCGCATGGGTGAGATTCAAGCACGCCAAGAGCTCTGTGTCGAGCAGAGCCAGATTCGCGGAGCGGTCAGGTCTTCTTGCGGAGCGGCGCCCACGCCAACGCGAGGTGCTTCGTGCCGACCCCGCGGAAGTTGACGGTGGCCTCGGTGGAGTCGCCGGAGCCGCGGAGCTCGAGGATGACGCCCTCACCGAACGCGGGGTGCTCGACGTCGTCGCCGATCCTGAGGTCGAGCCCGACCGCGTCGCCCGGCGTCGGGGCCGCGACCGCCGCGCGGCCGGCTGCGATCGCAGCCTCGACCACGCGGTCGCGGTGCTCGTCGCTGCGATCGAGCTCGCGCCACCGCTCGCGCCGGTCCTCCGGTTCCGATCCGGATCGCTCCCCGCCATCCCGCCGGCGGAAGTCGGGCGGGCGGCCCCGGTCGCGCGGCCGGAGGCTCTGCCGGCCGTACGAGCTGCGTCCGGTGACGTTGCCCTTGGTGTCGACCAGTTCGACCGGGATCTCCTCGAGGAACCGCGACGGCGGGTTGTACTGCGTGTTGCCGAACAGGCTGCGACTCCAGGCGTGGGTGATGAACAGCCGAGTCCGTGCCCGGGTGATGCCGACGTAGGCGAGGCGGCGCTCCTCCTCCATCTCGTCCGGCTCCATGAGCGCACGGGAGTGCGGGAACACACCCTCCTCGGCACCGATCAGGAAGACGACGGGGAACTCGAGGCCCTTCGCCGAGTGCAGCGTCATCAGCACGATCTGGTCCTCGACCTCGCCGTCCGGGATGTCATCGGTATCGGCGACGAGCGAGACCTGCTCGAGGAACTCGTCGACGCGAGTGAACTCCCTGGCCGAGCCGACCAACTCGCTGAGGTTCTCGATGCGCCCGGCCGACTCCACCGTGTCCTCGGCTTCGAGCTCGCCGAGGTAGCCGGAGCCCTCGAGGGCAGCCTGGATCAGGTCGGCGGGGCCGATCTCCGAGTCCCCATCAGGCGCGTCAGGCGGCGGCTCCATGCGGGCGCGGAGGGAGTCGACGAGCCCGACGAACGACTCGATGCCCCGGAGCGCCGGCCCGCTCACCCCGGCGACGTCGGCGTGCCGGAGCGAGTCGAAGAACGAGGTTCCCGTCTCGGCCGCGTACTGGTCGAGCTTGGCGACGCTGGTGTCGCCGATTCCGCGCTTCGGCACGTTGAGCACGCGCTTCACGCTGACCTCGTCGCTCGGGTTGACGACGGTCCGGAGGTACGCCATGGCGTCGCGGATCTCGCGCCGGTCGTAGTAGCGCGTGCCGCCGACGACCTTGTACGGCACGCCGAGGCGCATGAACGCCTCCTCGACCACGCGGCTCTGGGCGTTCGTGCGGTAGAGCACGGCCATCTCGCGCCAGTTCGTCGCGTCGGAGTTGCGCAGGTCGTGGGCCGTCGCGGCGACGAACCGGGCCTCGTCGCCCTCGTCCTCGGCCCAGAACCGAACGATGCGGTCGCCCCGGCCGGAGTCGGTCCACAGGTTCTTCGGCCGGCGCTCGGCGTTGTTGGCGATGACCGCGTTGGCCGCGTCGAGGATCGTCTGCGTGCTGCGGTAGTTCTGGTCGAGCACCACCGTCATGACGTCATCGTCGAACGCCTTCTCGAACTGCACGATGTTCCGGAAGTCCGCACCGCGAAAGCGGTAGATCGACTGGTCGACGTCGCCGACGACGGCGATGTTGCCGTGCCCGCCGGCGAGCATCAGGACGATCTCGTTCTGCGGGCGGTTCGTGTCCTGGTACTCGTCGACGAGGATGTGCTCGAATCGCTGGCGGTACTGCTCGAGCACGTCGGGGTGCTTGCGGAACAGCTCGACGGTGTTCGTGAGCAGGTCGTCGAAGTCCATCGCGCCGGCGGCGTGGAGGCGCTTCTGGTACTCGGCGAACACCTCGGCGTGCTTGCGGTCGAAGATGTGCTGGGCCTGGGCGGCCGCCTGCACCGGGTCGACGAGCTCGTTCTTCCACATGCTGATGACCCCGTGCACTCCCCGCGGCGTGAACCGCTTGCCGTCGAGCCCGAGGTCACGGATCACGTAGCCGGTGAGCCGCGTGGCGTCGGCCTGGTCGTAGATCGAGAACTGGCGGGGGTAGCCGAGCAGATCGGCGTGGGCGCGCAGGATCCGAACGCAGGCGGAGTGGAACGTCGACACCCACATCGTCCGGGTGACCGGGCCGACGAGCTCGGTCACGCGGCGGCGCATCTCGTCGGCCGCCTTGTTCGTGAACGTGATCGCCAGGATCGCCGATGGCCGCACGCCCTCGTGGATGAGGTGGGCGATGCGGTGGGTGAGCACCCGGGTCTTGCCGGAGCCTGCGCCCGCGACCACGAGCAGCGGCCCGCCGCGATGCACGACGGCATCGAGCTGATCCGGATTGAACCCCACCAGCGGCGACGAATCGGCCATGCTTTCCCGGCTGTCTGTCACGCCACGCTCACCACGAACATGTCTACCGCCGCCAGGCAACGGAATCGGGGGAACTCCTTGCATCGCGCCGCCGTCACACCGGCTGAGTCCATATTCGATTCGAGGAGTCAATGATCATGTGGAAGTTCGATCGCCGCCTGGCGGCAACGGGGGTTGCCACCGCCATCACCGCCGCCAGTTCACTGGTCGGCGTCGCGGCGCTGAGCTCCGGCTCGGCCGGTGCGCAGGCCGTTCCCGGCTGGCACGTGCTCGTGTACGCGGTCAACGACTCGTCGTCCGACCTGCCGCTCGGCCTCGACCTCGACGAGATGATCAACGCCAGCCGGTCAGCGGCGTGAACTTCTCGGTGTACGTCGACAGCTCCGATGCTTCGGCGCCCGACTTCCACTCGCAGACACTCCCGAACGAGGGTGGCGTGGTGATCGTCGAGATCCCGAGCGGCACGGCCACGGTCGCCGAGCGGCTGCGGCGAGCTCGACAGCGGATCACCGGACACGCTCGGCTGGTTCATCGCCACGAGCCTGCTCGCCCACCCGGCCGAGAAGACCGCGTTCGTCGCGTGGGACCACGGCTCCGGGCTGGCAGGGCATCGCGTTCGACGAGGACGTCACGGCCGCCGGCGGCTACCGGCGCACGTCGTACCTCGACGCCGCCGAGCTCGGCTCGGCGATGGAGGCCGGACTCGCCGCGGCGGGTCGCGAGCAGTTCGACATCGTCACGCTCGACGCCTGCCTGATGGCCAACTTCGAGATCGTGTCCGAGCTCCACGGCAACGCCCAGTACCTGATCTCCTCCGAGGAGCTGGTGCCCGGCCTCGGCCTCGACTACGACTCGTTCTAGCGTGTTCGCCAACCCGGCGGCCGACATCGCCACGATCTTCGACACGCTGGCCGCCGGATTCGTCGCCGACATCGAGCCGACTTCGCCGATGGACGCCGACATGATGACGCTGAGCCTCATCGACCTCGACCAGGCGCCGAACCTCGACGCCGCGCTGAGCGCGTTCGCGCATCGCCGCGGCCGCTGACGTCACGGCGAACCCGCAGCCCTACCTCGACGCCGCCAGCCAGGTGTTCAAGTACGGCGACACCGGCGACTACTGGGCCGGCTACATCGACCTCGGCGAGTACCTGACGCTGCTCGACGACGTCGAACCCAGCCGTCGTGACCGCCCGCGACACACTGCTCGCGCGCCGTCGACGCCGCCGTGATCGACCAGATCGGCACCGAGTCGTACGCCGCTGCCACCGGGCTCACGGTGTACCTCCCGAACGAGCCCAGGGAGTACGACGCCACGCTACGAGCAGCAGCCGGCAGCCCAGTTCTGGCGGCCGTTCCTGTCGTCGTTCTACGACGCCCAGGCCCAGGTCGTGCTGACGCACCGACATCGGATTCACCGCCGAGGCGTTCACGATCTCGCCGCCGGACGCGGACGGCTACTACGCCATCTCGGCTCCCGTGACGGCGAACTTCACCGGCTCGGTCGAGCTGCTCGCGGCGCTCCCGTCGGCCGACGGAACGCTGAGCTACTTCGAGACCGACTCGCGGCTTCGTCGAGAACGGTTCGGCGACGGCCGTCGCTCCTGCCGACGCTGACGACGATCTCCGACGGCATCAACTCGGCCGTCCCGTTCACCCGCTACGTCCTCGAGGACGACGGCTGGCACGGCTACTCGCAGTTCACGCTGCAGCGCAGCGACGGTTCGATCTCCAACCTCAACTGGGATCGCAGCGAGCAGGACACCGGTCCGCTCACCCTCGTCGACCCGTCCGGCGTCGTCGTCGCCTACACGCCGGCGCCGGGCGATCTGGCGTACCCGGTCGTGATGGTGCAGACGTCCGGGCGCTCAGCCGGAACGGCAGGCGACCGCGCCGGCGCTCGACCCCAACGTCCCATGGACCGTCAGTGACGAACCCATCGCCACCGGAACGCAGGTGTACGTGGAACTTCAGATCAAGGATGCGGCCGGCGTGGTCGTCGACTCGTTGAGTGGCTACTTGACGGTCGCCGAATGAACCGGGGAGCTGAGTGTCAGACTCCGAGCTGACCAGCAACTCCTGCATCCGCTGCAAGAGCGCGCAGCCGGCGGCTGCGCGCTTCTGCCACCGCTGCGGGCACGATCATCTCGACCACCCGTGAGATCGCGCCGACCGCAGCGAAGGTCGGCGGCGTCGAGCCGAGCGAGCGACGGGCGCACTACGCGGTGCGCCCGTCCGAGCGCGTCCGGTCGGTCAGCATCGTCAGCTCGTTGCTGCCACTGTCCAGCGCCAAGGGGGTCACCGCCTACCAGATCGCGCTCGGCGGTCGCGGTCGTCGTACCCGTCGCCGCCGCGGCGCTGGGCTGGGTGCCCTTCGCGCTCGGTGGCCGCGGCGCTGGCCGTGCCGGCGGTGTTCACGATCTACCTCTACGACGTCAACGAGTGGGAGGACCAGCCGGTGCCCGTCGTGCTGGCCGTTCTCGTGGCGTCCGGCGCGCTCGGCGCCGGCGCTGATCTGGGTGATCGACAAGGTGCTCCTCGACACGACCGATCGGCTCGGTTTCGGCGGCGGCGACTTCCCCGTTCGCACGGTTGTCGTCCTCGGTGTCGTCGCCCCGCTGGTCGCGCTCGCGGTCAGCCTGCTCGGTCCGCTGTGGCTCGCCGCCCGGCCGCGGTTCGACGACATGATCGACGGCCTCACGTTCGGCGTCGTGTCTGGCGCGGCGTACGCGGCCGGCGAGACGTTGATGATGCACCGCGACGTGATCGGGGCGGGAGACATCTCGCGGGACGGCGCCGTGCTGTGGATGTCGATCGTCGCCAACGCGACGATCGTGAAGCCGGTGGTCTACGGCGCCGCCGTTGGCATCGCCGCGGCGTCGTTCTCCGGGATCGGTCCCGGCTTCGAGGGGTTCGGCCGGCGATTCGGCAAGGGAATGGCCATCGCGGCGGTCGCCATGGTCGCCTACGGCGCCGGGGTGGCCGTGCTCGGCGAGGTGGACGGGGCGCCCGGTGCGGCCCTCGGGCTGCCTGTGGGGTGCCGTCGTGGCCGCGGCCCTGATCGTGGTCCTCCGGACGCAGCTCCACGTCGGGATTCTCGAAGCGGCGCTGGAAGCCGCTCGCGGTCGTCCCAACCGTCACGAGGTGCGAGGCGAAGCCCACTGCGGTGAGTGCGAGATGTTTCTCGCCCCGCTGTCGCTGTTCTGCAGCGCCTGCGGCACGTCGGTGCGGGCGACGTCGAAGGTCCGCCAGGACTACAACGTCCGCCGCGCCACACCGACGGGAGCCGGGTCATGACCGACGATCCGAGCACTCCGACCACGCCGGAGCCGCCCGAGGCCTCGCCACGAGCACCGGGCAACCGGGTCAGCCCAGGGCGCGTGATCGCGATCGTCCGTCGCGGCCCTGATGGCGCTCGGCATCGCCGGACTCGTGGCCGCCGCGCTGCTCGGCGACGACGACGGTGATCCAACCGGCACCGGACTCCGCCCGACGGTGAACGTCGACGAGCCGGCAACCGCTCCCCCGGCGACCGGCGGCACGGAACCCGAGCCGGCCGACTCGCAGGACCCCGCACCCACGAGCCCCGGCTCCCGACGACACGGCCGACGCCGACGACGAGCGCGGCACCAGCGACCGGCGAGACCGGCCAGCGACGACGACAGCTTCACGGGCGACGACTTCGGGGACGAGCCGACGCTCACGACTGCGGTCGCCGTCATCGACATCCAGCAGCCCGACGAAGGCGCCCTGCCCGAACCGGGCGACGAGCCCGTCGAGCTCCCCGTGCAGGTGACCACGCCGGCGCCGCCGTCGACGTATGCACCGGTCCCGTTCGACGACCTCGGGCCCGATGCCGTCGCCGAACTGGACGGGTGGAACGTGTCCGAGCGGGACGCTGACCACGTCGTGTTGACGAACGGCGAGCGGGTCGTCGAGCTGTTCGTGATCGACGGTGTGGCGACGGCCGACGAGGCGCTCGAGCGCTTCTACGACGACGTGCGCCCCGAGCTCGAGGAGCTCACGAGGTCACCGATCGAGCGGCTCGGGGCACCGAGCGGGCGCTTCGTGTCGGTCGCCGGATCGCGAGTACGTCGCGACGAGGGCCGGCCAGCAAGGCACGTCGACGATGTCCGGGTACGGTCGTCGCCGCGGTCAGGGCCGACGGCAGCGCAGTCGTGCTCGACGACGAGCCGGGACGGTTCGTCGTCAGCCGGCGAGCTGGCGGGCGACGGCCAGCTCCTGACCGCGATCCTCGCCCACGCCTGACGCCGGCCGGTGTTTAGCGAGGTCAGGACGCCGGTGTTTGTGTCGACCGAAACGACCAGTTCGGTCGTTTGGCTCGACATAAACGGTGCTGGCGTCAGCTCAGCACCCGGAGGGGCAGGACGCGCGGGCCGCGGATCTGACCGACGCTCCACACGACGCCGTCGCCGCCGGCGTCGGCGAGCTCGAAGTCGGGGATGCGGGCCAGGAACTCCTCGACCGCCACTCGCAGCTCGAGCCGGGCGAGGTTGGAGCCGAGGCACCGGTGGATGCCGAGGCCGAACGCGGCGTGCCGGTTCTCGAGCCGGTCGATGACGCACGTCGTCGGCGCTCGTCGAACACTTCGGGATCACGGTTGGCGGCCGGGAACGGCAGCAGCACCCAGTCGTCCTGCTTCATCGGGCAGCCGTGGAAGTCGACGTCCTTGGCGACCATGCGGGCCATCGTCACCGGGGCGTAGGCGCGGAGGAACTCCTCGACCGCGGTCGGCATCAGCTCCGGTTCGGCGACGAGCCGCTCGCGGTCCTCGGGGTGGGTGGCGAGGTGCCAGATGCTCGAGCCGATCGCGCTCCACGTCGTGTCGATCCCGGCGATCAACAGCAGGGCGATCGAGCCGCGGACGTGGCTGTCGCTGAGCGGCTCGCCGAACAACTCGACGTCGAGCAGGTACGAGATCAGGTCGTCGCGCGGGTTCGCCCGGTGCTCCGCGATCTGCTTGTCGAGGTAGGCGTCGAGCCGGTCGAAGTTCGCGCCGCGTTCCTCGGTCGCGACGTCGACGGCCTCGATCGCGTCGTGCACGAACTCCCTGAATTTGTCGTCGTCGTCAGGCGGCAAGCCGAGCATGCGGCCGATCACGGCCACCGGGATGTGCTGGGCGTACTGCGTCGCGGCGTCGATCGTGTCTGGCGACCCGGCAAGCGCGTCGTCGAGGCGCTCGCGGCACAGCGTCCCGGACCTCGTCCTCCCACGGCTCGATCTGCTTCGGCGCGAACGGCGGCAGGAGCAGGCGGCGGGCGTGGTGATGGAACGGCGGGTCGCTGGTGATCGGCGGGGCACCGCCGATCGGAGCCTCGCATGAAGTCGTCGCCGCGTGCCCGGCTGACCACGACGCCGCGGCTCGAGAAGTGCTCGGTGTCGTAGGCGATCTCCGAGACCAGCTCGTGGGTCAGCGGCGCCCACATCCCGCCGTAGCGATCGGTGTGGGCGATCGGGCAGCCCCCGTCGACGAGCTCGCGCCAGATGGCCGGGGCGTTGCGGTTGTACTCCGGGTCGACGTGGTCGAGGTCGGTTGCCCAGTCGGCGACCGGGCCGTAGGGCTCGTCGTCGCCGGCGTTGCTCGGCCGTAGCCGCCGCTCATGACCCCGCCCCGTCCTCGTCGTTCATCGGCAGGATCGCGTACTCGGGACAGTTCGCCACGGCGAGCCTGGCCTTGTCCTCGAGCCCGACGGCTGACCGTGCCGTCGCCGATCACGAGCGCTTGCCCGTAGTCGTCGACGTCGAACAGCTCCGGGGCAAGCGCATAGCACCGGTTGTGGCCCTGACATTTCTCGCCGTCGACAGCTACCCGCATGCGGCGACTCTACGGCTCGCCGACCGGTCGATCGCGTCGTTGCGCGACTCGGTGGTCGGCTTCTCGCTCGAGGCGATGGGCCAGCCCCGCTCTTCTGGTGAGTGAGGACGGACTGTCAGCGCCCGGCCGGCGCTGCCGTGGCTTGGTGTCAGGCGAGGTCGCTGAGGAGGGCCCGGACGCTGGCGGGCGAGTCGCGGTGGAGCGCGAGGGCGGCGAGTTGTTTCGCCTTGTTGGCCGAGATCGAGCGGATGGCGTCTTTGACGGCGGGGATGGCCCGTGGGGTCATGCTGAGCTCGCGGACGCCGAGGCCGATGAGAAGGGCGGCGGCGACGGGCTCCGCGGCAAGCTCGCCGCATACCGCGACTCGGGCCCTCGTGGTTGCCGCGTTGGCGACTTCGGAGATGAGGTGCAGAACCGTGGGGTCGAGGGGATCGGCGAGCGCGGAAACCCCGGCGTTGCCGCGTTCGGCAGCGAGCGTGTATTGGGTCAAGTCGTTGGTGCCGATGCTGATGAGGTCGACGAGAGGAACGGCGGCGCGGGCTTGGAGCGCAAAGGCTGGCACTTCGGCCATGGCACCGACTTCGAACCCGGGCGGCAGGTGTCCGGAAGGGCATCCGACTTCGGCGGCGGCCTCGACCAGCAGGGCGCGGGCAGCTCGGAGTTCATCGATGGTGGTGACCATGGGAAAGAGCACGGAAATAGGGTGCTGCATCCCGGCTCGGACCAGCGCGGCGTAGCTGTTGTTTGAACATGTCGGGCTGGTGGAGGCTGAGCCGTAGACCGCGGCGGCCGAGGAACGGGTTGGCTTCGGTGACCGCAGGTAGATACGGCACCGGTTTGTCGCCGCCGACGTCAAGGGTGCGCACGGTGAGTCGCCGGCCGCCCAGGGCATCGGCGATCCGGAGGTAGGCCTCGAGCTGTTCGTGTTCGCCGGGTGGCTGGGGACGGTCGAGGAAGAGAAACTCGGTGCGGAGCAATCCGACACCGTCCGCGCCGTGACGGACTGCTTCGAGGGCGTCCTCGCGGGAAGCGATGTTGGCGAGGACCTCGATGGGCACGCCGTCGGACGTGATTGCCGGTCGACTGGCCACCTCGAGAAGGTTGTTGGTGTGCTTGCGCTGCCCGTCGGCCTTGGCGCGGTAGTGCTCATTGACGGTGGGGTCCGGGTCGATCACGACGACACCCTCGGTACCGTCGACCAGGATCGTCGTGCCGTCGGGGACGGCGAGCACGTCATGCCCGGCGCCAACGACGGCCGGTATCCCGAGGGCGCGGGCGAGGATGGCGCCGTGGGAGACCGGGCTGCCGCCCGCCATGACGATGCCGAGCACCGTGCTGGGGTCGTTTGGCCGAACGACAACGTCCAGGAGGTCACCGGAGCGCCGCCGATCAAGATCGCTGTCTTCGCTCGGCGAACCGCGCAGGCGTGGACATAGACGGGGCCCATCATGACGACGACGATCACCGACCTCGACGACTTCAAGGCGCTCGACCCGTTCTTTCGCATCATCGAGAAGGGCCTCGATGGCATTGCCGATGGTGGGCACTTCTTCGACCTGCTGGCCGAGGACGTCATCTTCGACTACATCATCACGACTCCCGGCTACCCAAGGCGCGTCGAGGGCCGCAAGGCCGTCGCCGAGCTCTACCGCCCTTACGGCACCATGATCGTCCTCGACCGATGTCACGACCTCGCGGTCCATCACGACATCAAGACCGGCGTCGTGGTGCTCGAGTACGCCTCCGAAGGCCGAGTCGTTTCGACCGGCGCCCCGTACACCAACCGGTACATCTCGGTACTCACGATCACCGATCGCAAGGTCACTCACTGGCGCGACTACCTCGACCCCGTGGCGGTCTTCGACGCGCTCGGATGGCCGTCACGTTGATCGACGGCGCGACCGTTCTGGAGATCATGCACTTCCATGTAGGGGACTAACCGAGCGCCGCCGGGATCGGGGCTGGCCGAGCGTCACTCCCAGCGATGCGAGTTGTGGTCGTCGAGCTGGTCGTCGCCGACGACGCAGAACAGCAGCCCGGCGGGATCCCGCATCACGGTCCAGTACTCGCGCTGCTCGACACGCTCGGCGCCCAGCTCCTCCAGGCGGGCGACCTCGGCGGCGACGTCGTCGGCGTGGATGTCGATGTGGACCCTGCTGGGTCGGTCGCCGATGCGCTGGACGAGCAGCCCGAACCCTCGGCGATCGAGCATCGCACCGTGGTACTCGGGAAAGCGTGTGGTACTGCGGGAGTGGTTGGCCCACCGCGCCCTGCCAGAAGGCGAGGGCACTGTCGTGGTCGGATCGGCCGACGTCGATCACGATCTTGTGGATCCCGCTGCGGTGGGTCATCTCGGCGACCGTGGCGGGCGGTTCCTAGTCTCGGCGTGATGTCGTCGTACCGGTACCTGTGGACGCCGCTGGCGATCGGGCCGGTCACGGCGCGCAACCGGATCGTGTTCTCGGCGCACCTCACGAACTACGCCCGGGACGGCAGACCGACCGAGCAGCACGCCGCCTACTACGCGGCGCGGGCGGCGGGCGGCGCCGGGCTGATCATCACCGAGGAGCACTCGACCCATCCGACCGACTGGCCGTACGAGAAGCTGATCCACGGCTTCCACCGCGACGTGATCCCTGGATACCGGCGGATCACCGAGGCGGTTCACCGCCATCGGGTGCCGATCTTCGCCCAGATCAACCACAACGGCGGCCAGGCCTCGTCGATGTACTCGCGGCTGCCGGTGTGGGCGCCGTCCGCGGTGGCCGACCCGCTGTTCCGCGAGGTGCCGAAGGCGGTCGACGACGGCGGAGATCGACGAGATCGTCGCCGGGTACGCGCTGGTCGCCGGGCACTGTGCCGAGGGCGGCTTCGACGGGATCGAGTTGCAGTGCAGCCACTCCTCGATCGTGCGCGGCTTCCTGTCGCCGGCCACCAACCGGCGCACCGACGACTACGGCGGGTCGCTGGACAACCGGGCCCGGATCCTGCTCGAGATCGTCGCGGCCGTTCGCGGGGTGATCGGCGCGCGACTGGCACTCGGGGTGCGCCTGTGCGGTGACGAGCTGATCGAGGGCGGCACGACCATCGACGAGGCGATCGCGATCGCCCGGATGGTCGAGGCGACGGGCAACGTCGACTACATCAACACGTCGATCGGCGTGGCGACGGCAACGCTGTTCATGATCGAGGCGTCGATGCACGTCCCGCCCGGCTACGCGATGTTCATCCCGTCGGCGATCCGCAAGGCCGTCGATCTCCCGGTCGTCGGCGTCGGGCGGTTCAAGGACCCGCAGCAGGCCGAGCGAGCGCTCGCCGAGGGGCACTGCGACCTCGTCGGCGTCGTGCGCGGCCAGATCGCCGACGCCGAGTTCGCCGCCAAAGCCCGCGCCGGCGCCACCGACGACATCCGCCTGTGCCTGTCCTGCAACCAGGAGTGCGTCGGGCCGGATGGGCCTCAACCGCTGGCTCGGGTGCATCGAGAACCCGCGCACCGGCCGCGAATCAAGATTTCCACAGGCCAGATTGCACGTTTTTGGTGAATCTGGCCTGTGGAAATCTTCAGGGGCAGGGGGTCGGGCGCGTGCTCGTGGTCGGGGCGGGGCCGGCGGGGTTGCAGGCGGCGATCGCGGCGGCCGGCGCCGGCCACCAGGTCACGGTCGTCGAGCGGGACGCGCTGCCGGGGGACAGGTGCGGCTGGCGGCGTCGGTACCGAACCGGGCCGAGTTCGGCGACATCGATGCGCAACCAGGTCAATGAGGCCAGGCGGCTCGGGGTGACGATCGAGTACGGCGTCGAGGCGACGCCGGAGGTGATCGCCGAACGGTCGCCCGACCGAGTCATCCTCGCGACCGGGGCGGTCGCCCAGCGGCCGTGGTGGGTCGGCGGCGACGTGATGAACGTGGCCGACGTGCGAGACGTGCTGACCGGAGCAGCCAGCCCGCCGGCGACGTCGTCGTGATCGACGAGACTCGGATTCCACCAGGCGACGTCGGTCGCCGAGTTGCTCGCCGACCGCGGCTGCACCGTCGAGGTCGTCACGCCCGGCATGGTCGTCGGCCAGGACCTCGGCGTCACCCTCGACATGGAGGGCTGGTGGATGCGCGCCAACGCCAAGGGCATCGTGCAGTCCACCGACCTCGTGCCGATGGGCTTCGACGGCACGACGCTCACGCTGCTCCACCACCCGACCGGAGTGAACCACGAACGGACGCCCGACTGGGTCGTGCTCGCCGTGCCGGCGGCGCCGGACGACCGGCTGTACCGGACGTTGCGAGACGCCGGCTACGACAACGTCGAGCGGGTCGGCGACTGCGTCGCGCCGCGACGCGCCGCACGCCGCGGTGGTCGAGGGCCAGCGTGCCGGATCGCGCCTGCTCTCTCCCCAGTAGCGTGCGGGCGAGATGGTCGTCGCCAACATCATCACCGATCTCACGGACTGGCTCGATGAGATCTCCGGGAACTGGTGGTTCCTGTTCGTGATCTTCGGTATCGCGTTCCTCGACTCGGTGATCCCGGTCGTGCCGAGCGAGACGGCCGTGATCATGGGCGGGGTCGCCGCCGGCGCCGGCGATCAGAACCTCGTCCTCGTGATCATCGCCGGAGCGGGTGGTGCGTTCCTCGGCGACAACTTCGCGTACCTCATCGGCCGGCGGTTCAGCCCGTGGATCAACCGCCGTGCCGAGCGCCGCCCGAAGCTCGCCAGCCGCCTCGAGTGGGCGCGCGACCCAGATCCGCACCCGCGGCGGACCGTTGCTCGTCACGGCGCGGTTCATCCCCGGCGGGCGCAGTGTGCTGACCATCACGTCCGGGATCACACACCAGCCGCGACGCTGGTTCGCGTCCTGGATCGCACTCGCCGCGGTGATCTGGGCGACCTACGCGGCGGGACTCGGGTACATCTTCGGCAACCGGTTCAAGGACAACCACACCGCCGCGTTCCTGCTCGCGTTCGGCACCGCGCTGTCGATCACGGTGAGCATCGAGATCGTCCGCCACTACCGGAGCAAGGGCAAACCGGAGACCGGTACAGCCATCCTGGAAGAGGTCGCCGCGGAGGTTTTCGATGAGGTGCCCGACGGAGTCGTCGAGGACGTGACCGACGAGGTCGTCGAGTAGTTCGCCGGCGACCGGATCAGCGTCTTGCCGCGACCGCAGCGAGTCGCCAGGTGAAGCGGTAGGTGCCGCCGGGGACGAGGTGGCGGGGATGGGTGTCGGGGCCGCACGCCGCCGTGCCGAGGCCGCGGTGGGCGACGTCGAGTGGACGTGGGTCGCCGTCGACGGCGGCAGCAGGTGGGCGTGCGTCGCCGCCTCCAGCTCCTCGACGGAGTGCGGCAGGGCCGAGAACGCCAGCGGCCGGTCGCCGGCGACACGCGGAGCGCCAGCCGTCGGCGACGCCAGCTCGAACCACTCCGTGTCGAGGTGCAGCCCGTACTCCTGCGGCCGCACGAACGGCACGGCGAGCTCGCCGACGATCGCCGTCCCACCGCCCGAACGAGACGGCCGCCCGCCGGTCGGGATACGAGTCGCCGGGCCCGAGGCCGAGCCAGCGTCAGCCGGTCGAACTCGACGGGCAGCTCGAACGCCACGCCGACCCGCGGCAGGTCGCGCAGCGAGCGATCGATCGAGATCGCCTCGCTGATCCGCAGCCGCGCCGTCGACGATCTCGATGCGCTGCCGGTGCTCGATCGGCTGCCCGCTGCCGGTCTTGTAGCTGACGACCCGCGTGACGGCGCCCGGCCTCGCGGCGGATCTCGGCGCGCCGTACTCGACGATGGCGATCGAGCCCGTCGGCCCGCCAACCGCGCCGCCGGCGTCGTCGCCCGCCACTCCCCCGGCGGGTCGTCGTTGTCGGTCGGCGCCCGCCACAGCGACAGCGCCGGCCAGCCGACGACGACGCTCGCCGGCGACGATGCCGCTCGTCGACGTCGACCGTCGACGTGCGACCGAGCGCCGGCGCGGACTCGCCGCGCTCGGCCGCCGTCTCGTCCGGCGAGCTCGATCGACGCACGCCGACGCGGCCCAGTCGCGCGCTCGCCCACGCCGGACGTCGGCGCCGCGCGGCGCGAAGCGAACGGTCAGCGTCGCCCGGCCCGGCCTGGCGCCGGTCGCCGGCGACGGCGTCGCCGACGACGGCCGACGACCGCGGCCCGACCGCCGGCACGTCGAGCCGGCCGCGGCCGACCCGCCGGCCGTCGATCGTCAGCTCCCACGACGCCTCGAGGTCGGTCGAGGTCCGTGAACCAGCGCCGGTTGTGCGACACGCAGCCGGCCGCCGCCGACCGCGCTCGACGGCGACCGGCTGGGTGAGCGCAGCCAACTCGTCGAGCAGCGGGTGCGGCTCACGGTCGGCCGACACCAGCCCGTCGCACACGAAGTTGCCGTCGTGCTCGGCCTCACCGAAGTCGCCGCCGTAGGCGATCCACGTCGTCGCCGTCCGGCGCTCGTGCCGGCGCAGCCCGTGGTCGGCCCACTCCCACACGAACCCGCCCTGCAGCCCCTCGACCTCGCCGAACACCGCCCAGTAGTCGGCGAGCCCGCCGGCCTGGCCCATCGCGTGGTTGTACTCGCACAGGATCAGCGGGCGGCGGTCACGGCCGTCCGCCGACCACTGGACGATGCGCTCGACCGACGCGTACATCGGGCAGACGATGTCGGACACCGGGCTGGCGGCGTCGAGGTCGCGGCTGAACCCGCCCTCGTAGTGCAGCGGCCGCGACGGATCGACGCGGCGGATCCACGCCGCCATCGCATCGTGCGACGGCCCGTAGCCCGACTCGTTGCCGAGCGACCAGGCGACGACGCACGGGTGCGAGCGGTCGCGCAGCACCATGCGCATCCCTCGCTCGAGGAACGCCGCGGCGTAGGCCGGGTCGTCGCTCGTCGCCCGCCAGCGGCCGTGCGTCTCGATGTCGGCCTCGTCGACGACGTACAGCCCGAGCTCGTCGCACAGGTCGTAGAACGACTCGTCCTTCGGGTAGTGCGACGTGCGCACGGCGTTGACGTGGTGGCGCTTCATCAGCTCGAGGTCGCGCCGCGTGTCGTCGACCGTCGTCGCCGGGCCGCGGTCGGGATGGATGTCGTGGTGGTTGACGCCGTTGATCACGACCGGCGACGCCGTTGACGAGCAGGGCCCGGTCGGCCAGCTCGACGCGCCGGAACCCGACCCACCGAGCCCGCACGTCGAGCGACCGCCCCGTCGCCGTCGCGCAGGACGATGGCGACGCGGTAGCGCCGCGGCGTCTCGTGGTTCCACGACTCGATTCCCGGCACGCGCAGCCGATCGAGCACGCGGTGACCCGGCCACGTGTAGGCGATGGCGTGCTCGTCGCCCTCGTCGCGCGGCGCCCAACGGGGGACGTCGAGGCGGCCCGTCGTGGCGAGCGGGCGCGCGACGCCGGCCGCAGCGGGATCGGTGACGACGACCTCGACCGTCAGCGGACCGGGCTCCGAGCCGTCGGCCGACGTCGACGCCCGACGTCGAGGTCGAGCGTGCCCGTCGTGCCGTCGGCTTCGAGCCCGGGCACGGTCGCCGTGTCGCCGAGGGCGACCGTCGGCACCGACACCAACTCGACGCTGCGGTGCAGCCCGGGCATCCACCACTGGTCCTGGTCCTCGACCCACGTCGACGCGCTCCAGCGCGGCACGACGATGCACACGATGTTCGTGCCGCGCCGCACGAGCTCGGTGATGTCGTACGTCGACGCGCAGATGGCTGTCGGTGCCGAACCCGACGAACTGCCCGTTGACCCAGACGAAGCCCATCGAGTTCGCCGCGCCGACACGCAGCAGCGTGCGCCGGCGGCGCCACGCGCGCCGGCACCGTGAACTCCCGGCGGTAGACGCCGGTCGGGTTGTCGGCCGGAACGTGCGGCGCCTGCCCGGCGAACGGCATCCGCACGTTGAGGTAGATCGGCGTCGCCGCGGTCGTGGCTGCCGTCGGCCGGCAGCACCCAGCTGCTCGGAACGGCGACCTCGTCCCAGCCGTCGACCGACGTCGCCGGCGACGTCGGCGGCCGTCGACATCGCCGGGCGAACCGCGGAGGCGGAACCGCCACGGTCCGTCGAGCGACCGCACCCACGGCGACGCGCTCGCCGGCGATCGCCGGCGTCGACGTCGTCGTACGGGGCCAGCGCCGGCGCCATCGGCAGCCGCCCGAGCCCGGTCGCCGCCGGGTCGCCGACGACGCTGACATCGCCGACGCCCAGATCACCGGTCACGGTCGGACGCACCGACAGACGATCACGTCGACGTGGGCGCGCAGCTGCTCGATCGCCCGCCGGTCGAGCGCCGTCGTCGGTGACGACGGTGTCGGCGGCGGCCAGCGGGGCGATGCTGGCCAGCCCGACCGTGTTCCACTTGGAGTGGTCGGCGACGACGATCAGGCGCTGCGACGCCTCGACGAAGGCCCGGTTGGTGTCGGCCTCGAGCAGGTTCGGCGTCGTGTACCCCGCCCGCTCGCGTCATCCCGTGGACGCCCGAGGAACACCTGGTCGAGATGCAGCGGCTCCAGCGCCTGCACCGCCAGCGGCCCGACGAGGGCGTCCGACGGCGTGCGGATGCCGCCGATCAGCATCACGTTGCGGTGCGGGCGGTCGTGGGCCAGCAAGCGTCTCGAAGATGCGGATCGAGTTCGTGACGACGACGAGGTCGGCGACGTCGACGAGATGCGTCGCCAGGTGCCACGTCGTCGTGCCGGCGGTGAGCCCGATCGCCGTTCCCGGCCGCACGAGGCCGGCGGCGGCGGCGGCGATCGCCTCGCTTCTCGGCGGTCTGCTCCGACGACTTGGCGAGGAACCCCGGCTCGAGCGTGGTCGCCGGCATCTCGCCGGCGAGCGTCGCCCCGCCGTGCACCTTGGTCAGCAGCCCCTGCTGGGTCAGCGCGTCGAGGTCGCGGCGGATCGTCATGTCGCTGACGCCGAGCTCGGTGGTCAGCTCCTTGACCCGCACCGAGCCGTGGCGCTGGACGTGGGCGGCGATCAGCTCGCGCCGCCGGCCGGGCGAGGCACGCCGGCCGCGACCTGGCGCCGCGGGCGCGTCGTTCGACGTCGGCGTCTGCCATCGCTAGCAACTATCGACGGGCGAGCGAGCAAGTCAACACAATCGATCACTGACAGCTGTGCGATGACGGTGATTCGTGGTCGATTTTGGTGGATTTTCCTTGACTTCACCGCCCGGGCGAGGGAAAGTGACGGGCGAGAACCTGCTGCCGACGGAGCAGCGCTCATCACTTGGGGGGAAATTACATGCCACGTCCTACGACTCGTCGCTCGCCGGCGCCTTCGCAGTTCCCGAACAGCTCGGTGAACCAGTTCAGCCGGCGTCAACTGCTCGCCGGCGCCGGCTCCGCGCTCGGCGCCGGAGCCGTCCTCGGCGGGCTCGGCTCGGCCGGCGTCTCGGCGCTCAGCCGCACCAGCGGCGGACGCCTGGTGCAGGCAGCCGGCGGAGCCGGTGACGTTCGGCAGCAACTACTCCGACGAGGTCCCGAAGAACGCGTTCCAGGCGACGATCGACGCCTTCGACAACCCCGACATCGAGGTGACGATCAACACGTCGACCACAACACGTTCCAGGAGAACATCAACACCTACCTCCAGCAGCCCGACGACCTGATGACCTGGTTCGCCGGCTACCGCCTGCGGGCCTTCGCCGCCCAGGGCCTGGTCGGCGACATCACCGACGTCTGGGACGACCTCACCGGCTTCACCGACGGGTTCAAGAACGCCTGCACCGGCGAGGACGGCAAGCAGTACATCGTGCCCTTCTACTACTACCCGTGGGCGCATCCACTACTCGAAGAGCCTGTGGGACGAGCGCGGCTACACCGCCCGGCGACGTGGGACGAGTTCAACGCGCTGCTCGACCAGATGCAGACCGACGGGATCACGCCGTTCTCGCGCGGCAACAGCGACAGCTGGCCGCAGATGGGCATGTTCGACATGCTCAACATGCGGATCAACGGCTACGACTTCCACGTCTCCCTGATGGCCGGCCAGGAGGACTGGACGGCCGACCAGGTCAAGGAGGTGTTCGCCAGTGGACGAGCTGCTGCCGTACTACCAGGAGGGACGCCAACGGGCGGACGTGGCAGGAGGCGGCCCAGTCGCTGAAGGCCCACGAGACGGGGATGTACATGCTCGGCACGTTCGTCGTCCGAGCAGTTCGCCGACAACCTCGACGACCTCGACTTCTTCGCCTTCCCGGCGCTCAACGACGAGCACGGCACGGACTCGGTCGAGGCCCCGATCGACGGCTTCATGATGGCCGCCGAGCCGGAGAACGAGGAGGCCGCCAAGGAGGTGCTGCGGTACCTCGGCACGCCGGAGGCGGCGATCGCGTTCCTCACCGAGAACCCGGGCAGCGTCGCCGCCAACAGCGATGCCGACACGTCCGGCTACACGCGCGTTGCAGCAGAAGTCGGCCGAGCTCGTCGGCGCCACCGCCAACATCGCCCAGTTCCTCGACCGCGACACGAACCCGGAGTTCGCGGCGAACGTGATGGTCGACGCGCTCGCCGACTTCCTCGCCGATCCGAGCCAGATCGACTCGATCCTGCACGGCGTAGAGGAGCCAAGCAGGTCACTTCGAGTCATGAGCGCAAGCTGACCGCGTCGCCGCCCCGCCTCCGGCGGCGGCGACCGGCTCGCCGCGGCGCCGGAACTCGCTGCTGACCGGGCGCGACCGAGCTGATCCTCGTCGTGCTCGTCGGCATCCCGACGCTCATCCACCTTGTCTTCGTGTGGATCCCGGCGGTCACCACGGGCGTGCTGTCGTTCACCGACTGGGACGGCATCGCCGCGGTCAGCGACATCCGGTTCGTCGGGTTCCGCAACTACTGGGAGATCTTCACGGTCTTCGAGAGCGACTTCTTCACGCGGCGTTCAACAACTGCGTGCTGATCCTGTTCCTGTTCGTCGGTCCCACTGGCGTCGGCATCCTGTTCGCCTACTTGCTCGACAAGAACCTGCGCGGCGGGCGCTTCTACCAGAGCATCTTCTACATGCCGGTCGTGCTGTCGCTGGCGGTGGTCGGGTTCATCTGGAAGAGCGTGATGTACTCGCCGAGCCAGGGGATCTTCTCCACGGTCTCGGCCGCACCGATCCCGGCAACCAGATCGACTGGCTCGGCGACCAGACCCATCTGATCAGCTTCGGCGACTACGGCATGTCGAAGAACTTCGTCGCCATCCTCATCGCCATGGCATGGCGCACGTCGGCTACATCATGGTCCTCTACCTCGCCGGCCTGAAGAGCGTCGACCCGTCGCTACGCGAGGCGGCATCGATCGACGGATGCAACGAGTGGCAGTCGTTCCGCCGCGTGATCTTCCCGGTGATGAGGCCGATCAACGTCGTCGTCGGCGTGATCACGGTGATCGAGGCGCTGCGGGCCTTCGACATCGTCGTCGCCCTCAAGACGCCCCGCGGGATGGAGCTGATGTCGATCCTCGTCACCGACAACCTGATCGGTGAGGGCGGCGGCAACGTCGGCCGCGGCTCGGCCTACGGCATGCTGCTGTTCTTGCTGTGCGTCGGGTTCATCATCTGGTTCCTCGCCAACAACCTGCGTCAGGAGACAGGAAGTCGACGTGACCGCCGTCGCGCGTCGCCCCGCCGATCCCGCTCGGCGACGACGGCCTGACGCGACGTACCCGCTGAGCCGCGCAGCAGACGCGGCAGCCGCGGCGATGCGCCGTGCTTCACGTGTTCCTCGATCGTGATGGCGATCGGCTGGCTGATCCCGATCGCGGCGCGGTCTACTCGTCGTTCCGCCCGTACGCCGAGACCAGCGTCAAGGGCTTCGTCTCGCTGGCCCGACACGCTCACGCTGGAGAACTACCGCAACGCGTGGAATCAGGGCGACATGACGCCACCACTACTTGGTGACGGCGCTGATCGTCATCCCGGCCGTGATCCTGACCCTGCTGCTCGCGAGCTTCGTCGCGTTCGGCATCAGCCGTTTCACGTGGCGCTTCAACATCGTCTTGCTGCTGCTTGTTCACCGCCGGCAACCTGCTTGCCACCGCAGGTGCTCGCCCAGCCGCTGTTCCAGATGTACAAGCGCATCGCCCTGCCGTCGGCTTCCTGTCCGACACCGGCTACATGCTCGGCACAACGTCGGCATCATCACGATCCACGTCGCGTTCCAGATCGGCTTCTGCACGTTCGTGCTCAGCAACTACATGAAGACGATCCCCACGAGCTGACCGAGGCGGCGGTGATCGACGGCGCCGGCGTGCTGCGCCTGTACTGCAGGTCATCCTGCCGCTGTGCCAGCCGGCGCTGGCGGCGCTGGCGACGTTGCAGTTCACGTGGGTGTTCAACGATTTCTTCTGGGCCGTGCTGCTTGAGCAACAGGGCGCCGACCGACCGATCACGTCGTCACTCGCCAACCTCGGCGGGCAGTTCTTCACCGACGACAACCTCATCGCCGCCGGCTCGATGCTCGTCGCCATCCCGACACTGGTCGTCTACCTGATCCTGCAACGACAATTCATCGGCGGTCTGACGCTCGGCGCGAGCAAGGGCTGATGCCCGTCGACGAGGCGGTCGGCGCGCTCGTCGACCTCGGCGACGACGGCACCAGCTTCGTCGTCGATCCGTCGTCGGCGGCGGGGTCGTCGTGCACTGGGGCGCACCGGTTGACGCGACCTCGCTGCGACCGCCGCCGCGCTGGCGATGGCGCCCGACGGTCGGTGCGGCCTCGACGTCGTCGCCCCGGTGACGCTCGTGCCCGAGCACGGTCCGGCTTTCCCGGTCGACCCGGGCTGAGCGGCCGGCGTGGCGACGGCGGCGTGGGCGCCGCGCTTCATTGCCGACTCGGTCGACGTCCCGCGACGATCGGCGTCTCGATCGAGTCGGCTCGACGCCGTCGCCGACCTGCGCCTGCGCACCGACGATCGACCCGCCACCCGGGCGGGGCCGATGCACATCGAGGCGACGCTGACCAACGAGGGCGACGACGATACTGGCTCGACGACCTGGCGATCACGCTGGCGCTGCCTGCTCACGTCAGCCGAGCTGCTGACGTTCCACGGCCGGTGGTGCCGCGAGTTCCATCCGCAGCGGCGGTCGTTCGACGACGGCCCGTTCCTCGCCGAGAACCGCCGCGGCCGGACGTCGCACGAGAGCCCGCCGCTGCTGTGGGCCGGCACGAGCCGGCTTCGGCGAGCAACGCGGCGAGGTGTGGGGCGCGCACCTGGCGTGGAGCGGCAACTCCCGAGTGCACGCGGCGAGCGGCTGCCCGACGGGCGCGCCGCTGCTGCAGCTCGGCGAGCTGCTGCACCCCGGCGAGATCGTGCTCGGCCCCCGGCGAGTCTACACGACGCCGCCGGTGTACGCCGTCCACTCGACGACCGGGCTCGGCGCGGCGAGCCGCCAGTTCCACGCCGTCGTGCGATCGTCGCCGGCGCACCGCGCCGACGCCGCGCCCGGTGCGTGCTCAACACGTGGGAGGCGGTGTACTTCGACCACGACTTCGACACGCTCGTCCGCCTCGCCGAGCGCGCCGCGACGGTCGGCGTCGAGCGCTTCGTGCTCGACGACGGGTGGTTCGGCGGCCGCCGCGACGACACGCGCCGGCCTCGGCGACTGGTGGGTGTCGCCCGACGCCCACCCGACGGGCTGGCGCCGCTGATCGACCAGGGTCCGCGGCGCTCGGCATGGAGTTCGGCATCTGGGTCGAGCCGGAGATGGTCAACCCCGACAGCGACCTCTACCGAGCCCATCCGGACTGGGCGCTGGCCGACCCCGGCTACGAGCCGGTGCTCGGCCGCCACCAGCTCGTGCTCGACCTCGCCCGAACCCGAGGCCTACGCGGAGATCCTCGGCCGCCTCGACGCGCTGCTCGGCGACCACGACATCGCGTTCGTCAAGTGGGACATGAACCGCGACCACGTGCAGGCCAGCGGCGCCGACGGGCCGGGCGGGCACCCACGCCCAGACGCTCGCCCTGTACCGGCTGCTCGACGAGCTGCGCCGGCGCCACCCCGACGTCGAGTTCGAGAGCTGCTCGTCGGGTGGCGCCCGCATCGACCTCGGGATCCTCGAGCGCGCCGAGCGGGTGTGGACGAGCGACTGCAACGACGCCCTCGAGCGCCAGACGATCCAGCGCTACGCCTCGACGCTGATCCCGCCGGAGGTGATCGGCGCCCACGTCGGCCCGCCGCACGTCGCACACGACCGGGCGCACCCAGTCGCTCGCGTTCCGGGCGGCGACGGCGCTGTTCGGCCACTTCGGGATCGAGTGGAACCTGCTCGACGCCGACGACGACGAGCTCGCCGAGCTGGCCGCGTGGGTGGCGCTCGTACAAGCGCCACCGCGACCTGCTCCACCGCGGCGACGTCGTGCGCGTCGACCATCGACGACCCGCACGCCCTCGTGCACGGCGTGCGTCGCCACCGACCGCCGGCAGGCGCTCGTCGCCTACGTGCAGCTCGACCACGCGCCGGCGCTGCGCCCGCGGCCGGTCCGCATCCCCGAGCTCGATCCCGGACCGACGTACCTGCGTCACGCCTCGTCGAGCAGCCAGGCGCCCGTCCGAGTGGCGCTGGCTGACGAGGACGGCCGGCCGCCGTGCGACGGGCATCGAGCTGACCGGCCGCCAGCTCGCCGCCCACGGCGTCCGCCTGCCGGTCGCTGCCGACCCCGAGTCGTGTCGACGCTGACTGCGCCTCGGCCAGCGGACGCGTCGACGCCGTGATCCGACGCGTCGCATCGGCGAGATGGTCCGCCGATGAGCACGCTCCCGCGTCACGACGTCGTCCATCCCGACGGCCGGCGGTTCCGCTTCTACGGCGACGTCGACGCGGCGACGTTGGCCGCGGTCGCCACCCAGCCGGTGGACTCGGCCACGACCCGTCGCCACTGCACCGCCGGTTCGACCGGCTCACCGGAACGTGGGTGCTCGTGTCTCCGTCCCGGAACGTGCGCCCGAGCACGACGACCACCGGCGACGCCGCTCCGCCCGTGCCCGCTGTGCCCTGGCGGGCCCGAGCTGCCCGGACCGTTCGGACTCGCCGTCTTCGACAACCGCTTCCCGTCGCTCCGCGAACGCCCGCCGGCGTTGCCGCTCGGTGAACGCTGGCCCGCCGATCTGGTCGCGCCGTCGATCGGCCGATGCCTGGTGGTCGTGTACACGTCCGACGCACGTCGAGCACCTCAGCGAGCTCACGCTCCAGCAGTTCGCCGACGTCGTATCGGTGTGGCGGGACCTCACCACCGGTCTGTGGGCCGAAGGCCACGACTACGTGATGGCGTTCGAGAACCACGGCAGCGACGTCGGCGCGACGCTGCCCCACCTCCACGGTCAGGTCTACGCCTTCGGGCACGTTCCCCCGCTGATCGAGTCCAAGCTGGCCGCGCACGACCGCCACCGGCGCGCCCACGGCGACTGCCTCGGATGCCGGCTCGTCGCCGAGGACTCCACCAGCGAGCGGGTCATCCATGCCAACGAGCACTTCGTCGCCGCCATCCCCTTCGCTTCCCGCTGGCCGCTCGAGGTGCACGTGCGAGCTCGTGACCACGGGGTCGGCCGGCTCGGCGACCTCGACGACGACTCCGCCCTCGACCTCGTCCGGGCCCTGTCCGACGTGGTCGCACCGATACGACCACGTGTGGGGGTTCCCGTTGCCGTACATGATGTGCGTCCAGGAAGCGCCGGCGGCACACGGCGCTCCTGGAGGTGGCGACTGGCATCTCCACGTCGAGCTGCTCCCGCCGCACCGCAACCCGCAGCGGTTGAAGGTGCGCGCCAGCGTCGAGACCGCGCTCGGCGTGTTCATCAACGACACCGTGCCGGAAGCGCTGGCGGCCGAGCTGCGGTCGGCCGAGGGCGACCATCGCGACTGGTCGGGCGTCGCCGTCCGCTCGGTGGAGACGCTTACTGACAGCCAGACGTTGTCGATCGAGGGCTGAGCCTCGTGGATGGAGCGGCGGTGCCTGCGGGGTGGCCGAACGCGGCCAGCGCGCCACGCGTTCCGTCGGCAATCCGCCGGGCGGCGTCGGATGGGCTCAAGGCCAGCAGGTCGTCGTCGATCACCTCCAGCGACAACGGCAGGGTCGAGCCGGGCGGGTGCACGATGGACAGGAAGCGCTGCAAGTCGAACTCGCCTGCGCCTGGAACGCGCCGATGGTGCACCGTGTCGATGAGGTAGTCGGGATCGACCGGCTCGATCGGGCCGTCGTCGATCTGCACGGACATGATCCGCTCCGGCGGAAGGGCGTCCAGGAGGGCCCAATCGTTCGCGCCACGGACGTGGTGCCACACGTCAACCTGCACCCCGACATTGGGTCGCCGGCTGCGGTCGGCGAGCTCGAGGGCGTCGGCCGCGGTGGCGATGTTGTTGCACCCGAGAAACTCGATCGCGACGTTGACGCCCGCTGGTGCGACCCGATCGGCGATGTTGGCGATCACGTCGGCCGCCTCCCCCACGGTGCCTGGCCGATTGCCTTGGACTTGAAGGTGGTGGGCGCCGAGGGTCGTCGCCAGGTGGATGGCGGGCGTCGAGGTTGCCCAACCGGTCCAGCGCCAACGCGTCGACCTCGTGCAGGACGATGCCGTGGGCGTCGAGGATGCGCCCGCACTTCGTCGTCGGTTCCCCCGCCGTGGCGCAGGGCGACGTAGTCGGCGACGTGCCAGCCGATGCCGGCGAAGCCGGCCGCGGCCGCGGCGGCGACCCGCTCGGCCAGCGCGGTGCCGCGGGGCAGGCTGTAGTGGCTGAGCACGAGGTCGGCGCGACCGAGCGTCGTCATGCCGGTTCCAGGTCGAGCCAGAGGTTGGCGAGGCCGCGCAGGATGTGGCTGCGGAAGTAGTGGTACGGGTTGTCCTCGGCGAGGCGGATCGAAGCGAAGCGTCCGAACAGCTCCTCGAACGCGACGCGGATCTGCAGCCGCGCCAAGTGCGCACCAGGACACAGGTGGATCCCGTGACCAAACGTGAGAATCGGACGTGGCGGACGGCGCTCGCCGGCATACCGCTCGGGGTCGAACGCGTCTGGGTCTTCGAACGAGCGCTCGTCGCGGTTGCCGGAGGCCCACATCAGCTGCACGAACGAGCCCTCGGGCACCTCGACACCGCCGATCGTCGTGTCCCGGGTGGCGATCCGGAAGATGCCCCGCACCGGCGGTTCGAAGCGCAGGACCTCCTCGATGAAGGCGGGCAATCGTTCGGGCTCGGTACGGAGGCGGCGCTGGAGCTCCGGCCGTTCGCCGAGCAGCCGCAGCCCGCTGGTGATCGCCTTGCCGGTGGTCTCCTGGCCACCACCGAGAAAGAGAATGAGCAGTCCGAGAACGGTCTGGTCGTCGAGCCCCTCGCCTCCGGCGGTCTGCGCCGCCACCAGATTGGACACCATGTCGTCGCCCGGCTGGTCGCGCCGAGCCGCGATGAACGAAGCAAAGAGCTGGCGGATGCGCACGTAGCGCTCCGACGTCGCTCGTGACGTCTCGGCCTCGGGGTTCCCGAAGACCGCTTCCTTCCAGTCCAGAAACAGCGCCCGGTGCTCGCGAGGTATGCCGATGATGTCGGCGATCACCGTCGCCGGCAGGGGCCCAGCCAGGGCGTCGAGGATCTCCACCCGGCCGCCGGCGGCGAACCGATCGATGAGCGCGCTGGCTGTGGCCCGGATCTCGTCCTCACGGGCAGCCACCGCGCTCGGTGAGAACCAGCGGCTGACGATGCGTCGGTGGCGGCTGTGGAGTGGCGGATCGACGTGTTGCAGCTGGTCCTGGAGGTCGGGCTGGTAGCCGGCCAACAGCTCAGCCACCCGTCCCTTGGGTGCCGGATCGGGACCCCCGGCACGGGCGGCGATGGCACACAGCTCGGCCGGAACCGGTCCCCGGTCCGCACCGCTCGGGCCGTAGGCGGCCAGGATCGACGAGAAGTCCTCCGGCCGCCGGGCCACGTCGATCAGGTCGTCGTAGCGGGAGATGACCACCACGTTGTACTTCGGCTCGCGGAAGACCGGACAGTCCTGCCGCAGTACCGCCGCCAGCCGGTACGGGTCGTCAACGACGTCCTGGTCCATCGTCAAGATGCGGTCCACGTCGGCCCTGTCCATCACCGTCCTCACCATACGAAGCCCGGATCCTCTCGGTCCGCGTCTTCCGTCACAATCGGGCGCTTTCGCGGACCAAGACGGCGCGTCTCTGACTCACGGGGCGGCGACGAGTGGTCGTACCTCGTTCCAGAAGCGCTCGAGCTGGTGCAGCTCGTCGGCAACCGGCCAGATGTAGACGCGTTGCACGCCTGCCTTCGCGAACTCGGTCAGCTTCTCTGCGAACAGGTGGGGAGGTCCGATCGGGAGACGTTCGCGGAGCACGGCCTCGGGCCGGTGCACTGCGGGAGCGATCCGCTCTGTGAGAACGCGATCGGCTTCGCGCGCGGTCGTCGGTGATGTAGCACCACATCGTCGCAAGTGCGTTCGGGAACGTGTCTGGCGCCCGGCCATGATCAGCGAGTTCCGAGCGCAGGGCTTGCCACGCTCGGCCGAACAGCTCCGGCGTCGTGTTGTAGGCAGACGCCAACCATCCGTCTGCGAGGCGCGCCACACGGCGGAGCCCGGCCTCAGAGCCCCAGCTCCCCACCCAGATCGGTGGTCCGCCAGCCTGCGCTGGAAGGGGTTCCAAGGACAGTCCCTCCGTCGAGTAGAAGCGGCCGACGAATGGTGCGCTGCCCGGGCGCCACAGCGCCCGCAGGACACCGATCGCCTCGTCGAAGCGCTGCCACCGTTCCGAGAAATCGACGCCCACGGCGGCGTAGTCCTCGGGCGAAGAGCCCGGACCGACTGCCACGAGCAGCCGACCGCCAGACAACCGATCGAGAGCTCCCAATGTCTTGGCGACAGGGACCGGGCCGCGCACGACAACGAGCGCGACCGTCGTCGCCAGGGTCATCTCCGCTGAGTGTTCCATCACTGCCCCGAGCGCGACCGGTCCGTCGAGCCAGGGCACCGGGAAGACCATGTGGTCGTTGACCGAGAGGGCGACGAAGCCGAGTTGCGCAGCAGATCTCGTGTACGCGACGAGGTGACCGAGCGTGTACGGATGCCCCCCGAAGTCCATCAGCGGCAGATGCGCCCCGAACTCCATCTCGTTCCTTCCGACGTCGCGACGTCACGCCCACACGTCGGGCGACGCTCCAGCACATACTGCCCCTGATCCGGATCGTCCGAGTAATTCGTCAGGTCTGGTCGTGCGGAGGAGCGAAGGACCAAGGGGGCGCTGGACATCGACAGGAGGCCGCCGGATAATCGGATCGATGGCCATGTCGTCGTCGCCTCGGGTCGTGGCGCTGCTGGCGGTGACGGCGCTTTGGGAAGGCTCGGGTCGAATCGACGCCGTCGCGCCGGACTCGTCGACGCGGGACGAGTTGCAGGAGTTCACCGAGCTGGTCGCAACGGAGTTCGACAAGCGCGGCTTGGAGCTCCTGCCGATCGTCGTCCGGGAGCAGGCACTCGACGACGCGTACGCGCAGGCGGAGCCCGTGAATGACAACAACGAGGTGATCGATGCAGGACCGATCACCGGGTGCTCGATCAGCTACGACCCGGACGCGGTGGCCTGGTTCGAGCAGAGCGACGACGATCCCGCCGCACTGAGGGCGATCTCGGCGGTCGCCGCTCACGAGCTCGTGCACTGCTTCGAGTTCGCGGTGACGAATGACGCCGGCCGAGCTGCGTGGATCCCGACCTGGATCTCGGACGGCGTCGCCGACTGGGCGGCATTCACGATCGTCTCGCCAGACTCGCCGGCGCCGCCGGAGCTGTCGGAGTGGAACCAGTTCTTCGACCCGGCGCTCGATCTGTACACGCGCGACCCCGACGCGATCGGCTTCTGGTCCGCGGTCGAGCGGCAGGGCTCCGCCGACGACGTGTGGCAAGTATTTCGCTACGCCCTGACGCTGGGTTGGGAGCGGTTGGCGACAGAGGAAGCCGACTCGGCGACCGCCACCGAGCTCAGCGACGCGGTGTTGCGCCGAGCGGCTGCGGATCCCCTGTTCCTCGCCCGGTTGGCCATGTCGTACCTGCGCCGCTCCGAGTTCGGACCCGAGTGGGAGACCACCGGGCCAGGGCTCGGTGACGAGCGGCCGGCAGCGGCGGAGCCGGCTGTCATCGGTCCCGGCGACGAACCACTGGTCCACCGCGGACCCGTGCGCGGGTTCGCCTACATCGAGCTCCAGTTCGCCGACGGCGTCGAGGTGGTGCGAGTGACGCCGCGCGGATACGGCGCGTTGCACTGGGGCCCCGCCGACCAAGGGCCCGACGACCTGTTCACCGGCGCCGCGGTCGATCAGGTGCCGCGCTACTACTGCCTGCGTGAGGACGGGTGCCCATGCCCGAGCGGGTCGAGCCGCCCGGAGGGGCAAGACGTCTCGATTCGGCCGTTCCACAACGCGACGCTCGTGTTCTTCGGCGATCACGAGACTTCCGGAACGTCGCTCCAGCCGCAGGTGGAGGTGGTCGCCTCGCCGATGGCCGACGACGCGGGGCAACTCTGCGAGTCGGACGTGATCCTCGACTTCACGGTGTGCGACACGTGGGCGTCACACGACGAGTTGCTCGCGCTCGTCCCCGGCGGAACCAGCGTCACGGGTCCCCAAGACGTGGGAGCGCCGGGGGGACCGTTTGCGTGCCTCTGGACCGTCGTCGGTCCCCCGCTCGCCGACCCGATGTTCTTCGAGTGGACCGTCGACGTGTGGCCGTTCGTCGCGCTGCGCAACGATCAGTCCGCCGAGAGCTGGACCGCGTGGATGGACCAATTCGATCGCGACAAGGGATGCACGGCGACCCGGCTCGGTGCCGAAGGTCCCGCGGCCTGCGTCGGTCGGCAAGACGACGTCATGGACGTGACCGTGCGCCTGGACGCGGATCGGTTCCTGTGGCTGCACCTGGAGAGCCTCGACTACCCGGTGCCGTCGTTCCACAGCGCCGGCGATCAGCTTGCGCTGTTCTTCGCCAACCGACTCGCCGCCTGACAGGGTTCTCGGGTCACCCGAATCGCTGTCAGCCAAGGGTCGGCAGTCGGCTCGCCGCAGTCCGGGGGACCGGCTTGATGTGGGCGAAGGCGCTGCGGGCGTTCCAGGTGGGAAAGGCTCGGACGAGCCACGACGGGCCGTGGAGTTGGATGCGGCGGTCGCGGGTGGCTTCAGCCCAGGTGAGCTGGCCGGCGTGCCATTTGACGAAGGCCTCGGCTTCCGCCGTGATGTAGAGGTCCTCGTCGAGGCCGGGGTACTCCTTGCAGATCTCGGTGTCTGCGTGCTCGATCAGCAGCCAGTACCGCTCCGGGCGCCGGCGGCCGGTGAAGTCGAAGCGGATGACGACGCGGCGGTCCGGGAGCCGGTCTCGGCGGAGCATGTTGCACATCGACCACAGCGCCACAAAGGGATCGAGGTGCTCGGGGGCGATCTCGAGCCAGGCGGCACCCCACTCGCCGAGCGACACGCAGACCTTGAAGAGGTCGTGACCCGCGGAGGTGAGCTCGTAGTGGCGTCCGCGCCCTTCGGGTTTGGGTGCCGACTCGACGATGCCGAGCCGTTCGAGCTGCTTGAGCCGCTGCGAGAGCAGGGTGCGGGAGAGCCCGGGCGCGCCCTGCAGGATCTCACTGAAACTTCCGCAGCCCAGCCACAGGTTGCGGATGATCACTGGCGTCCAGCGCTCGGCGAAGATCTCGGCGCCACGGGCGATGGGGCAGTACTGGCCGTAGGTCCGCACGACGCCAGTGTCGCGCCCCTGCCTTCGGCGGTGAAGTCCAGATTGTTGACTTCACGGCCGCGGTCCACGGTGGTGCGATGGGGCCGTCGAGAGACGAGGACCACGACACCGACCACCGAGCGAGTCGGCCATCTGAGCGAGGAGGTAACCGCGATGGAGATCGACGGGTTCCGGGGCCAGCTGATCACCGCTGACCACGCCGACTACGACACCGCCCGAGCCGTGTGGAACGGCGCCGTCGACCGGCGCCCCCGGCTGATCGCCCGATGCAGCGGGACCGCCGACGTGGTCGCGGCCGTGCGCTTCGCCCGCCACCACGACCTGGTGATCGCCGTCCGGGGCGGGGGCCACAACGTGGCCGGCACGGCGGTGTGCGACGACGGGATCGTCATCGACCTCTCGGCGATGCGGGCCACCTGGGTCGACCCCGCCGGCCGCACGGCCCGGGTGCAGGGTGGTGCGCTGTGGGGCGACGTCGACCACGAGACGCAGGCCCACGGTCTGGCCACCACCGGCGGCATCGTGGGCCACACCGGCGTCGCCGGGCTCACCCTCGGCGGTGGCATCGGCTTCCTCATGCGCAAACACGGGCTCGCCGTCGACAACCTGCTGGCCGCCGAGGTGGTCACCGCCGAGGGCAGCATCGTCTGGGCGTCCGCCGATGAACACCCCGATCTGTTCTGGGCGCTGCGAGGCGGCGGCGGAAACTTCGGCGTCGTCACCACGTTCCAGTTCGCTCTGCACCCCGTCGGCCCGACCGTGATGGCCGGACCCGTCTTCTGGGCGGCCGACGACACGACCGACGTGCTGCGCTTCTACCGGGACTTCGCCGCCGAAGCGCCCGACGAGCTCGGCACCGTCATCAGGCTCGGCACCGTCCCCCCGCTGCCGGTCATCCCCGAGGACCTGCACTGGCGGCCGGCCATCGCCGTGGCCTGCTGCTACGCCGGCGCCGTCGAAGACGGCGAGCGTGCGGTGCGGACCCTCCGCCGGCTCGGGACGCCGCTCGTGGACCTGCTCGCACCCACGCCCTACGTCGCCTTCCAGGGCGGCCTCGACGACACCGTCCTCCACGGGTGGCACTACTACTGGAAGTCCACCAACCTCACCGGCCTCTCCGACGACGCCATCGCCGTCATCGCCGATCACGCCTACAGCGCCAGCTCGCCCCGGTCGTATTCGGCGATGTTCCACATGGGTGGCGCCGTCGCCCGAGTCCCCCACGACGCCACCGCCTACGCCGGTCGCGACGTGGCCCACAACATCATCATCGACGCCGTGTGGCTCCCTGACGAGTCCGGCGAGCACGCCGCGGCCGAGACCGCTTGGGCGCGGCGGTTCCTCCAAGCCCTCCAACCGCACCGCGCCGGGAGCGTCTACGTCAACTTCCTTGATTCCGACGACGACACCAGCCGCGTTCGAGAGGCCTACGGCGATCACATCTACCGGCGACTGGCCGAGGTCAAGGCCAAGTACGACCCCGACAACGCCTTCCACCACAACAAGAACATCCGCCCCGGTTGAGCGGGGCGGGCGACGATCGACCCGGTGGATTGGCGCCAGACCTCTGGCGAGCTCAGCGTGTGTACACGAGGTGGGTGACTTCGGGTGTCCACCGCGCCGAGGTCGACGACCACACCTGCGACCCGACGCCGTCGAACACGCGCACGTAATCGACGTCGATCACCACCGGCACGACGTGCAGGCGGAGCTCGTCGATCGCGCCGGCGGCGAGGTACTGGTTGATCGTCGTGGCACCGCCGGCGATGGCAACGTCGTCGTCACCTGCCGCCTCGCGTGCGAGCCTGAGGGCCTCCTCCGGCCCGCCGCTGACGAAGTGGAACGTGGTGCCGCCGGTCATTTCGAGCGGTTCGCGCTCGAAATGGCTGAGCACGTACACCGGCGCGTGGTAGGGCGGGTCCGGACCCCACCAACCAACCCAGTCGAGGTCCCACGCGCCGCGCCCGGGACCAAACATGTTTCGACCCATGACGAACGCACCGGCCGCGGTGATCCTGGCGAGCTCGGCGCGGTGGTCGTCGGCGTGTTCGAACATCCAGGAGTGGAGGGTGTCTCCGGCCTCCACGCCGTCGCCGAACGGGTGATCCAGGGACTGGTTGGGCCCGGCGGAGCATCCGTCGAGCGAGATCGCGAGGTCGCAGGTGACGATGCCCATGCCACTACGACGGCGCCGGAGGGCGCGACTCATCGGACCGACCAACGCATGAGGGCAAGGATGAGCAGCCCACGGACCCGGATGGTGCTCAGCCGGAGCCCGAACCACCACCGGAGTCGTCGCCGCCCCCGCCCGGACCGCTGTTGCCGTCGTCATCGTTGCCGTCGTCATCCGGGTCGGTGTTGCCCGGCGAGCTGGTGCTGCTGCCGTCCGCGCTGGTGCCGGGGACGCTCGACGTCACGCCGCCGGTGGCCAGGTCGGCGGAGATTGCTCCGGCGGCGAGCCGAGCTGTGAACGTGACCTGGCTGCTGCCGGTGTCGAGCTGAGCGCGCAGATCGGTGGGTGAGGGCTGTTCGAGGAGCACGGTGAACCACCCGGGATGAGGAGCAAAGGCGACGATGCGGAGCACGCCACCGCTCGTGTCGAGGATGATCGTGGCCGCGTCGCCGGCGACGAGGGAGAACTGGGTGGGCGAGCCGGCGACCGGCGCCGGCGTCAACGGCACGGTCGATCCCGGTGTCGACGCTGCGCTGCCCGGGTTGCTGCTCGCCGGCGACGAGTCGGTGGAGGACCCGCTGCCGGGCGTGCTCGACGACGAGCTGGTCGCCGACGCGGCCACCGGGGTGCCGCGGCTGAGTACCGCATTACCTCCGACGACCCCGGCGGTGGCCAGTGCCGCGCCGATGGAGAGGGTTCTGGCGAGTTGATGCTTCATGGGTCGAAGGTACCGATCATCGTTCCCTCGCACGCCCGGCGCCGATCCAACGAACGTCCAAGTTCTGTCCAGATTTCGTCAGGGGCCGTAGCGCTCGCCTTCGGCTTGCTCTCAGTGGCGTGTTCTAACCTCGCCTGATGCCATCCGAATCAGGCGGCTCCGACGCGGGGATGGTCGCGGTCGTCCCCGTGCGGGACGGGTCGCTGCCGGTCGGCGCGCTCGAGACCATTGCCGAGTGCGGAGGTGTCGCGTTGCTTGCCGGCTCCGGCCCGGACGCCGGAACGATCGCCGGTGTGGGCCATGACGTCCGTTGCGCCGAGCTCGGCCCGTTCCAGCCGGGTCGCTGGGCCGCCGCCCTCGCACCGTTCGTCTCCGACACCGAGGTTGTCGTGCTCCCCGGCTCGCCCGATGGGCGCGATCTCGCACCGCGGCTCGCCCGCGAGCTCCGACGGCCGCTCCTGGCGGGCGCCGTTGCCGTCACCGCCACCCGCGTGAGCGTCGCCCGATCAGGTGGCCTGTCGCTCCACGAGTTCGCGATCGACGAGCCGGTCGTGGTGACGCTGCAGCCCGGTGTGCGTGGTGTCGTGCCCGACGACACCAGGCCGAACGAGACGCTGCTCGAGATGATCCCGGGATCGAACGACGGCGAGCCGGAGCTCGACCAGCTCCTGCCACCGGACGTGACCACGATGGACCTCTCCGAGGCCGATCGCATCATCGCCGGCGGGGCCGGGCTGGATTGCGCCGAGCGATTCGAGCAGCTCACGAACGTCGCGACCGAAATCGGCGCGGCCATGGGAGCGACGCGCGTGATCACCGACCGCGGCTGGGTCGGGCACGAGCGCCAGATCGGCACCACCGGTGTGATCGTCGGTCCGACGCTCTACATCGCGTTCGGGATCAGCGGCGCCGTGCAGCACGCCGCCGGCCTCGGCGATCCCGACCACATCATCAGCGTCAACACCGATGCGCACTGTCCGATGATGCAGATGGCCGACCTCGCGGTGGTGAGCGACGCCAACGTCGTGGTCGACGAACTGCACCGACTGCTCGGCACAGGTCGATGACTGATCCGGCGAGCTTCGACGCCGTCGTTGTCGGCGCCGGTCCGGCCGGATCGTGCGCCGCATCCGTCCTCGCCCGGGCGGGTCATCGCGTGTTGCTCCTCGAACGGGGACCGTTCCCCGGTTCGAAGAACATGTACGGCGGCGTGATCTACCCGCGTATCCTCGACTCGCTGCATCCGCGCTGGTGGGAATCCGCGCCGGTGCAGCGCTGGGTGACGAGGCGGTCGACGATGATGCTCACCGGGACCCAGGCGCTGTCGATCGACATCCGCGCCCAGGCGTGGGGCGAGCCGCCGTACAACGGCGCAACGGCGCTCCGGCCCGAGTTCGATTCATGGTTGGCCGACAAGGCGGTCGACGACGGCGCCACCCTCGTGTGCTCGACCACCGCGACCGGACTTATCCGGGACGAGCGTGGCCAGGCGATCGGTGTCCGCACCGACCGTCCCGACGGCGACGTCACCGCCAGGGTCGTCATCGCCTGCGACGGCGTGAACAGCTTCCTCGCCAAGGAGGCCGGCCTGTACGGCACCCCCGACCCGCGCAACTACACGGTCGGGGTGAAGCAGACCATCGCGCTCCCTCGCCGCACGATCGAGGAACGGTTTGCCGTGCGCGGCCGCGACGGCGTCGACATCGAGATCCTCGGGGGCACCGCCGGGGTGAACGGCGGCGCGTTCCTCTACACCAACCTGGACTCGATCGCGATCGGCGTCGTCCTCGCGATGACGACCCTCGGCAGGCAGCAGCGCCGTCCGGAGGAGATCATCGAGAGCCTCAAGTCGCACCCGGCACTGGCGCCGCTCGTCGAAGGGGGCGAGGTCGCCGAATACTCGGCGCACGTGATCCCCGAGGGCGGGCTGTCGATGATGCCGAAGATGGTCGGCGACGGCGTGCTCGTAGCCGGTGACGCCGCCGCGCTGTGCCTCACCGCCGGAATCTGGTTGGAGGGCGTGAACTTCGCGATGGCGAGCGGCATGTACGCAGGCGAGGCCGCGGCCGAGGGGCTCGCCGCCGGCGATACGACCAGCAGCGGGCTGGCCGGCTACGAGCGACGGCTCAGCGACACGTTCGTGCTGCGCGACCACCGCAAGCTGCGACGGGCTCCGAAACTGGTGCTGTCCGACCGCGTGCAGCACCGCTACCCACAGCTCGCCGCCGATACCGTTGAGGCGATGTTCCGGGTGGACAACCCGACCCCCAAGCCGGGGCTCCGGCGCATTCTCGAGGCCGAGCGCAAGCGTCTCGGCATCCGCCGCCGCGACCTCGTCAAGGACGCGATCGCCGGTTGGAGATTGTTCTCGTGAGCGGGTCGCGCTATCCGTCACTGCGTTCCCCGGCCACGCAGGCCGTTCGGCGCTCGCTCGCGCGCTGTCGCTTCGGAGGGTCGATGCTGCAGTCGTTGGCACGACCCAGTTCGACGTGCACGACAAGGCACACATCGTCGTCGACACCGCGATCTGCCGCGACTGCAGCACCCGCGCGTGCGTCGTCGCCTGCCCCGCCAACCTGTTCGTGCCCACCGCGGACGGCGGGATCCTGTTCAACTACGAGCAGTGCTTCGAGTGCGGCACGTGCTACCTGGTGTGCAACAACGAGGGCGCGGTGTCCTGGTCCTACCCGCTCGGCGGCTTCGGCGTCGTGTTCCGGCAATCGTGAGACGTGTCGTGGCGTGGAGC
Source organism: Ilumatobacteraceae bacterium (assembly GCA_963764455.1). GTDB lineage: Bacteria > Actinomycetota > Acidimicrobiia > Acidimicrobiales > Ilumatobacteraceae > Desertimonas. The sequence goes on from CAVXSN010000020.1 coordinate 263,244, forward strand.
GGTCGGTGATCGTCGTCGGGTGGAAGTGGGTCGGTGGGATCTCGGACGCCGACCAGGCGGCACTCGAGACCGCGCTGCAGCTCGACCCGGACGTCACCACGGTCAGCGTCGGGCCACCGGAGGCCGATCACGGGCTGCGGGCAGCGCTGGCGGCCGGGGCATCGCGTGCGGTGCGGGTCGCTGCGCCCGGTGACCTGCGCAGCGACGCAGTCGCGCTCGCACTGGGCACGGAATGCCGCGAGGCCGCCTGGGTCTTGTGCGGTGACGCGTCGGTCGATCGCGGCAGCGGCTCCGTGCCGGCGTTCCTCGCCGCCGAGCTCGGGGTCGGCCAGGCGCTCGGGCTCCTCTCCGTCGAGCGGCGCGCTGGTGCGTCGCTGTGCGTCGTGCGGCGCCTCGACGGCGGGCGCCGCGAGGTACTTGTGGCGAGGTCGCCAACCGTGCTCTCGGTGGAGGGCTCGGTGGCCCGGCTCCGCCGCGCGTCGTTGCGCGCCGAGCTGGCCGCCCAGACGGCCACGATCGAAGTCGTCCCTGGACGTGACGGTCCCAGGGACGTACCCGCCTCCATCCGCCCGTACCGCCCGCGGCCGCGCGAGCTGGCGACACCAGCGGGCGACGCCTTCGCCCGCATCGGCCAGCTCACCGATGCCGGCGCCGCCGTGTCGGCACGGTCCGGGGTGATGGTTCTCGAGCCGCCCGCCGCCGCCGCCCGGATCGTGGAGACGCTGCGATCGTGGGGGTACCTGGACCCCACGGCTGCCACACTGAGCGAAGCATCCCACGAGACATCGTCCAACAGACATCGCCAAGGGGACATCAACAGACGTGACCGCACCGTGACCCGCTACCGGCTCGACTCGTCGACGAGGTTGGTCGGCGACGGCACGAGCGTGCTCGGGGGTTCCCCCTTGCGCTTGTTTCGGCTCACCGACGCCGGTCGCACCGTATTCGACCGCATCGCGGCGGGCGAGTCGGTGGAACCGTCGCGGTTGACCGACTCGCTGCTGGACTCCGGTGCGATCCACCCGATCGTGGATGCCAGCGAGCCGCACAAGTTCGCGGTCTCCGACGTGACCGTGGTGGTGCCGACGCACGACGACGAGCCCGCCCGGCTCTACGCCATCCTGCGCCATTGCACCGAAACGGCGGGCGTGATCTTCGTCGACGACGGGTCGGAACGCCCGATCACGGGCATGCGCGGCGCCACCGTGGTGCGCTTGCGCCACAACGCCGGTCCCGGTTCCGCGCGCAACGCCGGCTACCGCGGCGTCGACACCCCGCTGGTCGCGTTCGTCGACAGCGACGTCGAGCTGCACGGCGGCTGGCTGGACGAGCTCCTCGGCCACTTCGACGACGAGACCGTGGCGCTGGTCGCGCCGCGGGTCGCCAGCGGACCCGCGGCGGCCGGCGCCGACACCAGGGTCGCCCGCTACGAGGAACGGCATTCGCCGCTCGATCTCGGCCGTGAACCGGCCCGGATCTCGGCCGGAACGAGGGTGAGCTACGTGCCGGCGGCCGCAGTGATCGTGCGGGTGGCTGCGCTCGACGACATCGGCGGGTTCGACCCGGCGATGCGCTGCGGCGAGGACGTCGACGTGGTGTGGCGGTTGACCGCCGCCGGCTGGCGTTGCCGTTACGAGCCGGCGGTCATCGTCGAGCACCAGCCACGCCGCTCGTGGCGGGCACTCATGGCCCAGCGCGCGACGTACGGCGAGTCAGCGGCCACACTGGCCATCACCCACGGCGCCGCCGTCGCTCCCGTGCGCATGAGCCCGTGGACGCTCGGCGTGTGGGGCCTGGCGGCATCCGGTCACGCGATCGGCGCGATCGCCGTCGCCGGGGCCACGGCGATCGCGCTGATCTCGAAGCTTCCCGGAGTGCCCGCGGCAGAGTCGTTGCGTCTCGCCGGCCACGGTCATCTGTTCGCCGGCCGGTCGCTCGCGACCGCGGTCCGGCGGAGCTGGTTCCCGATCGTCGGCGTGGCCGCAATCGGATCGCGGCGAGCGAGACGAGTTGCCGCGATGTCGCTGATCCCGGCGTTGCTCGACGGCGGACCGGCGCGGGTGCTGGACGACGCGTCGTACGGCGTCGGCGTCTGGCGGGGCGTCCTGGCCAAGCGCAGGCTCGCCCCGCTGCTCCCCGCCCTGGTGTCGTGGCCGCTCCGCGTCCGTCGATCGGCGGGCCAACGGTGACCCTCCGGCTACGCGTCGATTCCCAGGCGTGGCGAGCACACGTCGAGCGCGTGGCGACGTCGTACGCGACCGTGGTTCCCGTCGTGAAGGGCAACGGCTACGGCTTCGGGCGCGGCGTGCTCGCCGAGCTGGCTGCAGAGCTGCTCGCCGGCCTGGGTGGCGGCGACGACCTGCCGACCGTCGCGGTCGGTACGGTCCACGAGCTGGTCGGCATGCCAGCAGGCGTTCGGCCGCTCGTGCTCACGCCGCCCGCTCCCGACGGCGGAGCGTCGGGGTCGCGATCGGTTGCCGATCGCCTTGCCCAGGCGCCGGCGAGCCCGATCGTGACGGTGGGCGCGCCGGAGCACGTCGATGTGCTCGGTGACTGGCGCGGAGCCGTACTGGTCAAGCTGCAGACGTCGATGCGCCGGTTCGGGGTGTCCCCTGACGACCTCACGTGGTTCGAGAAGTACGTCGCCGATGCCGGGTTCAGCGTCGTCGGCTACAGCGTTCACCTCCCGCTGTCCGGTGACGACCGGCAGCGATTGGCTGAGATCGAGGCGTGGCTCGGAGTGCTCCCACCGGCCCTCGATCCGGCCGGCCCGCGCCCGTCGCTGTGGGTCAGCCACCTCGGGCCAGGCGCCCACGCGGCGCTGTGCGACCGCTGGCCGCGGTGGCGCTTCCCGATGCGCATCGGCACCGGGCTCTGGCACGGTGACAAGTCGGCGCTGCACCTCGGCGCGAACGTGATCGACTTCCACCCCGTGAAGCAAGGCACGGTTGCCGGATATCACGGTGGCGTGGTCGCGGCCGACGGCCATCTCGTCATCGTCGGGGCCGGCACCGCCCACGGCATCGAACCGCTCGAAGGCGGGCGCAGCCCGTTCCACTACCTGCGCCGGCGGCTCGAGCTGGTCGAGCGGCCGCACATGCACACGTCGATGGTGATCGTCCCCGACGGCGCCGAGTGCCCACAGGCCGGCGACGTGGTTGACGTCCAACGGCCGCTGATTTCTGTGAGTGTTGACGAGGTGATCTGGCAATGAGCGAGCGAAGCGAGCGCATGCCGACCGGCCGAGCGCCAGCGAGGCGGGCGGCGATGGGGTTCGGGGGCGCAGCCCCCGGGGTGCAATGACGACGATCCAGCGGGCGGTCGCGCCGTCGACGTCCGCGCCGGCGGGGACCTCGACCCGCGACTCGCGCCTCGTCGGACCCGACGTCGTGCGCGCCGTCGCGCTCATCGGCGTGGTGCTGATGAACTTCCACGGCTACCTGATCATCAACGGCGGCGAGCGGTCGACGAACTTCTGGGGTCGCGTGTTCAACCCCTGGACCGGGCCGTTCGCGACCCGCTTCGCGGCGACGTTCGTGCTGACCGCCGGTGTCGGCGTCACCCTGCTCACGAGGGGCTCGACCGGCAACCCGGCGGCGGTGTCGGCCAAACGGTGGACCCTGATCCGGCGCGGGCTGCTGCTCTTCGTGGTCGGCGAGCTGTACTACCAGATCTGGCCGGGTTCGATCCTGCCGTTCTACGGCGCGATGTTCTTCCTCGCCGCCTTCATGTTCACGCTGGCGACGCCGGTCGTGATCGCCATCGGCGTCGGGAGTGCGGTGGCCGGCGATGGGCATCGCTTGGTGGGCCGCGGAGCGGGCGTTGGTCGGTCACCCGACGACGTGGTTGTTCAATCCCAGCAACCGCTCACCCCGCGGCGAGCTGTTCGACATCTTCGTGAACCGGACCCACCCACTGCTGCCGTGGCTCGCCTTCTTCTGCGCCGGCATCGTGCTCGGCCGCGCGTTGCGGTCGGACTGGTGGAAGCCGGCGGCGCTGAGCATCGGGTTCACCCTGTTCGGCACGGCGACGGTGATCGGGGGCGCGTTCAGCAGTCCGACCTATCTGACGAGGGTGCTGACCAGCCTCGACCCGACCGGTCCCGGGCGGACGCTGTTGTACGTCGCCAGCGCCCTCGGTACGGCGTTGATCGCGTTCACGGTGATCTTCTGGGTCGCCGAGCGATTCCAGTGGTCACCGATCGTCACCACGTTCGCCCACGCCGGGCAGATGACGCTTGACCCTCTATCTCGCCCACGGCCTCGTGTTCAACTTCATCGTTCACTGGATGGGCTGGGTCGAGCCGGCCGGCCTCGACCTCGCGCTCGGTGTTCACGCTCGTCTACTGGGTGATCGCGATCACCCTCGGCTCACTCTGGCACCGGCGGTTCCACATCGGCCCCGCCGAGTGGGTGTACCGCAAGTTCGGCGGCTAGGCGAGGGACGACGACCACCCGAGTGCCGGAGCGCACCCGAGTGCCGAACGTCCCGACGGGGGTCCTGCCGCACTCGGATGTCCGGGTGCTACAGCTCGTCGAACGTGTTGCACTGGTTCGGGTCACCGGTCGAGTAGCCGCGGCGGAACCACCTCTCGCGGTGCTCGGCCGAACCGTGCGTCCACTGTTCCGGGTTGACCCGGCCGGTCGTCTGCTCCTGGATGCGGTCGTCGCCGACCGCCTCGGCCGCGTTGATGGCTTCACGGATCTCACCCTCCTCGAAGAGCGGCAACCCCGTCTCGTCGGTCCGTCGGGCCGCGTCGTACGCCCACACTCCCGGCGTAGCAGTCGGCCTGCAGTTCGAGCGCGATGCCGAGTAGCCGCTGCTGCTCGCCGCTCGCCTGCTGCACCACGTCGTTCTGCCCAACCAGGTTCTGCACGTGGTGGCCGTACTCGTGGGCCACGATGTACTGCGTCGCGAGGTCGCCAGTCGCGCCGAACTGCTCCTGGAGTTGGACGAGAAAGTCGAGATCGAAGTACACGAAGCGGTCGGCGGGGCAGTAGAACGGCCCGGTCTGCGACGAGGCCATCCCACAGCTGGTGTTCGTCGACCCGGCGAAGAACACCATCTGGGTATCGTCGTAGCTGCCCCCGAACGCGTCGGGATACTTGCGCGCCCAGAAGTCCTGCACGTCCTCGTTGGCCCCGCACAGCGTCTGCTCGAGGTCGGTCTCGCAGCGCCTCGCCGCCGTCCTCGTTGGCGTTGACCGCCTGCGGCGACCCGTCGCCACCCATCAGTCTCGGCAGGATGAGGATCGCGGCGATCACAAGCAGGCCGATGAGGCCACCCCCGCCGGCCTTGGTGGGGATCGGGAACCCGCCGCCGCCGCTGCGGCCAAGCCCTGGGAAGCTGAAGCCCCCGCCTCCCTGACCACGGCGATCCTGGATCCGGCTGTCGTCGGTGCTGCGAATTCGAGTCATGGCCGTCCCTTCTCTTGGGCCTTCTTCCGTGCCGCCTTGGCGCGATCGCGCCCCCAGCCGCGGATCCCGATCGCCCCCGCTCCGATCAGCGGGCCCCGGTCCCCGAGACGTGTCGGCGTGATTCTCGCCTGCCGACTGTACGGCAATCGCGCATCACTGCTCAGCTCCTCCTGGGCCGCGTTGAAGAACGTCGCCGCAAACCCGAGCGCGACGCCGCCACCGACGACGACGAGGTCGAGGTCGAGCATGTTGCACAGCGACGCGGCCGCGCGACCGACCAGGCGGCCGGTGCGCTGCATGATCTCGTACGTCGGCTCGGTGGGTGACCGCCCGGTGATCGCCTCGATCGCCGTGCCCGACGCTTCCGCCTCGAGGCAGCCGCGAGCGCCGCAGCCGCAGCGGCGGCCATTGGGGTCGACGATGATGTGACCGAGGTGGCCGGCGTTGGACGACGCCCCATCGAGCAGCTCGCCGTCGAGCACGATGCCCCCACCGACACCGGTGGACACGGTCATCACGCAGTAGTTGTCGTAGCCCTTCGCCGCGCCCGTCCACCCTTCGGCCATCGCGAGGGCCTTGCCGTCGCCGTCGCCGTAGACCTCCTTGGCGGTGAGCTCGCGCACCCGCTCGCGCAACGGGAACTCCCGCCAGGCGGAGATGTTCACGGGCGAGACCGTCTCGCAGTTCGCCGAGATCTGACCGCCGCTGGCGATTCCGACCGCCGCGATGCGGATCTCGTGACGGTCGGCGAGCGACATCTGCTGTTCGACGATCGTCGCCAGCCTCATGAAGTGCGCCTCAGGGCCGACGTCTGGCTCGACCCACGCCGAGGCGCGATCGAGCAGCTCGCCCTTGGTCGAGACCAGCCCGGCCGTGAACTTGGTCCCGCCGACGTCGATCGCCAGGATCGCCGGCGCGAACGGCTTGGGCGGCTCGAGCTGTGCCGTCGGCTCGTCGCTGAACTCGTCGATGTCTTCGACATCGGGCTGCTCGTCGTGCTCTTGGGACGTCACTTGCTCTCGAGCCGGCGGGCGTCCTCGACGAGATTGATCTGGTAGAGCACCTCGTCGAGCGCGTCGGCGGCGGAGAGCGCGTGGAACCGCTGTGGCGTGTCGGGCGTGCAACAGCTTGGCACCGGCGAGAGGATCGTCCACGGGCGCGGGTGGCAGAACTGCACGACGCTGTAGCGCTCACCCTCGTAGCCCGGCGCGGCGACGACTCGGTGCCACCCGATCGGGATCCGCCCGTTGGTGAGGCGCTCGAGCATGATGCCGGTGTTGATGATCACCTGGCCCTCCGGCGCGACCGCATCGACCCAATCGCCGTCGACCTTCACCTGGAGCCCGGGCGCGGTGGCACGCGGGAGGGCGGTGATGAGGTTGATGTCGCCGTGCTCGGCCGCCCACACGTGCGCCGCTTTCGCCTGGCCGTCGATGCCGTCAGGGATCTCGGTCATCGGTGGGTAGCGGATGGCGCGGGTGAGCGTGGGCCCGCTGTCGACCATCTCGTCGAAGAACGACTCGTGACAACCGATGCCCTCGGCGATGATGCGAAGGAAGCGGCGCTGTAGCTCGGCGATCGTGTCGTGGAACTCGTAGAGCACCTTGGTGATGCCGGGCACGATGCCATCGGGCAGGATCTGGTCGGGGTACGCGGCCGAAAACTTCCGCTTGAGCGGGTGCCCTGGCTCGATCGGCGTCGACCAGTTGAGCATCTCCTTCCAGTCCGGCTCCTCGCTCGACGCGGCGGTCTCGACGAGCACGCCCGTGTACCCGGTCTGGCCGTGCGCCCCCGGCACGTTCCAGCGCCGTTTGTCCTCGAGTGGCGCGGTGAAGAACTCGCGGAGCATGCCGTACGCGGTGTCGAGCATGTCCTCGGACAGGTCGTGCCTGGTCAGCACGAACCCGGTCTCGAGGCTACGCCGCACCCCGTCGACGACCGCCCTGCGCTGTGTCGCATCGCCCTTCTCGAAGGCCAGCATGTCGACTTCCAGGATCTCGCTCACGTCCCCCACGTTAGGGCTCGCCGCGCACTCGCGGCGTTCTGGCGCCTGCGGGCGCCGGAGAGCCGGCTGGGCGATCCGGCGCGCATGAACGTCGGGTTGGTCTGCCTACGATCGAACGGTGTCCCCGCACGACCGATTCGAGCGCGTCCCGCGGGCACGTCTCGCGACCCTGCCCACGCCGTTCGAGCGCGGCCCGGAGCTGCCGGGAGGCGCGCGGCTGTGGGTCAAGCGCGACGATCTCACCGGGCTGGGCGTCGGCGGCAACAAAGCTCGCAAGCTGGAGTTCCTCTGCGGCGAGGCGCTCGACGCCGGAGCGCGGTCGCTGGTGACCGTCGGTGCCGGCCAGTCGAACCACTGCCGGATGACCGCAGCCGCGGGAGCCGTGCTCGGGCTCGACGTGCACCTCGTGATGTCGGGCGACCGGCCCGATCGCTACGAGGGCAACCAACTGCTGTCGGTGCTGTTCGGCGCCCAGCTCCACTTCGTCGGCTGCCCACCGAGCCACTGGGGCGAACTGGAGATCGCCCGCGAGCGCGTCGCCGCGGAGCTCGTCGCCGACGGGGCCGCGCCGCACTCGATCCCGATCGGCGGGAGCACGGGGACCGGTGCGCTCGGCTACGTCGCCGGCTACCTCGAGCTGATCGACCAGTGCTGCCGCCGCCGGCATCGAGCCGGCGGCGGTCGTGCTCACGTCGTCGAGCGGCGGCACCCACGCCGGGCTCGTCGCCGGCCGGGCGCTGGCCCGATCGGCGGGGCTCACCCCGCTCCCACCCGTCCTGGCGATCGGGGTCGCCAAGGGCGTGGTCGCCGGTCACCCCGAGATCGCCGACCTCGCGGCCGAGGCACTCGAGCTGCTCGGCTTCGAACCGGCCGAAACGGCCGGCATGATCGACCCGGCCGACGTCGAGCTCGACGAACGATGGCTCGGCGACGACTACGCAGTCCCGACGCGGGCCGGCGACGACGCCATCGCCTGGGCCGCCCGCCACGGCGGCTGGGTGCTCGACCGCACGTACACCGGCAAGGGCTTCGCCGGACTGCTCGGCAACGCGTCCGCCGGCCGGTGGGGCCGAGCCGACGACGTCGTGTTCGTCCACACCGGCGGGCTCCCTGCGGTGTTCGGGCCAGAAGGCGTGCCGCGATGAGCGATCAGCGGAGGTCGAGTGCGAAGTAGCGCTGGAACTCGTCGTAGTACTCGTCGTCCGACTCGATCTGGCCGAGCTCGACGAACGCCTCGTCGCTCATCGCAGCCCGGCCGTCGATGATCGACGCGCTGCCCCAGCTCACCGCGTAGCGCAGCCGGGGCCGGTCGGTCGTGATCGCCTCGTGGATGACCGCGGCCACCTCCGTCGGGTCGGTCGCCCCGGCGATGCCCTTGGCGTAGAACTGGAACATCCGGCGGTACTGCATCTCGTACGCACCGGTCGAGTTCGGCGCATCCACGTTCTTGGCGAAGATCGCGCTCTTCGTCACTCCCGGCTCGACGATCACGACACGGATGCCGAAGGGCGCGACCTCGTGGGCGAGCGCCTCGCTCGTTCCCTCGAGCGCCCACTTCGATGCCAAGTATGGCGCCTGCCCCCCTGCTCCGAACCGACCGATGACCGAGGTGACGTTCACGATCCTCCCGCTCCCCCGGCGCGCATCCCGGGGAGGACGGCCTGGGCACAGCGGACGGCGCCGCAGAGGTTGACGTTCATGACATCGAGGAACAGCGAAGGTGGGCATTCCTCGACCACCGCGTTGCCGCCGACGCCGGCGTTGTTGACGAGCACGTCGACGCCGCCGGCCTCGTCGAGGATCCTGGCGAAGCCATCGCGAACCGAGGCGTCGTCGGCGACGTCGAGCTCGACGAGCTCGACCTCGACGCCGGCGTCGGCAGCCATCGACGTGAGCTTGGCGGCCCGCTCGACGTCGCGCACCGTGCCGTACACGGTGTGGCCGTGCTGCGCGAGATGGATGGCGGTCGCGCGGCCGATGCCGCTGTTCGCCCCGGTGACGACGGAGATCAAAGCCATCGCGGGATGGTATGCCGCGAGCCGGCGCGTCGTGGCAGTCTGGGCCCGTGTCGGTGACCGACTGGAACCCGGTGCTGCGGGGGGAGTTCGCCAAGCCCTACTGGGCCGACCTGCAGGGCTTCGTGCGCAGCGAACGCGAGCGCTACCCGGTGTACCCACCGCACGACGAGGTCTTCGCTGCGCTGCACCTCACCTCGTACGCCGACACGCGCGTCGTCATCCTCGGCCAGGACCCGTACCACGGTCCGCGCCAGGCTCACGGGCTGTGCTTCTCGGTGCGCGAGGGGATCGCCCTGCCGCCGTCGTTGGTGAACATCTACAAGGAGTTGCAGTCGGACCTCGGCATCGAGCCGCCGCGCCACGGCGACCTCGCGGGGTGGGCCCGCCAGGGCGTGCTGCTGCTGAACACGACGCTGACCGTGCGTGGCGGCAACGCCGCGTCCCATCAGGGACAGGGCTGGGAGACGTTCACCGACGAGGTGATCGGCGCGGTCAGCGCCAAGGATCATCTGGTCGTGTTCATCCTCTGGGGCAGTCACGCCCGCCGCAAGAAGCAGCTCGTCGACACATCGCGGCACCACGTCATCGAATCTGCACACCCGTCGCCGCTCTCGGCGAGCAACGGGTTCTTCGGATCGCGACCGTTCTCGCGCACCAATGCAGCACTCGAAGCGGCCGGCCTGCGCCCGATCGACTGGCGCCTCTGACGTCCGCGCCGCTGTTGCGGCGAGCCGCTGCGACGGGTCGGCCGACCGATGGGCAACCAACGGACCGAACAGTTGAAATTAGAGAATGAAGAGAAAGAAGAGAGTGTCTGTAGGCTTGGGGCAAAGTTACAGATCGCGGCGTTAGCCGCAGGCGCACCGACCGGGACGCTCAAGGGCGGAACACTCACGGCCGGAACACCTTTGGTTGCCGCGAGCGAACCAGGCGAACACGGTTAGATCGGTTTCGTGGTGAAAGTCACCGGACGAGTCCGCGCAGAACGGGACCTCGGGCGGAGACCAGCGATACTGGACGGGTTCGGGGCGAAATCCGCGGAGCGAAAGCGGATGCAGAACACGCTGGTTGGATTGCCATGGCAACCTCTCGGGCTCGACACTCGCGAGACACGTGATGTTCGCGCAGCATGAGTTGACACCTTGTGGGCTGTGACGATCGATCATGGCAGAGAAGGTGATGCCGATGAGGATGATGGGTGCGGTGGTCGCGGTAGGCGGCACGGCGGCAAGGTCAACGTGAGCGAGGTGCTGCCGTCAGGCGCGGTTCGAGTCAGACGTTTTACAAGTACGTCGCTCGTGTTCGGGCTGAGGGCACTGATGGCCGGCAGCCGCGGGGTTAGCGGCGCCACGTTCGTTACCGAGACAGATCTCGCCGGTGGTCGAGGACACGATCGTTGAAAGCGCAAAGAGCTCCAAGATGCCGGGCTGGATCACTGTGCAGGTCAACTCCACAGCGGCTGCCTGACGCCCGCTTGCACTACACTGGCACCTGCGGAGACGATGCGAGCGGCGGGGAGCGTCGAGAAAAGACGCAAGTGGCCGCTACAAGTCCACTGCGACGGAAAAAAACGCCTCGATACGGACCGGAAACCGGTGGTTAGATCGGTGTGTGTCATAGTCATCGTCGAGAGGTGGGATCCGGATGGTATGCGATGAGCGATCGCGTCGCTCTTTGTCTGGTCACAGTCGGACCGTCCTCCATGCGCATCGGTTGTGGGCGCTCAAGCCTTGCGCAGCACCCAGGCCTGTTCGCTGGGGTGGCGGTGCGCCCAGTCCTGGGTGACGAAGGAGCGCACCTCGTGAGCCGCCTCGGGGGCCGGCTCCGGCGCCTGGATCTCGTGGAACTCGACGACGTCGAACCCGGTGTCCCTGAACAGCCGGAACCACGCCGACACCGGCAGGTTGAACTCGATGCCGCCGGGCTCGTCGACTGCTTCGCGCCAGTCGAGACGGTGGATCGTGAAGTAGTCGCGCTCGAGCCGCTCGGTGACCGGCAACGAGCCGTCGATCGGTGAACAGAGCATCGCCAGGGTCGACGTGCCGAGGAAGGCGAGCGTGCCAGCCGGCCGCAACAGCCGGTGAGCCTCGGGGATCCACACGTACGGGTCGCACCAGATCGCCGCGCCGTACTCCGAGATCGCGAAGTCGAACGAGCCGTCGGGGTACGGGACCGCCTCGGCGTCGCCGTGGACGAGCGTCAGCTCGACACCGTGCTCGGCGGCGAGGCGGCGGGCGGTCGCCAGCTGGCCCGCCGAGTTGTCGATGCCGACCACGCGGGCGCCGCGTCGCGCCATCCACGCCGAGACGTACGCCGTCCCGCAGCCGAGCTCGATCGCGTCCAGACCAGTCAAGTCGTCGGGGAGGAACCCTGGGAGTTCGACGCCCCACATCCCCCACGTCGGCTCGGAGCGCCAGTTGCGCTCGCCGCCGGCGACCCAGTTCGGTGCGTCTTCGTCCCACTGGGCACGGTTGACGGCCACATGGTCTGGGACGTGATCTGGAAACGGCCGCTCGGCCATCAATCCACCGCGACGGCGCCGGCGGCCGCGATCGACCGCGACGAACGACCGACCAGGACACGGTACGCACCCGGCGGCGTGATCCACGCGCCGTCGATCCAGCGCCGGAACGATCGTGGTGGCACCTCGATGTCGACCCGCTCGGTCTCCCCGGGCTCGAGACGGACCCGCCGGAACGCCGCGAGGTGGCGGAGCGGGCGCGCCGCGTCGTCGTCCGGCGGTTCGACGTACACCTGCACGACCTCGCTGCCGGCCCGTCGACCGGTGTTCGTGACGTCGGCGGCGACGGCAACCGCAGCGCTCGGATCACCGCTGACGCCGACCGGCTCGATGGTGAACGTCGTGTACCCGAGCCCGAAGCCGAACGGGAACAGCGGATCGATGTCGTTGCGGTCGTACCAGCGGTACCCGATCAGCAGGCCCTCGCCGTAGACCGCCCTGCCGCCCGTTCCCGGGTAGTACCGCGCCGCGGGGGTCTCGGCGAGATCACGGGGGAACGTGATCGGCAGCCGCCCCCCGGGCTCGGCGTCACCGGTGAGCACGTCGGCCAGCGCATCACCCATCGCCTGCCCCGGGAACCACAGCTGGAGCACGGCCGGCACCTCGCCGAGCCACGGCATCGTGACGGGTGAGCCGCAGTTGAGGACCACGACCGTGTTCGGGTTGGCGGCGGCGACCGCGGCGACCAGCGCGTCCTGGTCGCCGGGCAGCGCCAGCGTCGTGCGATCCTCGCCCTCGGTCTCGAACTCGTCACTGGTCCCGACGACAACGACCGCCACGTCGGCCGAAGCCGCTGCTGCAGCTGCGCGCTCCAGCGGATCGCCGGACTCGACCACCCTGGCGCCGAACGAGAGGCCGCGAACCAACTGGTCGGGCACCACCGGGTAGTCGACTTCGATGGCGTAGCTTCGGCCGGCCTCGACGTCAACCCGCACCCGATGCTCGCGGCTGCCCAGACCGTAGAACGCCCCGCCGTGCTCGCCGATCGGGATGTCGATGAGCGGTTCGCCGTCCACCCGCAACGTCGCCGCGCCGACGGCGTGGGCACCGACCTCCCACTCGCCGGAGGCGTCGGGTGCGAACGACCCGCGGATCCGGGCGCCGAACCCGGGGCCGTCGAACTCCCAATCCCGATCCTGTGGTGACGGGGGCTGGTCCCAGAACCACTTCGTCCGTGAGGCAGTGGCATCCATCGAGTGGCCGTGCTCGTCGAAGAACGTCACGTCCCACGACCCTGCAAACGGGGTGACGTACTTGGCGATCCGTCCACCGGTCTCGAGCGTCACGTCGAAGCCGCGGCGCGTGAGCGCGTCGTACGGCCCGACGCCGTGGTCGGGACGGACCGCGGCGCTGCCACCACCCTGCGGCTGTCCGTCTCGCGCATTTGGTCCGATGAGCGCGATCCGCGTCGTCGCCGACGCGAGCGGCAGCACGTCGCCTTCGTTCTTGAGCAGCACGGTCGCCTCGACCGCCGCGCGCCGGATCACGTCGCGGGTCCCGTCGTCCGTGGCCGTGGTCTCCGACGTGTCGCTGCCGGCGGCGCCGACCCACTCGGCGAGCTGGAGGATCCGCTCGACGGAACGGTCGACGTCGGCCTCGCTCGCCTCGCCCGCTTGAACCGCGGCGACGAGCTTGTCGCCGCGCACGATCGGCGGACCGGGCATCTCGACGTCGAGGCCGGCGCCCACCGACGCCGCCGCACTGTGGCAGCCGAACCAGTCACTGATCACGACGCCGTCGAAACCCCACTCGTTGCGCAGGACTCGGTGAGCAGCCAAGGGTGCTCGCCGCAGAACGTGCCGTTCAGCCGGTTGTACGCGCTCATGACCACCCGGACGCCGGCTGCGACCGCCTCCTCGAACGGGAGCAGGTAGGCCTCGCGTAGCGTCGCCTCGTCGATCTCGGACGAGATCGACATCCGCTGGTACTCGGTGTCGTTGCCGGCGAGGTGCTTGATGCACGCGGCGACCCCGGTGCTCTGGACACCGGCGATGTAGGCGACGGCGATCGCCGCCGTGAGCACGGGGTCCTCGCTGACGCACTCGAAGTTGCGGCCACCGATCGGTGTGCGGTGGAGGTTGACCGTCGGCCCGAGCAGGACGTGCACGTTCTTGGCCTGCGCCTCGCGGCCGAGGGCCTGGCCGACCTCGTGGATCAGTGCCGGGTCGAACGTCGCCCCGAGCGCCGAGCCGCACGGGAACGACGCCGATGCCGGGCCGTTGCGCGACGTGCCGCGCACCCCGGCGGGACCGTCCGACATGCGGATCGGCGGGATCCGCGGGACGTCGTAGCCGACGGTGTGCCACGCGTCGGCACCGGACAAGAGCGCAACCTTCTGCTCGAGCGACAGTTCGGAGATTCGTTCGTCGGCCACGGCGGGACCGTACCAGCGCACGCGCTCGGCGGCGAACGCATCATCAGTCGATCTGGGCGGCTTCCAGCTCGGAAACCCCGGTGTCCTCAAGGGGTGAGCGCGACAGCTCCTGATCAGGGAGGTGTCGGATGGGTGCTGCGAGGATTCCGAGGTCGGTGGTGGCGCCGGCGTTGACGGCGGTGGCGCGGGGGGTGAAGCACGCTGAGGCTGCGGCGTCGGCAGGGATCTCGATAAACACGTTGCGGCGGCGGCTGGTGGAAGAGTCTGTGGTCGTGCTGCGTGACCGCAAACCTCGACCAGATGCGTTGACCCTCGACGAACGCGAGGAGATCCGCGTGGGGATCGACCGCGGTGAGACAGACACCGAGATCGGACGGCGGTTGAGTCGTCATCGGGGCACGATCGGCCGTGAGATCAAAGCTGGCGGCAGCCGCCAGCGCTATCGCGCCTACCTCGCCGAGGAGCGGGCCGACATCGCCGCCGAGCGGCCGAAGCCGGGCTGGACCCAGAGCGGCCGTGGCTGTGGGGGCAGGTGATCGATCTGCTGCGGACGAAGAAGTGGTCACCCGAACAGATCTCCCGACGGCTGCGTCGGGAGCATCCCGACGAGCCACAGTGGTGGGTGTCGCACGAGGCGATCTACCACGCGATCTTCGTGCAGGCCAAAGGTGAGCTGCGCAGGGAACTGGCGAAGTGCCTGCGTACAGGGCGTGCCCGACGACGACCACGAGGCCGGGTGACGACGGCAGGATCGAAGATCGTAGGGATGGTCAACATCTCCGAACGACCCGCCGAGGTCGAGGACCGCGCCGTGCCTGGCCACTGGGAAGGCGATCTGATCATCGGCGCCAACGGCGCCGCGCGGTGGCCACCCTGGCCGAACGGACCACCCGGATGGGGATGCTGATCAAGCTTGACGACAAGACCGCCGACCACGTCGCCGAGCGCCTCGGCGAACACGTCACCCGGCTGCCCGCCGCACTGGCCCGCTCGCTCACCTGGGACCAAGGCACCGAGCTCGCCGCCCACGCCGCGTTCAGCGTCGCCACCGGTGTCGACGTCTACTTCTGTGACCCGCACTCGCCGTGGCAACGCGGCACCAACGAGAACTTCAACGGCCTCGTCCGCCAGTTCCTCCCCAAGGGCAGCGACCTCACCGTCCACAGCCAGGACGACCTCGACGAGATCGCCGCCCTCCTCAACGGCCGCCCCCGCAAGACGCTCGCGTGGGATACTCCAGCCGAGCGAAACGAGCTGTGCCACCACATGAATTCGCCCCCATGTTCGCCGCCCAGTTCGCCAGATGAGGCGCAGGCCGCCCATTCGTGACTTCGATGACGAAAGCGAGTCAGCCGGTGGCCAGGCGGCGTTCCAGCGGGTTCGGGAATCGCGGGGTCACCCGGACGCCGCCGAACCACTCGGTCAACGCGTCGGTCGCGGTCTCGATGGCGGCGATGGCCGGCTCTGCCACCGGTTCGAGCAGCTCGCTGACGACTCGACCATCGCGCCGCTGCGCCCACGCCCCGACGGCGGCCCCGTCGACGAGCACCACCGGGCCGGCGTTGCCGTTGCGGTCGAACAGTTGCGGCGCGCTCGGCCCGAAGTACCAGTCGCGCTCCTTCCAGCCCATGATCGTCGAATCGAGCGCCGGCACCAGCCGGACGACGGGACCAACGGGTGGGGTGTCGCCCAGATCGTCCGGCAGCACCCACGCTGGTACCGCCGCGCCTCCAGCTGACGGCTCGACGGTCACCGCGACCGCGCCGACCTCGCCGAGCGCGGCCATCACGTCCCGCTTCGTCCACTTCGTCCACCACGCCAGGTCGGTGGTCGTGCCCGGTCCGTAGCTGCGCAGCCACCGCCGGACCAGCTCGCCGCGGGCCTCGACGGCCGGGATCACGGCCAGCGCCCCGAACCAGCGCTCGGTCGGCGTCCACCGGTACTGGCTCGACACCCAGCTCCCGAGCGGGCGCGTCCGCACGATGTGGCCCTCGGTGGACAGGTGCAGGCAGACCCGGTTGGTGATCGCCGGCTGCGCCGCGTACTTCTTGCCCGGCGCCAGCGACACGGTGGTCTGCAACTGCTGCACCACCGGCGTGAGCGCACGAGCCGGCAGCGGGCCGTCGGCGTCACGCAGCGCGGCGAGCGTCGCCTCGCACGCGGCCTCGAGAACGTCCCCGGCGTTCGCGATCCCCTCGGCCTCGAGCAGCTGCGCAGTGCGCTTGCGTTCGATGGCGACGAGTGCCTTGGTGCACGAGGCGTCGATGACCGCGGCGAGATCGAGCGGCGCCACGAACAACGTCCGCCGCATCCCGAGGATGCGGGTCAAGGTCCGCCGCTCGTACAGCGCATCGTCGAGATCGGCCACCGTGAACCCGGCGAGCCGGTTGTACAGCGACAGATACACCGTCGCGGGATCCGAGGAGTGGATGCCGACGAGGTCACCGGCGACGGCCTCGACTCCCTGGCCCGGTGCCGCGAGGTGGTGCCGCGTGAGCATTCGCCGCCGCCGCTCGGCGACGTCGAAGTGCCGAGGTGTCATCAGTCTGCGCGGACGTGGCGATTTCGCACCGACGGATTGTGGTCGGGTAACGGCGGTGGTCACGGCGCGATGACCTGCTGCGAAGTCGTCGAGTGCGGCGGCGAGCTCGACCGGCATGTCGCCCTGCACGCTGTGCCCGGCCTCGGCGAAGTGCTCGACGCGAGCCGACGGGAGTCGCCGGAGCAGTTCCGCCTCGTCGTCGTCGTCGACGACGGACTGCGGGCGCATGCCACGCACCAGCATGACGGGCATCGCGGCCGCGCCGAGCGCGTCCCACAGCCGCGCGCCGGCGTCGATCTCGAGATCGTCGGTCATCGGGTCGTCATGGCGCCGGTAGCGCCACATCCACGAGCCGTCGTCGAGCTGCACCGCGTTGTGCAGGATGCCTCGGCGCAGCGACGACTCGCTGCGAGTCGGGTTGTGCTCGATCGTGCGGGCGAGGAGCTCGTCGAAGCTCGGGAACGTCTTCGGGCCGCGGACGAAGTCGACGATCGCCTTGGCCTTCTCGTGGTTCACCCCGGGCGTGATGTCGACGAGCACGAGTTTGCGAACGAGATCGGGACGCCGGGCCGCGAGGGCGATCGAAGTCAGCCCGCCGAGCGACATGCCGACGACGACCGTGGCGTCGGGCGCGAGCCGCTCGATCGCGACCGCGACGTCTCGCGCCAACGCCTCGGCCCGGTGCTCCCCCGGCTCGATGGAGATCCGCTCGGAGTGTCCGTGTCCAGGCAAGTCGATCGCGACGACTGGACGATCCAACGCCAGGGCAACCGTGTCCCAGGTGTGCGCGTTCTGGGCGCCCCCGTGGATGAGCACGAACTCGGCCACCCCGTCGCCCCACACCAGCGCGCTGAGCTGCCGGCCGTCACCGACGCCGACGAACACCCGCCGCACCTCGGGCGGCCCGGAGTACGGGATTCCGTACTCCGCCGCGTTGTCGGCGAAGTATGCGAACTCGTCGTAAGCGACCCGATCCACCGGCGCGCTCACGACTTCGCGGCGAAGTGTGCCGCGACGTTGGCGACCGAGTTCGCCACGTTCGACTCCTGGCCCTTCGGGTATCCCATCACCCGCAGCACCATCGGCGCCCGCGACGTCGACGCGTCGAACGTCTCGGTCAGTTCGGTCTTGCCGTCGCCTGTCGGCTCGAGCTCCCATCGCCACCGGTGCCCGCCGATGTGACACCACACGATCACCCGGTCCTCGTCGAACTCGACGACCCTGCTGGTCATCCGGTACGGCGCGCCGACCTTCATGCTCATCCGGAACCTGCTCTCCGGCCCGAGCACCTCGTCGCCCGAGCGGCGGGCCCGCACCGACCGGTCGCCGCTGATCTCCGAATGGTTCGCCGGGCGGCGGATGAAGTCGAACACCTCGCGCGGCGGTGCGTCGACGACACTCGTCGCGCTCACGGAGTCCTTCGCCAGCGTGGTGGTGATGCCGTCGGGCGGCTCGCGATTGGCCATCGCGCCATGTTTGCAGTACCACGTCGCCGATCGGGAAGCGAGATCCCAGCTTCAACCCGTCGCGAGGGCAGGCTGGACGATGTTGACCGGCTCCGGGTAGTGGCAGGCGACGGCGTGGCCGATGCCGGGGTCGGCGAGCAGCGGGCACCTCCTCGGCGCAGCGCTCGGTCGCCTTCCAGCAGCGGGTCCGGAACCGGCAGCCCGACGGCGGCGTCGGTCTGCGTCGGGCGGCTCGCCGGTCAGCACGATGCGCCGCCGGCCGCGCTCGATCAGCGGATCGGGGATCGGCGCCGCCGACAGCAGCGCCTGCGTGTACGGGTGGGCCGAGCGCTCGTACACCTCGGCGGCGGTGCCGGTCTCGACGATCCGGCCGAGGTACATCACCGCGACCCGGTCGCTGATGTGGCGCACGACGGACAGGTCGTGGGCGATGAACAGGAAGCCGAGGTCGAGCTCGGCGCGCAGCCGCTCGAGCAGGCGGATGATCTCGGCCTGGATGCTGACGTCGAGCGCCGACACCGGCTCGTCGAGCACGAGCAGGTCGGGGCCGACGGCGAGCGCCCTGGCGACGCCGATGCGCTGGCGCTGCCCGCCGGAGAACTGGTGCGGGTAGCGCGCGGCCGCGTCCGTCGGGAGCTGGACGAGGTCGAGCAGCTCGGCGACCCGTCGCCCGCTCGTCGCCGGGCTCGATGCCGTGGACCTGCAGCGGCTCGGCGAGCAGCTCGCGCCACCGTCATCCGCGGGTTCAGCGACGCCTGCGGGTCCTGGAACACCATCTGGAACGCGGCGCCGCATCTGCGCAGCGCCTCGGCCGCCAGCGTCGGTCAGCTCGACGCCGTCGAACGTCGACGGTGCCGGAGTCGGGCTCGACGATGCGCAGCGACGCAGCGCGCCGTCGTGCTCTTGCCGCACCCCGACTCGCCGACGAGGCTCAGCGTCTCGCCCCGGTCGACGTCGAACGAGACGTCGGACACGGCCTGCACGACGCCGGTCGAGCGCCGGAGCAGCTGAGCCGCGCAGCGCGAACGTCTTGACGAGGTGCTGACGTCGAGCAGCGGTCCGAGCAGGCCGACGTCGTCACGGCCCGACCGCGCTGTCAGCGGGCTCGAGCGGGGCGACGTGGCACGCCGCGGCCGTCGACGGGAACGCGCGCAGCTCCGGCATCTCGGTCCGGCAGCGCTCGATCGGCGAGCGGGCAGCGGGGGTGGAACGCGCAGCCGGCCGGCAGCCGGTCGAGCGACGGCGGCGCGCCGCCGATCGGCGTCGAGGTCGATGCCGCTGGTCGAGCCGCGGCAGGCACGCCAGCAGCCCTCGGGTGTAGGGGTGGTTCTGGCGGTGGAACACGCCGACGGCGTCGCCGTGCTCGACGACCCGCCCGGCGTACATCACGTTGACCCGATGGGCCAGCCCGGCGACGACGCCGAGGTCGTGGGTGACGAGCACGACGGCGAGGTGGCGTTCGCGCTGCACGTCGGCCAGCACGTCGAGGATCTGGGCCTGGATCGTGACGTCGAGGGCGGTCGTCGGCTCGTCGGCGATCAGCAGGTCGGGGTCGTTGGCCAGCGCCATCGCGATCATCACCCGCTGGCGCATGCCCGCCGGAGAGCTCGTGCGGGTACGACCTGCAGCCGCCGGTCGACGTCGGTGATCGACACCAGCTCGAGCAGCTCGCCGGCACGCGTCCTTGGCCCGCTCGCGTGGCCCGCGGGTGGTGGGCGAGCACGGCCTCGGCGAGCTGGTGGCCGACGGTGTGCGCCGGGTTGAGCGACGTCAGCGGGTCCTGGAAGATCATGCCGATGCGGCCGCCCGCGGATCGCGCCGCAGCGTCGGCCGGCGGCGCGCCGAGCAGCTCCTCGCCGTCGAAGCGCACCGAGCCGGTGGCCGTCGGCGTTCGGGCCGAGCAGCCCGAGCACGGCGAGCATCGTGACGCTCTTGCCCGAGCCGGACTCGCCGACGACCGCGACCAGCTCGCCGGCGCCGACGTCGAGGTCGACGCCGCGCACCGCCGCGAGCGGCCGGCCCGACGTCGCCGCCGAACGTGACGTGCAGGTCGCGGATCGACAGCAGCGAGCGCGTCGCGTCGACGCTGTCGTCAGCCCCGCGCCTTGACGTCGAAGTGGTCGCGCAGGCCGTCGCCGAGGAAGTTGGCCGCCAGCACGACGCTGAGGATCGCGAGGCCGGGGCCGAGCGAGATCCACCACTGGTAGAAGTTCCGCGTCCCGTCGTCGATCATCAGGCCCCACTCCGGCGACGGCGGCGTGGCGCCGAGCCCGAGGAAGCTCAGCGACGCGGTGAGGATCAGCACCTGGCCGAAGTCCATCGTGGCGTTGATCATCACCGGGGTGATCGCCAGCGGCAGGACGTGCGGCGCAGGATCCGCCGCCGCGGCACACCGACGGACGTGGCCGCCTCGACGTGCTCGCGGTGCTTGATCGTCATGCACCTGGCCGCGGAGCAGCCGGGCGTAGATCGGCCACCACACGAGCACGAGGGCGATCGACCGTGTTGCGCAGGCCGGGGCCGAGGGCGGCGGCGACGGCCATCGCCAGGAAGATCGGCGGGAACGCCAGCACGACGTCGCTGATGCGCATGATCGACGCTCTCGACGACGCCGCCGCGGAAGCCGGCGATCGCGCCGAGCGCCGAGCCGATGAGCACGGTGCAGCACGATCACGGCGGCGGCCGTCGGGCAGCGAGTCGCGGGCGCCGTAGAGCGTGCGGATCGAGCACGTCGCGGCCGAGCGGCATCGGTGCCGAGGAGGTGCGACCAGTTCGGCGACTGCAGCCGCGTCCCGACGCGTCTCGCGTCGGCGCGGCCCACGCCCACAGCGGGACGGTGAGGGCGACGAGCACCCACAGCAGCGAGCACGCCGACGCCGACGGCGACCGGCCACGAGCGGACATCGCGTCCGCGAACGTCGGCCACGCGCCGCCGGCCTCGGTCGGCGACGACGAACGCGTTCGACGTCGAGGGCACCGCGCCGAGCGGTCGGTCTGGACGATGCTCACGAGTACCTGATCTTCGGGTCGACGGCGGCGTAGAGGACGTCGGCGACGAGGCTGCTGAGCAGGAAGATCGACGCCGCCGGGGATGCACACGCCGTTGATCGCCGGGTAGTCGAGGCGCTGCGTCGCCTCGACGGCGTAGGAGCCGATGCCGTTCCACGAGAACACGGTCTCGGTGAGCACGGCGCTGCGTCAGCAGCACGCCGAGCGAGAGGCCCATGATCGTGATCACCGGCGTCAGCGCGTTGCGCAGCACGTGGTGGCGCATCACGTCGCCCTCGCGCGAGTCCCTTCGCCCGCGCGGTGCGGACGTAGTCGGCGTGCAGCTCGTCGAGCATCGCCGCCCGCACGAGGCGCGACACGATGCCCATCAGGCTCCAGCCGAGCACGAACGCCGGCAGCATCAGCTGGCGCAGGCACTGCCACGCCAGGCTCGAAGTCGCCGTCGAGCAGCGCGTCGACCGTGTAGAAGCCGGTGACGTGCGGCGGCGGGTCGACGCGCGACGGCAGGCGGCCCGGACCGGGGAACCAGCCGAGCCGGACGTAGAGCATGTACAGCACGATCAGCCCGAGCCAGAACACCGGCAGCGACGAGCCGACGAGGGCGACGAGCCGGGCGGCGTGGTCGACCAGCCGTGTTCTGGCGGCGGGCCGACGCGATGCCGAGGGCGATGCCCGCCGACGCCGCCGACGAGCAGCGCACCGAGCGCCAGCTCGGCGGTGGCCGGGAGCCGCTCCCAGGAGGTCCGACGTCACCGACTGCTTGGTGCGGAACGACGTGCCGAGGTCCCCGGTGAACAGGTTCGCACGTACGTGACGTACTGCTCGATGACGCCGCCGTCGAGCCCCCAGCGCTCCTTGGCCGCGGCGACGACCGCCTCGTTGTTCATCTGCCGCTCGCCGACGATCGACGCCAGCGGGTCGGCCGGGATGACCCGGGCGACGATGAACGCGACGGTGACGATGCCGAGCAGCAGCAGCGGCGTGATCGCCAGGCGCCGCAGGACGTATCGGTCATCGCGCTCGCCGGCCGATCGACGGCGTGCGCTCAGTCGATGCCGAGCCCACCGAGCTCGAGGTTGCAGCAGGCGCTGTAGCGGACGCCGGTGATGTCGCTGGCGTGCGCCAGCACGAGGCCGGGGTTGACGAGCGGGAAGATGATCAGGTCGTCGATCATCGATCTGGCCGAGCTGGGTGTAGAGCGTCGGTCTTGCTCGTCGCCGGTCGGCGGCGAGCGCCTCGGCGAACAGCTGGCCTGCTCGTCGGCGTTCGACGCTCGAGCCCGGACCGACCCTGCCACGACGACGCCCTCGATCATGCCGAAGTACTGCACGTACTGGCTGGAGTCGATGTGGTCGGGCGCGAAGTACACGGCCGTGAACGGGATGCCGTCGCCGCGTGATCTGCTCGACCCACTGCGGCGAACTCGACCGGCTCGAGCTCGAGCTCGATGCCGATCGCCGACAGGTCCTGCTGGACCTTCGCCATCATCGTGTCGAAGTCGACGCCGTAGACGTTGACGGTCGGGTACGCGGCCCGCAGCGTGAGCCCGTCGACGCCGGCCTCGGCGAGCAGCGCCTCGGCGCCGTCGACGTCCTGCTCGGGCAGCGGCAGGCCCTCGCTGCCCTCGAAGCCGTTCGGGATCGGCGACGCCTGCGAGCTTGCCGTTGCCGCCGACGGTCGTGTCGAGGATGCCCTCGTAGTCGAGGGCCATCTTGATCGCCTCGCGCACGTTCGGGTCGGCGAGCGCCTCGCCGCCGACGGCGCCCGGGCTCGAGCGCGAGGTACACGAAGTTGTACGAGTCGACGAGCTCGGTGGTGACGCCCTCGACGCCTTCGAGCTGGCCGACGGAGTCGAAGCTGATCTGCATCGCGATGTCGACGTCGCCCTGCTGGAGCTGCTGCAGCTGCGCCGTGGCGTCCTTGACCTGCTTGCAGCGTGACGCCCGGGAACGGGCTCGGCGTGCCCCAGTAGGCGTCGTTGCGGGCGAGCACCAGCTGGTCGCCCTCGGTGTACGACTCGAGCACGAACGGGCCGCTGCCGGCCGAGTTGCTCGAGGAACCACTGCTCGGCGTCGTCGTCGTCGGCGTCGGCGGTCGCCCCGTTGGCCTCGGCCAGGGCCTGGCTCGATGATGCCCATGTACGGCGCGCTGACGATGTTGAGGAACGCCGAGTTCGGGCGCCTCGAACGTGACGACGACGGTCTGGTCGTCCGGCGCCTCGATCGACGTGACGCCGCCGATCAGGTACGACGCCGAGCCCTCGAGGCCGGCGAGGCGCTCCCACGAGAACTTGACGTCGGCCGGCGGTCACCGGCGAGCCGTCGGCGAACGTCGCGTCGGGGTTCAGCGTGAACGTGAACTCGGTGTTGTCGGCGTTGGCCTCCCACGACTCGGCGAGCCGCGGGACGAGCACGTTGAGGTCGGCGGGGTCGACGCCGATCAGCGTCTCGTAGACGGCGGTCAGGAAGATCTGGCACGTGTCGCAGTAGGCGCGCTGCGGGTCGAGCGTCGTGAGGTCCATGTCGCGGGCGATGATCAGCTCGCGGGCGTCCGTGCCCGACGCCTGAGCGCCGGCGGCAAACGAGCCGGCGAACGCCGAGCCAACGGCAAGCGACGTGGCGATCAGGAGGCGGCCGGTACGGACCGGCTTGCGCCGGGTCATCGTGGTCATGGTCCAATTGTGCACCATCTTCGACAACCGGCGCAGCGTCGGGGGTCGAGGCCGATCGCTTCGGGATCTGCGAACATGACGCGGTGACGAATTCGGCTCCCGCGACGACGTCCGGCGTCGAGAAGCCCCGCCTCGCCGAACTGGCACCGGGGATCGTCGCGGTCGGGGTGCTGCTCGCGATCATGTGGGGCGAGGAGATCGTCGATCTGGTCCCGGGGACCCACTTCGAGCGCTGGGGAGTGCGGCCGCGGACCATGCGCGGGCTGTTCGGCATCGTGTTCGCGCCGTTCCTGCACACCGGCTTCCCGCACCTGATCGCCAACACGGTCCCGTTCGCGATCCTCGGCGCGCGCGATCGCGCTCGGGGGAACCAGGGTGTTCGCCGAGGTGACGATCCTCGTCGCCGCGATCAGCGGGCTCGGGATCTGGATCTTCGGGGCCGGCAACAGCGTCCACTTCGGGGCCAGTGGGCTCGTGTTCGGCTTCCTCACCTACCTCGTGTCGCGAGGGGTCATCGCCAGGAACGTGTGGTGGATCCTCGGCGGACTGGTCACCCTCGCGTTCTACGGCGGGCTGCTCTGGGGCCTGCTCCCTTCGCCGCGCGTCTCGTGGCTCGGGCACCTCTTCGGCGCGATCGGCGGCGTGCTCGCGGCGTGGATGATCCACGGCGACCACGACCTCGACGACGACCCCGCTCCCAATCCGATGCGATGAGCGATCCGCCGCCATTCCGCGCACTGCTCATCGCATCGGTGCCGATTGCCGGTGAGTACCGTCGCGCCGTGGACAACTCCGCGTACCTCGCGTCGCTCACCTCGTCGATCGACCGCTTCGCCGGCCTCATCGAGCGGGCCGACCTCGACGCGCCGGTGCCGTCGTGCCCTGACTGGGACGTCGCCGCGCTCGTCGATCACGTCGTCGTCGTGCACTCGTGGGTCGGGCGGATCCTGGAGCACGGCCAGGACGGCGCCCGCTTCGACGACAGCCTCATCGAGCGTCCGTCCCGGGACGCGTCGGCCTACGCCACGTGGTACCGGGCCGCCGGCACAGCACTGCACGCCGACCTCGCCACCCGCGACCCTGGTGCGCCGTGCTGGAACTTCTCCGGCGTGAACCAGACGTTCGGGTTCTGGCCGCGGCGTCAGACAAACGAGGTCAACGTCCATGCCTTCGACGCCGCGCTCGCCGCCGGTTCGGAGTTCACGATCGAGCCGGCTCAGGCCGCCGACGGGATCGACGAACTGCTCGCCGTGTTCGGACCGCGCATGGCGATGCGCGGCATCACGCCGACGCTCGACGCGCCGATCACGATCGCTCCGTCCGACATCGAGGCTTCGTGGACCCTGCTGCCACCTGGCGAACCGGGCTTCGCCGAAGTCACCGACGACGAAAGCGGGTCGGTCGCCCGGCTCACCGGTACGGCGAGCGACATCTACCTCGCGTTGTGGAACCGGCTGCCGCTCGATCGGGTCACGATCGAGGGCGACAGCGGCGTTGCAGCGACGTACGTCGCGTCGCGCCGGGTGCCGTAGCCGCGCCGGCGCGGTCAATCAGCGGCACGGCGGGCGGCGAACGTCTCGGTGAGCCTCCAGGTCTGGCCATCGCGCGACTCCTCGTTGCGCCACAGGAACGTCGACTCGGTGATGTCGGAGAACACCCACCTGGTGGTGACCCCCGGCTCGAAGCTCCCCTCGAGCACGATCCTGTCCCCGACGGCGCGGGCGACGAACGCACGCACGAGCCGGCGTTGCGGACCGACCCACGTCGAGCGCCACGCTCCGAGCAGCTCGTCGTAGAACCGGATGGTCACCCCGTGCTCGCCGGGCGACGACCCACCGGGTCCACGCCGCGGGCAGATCCACACGTCCGCGACCGCCCGGCCGGCGAGCGCCCACCCGAAGTGCCACTCACCCGCGAGACTGGACGCGTTGCCGTTGGCGTCGTACTGCGTGACGTCGAGGTCCCACGAACCGACGAACTGGCCGAAGAGCATCAGCCGGTCGGCGAGGGCTGGGTCCGGACCGTCGGCACCGAACGCGCTCAAGAACGTCGAGTTGTCCCGCATGCCGGGAACCTAGTCGTTTCGACCGGCAACCAGAGGTTGCCGGTCGAGTTCTCGCCTCCGCCCCACGGGGCTCCGGCTCGAGTCTAGCGGCCTTCGGCCGCGCTCGGTTGCCCTGGTCGGACCGGCGAAGCCGGACCCGACCAGACCGAGGGGGGATCGCGGAGCGCCCCCCTCGGGCACCCCCCGCCAGGCTGAGAAGGTTGCCGGTCGACACCGCTCAGCCGTCGGTGAGGTTGTTGTCCGCGTCGACGAGCTCGACCCAGGTGCGCCCCGGTGCGAGCAGGATCGGCTGGCCGTTGGCCTGCAGGGTGAACGGGTCGGTCGGGCTGTTGCGGGACCACGTGCCCTCGACACGGCGCCCCTCGGTGTACACGAAGGCGGCTCCGCCGCCCAAGGTCTGCGCCTCGGGACCACCCCCGGCCGGGCTCTCGCCGTACTCCATCACGAGCACCACCACGCTGTCGGCGCTGGCCTGCCCGTCGGTCAGCTCGTGGGTCGAGCCGAGCTGGGAACGCAGGAACAGGCCCTGGGTCGCATCCCAGTCCCAGCGCACGTCGTAGCTGCCGACCATCATCTGCGCGAACGTCACCGGCGTGCCGGCGAGCTCGTCACCGGGGCCGACGTATTCGAAGATCGGCGCCGCGTCGCCGGAGCTGACGATCTGCGGCCACAGCGCCGACAGGTTGGCGTACAGGTTGTGCGGCGCCGGCAGATCGTCGCGGCGGAAGAACCCCGGCGTCCCCTCGCCGAACAACTCGAACCCGGCCGCTTGCAGCGCGGCGTTCACCGCCTCGTTGGCGCCGCTGTAGGCGATCGCCGGATCGTTGAGGCTCGACAGCAGGTTGATGTCCTGGGTGCGCGCCGAGCGGATCGGGCCCACCGGATTTGCCTCGTGCGAGTTGAACACCGCGGCGAACCGCGTCGCCCGCCCCTCGACGATCTCCTCGAACACGACGTCGGCCTGATTGAGACCCGACTGCGGCTCGGCGTCGACGTTGTCGACCTTGACGACCAGCGCCGGCCGCGGCGCGACCCCGAGCCCGGTGAGCGGCCAGACCACCGGTTCCGTCGTGGAGGTGGTGCTCGACGACGTGGTCGTGGTCGGGTCCGTGCCGGGCGGCGGGGGCGCGTGGCGCTGGGCCGGTTTGACCACTCGGGGTCGTCGTGCTCGTGGGCGACGTCGTGGTGTTCGGTCGTGGTCGTCGTGGTCTCGGTGGTCGTCGTCGTGGACTCGTCGTTGTCGTGGTCGCGTTGGCGTCGAACCCGACGCCGGCGAGGCTGACGCTGAAGTCCTCGCCGTCGTTCTGGTTGTTCGTCTGCGCTGATCGTGAAGCTCGACGTGTCGTTGAACGTCCCGGCGGCGCCAGGGAGAACGAGTAGTTCACGGTGCACGACCCGCCGGCCGGCAGCGTGGTCGACTGGCAGTTCTGCGAGGCGTTGAACTCGGCGGTCGGCGGGGCGCCGCCGAAGATGTTGATCGGGCCGAACGGGCCGCCGCCGGTGTTCGTCAGCGTCACCGACGCTTGCGCTGAGCTGCCCACGTTGACCTGGCCGAAGTCGATCGCGGTCGTGCTGATCGACATGTCGGTATCGACCGCGCCGGCACCCCCCGGCACGATGAGCGCCGCTCCCCCGAAAGCGATCAAGGAGACCGCGGCGCCGATGACATGCCGGTGTGTTCGAATCACATCGGACAGTCTGCAGCCCGACGACCAGCGATGGATCGATTTTCCGCTGCGCCACCGCGCACCGGCGGCAGCGGAGCTAGAACTCGTCGTCGAAGCTGACGTCGCCGCTGACCCCGACCTGGTAGGCGCTGACCGTGCGCTCGAAGAAGTTGCTCAGCTCCTGGACGTCCTGGAGCTCCATGAAGCCGAAGGGGTTGCGTCGAGTTGAACCGCTTCGGGAGGCCGAGGCGGGCGAGGCGCTGATCGGCGACGAACTGGAGGTACTCGCGGGTGTCGGCCACCGAGAGGCCCGGCACGCCATCCGACAGCATGTCGTCGACGAACTGCATCTCGGCGTCGACGGCCTCGACCATCATCCGGTCGATCTGGCGGGCCAGCTCGTCGTCGAACAGGTCGGGCTCCTCGCGGCGCACGGTGTCGACGACCGAGAACGCGAAGTCCATGTGCCCGCTCTCGTCGCGGAACACCCAGTTCGTCCCGGCGGCGAGTCCGTTGAGCAGACCCTTCGAGCGCAGGAAGTAGACGTACGCGAACGCCCCGAAGAAGAACAGGCCCTCGATGCACGCGGCGAAGCAGATCAGGTTGAGCAGGAACGTGCGGCGGTCGTCGCGGGTCTGCAGCTCGTCGAGCTCGCCGACGTGCGACATCCACGCAAAGCAGAACTCCGCCTTGGCCTTGATCGACGGGATCGTCTCGACCGCCTTGAACGCCTCGGCGCGCTCGTCGTGGTCGGGCAGGTAGGAGTCGAGCAGCGTGAGGTAGAACTGCACGTGCAGCGCTTCCTCGTAGAGCTGGCGGGACAGGAACAGCCTCGCTTCGGGGGCGTTGATGTGCTTGTACAGGTTGAGCACGAGGTTGTTCGCCACGATCGAGTCGCCGGTGGCGAAGAACGCGACCAGCCGGCGGATCAGATGGCGCTCTGACGGCAGCAGCTTCTTGAGGTCGACGAGGTCGTCGGAGAAGTCGATCTCCTCCACCGTCCACGTGTTGCGAATCGCCGCCCGGTAGCGCTCGTAGAACTCGGGGTAGCGCATCGGCCGCAACGTGAGGTCGAGGCCGGGATCGAGGATCGCCCGCCGCTGGCTCGGGTGCCGCAGCTCGGCGTCGACCGGCGCCGGCTCGACGACTGGCTCGGCGGCCGGCGCTTCGTAACGTTCCGCGACGCTCACTGACACACCTCGCATTCTGGGTTGGCGAGCGAGCAGGCGATGACCGCAGCGTCGTCGTCTTCAGGGTCGCTGACGTCAGGAACCGGATCGTTCTTGATGGGCGACACGGTGCCGGTGGGCTCGGCCGGTGTGGGCGTCGCCCCGCCCGTGGTGGTCTGGGCGATCCGCGTCGCCGGGCGGGAGCGCAGGTAGTAGGTCGTCTTGAGCCCCTGCTTCCACGCGTGCAGGTACATCGACGACAGCTTCCCGATCGTCGGCGACTCCATGAACAGGTTGAGCGACTGGCTCTGGTCGATGAACGCGCCGCGCTCGGCGGCCATGTCGATCAGCGAGCGCATCGGCAGCTCCCACGCCGTGCGGTAGAGCGTCCTGAGGTCGTCGGGGATCGCGTCGATCGTCTGCACCGAGCCCTCGGCGCGCTTGATCGCGTCGCGGATCTCGTCGGTCCACAGGCCGCGCTCCTGCAGGTCGCGCACCAGGTACGTGTTGATCTGCAGGAACTCGCCCGAGAGCGTCTCCCGCTTGAACAGGTTCGACACCTGCGGTTCGATGCACTCGTAGGCGCCGACGATCGAGGCGATCGTCGCCGTCGGGGCGATGGCGATGAGCAGCGAGTTGCGCAGCCCGTGCTCGGCGATGCGCGTCCGCAACGGCCCCCAGCGTTGGGGATCGCTCGGCGCGATGCTCGTCCGTGATTCGGAGGCGAGGTCGAACTGCAGCTTGCCGGTGGCGGCGCGGGTCTCCGGGAACGCGGCGTGCGGGCCGCTCTCGGCGGCGAGGTCACACGATGCCGAGAGCGCGTTGAGGTAGATCTCCTCGGCGATCCGCTTCGACACGTCGCGGGCCTCGAGCGAGTCGAACGGCAGGCGCATCTTGAAGAACACGTCCTGTAGGCCCATCGCGCCGAGGCCGACAGGGCGCCAGCGCGAGTTGGACGCCGACGACTCGTCGGTCGGGTAGTAATTGATGTCGATGACCCGGTC
This sequence comes from Ilumatobacteraceae bacterium, assembly GCA_963764455.1. Lineage (GTDB taxonomy): Bacteria > Actinomycetota > Acidimicrobiia > Acidimicrobiales > Ilumatobacteraceae > Desertimonas. Next base: position 293,172 of record CAVXSN010000020.1, read on the forward strand.
GAGGTAGCGCACCGCGGTCTGGGCGACGGCGCCGAGGCGCTCGAAGTCGAACGCGGTGTCGCCGGTGTCGGGATCGGTGACAACGAAGTGGCCGAGGTTGATCGAGCCGAGGTTGCACACCGCGGTCTCTTCGTTGCTCGTGACCTCGAGGATCTCCGTGCACAGGTTCGACAGGTGCACGACGCGCGGCACCGTGATGCCGTCTGGGCCGGCGCTCGGCGTGTCGCTGGTCTGGTTGCAGCGGGCGTTGGACGGGTCCTTGAACGTCATCCAGCCGTTGCCGGTCTGGGCGAGCGTGCGCATCATCCGGGCGTAGAGCTGGCGGGCCGGCACCTGGCGCTCGTAGAGCCGCTTGCTCTCCGCCTCCTGGTATGCCCGCTCGAACGCGGCGCCGAACAGGTCGGTGAGGTGCGGGACCTTCTTGGGGTCGAACAGCGACCACGTCCAGTCCTTCTCGACCCGCTCCATGAACAGGTCGGGCACCCAGTTGGCGAGGTTGAGGTTGTGCGTGCGGCGGGCCTCGTCGCCGGTGTTGTCCTTGAGCTCGAGGAACTCCTCGATGTCGGCGTGCCACGTCTCGAGGTACACGCACGCCGCGCCCTTTCTCTTCCCGCCGTTGTGTGCGAGCGCACCGGACACCATGTAGGACTCGTCGCCGTCGACGACCATGTCGAACACGAACGGAGTGACCGGGGCTTCGGTGACCTTGCGGACCCGCGACCACACGCAGCCCTGCCACGTCAACCAGTTCTGCTTCGTGACCGGCTTGGCCCCGACGAGCTCGGCAAGCTCGGCGATGGCCGGGATGCGGATGTCGAAGCACTCCGTGGGCCTCGTGAACGACGACCCGCGAGCCGTCGCGGCGGGTGCCGCCCTTGGCGTTGTGGCGGACGCGGTGTTGGCCGGATGTCGGCACACCGAGGCGGAGCAACTGGTAGCGGACGCCCTCGGCCAGGTGACGCGAGGACGAGGTGAACGTGATCTCGACACCGCGAGAGACGTTGCGGTCCGTCGCCAGCAGACCGTGGAGTAGCGCCAGCGTGTGCTGGCGCGGCATGTGGGTGAACCGGCGGTCGATCCTCTTCTCACCGACTGCGGTGTAGAGCTCGGCGCGCGTGAACGGCAGGGCGGAGGATCCACCCGAGACGTACTGGCCGGTCGTGCCGTCACGCAGCAAACCGAGCCCGGCCGACCAGCGGATCTGGCAAGCGCTGCCGCCGTGCATCTCGGTCTCCCAGAAGTGGATGCCTCGATCGGCGAGGTAGGACCGTACGAACTCGGCCGTCTCCACGACCCGTCGCCGGACTCCATGTGACGCCGCACTCGTAGCCGTCGGAGCCTGATGTGCGCCGTCGCCGAGCATGATGCCGAGCATGCGGGCGTCATCGGCGGTGATACCGGGGTCGACGATCTCGGTCGGGATCGGCTGGGCGACGAAGTCGCCGGCATGAAGCGCACCGGCCTCCACCCACGCGGCGCGCACCTTGCCGGACTCGATCTGGCGCATGCTGCGCGCAACCGTGGTTGCCGACGGGAATCCCCGGCAGCGCGTAGAGGGGGTGGCCGGCGGTCACGTGAATCGGCTCGATCGCTGTGCTTGACGTGAACGTTGACCATCGGGTCGGTCTGGTTGAACGTGAACTTCTCGGTGACCTCGCGGTAGATGCCCGAGATGCCGAGCACGACGTCGCCGGACGTGACGTCCTTGATCGGCGTCGGTCCCTCCGCAGTGAACACGATGGTGTCCGGCGCGAAGCACTGGTTGACCGCCGAAACCGACGAGTCGAGGGTCTTGAGCCATGGGACGATGCCGTTCGACAGGCCGTTCGTGCCGCGGATCAGCGATCCCCGGCAGCGCACGTTGTGGAACGCCAGCCCGATGCCGCCGGCGAACTTGGACAGGCGGGCGACGTCCTTGTAGCGGTCGTAGATCGACTCCAGCGTGTCCTGCGGACTCGCCACCAAGTAGCAACTGCTCAGTTGCGGGTGCGTCGTGCCGGAGTTGAACAGCGTCGGCGTTGCCGGCAGGTAGTCGAGCGACGAGATCAGCCGGTAGAACTCGACGGCCTCGTCGGCGCTCTGCGACAGCCCGCACGCGACCCGCATGAAGAAGTACTGCGGGGTCTCGATGACCAGGCGGCGCTCGGGATCACGCAGGAGGTAGCGGTCGTAGACCGTGCGCAGTCCGAAGTACTCGAAGAGCTGGTCGCTGGTGTGGTCGACCGCCTCGTTGAGCTTGTACGAGTGGTTGGCGACGAGCGCCGCCGTCTCGTCACCGATGAGCCCGGCGTCGTGGCCGGCGGCGATCGATTGCGAAAGGAGTGGATGTTCTGGTTGAACACCTCCTTCTGGATGAACGTGGCGAGCAGGCGACCGGCGAGGCGGCTGTAGCTCGGCTCCTCGCTGACCAGGGCGGCGGCCGTGCGGATGCTCAGCTCGTCGAGCTCCATCGTCGTCGCGCCGTCGCAGAGGCCGCTGATCGTGCGGGTCGCGACGCGCATCGGATCGACGCCATCGAGGCCCTTTGCCGCGCGGCCCTACGGCGCGCACGATCTTGTTCAGGTCGACCGGTTCGAGACCACCATCACGCTTCTTGACCCGCATCGGGCTGGACAGGCCCAGCGGCGTGTCGTCGTCGATCACCTCCTGGTCCGGCTCCTGCAGGTCAGGGCGATCGGTGATGGTCATGATGTCTCCTCGCTCCCTCGCACATCCCTGGCAACCACGCAAGATGTGGGGCAGCGGGCCCGTTGACGACACCGGATCTTGTGTGGGGAACGAATTACACCACTGTACTTACAGCGATGCAAGACTTGTCCCGAGAAACCATCGCGACCAGCGGGAACGCCACGTCAACGCCTTCTCGAGATGTCCGCTGGGCGAGCCGTTCCACTGGTGAGGCACGAAGTGCCCGCATCAGCGTGCACACGACGGGTGTCTCCAGATGCGGCACTCCTCGGCGCTACAACTGTGTCGGTGCAACCTGACGGACCGCTCGCCACGACGTTCGCCGGCGCGGCTCGGATGCTCGTGCCAGGGGTCGACGACGTCGCCCGCTTCGAGGTGCCGGCGCGCGGCACCCGCGGGCGGGCAGCCCTCGTCGTCCAGCCGGCGTCGGTCGACGAGGTGCGCGAGGTCGTGCGGCGCGCTCACAGTGCGCGCGTGCGGCTGCTCCCGCAGGGCGCCAACACGGGACTCGTCGGGGCGTCGGTGCCGCCGGCCGACGATCGGGTGGCTGTGCTGTCCCTCGACCTGCTCGCCGGGACGGCCGAGGTCGATCCCGTTGGCAACACGGCGACGGTCGATGCCGGCACGCGTCTCTCTGCGTTGAACGAGGCCGCGGCGCGCCACGGACTGCAGTTGCCGATCGACCTCGCGGCCGATCCGGCGATCGGCGGCATGATCGCGACGAACACGGGCGGCAATCGCATGCTCCGCTACGGACCGATGCGCCGGTACGTGCTCGGGGTCGAGCTCGTCGCCGCAGACGAGCACGCCTCCGTGTTCGGCCGGCCGAGCGCGGTGCGCAAGGACAGCCGCGGCCTCGACGCAGTGCAGATCGCGGTCGCCTCGGGCGGGACCCTCGGCGTGATCACCAGCGCGGTGGTCGCCCTGGTACCGCTCCCCCACGCGACCCAGACGTGGTGGTTGGCGCTCGACGACCCGGCGACCGCGCCGGTGCTGCTGGCGCTGCTCGACGGTCGGCGGCATGGCGCGATCAGCGCGTTCGAGTTCGTGTCGCGAGAGGCGATGGAGCGCACGCTCGCGGCCCCCGGCGCGCCGCCGAACCCGTTCGGTGCCGGCGTCCCGGAGGCGTCGGTGCTCGCCGAATGGTCCTTCGCCGACGACGGCACGGCGGAAATCGCCGGGGACGTCGACGCCGCCTTCGGTCGCGGGCTCGTCAGCGACGGCCGACTCGTCGACCCGGCGTCGGCCTGGGCGCTGCGCCACGGCGTCAGCGATGCGCTCCGCACGTACGGCGTCGTGCTCGGCCACGACATCTCGGCACCGCTCGGCTCGCTCATGCCGATGCGGACGGCGGCGATCGCGGTCGTGCGCAACGTCGCTCCGGACGCCGTGGTGTGCGACTTCGGCCATGCCGGCGACGGTGGCTTGCACCTCAACGTGCTCGTGCCGAGCGAACCGGGTCCACCGTCGCCCGACCTCGCCGCCGCGATCCGTTCGGCCGTCGATGACGTGGTCGCCCGCTACGGCGGCAGCTACAGCGCCGAACACGGCCTCGGCCCGTTGAACGCCGCCCGCTGGCTCGCCGACACCCCGCGAATCGAGCAGCGCATGGTCGCCGCGCTGAAGGGCGTCGTCGACCCCCAGCACATCCTCGGCCACCCCGGCCACCCGTACAACCTGATCCGCTGACCGGCCGAAACCCCTGTTCCGGGCGGGATCCTCCCGAGGGCCGCGACGAATCCCGCCCAGACGCCGGATTGGCGAGAATCACCCCAGATCGGCGCCCGGCTCAGTCCTCCCCGTAGCGGGCAACCAGGACGCGGCCGATGGCGGCGAGGTGGGCGCGGACCTCGGGCGGGCCGAGCACTTCGACGTGGTCGCCCCACGGGGCGAGGCGCTCGGCGATCCACTGCGGGGAGCGGGCAGCGACCTCGACGTCGACCTTCCCGCCGTCGTCGCCGACGTCAACATCGGGGGGAACATCGGCGGGGCCGAGCACGGTGACGGCGTTCGGGAACGCCGTCTGCAGGAGCCGCACCGCCCACCACTCGGTTCTGATCACTGCGGTGGCGCCTGCCTGCGCCTCCGAGCGCCGCTCCTCGACGTGCTCCACGACGCTCCGCCAGGCCTCGGCGAGGTCGAAGCCGTCAGGGCGCTCGACGGGGTCGTTGGTGACCTCGACGGAACGCACCCGGTTGACGCGGAACGTACGCAATCCCTTGCTGGTGTTGGCGACGAGGTACCACGTCGATCCCTTGTCGACGAGTCCGAGCGGGTGGACGACCCGTGTCGTCTCGGTGCGGGTCCGGTCGGCGTAGCCGAGCCGAACCTGGACCGCGGCCACGACGGCCTGGCGAAGCGGCTCCAGGAACTCCGGCGGTCTCGGTGGCTCGGCTCCCCACCGGGCTGCGTCGAGCACGACCGACGATGCGGCCTGCTCGGCGTCGGCCCTGAACGTCTCGGGCAGCGCCTGCACGAGCTTGCGCAGCGCGGCCTTGGCCTCTGGGGTCGCTGTCGACGCCGGGCCGGCGACCATGAACAGCGTCCTCGCCTCGGTCTGGGTGAGCCCGCTGAGGTCGGTCCGTGCGCCGCCGAGCAGTTGCCAGCCGCCGTTGCGCCCGGCCTGTGGGTACACCGGGATTCCGGCCATCGAGAGCGCCTCGAGGTCGCGGCGCGCCGTCTTGACCGACACTTCCAGCTCGTCGGCGAGCTCGGCGGCCGTCACTCGGCCACGGGATTGGAGCACCAGCAACGTGGCTACCAGGCGATCCGCTCTCACGTGTCCACGATCTCACACAAAGTGGACAGGAGGTGACCACTTTCAGCGGGCAACGTGGTCACATGAGCTTCTCAGCGACTCCAATCATCGAGGCGTCCGGCCTCGTCAAGCGCTTCGGGACCGCAAAGCAGGCCAACGCGGGCAGAGCGGTCGTCGCCCTCGACGGCCTCGACCTCGTCGCTCCGGCCGGGCAGGTCACCGCCGTGCTCGGACCGAACGGCGCCGGCAAGACGACGTTCGTCAGGGCGGTCGCAACGTTGCACCAGCCAGACGAGGGTCAGCTCCGGGTCGCTGGCCTCGACGCCGTCGCCGACCCGCAGCGGGTCCGCCAGGCGATCGGGCTGGCCGGCCAGTCGGCCGCGGTCGAGGGCGCGCTGACCGGCCGCGAGAACCTGACGATGATCGCCCGCCTCTTCGGGCACCACCGCAAGGCCGCCCGGGTGGCCGCCGACAAGGTCCTCGAGCAGCTCGGCCTCGACGACGCGGCCGACCGTCTCGTGCGCGGCTACTCGGGCGGGATGCGCCGCCGCCTCGATCTCGGCGCCAGCCTCGTCGGCGCCCCGCGGCTGCTTCTGCTCGACGAGCCGACGACCGGCCTCGACCCGCGCAGCCGCATCGAGCTGTGGGACGCAATCCGGTCCCTCGTCAGCGGCGGCACCGACGTCCTGCTGACCACGCAGTACCTCGAAGAGGCCGACCAGCTCGCCGACCACGTCGTGATCATCGACCATGGCAAGGCGATCGCGACCGGTTCGCCTGGCGAGCTGAAGAGCCAGGCTGGTCGCGACCGGGTCGAGATCCGGGTTCGTCACACCACCGATCTGCCCGCCGCCGCCGAGGTGCTCGCCGGACTGAGCGACGAGGCGCCGGCGATCGACGAGCCGAACCGCCGGGTCGCCGTCGGTGTCGAGCCCGGGTCTGCGGCGGATGGCTGCAGGAGAAGGGTTGGTCCGAGAAGGGTCTGGCGGAGCCCAGGAGACGCCGCCACGGACCGCCTCTCCGACGCGATCCGCTCGCTCGCCGAGCGACACATCGACATCGACGACGTCGGCCTGCGCCGCCCGACGCTCGACGAAGTGTTCCTCGCCCTCACGCAGCGTTCCCCGGCCACGCCACCTGCTGCCTGCGCAGCGTGAACGCTCGTTCCGCTGGCGCTCCACTCGCTTCTCCGCTCGATTCGCGCAACCCATCCGAAGGGACCCCATTGCCATGACCGCAACCATCTCCCCCGAGACCGTCACAACGCCTGTCGTGCTCACCGGTTCGATCACTGCGATCGCCGCCCCGTCCAGCGGCGGGGCCGGCGTGATCGCCACGGCCACATCGTTCGCCGGCCGGACGGTCAAGCAGTTCGTCAGGACTCCGCAGCTCATCGCCCTCGGCGCGGTGACCTCGACGATGTTCCTGCTCATCTTCCGCTACGTGTTCGGCGGCGCGATCGGCACCGGGTCGATCACCTACGCCGACTTCCTCATCCCCGGACTCGCCGCCGCCGGTGCCTGCTTCTCCGGGATGGGTGCGGCGGTCGGCGTCGCCGAAGACGTCGACAGCGGGCTGTTCGACCGGTTGCGCTCGCTGCCGATCCCGCGGTCGGCGGTGCTGCTCGGCCGATCGATTGCCGACACCGCGCTCATCGCCTGGGCGCTCTTCGTCACCGTCGCCGTCGGCTTCCTCACCGGGTTCCGCTGGCACGGATCGGCCGTCGATGCCGTCGTCGCCGTCGCGCTGTGCCTGATCTTCGGGCTGGCGTTCTCGTGGCCGTTCATCTACATGGGCCTGACCGCCGGCAACGCCCAGGCGGCCAACGGGATGTCCTTCCTCGCCTTCCCGCTGGTGTTCGTGTCGAGCGCCTACGTACCGGTCGAGTCGATGCCCGGCTGGATGCAGCCGGCGGCCGAGAACCAGCCGGTCACGATGATGGTCGGCGCGGTCCGCTCGCTCGCGCTCGGTGACCAGGCGAGCGAAGTCTTCCCGCACTCAGCCGGCTGGTACGCGGTGCGGGCGCTGGCTTGGTCGGTGGTGCTCGTGGCGTTCTTCGCCCCGCTGGCCACCCGCAAGTTCGCCAGGGGCTGACGCGAAGAGCCCCACGATCCGGTTGTCCTCGGTCCCACCAACGTTTCTTGTCGTTCTGCGCGTCGAGCCGCTCCCGCTCGCCGGGTGGCGAACCCGGCTGGCAATCTGGCCGCGACCCGGGGGGACGCATGCCACTGTCACCAGCCAACGTGAAGTTCATGACCGTGCTCGAAGGGTTGGGCATCAAGCCGATCTGCGAGATGACAGCCGACGAGGCGCGAGCGGCCGAGGCCCTCGACGCTGTCGCGGGGACTCCGGCGTGAGCGAGCGCCAGTACGACGCCGTCGTCGTCGGCGCCGGGTTCGCCGGCATGTACGCGCTCGCACCGGCTGCGCGAGCTCGGCTTCACGGCCCGCGTGTTCGAGGCGGCGAGCGACGTCGGCGGCACCTGGTGGTGGAACCGCTACCCCGGCGCCCGCTGCGACATCGAGTCGATGGACTACTCGTACTCGTTCTCACCCCAGCTCGAGCAGGAGTGGGAGTGGACCGAGCGCTACGCGGCCCAGCCCGAGATCCTCTCGTACGCCAATCACGTCGCCGACCGCTTCGACCTGCGCCGCGACATCCAGTTCGACACCAGGGTCACATCGGCGGGGTACGACGAGCGGTCGGGACGCTGGGACGTCGGCACCGACCGAGGTGGCGACGTGGTGTCGGCCCGGTTTCTGATCCTCGCCGTGGGGGTGCTCTCACATCCGAAGCGGCCGGACATCCCCGGGCTCGAGACGTTCGCCGGTCCGACGTACTTCACCAGCCACTGGCCCCACCAGGGCGTTGACTTCACGGGCCAGCGAGTCGCGGTCATCGGGACCGGGTCGTCGGCGATCCAGTCGATCCCACTGATCGCCGAGCAAGCCGCGCACCTCGCCGTCTTCCAGCGCACGCCCGCGTTCTCGATGCCGGCGCTCAACGCCCCGCTCGATCGCGACTTCGTCGCGGGCCGCAAGGCGACCTACGAGCGGTATCGCAAGCAGGCGCGCCACACCTGGGCCGGCGTCGTCGTCGACCGCCACGAGGACTCGGCGATCGCCGCCGACCCCGAAGAGCGCGAGCGTCGCTTCCGCGCCGGTTGGGCCGAAGGCTCGCTGTTCGAGCTGGCGTCGAAGTTCAGCGACCTCCTCTTCGACGCCGAGGCCAACGAGTACGCGTCCGAGTTCATACGCGAGCGGATCAGGGAAACGGTCGTCGATCCAGACACGGCAGAGGCGCTGCTCCCCCGCACCTACCCCTACGCCACCAAGCGAGCGTGCCTCGACACCGGGTACTACGAGACGTACAACCGGGACAACGTGACGCTCGTGAACCTGCGGGCGACGCCGATCACCGAGGTCGACGCCGGCGGCGTCGTCACGACGGCGGGCCGTCACGACGTCGACGCGCTGGTCCTGGCGATCGGGTTCGACGCGCTGACCGGACCGCTGCTCGCGATCAACCCGAAGGGCACCGGCGGGGTCGAGCTTCGCGACAAGTGGAAGGACGGCCCGCGCAACTACCTCGGGTTGGCGACCGCCGGCTTCCCGAACCTGTTCATGATCACCGGCCCGGGCAGCCCGTCCGTCCTGACCAACATGATGATGTCGATCGAGCAGCACGTGGAGTGGGTCACCGACTGCTTCGTCGCGATGCGGGATCAGGGGAAGGCCACGATCGAGGCAACCGTCGCGGCCGAGAACGGCTGGGTCGACCACGTCGCCGAGGTCGGCAACATGACGCTCTACCCGCGGGCCGACAGCTGGTACATGGGCGCCAACGTCCCCGGCAAGCCGCGGGTCTTCCTCCCCTACGTCGGCGGCCTCGACCTCTACCGCCAGCACTGCGACGCCGTCGCCGCCGCGGGCTACGAGGGCTTCATGCTCACCTGACCGCCCGCGCCAAACAGCGTCTCTGTCGAGACCCTCACCAGACGCGGCGTACCGGAAACAGGTCGAAGGCGCGGTCCCCGGCGACCAGCGTGAGTCCTTCGAGCTCGGCTTGGGCGGCGATGATGCGGTCGAACGGATCGCTGTGTTGTACGTCGATCGAGCCGGCTCGAAGAGCATGGCGGTGCGAGATGTCGAGGTGCTCATAGCCAAATCGCTCCAACACATCGGCCCAATCCCCGATGAGCTCGTCGACGCCGTCGAGCCGGCCGATGCGATGCTTCGTCGCAACTTCCCAGGCCGACGCGGCCGAGACAAGAATCGAAACGCTGTTCTCGATCTCCGTCCGAGCCGTCGGGGACAGCCGACCGGGTGCGGAGACCGACCAGATGAGCGTCGAGGTGTCGAGGAGCAGCGTCAGACGAGACCCCACTCACGAAGCTCGTCGTTGGTCATCGGATCGAATGCAGAGTCGTCGATCGGTGCGGTGAGTTTCAACGACCCGAGGGGCGCGCGCTTGCGCTCGTAGCGGACGAGACGCGCGACCGGCGTGCCACGGCGGGAGATCACCACGTCCGCTCCGTCCTCGACCTCGACCAGCAGCCTGGACAAGGTCGGTCTTCGCCTGATGGACGTTCACATAGGTAGTCAAGAGGACTTAGTTTACTAGGTGCGTTCGCGTTGGCGGGCCGGGACGCTGCCGTAGCGGTGCAAGGTCCGGCTGATCGCCTGCTCGCGCAGCCAGTGCGGGAGCTCGAGCAGGCCGTTCGTCGAGACCGGCGCACGATCGACGGTGATGTCGCGGGTGTGGCAGGCGCGGGCCAGGTCGTCGCCGATCGCGGTGAGCGCCCTGAGGCGCTCGGGCCCGATGTCGCCGAGCGTGGTGGCGAGGGCGTCCTCGGACTCGGTGGCGGTGTCCGACACCGTGACCCTCACCCCGGCGGTGGCGGCGGCGCGCGTCGATGCCGCGAGCGCGCCGGCCGGGGTGTCAGCGCCGACGCGCACCAAGACGTGACCGACCGGCACGTGCCGGAGCACATTCGACTCGCTGCGCAGTCCGCTGAAGTCATGCCCCGCCGCGAAGTGCTCTGCCCACGCCGCCTCGTACGAGGCCACCGCCTCGTCGACGTCGATCACCGCCGCCTCCGGGCGCAACAGCGCGTGCACGTAATGCGGGCCGCCGGCCTTCGGGGCGCCGCCCATCGACGATCGCTTCCAGCCGCCGAACGGCTGGCGCCGCACGATGGCGCCGGTGATGTGCCGGTTCACGTAGGCGTTGCCGACCTCGACCCGTCCTAACCAACGATCGACCTCGTGATCGTCGAGCGACTGGATGCCACCGGTCAGGCCGTATGGCGTCCCGTTCTGCATCCGGATCGCGTGGTCCAGGTCGTCGGCCCGCATGACGCCGAGCACCGGTCCGAAGCACTCGGTCTGGTGGAACCACGACCCTTCTGTCACGCCGATGCGCACGCCCGGCGTCCAGCGCCGGCTCGTCAGGAGATCACCCGTGCCCTCCTGGTCACCGCCCAGACCCGGACCGCGCCGCTTCGAGCCGGGCCGCTCCCGCGGCTCGACGAGCCACTGCTCGTCCTGCTCCAGTGTGGTCAACGCCCGGAACAACGACCCGCCCGGCGGCGCGATCAGCGGCGCCATCATCGTCGACGGCTCGACCGCCTCGCCCACCCGCACGCTGCGCACGGCGGCGGCGAGCCGGGACAGGAACGTCGGGCTGTCGTACACCGGCGCGGTCAGGATCGCCAGGCTCGCGGCCGAGCACTTCTGGCCCGCGTGCCCGAACGCCGAGCGCACGATGTCGCGGATCGCGGCGTCCATGTCGGCGGCCTCGGTGACGACGATCGCGTTCTTGCCGCTCGTCTCGGCGAGCAGACGCAGCGACGGCTTCCACTCGAGGAACAACTGCGCAGTCGCGTAGGCACCGGTCAGCACCACCGTCTCCACGTGCTCGTGGGTGATCAACCGGCGGCCGACCTCGTTGTCAGGGCAGGCCACGTACTGCAGGACGTCACGCGGCACGCCCGCCCGCCAGCACTGGTTGGCGAGCAGCCACGCGGTCTGTCTCGTCTCGGGTGGCGGCTTGATGATCACCGTGTTGCCGGCCATCAACGCCGCGAGCACGCCGCCGGCCGGGATCGCGTACGGGAAGTTCCATGGCGACGCGACCACGACCACCCCGTACGGCGCCGTGCCCGACGGGATCTCGGCGGTGGCATAGAACCGGGCGAAGTCGATCGCCTCGGTGACCTCGGGATCGCCCTCGCGAACGGTCTTGGCGGCTTCCTGCGCCATCTGCGCGAGCGTCGTCGCCCGCTCCGCCGCCATCGCACCGGCGACCGAGCGCAGCACACCGGCCCGTTCCGCGGGCGAACACGACGCCCACGATTCACCGGCTGCCCGCGCCGTCGCGAGGATGGCGTCGATCGCGGCGACGTCCTCGGTCATCGGATACTCGCCGTCGGGCACGGCGCCGGACATCACGCGATTGACCGCCTCCTGCACGGTCGACCGCTCGGTCGCGAGCGTGAAGTCGGCGTCGGGCTGGTTCGCGAACGTGCCGTCGGCCGCCGCGGCGACCGGTTCGCGCCGGCGCGACGTCACCACCGTCGATCGTTCGGCAACGGAAACGCGGAAGCGCTCCGCCTGCTCGGCGAACTCCGCCGAACCGGGCGTCATCGTGAACATCGCCCGCAGGAAGTTCTCCGGCGCGGTGTTCTCGTCGAAGCGCCGTGACAGGTAGGCGAGGCTGGCGTCGAACTCGTCCTCGCGCACGATCGGGCAGTAGAGCAGCATGCCGCCGGCCTCGGCCTGGACAGCACGGGTCTGGGCCGGCACCATCCCTTCGAGCATCTCGATCTCGATCTGGCCGCGCCGAGCCTCGGGGAGCTCGGCCCGCCGCGTGAGCGCCCACGCCACCTCGAACAGGTTGTGGCTGGCCACTCCGACCCGCACCGCACCGGCCCAGCCGGGCCGCAGACATGAGTCGAGCAGCCGCTTGTAGCTGGCGTCCGTGTCGGCCTTCGTCGCGTACGGCGCCTGCACCCAGCCGTGCTGCTCGGCGTCGACCTGCTCCATCGCCAGATTGGCGCCCTTCACGATGCGCACCTTGATCGGGGCTCCGCCCTTCGCCACCCGCGCCGCGGCCCACGGGCCGATGCGCTCCATCGCGGCGTGCGAGTCCGGTACGTAGGCCTGGAGCACGATGCCGGCCGGCATCGTGAAGTAGGGCGGCTCGTCGAGCACGCGCAGGAACGACTCGACCGTGAGATCGAGATCGGCGTACTCCTCCATGTCGAGGTTCACGAACGACGGCGGAACGGATGCGATCGCGGCGTCGTAGATCCGGCGCAACGACTCGGAGATCCGCTGGACGGAGTGCTCGAACGCATACACGTCGAGCAGCGCGCAGACCGCCGAGATCTTGACGGAGATGTAGTCGACGTCGGGACGCTGGAGCGTGGCAATGACGCGCTGGATGCGCTGCTCGGCTTCTGCGTCGGAGAGGATCGCCTCGCCGAGCACATTGAGGTTCAGCTTGGTGTGCTCCGACGCTCGCTTGCGCAGGTGCCGGCTCAGCTCGTGGTCGTCGGCCGGGATGATCAGCCCGCGGGTCTCGGCGACGATCCGGCGCTTGACGAGCGGCATGACGAACCATGGCGCGAGCCGGGCGACCCTGGCGGCTGTCACCATCAGAAACCGGTCGATCGGGCCGACCGCCCGCGGCACGCCGGGGCCGTCCTTGCCCGCCACCAGGCGGGCGAAACGGCGGGCCGCGGTCCGTGGTCGTTCCAACCGGAGCACCTCGTCGGTGAGACGGAACACGAGATCCCGCCCCGCCGGGTCGGCGACGAGGCGACCGAGCCGCTCCTGACGCTTGCGCTCCGACGACGTGATCGTGAGATGCGACGCCCTGAGCAGGGCGTCGGCGAGGGCGATCGACCGGTCCATCCGCACCGCGTCTCCTGATGAAGCGTCGTCAAGGTGTGGCTCGGCTGCAGTCACCGGCCCATCGTGGCATCCCGATCGAGACCGATCGAACGACCTCGCGGCCGTGGCCGAATCCAACCGAGTGGCCGGAGCCCGAATTCAAGTGAACTTGAAGTCAAGCGTCTCGTTCGGCACAATGCATCCATGCCCACGCTGAGCATCGGTGAAGTGAGCCGTCGGACGGGGGCGGCCCCGTCGGCGCTGCGGTTCTACGAGGACCAGGGTCTGATCCAGTCCGACCGCACGTCCGGAGGACAGCGCCGCTACCACCGCGACGCGATCAGGAGGGTGTCGTTCATCAGAGCGGCCCAGCAGGTCGGCCTGTCGCTGAGCGAGATCCACGACTTCATGAGCTCGCTGCCCGACCGGCGAACACCGAACCGCGTCGACTGGGGTCGCGTGTCCTCGTCGTGGGGCAGCCGCATCGACGAGCAGATCCACCTCCTCGAGCGGCTGAAGGACCGCGTGGCCGGGTGCATCGGGTGCGGCTGCCTCACCCTCGACGTCTGTCCGATGTTCAACCCAGGCGACCGGTTGTCCGAGGAGGGCGCCGGCCCGCGCCTCCTGATCCACGACTGACGCTGCGAACGTGACCGGGTTTGTTCAAATGACTCTTGTGCGCCGACTGCTCGCCTGCCTCGTCATCGCCGGTGTCCTGCCGGGCGGCCTCGCCCTCGCCGGTCAGCGCGCCGCGACGACGGAGCCGCCCGGCGCAGCGCTCGCGCTCCCTGACGGCGTGCACGTCGGCGTCGAGTTCCCTCGCTACCTGATGGTCGAGCGCCGGCTCGAAGCGATCATCGACAACCAGAGCGACGTCGACGTGACCGTGATCGACATCGCCCTGCGGTCGCCCCTGTTCGAGCCCGTCGCGCCCGACGTCCACGACTACCGCGTCGCGGCCGGGTTGCGACAGGACCTCCAGATGGCGGTCGGCCCGTCGATCTGCCCGCCGGCCGACGAGCCGACGAGCATCGCGATGACCGTCGACGTCGACGGCGAGCGCCGGCACGGCCTCGTCGAGATCGACGCCAGCCCGATCGCCCGGATCAACACGCGGGAGTGCGGCCAGGAGTTCGTGCTCGACCGGTCCGACGTCGGGTTCGGCCCCGACTTCACGGTCGTTGACGACGTGATGACGACGGCGGTGACGCTCACCCGCCGGGAGGGCGACGAACCGATCGCGGTCACCAACGTGCGCGGGTCGGTGTTGTTCACGATCCAGCCGATCGAGCCCGCCGCCGTGCCGCTCGCCGTGATGGCCGCGGGGGACACGACCGCCGCGGCGCCGATCCGGATCCATGTCGGACGCTGCGAAGCGCACGCCGTGGCGGACGCCAAGAAGCCATACCAATTCGCGGTGTGGGTCACGGTCGGCGAGTCCGAGCCGTACTTCCTGGAGCTTGCCCCGGAGGGCGAGCTCAGGGCGGCCCTCGCCGAGATGCTGCAGGCGTGCATCGCGGCCGACGGCGCGACGGGCTAGCACCTTCATGTCGAACAGAACCGCCGATTCGGGTCGTTTCGCTCGAAACGAACGCAGCGCGTTCGCGGCTGTCCTGGCCGGGATGCTCGTGCTGATCATCATCGACATCGTCGTCGGCTCCAGGGTGTTCGGTGAGCTGCGCCCGGCGCTGGCCGCCGACGCCGTCGTGTGCTCGGCGATCATCGTGGCGATCCTCGAGCCCGAACGGCTCCGCCTCGCCTCGTTGCTCGGCGCCGGCCTGGCCAGCGTCGGCGTGTCTCGCGCCGTCGACCTCTACGGACCGCACGACTTCACACCGGTCATGGGCACGGGAGCCTGGCCGGGTTTCGCCGAGGTCGCCGGCCTCGGGTTCCTCACCGTGTGGTGCGTGCGGTCGTCGCGCACCGCAGGGGTGGTCGCCGCGCTCGGCGCGCTCGGGGCGGCGTTCGCGGCGATGATCGTCCTGCGCCAGAACGGCAGCTACGCCAGCGAGCTGACCCTGCTGTTCGGGACCGCATGGCTGGCGTTCGCCGCTGCCGGCTTCTACCTGCGGCTGCTCGACCAACGCCAGGAGTCGCTCGCGCTGCGCGCTCGGCAGGAGGAGCGCATCGCGATCGCGAGGGAGCTGCACGACATGGTCGCGCACCACGTCACCGGCATCGTGGTGCAGGCCCAGGCGGCGCGGCTGGTAGCCGCCGACCGGCCCGACGCCGCGGCGACCGCCCTCGAACGCATCGAGCGCGCCGGGGGTGAGGCGCTCGGTGCGATGCGGCTGATGGTCGGGACGCTGCGGGACGAGATGGCAGCAGCCGAGCTGGCCCCCGCCGCGAGTGTCGCCGACCTGCGGGCGATCGGGAATCTGCCGGCGCGAGGTGAGCTGCCGGTGCGGGTCGACATCGATGCCCAGGCCGAGTCGCTGTCCAGCGAAGTCGTGGCGTCCCTGCACCGGATCGCCCGCGAGGCGGTGACCAACGCGAGGCAGCACGCCGTCGGCGCCACCGCGATCGATGTGAATGTCGGCGTTCGCAACAGGCACGTCTGCCTGCTCGTCCGCAACGACGGCGCGGTGGCGAACCGAGCGACCGGCGGCTTTGGCCTGCAGGGCATGGCCGAGCGAGCCGAGGCGCTCGGTGGCCAGTTCAGCGCCGGTCCGCTCCCGGCGGGCGGCTGGCAGGTGGCCGCCGAGCTCCCGGCCGGCCAGGCACCGCGGGGGACTGCGTGACCCTGAGAGTCGTCGTCGCCGACGATCAGGAGATGGTCCGCTCGGGCATCCGCATGATCCTCGAGGCCAGCGGCATCGATGTCGTCGGCGAGGCGGCCGACGGCAGGGAGGCGATCGAGCTGGCCCAGCGGCTCCGCCCGGACGTCTGCCTGGTCGACATCCGGATGCCGAAGCTGGACGGCTTGGAGGTCACCAGGCTGCTCGCCGGCCCAGGAGTCGGGGAACCGATCCCGGTGGTGGTCGTGACGACGTTCGACCTCGATGAGTACGTGCAGGTCGCGATCCGCAACGGCGCGAGCGGGTTCCTGCTCAAGGATGCCGGGCCGGCGTTGCTGGTCGAGGCGGTGCGGGCGGCGGCGTCAGGCGATGCGCTCGTGTCGCCGTCGATCACCGTGCGCTTCCTGCGCCACTTCGCGACATCGGGTTCGACGCCCGGGCGGCCCGCCCCCGCCGTGCCGTTGACCGACCGCGAGGAGGACATCGTGCAAGCCCTCGCCCGAGGCCGCACGAACACCGAGATCGGCGAGGAGCTGTTCATCTCGCTGAGCACCGTGAAGAGCCACATCGCCAACATCCAGGCCAAGCTCCGTGCCCGCAACCGAGTCGAGATCGCCGGCTGGGCGTGGGAGACCGGGAGAATGACGTGAACGTGGTCAGCCGGTGACCACTTCTCTTCGTCATGATGGACCGCATGACCAACGACGCGTTCATCGATCGCACCGACTACTTGGCCGGCGTTCCGTGCTGGATCGACACCGAGCAGCCAGATCCGGCCGCCGCGGCCGCGTTCTACAGCGCGCTGTTCGGCTGGGAGTTCGAGAACAAGCTGCCGACAGCGACCGACGACCGGTATCTCGTCGCCAGCCTGCACGGCTTCGACGTGGCGGCGATCGCATCGCCGACCGCCGGCGTCACCGGCCCGCCGGCGTGGAACACCTACACCAGCGTCGTCGACGCTGACGCGACCACCGCCCGGGCGGTCGCGTTCGGCGCCGAGGTGCTCGTCGCGCCGGTCGACGCCGGGCCACCGGACGCGGTCGCCGGCCGGTGGGCGGCGCTCATCGATCCGCACGGCGCTCGCTTCCGGCTGTGGCAGCCCGGGTACCGTCACGGTGCTCAGTTGGTGAACGTGCCGGGCACGTGGAACTCGAGCGACCTCACGACCAGCGACGCCGAGGGCGCGAAGGCGTTCTACGGCGCGATCTTCGGTTGGGCGGCGGATCCGGTCGAATTCGGCGGCGGCGATGCCGACGGCGCGAGCTTCATGTGGCGGCTCCCCGGTTACGGCGACTTCCTGGCGATCCGCGATCCGGACATCAAGCTCCGCCACGCCGAAGCCTGGGTTCCCGCCGGATTCAGCGACGCCATCGGATGGATGACGGTTCCCGCCGGCCCACCGAGCGAGACCGAGCCACCCTGGCGTTCACCGCGCTGGACGGTGACGTTCTCGGTCAATGGCACCGACGCGGTTGTCGAGCGAGCGGTGCAACTCGGCGCCACGGTGGTCTCGCCACCGACGGACCACGGCGGTGGCGTCGTTCGGGTGGCCGGCATTCGGGACCCTCAGGGTGCCGAGTTCATCGTCGGCACCTTCGATCCCACCGCGATGTCACCCACCTGAGAAAGCCCCACCTACGATCGAGGTTCGACCATGAACCTCGACGACGGACCCTTGCTGGCGGATCCGCTGTCCGGGATCTTCAGTCCCAAGCATCGCTCGTTGACGATCGGGCTCGTGTCGATCGTGACCTTGGTCGCGTTCGAGTCGTTGGCGGTGATCACGATCCTGCCCGACATCGAGGCCGACCTGCGCGGATTGACCTGGTACGGATGGGTGACCACCGCGTTCTTCCTCGGCACGATGATCGGGATCGTCTTCGCGGGTGGTCAGGCCGATCGACACGGCCTCGGACGCCCCTACGTCATCGGTCTGATCATCTTCGCGGTCGGCTTGGTCGTCTCGGGGTTGGCACCGTCGATGCCTGCGCTCGTGGTCGGCCGGTTCGTCCAGGGCTTCGGCGCTGGCGTTGTGCCGGCGATCGGCTACGTCGCCATCGGACGCGTGTATCCGGTCGGCGTGCGACCCCGCATGTTCGCGGTGATGTCGACCGCGTGGGTCGTTCCAGGTCTGGTCGGTCCTGTTCTCGCCGAGCGAGTCTCGGCGGGGGTCGGCTGGCGAGCGGTGTTCCTCGGCCTGCTGCCGTTCGTGGCGCTGGCCGGGGTGCTGATCATCCCCGAGATGATGCGTCTGCGGGCCCCTGCCGCGCTCGAGCAGGCCGACGCCGAGCCGAGCGTCCCGTGGAGCCGGCAACCGATGCTCGAAGCGGTACGGGTAGCCGTCGGAGCGGCCGTGGTCGTCGCCAGCTTGACGACGACCGCGTGGCTGATCGCGGCCGGCGTTGGCGACCGGGATGCTCCTCGGTCTCGGGCCGCTCCGGCGCCTCACACCACCGGGGACACTGCGCGGCGCGGCGGGGCTGCCTGCCGTGGTCTTGTCACGCGGTCTGCTGACGTTCGCGTTCTTCGGCACCGACACGTTCGTGCCACACGCCGTCACCGATGGCCGCGGCGCCTCCACGTTCGCGGCCAGCATCGCCGTCACCGCCGCAACGTTGGGCTGGACCACCGCGACGTGGATCCAGCAGCGCTACATCACCCGCACCGGCGAAGCGTGGTTCGCACGCGCCGGCTACGTCACGATGACACCGGGCATCCTCGTCGTCGCCGTGGCTTCGGCGAGCGACGCGCTCCCGTTCTGGATGATCCACGTCGGGTGGACGCTCGGAGGTCTCGGCATGGGACTCGCCTACTCCGCGCACTCCCAGCTCACGCTGCGCTGCTCGCCGGCCGCGCGAGTACGGCTCCGCCACGGCAGCCCTCCAGCTGTCCGACAACCTCGGAATCGCACTCGGTGCCGGCGTCGCCGGGGCGATCGTCAGCTTCGCTGACAACGCTGGTTGGGACCCCGGGATCGGCGTGGCGGTCGCCCTCGCACCCAGCGCCGTCGTCGCCGCGGTCGGCATGATCGTGGCCCGCCGACTCCCTCCGCGCGCCGGCGAAGGTGAAGCACCACAGCGGTTGACCGCTGTCTGGTTTCACGGTTCTGCGATGATCTCGGCTGCTTGCGTGTCGTCGGGCGCGGGCACGGGCTCCGACGGCGAGGACTCCTCCGGCCCGACCGCCCGGCCCAGCGTCGTCTCCGGCTCGACGGTCGTCGCCGGCTCGACGGTCGTCTCCGGCCCGACGGTCGTCTCCGGCCCGAGCGTCGTCTCCGGCTCGAGCGTCGTCTCCGGCCCGAGCGTCGTCTCCGGCCCGAGCGTCGTCTCCGGCTCGATCGTTGCCGACCGGCTCGAGAGCCGTGTCGGACCCGAGGGTCCGCGCACGGGCACGGTCGTGCTCGTCGTCGTGGTCGACGTCGTCGTCGTCGGCGACGACGTGCTCGTCGTGTTCGCGGCCCGCGTCACGACCGTGGTCGAGGTCGTCGCCGCGGTGGTCGAGGTCGTCAGCGTGGATTCGGGTTGCGCCACCGCCAGCGAGACCGCGACCGCGGTCGTGACGCAGGCACCCGGACTGAGCATGCCGAGGCGATCCGCGGATGGCAGGTCGATCCGGCCGGTCACCGGGAGACCCCCCGACAGCCATCGCTGGAACGTGCGTACCGCGTAGTAGTCACCGAGCTTGAAGATGCCGTCGGTGCCGTCGGCGACGTAGACCGACGCCGCCGCCAGGCATTCCTCGGCGGTCCGCATCGCTGGCCCAGCGGCACCGATGCCGAGGTCCACCCACCCGGCGATCGGGTTGGCCGCGGCGTCGAGGAGGCCGAGCTCGAGGGCGGTCTCGACATCGACCACCCCGGTGATCGGCAGGCCGTTGTGCCGCTGGAACGTCTGCACCGCGTACATCGTCCGCACGTCGAATCTGCCCGTCACCCCGGTGGGGAGCGCGATGCCCAGCATCACGAGCGCCTGCTGCGCCCGCGAGACGAGCAGTCCGTTTGAACCGTGGGCGATCGCGGTCCACACCGAGCCCGGCGCGGGTGCCAACGTCAGGCCGAGTCGCGACGCCGTCGCGATGTCGACGACGCCCGAGACGGTCAAGCCGTTGTGGCGTTGAAACGTCATCACCGCGTACTTCAGCCACACGTCGAAGACCCCGTCGACACCGCCGCGCACGGCGATGCCGCGGTTGATCAGGGCGGTCTCGATGCGCCGAACCGTCGCGGTGCCCGTCGCCCCCGGCGCGACGATCGGCCACGGCGCGCCGATGAGCCCCAGCGCCCGCGCTGTCTGCTCGTCGATGTGACCCTTGACCGGGAGACCGGCCATGCGCTGGAACGTCATCACGGCGTACACGGTGCGGTCGTCGAAGAATCCGGTCGCACCGCTCGGCAGGTTGATCCCCCGGGCGATCAAGGCCCGTTGGGCGTCGGCGACGGACGTTCCCCCCATGCCGAAGCGCAAGAACGTCCACGGCGTGTTCGTCGCCGCGCCGGCCTGGGCACACGTCGGGGTGATGTCCTCGCCGGCCATGACGCGTGTCGCGCTGTCGGCGATGTACTGGCTCAACGCGTACGACCCGGCCACGGGGTACATGTGCACACCATCGGGTGACACGTAGTTGCGATCCGATCCGTAGCGCAGCGAGTACGTCGCCCAGTCGGCGATCACGAGGCGCCCTCCGTACTGGCGCGACTTCTGCAGCAGCACGAGGTTGTTGTCGCGGAACGTCGTCGCCGTGCTGCGATAGGTCAGCGGTACGCAGCGCACGTCGGCCGTGCGCAGCGTCAGCCACATCACCTGCGCGATCCCCTGGCGGGCCGCCTCGGCCATGACCGCGTCGACCGCCTCCGGGAACGAGTAGCTCATGTCGTTGTAGCCGGTGAGCATCACGAGCAGCGAGCCCCATTGCCCGCGGTACCGCTGCATCGTGGCGACCGCGGTCAGGGGTGGCGGATGCTTGCACGACGGCGCAAACGTCCGCCGGCAGCCAGCGGCGTCGTAGGCGTAGTCGAACTTCTGGAGCGGCTGCCACGTGTTGTTGAAGGCGATCGTCGTGCCGATCGAGTCGGCGATGATGCCGATGCGCCTGGTGCCAGAACCGTTGTGGTCGACGTGCGGCGGTGGGGTGAAGGCGTCGACCTGCAGCCCTGAATGAGGCAGCGCGGTACCGGCGACCGAGGCGACCAGGCTGGCCGCCACGGCGAGAAGACCCAACGCGCCGCGTCCGTCGCACCACTGCCCGTTCTACCACGCCGGGCGTTGAGACATCCGGCGTTGACGCGGTTCTCGCGCCCGCCGACCATGATCCCGCGCCGACAGCCCCGGTCGGGCCGGCGTGAGTCAGATCGCCTCCAGCTCGTAGCCCGGCGACAGCTGGAGTCACCGAAGGCGATGAACCCTGATGGAACTGGGTGCGGTAGAGCTCGGCATAGCGCCCGTCGGCGGCGAGCAGGTCGCCGTGCGTGCCGCGCTCGGCGATGCGACCGGCCTCGACCACCAGGATCTCGTCGGCGTTCACGATCGTCGACAGCCGGTGGGCGATGACGATGGCCGTGCGGCCCTCCAGCGCTGCGGCCAGGGCGGCCTGAACATCGGCCTCCGAGGTCGAGTCGAGGTTCGAGGTCGCCTCGTCGAGGATCACGACCCGCGGCTCGGCGAGCAGGAGTCGGGCGATCGTCAGCCGCTGGCGCTCGCCGCCCGAGAACCGGTAGCCGCGCTCGCCGACGACCGTCCCGAGCCCGTCGGGCAGCGACCGGACCAGATCGGCAAGGTGGGCTTGGTCGAGGGCGCCCCAGAGCTCGTCGTCCGTCGCCCCCGGCCGGGCGAAGCGCAGGTTCTCGCGCACCGAGTCGTGGAAGAGGTGACCGTCCTGGGTGACCATGCCGGTCGTCTCGCGGATCGACTCGAACGTGAGGTCGCGAACATCGACGCCGCCGAGCCGGACCGCGCCCGAATCGGTGTCGTAGAGCCGCGGGATGAGCGAGGCGATCGTCGACTTGCCGCTCCCCGACGATCCCACCAGCGCGATCACCTGACCCGGCGCGGCCCGGAACGACACGCCGTGGAGGATCTCGGCGCCGCCGCGGTGATCCAGCACGGCGACCTCCTCGAGCGACGCCAGCGACACCTTGTCGGCCGACGGATACGAGAACGTCACGTCGTCGAACTCGACCGCGACCGGGCCGTCGGGCACCACTGTCGCCCCCGGTCGTTCGGCGATCAGTGGTTCGAGGTCGAGCACCTCGAAGACCCGTTCGAAGCTGACCAGCGCGGTCATCGCGTCGACCCGCGCGCTGGCCAGCGCCGTCAGCGGGGCGTAGAGCTGACCGAGCAGCAACGCCAGCGTCACCACCGTCCCCGGATCGAGCCGGTCATGGACGGCCAGCCAGCCGCCGAGGCCGTAGATCAGCGCCAGCGCGAGCGCCGACACGAGCGCCAGGGCGGTCATGAACACGTACTGCCCCATCGCCGTCCGCACCCCGATCTCGGCGACCCGACCGGCTCTGGCTCCGAACTCGGCCTCCTCGCGTGCGGGGCGGCCGAACAGCTTCACGAGCGTGGCGCCCGGCGCATTGAACCGCTCCGTCATCTGGGTGGTCATCGCCGAGTTGTGATCGGCGGCCTCCCGTTCGAGATGGGCGAGACGTGAGCCCATGCGCCGGGCGGGGATCACGAACAGCGGCAACAGCACGAGGGAGAGCAGTGTGATCGACCAGGACAGCCGGAGCATGACGGCGAGCGTGAGGACCAGCGCGATCACGTTGCTGACGACGCCGGACAGCGTCCACGTGAACGCCCGCTGGGCGCCGATGACGTCGTTGTTGAGACGGCTCACGAGCGCGCCGGTCCGGGTGCGAGTGAAGAACGCGACCGGCATCCGTTGCACATGGCCGAACACCGCGCGCCGGAGGTCGAGGATGATCCCCTCGCCGATGCGCGACGACTGCCAGCGCTCGGCGAGGCCCGCCGCGGCATCGGCGACCGCGATCAACGCGATGAGGATCGCGAGCATCACGACGCGGCTGGAGTCGCCGCCGGACGTGATCTCGTCGACCACCTTGCCGGCGAGCACCGGGGTGAGCACGGTGAGCACCGCGCCGACGATGCTGAGTCCGACGAACGCGATCAGCGCCCGGCGGTGCGGCTTGGCGAACTGCAGGATCCGGCGCAGCGTGTCCCGGGACAGCGATCGCCGCGGCTGGCTCCCCTGCATCGCGCTCTCCAGCGCCATCCAGTGGCTGAAGTTCATCTCCATGGGGCTCCAGTGTGCCGGTTCAAGTGCACTTGAAGTCAACGCTCAGGCAACGGTCACACCGCTTGCTCGCGGCGGGCATACACCGGGTTCGCGGCCGGCAGGCCGTCGTCTCCGTCGGCGAGCTGACTCGCCAACCGGTCGGCGAGCTCGGGGACGATCGGGCGCACTGCCGCGGCGATGATGCGTGCGCTGGCGAGGTGCCGCGACAGCACATGGTCGAGGTTCGCCCTCGCCCCTCGAGCGCCAGCCGCTGCGAGCTTGGCGATCTCCCACGGCTTCGTCGCCTCGAGATCGGCGTTGATTGCGTCGACCGCGTCGCGAACGAGCTTGGCGGCACCGCGCAGGTCGAAGTCGCACAGCGCGGCCAGCACGTCGGCGTCGAGGTCGACGACGCCGTCGATCGGGAGCGCCTGCGGCTCGGTGACCCGTCCGCCGCCGAACCGATGGATCAGCGACACGATGCGGTTCGTCACGTTGCCGATCCCGTTGGCGAGGTCGTCGTTCGCCGTGGCGACCAGTCGCTGCTCCGTGAAGTCGGTGTCCGCGGAAGCGGCGACATCGCGTGCGAACCACCAGCGCAGCGCGTCCGTGCCATAGCGACCGGTGACGTCTTCCGGCCGCGTCTTCGCGGCGGTCGAGGACCCTGCTGTCCACGATTTGGAGATCTTGGCCCCGTCGATCGTCAGGTACGGGTGGACCTCGATCCTGGTCGGCGCCGGCTGTCCCGCCGACGCCAGGAACGCCGGCCAGTAGACGGCGTGGAAGCGGACGATCCCCTTCCCGACCACGTGGACCCGACGATCGGCGTTGTGCCACCAGCGTTGGTAGGCGGCGCTGTCGGGGTCGCCGAACTCGAGCGCGCTGAGGTAGTAGGTCAGGGCGTCGAACCACACGTACACGACCTGGTCGGGATCGTCGGGTACCGGGATACCCCAGCCGCGGGCCCTGGTCACCGAGCGGGACACGCTGATGTCGTCGAGGCCTGTGCGCACGAAGGCGAGCAACTCGTCGCGGTACTGGCGGGGATGGATCTCCAACTCGCCGGACACGACGAGTCGCTCGATGTGCTCCTGGTACGCCGACAGCCGGAAGAACCAGTTCGTTTCGGACACCCGCTCGACCGGCGTGAGGTGTTCCGGGCAGCAGCGGTTCCCCTCGTCGTCGCTGAACAGCTCGCCGGTCACGTAGAACTGCTCGCACCCGACGCAGTAATCGCCGGCGTACGACTTGCGGTAGAGGTCGCCGCGTGCCGCGCACGCCCGCCACAGCCGTTCGACGGCAGGACGGTGCCGCGGGTCGCAGCTGGTGCGGAGGAAGTCGTCGAACGACAACCCGAGCGGCTCGGCGAGGTGCTGGAAGCGCTCGGCGTGCTCGGCCACGTACGCGGCGGTCGGGCGGCCCGCCGCCTCGGCGGCGAGCACGTTCTTCAGCGAGTAGTCGTCGGTGCCGCCGAGCAGGCGCACGGCGTCGCCGGATTGGCGGCGTGCCCTGGCGTAGATGTCCGCCTCGACGAGCTCGTACGCGTAGCCGAGGTGGGGATCGGCGTTCACGTAGGGGATCGCGACGGTGACGTAGGTGGTGGGCATGGCTGGGTCTCCTCGTTGAGTGCTCGGAGGAGACGCCGTTGACGCTGCCGTCACCGTGGAGTGCGGCGCCGACCCCGGAGGCTCCTCCAGGGTCGAATCGGTATCGCTACGAGTGCGTGCGCGAAGCCGGCCCCGGAAGGGGCCGCATCATCACGGATGTCAACGACACATGCACATCGATGACTGTACCGCCCCCCAGCTCACCGCCCCCGCGACATTTCCCCAACCGATTTGTTTCATTTCTGCATCACAACGGTTGGGGAAAACTTGACGTCGGTCCACGGTCGCATCACCGGATCAGCCCGCGGGGTGACCCGGGCCGGCCCCGTCGCCCGGTACCGTCGGCGCGGTGACGGACGAGCGCCGAGCGGCCGCGGTCGGATCATCTGCGTACCGACCGTTCGTGCCGTTCCTCGCCGCGGTGGCGGCCCTGACGGCGGTGCTCGGGGACGCCGGACCGGCGCTCGACAACGCCCTCGTGCTCGTCGCCGTGATTCCGTTTGGCGTCTGGCTGCTGCGCCCGACGTTCCCGCCCCTCGCCGTCGTCGTGACGGCGTCGGCGGCGGTGTTGTGGGCGACCCGCGATGGCAACCTCGAGGCATCGACGTTCCTGCTGTCGATCGCGGCGACCGTGGTCGGCGGCTACGAGCACTCATCGGCTCGACTCGTGATCGGCGCGGTGATCCTCACGTCGGTGCCGGTCCTCGGTCTCGTCGTCAACGACAACGACACCGCCACCGGTGTATGGGTGATGGGAATCATCCTTCCGCTCGTGCTCAGCAAGGTGCAGCGGCGCCAGGTCGAGACCGCGGAGCAGCTCGCCCGGGCGCGCGCCGCGCTCGCCGACCAGCAGGTCCTCGAGGAGCGGCGGCGGATCGCCCGCGACGTTCACGACTCGGTGGGGCACGGGCTCGCGGCCGTCCTGTTGCAGATCACCGGCGCTCGCCACGTCCTGCGCCGCGATCCCGAATCCGCCGACGACGCGCTCGCCGAAGCCGAGCGGGTCGGCCGCCGGAGCATGCGCGAGCTGCGCGAGACGCTGCGACTACTGCGCACCGAGACCGGAGAGGGACCCACCGCGCCGATACCGGATTTCGGCGACCCCGAGCGCGACGAGGTGTGGAGCCGCTTCACGATCTCCGGCGACGCCAGCCGGATCGACCCGCTGACCGCGACCTCGCTGCACCGGGTCGCCGAGGAGGCCCTCGCCAACGCCGGCCGCCACGCGCCCCAGGCGCGCACCGACGCGACGCTGGTGATCAGGGACGACGACGTCGTGATGACCGTCGAGAGCGTCGGCGCCGCAACCAGTGGAACCGTCGAGGAGCGTCGGCCCCGCTACGGGATCGTCGGAATGAGCGAGCGCATGGCCGCGGTCGGCGGCACGATCGACGTCGGTCCGACGCCGTCCGGCTGGATCGTGCGGGCCGCGGTGCCGCTCCGCGACGCCAGGGTGGAGTCGTGATCCGCGTCGCCCTCGTCGACGACCAGGCGATAATCCGCACCGGGGTTGCCCGCATCCTCTCGCCCGAGGACGGCTTCGACATCGCCGCCCAGTACGCCGACGGCGCGGACGCAGTCGCCGGGCTGACCGGAGCGGAGGCCGTGGTAGTCGACGTCGTCGTGATGGACATCCGCATGCCCCGCCTCGACGGCATCGCCGCGACCAGGGAGCTGCAACGGCTCGCCTCGCCGCCCGCCGTCATCGTCCTCACCACGTTCGACGAGGACGACCTGCTGTGGTCCGCCGTCGAGGCCGGGGCCGGCGGGTTCGTGCTCAAGGACGCATCGGCGGCCGACCTGATCGCCGCTGTGCGCGCGGTTGCCGGAGGCGCGGCCTGGTTCGACCCGAGCGTCGCCCCCCGGCTGCTCGCGACGTACCGCAACGTGGTGGTGCCGTCCCGCCGGCAAGCGCGCCGCGTCGATGACCTGACCGGGCGGGAGCACGAGGTGCTCGTGCTCATGGCTCGCGGCGCCACCAACGCAGAGATCGCCGAACGGCTGTACCTCAGCGAAGCGACGGTCAAGACGCACATCGGCAGGATCTTCATGAAGCTCGGGGCCCGCGACCGTGCCGCGGCGATCGTGTTCGCCTACGACCACGGCGTCGTGCGGTGATGTCCCACCCGTGACGATCAGACCAGGGTGGGAGGCGAGGTTGGTCCCCGGCACCGATGCGCCGGACGTGGGGTGGGCGGATCATGGAGACATGCAAGACCAACTCCCCGCCCTCAGCGTCGCCCGACTGCAGAAGTCGTACGGCGACGTCGAGGTGCTCCGCGACGTCAGCTTCACCGTCGGCGACGGCGAGATCTTCGGCCTCCTCGGCTCGAACGGCGCCGGCAAGACCACGGCGGTCGAGGCGATCCAGGGGCTCCGCCGTCGCGACGCCGGCACGATCTCGCTGTTCGGGCTCGACCCGGTCACCGACGATGTCGAGATCCGCGAGCGTCACCTCGTCGGCGCTCAGCTCCAGTCATCGGCGCTTCCCGACCGGATCAGGGTGGGCGAGGCACTTCGGCTGTTCGCCACGCTCGCCGGCGACATCGTGGACTGGCGCGAACTGCGCGACCGCTGGAACCTCGGCGAGATCGAGCGGCGCTCGTTCGCGGCACTGTCCGGCGGGCAGCGCCAGCGTCTGTTCCTCGCCCTCGCCCTGGTCAACCGGCCGCGGCTGGTGTTCCTCGACGAGCTGACCCAGGGCCTCGACGCCGCCGCCCGCCGCCAGACGTGGGACCTCATCGAGGACGTGCGGGCCGGAGGCACGACCGTCGTGCTCGTCACCCACTTCATGGACGAGGCCGAGCGGCTGTGCGACCGCATCGGCGTCCTCCACGACGGCCGACTCGCCTACGTCGGACGGCCTGTCGACCTTGTCACCGCCGTCGGCGGTCCGGTGCATGTGCGATTCGGCCTCGACGAACCGTTCCGGCTCGAAGGAGTCGAGCGCGAGCCCGGCGTGGTCGGCGTCCGGCTGCTGCACGGCGTCGCCGACGTGAGCTGCCACGCCGCGGCGTGCATGCCCGTGATCGCCGGGCTCGCCGGCAGAGGCCTCGCACCCCACGATCTGACCGTCCAGCGCCCGACCCTCGAAGACGCGTTCGTCGAGCTGACCAACCCATCCGCTGCTCCCGCGGGAGTCGCACTCGCAGAAAGCCTGATGCCATGACTGCTGTCCTGACCCTCGCCCGCAGCGAAGCCCGCCTGCTCTCCCGGGAGTGGGCGACGATGGTCTTCGCGTTCGTGTTCCCGCCGCTCACGATGCTGATCATCGCCGGCTCGTTCGGCGACCAGCCAGACGACGGATTCGGCAACCTCATCCCGACCGAGTACTACGTCACCGGGTACCTCGGCGTGCCGCTCGCGGCCATCGCGCTGGTCGGCATCCCGGTGATCCTGGCCTCGTACCGCGAGCGCGACGTACTCCGCCGCTTCGCGGCGTTCGGCGTGCCGCCCACGTCCGTCGCCGGCGCCCAGGCGCTCGTCGGCGCGGGACTCGTGGCGGTTGCCGCGCTCACGGTGCTCGCGGCCGCGATCCCGACCTACGGGATCCCGGCGCTCCAGCGCCCCGCCGAGGTCGCCGTCGGCTTTGTCGCCGGCACGGTCACGATGCTGATGCTCGGCGTCGCCATCGGGCTGCTCGTCCGCTCGGCGCGGAGCGCCCAGGCGGTCGGCCTGCTGGCGTTCTTCCCGATGTTCCTGCTGTCCGGCAACGGACCACCGCCCGACGTGATGAGCGACCCGATGCGGCGCTTCTCCGACCTGCTCCCGCTGACCCACGCGACCAGCGCGATCCGCGACCCGTGGCTCGACGACGGCCCGATCGTGCCGCACCTGGTAGCGCTGGGCGTGTGGTTCCTGATCGGATGCGCCGGTGCGGCGGTGTTGATCCGCCGTGGCACCAACGACCGCTAACGGTGCATCGGCCGCACCGCGGAACTGGGCGGCCCCGGCCTCATTCCGCGAACTGGGCGGCCGACATGGCGGCTTCCGAGCCGGTGGCCGCCCAGATGGTCTAGTGCGGCATCGCCGTGCCGACGGCGAGGAGCCATCCGAGGTCGGAGGTGACCGGCCGCACCACCTGCCACTCCGGCTCGTCGACCGCGGGCAGCTCGCGGAGCTTCTCGCCCGGCGTCCACGCCGGATCGTTCGACGTGATCACCCGGCGCTCGCTGTTCACCAGAACAGCAGGCGCCGGCAGTCGTTGCAGTGGTGGCCGCACCTTGGACTCGAACCGAGACAGCGCCACATCGGCCGCCGCGACGCCGAGCACCGCACCGTCGACGACCACCGGATGCGTGAACGTGATGATGTAGACGTCGGCGCACGGCAGGTCGATCTTCGGCCCCGAGGCGAACCGGCGCTGCTCGATGAGGGCGGCGAGGAACCACTCCATCGTGTAGTAGTCGTAGCAATCCGGCGCACCAGGCTCGACCGTGAGGATCACCGGCTGGTACGAGTTGTGCGGTGCCCGGTGCCACCATTCGAGGTGGCGGGGATCGTCGGCCAGCGCCGTCTCGCTCATGACGTAGCCCGCCGAATCGAACGGCGCCTGGCGGTCGAGCTGCTCGAAGATGTGCGGCCGCAGGGCTGTGATTCCGGCCGCGGTGAACCGCCGGTCCTCGTCCCACGCCTCGACCATCGCCTCCGCCATCGTCGCCAGCCCGGCGAAGATGCCGTCCGCCGCGGCCACGACGCCAGCCACGCACCGCTCGATGGCCGCGCCGGTCACGGTGCTCGCCGGCCGCGGATGCGAGATGTGGAAGACCGTGTTCACGTGCCGGTCAACTCCAGATGGGCGGCGATCAGGAACCGCATGTTCTGCTTGGTGCGGGTCTCGGCGAGCGTGCGGCTCCGCTCGCCGTCCTCGTCAGCGACGGCGTCGACGATGCGGTGCAGGTCGGCGGCCACCTCGTCGGCGCGGAGCGGAGCCGACGAGGGCGTCCACAGGAGCTCGCCGGACTCGCCCTGCAAGCGCACCTCCGCCCTGGTGAGCCGTTCCGATTGGGCGGCCAGTGCGAGCTCGATGGCGAACCGGCTGTTGGCCCGGGTCCGCTCGCTGATCGACCTCGACGCGGACAGCTCGTCGGCGAGCGCGCGAAGGCGAACGATCTGGTGGTCGGACGCCCTGCGCGGCGGCCAGCTTCGCCGTCGTGCCGGCGACCGCGGTCCACTCGTCGCCGAGGTCCCTGAGCTCGACCGAGCTGAGCCCACGAAGCCGCGCCCGCAGGCGCGCCGCCGGCGCCGGGGCCGGGCCGCACACGAACGACCCGCCGTTGCGCCCGCGCCGCGTCTCGACCAGTCCGCGGTGCCGCAGCGCGGCGAGCGCCTCGCGGAACGTCAGGGTCGACACACCCAGCTGACTGGCCAGCGCGCTCTCGCTCGGCAGCTGCTCACCCTTGGCGAACAGGCCGAGCTGGATGGCGTCGGCGAGCTGCTGGCCGACCGAGTCGGCGAGGCAGCTTCCCGTCACCGGCACGAGCAGCTGCGAGATCGAAACCTCGCTCAGGGACGCCGTCATGATCCCCGCACCGTAGTCGAGCCGTCCGGGCCGAGCCGTCGGCAGCGCGGGGCGTGCGCATAGCGCACCAGCTTGACGCCTAAACATGTAGCTCCTTAGGATTTGGCAACTTCGTCTCGTGAGCTGAGGAGGGCAGCAGTGAACGAGTCCTCCGGCGGCACCTCCCTCGCCCTCCAACCATCACGACCAGCGGTGCAACTGGTCGGCATCACGAAGCGATTCGGCGACGTCACGGCGGTCGACAACGTCGACCTCGCGATCGGCGACGGGGAGTTCTTCTCGCTCCTCGGGCCGTCGGGGAGCGGCAAGACGACGGTCCTGCGGATGATCGCCGGGTTCGAGCTGCCCACGGCCGGCGCCGTGCTGCTCGACGGATCCGACGTCACCAGGCTCGCCCCGTACGACCGGGACCTCAACACGGTGTTCCAGGACTACGCGCTGTTCCCGCACATGGACGTGACGGCCAACGTCGAGTACGGCCTCAAGGTGAAGGGCGTCAGCCGGGCCGAGCGGCGCAGGGCGGCGAGCGACATGTTGGATGCCGTGCGGCTCACTGGCTACGGGAGCCGCAAGCCGAGCCAGCTCAGCGGCGGTCAACGGCAACGCGTCGCCCTCGCCAGGGCACTGGTGAACCGTCCCAAGGTGCTGCTCCTCGACGAACCGCTCGGGGCGCTCGACCTCAAACTGCGCGAGGAGATGCAGGTCGAGCTGAAGGCGATCCAGCGCGACGTCGGCATCACGTTCGTCTTCGTCACCCACGACCAGGGTGAGGCGTTGTCGATGAGCAACCGGATCGCGGTCTTCAACAGCGGCCGCATCGAGCAGGTCGGCGAGCCGCGACAGATCTACGACGCCCCGACGACCACGTTCGTCGCGACCTTCGTCGGAACGTCCAACGTGCTGTCGGTCGAGCAGTCGCGCCGGCTGCTCGGGGTCAACGCCGCCCACGCCCTACGGCCGGAACGCATCCGCATCGGTGGACCGGAACCCGGCGCCGGCGAGGTCTCGATCGACGGCGTCCTGAGCGACATCCAGTACCTCGGCTCGGACTGCCGGGTGCGCGCCGAGCTTCGGCAACGGCGACCATCTGCTGGCCAGCGTCCCGAGCGACAAGGTCAGCGAGCTCACGATCGGCGAGCAGGTCCGTTTGACCTGGACCCGCTCGGCGGCCTTCGTGGTGGCCGACACCGGCACCGCGCTCGACGTGGTGGCCGACGAGCCGCTCGACGACGCGTCGCTGCCCGACCAGATTCCGCAACATCAACACCAACAACAGAAGGGGCGGTCAATGCCTATCCATAGCGACCGAATCAGGCGGAGGAACCGGCGTCGAGCCGTCGTCTCCGCAACCGTCGTCGTCGCCGCGGCGGCCGGCATCGCCGCGAGCGGCGCCGGCGTCGGCGACCGACGGAACCGCCGGCCAGTGAAGCGCCGGCCGGTGAGACCGACTACCAGTGGACGCCGAACCCCGACCTCCTCGCCGCCGCCGAGGGCGAGGTCAACGTCATCGCCTGGGCCGGCTACATCGAGGACGGCTCGACCGATCCGGCGGCCGACTGGGTGACGCCGTTCGAGGACATGACGGGGTGTGCCGTGAACGTGCAGATCGGCAACACGTCCGACGAGATGGTCGCGCTGATGCAGAGCGGCGAGTACGACGGGGTGTCGGCGTCCGGTGACGCCACAGAGCGGCTCATCGCCGGCGGCGAGGTCGGCCCGCTCGACGTAGCCAGCTGACGCAGCTACGACCAGATCTTCGAGGATCTCAAGCTGCAGCAGTGGAACTCGGTCGACGGCGAGCCCTACGGCATTCCGCACGGGCGTGGCGCCAACCTGCTGGTGTACAACACCGAGGCGTTCGCCGACGCCCCACCCGATTCGTGGAGCGTCGATGTTCGAAGGCGGCACCCCGGCCGACGGCGCGGTGTCGATCTACGACAGCGCGATCTACATCGCCGACGCCGCGGTCTACCTGATGGCGACGCAGCCAGACCTCGGGATCACGAATCCGTACGCGCTCGACGAGACCCAGTTCGCCGCGGCGATCGCGCTGCTCGAACAGCAAGCGGCGCTCGTCGGCCAGTACTGGGCGCTCTACACCGACCAGCAGACCGCGCTAGAGGGCGGCACGGTGCTCGCCGGCACGACGTGGCAGGTGATCGTCAACCTCGCCCAGGCGAACGGGGCGACGATCGACGCCGTCAAGCCGGTCGAGGGCGCGACGGGCTGGTCGGACACGTGGATGGTCTCGACGAAGGCCGCCAACCCGAACTGCATGATGCTGTGGATGGACTGGATCACGTCGCCGTGGGCCAACGCCCAGGTGGCCGAGTGGTTCGGCGAGGCGCCGTCGAACTCCGAGTCCTGTGCGCTCACCGCGGACCCGGAGCACTGCGACATCTTCCACGCCGCGGACACCGCGTACTGGGAGGACGTCTGGTACTGGACGACGCCGACAGAAGCCTGCATCGACGGTCGCACCGACGTCACCTGTGTTCCGTACGCAGAGTGGATCAACGCGTGGAACGAGCTCCGCGCGTGACGAGCGGTTCTGGCTGGTGAGCGACGCCGTCGCCACGGCCGGGGGAACGGCACCGCCGATCTCTGGGCCGTGGCGCGGCGTCAACCGGCTGTTCCGCCGCCGCCGGCCGCTCGCGATCGTCGACGCTCCTCGGTCCGGCGGTGTGCTGGCTCCTGTTCGTCTACCTCGCGTCGCTGGCACTGCTCGTCGTCAGCGCGTTCTTCAAGCTCGACGGGTTCACCAGCAAGCCGACCGGCGAGCTCACCGTGGCCAACGTCGAGCGGGCGTTCACGACGCGGACGTTCCTCGAGGTCGTGGTCCGCAGCGTGCTCATCGCCGGGGCCGTCACGGCAGCGTGCCTCGTGATCGCGGTGCCGACCGCGTTCTACGTCGCCAAGATCGCCCGACCGTGGGCGCGCCGTGGCCTCATCGTCGCGCTGCTCATGCCGCTGTGGGCCGGCTACCTCGTCAAGGGCTACTCGTGGAAAGCCATGCTGCAGCCGGCCAGCGAGTTCGGGGTCAACAAGGACGGCGGCGTGCTGCAGTCGGTGTTCGGCTACACCCCGACGTCTGGTTACGCGGCGGCGATCATCGCGCTGACGTACCTGTGGCTCCCGTACATGCTGCTGCCGGTGTACGCCGGGCTCGAGCGGCTGCCGTCGTCGCTGCTCGAGGCGTCGGGTGACCTCGGGCGCCAAGCCGCTGAGAACGTTCACGAGCGTCGTCGCCCCGATGCTCGTGCCGTCGATCGCCGCCGGCAGCATCTTCACGTTCTCGCTGTCGCTCGGCGACTACATCACGCCGCGGCTCGTGACCGACGGCCGGGTGACGATGATCGGCAACCTCATCTACACGACGCTGCTGGCGCCCAACCAACCGCTGGCGGCGGCGTACACGCTCTGGCCGCTGCTCATCATCGTGGTCTACCTGCTGACGATGCGCCGGCGTCAGGCCTGGATCGCTTCGAAGAGCTCAGTGATTGGCGGAGCCGGCCTGGCCGGCACGAACAGCATGCTGGTCACCGTTGACGCTCGACCACGGCTCCGGCGCACTGCCCCGCCCCGCGGTCGGGATATTTGTGAGTTCCGTTCCTGCCACGTCCTGCGGCTGTTCCTGTACCTGACCTCCCGTTGGCGGTCGTGGCGATCCTCTCGTTCAACACCGCCACCTCGCTGTCGTGGCCACCACAGGGCCTGACGTTCGACTGGTGGCGCCAGGCGTGGGAGACCGACGGGCCACGCGAAGCCCTGGCCAACTCGGTGCGCGTCGCCCTCGTCGCCACCTTGATCGCGCTCGTCCTCGGCACGCTCGCCGCGTTCGCGATGCAGCGCTATCGCTTCTTCGGGCACAACTCGTACTCGTTCCTGTTCGTCCTGCCGATCGCGCTTCCCGGGGATCGTCACCGGGGTCGCCCTGCAGAACACGTTCAACCGGCGGATCGACCTCGGGCTGTTCGACTTCCGGGTCGGGTTCGGGTTCCACTCGCTGGTGATCGCCCACGCCACGTTCTGCGTCGTCCTCGCCTACAACAACGTGATCGCCCGGCTGCGGCGGATGTCACCGAACCTGCTCGAAGCATCGGCGGACCTCGGCGCCCACGGCACTCAGACGTTCCGCTTCGTGACCTTCCCGCTCGTGCGTTCGGCGCTGCTCGCCGGCGGCATCCTCGCGTTCGCGCTGAGCTTCGACGAGATCGTGGTCACCACGTTCACGGCCGGATCGGGCTACCAGACGCTGCCGCAGTGGATCTTCGCCAACATCAGCCGGCCGAACAACGTCCCGCTCGTGAACGTCGTGGCCACCTTCGTGATGGTCGTGTCGATCCCCCTCGCCTGGCTCGCCCAGAGGCTCAGCGACACCGCCCTCGACTGACCAGATTTCTGGGCGGGAAATCGTCGCAGTCGCGGATCTGGGCGGGATTCCTCGCAACTGGGCGGGATTCCTCGCAACTGCTGAGGGAGATCCCGCCCAGATCGTTGGGGGGCTCGGTTCGGCCGGTCAGACGGTGACGTCGCGACGAGCCATCACGGCACCGATCACGGCGACGCACACCGCGCCATAGGCGCCGAGCGTGGCCAGGGTCGTCCCGGTCGATAGGGCGTCGGGTGCGTCCGGCTGCAGCAGCGAGCGCAGCACGAGTCCGGGGAACCAGCGGTCGGCCCACGCCTGGCCCTCCCCGATCACGTTCTCGATCGGGCCGAACCAGAGCAGGCCGATGCCCAGGGCCACCGGCGTCGACCGCACGAGCACGGCGACGGTCGTGCCGATGAGGGCGAACATCACGACGAACCCGATCAGCCGGGCGTAGTCGCCGGCGGCGGCCACCAAGGCTTCGCCATCGAACCACCCATCGGTGGAGATGTCCTCGGTCGGCGCCCACACGGCAGCCGTCGCCGCGCCGATCCCCAGTGCCCCGGCCATCAGGATCGACGCGACCGTGACCCGGGCGCCGAGCTTGCCGGCGATCAGCGACCAGCGGCTCGGCTGCTTCGTCAACGCCGCCCGCAGGGTCCCCCGGCTGAACTCGTTCCCCGTGCTGCTGGCGAACGCAGCCAGCACGAGGATCGAGCTGAAGCCGATGGAGAAGATCACCGCGGCCGTGGCGCCACCCGACCCGGAGAGCGCCTGGAGGGCCAGCCCGACGCTGTCGCCGCCGACGACCGACTCGGCCGTCGAGAGCGTGAGGGCGGTCGCCACGATCGTGAAGATCGCCGTGGTGATGCCCATGACCGTCCACATCTTGCGGCGGTTGAGCAGGATCCATTCCGACCGGTAGGAGTTGACGAGGTTCATGATCGGTTCCCTCTCTCGGAGTCTTCGAAGTTGACGAGGTTCAGGTAGCGGGCCTCGAGGTCGGCCCGGTCGTGGTGCAACTCGGTGAGAACGATCCCGGCCACGTGAGCCCGCCGGTTGATCTCACCGGCCAGCCGGGTCGGGTCGACGTCCCCGTCGAGCGCGATGGTCAGCTGGCCGGACCCGGCATCGACGGTAACCGGCAGGTTCGCCGAGCCGGCGAGCGCGGCGAGGTCGTCGACTCGGCTCGGGTCACCGATCCGGATCACCAGCGAGTCGACCGATCCTCCGAGCGACTCCGGCGGGCCGAGGTGGACGACGCCGCCGCGATCGAGGACGATCAGCCAGTCGCAGACCTGTTCGAGCTCGCTCAGCAGGTGCGAGGAGACGATCACGGTCCGCCCGTTACCCGAGATCCGTCTGATCAGGTTGCGGATGTCCTGCATGCCCATCGGATCGAGTCCGTTCGTGGGCTCGTCGAGGATCACGAGCTCGGGGTGGCCGAGCAACGAGGCGGCGATGCCGAGCCGCTGCTTCATCCCGAGCGAGTAGGCGCCGTATCGGTCCTGGCCGCGGCCGGTCAGGCCGACGATGTCGATCAGCTCGGCGATGTGGGTGTCGAGGTTCGGTCCCCGCTGCCCCGCCAGCACAGCGAGCGACCGGAGGTTGTCGATGCCCGACACCGCCGGGTGGAACGCCGGCCCCTCGATCAGCGCGCCGACGCGGTGGAGGTAGCCACGACGCTGGCTGATCGGGGTGCCGAAGATCGTGGCCGTGCCGCTCGTCGGCTGCACGAGCCCGAGGAGCATCGCCATGATCGTCGTCTTGCCGGCGCCGTTGGGGCCGATCAACCCGGCCACCGTGCCGATCGGCACACTGAACGAGACCTGGTCGACCACGGTACGGGAGCCAAATCGCTTGGTGAGCCCGTCGACCACCACGGCATCGCGCACAACTGCAGTGCTGGTGTCGGGCCGGCGCGACCGGTCGGTGTGATCGGCGGCCACAGGGGCGGATGTGAGTGTTCCTGCCATGACCTCCACGGTGCGCCTTCGGCGAGCTCGCGTCGTCGGGCTGTTGTTGAGTTCCGGGTACGTCAGGTGTTGAGATCCGTCTGTCGTGGACACAGAAATTACCTCGTCATTGGGGTTGTTTCGCGCGTGTGTTCGTGGTAGGTTGCGGGTACCGACATCCCCTCCGATCACTCTTTAGTGCATGGAGGGAAACGATGAGTTGCACGACCGAGGAGCCCGACGTGGGTTCCCGGATCGAGTTCGCCGATTCGCGTGTGCAGCGGGCGTTCGCGGCGTTGGAGCTGCTCGCGGCGGCTGATGTCGAGTCGATGAACCGGGCCGATCTCGACGCCGTCGTCAAGGCCAGACGTGACGTCATCGCGTACTGCGATTCGGTCGAGGTGCGCATCGCCCGTCGATCCCGGCGGCTCGCCGCCGAGGGCCGCTCCGAACCAGCCGCCGACGTGCTGCGCGAGGGTGGCCGGCGATCGGCCCGCGAGGCCGCCGCAGCCGCCGGACGCGAGAAGGTCTGCGAACAGCTCCCAAGCTTCGAGACCGCGCTCGCCGACGGAGCCGTCTCATCCGGTCACCTCAACGCGTTGGCCAACGCCACCGCCAAACTCGACGACGCTGCCAAAGCCGAGTTCGTCGCCCACGAAGCCGAACTGCTCGACGAGGCTCGCCGCTCGTCGGTCGAACGGTTCGAACAATCCTGCCGCGACCGCGCCCGCACCGCCGCCGCCGACGACGGCTCCAGCGAGCTCGAACGGCAACGACAGGCGAACCGGATCAAGCACTGGATCGACCACACCACCGGGATGGGCCACATCCACAGCGAGCTCGACCCCGAATCGCACGCCAAGGTCCTCGCCGCGATCTACGCCCGACTGCGGGTCGTGCGCCGCCAGCAACGCGCCGCCCGAAGCCAGGACGCCGACGATCCCGCCGGGGCGCCGATGAGCTACGACCAGCAAGAGGCCCAGGCGTTCATCGACCTCGTCACCGGCTCGACCACCCTCGACCCACGGGTGCCGGAAGTGATCGTGCTCGTCGACTTGGACACCCTGGTCAACGGGCTGTCCGACCGGTCGCTGTGCGAAACCTCCGACGGCATCGCCTTACCGCCCGCCACGGTGCGCCGGCTGTGCTGCGAGGCGAACATCATCCCGGCGGTGCTCGACGGCGACAGCCAGCCGCTCGACCTCGGACGTGGCAAACGGCTCGCCTCCCCAGCCCAACGCTCAGCGATCCTCACGATGCACCGCACCTGCGGGTTCCCCGGCTGCACCGTCAGCATCGACCGCTGCGAGATCCACCACACCGAGGAATGGCTCGCCGACAACGGGCCGACCGACCTCAACAAACTCGTCCCGCTCTGCTGCAAACACCACCACCTCGTCCACGAAGGCGGCTGGACACTCAACCTCGGCGAACACCGCGACGTGACGGTCCACCGACCAGACGGCATCCGCTACTACGCCGGCACCACCACCAACCGACAACCCGCGGCAACCGCAACCCGACCACCCGGCTGACGCCGACGAGCGACGATCGTGCATGAAACTGCACGGGCCGACCGGTTCGGTACGTCGCGTGATGCGACCGACGAGTAGTAGCAGGACCGTTCCGTCCGGTCAGCACCAATCGGTCGCCGACTTCGCAACGTCATGAGTCGCGATCGACAGACATGCATCAGATCACGACCACGGACCGCGGGACGTCGCGTTCTCGCAACGTTCACCAGTCGGCGGTCAACCGGTCGGTGAGCTGGAGCGGCTGCAAGGCCGGGTTGTTGGTCGCCACGACGATCGAGTCGTCGGTGTTCGGCTCGATCTCCGCGATGCTGACGTAGCCGACGACCTCACCGCGGTGGCCGTAGACGATCCGGCCCGTGGACCCTGGAAGGAACCATGAAGCGCAACACCGTCGTACCCACGCTGGCCGGAGTGATCTCCCTGACGCTCGGAGCCGGACGGGCGGAAGCACCGACGTCGGCATCGTCGTCAACACCGGCGTTGCCAGCCATCCCCGGTGCGGAAGGTTTCGGGGCGGGGGCGACCGGTGGTCGCGGCGGGAGCGTGGTGATCGTGTCGACCCTCGAGCCGTTCGGCCCGGGATCCCTGGGCGAGGCCCTCGCCCCCGAGGTTTGCGAGCCTCGCACCGTCGTGTTCCGCGTCAGCGGCGTGATCGAGGTGTCTGGAAGACACGACCTCGAGCTGACGTGCGGCAACGTCACGATCGCCGGCCAAACGGCACCGGGCGCCGGGATCACGCTGCACGGCCGCATCGACGGCTACGGCGCTGACCCGGCGGGCAACATCATCATCCGCCACCTCCGCCTCAGGCCACCGCCGATCACGACGGCCGAGGGTGGTGTCGACGACCTCGGAGCGGTGTACGACGCGCTGCAGCTGTCGAACAACTCGAACCTGATGCTCGACCACCTCTCGCTGTCGTGGGGGAGCGACGAGACGCTCGACCTCTACGAGTTCGCGAGCGATGTCACGCTGCAGTGGTCGACGATCGAGCAGTCGAATCCGGAAGGGCAACCCGACGGGCCGCACA
This sequence comes from Ilumatobacteraceae bacterium, assembly GCA_963764455.1. Lineage (GTDB taxonomy): Bacteria > Actinomycetota > Acidimicrobiia > Acidimicrobiales > Ilumatobacteraceae > Desertimonas. Next base: position 332,510 of record CAVXSN010000020.1, read on the forward strand.
ACGACGGCGTCATCTTCGGCCCCGACAGTCCCCGCGCGTCCATCCACCACGTGCTGTTCGCCCACCATCGAGCGCGGTGCCCGGCGATGAGCGCCGGCCCGGCGGAGCTGATCAACAGCGTGATCTACGACTGCCAGGACGGATTCGTCCACCACAACCCGGCTTCCGGCGAGTTCCACATCGCCGGCAACACATTCATCCACGGACCGAGCCACACCGAGTTCACGCCGCTGTACTTCGACGACGAGGATCCAGGCGGGACGACGTACTGGCTGTTCCAGAACGACATCCAGGCCCCCGGGCAGTTCGAAGGGGTCGTCGACGACATCTCCGGCACGCCCCTGGCCGACGCCGCCTTCGCCGGCGCGGGGCCCGACCAGATCATCAGCTCGCCGTCCGACTTCTCCGCGACCTCTGGTGGGTACGTGCCGGTCACGATGCAGGCACCGGCCGACGCAGCAGCCGCCGTCCTCGACCGGGCCGGGGCCTTTCCCCGTGATGGCGTGACCGCGGCGACCGTCGACGACGTCCGGAACGGCACCGGCTCCTGGGAGCCGAACCCTCCCGCGAACCTGCTCGACGGACTGTCACCGACCGAGCCACCCCCGGACGCTGACACCGACGGCATGGCTGACACATGGGAGCTCGAGAACGGCTTGGACCCGAGCAACGGTACCGACCACGCCGTCGTGATGTCGTCGGGCTACACCGCCATCGAGGAGTACATCAACGGGCTCGCCGAGCAGGTCGCAGGGTGACTGGCCAAGGTGGCCCCGACGTCAACGGAGGACGTCGGGGTCGGGTCCCCGACTCGGGCGGCGACGCCGCGATTCGACCGGTATCGACGCGAGACCGTTGCGGTAGGCGAACACGACGAGCTGGGCGCGGTCGCGCGCATTCAGCTTCGTCATCGCCCGGCTGACGTGGGTGCGCACGGTCGCCTGGCTCACGTACCAGCGCTCGGCGATCTCCTCGTTCGACAGGCCCTCGGCCACGAGCGCAACGGCGTCCCGTTCGCGAGCGGTGAGCAGCTCGACGATCCGCGCATCCGGCTCCGGAGTGGCGGCGGGCACGTCGGTGAACGCGGCGATCAAGCGGCGGGTGACGCCGGGCGACAGGAGCGCCTCCCCGGCGGCGACGACCCTGACGGCGCGGATCAGCTCGGCCGGCTCGGTGTGCTTCACCAGGAAGCCGCTGGCGCCGGCGCGCAGCGCTTCGTAGACGTACTCGTCGAGCTCGAACGTCGTGAGCACGAGCACCTTCACGTCGGCCAGCTCGTCGTGTTGCGAGATCTCGCGGGCCGCGGTCAGCCCATCGACATTCGGCATTCGGATGTCCATGAGCACGACATCGGGTCGCAGCTCCCCGGCCAGTGCCACCGCCTCGGCCCCATCGCTCGCCTCGCCGACCACCTCGATGTCGTCCTCGGCGTCGAGCAGAGCGCGGAAGCCGGTCCTGACCAGCACCTGGTCGTCGGCGAGCACAACACGAATCACAACACGCCGCACCGATGCGAGCGAACGAGCGCCAGCGAGTGAGCGGCCACGATCGGCCTGCGTGGCCGGGGAACGCAATGACGAATCATGACGATGGCGCCTCCCAGGTCGCCACGATCCGGTAGCCACCGCCTGCGGCCGGCCCGGTGTCCAGCGACCCGGCTGACGACTCGACCCGCTCGCGCATTCCGATGAGACCGAATCCGAGCCCGGCGTCCGGACTCGTCGACCGCGGAGCGATCCCGCCGTCGTCGACCACGGCGATCCGGAGCGCACCGCGGTCGCCGATCACGACGTCGACGTCCACCGATGCGCCTGATCCGGCGTGCCGCCGAGTATTGGTCAGCGCCTCCTGGACGACCCGGAAGGCGGCCGCGCCGATGGCCGGCGGGACGTTGGACGCGTCGCCGTGGCAGGTGAGCGTCACGGCGAGCCCGTCGTTGCCGGCCCGCTCGACGAGCGCGGAGATGTCACCGATGCCGGCGGCGGGGGCGAGCGGAACGTCGGCACCTGATTCTCGGAGCACACCGAGGATCGCACCGAGCTCGTCGAGGGCGTCGCGGCTCGCCACCCTGATCGCCTCCAGCGCCGTCGCCGCCTGCTCCGGCCGGCGCTCGATGAGGTGGGCGGCGACGCCTGACTGCACGTTGATCGTGGCCATCGCATGAGCGACCGAGTCGTGCAGATCCTGAGCGATGCGCAACCGCTCGTTGGCCAGCGCCTGCTCATGGGCGTGGGCGATCCGTTCGCGTTCGGCGGCGGCCCGCTCGCTGCGGCCGGCCAGCGCCTGACCGGCGAGCACTGCCGCGACCGTCCAGCCGGCGGCCACGACCTGCTGCAGACCGAAGCCGCTCCCGATCGCCCCGCCGGCCGCGGCGACGACGGCCAGCCCGGCCGCCCCGATCCATGCCGTCCGCCGGGGAGCGGCGTATCCGAGAGCGAGCAGTGCCAGCGGGCCGGGCAGCAGCGCCGGTCCGCCGGGATAGTCACGGGCGAGGTACACGAACATCGCCGCGGCGACCACGCCCGTGACGTACACCGACCAGCGCCGCCAGAACACGAGCGATGCGGCGCCCACGATCCCGCACACGTACGCCAGCCAGTCGACGTCCCGCGTTCCGGGCTCGTGGTCGTGGCCGACGCCCCAGGTCCCGACGATCACGACCACGATCAGCGGCACCACGACGGCCACGTCGACCCACCTGGGCGCGCGTGACGGCTGGAACTCGCTCATGCCCGAGATGGTAAGGATCACGGTGCGACGGTGTCGTCAGCCTGGTGTTGAGTTTTGCGCTTCCCACTCGTCGCGGGTGATCGTGTACTCGACGTCTCCGTGCTCGTCGCCAGGAATCCGGTCCGGCCACTCCGCGTGGAACTCGCGGACCAGGCGCATCCCGGCCTTCTCCATCACCCTCCGGGAGGCCGAGTTCACCACCATCGTCTCGGCCAGGACTCGCCGCACGCCGAGCTCGCGGAATCCCTTGGCGATGAGTGCGATCGACCCCTCCGTGCCGAATCCCTTGCCCCACGCCGACCGGCGGAGGCGGTAGCCGAGCTCCGGCTCGTCACTCGGGTGGCCCGGCGCGGGACGGAAGTGGAACCAGCCGACGAACTCGCCGGTCGCCCGCTCGATCGCCGCCCAGAAGCCGTAGCCGGGGAACCGCACGTAATACGACAGGAACGCCGGCAGCACGTCGCCTTCGATCTCCTCGCGCGGCGTCGCTCGGCCGCCGTTGATGAAGAACATCACGTCGGGATCACCGTCGAGCTCGACGAGCAGTTCGGCGTCGTCGCGGGTGAACTGGCGCAGCACCAGGCGTTCCGTCTCGAGGAAGACGTTCACGCCGCTGGCTCGCGGTCCATCCAGCTGCGGGCGACGGCGGCGAGGCCGTCGATCAACTGGCGGGTGGGCGGCGAGAAGCCGTCGGGCCCGGGGGGCGGGCTGAACGGCGAGAGCCCGCGCACCCGCGGCGGCAGCTCGAGCTGAACGCCCCCGGCGGCCGGGACGTTGACCGGGTTGCGCGGGCTCGACCCGCGCAGCTCGGCCGGGATCTCGTCGAGGTTGGTGACCAGCTCGTAGCCGGGCAGCCGCGGTGCCAGCTCACCGGCGAGCTCCGCGGCGAGATCGCGATTCGTGCCGCCCAGCAGGAGCGACGTCCACTGCCGCTCGCGCCCGTAACCGTGGATCGAAACGACCGCGTCGACGTGCCCGAGGAACGAGCTCAGGGCGGCCGATTCCTCGACCCGGTAGCGCGACGAGGGAAGGTGGCGCTCGAGGCCCTCTGGGTACACGACGCCGTAGTACGACGCACCCACGATCTCGGCGGCTGCGGACGCGATCACGTCGGTTCGCAACTCGAGGTCGCCGCCGTGGATCGCCATGAAGCCGAACCGGGATCGCAGTTCGACGTCCTCCCGGACGCCCGGGATGGCGAGCAGCTCCGACAGCGTCGCCGGCCCGCCGGGACGATCGAACCAGCGGGCGCGCATCCGTCCATGGTGTCACCGACAGGGCGCCGCGATCGACGGGGAGAACGCCCGCAACGCGCTGGCGCCCTTGGGTACAGTCCCGCCCGTGGTCGTCTTGGTGGTGGTCCTTGCGGTCGTGGCGATGTTCGCGCTCGTGCTCACGGTCCTCAGCACCCGCCGGCTCGCCGAGCAGCGGCGGCTCGCCGCCGCGGCGGAGGAACGAGCGACCGCCCGCGAAGCCGAACTGGCCGCAACCGCCGCCGAGCTGGAGTCGGCGACGACCGAGCGGCTGGCGGCAGCCTCGCTCGCCGAAGCGCGGGCCGAGCAGCTGACGAGGGCCGAGGAGCATGCCCGCCTGGCGGCCGACGAGGCGCGCCTCGCCGCGGAACGGGCCGAAGCCGCCGAGCGGGAATCAGCCGCGCTCCGCGAGGCGGGAGCCGCCGCATCGGACGGCATCGACCCTGCGGTGCTGTGGATCCTGGAACGAGCGCGCAGCGAGCGGACGTGGCGGTTCAGCGTCGCGCCGCACCCGGAGAGCCCAACCGTTTTCGGCGAGGACGCCAACCCCCTGCTCGCCGCCGTGCAGGTCGAGCTGGACGCCGCACGCGAGGATGTCGGCGCCGTCGTCGAGCTGGACGCCGAGATCCCTGACGGGATCACCGTCGCCGCGTCCGTCCTCGCCCTGCGAGCCACCCAGGAACTGCTCGCCGACGTCGTGCGCCGCAGCGAGGAGACCACCGTTCGGATCCGCGCCGACGGCGACGATCTGGTCATCGACATCGAGGCTCTCGACGAGTACGGGCAACCGGTGATGCCCACCCCCCTGCCGCTTCCCCCATCGCCTGCGGTGGACGTGACCGCGACCGGCGTGAGGGTCCGCGACGCGATCGCCCCGGTCGTCGGGGGGCAGCCGGAAGTGTGAGACCACGCAGCCCACGGTGAAGTCCCGACCGATCGCGGTCACACGGGCGCGATCCGTCGGGACCTCTCGGCGGCGTCGGACAAGTCCCGACGACAGGGTCGATCGTCGACCCGACCGCGCCCAATGGCGCGTGCTTCTTCACGGTTCCTAATCGACGCGAAGCGTTACCAGTTTGTTTCCTGCGTGTGACGTCTCCCGTTCGGCCGGTGACAGGGTCGACCAGCGATTCCTACAATCCCGGGGTGTTGCTCGACATCGCGGTGATCCTGGTCGCCGCGAAGGTCGCCGCCGAGCTGTGCGAGCGGGTCAGGGTGCCGGCCGTGGTCGGCGAGATCGCCGTCGGCATCGTCATCGGCCCGTCGCTCCTGGGGTGGATTCCCGCCCACAGCGAGCCCGTGGCGGCAATCGCCGAGCTTGGCGTGCTGCTGCTGCTCGTGCAGGTCGGCATGGAGATGGACCTCGCGGAACTGGGCCGCGTCGGCCGGGCGTCGATGTCGGTGGCCACCGTCGGTGTCGCGGTCCCCTTCCTGATCGGCGGGCTCGTCGCGCTCGGCTTCGGAGAGTCCGGAAACACCGCGCTGTACGTGGGGGCCGCGCTCACGGCCACGAGCGTCGGCATCACGGCCAGGGTGTTCGGCGACCTCAAGGCGCTCGCCATCACCGAGGCGCGGATCGTGCTGGGCGCGGCCGTCGCCGACGACGTGCTCGGCCTCATCATCCTCACGGTCGTCGTGAAGATCGTGACCGGTGGGGACGTCAACGCGCTGACGATCGTCGGCACGATCGGTGCGGCCATCGGGTTCCTGGTCGTCGCCACGGCGATCGGGGTGCTCGTGGTGCCGATGGCCTTCCGTTACATCGAGCGGTTCAGCCGGTCGTCGGCGACGATCGTCGTGCTCGCGTTCGCCTTCATGCTGGCGTTCTCCTGGGCCGCCGAGTGGGCCAAGCTCGCTCCGATCATCGGCGCCTTCGTGGCCGGCGTGGCGATCGGCCGGAGCGGGCAGCACTCGCGGGTCGAGCGCGACTTCGGATCCACCGCCAACCTGTTCATCCCGGTGTTCTTCGTGCAGATCGGCCTCGATGCCGACATCGCCGCGATGGCCCGTCCAGCAGTCATCGGTCTGGCGACGGCCCTGGTCATCACCGCGATCGTCGGCAAGCTGGCGTCGGCGGTCGGGGCGATCGGGCTGCGGGTCGACAAGGCGCTGATCGGCATCGGCATGATCCCGCGCGGCGAGGTCGGCATCATCTTCGCGTCGATCGGCCTCGCCGAGGGGGTCCTCGGCGACGACCAGTACGCCGCACTCCTGATCGTCGTGCTCGTCACGACCCTGATGACGCCGCCGCTGCTGCGCTGGCGGGTTGCCCAGCTGCAAGCGGACCTGACCGCTGACGATGACGCCGGGGACGATGACTGGGAGGTCGCCGTGATCGGCGACCGGATCGTGCTGCGCGGCACGCCGGCATCGTCGTCGACGATCCCGCTCGCCCTCCAGGTGGCCGGACTGGCGCCCGACGCCACCCCCGACTCGACCGTGATCCGGTGGTTCGGCGGACGCACCGCCGTCGCTCTCGACTGGGAGCCGAGGTACACCGCGGCGCTGGTCGATGTGCTGCGCGAGGGCGACGCCCGCAGCCTGCGCTTCCTCGACGTCACCGGGGTCCTCGAACGGGCGCTCCCCGAGGTGGGGGACGCGCTCGCCCGGCGCCGCGCCGACCCCGGCGAGCTCGATCCGACGCGCATCATGCAACTCCCCACCGTGCGGCGGGTGGCCGATCACGCCGACCGCACGACGCTGCTCAGCGCGCTCGTCGCCGACGTGTGCGCGACGGGCTCGCCGAGCTGTGCGCAGGACCTCGCCGCGAGGCTCGACCCGGACGTCGCCGACGACATCGTGGCGACCGTGCACGGCGCGGCGTTGTTCGACGGTGCGCTCGCCAACCGCGACCCGCTGGGCGAGTCGAACGTGCTCCAACTCGCCGAGCATCTCGGCAACAAGGAGATCGTCGATGCTGCTCACCAACTGGCCGCGGCCGGGTTGGACGACGACGACTGGAGGCTGGCCGAGCTCGCCGAGATGCGTGATCGCGTGCTCGACGCGCTCTCGCATCCGGAGCTGCTCGACGGGTCGGCGACGCTGGTCGGCACTCGGCGGCGAGCGGCGATCGCCGCCCTCGGGCCGGCCAGCGACCACGCCAGGCTCCGACTCGAGAAGGCGTCGCCTTCGTTCCTGGTGTCTCACGAGCCCGCCGAGCTCGCCCGGCAGGCGACGTTGCTCGGCACGTTGCCGCGCCGGGGCGTGGTTCGGATCGTCGTGGAAGAAGGCCCCGACCCGTGGATGTGGCGAATCGACGTGTCGTGCCGCGACCGACCCGGCCTGCTCGCCAGGCTCACCGACTCGCTCGCCGAGTCGCGCCTCGACGTCGTCGCGGCGACGATCGCCACCTGGCCTGACGGCGGCGTGCTCGACTCGTTCCTCGTCCGCGGTGATGTCCGCCCCGATCCCGGGCTGTTGACCGAGCGCATGGAGCGGCGGCTCAAAGGCAAGATCTCACTCGTCCCGCTGTACGGCCTGTCGGTCACGTTCGAGGACGACGTGTACCCGTGGCACACGCTGTGCACGGTGAGCGGTGGCGATCGCCCCGGCCTGCTGGCGGCGATGTCCGGGGCGCTCGACGCGGCGAAGGTCGACGTGCATGCCGCGACGCTGGTCAGCTACGACGGACCAGGTGACGGCTCCACCGAGACGGCAACCGGCGAGTTCTTCAACCGCTTCCAGGTCACCGACCGCCACGGCCGCAAGCTCAGCCCGGAGACCCGCCGTGCGGTTCTGAAGGCCTTCGGTATCGAGCCGTAGCGGTACGGCTCCGCGAACTGGGCGGCCGTCGCGTCATTCAGCGAACTGGGCGGCGAACGCCACGGATTCCGAGCTGGAGGCCGCCCAGAAGGCTGATCTATACACAAACTGGAAACATTCTGGCGATTCTGCAGAAACGACGCCACCTTAAGATTCCGTCTACAAGACGCCGGATTGGCTGGCGTGCTGTGCCGGAGGTAGTGAATGCAACTGTCGTTTTCTGGTCCATTCCCCGCGCAGGTCGATGACGCGATTACCTCGCTCGGTGGCCAACTGAACATGCTGTGGGTCGTGATCGGCGCCGTCCTCGTCATTTTCATGCAAGCCGGGTTTGCGCTCGTCGAAACCGGGTTCTGCCGGGCCAAGCACGCCGCCCACGTCGTCAGCACGAACTTCGCCGTCTTCGGCCTTGGATTCATCGGCTTCTTCCTGATCGGCTGGCCGCTCTCACTGAGCGCGATGGACATGACTGGGTACTTCGGCGGGCTCGGCGCTCCCGTCGGCGACTCGCTGATCGGCTCGGGGAACTGGATCTTCCTCTTCAAGGGCGGCTGGGGTCTCTCCGGCGGCGGCATCGACGCCGGGGTTCTGGCGATCTTCCTCTACATGGTCGCGTTCATGGACACCACCGCGACGATCCCCACCGGGGCCCTCGCTGAGCGCTGGAAGTGGGGCAGCTTCGTGATCTGGGGCTTCTTCTGCGGGGCGATCTACTACCCGTTGTTCGCGGCGTGGACCTGGGGCGGCGGCTGGCTAGGCAAGACCTGGGACAGCATGAACCTCGGCGCCGGCTACGTCGACTTCGCCGGTTCCGGTGTCGTCCACGCGATCGGCGGCGCGGCCGCGCTCGCGGGTGCGTTGGTGCTCGGTCCTCGGCTCGGCAAGTACGGCAGGGATGGCAAGCCCCGCACGCTGGCCGGCCACCACATCCCGATGGCGATGCTGGGCACGTTCATCCTGCTCTTCGGGTGGTTCGGGTTCAACGCGGCCTCGACGTTCGCGGCCACCGACGTCCAGTTCGCGACCGTCGCCACGAACACCGCGATCGCCGCCGCGTTCGGTGCCATCGTCGCCCTGCTCTGGGTCACCAGGCGGACGGGCAAGCCCGATCCCGGCATGATGGCCAACGGCATGCTCGCCGGCCTGGTCGCAATCACCGCGCCGTGCGCGTTCGTGTCGCCGGCGATGGCGGCGGCGATCGGCGCGATCGCCGGCGTGATCGTCATCGAGTCGATCTGGATCGTCGAACGCAAGCTGAAGATCGACGACCCGGTCGGCGCGATCTCGGTCCACGGTGTGTGCGGCATCTTCGGCGTCCTGTCGGTCGGCCTGTTCGCCAACGGCAGCTACGGCGCGGCGTGGAACGGCTCGCCGACAGAAGGCGTCGAGGGCCTGTTCTGGGGCGACGCCGGCCAGTTCGGCGCCCAGGCAGTCGGCGCCGCTCGTGATCATGACCGTGATGTTCGGCGTCGCCTACACCTTCTTCAAGGTCCAGGACACGGTGTCGAAGGCGATGGGCAAGGGCGGCATCCGCTCCATGGAGTCCGATGAAATCGCCGGCCTCGACATGGGCGAGATGGGTGTCTATGCGTACCCGGAGTTCGAGTCGGCCATCGACGAATACGAGCACGAGCACTCGACAAACGGAGAGGTAGAAGTTCCCGTCAGTGTGAGCTGATCACGAACAACGAGGTGATCGGAACGAGGGGCCCGGGCGATGAACGGCGGCACCGCCGCACGTCGCCCGGGTCCACCGATCGTGCCCGGAGTTCGCGATCCCAAGGATGTATCGCCATCGAACAGCACGACCCAACGTGCCCCGACGACCGGCTGCTGCCCCCGGTGGCGGACGTGACGGCACCCGCAGTGGTCAGTGCCCCGGCGTACCTGGCCGGCGAGCGGTCCGTCGTGGCGTTCGCGCATTCCCGGCGCGGCGCCGCCGCCGAGCTGATCGCCGCGATCGGCCAGACGCCGTACGACGTCATCGACGTGGTCGTACGCAAGACGCTCGTCGACGAGCTCGCCGATCCCGACCCGGCGGTGGTCGTGATCGACAACCGGCTCGGCGACTTCGACGTCCGACGGCTGTGCCGGGACATCCGCCGCTCGATCGGCTCGCGCATCCTCGTCCTCGCCGCCGACGCACTGGCCGCCGACGAGGCGTGGACCGTGGGGGTGATCGAAGCCGGCGCCGACGACGTGATGCCAGGCTCGATCTCGACGCCGCTTTTGCGCACCCACCTGCTCGCCCTGATGCGGCTGGCGCCGGAGCGCGACCGCACGGAGCATCACGTCGTCGTCGGCGATGTCGAGGTCGACGTCGACGGGTTTGCGGTGTTCGTCGCCGGGCGGCTCGTTCGCTTCCCGCGCCTGCAGTTCAAGCTGCTGCTCGCCCTCGCCCGCCGGCCGAACAAGGTCGTGTCGTTCGGGCAGCTGCTCGCCGAGGTCTGGGGCGTCGAGCCGCGGACCGTCAATCCGCGGCGGGTGCGCGTGGCGGCGAGCATCCTGCGACGGTTGCTCGGCGAGGGGGCGCGGCGGCCGCGTGTCGAGACCGTGTCACGGATCGGCTACCGGCTCATCGTGCCGCGGTAAGGCCCGACGTGCTGGAGTATGCCCGAACGTCACTACGCTCCGCTTCGGTGTCACCGGAGTCGAAACTGGCGCGGTACGACTCGATGCGGGACTTCGAGGCCACCCCGGAGCCGCCTGGACAGCTGGCCGGCAGCGCCGACGGGCGCAACCGGTTCCTCGTCCAGCGCCACCGGGCCACCCGGCTGCACTACGACCTGCGCTTCGAGGTCGACGGCGTGCTCGTCAGCTGGGCGGTGCCGAAGGGCCCGAACCTCGACCCCGCCCGCAAGTCGCTGGCGGTGAAGGTCGAGGACCACCCGTACGCCTACGGCTGGTTCGAGGGCGTCATCCCCAGCGGCTACGGCAAAGGCGACGTCGTGCTGTGGGACGACGGCTGGTGGGAGCACGACCCCGAGTACCCCGACCAGGTCGACGCGGCCGCGGCGATCGAGGCCGGGGAGTTCAAGTTCGTGCTCGTCGGGCGCAAGCTTCGCGGCCGCTTCGTGATCCTCAAGACGAGCGGGCGCAGCAGCGGCCGGCCGAGTAGCGGTCCCGGGTCTGGGCGGGGCCCAGAGAGCTCGGAGTGGTTGCTGATCCACAAGAAGGACCAGTACGCGGGCCGCGGGGTGGGATCCCGAGGACCACCCGCGGTCGGTGTTGAGCTTCCGCACCAACGAGGACGTCGCGACCGGCCGGCCCGGCCGTTGGGCCGGTGCGACGAAGGACGAGCTGGCCGAGCTCGACGACATTCATGCGAAGGGCGACTGGTCGGTGGCCGGCGTCAGCCAGCAGATCACGAACCTCGACAAGGTCCTCATGCCAGGCCGCAAGGGAGAGCCACCGATCACCAAGCGCGACATTATTCCTACTACGCGCAGGTCGCCCCATGGATGACGATGGCGCTCGCCGGGCGGCCGATCAACCTCAACCGCTTCCCGGACGGGATCGAGAGCAGGAAGGGCGGGTTCTTCCACAAAGCAGTCCCTGCCCACGCGCCGGTCTGGGTACGCCGCTGGCCGAATCCGAACGCGGGCAAGGGGGAAACTCGCGAGTACCTCATGATCGACGGCGCCCCCGCGCTCGGTGTGGGCCGCGAACTTCGCCGGGTTCGAGATCCACCCCTGGACATCGACGTGTGCGTCACCGGACGAGCCGTCGTACGCGCTGGTCGACATCGACCCCGGTGAGAAGACGGCTTGGGACGACACCGTGACGATCGCCAGGCTGTTCCGAGTCGCGATGGACAAGCTCGGGCTCGAGGCCCGGCCGAAGGTGACCGGCAAACGGGGGATCCAGATCTGGGTACCGGTGAGATCCGGGTACTCGTTCCGTCAGACCTCTGACTTCGTCGAAGCGTTGTCGAAGACGGTGGGAGGGGTGGTGAGCGATCTCGTGAGCTGGCGGTGGACCAAGAACGACCGGCGCGGCCTGGCCCGCCTCGACTACACGCAGAATCAGGTGAACAAGACCCTCGTCGCGCCGTACAGCATCCGCCCTGCCGCCGGCGCGCCCGTGTCCGTGCCGCTGGAGTGGGACGAGCTCGACGACCCCGATCTCCGTCCCGATCGGTGGACGATCAGAGACGTGCTCCAGCGCTTGGACGACGTCGGAGATCCATTCGATGCCATCGTCGGGGTCCAGCAGGAGCTTCCAGTCCTGTAGTTACATCCAAACAAAGTGTAAAGTTGGTTTCATGGCTCGCCCAATTTGGACTGGATCCATCTCGTTCGGGATGGTCGCCATACCGATCCGGCTCGTTCCTGCCGTGCGCAAGAAGAGCATCTCGTTCAATCAACTCGACGACCGCACGATGTCCCGCATCCGCTACCGAAAGGTCAGCGAGGAGACCGGTGACGAAGTCCCATCCGAACACATCGTGAAGGGCTATGACCTCGGTGGCTCGAACTACGTCGTGCTGACCGACGACGATCTGGCGCCACTCGCACCGAAGAAGTCCAAGGAGATCGACCTGGAGACGTTCGTCCCGGTGGCCGACGTCGACCCGATGATGTTCGACTCGTCCTACCTCATCCTGCCGGACAAGAACGCCAAGCCCTACGCGTTGCTCGCCGAAGCGATGGCCGATTCAGGGCGAGTGGGAATCGGTCGATTCGTGATGCGCCAGAAGGAATACCTCGCGGCAATTCGGTCGGACGGCACCCACCTCACGCTGTCGACGCTCGTCTTTCCTGACGAGTTGGTGGCCCCCGACTCACTCGAAGAGTTCGAGCAATTGGACGGTATCGAGGTGTCCGACAAGGAACTGAAGATGGCCAAGGGCCTCGTCGACGCGCTGAGTGACAAGTTCGATCCGGCGATGTACGCCGACGAGTACCGGGCGGCGGTCGAGAAGATCATCGAGGACAAGGCGGCCGGCCGCGAGCTCGTCTTCGAGGACGCGCCAGAGCCACGCGGCACGGTCATCGACCTCGCCGCCGCGCTCGAGGCGAGCCTCAAGGAAGCTCGCGAGGCGAAGGGACGCCACCCGTCGGTCACGAGCACGGCGACGACCACGTCCAAGCGGCGAGCCACGAAGGCCGCGGCGGAGACCGAGGCCGACGAGGCCGAGACCGCGGCTCCGAAGAAGGTGCGGCGCGCCCGCAAGTCGGCCTGAGCCGCGAGTTCTGCGCGGGTTCGTGGCGATTCTCGCACCGAACCCGTACTGAACCGGGTTGTGGTCGTGCGGCAGCCACTACCCGGTTTAGAACGGATCCGAGGTGAGCGGGTCAGGTTTCGCGGACGACATCGCGCGGACTCTTGTCATCGCGGAGGCCGAGGAACACCGGGGCGCGCAGGCCGCCGCCGTCGGTCCACTCGTGGAACCCAACCTGGGCGACGAGCTCCGGGCGCACCCACTGGAACGAGCCGCGGGGCAGCTTCGGCGGCACGGCGAAGGGGCACGAGTCGGTCTTCCTCGCCTTCAACTCCTTCATGATCGACCGCAGCGTGGAGTCGGTGAATCCGGTGCCGACCGCGCTCACGAACTGGAGATCGCCGGCGTCGTCGTGGACCCCGACGAGCAACGAGCCGAACAGGCCCAGCCGGTTGCCCTCGCCGAGCTTGTAGCCGCCGATCACCATCTCCTGCTCGTATCGGTACTTCACCTTCACCCACGACGGCGACCGCCGGCCCGGCTGGTATGTCGATCCCGGGCGCTTGGCGACGACGCCCTCGAACCGTTGCGCCCTGGTCACCGCCTCCATCGCGTCTGCGTCATCACTGACCGGGGTGATCGACAATCGGTCGCTCGGCGTCACGGTCGCGAGCAACCGCGCTCGCCGTTCGGTCCACGGCTCGCTCATGCAGTCCCTGTCGTCGACCGACAGGATGTCGAACACGACGAACGCGTGCCGGTGGTCACGGCTGCCGACGAGCTGGAACGAGTGATGACCGTCGTCGGCGTAGGCGATCACCTCGCCGTCGAGGATCACGTCGTGCTCCGTGGCGGCGGCGACGACGGCAGCGAGCCAGGGCCACTGGACGTCCTTCGGCTTGCCGGTCGAGCTCACCGCGTCGAAGCGCTCGCCGCGCCGCCTCGCGAGCACCCGATGGCCGTCCCACTTCGGCTCGTACATCCACCCGTCGCCGCTCGGCACGGCGGTCGCTCTCACCGCCTTCATCGGCGCGATCGGCCACGTCACCATCCGTGACAGCATGACGCGAAACTGAGCGGCATGAGCACTCGCATCGAGGTCGTGACGGGCGACATCACCGACGAGCGGGTCGACGCGATCGTGAACGCGGCGAACTCGTCGCTGCTCGGCGGGGGCGGAGTCGACGGAGCGATCCACCGCGCTGCCGGGCCGGAGCTGCTCGCCGCTTGCCGGCTGCTCGGCGGCTGCGACACCGGCGACGCCAAGACGACGCCAGGATTCCGGTTGCCGTCTACATGGGTGATCCACACCGTCGGACCGGTCTGGCGGGGCGGCAACGCCGGCGAGCCCGAGCTCCTGGCGTCGTGCTACCGGCGCTCGCTGCAGGAGGCCGATCGCGTCGGAGCGACGTCGGTGGCGTTCCCGGCGATCTCGACCGGGGTCTACGGCTACCCGCCCGAACCGGCCGCCTTGGTCGCCGTGACGGCCGTCTCGTCGGCGGCGACGGCGGTGGCGCTCGTCCGCTTCGTGTGCTTCGACGCGTCGACCACGGCGATCTACCGCACCCTGACCGACTCCTCGGCGGTGTGAGATTTCCACAGGCCAGATTCACCGTTTTCGGGCAATCTGGCCTGTGGAAATCTCTCCGCGGACCGCCGCGGCGTGCGGGCTACGACGCCGAGGGGACTGGAGCGCAGTCATCGGCGTCGACGCCGGCCGGTTGGCGGCGGCTCCGCCGCAAGGCCATGCGGACGTCGGGCGCGAACGGGCTCCAGAGGAACCACCGGGGAAGCGCCCGCGCCAGGCGGGGCGATCCGTCGACGGTGATCGCTCCGCGGTCGACCGTACTTCGCCACGTGTCGCGGCCGCTGAACACGTCGGCGAGCGCCGGGGTGGTGCAGGTCACGACGAGGTCGGAATCGAACCCGGGATGCTGCATGCACACTGACGCCGCCCCCCGTTCGAGCACCATCCACACAGAGATCCGCTCAGGCGCGGTGTGGTCGAACTGGATCACGATGCGTCCGGGCGGGAGCTGAGCGCCGTTGACGCGGTGGTGCAGCCACCACGTCAGCGTCCTCGCGTCGATGTCGTGGGGGTGCAGCTCGTGGAAGAGCCATTCGATCGACCACCGGCCCGAGCGCCATCACGACGCCCTCGAGGTCCTTTCCCGCCTGCGTGAGGTGGTACTCGTAGCCCCGGCCGCCCGGCGAGGGCCAGCGCTCCAGCACCCCCTTGCGTTCGAGGTGCCCGAGCCGCTGCACCAGCAACGAGCGGGAGATTCCTGGCAGGCCGCGGGCGATGTCGTTGAACCGCGTGCTCCCGAGGATCAGCTCGCGCACGATCAGCGGGGTCCAGCGGTCGGCGATGACCTCGGAGCCCATGGACACCGGGCAGTATTTGTCGTACTCGGTCACCCGACGATCCTCGCGCTACCGTCGGCGCATGGGAAGTCCAGAATTCGTACTGCCTGAGTCCAGATCGTGCACTTCCGCGTATCAGCGGAACGCGCGACCGTCTCATCATGACAATGACACTTGATCAGACCGACCGCGACGCGGCCTTGCAGGAATGGGCGTCCGGCTTCGGACCCGTGCTCGCCGAGAATGCCGAGCGACACGACCGGGACGGCACGTGGGTCCAGGAGTCGTACGACCACCTGCGCGAGAACGGCGTGCTCGCCCTGGCCGTCCCGGCCGAGCTCGGCGGCATGGGCGCAACGATCGGCGAGACCGCGATCGTGATGCGTGAGCTCGCCCAGCACTGCGGCTCGACAGCGTTGGCGATGTCGATGCACCAGCACGTCACGGCGTTCACCGCGTGGCGCTACCGGCGCGAACTGCCGGGTGCGGAGGCGACGCTGCGACGCGTCGCCGAGGACCGCATCGTGCTCGTGTCGACCGGCGGGGCCGACTTCACCGCCCCCCGCGGCGAGGCCGTCAAGGTCGACGGCGGCTACAAGCGTGAGCGGGCGCAAGATCTTCGCCAGCCAGTCGCCCGCCGGGACGGTGATGTCGACGATGTTCCCGTACAACGATCCCGAGCGCGGGCCTGCGGGTGCTCAACATGGCCGTGCCGTTCGGCGCCGGCGTCACGGTGCACGACACCTGGGACACGCTGGGCATGCGCGGCACGGCGAGCAACGACGTGACGATCGAGGACGTGTTCGTCCCCGACGAGAAGGTGCTCGCCGACCGCCCCTACGGCGTGGTCGACCCGCCGCTCCAGGTGATCGTCGAGCATCGCGTTCTCGATCATCGATGCGGTCTATCTCGGCGTCGCCGAATCAGCAGCCAAGTCGGCCCTCCTCGCCGCCGCATCCCGGGCCGGAGACCCGACCGTTCAGCGCCAGGTCGGCCTGATGCAGCACAAGCTCCGCGTGGCCGGGTGGGCGCACGAGGGAGCGGTCTCGGTCGTCGGTGACGACCCGGCGCCGTCGATGGAGACCGTCGCCGCGGTCATGGCGGCGAAGCGCGAGATCGCGACCGCCGGCATCGAGGTCTGCGACCTGGCCATGGAGATCGCCGGCGGCGCCGCGTTCTTCAAGGGGTCCGTGATCGAGCGGGCATATCGCGACATCCGCGGCGCCAAGTTCCACCCACTCACCCCCGAGGCCACGCTGCTCCACGCCGGGCGCTTGGCGCTCGGTCAACCCTGCGACGTGTTCTAGCGAGGGGGAGGGGACCCCAGCGTCGGGCGCTCACGAACCCCACCTGCGACCGAACCCATGAAGTTCATGCACCGAGCTCGCGAACGACCGCCGAGACGGTCCACCAGCTTTGCGCGGCGAAGCCGCTCGAATCGAAGCACTCAGGGCCGCTCACTTGAGCCGGATTGCGCGATTCCGAAAGCGGGGATGGCCGGAAGCGGGACTCACGCATATCGTGGTGGCATGCCCCCTCGTACCGCAGCCAGCGACCTGCTCGCTGACGACATCACAGCCCAACTCGAGACCTACCGGCGTGAGTTGACGGGCTACTGCTACCGGATGCTCGGCTCGGGATTCGAGGCCGAGGACGCCGTCCAGGACACCTTCATCAAGGCGTGGAAGAACATCGACAGCTTCGAGGGTCGGTCCTCGCTGCGGTCGTGGCTCTACCGGATCGCCACCAACGTGTGCCTCGACATGGTTCGCGGGCCGCAGCGGCGGGCACGGCCGATGGAGTTCGGCCCCTCGTCCCCGGTCGAGACGGCCGCCGTGGGACCGGTGTACCCGGAGAAGACCTGGGTCCAGCCGATTCCCGACGCCAAGGTGCTCCCGGCCGAGGGTGACCCCGCCGAACTCGCCCTCTCGCGGGAGTCGATCCGCTTGGCGTTCATCGCCGCCCTGCAGAACCTGCCGCCCAAGCAGCGGGCGGTGCTGATCCTGCGTGAGGTGCTGCGCTGGCAGGCGAGCGAGGTCGCCGAGCTGCTCGACACCACGGTTGCCTCCGTGAACAGCGCACTCCAGCGCGCCCGCGACACGATGGGCCACGTCGATCTCGACGACACCACCACCACGTCGCCGACGACCAGCGGGAGCTGCTCAGCCGCTACGTCGACGCGTTCGAGCGCTACGACGTGGCCGAGCTCGTCACGATGTTGCGGGATGACGCGATCCTTTCCATGCCGCCGTACGCGTTGTGGCTGCAGGGGCCGGACAACATCGCGGGGTGGTTCCTCGGCCAGGGCATCGGCTGCCGGGGTTCGCGTCTCGTCGCCACCGCCGCCAACGGGCGTACGGCGTTCGGCTCGTATCGTCCGGACGGTCGGGGTGGCCACGCGCCGTGGGCGCTGCAGATCATCGAGACCGACGGCGAGCGGATCACCGGCCATCACAACTTTCTCAACACCGAGCTGTTCGAGTACTTCGGTCTGCCGGCCGCACCGTAGAGCGCTTCGCGGCCGATGATTTTCGGCCGGTGGTGGCGTCCTGTGTTGCGTGACGACGTGGAGCGGGCCCGGTGGATGATGCACGCCCCGGAGCCCCCGCTGGCGTTCCTCGGTGACCCGCTCCCCCGCTGGGTCGATCGCCGAGCGGTCATCATCGGCCCGGGCGAGGTCCGTCGCTACGAGGAGGCCGAATGGCGGGATGCGCTCGTCATCGTCGAGCAGGGCGAGGTCGTCCTCGAGTGGACCAGAGCCGGGCGCACCACGTTCCGCGCCGGCGACGTGCTGTGGCTCGTCGACGTTCCGGTTCGACGCATCTGCAACGACGGCGACGACGACGCCGTGCTCGTCGCGATCTCGCGACGGAGATCGCCAAGGAGGAGAAGTCCGAGATGACCACCAGCGCACCGACCACCGAGCTCGATCAACGCTTCAGCAGCGAAGGCGTCGCGGCAACGGCCTGGGACCTGGCCCGCGAGGTCCTCGGCGCCGCCGAGACGTTCTGGATCTCGACGGTCCGGCCCGACGGCCGCCCGCACGTCACCCCGCTCATGACGGTGCTGCTCGGCGACTCGCTGTACTTCTGCACCGGCCCCACGGAGCGCAAGGCGCGCAACCTCGAAACCAACACGCATGTCGCGCTGACCACCGGCGCGAGCTCGATGCAGCAGGGCCTCGACCTCGTCATCGAGGGCGACGCCTTGCCGGGTGACCGACGAACCGACGCTCGCGCGCCGCGTCCGATCGGTTCCAGTCGAAGTACGGCTGGAGATTCGACGTTCGTGACGGGATGTTCCACAGCGACGACGGGGGGGACGCGTACCTGTTCGAGGTCGTCCCGGCGAAGGGTTTCGGCTTCGGGAAGGGCGAGGAGTCGTTCAGCCAGACCCGCTGGACGTTCTGATTGCGTTCGAACCGATTCGGGTATCTCGCTGTTGACCGATCACGCGAGGAGGTACGCCATGGCGGAGCTCACGGCGAAGAAGCGCACCAAGCTGCCGACAAAGGACTTCGGACTGCCCGAAAAGGCCAGGACTGCCGACGCCAAGAGAGGAGTCCGGCAACTACCCGATGCCGGACAAGGAACACGCCGGCAACGCGAAGGCACGCGCCAAGCAGCAGTACAAGCGCGGCAACCTGTCGAAGGACGAGCTCGAGCGCATCGACCGGAAGGCCGACCGCAAGCTCGACGATCGACTGAGGCACATCGGGCCGGTGCCGGGCCCCTACAGTGCGGACATGGCGGAGCCACGCGCCGAGCGACCGCTGATGCCGGACTACGGCGTCGACACCGCGGACTGGGAGGGGCTTCCTTGGTCGTGGGCCGCGGCGCGGCTCGCGGCCAACAAGAGCTTCTGGGTCGTCACGGCGACCCGAGATGGTCGCCCCCACGCGCTCCCGGTGTGGGGCGTCTGGGATGAGGGCGACCACCGGTTCGCGTTCTCGTGCGGACCACGGTCGCGGAAGGCAGCCAACCTGGCCGCCAACCCGAACGTCGTGGTCACGATCGACAACACCGCCGAATGCGTTTCGCTCGAGGGCAAGGCGACGGCCGTCGAAGGAGATCGCGCCGACACGTGGATCGACCGCTATCTCACCAAGTACGCGACCGAGGCCCCTGACCTGTCGGCCGAGTTCCTCAGGGCGAACCGGATCTTCGAGGTCCGCCCCGTGCGAGCGTTCGGCATCATCGAGCGCGAGAACGAGTTCGCCAGCCGGGCGACGCGTTGGCGATTCGACGGCTGATCAGCGATCAGCGCGGGGTGCGGCCGGTGAACGCGATCAGCTTGGTCTGCTCGTCGGCGTCGTCGGGAACCTCGACCTTCGGCCCGTAGTGCCCGCTCGACCGCAGCATCGCGTCGTACGGCAGCATGCCCTCGTAGAGACGGTGCACCTCGTCGGCGTCGAGGGTCTCGTCCTGGCCCGTGGCTCGGGCGAGATCCCACGTGTGCATGAGCACGTCGCCGATGATGAAGAAGTCGACCGCCTGCTCGAACGTCATCGGGCCAGGCCGGGTTTCGAACTCGCGGGTGCACGCTGGATCGTCGAGCCACGCTGCCGCGTGAACGCAACCCACGCCGTGGCCGGGTCGATGGCGACCGGCGGGAGCTGCGGGCGCGGGAGCCCGGCCGGCTCGACCACGACGGCGGGCATCCAGTCGGTCATGTGCTCGACGATGTCCCTGGCCACCCACCCCTCGCACGGCGCCGGGTTGTCCCACGCTCCCTGCGGCACGGCGAGCGCCCGCCGTGGTGAAGTCGTCGGCGACGTGCCGGAAGCGGTCAGAGATCTCGGTCACGGGTTCCTCGTCGGCTGCCGGTCAATCGACGATCGCGCCGCAGCTGATGTTGATCGTCGACCCGGTGATCGACTTGGCCCAGTCGGATGCGGCGAACGCGGCGACGTTGCCGACGTCCTCCAGCGTCGCCGCCCGCTTCAGCATCGTCGGGCCGACCACGAGGTCGTCGATCAGGTCACGGTTCTCGTCGTCCTCGGGCACCGCCTCCATCACGCCGCCGGTCACCAGGCTGACGACCCGGATGTTGTGCTTCCCGAGCTCGCTGGCCATCTGGCGGCGTAGGGATTCGACGGCTGACAGCGAGATCTGGAAGCCGCCGATGCTGTAGTCGCGGATCGGGTCGCCCTCGCCGCCGAACGCGAGGATCACACCGGAGCGCTGCGGGATCATGTGGCGCGCCGCGGCCCGCCACGTGAGGAACGTCGACCGCATCGCGTTGTCGATCGGCGCGATGAAGTCGTCGTAGGACATGTCGGCGAGCGGCGTGCCCTGGACGTCGCCCGTGGAGATCAGGTTGATCGAGATGTCGAGGCTCCCGAACTCCGCGGCAACACGGTCTGCGTGGGCATCGACCTGCGGCCTCGTCGAGGGCGTCGACCACGGCGGTCTCGGCCCGCCCGCCGTTGCGTCGGATCACCGAGGCGACGCGATCGAGCTTCTGTGCGGTCCGTCCGGTGAGGTGGACGGTTGCTCCCTCGCGGGCGAACGCACGGGCGACCGCGCCGCCGATCGACCCGCCCGCCGCCGTAGATCACCGCCTGCTTCTCGTCGAGCAACATCGTGTGCTCCCTTCCCTCATGACGCGCCGCTGCCGGGCCGTAGGTTTGACGGTACGACGGGCCGGAACTGACCGGTCGCCCGCGCCCGCAGGCGTCAGCTCCGGCCGCGCAGCAGCGACGCGTGGAACTGGCGCAGCTCGCCCCGGCAGACCGCCTTGGCAACGACCGGATCACGCTCCATGAGACGCCTCGCCGAATCCTCGTCGTCGGCCTCGATCACGGCGATCCCCGTGTTGATCCGTCCGAGCGTCGGCCCGGCGAGGATCAGCACGCCGTCGGCGAGGAGCCGCTGCAAGTGCTCGAAGTGCTCGCCGAACACCGCGCCCTCTTCGTCGGTCATCGTCGCCGCGAAATCGTCCCGGGGAGGATGCAGAAAGTAGATCCACTCGGCCACCCCATGATCGTTGCACGACGTAGCACTCCGGCGTGGCACGATGAGCGATGTTGTGCGCCGAGAGTTGGCCGACGACCCGACGATCGACATCACCACGCGTGGGCGGAAGTCGGGTGTGCCGCAACGGATCGAGATCTGGATGCTCGACATCGACGGCCGGTTCTTCATCACTGGTACGCCCGGCCGACGTGGATGGCTCGCCAACCTGATTGCGGATCCGACGCTCACCGTGCACCTCAAGCGCCGCGCGATGGTCGACCTGCCGGCCACGGCGATGGTTGTCACCGACGAAGCGACGCGGCGCCTCGTGCTGCACCACGCAACCGCTCGCTGGTACCGCACCCAGACCTCGGTCGATGACCTCGTCGCCAGCGCCCCGATGGTCGAGATCACGTTCGACTGAGTCACGTCGCCGAACCGGGTCAACTCCCGACCAGGGCCCGCGCCGACACGTCGGAGACGGCGGGGTTCAGAACACCATCGCGTCGTCCTCGATTCCCTTCAGCTTGAGCGCCCGGTAATCGGCGAGGTAGCTCTGTTTCACCCGCCACGGGAACTTCGAACCCTGCTTCGGGAACCTGTCCCTGGCGCGCTGGATGTACCCGGACGTGAGCCCGAGCAGCGGCGCCGGCACGACCTCGGCGTCGTGGTTGTGCGGCGTGCACTGGCGCAGCCCGGTGTCGCGCAGGTGGTTGAGCAGACGGCACACGTAGTCGCACGTGAGGTCGCACTTCAGCGTCCACGAGGCGTTCGTGTAGCCCACGGCGAGGGCGAAGTTCGGCACGCCCTCGAGCATCATGCCCTTGTACGTGAGACGGCTCGGCACGTCGACCGCGGCGCCGTCGACGGTGACCTGGATGCCGCCGATGAAGAGCAGCTCGAGCCCGGTGGCGGTGATGATGATGTCGGCATCGAGCTGCCTGCCCGACCGGAGCAGAACGCCCGACTCGGTGAAGGTCTCGACGTGGTCGGTCACGACGGACGCGGTCCCGGCCGTGATCGCCTTGAACAGATCGCCGTCGGGCGCGATGCACATCCGCTGGTCCCACGGGTTGTACCGGGGCGTGAAATGGGTGTCGATGTCGAAGCCCGATGGCAGCTGGCGCTCGAGTCCCTTGCGCAGCAGCTTCTTCACGAATTCGGGACGGCGCTGGCTGAGTTGGTAGAAGCCCTGCGTCATCAGAGCGAGGAGCCACCGGGTCCACCTGCCGGCGACACGGTCCGGGAGGAGGCGACGGAGCAGCGCGGGCGATCGGGCTGTTGGCCGGAACCGAGGCGACGTACGACGGCGAGCGCTGCAGCATCGTGACGTGCCTGGCTGTCTCGGCGAGTGACGGGATCAGCGTCACCGCGGTGGCGCCGCTGCCGATGACCACGACGCGCTTGCCGGCATAGTCGAGATCCTCTGGCCAGTGCTGGGGGTGGATGATCGTGCCCTGGAAATGGTCCGTCCCGTCGAAGTCGGGCAGGTAGCCGTGGTCGTAGCGGTAGTAGCCGCTGCACGAGAAGATGAACCCGGCCGTGATCTTCACGGTCTCGCCGGTGTCGACGCGCACGGCGGTTACGCTCCACCGGGCCGCGTCGGTCGCCCAGTCGGCGGCGACGATTCGGTGGCGGAACCGGATCCGCCGATCGACACCGGTCTCGGCCGCGGTGTCCTTGATGTACCGCAGGATCGACGGACCGTCGGCGATCGCCTTGTCACCGTCCCACGGGCGGAACGAGTAACCGAGCGTGTACATGTCGGAGTCGGAGCGGATGCCCGGGTAGCGGAACAGGTCCCACGTCCCGCCGATCGCGTCCCTGGCCTCGAACAACGCGAAGGAAGCCCACCGGCACTCGTCCTGGAGGTAGCGCGCGGCGCCGATGCCGGACAGTCCGGCGCCGACGATCAGCACGTCGAGATCCTCGACGTCGTCCGCCATCTTCATGCCCACCCCCGGACCGCGCCGACCAGCCTGTCGTTCGATGTCCCATTCTCGCCGAACAGCGCGATGCGCCGCTGATCGAGCAGCGCGTCGGTGTTGCTGTCGTGGGGATGTCCAGCGACCCCCGCCGAGGAAGTACCGCATCTTCGAGATACCCGCCGCCTACCGTGAGACGCGGTACTTCGTCGAGATCGCATCCGATCCGGCACGAGGCGTCCTTGGCCGCGTGCCCTACGGTGACCCGCATGACCGGAAACCACGACCACGGTCACGTCACGGTCACGGTCACGGAGCCGAGCACCTCGACGAGGCGCACTGGCGGGCCGTCGCGGCGGACACCGAGCTCGAGGGCGAGGTGCTGCTCGGGTTCGTGACAAAGGCGGCGACGCTGCTCGCCGAGCATCGGAGGCCGGACGCGGCCGCGGTACGACGGGTCGTCGACATCGGCAGCGGACCGGGCGTCGGCACGTGCGAGCTGGCGGCCCGGTTCCCCGAGGCGACGGTGGTCGCGGTCGACAGCTCGCCGGCGATGCTCGAGCGGGCAACCGGCGCGCCGAAGCGTTCGGTCTCCGGGACCGCGTCGGCACCCACCTGGCCGAGGTCCCCGACGGCCTCGACGAGCTCGAGGCGGCCGACGTCGTGTGGGCGTCGATGTCGCTGCACCACGTCGGTGACGAGGTCGCCGCGCTGCGCGCGCTGCGTGGCCTCCTCGCACCACACGGTCTGCTCGGCATCGCCGAGATGTGGGAGCCGCTGCGCGTCCTGCCCGATGGACTCGGCGTCGGACGCCCCGGACTCACCGACCGCCTGGAGCGCGCCGGGAGCGACTGGTTCGCGGCGATGCGCGACGGGCTGCCGAATGCGGTTCCGTCGGCCGACCTTCCGTCGATGGTCGCGGCCGCCGCTCTGCAGGTGGTCGAATCTCGGCTCTCTCGCATCGACATCCCAGCGCCTGTACCTGACGACGCTCGTCGGGTCGCATTGGCCCACGTTCGCCGCATCCGCCACAGGCTCGCCGGATACCTCGATGACGATGACTGCGCGGCGCTGGACGTGCTCGGCGACGACCACGATCCGCGCAGCGTCAAGCATCGCCCCGACGTGTTCGTGGCGGCGTCGCGCCAGCTCGTGATCGCCCGGCCAGTGAGCGAACTCTGACCCGAGTTCGGAGCGCGCCCGAGTGCCGGGTGCCCCGACGGGGGTCCTGCCGCACTCGGATGGCGACGCTGACCCTCGCGGCGACGCTCAGCGGCGCAAGACGAAAGCCTCCCATGGTCGTAGTTCGAACCGGCCGTCGACCGGTCGGACGCCGTCGTCGTTGGTGATCACCACCTCGGCGTCACGCCAGCCGTCGGCGTCTACGGCCGCGATGGTGGAGTCTCCGGAAACGTTCGCAATCACGAGCAGCTCCTCGCGGTCGAGGCGGCGGGTGAACGCGAACACGACCGGATCGTCGACCAGTAGCGGGCGGTAGTCGCCGAGCGCCACGACCGGCCGCGTGCGGCGCAGTTCGATCAGGCGGCGGTAGTGGTGGAACACCGAGTCAGGATCGGCCAGTTCGGCCTCGGCGTTGATGTCCTGGTAGTTCGGGTTGACGCCGATCCACGGGTCGCCGGTCGTGAATCCGGCGTGCGGCGAGGAGTCCCAGTGCATCGGTGTCCTCGCGTTGTCCCGGCTGGCGATCCGAATGGTGGCCATCAGCGTCTCGTGATCGCGCCCGCGGCGAGGGCCGACCGGTAGTGGCGCAGGGTCTCGATGTCGCGGTACTCGTCGATCGACTCGAACCGCGTGTTGGTCATCCCGAGCTCCTCGCCCTGGTACACGTACGGCGTGCCGCGCTGGAGGTGGAGCACCGTGGCGAGCAGCTTGGCCGACTTGTCCCGATGGGCGCCGTCGTCACCGAAGCGCGACACCGCCCGCGGCTGGTCGTGGTTGTCCCAGTACAGGCTGTTCCAGCCGACCTCGGCGAGCCCGCTCTGCCAGCGATCGAACGACCGCTTCAGCCGCACGAGGTCGAGCGGGATCACATCCCACTTGCCGGCCCGCCGGTCGACGCCGACGTGTTCGAACTGGAAGACCATGTCGACCTCGCGGCGGGCCGGATCGGTGAACAGGACGGCGTCGTCGACGGTGACCCCCGGCATCTCCCCCACCGTGAGCAGCTCCCGGTCGGAGCCGGCGAAGACCTCGGCGTGCATCTCGGCGAGGAACTCGTGGATCCGCGGACCGCAGATGAAGTACGGCCACCCGTCGCCGAACTCGACGCCGGGACTAACGACGCCATCTGGCAGGGCGACGTCCTTCGACAGCATGTTGAGGACGTCCATGCGGAATCCGTCGACCCCACGGCCGAGCCACCACCGCATCATCTCGTACACCGCCGTCTCGCACCTCGGGGTTCTCCCAGTTGAGGTCGGGCTGCTTGCGGGAGAACAGGTGCAGGTAGTACTCGCCGGTCGCCTCGTCGTACGTCCAGGTGGAGCCGGAGAAGAACGATCCCCAGTTCGTCGGCTCGGCGCCGGCGGTGCCTGGTGCGGCTCCCGGGCGAGCCGGTCGCCACCAGTACCAGTCGCGCCTCGGGTTGTCGCGGCTCGACCGGGACTCGACGAACCAGGGGTGCTCGTCGCGTGGTGTGGTTGACGACGAGGTCCATCACGAGCTTGATGCCCCGTCGATGGACCGCCGGCGAGCAGCTCGTCGAAGTCTTCGAGCGTCCCGAACACCGGGTCGATGCGTCGGTAGTCGCTGATGTCGTAGCCGTTGTCGTCCTGCGGCGACATGTAGATCGGCGACAGCCACAGCACGTCGACCCCGAGCGCCGCGAGGTAGTCGAGCCGCGACAGGATCCCGGGCAGGTCGCCGATCCCGTCGCCGTTCGAGTCGGCGAAGCTCCGCGGATAGATCTGGTAGACGGTGGATCGCGTCCACCACGCCGGTTCGGGCATCACCTCAAGATTTCCACAGGCCAGATTGCCCAAAAGCAGTGAATCTGGCCTGTGGAAATCTCTCAGCGCGGGGCGAGGAGCACAATCGGGACGTCGACGACCGGTCAGGGTCGCGGCTGCAGGCTCGTCCGGTCGAGCCCGCTCCACCCGCTGACGGTGAAGGCTCGGCGCGATCCGCCCCCGATCGGCACGGACCCGAACCGCTCTCGGCGCTCGCCGCCCGGACCTGACGCCGAAAGGTCGATCACGATCGGGTGTTGCGGCTCGCCGGCCTCGACGTCGAAGCTGGCCAGGTCGTCGGCGACTCTCAGCGTGAGGCCGCCGCGCCGACCAACGCGCACGCCGTCGAGCTCGACGGTGCGGGACTCGTCGACTCCGCCGACGGTGTACTGCACGGCGACCGGCTTGCTGTTGTCGCTCGACTCGATGGCGATCTCGCAGAGACGGTCGGTGATGCGCACCACGTCGCGGGTCGACGACGCGACTGGCACGTCGCTCAAGACGACCGAGCGCCCGAGCGGACCGGCGAACAGCCCGAGCGTGTAGGTCTCGTCGTCACCGGCGCCGGAGATCGTGAACGTGAGGTCTTGGTCGAGTGGCAGCAGGTACAGGTTGCGGACGCCGACGCCGGGGACGACACCGGGAATGTCGCCCCACGCCTGGCCGCCGGCCGTTCCGTAGCGACGGCCCTGGTCGTCCTCGATCAGCAGCGACACCCTCGACAGCACCCACACGCCACTGAGCGGCATCGAGATGTTCGTCAGCCAGCAGGAGTCGAGCGACACGTGGCTCAGCGTCCAGCCGTTCGAGCTGTCCTTGACCGGCGACGCCGGCACCGGCCCGACCGGTCCGACGTGGTTGATGACGAAGTCCAGCGTTCCACCGTTGCGGGTGAAGTCGATCTGGGTCTCCGTGCCGGCCGGTTGGCTGGTGGCGTTGTCGTACACGACCAGTCGCTTCTCCCACGTCTCCCCCGGTTCGGGGTGCTCGATGCGGATCGGCAACAGCCCGTGACTGTTCGCCAGGTCGTTGAAGTAGCTGGGCGTGACCGGAAGGCCGGCCGGCATCAGCTGCATCACCGGGGCGATCGGTCGGCGCAGGGTGTCGTTGGGGAGCGCGACCTGACTCTCGAAGGCGTCCTCGATCCGGTCGAGGGCGGCCTCGGCGTTCGCCAACCCGATCGCCGATTGCACGCCGAGATCCTCGAGCACCTCTCGGCTGAGGATGTGACCCTGGGCGATCGTCAGGAGCTCCTCGACGTCGGCCATCGAGGAATGCTCCCGAACAGGTTGTCCGTGCCCGTCCAGTAGGCGTCGACCGCCGTGATCGCGAACCCACTCGAGTAGCCGGCCCTGATCTCGTTGAAGTACACGAGGTAGAAGGCGAAGTAGGCCCTCGTCAGACCGGGGTGGAGGAGCGATTCGAGCGTTGCGTCGACCAGCCCGTAGGTTTCGGCGAACGTCCCGAGATCGGCGACGCCGGCGATGCTCGACTTCAGGTTGAGGAACGAGTAGCTGTTCCTGGTCACGTCGAAACCGGTGCTCAGTACGTGACGCAGCTGCAGGTCGATCGAACGCGTCGAGACCGGACCGGGGTTGCGCACGAACAGCGCTTCGGTGCCGCCGAAATCCTCGAACGGCCCAGGCGGCGTCCCGTTCGCGGAGCGTCACCATCACCGTGGTGCCGTCGGTACTCACCGAGTCCGGGCTCAGCTCGAGGCCGCGGAAGTGCACCCGGCAGTCGGGATCGAACCCACTCCCGGTCAACGTCACCTGCATACCGAGCGACGCCGGGTTCGGCGTGGCGGCGAACAGCGACGGCAGCACCTCGACCGACGCCGGGTTGCTCGTCTGTCCACCCGGGATCTCGACGAGAACCTCGTGCCACCCGCTGCTGATCACCGGCACGGTGGCCAACAGCGTGGTGTCCGAGCGAAACGTCGTCGTCGATGCGATGCCGCCGATGCTGACGGACGCGGTCGAGGCATAGTTGGCGCCGACGATGGTGACGACGTCACCGACCTCGGCCTGAAATGGTGTCACCGTGCGGATCTGGGGCGCGGTCAGCTTGACCAGGAAGTCGTCGACGGTGATCACGATCGCGGTCAGGTTCGGCACGTCGCCGTCGCTGTACAGCGGTCCGATCCGACCGTTCTTGCCGGTTTCGC
This sequence comes from Ilumatobacteraceae bacterium, assembly GCA_963764455.1. Lineage (GTDB taxonomy): Bacteria > Actinomycetota > Acidimicrobiia > Acidimicrobiales > Ilumatobacteraceae > Desertimonas. The sequence continues at coordinate 360,801 of CAVXSN010000020.1, forward strand.
CGTCCGTGCCGTCCGAGCCGTTCTGACCGGCCCGCTCCGGCTTGGCCGAGCAGAACGTCCCGTTGGGATCGCCTTCCTCACCGCCGAGTCCGCGCTGTCCGCCTTGTCCCCCGGCAGCGCCGTGACCGCCGACGCCGCCGTCGATGTGCAGCGTCAGCCCGGACGCCAGCACCGCCTCGTGCACCGGATCGGTCAGGTAGAGCACGATCCGGCCGCCCTGGCCACCGCGCCCACCACGACCACCGCCGCCGCCCGCTCCCTCCGTCGCCACCGTCACCGCCCCATCCCACGGTTTCCGCGCAGCCCATGAGAGTCCCGTGCGAGTTCATCCCTTTGGCGCCGTGGCCACCGTTACCGCCCGGCCCGCCGGGCTGTCCCGTTCCGCCAGGGCCGCCGTTGAGCTCGAACGCCGGCAGGGCGACGGCGTCGATCGTCCAGATCTCGACGGTCGGCGCGTCGTCGCCGAAGAAGCCCTGATCGCCCTTGCGACCGTCGCCGCCCGCGCCTCCGTCCGTGGCGTAGAACCAGGAGTGGTCGCACGGCGCGGTCCTGGCGTGTGACGACCCGGGGGTCGGCTGATCGCCGGACGGCAGCCGGTCGGGCTGCAGCCTGGCTTCCCACGTGATGCTGGCGCCGTCGCCGACCGTGATGCGGTTGGCGAGGATCGTCAGGTACTTGACCTCGTTGGCGATCAGCAGCTCCGTGCCGTCCTGCAACTGCAGCTCGTCGACGGCGATGATCGCCTCGTCGGCCAGCAGCACCGAGGATGGGTGCATCACCAGCGTGCGCCCGGCATTGAGCGGCGGGCCGTTGGTCGTCGTTGCGCCGCCGACCGCGCCGTCAGTTTCCACCCGGGCACTTCGGCGGCGGGCTGACCGATCGGTCACGGCCACGCCGACAGCAGTCGTCGCCGTCCTGGCGCCGACCGCGAGCACCTTCGATGCGGCCATCCGCCCGGCGTTCGTGTAGCCGAAGTAGCCCGGGAGCGTGTCGATGGTGATGCTCTGGTCGGTGTCGATCGCGATGGCGCCGAGCTGCACACCGCGTCGTGCGCCGGGCGTGATCTCGGTCAACCCCGACAGCACGAGCGAGCCCTCGTCGGAGAGGTCGGTGATGCCGAGTCCGAGCAGCTTCGCCTGCAACTCGGCAGCACGCGCGTCGATCTCGTCACGCGAGGTGATGACCGTCACATTGAGCGAGTCCATCGGGATCGCTTGCCGGTACGTATCCGTCAACTCCTCGGCGCGAGCGATCGGCGTGGCGATCCGGGGGGTGGTGGCGGGTTCGTCGAACGTGGTCATGGGGTCATCCCTGTGTTGGCGTCGCGGCGACGTGTGATCGAGCCGGCCGCGACGGGGTGTGCCCAAGTCACGATGACGCGAGTGCCGAGGGCGCACTAGCGGGGTTCCCCTACATCCCACTATTTCCACAGGCCAAATTCACCAAAAACGGTGAATCTGGCCTGTGGAAATCTTTCAGCGCGGGGCGAGGAGCACAATCGGGACGTCGACGACACGGGCCCGCAGCCACTCGCCGAGGCTCTTGGCCTGGGCGTCGATGCGGCGTCGACGCCGCCACGCCCTCCTCCAGCAGCCCCGTGATCACGAAGTTCAGCGACCGGAGGTTGGGAAGCACGTAGCGCTCGACGGGGAGCGCCGGCCGTCTCGGGGAGCAGCTCGCGCAGCCGCTCGACGGTGAGGAAGCCGTCGAGCCACGCGAACGCGTCGTCGGTGCGGGCGAACACGCCGAGGTTGGCGTCGCCGCCCTTGTCGCCCGAGCGGGCGCCGACGACCGCGCCCGAGCGGACGCGCGGTCGGTCGCGGCCGCCGTCGCACGGCGTCACCGGATCCGACGCCTACGTCGGACGAGCACCGGCGCGGCCCGGCGCCGGCTGCGACCGACTCGACCTCGTGGATCGTGCCGTCCCGCACGTGGACGTACTGCGGCACGAGGTCGGCCGGCACGAGCGCCGGGCGGTACACGCCGTACGGCGTCGCCGCCGACGGGCCGCCGGTCAGACGCCGTAGAAGCCGGGGATGCTCGCCAGCGCGGTCTCGATGAGCGCGTTGGAGAACGCCCGGCCGACCTTGCGCTCGTCGGGATCCTTGACGGAGATCCGCCACTGCGCGGTGGCGGCCTCGTTCGTCGTCCGGGTCGGGGTGCTCGGTGCGGACGACGCGGGTGCGCGACGGACTGCGAAGTCGTCGGGCGTGAACGGGCAGGCGCGCCAGAACGCGGCCTCGACGGCGGCCGCCTTGGCCTCGATGTCGAGGCCGGTGAGCGCCACGGCGAGGTCGTTGCGGAAGCCGCCGAGCTCGTTCATCGCGACCTTCAGCGTTGGCGGCGGCGGCTCGCCGCGCACGCCCTGCGATGCGCACCCGGTCGGGAGCCGATCTGCTCGAGCCGGATCGTGTCGAACCGGGCGGTCACGTCGGGGCCGAGGTAGCGCGGGCCCGCCGATCTCGTACAGCAGCTGCGACGTGACGGTGCCGATCGACACCTGCCCGCCGGTGCCGTCGTGCTTGCCGATCACCGACGATCCGTCGGCCGCGACCTCGGCCCACGGGAAGCCGAGCCGCTCGATGCCCGGGCACCTCGGTGAAGAACGAGTAGTTGCCGCCGGTGGCCTGGGCGCTGCACTCGATCACGTGGCCGGCGACGACCGCGCCGGCGAGGGCATCCCAGTCGTCGCGCGCCCAGCCGTGGTGCCACGCGGCCGGCCCGCACGTCACGGCGGCGTCGGTGACCCGGCCGGTGATGACGATGTCGGCGCCCCGAGCGAGCGCTTCGACGATGCCCCAGCAGCCGAGGTAGGCGTTGGCCGTGAGCGCATGCGTGCTGACGTCGCCGAGCTCGCCGCCGGCGTCGAACGGCCGCAGCGCGCCCGCTGTCGCGAGCTCGTCGACCCGTGGCAGCAGGTCGTCGCCGTCGACGTAGGCGATCGTCGGCGCCAGCCCGAGCCGGTCGGCGACGTCGTGCGACGGCCTCGGCGCAGCCGCCGGGGTCGAGCCCGCCGGCGTTGGACACGACCTTGATGCCGCGGTCGAGGCACGTCCCCATCACCTGCTCCATCTGGGTGACGAACGTGCCGGCGAAGCCGCCGCCGGGCCGCTTGGCGCGGATCCGGCTGAGGATCAGCATCGTCAGCTCGGCCAGCCAGTCGCCGGTGAGCACGTCGATCGGGCCGCCCTCGACCATCTCCTCGGCGCCCGACAGGCGGTCGCCGAAGAACCCCGAGCAGTTGGCGATGCGGATCGGCGGTCGTCCGGCAGCCGCCATCAGTCCGCCACTCCGGTCGAGGTGCCTCGAGCACGACGAGCAGGTCGCCGGCATCGACCCGGTCGCCGACGCCGAACGCGGACGTCCGTCGACGACCGCAGTCGGCCGGGCGCCGTGATCGTGTGCTCCATCTTCATCGCTTCGAGCACGAGCAGCACTTGCCCCTCGGCCACCGCGTCGCCGGCGCGCGACGTGGACGGCGATCACCGTGCCGGGCAGCGGGCGACACGGCCCGCTGCCCGACGAGTCGGCGTCGTGATCGGCGAACCGCGGCGCGGGCGGTCCACGCGACGCTGCCGGCTCGACGACGCGTGCGATCACGCCTCGTCCGCGTGGTCGACGCGACATCGACGCTGGCGGCGTCCGTCGATCTCCGACGCGACCGATCGCCGGCGACGGTCGAGCAGCCGCACCGCGATGCCGGCCGCGTTCGTCGGGGACGAGCGAGCCGTCGTCGGTCGGACGCGGCAACGGCCCGACCCACGACGTCGGTCGCGCCGATCGCCGCTCGATCGACGTACTCGACGTGCGTGACGTGGCGCCGTCGGTCGATCGACGATCCAGCGTCCGGCGCTGGCCCTGTGGTCCGCACGTTGCGCCAGCCCGACGGGGCGAAGCCCGCGACGCGCGTCGGCGCGCCCGGTTGCGCTGCTCGTCGGCGAACACGGCGGCGAGCAGCAGCGCCGGTCGGTCGTCGCCGGTCCGAGGCCGGCACGCGCGAGGACCTCGGGATGATCGTCGAGGTACGCGTCGTCGTGCGGCCGCGCGAGGAAGTCGTCGGCTCGCGAGGATCGCGACGAGCGTGTCGACGTTCGGTCCGCACGCCGGCGACCCGGCGCTGCGCAGCGCCCGCGCCAGGCGCGGCCGCCGCGGCACGCGCCGCGGTCCGGCGTCGTGCGCGATCGACCTTGGCGAGCAGCGAGTCGTAGTCGGCCGAGACGACGCTGCCGGCGCGCGACGCCGGCGTGCATCGAGCCGCGACGTCACCGGTGACCGATCTCGAACTCGTGATCGCGCCGGTCGACGGCAGCCACCCCGCGGCCGGGTCCTCGGCGACGACCCGCGACCTCGATCGCGTGGCCGCGCGGCCGCGATCGCGTCCTGGGCGACCCCAGCTGCGGCTCGCCGGCGGCGACCGGAGCTGCAGCTCGACGAGGTCGACCCCGGTGACCGCCTCGGTGACCGGGTGCTCGACCTGCAGGCGGGTGTTGACCTCGAGGAAGTTGATCGTGTCCGTCGTTCGCCGACCAGGAACTCGACGGTGCCGGCGTTCTGGTAGCCGACATGGCGGGCGAGGGCGAGCGCGCCGTCGTGCAGCGCCGGCCGGGTCTCGTCGGTGATGCCCGGCGACGGCGCCTCCTCGATGATCTTCTGGTTGCGGCGCTGGATCGAGCACTCGCGCTCGCCGAAGTGGACGACGTTGCCGTGGGCGTCGCCCATGATCTGCACCTCGACGTGGCGGCCGCGCTCGATGTACGGCTCGATGAACACCGTGCCGTCGCCGAACGCCGACTGCGGCCTCCGCGGCTGCCGCCTCGACGCGCCGGGCGAGCTCGGCGGCGTCGCGCACGATCCGCATGCCGCGCCCGCCACCGCCGGCGGCGGCCTTGACGAGCAGCGGGCATCGTCAGCGACCGTCGGGCACGACGATCCGTCCGCGTGACCTCGATGGATCGGCGTCGTCGGCACGCCGGCTTCGATCGGCGACCCGCTTGGCGGCGACCTTGTCGCCGAGCAGGCGCGATCTGCTCGGGCGTCGGCCCGACCCAGGTCAGCCCGGCATCGATCACGGCCTCGGCGAACGCGGCGTTCTCGGCGAGGAAGCCGTAGCCGGGATGGACCGCGTCGCACCCGGTGTCGAGCGCGGCCGCAACGACGGCGTCGCCGCGGAGGTACGACTCGGCCGGTGTCGACCCGCCGAGCGCGCACGGCGAGGTCGACCGCGTCGACGTGCAGCGCGTTGCGGTCGGGCTCGGAGTACACGCCGACCGTCTCGATGCCCATCGCGCGCGCGCGGTGCGGGCGATCCGCACGGCGATCTCGCCGCGGTTGGCGATGAGCAGGCGGCGGATCATCAGTGCCGCCAGACCCCGTACTCGGTGGCGCCCTCGACCACGTTGCTGTGGGCGGCCGAGATCGCCATGCCGAGCACGGTCGCGTGTCGACGGGGTGGATGATGCCGTCGTCCCAGACGCGGCCCGTCGCGTACAGCGCCGTCGACTCGCCTTCGATCTGCGCCTCGAGCGCCGCCGTCTGCGGCGCGAGCGCCTCCTCGTCGACCTCGATGCCGCGGCCGGCGGCGGCGTTGCGGGCGACGATGTCCATCACGCCGGCGAGCTGCTTCGGTCCCATCACCGCGATCCGGTGGTTCGGCCACGTGAAGATGAACCGCGGGTCGTAGGCCTTGCCCGACATGCCGTAGTTGCCGGCGCCGTAGCTGGCGCCGACCATCAGCACGAAGTGCGGCACCTCGAGTTCGACACCGCGTTGATCAGCTTGGCGCCGTTGCTTGATGATGCCGCCCTGCTCGGCCTTCGACCCGACCATGAAGCCGGTGATGTTCTGCAGGAACACGAGCGGCGTGTCGGTGCGGTTGCACAGCTGGATGAACTGCGCGCCCTTCTCGGCCTCCTCCGAGAACAGGATCCCGTTGTTGCCGAGCACGCCCGACCGGGAACCCGCAGATCGAGCCCCAGCCGCACACGAGCTTGTCGCCGTAGAGCGGCTTGAACTCCTCGAACCGGCTGCCGTCGAGCACCCGGGCGAGGATCTCGCGCACGTCGAACGGCACGCGCACGTCGGCCGACGCGCACCCGAGCAGCTCGCTCGGGTCGTACGCGGCGGATCGTCGGCGGGTTCGGTCGGCGCCGGGGCCGAGCTTGCGCCAGCGCAGGTGGCGCACGATGTCGCGGCCGATGCGCAGCGCGTCCAGCTCGTCGACGGCGAGGTAGTCCGACAGCCCGCTCGATCCGCGAGTGCATCTCGGCGCCGCCGAGCGTCTCCTCGTCGACGATCTCGTCGATCGCCATCTTCACCAGCGGCGGACCGCCGAGGTAGGCGGTGCCGCGGCCCTTCACGAACACCATGTAGTCGCTCATGCCCGGGACGTTACGCGCCGCCGGCGGTCGCCGGGCCGAACCCGAGCGTGATCGACGGGATGCCGAGCTTGGAGAGCTGGGTGAGGTTCTTGAAGCCGGCGCCACCCCGGCACGAAGATGTCGGCCTGCCGCGGCAGGTCGGCGCCGGCCGACTCGTTGAGGCGTGATCCACGGCAGGCGGTTGCTGGCGGATGATCTCGTGGAGGCGGGCGCTCTTGGTCACCGTCGTCGGGTTCGTCGAGCCGCCGCGGTACGTCATGTCGGTGCCGCTGATCGCGCACCTCGACGCCCTCGACGACGCCGATCCCGTGACGACTCCGGCGCCGATCGGGTCCTCGCGTGCCCCACGCCGCCAGCGGGCTCAGCTCGAGGAACGGCGGTTCGGGTCGACGAGCGCCTCGATCCGCTCGCGCACGAGCATCTTGCCGCGGGCGCGATGGCGGTCGACGTAGCGCTGGCCGCCGATCGACGGCACCGCGGCCAGCTGCTCTTCGACCTGTGTCCCACAGGGCGCGCATCGCGTCGAGGTTCGCGCGGTAGTCGTCGGAGCGAGTGTCGAGCTTGCTGCGCAGGATCGGGCCACGTCCGACACGTCAGTCACGGTCACCCGTACCGTCGCCTTCGAGCCACCATCGGAGCGACGATACGTTGTGCCCGGACGTGGGGACGAACCGTGGCGGCAGGAACGGGGATCGATGGACGTGCGTGACGTGGCGAGCGACCTGCTCGCCGAGCAGCGACGCGCTCGACGCGATCGTCGCCCCGCTGCCCGCCGAGCGGTGGGCGACGGCGACGCCGAGCCCGGGCTGGAGCGTCGCCGACCAGATCGGGCATCTCACGTACTTCGACGGCACCGCGGCACTGGCGATCACCGACCCCGACCGCGTTCGCCGCGCAGCGTGACGCGCTGTTCACATCGTCGCCGACGGCGGCGCCGAGGCGCTGAGTCACGACGCACGCTCGGCCGGATTCCGAGCGATGTCGCCGGCCGAGCTGCTGGCGGCGTGGCGCGAACCGGCCGCCATCGCTCGCCGACGCGGCCGCCACGCTCGCCGACGACGCGCGGGTGAGTGGTACGGACCGTCGATGGGCGCCAAGTCGTTCGTGACGGCGCGGCTGATGGAGGTGTGGGCGCACGGCCAGGACATCGTCGACACGGTCGGCGCCGACCGGCAGGCCGACCGACCGCCTCCGCCACATCGCCCAGCTCGGCTTCATCACCCGCGGTTGGTCGTACGTCAACCGCGGGCTGACGCCACCCGAGGTCGACGTGCGCGTGGAGCTCGCGCGCACCGTCGGGGGCGACGGTGGACGTGGGGCCCCGACGACGCGCAGCCGAACGCGTCACGGGTCCGGCGGAGGACTTCTGCCTCGTCGTCACCCAGCGGCGCCACGTCGACGACACCGCGCCTCGTGGTCGAGGGCGACCTGGCGCGGGAGTGGCTGCTCTGCGCCCAGGCGTTCGCCGGCGCGCCGACGACCGGACCGCTCGCCGGTACCCGAGGCTGACACCAGTGGACTTCGACCGCTTTCACCAGGACGACCTGCCCCCCGATGACGACCCCCGCCGGCTCGCCGTGCGCGCCTGGCTCGCCGAGCACCCCATCCCGAGCGGACGCCGAGCTGGCCGAAGCCGGGTACATCGTGCCGCACTGGCCGCGGCCGTGGGGGCTCGACGCCGACCCGATGCACCAGCTCATCATCGACGACGAACTGCGCCGCGGCCGGCGTCGTCCGCACGTCCGCGGCAACGAACCCGATCGGCGTCGGATGGGCGGCTCCGACCATCATGATCGCCGGCACCGACGAGCAGAAGCAGCGCTTCCTGCCGCCGATCTTCAGTGGCGAGGAGATCTGGTGCCAGCTGTTCAGCGAGCCCGACGCCGGGTCCGACCTGGCCGAGCCTCGGCACCCGCGCCGAGCGCGACGGCGACGAGTACGTCGATCAACGGCTCGAAGATCTGGTCGAGCGGCGCCCACCACGTCCAAGTTCGGCATCCTCATCGCGCGAACCGACCCCAGACGTCCCGAAGCACAAGGGCATCTCGTACTTCATCTGCCCGATGGACACGCCGGGCATCTCGATGTCGCCGATCATCGACATGACGACGGCGCACTCGTTCAACCAGGTCTTCTTCGACGACATGCGCCTCCCGCGACGCTGCGTGTCGGGGACGAGGGGGACGGGTGGCGGCTCGCCAAGGTCACGCTCGCCAACGAGCGGGTGTCGCTGTCATCGTCAGGGTCGTTGTGGGGCAGCGGGCCCGTCGGCGACGCGCTCGTCGACCTGCTGCGCTCGAGCGGCGGCGTCGCGCGATCGCTGTTGACGCGTCAGCGGGTCGCCGCGCTCTACTGCGAGGCCGGGGTGCTGCGGCTCAACCGGCTGCGCACGCCTCAGCGCCCGGCTCCAGGGCCGAACCCCGGGCGCCGAGGCGTCGATCCAGAAGATCATGGCCGACGAGCACGGCCAGCACGTGATGGAGCTCGCCAAGGACCTCGCCGGCGCGCGACGGGATGCTCGACCGGATCCGGGCCCGCCGGCGAGATCCCGAGCAGATGCCCGCAGCGGGCCCGACGGAGACAGGTCCGCGCCGAGCCCGACGGCCAGTACCCCGACGTCGATCCGATCTGGCACTACGGCTTTCTGTTCTCGCCCGCACTCACGCTCGGCGGCGGCACGTTCGCCGTGCAACGCAACATCGTCGCCGAGCAGGTGCTCGGCCTGCCACGCGAGCCCGACGTCGAACGCGGCATGGCTGGTCGGAGACCCGGACCCGGCCAAGCTCCAGCACGAAGGCAGCCTCACGAGCATGAAGACCGCGATCACCGACATGTTCGGCATCGACGTGCCGATCCTCGCCTTCAGCCACTGCCGCGACGTCGTGGCCGCGGTGTCGAAGGCGGGCGGCATGGGCGTGCTCGGCGCGGCCGGCCACACGCGAGCAGCAGCTCGAGATCGACCTCGACTGGATCGAGGACGGAGATCGGCGACCGCCCGTACGGCGTCGACCTGATCGTGCCGGCCAAGTACGCCGGCTCCGACGCAGGGCGAGCTTCACGCTCGACGACGTCCGCAGCGCTGATCCCGCCCGAGCACACGCGCTTCGTCGACGACATCCTCGCGCCGCTACGAGGTGCCCGACGCTCCCCGCCGACGACAAGGGTCGTGGGCTCGGCGGCGGCCGCGGCGGCCAGGCCGCGCCGTTCTCGGCCGAGAGCGGGCCGACCCGCAACTCGAGATCGCACTCGCCCACCGCACCGCGCTCGTCGTCAACGCCCTCGGCCCGCCGCCGCCGCACATGATCGAGCGGGTCAAGGAGGAGGGCCGCCTCGTCGGTGCGCTGGCCGGCAAGGCGCAGCACGCCGAGCGGCACGTCAACGCCGGGCGTCGACGTCATCATCGCCCAGGGCTCCGAGGCGGGCGGCCACACCGGCGAGATCGGCACGATGGTGCTGATCCCCGAGATCGTCGACGCCGTCGGCGCCCGGTTCCCGTGCTCGGCGCGGGCGGCATCGGCCGGGGCCGGCAGATGGCGGCGGCGATGGCGCTCGGTGCGCAGGGCGTGTGGTGCGGCTCGGTGTGGCTCACCACCGAGGAGGCCGAGACCCATCCGGTGGTGAAGGAGAAGTTCCTCGCCGCCACGTCGGCCGACACGATCCGCTCGCGCTCGCGCACCGGCAAGCCCGCCCGCCAGCTGAAGTCGGCGTGGACCGACGAGTGGGACGCCCGGCCACGCCCGACCCGCTCGGCATGCCGATGCAGCCCGTGCTCATCGACGAGCCGATCAGGCGCATCGACCGCGCCGCGCACCAGGCGGGCTCCGGCGCCGAGAAGCTCGCCAACTACTTCGTCGGCCAGATCGTCGGCACGATGAACGAGTCGAAGCCCGCCGCCCGGGTCGTCTACGACATGATCGAGGAGTTCATCGAGCCGTCGAGCGCGCTCGCCCGCCAGCTCGAGACCTGACCCGCGCCCGCAGGCGCGACGCCGTGAATCCGAACAGAACCGGGCTGTGGCTGGTATGCGACCACAACCCCGTTCAGTACGGGTTCGGTGCGAAATCGCCAGCAATCCGCGCAGAGACGTTCAGCTCGTACGGCGACGACGTCTGGCCCACGACGACTTCCGGAGCCCACAACCCCGCCGCAGCGCACGACCGGACCCACGGATCACGCAGGAGAGCCCGAAATCGCTTCACGATCGGCCTCCGGCGATCATGCGGCCTTGATCGCCCTGATCGCCAGGTCGATCACCTCGTCGAAGATCGCGTCGTTCGAGCGATCGAGATCGTCGAGCACCTCGGGCTGGTTGAAGTACAGCCCGCCGCCGGCCAGGATCCCGGCGACGACGGTCGGGGTCACCGGCCGGAACTCGCCGGACTCGATGCCGACCGTGACCAGGTACTCGATCACGGCCATCGCGTAGCGGAAGTGGCGGTCGAGCAGGCGTCGAACCGCCGGGTCGTCGGCGAGGTCGTTGCTGAACACCACCGTCTGGCGTTGCAGCTCGCGGCCACCCCGGTAGTAGGCACGCAGCTGTTCGGCGACCGGATGAGCGGGATCGATCGCCTCCAGCGCGGTCCGCCCGACCCGGTGCAGGAACCGGTCCAGCACGACGAGCACGAGCTCGTCCTTCGACGACGCGATCTCGTACAGGGTGCGCCGCGAGCAGCCGACGCCGGCCGCCAGCTCGCGGACGCTGAACGATGCGAAGCCCTCGGCCAGGAACAGTGCTTCGAGCTGGTCGAGCACCTCCCGATGGCGCGCGGCCGAGCCGCGCCTCGGCCCGTTCGCGACAGCAACGGCAGGGGCCGTGACGTGGTGTCGATCGTTGGCGGGCGCTTCGTCTTGGGCATCCTGGTACCAGTTCGACACCAACAGTACCCGACTGAGCCTCGGCCCCGGTTGGCTACGCGGCGCGAATCCGTGACAACTGGCGGCGGCTGTAGGCGCTGTCCTTGAGCGCGAGACGCTCAGACACCAGCGCGAGCGCGAGATCGTCGTCACCGGCGCGGATCGCGGCTTCAAGCAGCGTGCGGGCCACTGCGTCGCGCTGGGCATGGCTGCCGCCGAACCGCTGCACGACGTTGCGGATCGGGAGCAACTCGGTCACCGAGTCTGCGTAGCGCTCCTCACCGAAGGCGAGGACGGCGCGGCACACGGGCAGCCCGACGTCGATCGTCATCCCGACGTTGGTGACCGTGGCGGCCTGGCCGGACACGGCGTAGGCGTCGAGCCGGTCCACGAGCGCTCGGGCGTCGCCGAGCCGGCCGGCGCCGACGAACGACATCGCCGCGTCCGCGTCGTTGAACGAGTACCAGGGCTCGCCGGCCTTGGCGGCCCAGGCGTCGGCGAGCGGTGCCCACCGGCCGCCGGTGTCCGCGCCGTCGAGGTGGAGCCGCCACAGGAGGGCCGCGGCGTCGAGCATCTCCAACGCGACCGGGGCCGACCCGTCGTGGTGAAGGATCGAGTCGTAGATCGCCAGCGCCGCGTCGAGGTCACCGCGCTCGAGGTGGAACAGCGCCTCGTGCCAGCTGTTGTGCACGACGAAGAAGTTGCCCGTCGTCCAGTCGGCGCGACGCTCGTCCATCAAGCGGAGGCCGGTGTCGACGCGCCCGCGCATCTCGTGGACGTGGACCACGGCATGCAGCGCCCAGACGTCGTTGGGCCCGATGTCGAGCGCCCGCATCCCTGCGGTCTCGGCCTGCTCGTACAGCCCGCACTCCTCGAGCCCGAAGGCCTGCATCCCGAGCACGAATCCGAAGAACGGGTGCGCCTCGTCCCAGCTGAGCATCGTGCGCCCGACGCGGTCACGCAGGCTGCGGGCGTCGCCGCAGAAGAAGTCGAGCTGGTGGCCGACCGCCAGCGCGAGCGCATCGCGCGGATGGTCGACGGACAGCGCGGCGAGCCGCTCGGCCGCACCCGCGAGGTCGCCGGTCGCGTACGCGCGGGCGGCGTCGAGGTGACGGCGCTCCCGGTCGCTGAGGTCCGGCCGGTCCCCAAGGCCGTCCAGAATGACCAAGGCGTCGTGGGCGTCGGGCGCTTCCGACGACAGGCATCGCAGGTACGCCCGACCGATCTGGCCCAGCGCGAAGTCGGGCTCGTCGGCAACGGTGGCATCCCACGCGTCAGAGACCCCGTCGGCGAGCAAGAGCATCGACCTCACGGCGTTGTCGTACCGCTCGGCGGTCTCGGCATGACGGGCCGTGATCGTCTCGCCGGAGTGATCGGTCGGTGTCGTCGTGCTCATTCCTCCTCCTACGGTGCCCCGTCTATCACGGTTCACGCCCTCGCATCCGGTCTAATCGGCAACCGGCCGGAGGTGTGAAACCACACCGCGGTCGACTGCTGTCTGGTATCACACTTCACCCCGGGGTGCCGGCACGCGCCTGCTCGAACAGCGTCGGGTCGTGGGCGCAGACGATCCGCAGGTCTGGTTCGGCCCGCCGGTAGAGCTCGGCGAGGCGAGCGTGGTTGTCCCGAACCCGCCTGAGGTCGAACGCCGCGATGGTCTCGTGCGCCCGGATCGCCAACGGCATCTTGGATCGCCCGTCGATGGCCCCAGGGTGGTAGAAGGCGTCGCCGGCGTGGAGCAGCCACCCGACGCCGGCATCGACCGCGACGGCGGCGTGACCGCGGGTGTGGCCGGGGAGGGCGAGCGAGGACGATCCCAGCAGCGATCTCGTCGAGCTCCTTGGCAGCGGCGAAGCCCCGCCACGGCTCGCCATCGGGCGTGTGTTCGACGAACTGCGGGCCGTGCGCCCATTGGCGACGGCGGTAGCGAAACCGCTCGCGCAAGGACGGTGACACGATCGATCCGAGCACCTCGGCGGCGGTGGTGTGGACCTTGGCATCGGGGAAGTCGGACAGCCCGCCGATGTGGTCGGAGTCGAAGTGGGTCACGACGATGTGGCGAACGTCCTCGCGCGTGAAGCCGAGCCGCTCGACCTGGCGAGCGGCCGTCTCGTCAGGATCGAGCGCCAACCGAAGGAAGTGACGGACCGGCCCGAGGCGTCGTCGAGGGTCGGCGATGTCATCGAGGCCGAAACCGGAGTCGACGAGCACGAGGCCGTTGTCGGTCTCGATGAGCAGGACGTGGCAGACCAGCGGGGTGGATGGCGGGTGCATGCTGCCGCAATTGAGGTGGTGGACCTTCATCGCTTCCCTCGCGTGGTGTTCGCACATCCTCTCCTCGCCGTCAACCGGACGCTTGTCACCGCGCAAGCTTGACGTCAGTCGTGCTCGTGCACGAACACCCATCGCGTGGTGTACACGTTCGAGCGACCAGTCGTAGCCTCGCCGGCAGGAATCCGAGTGAATGACCTCACCAGATGATGTCCCGCGCAGCACACAGCTCTGCCAAAGTGTTCGGCTGCATGGCGACGATCGATCGTCGCGGTAGTATCTCGGGACGTCGCCGTTGAGGGCGCTTTGGCGCTCCTCCTCGCCAATGAGCTGGTGAGCTGAAGGCGTCGTGAGGTCGCTTCCGGAGCTCTCGGACTGCGAGGAACGAGGCGGGGTGCTCGAGCAGGACGTCAACGCGTGGACGTCGCTCGGCTACGTCGCCGCCGGGCTCATCCTGACGGCGGCTCTCGTCCGCGGCAAGCTGCCGCGCTCGTTTGCGGCCCTGGCCGCGGCGATCACCGCCGAGGGAATCGGCAGTTTCCTGTTCCACGGCAGCGCCAGCGACGCCGCCCAGTTCCTCCACGACGTCTCGCTCGCGGGTGCGCTCGGCTTCGTCGCCGGATGGCACGCCGGGCGGATCGCGGGGGCGCCGGACCGTGGCGCGCTGACCGGAACCGGGGTTGCCGCAGTCGTCGGCGCCGTATTGTGGGCTGTCGAGCCGCCGGCCGTCAACGTCCTGGTCGGAGTGCTCGTCGCAGTCATCGCCGGCAGCGTGGCGGTCGCCCGCCATCGCAGCCTGCCGCCGGTCTGGAACGCAGCCGATGCTCGTGCTGCTGATCACCGCCGCGGTCGCTTGGTTTGCCGGCTCGGCCGGCAGCCCGATCTGCGCCGAGCGCTCCCCGGCGCAGGCGCACGGACTCTGGCACGTGCTGACCGCGGTCCTCGGTGTTGGCGTGGGCGAACCAGGCGGCGTCGGTGGCGACGCCCGAACGGCGTCGGACGGGCGGGTCGTGGCCGCGCGCCGGGGTTGATATCGCGCCCGATGTGGGTGTATTCCCGCCGTTGACCAGGGTGCTACAACGACGAGAAGCTCGTCTGGTCACGTGAATCGACCATTTTTCGGCACTGTCACGTGACCAGAACGCCCGACCCCTAGTCGGGCGGAGATGTCGATCGCACGTGCGAGTCTCGCGGAACCCCGCTCAGGCCGCCGTAGAACACGCCGAGGATCGCGCCGAGGAACAGTCCAACCGCACCGCCGAGCAGCTCGAAGCCAGTCGGCGACCCGCTGACGTCGAACACCTCGTGGAAGAACAGACCGAGCAGCACGCCGACGACCGCGCCGACGACCGCACCCACGAGGGCCCCAACCAACGCTCGACGACCCAGCGGATTCATCTCACCTGATCCCGCGCCGAGGTGGGACGGCGCTGCACAGCGAGCACCGAGCCATTCTGTCGCAGCCACGGCCGGCGCGCCCACCCGAAGCGGGTGACGTCGAACTTGGCCGAGCAACGCCACACGACGCCGCCGTCCAGCACGTAACAGTGATTCTGGCCGGGCTGTGGCCCGCGCCCGATCGCTCGGGCGGGATCCGTCTCAATCGTCGTTCTGGGTGGCCTGCAGCTCGGAAACTCCCGGAGTACCTCAAGGGGTGAGCGTGACAGCTCCTGATCAGGGAGGTGTCGGATGGGTACTGCGAGGATTCCGGGGTCGGTGGTGGCGCCGGCGTTGACGGCGGTGCCGCGTGGGGGTGAAGCACGCTGAGGCTGCGGCGTCGGCAGGGATCTCGATAAACACGTTGCGGCGGCGGCTGGTGGACGAGTCTGCGGTCGTGCTGCGTGACCGCAAACCTCGACCAGATGCGTTGACCCTCGACGAACGCGAGGAGATCCGTGTGGCGATCGACCGTGGTGAGACAGACACCGAGATCGGACGGCGGTCGAGTCGTCATCGGGGCACGGTCGGCCGTGAGATCAAAGCTGGCGGCACCCGCCAGCGCTAACGCGCCTACCTCGCCCAGGAGCGGGCCGACATCGCCGCCGAGCGGCCGAAGCCGGGCTGGACCCAGACGCGGCCGCGGCTGTGGGGGCAGGTGATCGATCTGCTGCGGACGAAGAAGTGGTCACCCGAACAGATCTCCCGACGGCTGCGTCGGGAGCATCCCGACGAGCCACAGTGGTGGGTGTCGCACGAGGCGATCTACCACGCGATCTTCGTGCAGGCCAAAGGTGAGCTGCGCAGGGAACTCGGCGAAGTGCCTGCGTACAGGGCGTGCCCGACGACGACCACGAGGCCGGGTGACGACGGCAGGATCGAAGATCGTAGGGATGGTCAACATCTCCGAACGTCCCGCCGAGGTCGAGGACCGGGCCGTGCCTGGCCACTGGGAAGGCGATCTGATCATCGGCGCCAACGGCGCCAGCGCGGTGGCCACCCTGGCCGAACGGACCACCCGGATGGGGATGCTGATCAAGCTCGACGACAAGACCGCCGACCACGTCGCCGAGCGCCTCGGCGAACACGTCACCCGGCTGCCCGCCGCACTGGCCCGCTCGCTCACCTGGGACCAAGGCACCGAGCTCGCCGCCCACGCCGCGTTCAGCGTCGCCACCGGTGTCGACGTCTACTTCTGTGACCCGCACTCGCCGTGGCAACGCGGCACCAACGAGAACTTCAACGGCCTCGTCCGCCAGTTCCTCCCCAAGGGCAGCGACCTCACCGTCCACAGCCAGGCCGACCTCGACGAGATCGCCGCCCTCCTCAACGGCCGCCCCCGCAAGACGCTCGCGTGGGATACTCCAGCCGAATGATTCGACGAGCTTGTCGCGGCCACCACATGAATTCGCCCCCGGTTTCGCCGCCCAGTTTGAAGAATGAGGCGCAGGCCGCCCAGATCGCCGAGTTCGGCGAACCCGGGCGCAACGCCCACCCCGCACCTGCTTCCAGAGCCATCAACCGTGGCCGCTAGCGGGCCAGACTCGACGCCTATCCGCGCAAGTCCTCAACGTGGAGCCGGGTGCCTCCAGATCTCCAGCACCCGGTCGACATCGTCACGAACGCGCTCACGAGCGTCCGCTCGGTCCACGCCCGCCATCAGGAGATCGTCGTAGGGCGTGTCGACGTGACGCACCGACGCCACCACCGCCAGCGTGATCGCGTGTTCGTCCAAGTCGCGGCCGGCCGCCGTTCTCCCCACCCGGCCGCTGTGCCGCGCTCCGGCGTGCCGAGCGATCGCGCTGGCCCGCTCCGGCGGGCACCCGCGGAACAGGCGGGCGATCTCTGACGCGAAGGCGGTGTGGAACGCATCGTCCTGCTCGGCTCGTGCCACTTCGTTTCGCTGGCGGCGGCGCCGGCGAACCTCCTCGTCGGCGAGGCATGCTTCCTCGGCGGCCGCCAGCGCCCGCTCTTCGACAAGCAGGCCCTGCCGCTCGTAGCGACCTCGCGTGCGGCTGAAGCGCACGACCACCGCCGAGAGCTTGCTCTCCTTCTTCGCCCTGCGGGTCAGGGCCGCATCGCCAGCAGGCAGGAAGACGAGGTGATCGAGGTCGGCGCAGCGCATGCACAGCGGTCCCGGTCCGTCCATGATCAGCAGGTCGCCCGTACCCGAGCAGTCGGTGCACGTCCAGTCCTTGACCGGCGAGATGACCACGAGGTCGGGCGCCCGGCTCTGCCGCTCCTTGAGCTGCAGACGCTTCCCCTCCGGCATCTCCGGTGAAACCCAGTGCGTCCGGTAGGCCCGCTCGATGTCGGCGTCCCCGCTCGCACTGAACCGCAGGCGGCGACGGTCGCGCGTGCGAGCGACGTACTCGGTCTCGCTCGGCACCAAGCCCCGCATCGTCGCCCAGCGCCTGAAGGTCGCCATCGCCGCAGCGAGCTTGTCCGCGTTGACAGGCGCCACTCGCTCGAGATCCTCGATGCGACCCTGACGCCACCGATCGATGTGACCTGAGGTGAGCCAGCGGACGCCGACGATGACGTCGATGGCGCTGACGAATCCCTGCTCCGCGAGCGCAGCCTCGGCGGCCGCCACGACCCGCTGCTCCAGTTTTCTGGTGTCCTCGTTGGCGCCCACGGCCTCCATTCTCGCCCAGTGCGATGGGTCGGTCGATCTCGGCGCTCGTGCCGCATGAAGTCTGACGACAGACGGCAGCCAACCGCTGTTTCCGGTCAGACTTCGGACGGGGGCGAGATCGTCGGACCATCGAGCCGGACCGGCCCCACTAGCGTGTCCCCGTGCCTGCCCGCTCCACCAACCGCTACGACGCGATCGTCATCGGTGGCGGGCACAACGGCCTCGTCGCCGCGGCCTACCTGGCCCGGGCCGGCAAGCGCACCGTCGTCCTGGAACGGCGCTCCGTGGTCGGCGGCGCCGCCGTCACCGAGCAGCCGTGGGGTCCGGAGTACCGGGTGACGATGCTGTCCTACGTCGTGAGCCTGCTCTCCCCGGCGATCCTTCGTGACCTCGACCTGGTGCGCCACGGCTACAAGGTGTACCCGCAGGGTCCCTACTTCGTGCCCTACCCCGACGGGCGCTTCCTGCAGCTCCCATCGGACAACACCCGGCGCCACGCCGAGATCGCCAAGTTCTCCGCCGCCGACGCCGAAGCGATCGATCGTTGGGACGGGTGGCTGCACGGGCTCGCCGACGTGCTCGGCCCCCTGCTCACGGCGGTCCCGCCGAAGCTCGGCAGCGTTCGCCCGAAGGATCTGCTCGCCCAGGCCCAGCTGGCGTGGAAGCTCAAGGGTCTCGGCGTGCGAGGTGTCGCCGACGTCACGCGGCTGTTCTCGATGAGCGTTGCCGACCTTCTCGAGGACTTCTTCGAGTCGCCGCAGCTACGCGGCGTGCTCTCGGTGTCCGGAGTGATCGGTACGTGGGCGGGCCCGCGATCGCCCGGCACCGCCTTCGTGATGGCCCACCACCAGATCGGCGACGTCGGACACGGCGAGCTCGGCTCGTGGGGATTCCCGGCTGGCGGGATGGGTGGTCTCACCGCGGCGATGGCCTCGGCGGCACGATCGTTCGGCGCCGAGATCCGCACCGAGAGCCCGGTCGCCCGCATCGCCACCTCTGACGCCGGGGTCACCGGCGTCGTTCTGGAGAGCGGAGAGGAACTCGCCGCGCCGATCGTCGTGACCACCGCTCATCCGAAGATCTCCTTCCTGCGGCTGCTCGATCGCGACCAGTTGCCGGTCGAGTTCGTCGCCGACATCGAACGGTGGAACACGCGGTCGGGCACGGTCAAGGTCAACGTCGCCGTCGATCGGCTCCCCGAGTTCACGGCCAAGCCGGGCTTCGACCCCGAGGTCCACGGCGGCACGATCGTCCTCGCCCGCTCGCTCGACGAGATCGAGGCGGCGTTCCAGGACGCCGTCGCCGGGCGGGCCGCCGCTCGACCGTTCGCCGACATCTGCATCCCGTCGGTCTTCGATCCGACGCTCGCCCCCGAGGGCCAGCACATCGTGTCGATGTTCAGCCAGTGGGTGCCGCAAGAGTGGGCCGGCGCACCGATGGATGCCGAGCTCGACGGCTTCTCCGACCGGGTGATCGACACGGTCGACGAGGTCGCGCCCGGATTCAAGAGCTCGATCCTGCACCGCACGCGTCATCGGCCCGTATGAGATGGAGCACGAGTACGGTCTCGTCGGCGGGAACATCTTCCACGGCGAGCTGTCACCCAACCAGTTGTTCCACCTGCGTCCGGCGGCCGGGTACGCCGACTTCCGAACTCCGATCCAGGGCCTGTACCAGGCTGGCTCGGCGACCCACGGCGGCGGCGGAGTCACCGGGATTCCCGCCATCCAGGCGGTCCACCAGATCGAACACGACGAGAAGGCGGCGCGCTGGCGGCGGCACTCGCCCGGCGCCCGACGAGAACCGGCCAAAACGGGGCGACGCCCGTAGCGCCGCGCCGACGGCGGATCGGGACCTTCGTCCCTACAGGCAGCTCCAAGGTCGCTCTACCCTCGGGTGGAGAAGCCATGGTCGGCCCATCGCCCGCAACCCAGCGGTCGCCCGGTGACCATCCACTCCACGGAGGACCCGAAATGACCGACGTCGACGCCGTCACGCTCGCCGAGATCGTCGCCGCCAACCCCGCCGCCGCTCGCACCTTCGACCGGCTCGGCCTCGACTACTGCTGCCACGGCGACCGCACCATCGGCGACGCCTGCACCGGTGCCGGACTTGATCCCGTGGCCGTGACCGCCGAGGTCGAGACGCTGCCCGCCGACGACGATCGCGGTTGGACGTCGCTCGATGCACCGGCGCTCGCCGACCACATCGTCGCGACCCACCACGAGTACCTGCACGCGGAGCTGCCACTGCTCGACGCGCTGGCCGACAGGGTGCTGACGGTCCACGGCGACCGTCACCCTGAGCTGGCCGAGGTCTGCAGGCTCGTCGCCGCCGTGCGAGCGGACCTCGAACCGCACCTGATGAAGGAAGAGCGCGTGCTGTTCCCAGCCCTCCACGCACTCGCTGCCGGGCAGCGGGAGTTCGGGTTCGGGTCGGTCGCCAACCCGATCCGCATGATGATCCTCGAGCACGACCGTGCCGGCGAGCTGCTCGCCCAGCTGCGGGACGCCACCGACGGCTACGCCGTGCCCGCCGACGGATGCGCGAGCTACCGGTCGCTCTACGAGCGGCTCGATGCACTCGAAGCCGACACCCACGTGCACATCCACAAGGAGAATCACGTCCTGTTCCCCCGTGCCCTCCAGCTCGCCGAACACTGACGCCAGCGCTTCCGACGAGCGATGCGGATGACACGACCGGGGCGCGTTCGGACGACGGCACAATGGCGCCTCGGTAGGCCTGCTGCACGGGGGTGGTGTCTCCTGTTCGCGCCCATGGCGACGAGCAGCAATGCCACCGCAGCGCTCCTTTCGTGTGGTCGCCCGCGTCGGGCTGTTTGGTGGCTCGGCTGTGGCGTGGTTGCTATCTGGTCGTGTCCCTGTCTCGGCGCTGGCGGATGTAGCGTTCGACCCTTCGGTTCTCCCAGTCGGCTCCGAACAGTCCGCCGATGCCGATCAGGATGCTCGCGGTGATGGCGACGGCGAGCCCGGTGCCGAGCATCGGCCAGTAGAACCACAGGCTCTCGGTGCCGTCGGCGATGTCGATCGCGAACCACATGAGACTGAGAGCGGCGTAGATGCCGAGGATCGTGTAGAGGATCCGCAGCCGGCGAACCCATCGCTGCGCTTCAGATCTCAGTTCTTGTTGCTCGGGGTTCGGCGGTACGGGCCCGGTGTTTGACATGGTCATGGTGCGGTCCGGGTGCTGAGGGTGATCCATGTGGTGGTGGCTGTGATGGTGAGGGCGGCGAGCACGGCGAGGTGGCTGGTGGGGGTGCCGAGGTCGAGCCATGGTTCTTGGATCGAGCGCACGACGTGGGTGAGCGGTATCAGGTTGGCGATCGAGCTCATCGGGTCGCTCATCGCGTCGGGGGGTGGGCCGGCGCCGCCGAGCAGGAAGAACGGGAAGAACAGCAGCATTCCGAGGCCTTGGGCGGAGCGGGCGCTGGGCATCGCCAGGCCGAGGGCGATGCCGATGCTGATGAACTGAACGCTCCGAGCAGTGTGCCGACGGCGACGGCGACGGGGTCGTCGGGTGTCGGTAGGCCGTAGACGAGCTGGCCGGTGACGAGCAGCACGGTGACCGCGACGGCGGTGATCACCATGGCCACCAGGATCCATGCGGCGGGCAGCGCCCAGCGCGGGTAGCGGCTGACGTCGAAGCGGCGCAGCACGCCGCGTTCGCGGTAGGTGGCGAGGTGGACGGGCAGCATGACCAGGCCGATGGCGGCGATGACGACACCGATGTAGGCGGCGACGTAGTAGTCCGACGGGAGGGCACCTTCGAAGTTGGGGTCGTCGTCGTCGAACACCCCGCCGAGGATCAGCACGGTGAGCACGGGGAACGCGAACACGAAGGTGAGCACCATCGGCTCGCGCACGAACAGCTTCAGCTCGCTCACCGCCAGGCGCAACAGGGAACGCATCACGCCACCCCCTCGAGGGTGTCGACGTCGACGGCTTCACCGCCGCCGGCGGTCGGCGGTGGTGGTGTCGCTGATCAAAGCGACCACGGCGTCTTCGAGGTCGGGGTGATGGACGCGCAGATCGGGTGGTCCGAGGCGGTCATCGCCGAGCACCGCGGCGCACACCGGGGCGATCAGCTCGTTGGTGCCGACACCCGGATCCGCTCACCGTCGCGTTGCACCTTGTCGACACCGGCCAGCACCCCCAGCACGGCCGGATCGAAGCCGACCGGCGGTGTGAACGTGACCGTGGTGCTGCGGCTGTGACGGGCGATCAACTCGCCCGGCGTGCCGGTGTCGACGATGCGCCCGCCACGCATCACCGCCACCCGGTCACACAACGCTTCGGCCTCGTCCATGAAATGGGTGACCAACACCACCGTCGCGCCGCGGTCGCGGACCTCGCCAATCGCCTGCCACACCTCGCCACGAGCAAGCGGGTCGAGACCCTGGGTGAGCTCATCGAAGAACACCACCCGCGGATCGTTGAGCAACGCCAAAGCGATGAACAGACGCTGACGTTGCCCACCCGACAGCGAAGCGAAACTCGAACGCCGCAACCCGCTCAACCCCCAAGTCTCGAGAAGCCTCTCGGCCGAGCGTCGATCCCCGTCACCAAACAGCCGCACCGCCTCGTCGACCCGCAGCCGATCGGGCAGCGCCGACGCCTGCAACTGGCTGCCCACCACCGCCCGCAGCTGCGACCGGGCAGTCAGCGGATCCAAACCCAACACCCGCATCACCCCGCCATCCGGGCGACGCAACCCCTGCAAACACTCCACAGTCGTCGTCTTACCGGCACCATTGACCCCCAAAATGCCGAAGATCTCACCCTCAGACACCCTGAACCCAACATCGTCGACAACCACACGGGCGCCATACCGCTTCACCAACCCCTGCACATCAACAACCGTGCTCACCCGACACCCTCCTCGGTGGTCCGCCCTCCGGGACTCGGCGGCGCGCAGTGAGCACCTCCCGGCGCGACACCCATCCCGGCCGCGACACCTCCGCCGCCGGGGGGCGGTCGGCGGGATGATCACGATGCAGCGGTGCGCGCATGCCTTGCTCCTCGCTTCGGCGAGCGGTTTCTATCTCTGGCGATGATTCGACATACCCGACCGATCTGTCGAGGCAGCACACCGGCAATTTGGCGGCAACACGGCTCAATCTGTCGCGGCCCGCTCAGCCCGGCGTCCTCGTGTGCCGGATCCGGCTCTGGAGGGCACCGTCGTGTACTGCGACGATGATCGCTACGTGCCCGTCACGGAGGGTTGGCTGCGAGAGCGCGAACGAGCAGGTCCAGAAGCTCATCGTGGGGTCGTGTCGACAAGTGGCCGACCCACTGCGCCCATCGGTCGGCGCCGACGATGGCTGCCCACCGCTGCGATACCTCGTCGAGCCGAGCGGCAATCCCGGCTGGAAACACCATGTGCTGTTGGTCACGGACCGTGACGGCGGCGGCCGTGGCGGCTGCGGCGATCTCGGCATCGTCGATGGTGAGCGCCAGGCCGGTGAGCATCTCAACCCGCCGGAGCGGAGCGCCGTGGCGTCCCATGGTCGTGAGCGCCCTGGCGAAGGATCCCGCGGCCTGCTCGCCCGCTGTGAGACGCACCTCGGCCTCCGCCCACACTGCCTCTGCCATGGCAAACCGATTGGCCAGTTGGGTCGCGTTGGCGAGGGCGACCGCGGCGAGGTCACGGGCCCGTTCAATGTCACCGAGACCGGCGGCCACCACTGCCCACTCGCCGAACCAGTAGACGCCGACGTCGAGATCGTCGAGGCCGGTCACGAGCGGTTCGGACTCGGCAAGGAGGCGGTCGGCGGCGGCCAGGTCGCCTCGCAGCCGCAAGATGGTGGCCAGGTCCCGAGTCCCCGCCGCCAACCGGTACGGGTGGCCGTGCTGGCGGGCGACGGCAATCGCCCTCCGGACGGCGCGCTCGGCCTCGGCAAAGTCACCGAGCTGAGCCAGCCCCCAAGCGAGGATCCCTAATGCCCAGCACAGGTAGAAGGAGTCGCCGATCG
The DNA here is from genome assembly GCA_963764455.1 of Ilumatobacteraceae bacterium. Classification (GTDB taxonomy): domain Bacteria; phylum Actinomycetota; class Acidimicrobiia; order Acidimicrobiales; family Ilumatobacteraceae; genus Desertimonas. The sequence goes on from CAVXSN010000020.1 coordinate 384,370, forward strand.
ACTCGAGGGTCGCGACCGCCTCCCGACACCGTCGCACCGACTCCCTCGGCGCCTCGCACAGATCGAGGTCGCCCAGGACTCCCGTGGCCAGGGCGACGCCCTGGGCGTCGCCTTGGCGTCGAAACGCTTCGAGGCTCTGCTCGGCGAGGCGACGAGATACTGTGGGGCGGTCGCCGTAGTTGGCGAGCGCGGCGGCGAAGAGTTGCGCCAGAGGCGCCTGTTCGACTGGCCCGGCCCCTCGCAGCAGGGTCTCGAACCAGGCGAGGCCCTCGTCCATGCTGCCGCGCAACCCCCAGTAGCGATAGAGGTCGATGGCCAGCGCCAGGCCGGTTGCCGCATCATGCTGCGTGAACCACTCGAGGGCGGCCCGCACGTTGTCGCCATCGGCGTGCAGTCGTTGCAGCCCGATCCTGCTGGCCGCGGCCAACTCGTCCTTCATTTCTGCGACCCACCGGCGGAAGTAGTCGGCGTGGCGCGCAGTTGCCGTCTCGATGATCCCCGCTTCGTGGGCGTGGGAGGCGGCGAAGGCCTGGATCGTCGGCAGCATCGACAAGCGCCGACCGGTTGTGTCGTCGTGGGTCTCCACCAGCCCCAGTGCCGCCAACCGGTCGAGGTGATCGAGCAGCGATCCCCGGCCGACCACCTCGGTTGCGGCCTCGATCGTCCAGCCGCCACGGAACACCGACAGGCCCTCAAGGACGTGCCGTGTCCCGTCGGCGAGCAGGCCGTAGCTGGCAGCCAGGGCGCTGCGCACCGAGCTGTGGACAGCGGGCCGGGCGCCCTGCAGATCGTACATGTCGAGCGGAGCGGCGCTAATCGCATCGAGCACGCCGCGGGCTCCGAGCACTCGCCAACCGCCGGCGGCCAACTCCAACGCCAGCGGCAACCCGTCGAGGCGGCGACACACCTCGGCGACCACCCCAGCGGTGCCCGGGGTCAACTCGAAGGTGGGCGTTGCCCGACGGACACGGTCGACGAGGAGCTCGACCGAGGACACCGCCGAGAGCTCCTCCACCCCGCCCTCGTCGCCCGCCGGCACCGCCAACGGCCCGACTGGCCACGCCTGCTCGTCGGGTAGCCCGATCGGTGCCCGACTCGTCACCAGCGCCGTCACCTCGGGAACCCGCCGCAACAGATCGGTGAGCACACCACCGACACCATCGAGATGCTCGAGGTTGTCGACCACGAGCAACGCCGGCTCGCCACCCAATCGGATGCCGATCGCCTCCACCGTGACCTCGGCGACGCCGAGGGCGCCGGCGACAGCGTCGAGCACGTACTTCGATTCGCCGACACCCGACAACGGCACCCACCACGTCGGCCGACCCCTCCGGGCGGCGGCCTCGGCGACGGACAGGGCCAGACGGGTCTTGCCGATGCCGGCCACACCCGTCAACGTGACCAAACGCGTCATCCCACCCTCGACCACCTCGACGATTCTCGACATCTCGGCCGCCCGACCGACGAGGGGCGACAAGGGCACCGGGATCGAGCCCCCGATCATCGATGCCACCGCATGTCGCGCCTCGACGTCGAGACCGGCCAGCCGGTCGAACCGCTGCCGCTCCTCGGCCGCCAGACCGAGACCCTGAGCTAGGGCCCGGACCGACGACAGCCGCGGCGTTGACAAGCGGTCGCTCTCCAGGTTGCGGATCGTTCGCACGCTGACGCCGGCCCGCTCCGCCAACTCCTCCTGGGTCAGACGCGCCCGCCGTCGGAACCCGCGCAACACCGCCCCGAACGTCTCACCGCCACTCACTGCTGCACCCGAGTCGTGCCGACCTCCCCGACCACGCCGCCCCGCGGTCGAAGGCATCCACTGTATTACGTGTCGGCCGGCCGAGGATCGCCGGTATCGCCTCGGGAGCGGCAGCGGTTCCTCTAGGGCGGGTGAGGCGTGGCTCCGCCGGTCTCGCGACCTCCGCCCCGAATCGCATCGTCGCCGCCGGGGCGGGTCGGGGTGACCAGCTCGGAGACCACCTTGAGCAGTTCCAACCAGCCGTCGAAGTACAGCGGCCCGGCCTCGTCACTGGCGGCTGACCCGGCCAGCGGCTGGCTGCTCTCGACGGAGATGCGGATCAGCATGGCGGTCGCGTTGAGCGGTCGCCGCGACCCGCCGTCCCGGCGAGCACCCCTGTCGACGGGCGAAGCTCTGCGCCACCGAACGTGGGCCTTCGGCCGACGTGCACAACGCCTCCTTCCCCGGGCGGCCCCATCGGAGCCGTCCACCCGCGGGGGTGGCGTTCACGCGCGGCGCACAGTTGTTCACACCAGGCGTCGCCGGCTCCCGTTCAGGTCTGCCACACGATAGGAACGCGGGGGTCGGGTGTGTATGAGCAGTACCGACCGGTTCGGATGGTCGTGACCAGGTGGCGGCCGAGCGAGGGGTGGACGCGGTCGAGGTTGGCGATCGCGGCGCGGATGGCCCTGGACGCATTGAGCCGGGCGCGCTCGGCATGTGCCGCGGCCCGGCGGTCGCGCCCGCCCAGCCCCACTGCCCGCGCCAGCTCGCTGACGAGGAAGTCCAGCTCGGCTCGAGCATTGGCGGCGCGGGCAGGGTCGTTGAAGCCCTCGGCCTCGTCCAGCTCGGTTCGCAGCTCCTCGATTCGGGTCTGGTACGCGGCCTTGGCGGTGGCGTCGAGCATCTCCCCCGCGTCGCCGAGATCGGCGCGGGTTTCCAGCTCGTCGGATCTGCCCCGCGTGGTCGCGGCGCGGGGCGCCGCCGGGCGGTCGGCCGCCTCGAGGTCCACGGCGTGGAATTCGCGTGCCGGATTGGCCAGCAGCCGGGCCAGATGACGCATTCCCTTGGCGTCCTTGAGGCGTACCACCGATCCGTCGTAGCCGATGGTCCAGTAGTCGCCTTCCCGGCGAAAGTCGTTGCTGAATGTCTCGCGGGCGGCGGCGGCCGAGGATTGGCGGTCGGCGGCGGCGACGACCATGGGAGCCGCTCGCAGTGCCTCGATCCCACCGGCGACGGCGGCCATCCCCAGTGTGCGGGCGGCGGCGTGCGCCCGGTCGAGCAGTTCGAACGCGCTGGTCTCGTCCTCGGGACGGCCCCGGGACAGCAGCATGCGGGCATATTCGTAACGGGTGCGGGCCAGGAACGGTCTGGCCCCGAGCCGGTCGTGGGCTCGGATGGCCGCCTCGAAGTGGTCGTCCGCATCGGCCCACCGAGCCATGACGGTGGCCAGCAGGCCCGCGTACAGTGACGCCGAGCCGTAGCAGGCGACCGGCTGGGGCGCGGTGAAGGCGATGATGCGGCTGCTATAGGGGGCCACCAGCGGGTACAGCGTCGCGGCGGCCTCCGGATCGTTCAGCCGTGTGGCCAGCTCGGACGCCAGCGCGACGGCCGGCAACCAGATGCCGTTTCGAGGCTGCTCGGGCAGCTGTTCGGCCAGCGAGCGCAAACCCCCACGCGCCGCATCGCTGTCGCCCAGCTCGGCGTCGGCGAGCGACAGCCACGCCCCGGCAAACGCCGCCCGTGGAAATTGGTCCACGACCGATTGGAGCTCGCCCCGCATCTCCGCCAGATCGCCCCGCTCCCACCGCGCCAGAGCCACCTGGACCAGGCGGGTGAACATGGCGTTGGGTCGCCCCGGTTGTAGGGACAAGGCCTGGTCGGCCAGCCGCTCCGCGTCGGCGAAAGCGCCAGCGAGCAGCGCTCGCACTGCTCGCATCGTGGTCGCCGCCCACTGATGGATGGCGATGGGCAGCTCGTCGGTCAGCCGTTCGTGAACGGCAACCTCGGCCCACACGGTCCGGATGTCACCGGACTCGAGCGAGGCGGCCGCCCGGGCGGCGTGACCGTCGAGCTCCATCTCCCGGTCGCCGGTCTCCCGCGCCAGTCGCAGCACCTCTTCGGCCAGCGCGGCGCGCTCCTCCAGCCCGTCCGGGCCCCACACCGCCATCCAGCGGGTATCGAGCGCCGTGCGCAGCGCCGCCGGATCGCCCAGCCGGCGGGCCATGGCGACCGCTTCGTCGCTGAGCGACTTCATGCGATCGGTGTCGTCCGAGAAGGTGAGCTCCAGGGACAGCCGGGCCAGCAGCCGGGCGCGAAGCGGCGAATCCTCGGCCCCCAGGGCCTGCAGCGCCTCCTCGAGCAGCGTCACGAGCTGCCGGTTGACGAAGCCGCCCTCGACCTGACGTTCGCCCAACCCCAGGGCGGCGCGTGCCAGCTGCTCGGGCGCTCCAAGCCTCCTGCTGATCTCCGCGGCCCGCTGGCAGCTCTCCGCGGCGTGGCGATAGTCGCCCGCTCTCGCCTGGGCGGCACCCAGCCGCAGCAGCAACTCGCACCCAACGGTGTCGTCGCCGCCGGCGTATCCCCACGCCCCCAACGCCCGCTGATACTCGGCGGCGGCCTGCTCATAGGCGTGCATGTCCATGGCCCGCTCGCCGGCCCTTCTGGCATACGCGAGCGCTTTGTCGGCCTCGCCAGCGGCCGCCACCTCGGCGAAGTGGCGCGCCAGCTCCGCAACCGGGGCCGATGAACCGGTCCCATACTCCGCCTCGATCGTCTCGCCCACTCGCTTGTGGAGCTGGACTCGGATCGGCAGCGGGAGCTGCTCGTAGAGCACCTCGCGCACCAGCGAGTGCGAGAAGCGGTAGCCGCCGACCGCGCCCTCCACCTCAGCCACCACACCGAGCGCCGCCGCCTCCGACAGCGCGACGAGCACGCGCTCGCCGGGCAGCCCGCAGGCGGCGGTCAGCAAGGCCACATCGAACTCCCGGCCGATCACCCCCGCAGCCGACAACACCCCGACGGCGTCGGCCGACAGCGGCGCCAGCCGCCGCTGGATCGCCACCCGCACGCTACGCGGGATGCCGACCCCACGCCGGGCCGGCCGCTCGTCGGCAGCCTCACTGGCCAGGAGGCGCACAACCTCGCGCACGAACAGCGGATTGCCGTCCGTCGTTTCATGGACGGCAGCGACATCAGCGGCCGAGGGCGCCACGCCGGACAGCGCCGCCATGAGACCCTTCACCTCGTCGCGCTCCAGCCCGCCCAGCGTGACCAGCTGCCCCTCCCGCACCAGCTGCCCAACCGCATCGAGGACCGCAGGCTGCCGGTCCGCGTCCACGTCGCGGTACGTCCCGACCACGAGCAGCCTGGCGCCGCGCAGCTGGCGCGCCAGGAACTGCAACAGCAGCAGCGACGCGTCGTCGGCAGCATGCAGATCCTCCAAGACGACAAGCAGCGGCTGGGCAGCGGCGGCGTGCCGGAGGAACCGGGTGGACGCCTCGAACTGGTAGAAGCGGGCCGCCTCGGACTCTGGCGCCGCAACGGGTAACCCACGGATGCCGACACGCTCGGCGAGAACCGGGACGATGTGGGCAACGTGCGCCGCCCCGGCACCCAGCCACTCGGCCACGGTGTGCTCGTCGTGGTCCTCGGCGAGGGAACCGATCGCCTGCGTCCACGGCCAGAACGGCGGTGCGCCCCCTCCCTCCCAGCATCGACCCCACACAACCCGCATCCCTCGGGACGTCGCCTGCTCGGCAACGCGCTCCGCCAACCACGTCTTGCCGATCCCGGGCTCGCCGGCGATCAGGAACAGTCGACCCCGCCCCTCAGTGGCGTCCTCCAGGCCGGCCACCAGCTCGGCCACCTCGCGGTCCCGGCCCACGAACACCCGCCCGGCTACCCGCCGCACCGCGTCCCCCATCCCAGCGTCCTCCGCCCACGCAGCCTAACCCTGACGTTTCAGTAGGGGGCGCCGTCAGCCGCGGCGGGAGTTGGCGACCACGGCGAAGCAGCCCTGGAGCTTCCAGGGTGTGTCTCTAGTCGCGACTTGGGTCGTCGCATCGCCCTTCGGTCGCCGGCGCGATAGGCCGGCCGTAGGCCGGCTCGATGGTCAGCGTCTGCGGAGCCGTCGGAATGTTGACAGCAACGCTTGGCGTTGGAGCGGGTCGAGGTCCTCGACGTCGGATTCAGAGAGTCTTCCGGTGAGGTCGATGACGGTGCGCAGTTGCTCGATTGCGTTGGGGCATCCCGGGCAGATCTCGAGGTGTGCGTCGACGCGGGCTCGTAGGTCGTCGGGGAGTGCACCTTCGAGGTAGTCGGTGATGAGTTCGACAAACTCGACGCATTGAAGATCCTCGCCGTTGCTGTGCCGGGGGTCAGTCATGGTGGTCCTCCGAGAAGAAGCGTTCGAGGTGTGCCCGAACGTGCTTTCTCGCCGCGTGCAGGACCCGGAGCCCTTCGTCTGCGCTGAGGTCGAGACTGTCGGAGACCTCCGCCTGGGTACGGCCTTCGATGTCTCGCAGCACGAGAACGCGTCGGTGGAGTTGGGGAAGCTCTGCGATCGCGGTACGCACCTCGCCGAGCGTGGCGTCCGAGTGCAGCAGGTCCGGTGGGACCACGTCGTCCCAGGCCGAGGGTGGATGCGCCCAGTGGCCAGGCCATTCGGGATCGTCGGACGGCAGGAACCGATCGGCCGCGTAGGCCGGCGCCGCCACCGTGGCGGCGGCCGCTGCGGTGGTCGCCGACACCAGGATGGCGGCTGGCTCGACCCCGTGGTTGAGCACGAAAACCAGCATCAACACCGCCGTCACGGCGGCAATGGCGACAAGCGACCATGCGGCGGTGTCAACACCTGCGCGCTTGCTGACCACGCCGAAGACGACAGCGAACGGCAAGAAGGTGAGCCACGTGAGGGTGCCGACTCCGGAGGCGACACCCGCCCTGATTCCCGACGGAACGGCGTCGTGCAGTCGCCGGGTGATCGGGATGCTCACGGCGACGACCAGCAATGTCAGCGCCACCTGTGCGGCGATGACGGCGACGGTGACGTGGATCAGCGTGAGCACGAGACAGCAGGTGACCATTGCAGCGCCGACGACTGCCACAGGCAAGGACCGGGAGAATCCGAGACGGCCGCCGAGCAGTCCACCGAGGCCGAGCGCCGACATCAAACCGGCCCAATGCGGTCCGTAGACGATCGCCGGGGCCGCCAGGGCGACCAGCCACACCGGGCCGAACTCCAACATCGCCTGCAACAACAAGGCGGTCAAGACGGCCAACGTCACGATCGGACGGAGCCTGCCGGGTCCGGTGATCGTGCGATAGGTGGTGACGATCTGCTGGCCCAGCGGCTCGAATTCGGTGGCCTGATGCAGCCGAGGCTCGCGGAAGGTCAACAAGGCGACGATCGCACCGGCGAGGAACGGCACGGTGAGAAAGTAGGTCAGGCGTAGCGGGGCGACCTCGGCGACCACTCCACCAGCCAAGGCGCTGGTGACCAGGGCGATGCTCTCGATGACGCGGACCTTGCCGATCGTCCGCTCGAATGCGTCGCTGCTGCCGGTCTCCTCCAGCAAGGTGTCGTACACCATCGCCTCGGTGGTCCCGGACTGCAACGCGAAGAACACTCCGAGGAACAACGCCGAGGCGGTGTAGGTCGCGACGTTTGTGCTGGACCCGCCGATCAGCGCGCTCACGGCGAGCGCAACCACGGCGATCACCAGGACGCTACGTCGACTCCACCGGTCAGCGAGCACACCGGAGGGCACTTCGAGCAGCGGCACGACGGCGGCGTAGAGGGCGGCCAGCACACCGATGCTGGCCGGATCGAAACCGATGTCGGTCTCGAACAGCTTCTCGATCGGCACCCACAACGACACGTTCCACAGAAACACGGCCATATAGAGGGGACGCAATCTTGCCGTGACCATCGCCGTCGACTCTGCGGGACTCGAGACGACCGCCAACCGACTACCTCCACCCGCTGACGTATTGAGGCATAAGACTGCAGTGGCGACCGCAGCTCAGTGGTCCGCGCCTGTGCTCATGGTCAGGCCTCCCGTGACCCACCGCCGCCCGTCAAGCCGCGGCGGCGCGGTCGCCGGTGTGGGCGCGCACGATCAGTGGGACCCCGACGGTGGTCGGCAGGATCCACGCGAAGATTTCGGCGGTGGTCGAGACGTCTCCTGCGCTGACCACCAGCAGCGCCGTCACGAGGGCGATGTAGGATCCGCACAGACCGTGGGCGGCCACCCATTTCGGCCCGCCTCGACGCAGGGCGACGTAGCCAGACAGCGCCAGGATGTACGACACCAAGGCGAGCGGAACGATCCACCACAGCCGCGACCAGTCCAGGAGTGCCAGGACGGTCGCGGTCAGGCCGGTGGCGAACACCGCCCACAGGTATGCGATCAAGAGCGGATCGCGTGCCGTGCGGCGGCGGGCGGATGCCAGCAGCGCGATCGCCCCAAGGGTCAGCGCCGCGGTTCCGCTGACGATGTGCAGTGCCAGGAACACTTCTCGCATGATCCACCTCACGGCTACGACTTCGGTCCGAGGCGAGCCGGCTCGCCCGGGCGTGGTGACGATCTGGGCAGTTGGTTGGTTCGTGTGGGTGGCGAGGGGCGTCACGGCGTTGGGCAGCGGGCCGCGTGGTCGCCGTCGTCATCGCTGCGGATCCTGCAGGACCCCGATGACGTTGCCATCCGTGTCGCGGACCGACGCGATCAGCCTGCCGCCGCCGACGTCCTTGACGTCCTGCTCCGGCTGGGCGCCCGCGTCGAGCAGCGCCTTCAGCGACGCCTCGATGTCGTCGACGTGCGAGTAGCCGATCGGTCCGGTCAGCCCGTTGCTGTGGCCGTTCGGGTCGAGGCCGATCTCCTGCTCGCCGACGCGGAAGCCGACGTAGTAGGGAGCGTCGGCGTAGGGCTCGACGCCGAGCAGCACTGTGTAGAGGGCCTTGGCCGCTGAAAGGTCCTTGACCGGGACGATGATCGTCTTGATCCCGTGATTCATCTGCATCTCCTTCTTCTCTGGGCTTGGCCTCACCAGATGTCTCGACACCGATGGTGTCCGACATGACGTGCTCCTTGCCGGTGCGGCTCGGTTGGTTACCCCCGTCGGCGTGCAATCGCCGTGAACCGTTGTTCAACGGGCCGTTGGACGTCTGCGGCTCTTCCTGTTCGAGACGGGAGCCCGCGTCTGCGTGGCGCTCATCGGCGTCAATGACACCGGGTTGTGAGCGGGGCCCACGTCCGTGTCCACCTCGAATGCCCGTCGCGAGGGGCTCTGGTCGATGTCCGACTGAACAGCGGTTCTCCCACGTTGAACGCCCAGAGTGTCAAACAACTTGGCTGGTCAGGATGCTGGACGGACCAACAAGCCTGTCCCGGGGCTGCGCAGGAGCGGTTACGAGTTGGGCGGGTCGGAGGGTGGTGGATACGGGTGATCGGTGTGAGAAGGAGGTACGGGTGATGTCGATGTCGGAGCGGATCGGGGTGGTTCGTGTCGAGGTGATGAGTCATGGGCCGTATCGGGTCACGGGCGACGTGGTGATCTTCGACGCCGAGGGCGACGTGTTGCGTGAGGGTGGTACGTGGTGTTTGTGCCGCTGCGGCGGTAGTCGCAACAAGCCGTTCTGTGATATCACGCACGGCTTGAAGGGCTTCGACGGGTCGGAGTCCGCCGATCACGGCGCGATCGCTGACCGTCGCGACAGTTATCGGGCTGATGGGGTCACGGTGTATGACGATCGCAGGGTGTGCGCCCATTTCGGGCAGTGCACTGCCCGGTTGCCGGGCGTGTTCCGTGCCGACGCCGAGCCGTTCGTCGACCCCGCCGAGGCGTCGACGTCGACGATCACCGAGGTCGTCGCCGGTTGCCCGTCGGGTGCGTTGGCCTTTGCTGTTGGCGCTGATCCTCAACCGGTCGAGCCGAGCGAGCCGCCGTCGATCACCCCGATCGTCGACGGGCCCTACCGGGTACGTGGGGCGATCGAGGTGGTCGGCGCCGACGGACGCGGCTACGAGCGTCGTGCCCGCCAGACGCTGTGTCGTTGCGGGCAGTCGGCCAACAAGCCGTTCTGTGACGGATCGCACTGGTACGCCGGGTTCCGTGATCCGTTGCCACGCGAGCTGGTCAAGCCGGGGCCGACCCTCTATGAATGGATCGGCGGGATCGCCGCCCTGGAACGGCTGACCACGAGGTTCTACGAGGCGATCCACTCCGACCCCGACCCACTACTCGAACCGATCTTCCGCGGCATGGACCCCAACCACCCCAAGCACGTCGCGGCGTGGCTCGCCGAAACCTTCGGCGGACCCCAGCTCTACACCGACCACCACGGCGGCTACGAGCACATGCTCGCCAAGCACCGCGACCGTCAGCTCACCGAGGAGCAGCGCCAACGCTGGGTGACTCGCCTGGTCGCCACCGCCGACGAGATCGGGCTGCCCGCCGACGCCGACTTTCGCTCCACCTTCGTCGCCTACCTCGAATGGGGCACCCGCATCGCCGTGGTCAACAGCCACACCGGCGCGGCCGTGATCGAACACGCCCCCGTTCCGCACTGGGGCTGGGGCCAGACACCGCCGTTCTCCCCCCAACCATGGGATGACCCCGACGCAGCCGAACACGGACGACTCCGCTACGCCCAGCAGCAGGCGCGCACACGTGCCGACACGACATCCGCCGCCGCCGGCGGCGTGGAGCCTGGCGCCGCCGTCCACGACGAAGAGACGCAACAGAACACCCGTAGGAGGTCAAACCATGAAGATCGGAGCCGTCGAGATACACCCGGAGCTGGGCCAGCGGGGTGTCGTGAACCGGTCCGAGCCCCGGGCGACTGGCCACGAAGGGTTCCACGCCGTGATCCAGAACGGCTGCAGAAACCTGCGCAACCTCCAACAGGACGAACCGACGGGCAGCGGCGCCTGACCGAGCCGGATACGTAGGGAGGTCACCGTCATGTCCGACGAGAGTTTGCGCACGGCCGGGATCTTGCTGGTGCTGTACCCCACGGTGGTGTTCGGAGGGGCCAGTCTGTTGTGGCACTGGATCACCCGGCGCAGCGCCTACTACGACCACCCGCTGCGGCGAAGCATGTGGCGAGCCGGGCACGCCCATGCCGGCGTGCTCCTGATGCTGTCGCTGGTCGCCATCGTCCTCGTCGATCACGCGGAGCTCGGCGACGGCTGGAAGCAGGTCGTGCGGACCACCATTCCCGCCGCCGCCCTGCTGCTGCCCATCGCCTTCTTCCTGTCGATCGTCCGAACTGACGCCGAGCGCCCGACCCGACTCGTCAATGTCGCCTACCTCGGCGCCATCACCTTGACGGCCGGGATGGTCACCCTCGGTGTCGGACTGCTCCGGGCCGCCTGATGGAGGGGAACCGACACTCACCCACAATCATCACGCCGCCCCGATCTGCCTTACGAGCAGTTCAAAGACGCGTCGCTGGACGCCGACGAGAAGGGATCCACACGATGGCCGACGGAAAGGTCGCCTGGTTCCGCGATTCCGATGGCAACACGTTCGCGGTCGAGCAGTCGCTGACGGATGACCAGGAGGAGACAGCATGTTGAGAGACGCCCGGGTGGCGACCCGCATCCCGGTCCAAGACCTCGACCGTGCCCGGCGGTTCTACGCCAGCGTTCTCGGCATGGAGCCCACCGAGGAGCGACCGGGTGGCCTGCTCTACCGGTGTGCGAGCGGGGAGTTCGCCTTGTTCGAGTCGGCGGGTAGCTCGCCCGGCACGTTCACTCAGATGGGGTTCGACGTGGACGACATCGATCTCACCGTCGCCGAGCTGCGACGCCGCGGGGTCGTGTTCGAGGACGTCGACCTGCCGGGCCTGACCACAGTGGACGGCATCGCCGAGGTCACCGGCAACTACCCGAGCAAAGGCGGACGAGGGGAACGGGCCGCATGGTTCCGCGACCTCGACGGCAACCTGTTCGGGATCGGCCAACCGGTGCAGTGAACATCGCGAGTGCCAGGGGGGATTCAAGCCGGGGCACACGAGAGAGCCTCCACCAACCCGGGGCGGTTCAGTCAGGTTCCACCGGTACTACCCATCGATGAGCTCAGAGAGAATCGCCGCGGGGTGATGTCGTTCTACGCGCGATCATCCGGACTCGACGGGTTCAGCGGAAACTCTTGGTGGTGCCGTCACCGGGTGCCGTGCCAGCAGGTCGAGTGCACAGTCGCCGGGGTCGTTGACGACATTGGTCATTCTCGATGGCGGCACGAGAACGGTCGTTCTTGACGGCGTTCCGAGGTCGTCAGTGGTTGGTGGCCGATCGGGACGAAGGGCTGTGCAGCCCGTCGATGGCGACTTGCAGGAGCGTCTCGGATCGGCGGCTGTCGGGGTCGGCCTGGGTGATCCAGGCGACGGCGGCTGCTAGGTCGATAATGTCGCGTGGAGCGATGTCGGCTCGGACGGTGCCGATTCGTTGGGCCGTTGTTACCAGCGCTTGGCCGGCGGTGTGGATTCGGCCGCACGCTGCGCCGAGTGCGGTTGGCTGCCCGATGGCCGCGATGATCGACTCGGCGAGTCCGCGATAGGTGCGGTTGTGCTCGACGAGCTCGGCAAGCCAGCGCTCGAGGGCGTCAGGAGCGTTGGCGGCCCGCAGCTCGTCGGCCAGGGTGGCGAGGCGTTCGAGATCGTCGGCGACGAGGGCCAGGATCAACGCGTCGCGCGTCGGGAAGTGGCGATACAGCGTGCCGCTCCCGACGCCGGCACGGCGGGCGATGTCGTCCATCGATGCGCTCACCCCGTTCTCGACGAAGGCCTCGTGGGCGATCTCGAGCAGTCGCTGCCGGTTGCGGCGGGCGTCGGCACGTAGTGCCCCTGGGGGGCTGGTGAAACGGGCGTCCATGGTTGCGTAATCGGGGACATTCCCCGTATATTCGGAGAGTGTCTCCGAATACTACCGGAAGGGTTGCCCCGATGAACAGTTCCCCCACCCCCAAGGACTTGGCGATCTTCGAACAGCGGCCGCCGCTGCGATCGCTCAGCGACGACGAGCGCACCGAATTGCTCGCCGCCGGCGAGCACGGCGCGCTCGCCACGATCAGCCGTACCGGGTTCCCCCAGCTGTCGATCGTGCTCTATTCCTGGGATCCGACCGTTGGGATCGCCCGGATCAGCACCCGAGCCGACCGCGCCAAGGCCCGCAACATCGCCAACGATGCTCACGCCGCGCTGTTCGTCGAAGGCCCCGATCTGTGGTCCTTCGTCGTCGCCGAGGGAGACGCCGAGCTGTCGAACGTGTCCACCCAGCCGGGAGACGCCACCGGCCTCGAACTGCTCGGCATCTTCCCCCAACCCGACCCGGCGGCCGAAGCCACCTTCCTCGAGGAGCAGGTCGCCGAACGGCGCCTCGTGATCCGCCTCCACGTGACCCGCCTGTACGGCGACGTCATTGAGCTACCCCAGCCCGCCTAACCGGACCAATCACCGACGCCGACCCCGTCGTAGCGCGCCGGCTCGGCAATAGGCGTACCTGTCCTCACGCGGAGGATCGCTGAGCCAGGATGGTGCACCGGCGGCTGGGCGCTTCGACGTGCGGCCACGGCTGGCGTTCAGTGATCGCCATCACGGTGAATCCAGCTGCCACAAGTCCGCCGGCGACGTCGTCGGGGTCGAGGAAGTGAAAGTCGAGATCGACCTGACGCCCGAACCAGTCGTCGAAGTGACGGACGCTGCCAACCGGCTGATCCGCCATGCTCACGTGGAACGCGAGCAACAGCCATCCGTCCGGCGCGATCACGCGAGCCAGCTCGGCGTAGGCGGCGGGGCGGTCGCCGGTTTCCACGTGGATCAGTGAATACGGCGCCACCGCGCCGGCCCAGGCGCCGTCGGGCTCGCCGAGATCGGCCGCGGCACCGACGCGGAACTCGAGTGTCGGATGCTGGGCAGTGGCAACCGAGATCATCTCTGGCGACGGGTCGATGCCAACAGGGTTGAGCCCGAGAGCGGCGAGGTGTGCGGTGATATGGCCCGGACCGCAACCGACGTCCCCCACCCGGGCATCGGCACCGACCAGTTCGGCGAAGGCCGCGTACAAGGCCCGCTCCACCGGCTTGTGATCAAGCTCGCGGGAGTACTCGGCGGCATACCGTTCGGCAATAGCGTCATAGCTGCGGCGAACGCGGTCAAGCGGATCCACCTCGTCACAACTACCGAGTGCCGTGCCCGAACGACGACCGGCCGCCATCAACCACGCGCTCTGGCTCGGGGCGGGCCATCCCGGCGCGCGGGAAGGAACCCACTGGCCTCTCGTGCTCAGAACCGGGCTCGGCGCCAAATCATTGGTCCGATACGACGGAGAGGGTGACGTCGACATTGCCGCGGGTGGCGTTCGAGTAGGGGCAGGCCCGATGAGCCGCTTCGATCAGCTCCTTCGCCTGGTCGGCCGGCACGCCGGGCATCTCGCCCTCGATCTCGACGGTCAGATCGAACTTCCCGTCGACGACTCCGAGACCGACCCGCACTGTCACGGCCGACTCTGAGAGATCGATCTTCTGGCCTCGGGCGACAAGTTTCAGCGCGCTGTGGAAACAACCCGCGTAACCGGCGGCGAAGAGCTGCTCGGGATTGGTGCCTGCTCCACCGGGGCCGCCGAGCTCCTTCGGGACGACGAGCTGGACGTCGACTTCCCCGTCGGGACTGGCGACGCGGCCTCGCGTCCGCCCCAAGCCGTCGCTTCCGTTTGGTACAGCACATCCATGTGGCAGCTCCTCTCATGCCGGCTGTGCCGACGGTCGTCGCGTCGCTCGTCGGGCGCAGATGAGCGATCGCTCTGGGCAGAGCCTCGGTCGCTTCGCCGCTAGTCGTCCAGGGTTCCCATCGCCAGGTTGATGGTGGTTCCGGTCATCCCGCTCGCCTTGTCGGAAGCCATGAACGCCGCCACGTCAGCCGCTTCCGCGAGCGTCGTGAGCCGTCGCGTGTGGGTCCTGCTCGCGAGCGCTTCTTGGAACTGTTCCCAGGTCACTCCCGATGCCTTTGGCGCGAACGTCGTAGCCGTCCCTGATCGCGCGTGTCTCCGGCATCGCGTGTGGTCGCAGACCGACGACGCGAATGCCGTGCGGCGCGAGTTCGGCGGAGAGTTCTCGAGTGAGCGCCTCCTTGGCGGCCTGCGCCGGACCGTAGCCTCCCGCCAGTGGGAAGCCCGTCCGCGAGTGGAGGGTGGTGACGGTCATGATCACCCCGGCTCCGTTCGGGATCATGTGCCTTGCGGCGAGGCGTGCGGTCACGAAGTACGGCGTAACGAGGGTCGTGATCGGCAGCGAGAAATGCTCGACATCCAGCTCGGCCAGAGGGACATAGAGAACGTTCGTACTCGGGATGCCAATCGCGTTGAACGAGATGTCGACGCGGCCCGCCGTGTCGATCACGGACTGCAGATGCTCAGCCACCGCCTGTTCGTCGAGGGCGTCGACCTCTGCCGCATCGGCGAGTCCGCCGGCGGCCACGACGTCTTTGGCGACAACCTCCACGGGTTCCAGGTTGCGCCCGGTGAGAAACAGCCTGGCGCCCTCAGACGCGAAGGCGCGTGCGACGGCACCGCCGACGGCACCTCCGGCTCCGTAGATCACCGCAACCTTGTTCTTCAGGATCATCGCTGGTTCCTTTCTGTGCCCGGGTGGTCACCGCGCACCTCATGCGTTGAGACCGACGACTGACGTTTGATGTAGACCCCGCGACGTCGGGAAAGTGGGCGCCGACAAACCCGCTGACTTCGCATGGAACAACTCTGCTTGCGGCAAGGCTGCTTCGCATCGGAGGTGACCCCAACCTCGCCCCTAATGCCGCAATCCGCGGCGGCCGCCAGGCGGCCTGACAATCAGGGCTGGAGGACGATCCGGCCCGGGATACCGCCACCCGACTTGGCGGTGAATGCCTCACGCGCCTGGGCCAGCGGATACACGGCACCAACCTGCGGCGCGAGCTTGCCGGCGTCGACGAGCTGAGCGATCTCGATGAGCTGGGCTCGGTTCGGGTCGCGGATGAAGAAGATGGAGCGGATGTCGTCGCGATCGGCTGGAGGGGGCGACGCGACCGAGACGAGCGCGCCGCCTGGCTTCACGATCTTGCCGGACCGGGCGAGAACATCGCCCCCGATCGTGTCGAAGACAACGTCGATGTCCTTGACGTGGTCTTGCCAGCGATCCTGCTCGACGTCGAAGAACTCGTCTGCGCCGAGCTCGCGGACCAGGGACCTCACCTTCGATCGACCACTGCCGATGACGAGTGCACCCTTCGCCTTGGCGAGTTGCACGGCGATCGATCCGACCGCGCCGGCGGCGCCATGGATCATCACGGTCTGGCCGGAACGTAGACGGCCGTGATCGAACAGCGCTTGCCAGGACGTGAGTCCAGCCTGGGGAAGCGATGCGGCCTGCACATGGTCGATCGTGGTCGGTGCGAGGGCGACGTCGCGTGCCTCGATGGCGATGAGCTCCGCCGCCGCGCCATCGCGATAACCGTCGATCAGGCCGTACACCTCGTCGCCAACAGCCACTCCGGCCGTGCCGTAACCCAGCTCGACGACGACACCGGCGAACTCGTGGCCCGGGATCAGCGGCGTGCGGTCGCGCCCCGCCCGGTCGGTGTAGAGCGGCCAGAACAGTTCGCTGGCCGTGAACCCGCACGCGTGTACCTTGACGAGAACGTCACCGATCGCGGGTCGGGGGTCGGGGGCATCTTCGTAGACGAGACCTTCGATGCCCACGGGCGCAGAGATGCGGATCGCCTTCATCATCTTCCTTTCAGAGTGGACGCTTCCTGGATCGGTTTGACCCACGGGACGTACGGAATGTGACCGCCGATAACGCCGACCGATCAGATCCGCCGAGACCTGATGGCATCGCTCCCCTTCGCGCAGCCCGGCGGTGAGGCGGATCATTACCGCAGCCAACGACACGCCATTGGCGAGATGGGTTTGCGGTCACGTCGATCATCCGGTCGTGGAGAGCGCGTCGATCACGTCGACGCGGGCGGCTCGGCGGGCTGGACGCAAGGCGGCCAGCACGCCTGCGAGGCCGCCGAGCAGAACGATGATCGCGAGCTGGCTCGTTGGGACGGCGAACGTGATGGGGAACTCGCCGCGGGCGGCCGCCTGTACGAGCCCCCAGCCGAGCAGGAGTCCGAGGCCGAGGCCACCAGCGGTGCCGAAGATGGCGATCACGACAGATTCCCACCGGATCATCGCCCGCATCTGGGCGCGGGCGGCGCCAACGGCTCGCAACAGGCCGAGCTCGCGGACCCGTTCGTGGATCGACAGCGACAGCGTGTTGGCGATGCCCATCAGGGCGATGACGATCGCCAGGCCAAGCATGGCGTAGATCAGTCCGAGGATTTGGTCGACCCGCGCCGTGGCGTCGTCGATGAACTCCTGCGTCGTCTGCACGTCTGGCGGCGCGAACCTGGTCGTCGCCGCCTCGACGGCGTCCCGCCCAGTCTCCACATCGACGCCTTCTTCAAGGCCGATGATCACGAGGTTGCCGACGCTCTGGACCTGGTGCGTGTTCCACGTCGCGGTCGGGATGATCAGCTCTTCGAGCGTGGTCGACGGCTCGTAGATGGCGCTGACCGTCAGCTCCTCGGTCTCCCCGTCGGTGAAGCGCACCGGCAGCGACGTGCCGATCGTCCAATCCTTGTCATCGGCGAGCGCTTCACCAACGGCGATCTCGCCAGGACCTAGCCCGGCCACGGAGCCGGTGACCGGCTCGGGCACGAGTAGGCCCCTACTGGCCGTCGGATCGAGAACGGAGACCTGGCGGGTGCGACTGTCGATCGAGACCGGACCGACAGCGACTCCTACGGCATGATCGACCTCGGGCACCGCATCGACCGCCGAAACGAGGCCCGGGCTCAACCCGCCGCCGCCGAATTGGCTCGACGCGATGACGAGGTCGCCCTTGACGATGGCCCCGACGTTGTCGTCGACGGACGCCTTCAGCGAGCCGGCGAAGACGGTGAACACGGAAACAACGCCGATTCCGATCATCAGTGCCGAGGCCGTCGCCGCCGTGCGCCGGGGGGTGCGCACGGCGTTGCGACGGGCGAGCGCACCGGGCACGCCCCGCGTTCTCGCGATCGGCGTCCCGATGACCACTCCGGCAGGACGAGCCGCGATCGGCCCGAGGACCACGACGCCGGCGGACGTGAGCACAGCTCCGAGTCCGGCGATCGCCAAGGCGCCGCCGGTGTCGCCGGTCGCACCGACGAGGACCGCAACGACACCGCCCACGGTCATCACGCCGCCGATCACGGCGCGAAGCGCGGACGTGCCCGCGCGGTCGACGGCAACGTCGCGGAGCGCGGCGAGCGGACTCACTCGGGACGCCCGGACCGCCGGGGCGAGCGAGGCGAAGAGCGTCACCAGAAGGCCGACGAGCGGAGCGATCACGATGGTCGCGACCTGCAACGTCATCCCGCCGGCTGGCAGGGCGAACCCGAACGCGTCGAACAAGGCCTTGAGCCCTTGGGCCAGCCCAAGACCGACGACCAGGCCGACGAGCGAGGCGGCGATGCCGACGAGCAGTGCTTCGCCGACGAGCGACGCCAGCACCTGCCGGCGGTCGGCGCCGATCGCCCGCAGCAGCGCCGACGAGCGCTGGCGCTGGGCGGCGATGATGGCGAACGTATTGTTGATGCTGAACGTCGCCACGAGCAGGGCGACCCCGGCGAACACCGTCAGGAAGGTGCGCAGGATGCCGAGGAAGTCCTCGTCAATCTGGTCGATTGCCTCGCCGACGAGCTCGTCGCCGCTGATCACCTCGGCCCCTTCAGGGGCGAGCGCGGCCACACGATCGGTGAGTTCGTCCTGGTCAGTGCCGTCCTCGCCGCGGACGAGGAGCGCGGTCACCTCGCCGGGGCGGCCTGTGATGTGTTGCTCGGCGCCGGCCAGTGAGAACGCCGTGTACGTCGTCGGGCCCAGGCCGTCCTCGCCGCCGAAGGTCGCGATGCCGACGATGGTCACTTCGACCGGCTCTGGCGTGGCGACCGTCGTGGTGTCGCCGATCGACAGGTCTCCGTCGTCGGCCGCGCCGCGGTTGATGACAACCTCGTGCGGCGCCGCTGGCGCCCGACCCTCCACCAGCTCGTAGGGGTTGAGCTCCGGATCCTCGATCCAGTTGCCGGCCAACGTGGGCGGACCGTTCCCGCCGAGCTTTTCGCCGTCGGCCCCGGTGAGCTGGCCGAACCCGACGATTTCCGGCGCGACGGCGGCGACGCCGTCAAGGGTCGCCAGCTCCTCGGCGAACGAGCTGTCGATGAGGTCCTGGGTGAACTCTTGGTCGCTGTCGAGGGTGTTGGCGCTGCGGACCACCGCGTCGGCGTTGCCCAGCGACGACTGGAACAAGTCATCGAAGTTCGACTTCAGCGTGTCGCCGAGCACCATCGTCCCGGCGAGCAGGGCGACGCCGAGGCAGACCGCGACGGACGTGCTGATGAGGCGCCGGGAGTTGGCACGTAGGGAGGATACGACGAGGCGCCACACGTCAGGCTCCAATGGTCTTCAGCGCGTCGAGCACACGCTCGGGACTGGGGGCATCCATCGCGCCAACGATGCGGCCGTCGGACAGGAAGACGACCCCGTCCGCGTAGCTGGCCGCGACGGGGTCGTGGGTCACCATCACCACGGTTTGATCCATCGTGCGGACCGCGGCACGCAAGAACTCGAGCACCTCGGCCCCTGTTGTCGAGTCGAGGTTGCCGGTGGGTTCGTCGGCGAACACCAGCTCGGGCCGGGTCGCCAGGGCGCGGGCGACGGCGACGCGCTGCTGCTCGCCGCCCGACAGCTCCGACGGCCGATGGCGGAGGCGCGAGGCGAGCCCGACCGAGCCGACCACCTGGTCGACCCAGTCATTCTCGGGTCTCCGGCCGGCGAGGGCGTAGGGGAGGGTGATGTTCTCGATCGCCGTGAGCGTGGGCATCAGGTTGAACGCCTGGAACACGAACCCCACGCGCTCACGGCGCAGGGCGGTGAGAGCGCGGTCATCGAGGCTGCCGAGCTCGGTGTCGCCGAGGTAGACCTCGCCGGACGTCAACGAGTCAAGGCCGGCAAGGCAGTGCATCAGCGTCGACTTGCCTGAGCCCGAGGGACCCATCACCGCGGTGAAACGGCCTCCGGGGATCTCGACATCGACTGAGTCGAGGGCGGTCACGGCCTGATCGCCGCGGCCGTACACCTTGGTGGCGGCGACGGCGCGGGCCGCCACGGTGCGGGTCGCGGCCATGGTGGCGGTGCTCATGGCACCAAGGGTGCGTGATCGCTGCGCGCCTGTCGTCGGGCTGCAGTTGGCTTCTCGCCGTACGTTCGGGAACGTACCTGTCACTCACGCTCAGGCCCGGCGGGCCTGGACGAGTCCCGATTCGTATGCGAGCACGACGAGCTGGGCTCGGTCGCGGGCGTTGAGCTTGGTCATCGCCCGACTCACGTGGGTGCGGGCCGTCGCCGGGCTGATGTACAGCTCGTTGGCGATCTCCTCGTTGCTGAGCCCGCCAGCCACCAAGGCGACGACTTCACGTTCGCGATCGGTCAGTTCGCCGAGGGCGGACGTGTCGATCGGGCGGCGCTCGGGGAGGGAGGCGTACTCGGCAATCAGGCGGCGTGTCGCGGCGGGCGACATCAGCGCCTCGCCGGCGGCGGCGAGCCGGATGGCGCGCAACAGCTCGGTGGGCTCGGCGTCCTTGAGCAGGAACCCGGATGCCCCGGCGCGCACCGCATCGAACACGTACTCGTCGAGGTCGAACGTGGTCAGCACGACGATGCGGACATCGGCGAGGTCCGGGTCGTCGACGATGACCCGGGTCGCGGCGAGACCGTCGAGCTCGGGCATTCGGATGTCCATGACGACGACGTCCGGTAGCAGCCGGCGAACCTCCTCGACGGCCTGCCTGCCGTTCTCGGCTTCGCCGACGACTTCGAGGTCGTCCTCGGCGTCCAGAAGGACGCGCAATCCGGCTCGAAGTAGCGCCTGGTCGTCGGCCAGGACGACCCGGGTCATCCGTTCCCGCCTTCACGGCGCGCCTCGTACGGCAAGTGGGCGTGGACGCGGAACCCGCCACCAGGTCTGAACCCGGCGACCACAGCACCGCCGAGGATGGTGGCGCGTTCGCGCATCCCGATCAGTCCGTGTCCGCCGTTCGGCGACGCGGCGGCGGCGCCGAGGCCGTCGTCGACGATCTCTACGTCGACCGCGTCGCGACCGCGGCAGACGGTCACTGTTGCCGCGGCGTGCTCTCCGGCATGCCTCATGACGTTGGTCAATGACTCCTGGACGATGCGGTAGGCGGCCACGTCGACGGCGGTCGGGAGCGCAGTGGCGTCACCGAACAGGCGCAGTTCCACCGGCAGCCCAGCCTGGCGCGACACGTCCACCAACGAGCCGAGCCGGTCGAGCCCTGGCGTCGGTGCCAGCGGTGCCGGCTCGTTGTCATCGGCACGGACGACGTCGAGCGCGGCGCGGAGCTCACCGAGCGTTTGTTTGCTCAGCTCCTTGACCGTGGTCAGGGCGAGCTCCGCCTGCTCGGGCTTTCGGGCGAGCACGTGCAGAGCGACGCTCGATTGCAGGTGGATAGTGGCGATGCCGTGTGCGATGACGTCGTGCAAGTCGCGTGCGATGCGCAGGCGCTCCTCGGCGACTCGGCGACGGGCTTCTTCGTCGCGGCTCTCCTCGAGATCGTGGGCCCGCTGCTCGAGCTGGGCGAGATAAGCCCACCGGTTGTGCTGCGCGGTCCCGAGGAATACCGCCCCGGCGACCCATCCGGCGAACGCCAACAGCAAGGGCAGATGCTCGGCACGATCCTCGGAAACGAGGGCCATCACCAGGTAGGCGACCCCCACCGCCGACACGGCGGTGAATGTTCGTCGGCGATCGCCCGAGGCGGCGATGGTGTAGAGCGGAAACAAGGTTGCGAGGTACACCGGACCGCCGGCGAAGCCGGCCACGGTGTAGACAAGGAGGCCGCCGACCATCACCGCGAGGACGGGTTCTGGCGCGACACGGCGGAAGGCGATGGCGCCGCCGACCACGATGATCGTCGCGATCGCCCAACCGTCATAGCGCTCGCCGCTGTCGTCAGCGGTGGCAAAGCCGAGGGCGACGAAGAACGACGTGGCGACCGCCGCGATGACACCGTCGACCACCCACGCCCGCCGAGCACTCGACGACACCATCACGGATCACGCTAAGGCGTATGGGTACGCACAACATCGGCCCAACGGCGCAATACGCACCTACGTCCGCTGACGTAGCCCACCCAGCAAGCGCCCAGTTCGCCCCTCGGCGGGTGTCTCGACAACAGCGGGCTGCCATCGTTCGGCCTGCCGCGATCACTCCCACGCCGATAGCCAGCTTCGTCCGAAGACCGACCTCATGCGATCGGTGGGGCGTCACCGTCCGTCCGGCGGGACCGCCCACTACGTCGGCGGACGTATGCCGGATTGTCGACGCCGATCGGACGACAATCTCATCCGGTGCGATCACGCTGTTCTGCATGACCACCGTCACGGGCTCCTGACGTGCGTCCGTCCGCTCGCTGCCAACGGCCAGCAAGGTGAACGCACTGGCGATGGTCGTTGCCATCGGAGCGATCATCTGGCAGATCGCGGCCGGTGTCGACAACCCGGCCGTGCCCCGGGCCCTATCATGCTCGCCGTCGCCGTCGTCGTTGTGCTGTTCGTGCGGGCGACATGGGCGCGCATCGTGGGCATCGTGGTCCCGCTCTTTCTCCTCGTCGGCGGCACGATCGCCAGCGTGGCCGACGACGACAATGCGCTTCGGTATCCTGGCGAGGCTCCCCGATTCGTCGCGACCATCCTCCAGTTCGCGTCGGTCGCCATCGCACTCGTGGCGGGCATTGTGGCGATCCGCGACGGTCGATCCTGAGCACAAACCTCGCCAATCTCCGGAGGTTGAATGACCGACAGCATCCCACCCGAGGCGCCGATCACCGACGCATCAGCGCCGTCCGCGCAGAGCGCATATCCGTCCGTTCTTGAACCGTGGCGGCAGCCGGCGGGTGTCGTTCCTCGGGGCAGATCCAGCTTCTTGCTGCTCGAGCGCGAAGCCGAGGTCGCGGCGCTGCAGGTATGGACCGATGCGGCGAGGAACGGCGATGGGCGGTTCGCCGTCATCGAGGGAAGCGCCGGCATCGGCAAGACTCGCCTGCTCGCCGAGGCGCGGACGATCGCCGCCTCGGCGGGGATGCGAGTGCTCGCCGCCCGCGGCGGCGAGTTCGAGGGCGAGTTTGCGTACGGGATCGTCCGTCAGCTGTTCGAGCCGCTGCTCGCGTCCGTCGCTCCGGATCTCCGCGCCGAGCTGCTCTCGGGGCCCGCTGCGCTCATGGAGGCCCTGTTTGGAGCCTCGCCACTCGTTGCCTCAACGGACGCGCCCGCGGAGGGCTCGTTCGCGATCCTTCACGGCCTCTACTGGCTCGCCGCCAACGTGGCCTTCCAACAGCCGACCCTGTTCGCGATCGATGATCTGCACTGGGCGGACACCCCCTCCCTGCGGTGGCTCCTCTACTTGACGCGAAGGCTCGACGGTGTGCCGCTCCTCGTCGCCGCCGGAACCCGGCCGCCCGAGGGAGAGGGCCACAATCCCACGCTTGTCGCAGAACTCATCGCCGATCCGGAGGCCGCCGCGATTCGTCCCGAACCGCTTGGGCGTGCCTCAATCGCCGTGCTCGCGCGCGAGCTGCATGGTCTGAGACCGGACGAAGCCTTCTGTGCCGCCCTCGAAACGGCGACTGGCGGAAATCCGCTCTTCATCGGCGCCGTGCTCGACGCGGTTGCACGGGAGGGGACCAGCCCGACAGCTGAGCAGGTGCCCCGACTGTTGGAGATCGGCGCGCAGGGTGTTTCTCGAGCCGTCGGGCTTCGCCTCGCCCGCCTGCCGCATGAGGCGCTGGCCCTTCTCCGCGCGGCCTCGATCCTCGGCGACGGGACCTCGCTACGCCTCGCGGCCGCGCTTGCCGGCGTGGAAGCAGCCGAGCTTGGTCCGGCCTCCGCCACCCTCGTTCGGCTTGACCTCCTTCGTCGCGAGGATCCGCTCGAGTTCTTTCACCCCGTCGTCCGCAGCGCAGTTCATGAAACGTTCGATGTGGTCGAACGAGACGCCGCCCACCGCTTGGCCGCTGAGCTGCTGCGTCAGGCCGGCGCGCCGCCGGAGCAGACGGCGGGGCATCTGCTGCGCGTCGCCCCGCAGGCCGACCCGTTCGTGGTCTCGACGCTCCGACAAGTGGCGGCGCGCTCGCTCGCGCAGGGCGCAGCCGAGGCGGCCGTCGGATATCTCACCCGCGCGCTCGACGAGCAGACCGATCCGCCTGTGCGGGCGGAGGTGCTCGTCGAGCTCGGCTTGGCGGAGCGGCGGACGAACGGCCCGGCAGCGGCGGAGCACCTGCGCGCCGCGATCGAGCTCCTCGCCGACCCGTCGCGGCGCTGCGCGGTCGCGCTCGAACTCGGCCGCGCGCTCTGGTTCACGGACCGGATCGCGGATGCCCTTGCCGTCTTCCAGCAGGCACTCGAGGAAATGAATCGGACGCGCGATCCGGACCTGTACGAGCTGCTCGTGGCGGAGCTCATCAGCTCGGCGTGGTGGGACCCGCAGACCTATTCGATCGCCGCAGCAGCGATCGGCGAGCTCGACCTGGATGCGCTCCACGGAGGCCTCGGCAGCGCGATCCTCCTCGCGACGATGGCGCACTACGAGTTCCGGCTGGGAGTGCGCCGCGAGCTCGCGATCGAGCTCGCCCGGCGGGCGCTCGCGCCCGGGAGTCTGCTGGCGAGCGGCTCGATCGCGTTCTACTACGCGGTGAATGTGCTACCCCGGACGGGGTTGCTCGACGAGGCGGTTTCCATCTTCAACCAGGCGGTCGCGCGGGCGCGCCGGCGCGGCGACATCTTCAACGTCGCGTTCATGTTGATGTGGCGCGGCAAGCATCAGACGCAACGCGGCGATCTTCGAGCAGCGGTCGCCGATCTGCGGGAGGCGATCGATCTCTGCGTCGCCCACGGCATGCTCGTCGCCTGGCCGTACAACATCGGATTCCTGGCACTTGCGCTGCTGGAGCAGGGAGAGGCGGACGAGGCGGCGCGAGTGATCGACGAGGGTGACTTCCCAGAGCAGCTACCGCTCGACCAGGTCCACCTCGTTTGGTTTCGGCTCTGCCGCGGCCGTCTGCGCATCGAGACCGGAAGCCCCGAGCGGGGAGTCGAGGAGCTGCTCCAGGTTGGCGAGACCGTTCGGCTGGTCCCCTTCGACAATCCAAGCAGCGTGCCGTGGCGCAGCTGGGCCGCCGAAGGCCTTCGACTTCTCGACCGCACCGACGAGGCACGTGCGCTCGCCGACGAGGAGCTCGCGCTCGCTCGCCGTTGGGGTGACCCGTGCGCTATCGGCGCATCCTTGCGTGCGCTCGGGCTGGTTGAGGGCGGCACGGTAGGAATCGGGCTGCTCCAGGAGGCGGTCGAGGCGCTCGCAGGCTCGGAAGCTCGGCTCGAGCACGCCCGCGCCCTCGTCGACCTCGGCGCCGCGCTGCGCCGCGCCAACCAGCGGACCGAAGCACGCGGGCGGCTCCGAGAAGGCGTCGACCTCGCCCGAAGGGTCGGAGCATTCGGGCTCGCCGAGCGGGCCAACGAAGAGATCGCCGCCACCGGTGCGAGACCGCGAAAGGTCCTCCAGACGGGACTCGACGCACTCACCGCCACCGAGCGGCGCGTGGCCCAGCTCGCAGCCGACGGCGATGAGCAACAAGGAGATCGCGCAAACGCTGTTCGTCACGATCAAGACGGTCGAGGTGCACCTGAGCCACGCCTACCGCAAGCTCGAGATCAGCTCCCGCACCCAGCTCGACAAGGCCCTCCGGACTCCCGCCCAGAGCGCGGCGCCCACTTCCGCCTAGTCGCCCGGCCCCGCTGTCGGGCCGGAAGAACATTGGGGGCGACGTTGGGGTCGCCTCCGATGCGAACCAGCTCTTCCCGGACGCAGAGTCGGCCATACGAACGAGTGGATCTGAAGCCGGTGAGGGTGGGGTGACCCAGCCCGCCGACACCGAGGCGCTCAGGTAGGAGGGTTGTATGCCGATCGCCGACAGTCGGCCAGCGCAGACCTACCCCTTCCCGGCGTCGCTGCGACCCCCCGCCGCCATCGAGGCGGTCGAGACGAGCGCCCGACGCCTGTGGCGAACGTGCGGAACTCACGCTCAAGGAGGGACAAGGACCACCCGATCGATGGTGTGACGAGGAGATCCCCCCTGAAACACGACTGGTCAGCACCGACCCCCCGATGTTGACCGGAAACCGAAAGGAACGAGACGATGCGTGTATTCGTTGCGGGAGCGAGCGGTGCGATCGGCACCAGGCTCGTTCCCCAGTTGATCGATCGAGGACACGAGGTGATCGGCAGTCACCGATCGCCCGGCAAGCGCCGAGCATCTGCGGGCGTTCGGAGCGGAGCCGGTCACGCTCGATCTGCTCGACCCTGGCGCCGTGCACAGGGCCGTGCTCGAAGCCGCGACCCGAGGCGATCGTCCACCAGGCGACGGCGCTGGCGAATGTGCGCTTCTCCAGGAACATGGACCGTACCTTCGCCCAGACCAACCGGCTGCGAACCGAGGGCACCGACGCGCTGCTGGCCGCCGCCCGCGCGGCGGGCGTGCGAAGGTTCGTCGCCCAGAGCTTCGCCAGCTTCCGCTACGAGCGCCGCGGCGGGCCGGTCAAGACCGAGGACGACCCGCTCGACCCGACCCCGGTGCCGGCGATGCGCGAGACCAGTGCAGCGATGCGGTATCTCGACGAGGTCGTCGCCGACGCTGGCGGGATCGTGCTCCGCTACGGCGGCTTCTACGGCGCAGCCAATGACGGGGTGGTCGAGCCGGTTCGCAAACGACAGTTCCCGATCGTCGGCAGCGGCGCCGGGATCTCCTCGTTCATCCACCTCGACGACGCCGCGGCAGCGACCGTGCTCGCCCTCGAACACGACCGAGCAGGCATCTACAACATCGTCGACGACGAGCCGGCCCCGGTGCGCGAATGGCTGCCTGTGCTCGCCGACGCGCTCGGCGCCAAGCCTCCCCGGCACGTCCCCCGGTGGCTCGCCCGGCTCGTTCGCGGGCGAAGCCGCGGTCGTGATGGGAACCGAGTCCCGCGGCGCCTCGAACGCCAAGGCCAAAGGCGAGCTCGGGTGGACACTGCGCTACCCCAGCTGGCGACAGGGCTTCGTGGCGGCGTACGCGTCGACCACCCCAAGCTTGCGACGAGTCGCTCGCCGGACATGAGTGCCTACCGCTCGGCCCGCTAGATCGAACACTGGCTGCGCCGTGCCCCGACGGCCTACCGAGACCTACCTCTCCCCGGAGGCCCCGATGACCCACGAACCTCTCACTGACCGCGCCCCGTGATCGACCCGGTCGTGGTCGAACCGACGACACGCTGACGATCAGCCCGGCTCAGACCGCCGGCGAGGCTTGTACCCGACCGTCGTATCGTCGCTCGAGCACTACCGATCCACCCGGTGGCCTCCTCGAATTGCAGGTCGCCATGACGATCAGCCCTCATGAGATCGTCGTCACGGGTCTCGACTCGGGATTGCGCGGCCGTGGCGGCGCCGGCTTCCCCGTAGGCCGCAAGTGGCTGACCTTCGCCGGCAACGCGCTCGGTGGACTGGCCGCCACCGTCGTCGTCGTCTGGTGCATGGTGATCGTTGGGAACCATCCCGGAGTCGCCCCCCCGCCGCCCAGCCAGGGCTGTGGCGGGCAGGTCCGTCGACGCCTAGTCGCCCACACCCGCTGTCGGGCGCGGAAGAACATTGGGGGCGAGGTTGGGGTCGCCTCCGATGCGAACCAGCTCTTCCCGGACTCAGAGTCGTGCCGTACGAACCGGTGGCTCGGAGCCGTGTGAGCGAGGGGTGACCCAGCTCGCCGACACCGAGGCTCAGCGAGGAGGGTTGTATGACGATCGCAGACAAAGCAGTGCTGGTTACCGGGGCCAATCGTGGAATCGGGCGGGCGCTGGTCGAGGAAGCCTTGAGGCGAGGCGCGAAGCGGGTGTATGCCGGTACGCGCCAGCCGTTGGCCGATTCGGATGGGCGGGTCACGCCGCTGACTCTGGACGTGACCGACCCAGCGCAGATTCAGGCGGCTGTCGAGCGCGTCGAGTCGCTCGACATGCTCATCAACAACGCCGGGGTGGCGCTGTACGACGACTTGAGCGATCGGGCCGTACTCGAACAGCACCTCGCCGTCAACCTCTTCGGCACGCATGGGGTGACCCAGGCCTTCTTGCCGTTGCTGACTCGTTCGCGGGGCGCGATCGTCAATGTGCTGTCGGACACGGCCTTTGCCGCCTTCCCGCTGATTCCGGCGTATTCGATCTCCAAGGCGGCCGCCTTCAACCTGACGCAATCGCTGCGAGCCCTTCTGGCGGGACGGGGCGTGAGGGTCCATGCCGTCATCGCCGGCCCCGTGGACACCGATATGTCCCGAGGCGTCGACATCCCGAAGGCCTCTCCGGAGTCCGTTGCCCGAGCCATCTTCGACGGCGTGGCCAACGGGGAGGAGGAGATCTTCCCCGATCCCAAGTCAGCGTCGATGGCCGAGAGCTGGCGCAGCGGGGCGGCCAAGACGCTCGAACGCCAATACGCGGCGGTCCTCGAAGCAGCGCCCGTCGAGTCATCAGCATCAGGAAGAGGCCGATGATGACGGACCTGGCGGGCCGGACCACAGTCGTCGTTGGGGCGAGCCGGGGTTTGGGGCGGGGGATCGCTCACGCCTTCGCCGAGGCTGGTGCTGCGGTGGTAGCGGTCGCCCGCAGCGGCCCTGCCCTTGCCGAGCTGGCCGCCGCCAGCGCCAACATCCGCACTGAGGTCGCCGATGCGGCCGACGCCACGGCGGCGTGGAGCCTGGTGGACCAGTACGAGCCGGAGGTGCTGATCCTGGTCGCCGGCGCCAACCCGGCGATGCGTCCGCTGCAGCACCAGACCTGGGAGACGTTCTCGGTGAACTGGCACACCGACGTCAAGGTCGCCTTCACCTGGCTGCGTGAGGCACTGCTCAAGCCGCTGCCACCGGGCAGCAGAGTGGTGGTCGTGAGCAGCGGAGCGGCGATCAACGGATCACCGGCCAGCGGCGGGTACGCCGGGGCCAAGGCCACCCAGCGGTTCATCGCCGGATACGCCCAGGACGAGTCGCGCCGTGCCGGGCTGGATATCACCTTCACCGCGGTGATGCCGAGGATGACTCCGTTCGGAGACGTCGGCAGGCGGGGGGTTCGGGCCTACGCCGCCCGCGGCGGCCAGACCGAGGAGGCGTACCTCAACCAGCTGGGCGACCCGTTGACCCCCGAGATCGCCGGTTCCGCCCTCGTCGACCTCGTACGGTCAGACCCGGCAACCACCGCCCCCGGCTACGTACTCACCGGCGCCGGGCTGCGGAACCTGCCATGAACACCGGCGCGGGACCGGGTGTCCATTGGTCCCCGAAGCGAGTCCATCGCGGCGTGGCGTTGGCGGTGTTGTGTCTGGCGGCGTTCATCATCAACCTCGACACGACGATCGTGAACATCGCCTTGCCGTCGCTTGTCCGTCAGCTCGACGCATCGACCCGGGAGCTGCAGTGGGTGGTCGACGCCTACACCCTCACGTTCGCCGCCCTCGTGTTGGCGGCTGGGAGTCTCGGTGACCGCTACGGCCGCAAGGGCGCCCTGCTCACCGGACTGGCCGTGTTTGGGAGCGCCACCGCCATCGGTGGCCTCGTCGAAACCCCGGGCGCGCTGATCGCGGTGCGAGCGGTGATGGGCGTCGGCGCAGCGCTGATCTTTCCCGCCACCCTGGCGATCATCTCCAACCTGTACACGGAGCGGGGCGAGCGGGCCAGGGCGATCGGACTGTGGGGGGCGATGACCGGGCTCGGGGTCGCCTTGGGACCGATCACCGGCGGCTGGCTGCTCGAGCACTTCTGGTGGGGCAGCGTCTTTGTCGCCATGGCACCCGTGGCCGCGGTGACGTTGCTCGGTGGCGCATTGTTCGTACCGACCTCCCGCGACCCGGCCACCCCACCGGTCGACGTCGGCGGCCTCGCCCTGTCCACCGTCGCCATCGGCACCTTGGTGTTCACCATCATCGAGGCCCCCGAACGGGGGTGGACCGCCCCCGCCACCGTCGTCGGCTTCAGCCTCAGCGCCGCCACGACGGCCGTGTTCGTCGCCTGGGAACGGCGCCGGGCGCACCCGATGCTGGACGTGTCGCTGTTCCGCAACCTGCGGTTCTCCGCCGCCAGCGGCTCGATCATGACCATCTTCTTCGCCCTCGCCGGGTTCGTCTTCCTCATCACCCAGTACTTTCAGTTCCTCAAGGGCTACGCCCCATTCAGCACCGGACTGCGGATCCTGCCCGTCGCCATCTGCATCGCCATCGGCTCGGTCGTCGGCGTGCGGCTCTCGGTCGGCATCGGCAACAAAGCCGTCGTCGCCACCGGACTCGCCCTGGTCGGCATCTCCTTCGCCTGGGTGTCCACCGCCAGCACCGCCACCCCTACCTCGAGATCGTCGGCCAGATGGTCCTCGCCGGCGTCGGCATGGGCCTCACCACCGCTCCCGCCACCGAGGCGATCATGGGCGTCGTCCCCAAGGAGAAGGCCGGCGTCGGCTCCGCCGTCAACGACGCCACCCGCGAGCTCGGCGCCACCCTCGGCGTCGCCATCATCGGCAGCGTCTACGCCTCGCTCTACGCGTCGGGCATCGACAACGCCGCCGGCTCGCTGCCCCCAGCCACCCTCGACGCAGCCACCGATTCCATCGGCGCCGCCCTCACCGTCGCCGCACAGCTCGGCCCAGCCGGTCAGCCGCTGCTCGAAGCCTCCCAGGCCGCGTTCTTCGACGGCTTCCAGCTCGGCTGCCTCGTCGCCGCCAGTGTCCTCATCGCCGGCGCCGCCTTCGCCGCCCGCTTCCTACCCTCGCGCCCCACCCTCACCACCACACCCCAACCCGAGCCCGTGCCGGCACCGGCCCTCGAAACCGCACGCACCGCCGTCGCCGCGGGCGTACCCGGCTGCTGCTGGGATCGGCAGGCCTCCTCCTCAGCGGCGACAGTGAGCTGAGCCACGCAGAATCTGCCCAGCGTGCCCGGAACCGCCAGAGCGAATCGCGCAGATCCGCGACGGCGAGCCACCTGGGACGCCCGACTCCGCCGGATCGAGCGGATCGCCGAGGCGATCAAACGCAACCGCAACAACAACCAAGGAGAACGAAATGGTCGACATCCTCACTGATCAAGAGATTCGAACTCGCGACGACTGGCTCGCTGCGCGTGAGCAGCTTCTCGTTCGCGAAAAGGAGCACACCAGGCTCGGCGACGAACTCGCGCGGCAACGACGCGAGCTGCCGTGGGTGCGGCTGGAGAAGGAGTACCGCTTCGACACTGACGACGGTGAGAAGGCGCTCGGCGAGCTGTTCGACGGGCGCGCCCAGCTGCTCGTCTACCACTTCATGTTCGGCCCCAGCTACCAGGCCGGTTGCCCGGTCAATTCGTCGATCGCCGACACCGTCAATGGCGTGCTCCCGCACCTGCGCGCTCGTGACGTCTCGTTCGTCTTCGTCTCCCAAGCGCCGCTGGAGAAGCTGCAGGCCTACAAGCACCGCATGGGCTGGAGCTTTCCCTGGGTCTCAACCGCGCGCAGCGACTTCAACTTCGACCTCGGCTTCTCGCACACCGAGGAACAGGCCCGCGAGGCCGTGGCGCAGAGCAGGCCGACCGGGCTCGCGACGAGGACCGGGACAGGGCTACCACCGATCGTCGAGCACAACGCCAGCTCGACGGGCACCGACGTCGTCGGTTACCTCACCGAGAGCCCCGGCTTCAGCACCTTCGTACTCGACAACGGCGTCGTCTACCACGCGTACTCGACGACGTGGCGCGGATTGGAGTTTCTCATGGGCTACTACCCGATCCTCGACCACGCACCGAAGGGCCGCGACGAGGGTGAGGCGTGGCAGCTCTGGATCCGCCGGCACGACGAGTACGACAGCGAGTAGCGCCGGGTTGCACCGATGTGTGCACTTGGCTCCGCGGTGCGGCAGGTTCGACCTACGAATCCTCGAGTTCTGCGCCTCCCGAGACCGGGGCGGCGGCCGACTCGTTGGGTCGGTGGCGGATGGCTTCCCTCGGCTCGCGGAAGGCCCGCACCTCGAACATCACGAGGGCGCACAGCACGATCGCTGGCACGGCGATCTGTCCCAGCGTGCTCAATCCGCTGAGCGTCGGGATGCCGGCAAGAAGGATGAGCGCGGCGATGGCACGGGCGACGTTGATCCCGCCCACATTGCGCAGCCGGAAGAGGAAGTGACCGAAGAGGTAACAGACGATGCCGCCGTACAGCGCGTATCGGCCGGCGTCGACGTGGCCGTGATCGCCGATCAACACGACGAGACCAAGGGCCGCGAACACGATGCCAGCGACGAACAGGAAATGAACGTAGGTGTACGAGTCGCGAGCCAGCCGCGCTCGCTCGATCCCCGACGATCGTCGCAGAACGTCCTCGGCGACCTTGGCGACGACGTCGAAATAGAGCCACCACAGGCACACGGCAATCGCCAACCCGCACACCAGGGCAAGGGCGTCGCGCCCGGTCAGCTCAGCGCTCGACGTGGCCACCCCGACGGCGACGATTGACTCGCCGATGGCGATGATGATGATCAGCCCGAAGCGCTCAGCGAAGTGCGACGCACTGTTGAGGCGCCACCGCGTCGACCGCACGAGGTAGACGCCCAGTTGGTCGCTGGCCACCGCGGCGAGCCACCACCAGCGTTGCCCGTCGCCCCCGATCACTGCCCCGGCGAACAGGAGCACGAGCATCACCGTCGACACGCCGAGCATGCCGACGATGACGCTGCGCAGCTCGGTGTCGTCACCTGCGGCGATCAAGTACACGCCGAGGTGGGTGAGACGCACGACCGCATAGGCCACGGCCAGCACGATCGCCGCGTTTCCATCATCCCGAAGGCATGGGGGATGCTGATCGCGACGAAGAACATCCCGCACATCGCCACCACCATGGCGACGCGAACGAGCCCCTCGTCCGCCTGCACCTGGTTGCCCAGCCAGGTGTACGCACACCAGCCGAACCACACCACGGCGAGGATGATCAGACCCTCGAGCACCGTCTCCCCGCCGATGTCGTGCTCCATGAGACCGGTCACGTTGGTGATGGCGTAGACAAACACCAGGTCGAACAGCAGCTCGAGTGATGTCACCCGATGGTTGTCATCAGTCGAGCGGAGGTGCGCTCGCAACGAGCCCAGCAGCGAGGCCATGAGTCAGTGTGCCACCCGCCTCGCGGTGCGTGACGATGCCGATCCCGGGCTTCTCGCCCGTTGGGCGTTCCCGGCGATCCGCGCCCCCCGGCGATCTCGACGACGACGCATTCGCCGGCCTCCTGGCCGATTCGCCACCCCCGACCGTGTCGGCCAGGCCGATCCTGACACCACGCGGCGCCGCACGCCTTCCGGGGTGGCGGGGTCATGTCGTCGGCATATCGAAAACCGCATACGTGCTGGCAACACCATCCTGTCTTGACTCGAGGCGTGACCTCCTACGAGCCAGCGCAAGCGTGACGGATTCCGCAACGATGAGAAGTTTCGGAATCACGCCTACGGATGCGAGCACGACGAGGCGGGCCTGTTCGACGAGCTGTGCCCACGCTTCGGGGTGGTGCCGACGACGACCACCGACGCGGCATCGGAGGCCAGCGTCATCGCGGTACCCGGCAATCGATGCATCAGCGTGGGACACAAGTCCGAGATCTCCGGGCCGACCCTTCACGCGTTGCGCGATGTCGGCGTGGAGTACATCTCCACGCGGAGCATCGGCTTCGACCACATCGATCTGCGGGCCGCGGAGCACCTCGGGATCACCGTCGAGAACGTGGTGTACGCGCCGGATGGCGTCGCCGATTACACCCTGATGCTCATCCTGATGATGATCCGCGACGCGACGGGCATCCTCGGCTCGGCGGCGCGACACGACTTCAGGCTGCGCCCAACCCGAGGCAAGGACCTGCGCGACATGACGGTCGGCGTGCTCGGCGCCGGGCACATCGGCACCGCCGTCGCCCGGCGCCTCCAGGGGTTCGGATGCCGTGTGCTGGCCCACAGCAAATGGCGCACGGCCGCGGCGGCAGAATTCGTGTCCCGCGACGAGCTGCTGCGCGAGAGCGACATCGTCACGCTGCACCTGCCGCTCGACGCCGACACGCACCATGTCATCGGGCGCGACGAGCTCGCGACGATGAAGTCGGGCGCGTTCCTCGTCAACACGGGACGCGGGGCGCTCGTGGACACCGGCGCGCTGATCGTGGCGCTGGAAAGCGGGCACCTGAGCGGCGCGGCGCTGGACGTGCTGGAAGGCGAGGAAGGGATCTTCTACGTCGATCGCACGACGGGGCCGATCGACCATCGCTTCCTTCGGAGACTGCAGCAGCTCCCCAACGTCATCGTCACGCCACACACGGCCTACTACACCGAGCGCGCCCTGCACGACACCGTCAAGCGAACGCTCACGAATTGCCTGAACTTCGAAAGGAGCCGGACGAATGACGAAGCTCAAGATCGCGATCCTGTTCGGGGGATGCTCTGAAGAGCATGACGTCTCGGTGAAATCGGCGATCGAGATCGCATCGAGCATCGACACACGACGGTACGAACCGACATATGTCGGCATCACGAGAACGGGCGTCTGGAAGCTGTGCGACGGCCCGTCGCCTGACTGGGAGTCGGGCCATTGCCGCCCAGCCGTGATCTCGCCCGACCGCGGCACGCATGGGCTGCTCGTCGGCGAAGGCGGGGAATGTCGAGCTGTTCACGTCGACGCGGTGTTTCCGGTGTTGCACGGTCGGTCGGGCGAGGACGGGGCGGTGCAGGGTCTGCTCGAACTGTCCGGGATCCCGTACGTGGGCTGTGGCATTCAGAGTTCCGCGATCTGCATGGACAAGTCGCTGGCGCACGTCGTCGCCCAGCGTGCCGGCGTCGACACCCCGGAGTTCGTCGTGCTGAACGGCGTCGATGCAGCCGTGCCGCGCGGTCTGGTGTACCCCGTCTTCGTCAAGCCCGCTCGCTCGGGGTCGTCGTTTGGCGTGACGCGCGTGGAGCGGTCGGACGATCTTGTTGCGGCCGTCGGGACAGCCCGGCGGTACGACAGCAAGGTCCTGATCGAGCAGGCGATCGTCGGCACCGAGGTCGGCTGCGCCGTGCTCGGCAACGGCGCCGAGCTGATCGTCGGAGCGGTGGATCAGATCGAGCTGCGCCACGGCATCTTCCGCATCCATCAAGAGGCCCGGCCGGAGCTGGGCTCGGAGAACGCGGTGATCACCGTTCCCGCCAAGGTGCCTACCGACACCCGCGATCGGATTCGGGACACGGCACGGTTGATCTACGCGGCGCTCGGGTGTGAGGGACTGGCCCGCGTGGACATGTTCCTGCGGGACGACGGACGCATCGTGCTCAACGAGGTCAACACATTGCCCGGGTTCACGGCGTACAGCCGCTATCCGCGCATGATGGCCGCCGCCGGCATCCGACTTTCCGACGTGATCGACCGCTGCCTTGCGTTGGCCACGGAGCGGTGAGCATGGAGGCGGAATTCGTCTTCCTGGACGAGGTGCTGACGGGAGTTCGCTGGGACGCCAAGTACGCGACCTGGGACAACTTCACCGGAACGCCCGTCGATGGCTACGAGGTCAATCGCATCGTGGGTTCACTGGCCCTCGCCGACGCGCTCCGGGAGGCAACGACGTGCGCGGCCGCTGTCGGCCTCGGTTTGCTGCTCTGGGAGCCTATCGCCCTCAACCGCGGTCGATCGCTTCCTGGAATGGTCGGTCCAGCCGGAGGACCAACGCACGAAGACCGAGTTCTACCCGAACATCGACCGGGCCGAGATGTTCACGAGGGGGTAGTGGCGCCGAAGTCGGGCCATACGGGGAAGCGCCGTCGACCTACGCCTACCGACTCGATACCGGAGAGCTCGCTGCGATGGGCGGACGCCACGACCTCATGGACCAGCGTCACACCACGGAGCACAAGGAGTCTAGCCGCCGGAGCTCGGAACCGCCAGACCTTTGTTCGATCATGGAACGCAGCGGGTTCGAGCGGTACGATGCGAAGGTGGCACTACGCGCTGCGCGACGAGCCGTACCCCGACACCTACTTCGACTTCCCCATCCTGTAGGTGCAGCGATGCGATTCCGTTCGAGCGAAGCCGCCGCCGCCACGAGTGGCCAGTTGCACGGCCCCGACATGTGGATGGTCAAGGGATCGCTGGTAGCCGGGCTGCAGCCCGTCGAACAGCGGCTCGCTACGGGTGCCGTGGTCCAGGTTCTCGGTCACCCCGCCCGCCACGCAGGCGCGCC
Organism: Ilumatobacteraceae bacterium; assembly: GCA_963764455.1. Classification (GTDB taxonomy): domain Bacteria; phylum Actinomycetota; class Acidimicrobiia; order Acidimicrobiales; family Ilumatobacteraceae; genus Desertimonas. Next base: position 420,516 of record CAVXSN010000020.1, read on the forward strand.
AGCGCGACCATCGTCACCCGTCGGTGTGCGGCGGTGCGGCCGGTAGTTGCACGTGACGCGGCCCGCCGGCGGCCCGGGGGGTGAGGGTGAGCGTCCCGTCGTGTGCTAGGGCGATATCTTCACGATTGCCAGGCCGAGGCCGACGCCTGCATGGTCGCTGCGTATGCGTTCGGTGCCGCGCTGGAACGGTTCGGTGAGTGTCGAGACCAGCTGTGGGCTGAGCTTGTCGCCGGTGTTCTCGACGGAGAGCATGACGGACTCGGGACCGACGGCGGTGTTGACGTGCACGATGCCGTGCTCCGGGAGGTTGTGGACGATCGCGTTGTGCAGGAGGTTCGTGGTCATCTGCAGCAGGAGAGCGTGCGAGCCTCGCGTGGGAGTGATGTCCCCGGAGGTCTCGATGGTGACGCCGTGCTTCTCCGCGAGGGGGAGGAGTTCTTCGGTTGCTCCCTCCGCGATGAGGGACAAGTCGACGTGCCCTCGGGTGAAGGACCGCTCGTCGGCGCGGCTGAGCAGGAGCAGTGCTTCGGTGAGGTCGATCGCTCGCGCGTTGACGTAGCGCAGGCGTTCGACAAGTTCGCCGGTGTCGCGGTCGGGATCGTTGCGGGCGACGTTGAGAAGTGTCTGCGTGATCGCCAGCGGGGTGCGCAGCTCATGGGAGGCGTTGGCTGCGAACCTCTGCTGTTCGGCGTCGTGTGCTTCGAGTTCGCGAGCATGGTGTCGAAGGCGTCGGCGAGTTCGCGAAACTCGTCGTTGCGGCCCTCCAACTGGATCCGGTGGGAGAGCGATCCGTCCGCGGCCAGGCGTGTGGCATGTGTGACGCGAGTCAGCGGTGCGAGCATGTGGCCGGCGAGGATCCATCCTCCGACGAGGCCGAACATCAGCAGGAACGCCAGCGCCGCGGCCGCCTTCGGGGCGAAGGCGTCCACGAGGTCGGAGCGGTTGGGAACGAGCAGCTGCGGACCGCCGGGGGTCCCGAGGTCGATCACCTCCGGTACATATCGCAGCAGGAACACCCACACGGCCGCGAGCAGCAACGCCCCTGCAACCATGAGGAACCCGGCATAGCTGAGGGTCAGTTTGAGGCGAACGCTCAACCCCGGCGCCCTATCCACGCTCGCCTCCCTCGCCTGCGGCCTCTCGCCCTGTGTCGATGCGGTAGCCGACGCCAGGCACGTGGCGATGACCCAGGGTTCGCCGAGTCGCTTGCGCAGGGCTGACACCGTGATGCGCACGGCATTGGTGAACGGGTCGGCGTTCTCGTCCCATGCCCGTTCCAGGAGCTCTTCGGCGCTGATCACACCGCCTTCGGCAGCGACGAGAACTTCGAGCACGGCGAACTGCTTGCGGGTCGAGCGCGACGTACCGGCCGTCGCGATAGACCTCGCGGCGGAACGGGTCCAGACGGAGACCGGCGATCTCACGCACCGGTGGCCTGTTGTGGGCGCGCCTGCGGTCGAGTGCTCTGAGCCTGAGCACGAGCTCCTGCAGCTCGAACGGCTTGGTGAGGTAGTCGTCCGCACCGAGCCCGAACCCGGAGGCCTTGTCGTCGAGCCGGTCGGCAGCAGTGAGCATCAGGATCGGCATGCCGCTGCCGGAAGCGACGATGCGTTCGGCGATCTCGTCACCCGAGGGCCCGGGGATGTCGCGGTCGAGGACGGCGATGTCGTAGGCGTTGACGCTGAGCAACTCCAACGCGGTGTCGCCGTTCCCGGCGATGTCGGCTGCGATCGCCTCCAGGCGAAGCCCGTCGCGATGGCCTCCGCCATGTAGGGCTCGTCCTCGACGACCAAGATGCGCATCGTGTCTGTCGATGCTACGAGCCGCCGCATATCGCCGGCATAACAAGAACCGCATACTCGCTGACAACCTCACGCTGCATTGAGTGGCGGCATGAGCCACACAGCGTCAGCACGAAGGACGCCTCCCAGGACCGTCGGTCCGACCGCTGTCGTCCTCGTGACCCTCGCCGCCGCGATCGTCGGAACGATCATCCTTCAGTTCGCCCTGTCATCGCGGTCGTCGTTCGGCCAAGTCCCTCGCGACGACCACGGTGGTGCGGTCACCGAGGCTGACGGTTCCCTCCCCGGCGGCGTGACCGTGTTTGCAGACGAGTACCCCGGTGTGGCCAACCTCGACGCTGACCTGCTCCACGCCCTGCGCGCGGCGGCGACCGATGCCGCGGACGACGGCATCGAGTTCCTCGTCAACAGCGGATGGCGCTCCCCCGAATTCCAGAATCAGCTCATTCGTGAGGCCGTGTCCGAGTACGGCTCTGAGGAGGAAGCTGCCCAATGGGTCGCGACCGCGGACACGTCCGCTCACGTGGCCGGCGACGCGGCCGACATCGGGCCCTTCGATTCCACGGCGTGGCTGTCGCAGCATGGCGCCGAGTACGGGCTGTGCCAGATCTACGGCAACGAGCCCTGGCACTACGAACTGCGCCCCCAGGCGATCGATCGTGGTTGCCCTCCCATGTACGCCGACCCCACGCACGATCCGAGAATGCAGCACTGACCGGCGCGCTCGGCCGATCCTCCCGCTTGCTCAGCGACTTCCCGCCGCCCACTCTCGAGACGCTCTCCGAGGCGGTCCTCCGCGAAACCCGAAGAGCCCCTGGGCAACGACGAAGGCCCTTCTCGAATCCTCGAAAAGGGCCTTCTACCTGGGCTTTCGCCCAATTGGTGGCGGGGGTAGGATTTGAACCTACGACCTTCGGGTTATGAGCCCGACGAGCTACCGGACTGCTCCACCCGCGTTGAAGTGGAGTCCTCACAATAGGGCGGGATCTTGCGGCTGACAACACCCCGCGGCGACCGATGGGAGCCAGCATGACGGTACGGTCATGCCGGCTCCCATCGGTTATGGTTCCCGCGATGGCGTCAGTCGGAGAACAGGGACGTCCTCGTGAACTCGACGACGGCGGCGGAATCCTCGGGGGTGAGGCGGTCGCCGAACTTGGGCATCTCGCCGCGACCCTGGGTGACGACGACGATCTGGTCGGCGACCTGGGGGAATTGGTCCACCACCCGGCCGTCCGCCAGCGCCGGGCCGATCCCGCCGCCGCCGTCGCTGCCGTGACACGCCGAGCACCGCTGGTCGAAGATCGCTGCGCCGTCGGGCCCGGCGGCGACTGCCGCGCCGTCGGCCGAGGTGCCGATCGGCAGCCCGTAGGCATCGACCGCCGCCGCCACCTGGCTCGGCGGCGTCTCCGCCGGCTGGTTCGTGAACAGCAGGATCACGGTCACGACGAAGGCCACGGCGACGAGGCCTTCGAACACGTAGGAGATGCGGCGGAGCACATCAGAACTCCAGGCCGACGGTGCGGAAGAACCACAGCGAGCTGGTCAGCCAGATCAGGACCAGCACCGTGAACAGCACGCCGCCGACGACCGGCAACGCCCAGCCGGGCATCCGGTGCGACCGCACCGCGAGCACCTTGGTGGCGAACACGCCGTCAACCGCGCACCCGAACACCGAGTGCCAGAAACGGCGACCGCCGCCCGGATCGGGATTGAAACCCAACGACCACAGGCAGTGGTAGGCGACCGGCAGCGAGATCAGCAGAGCCAGGCTGCCGGCGATCCGGTGACCGGGGCCGATCCAGCTCGGGGCGTTGCCGAGCGGGAGCTTGCCGAACATCCACATGCCGCCGAGGACCTGGCCGATCGCGAGCACCACGGCGGCCGTCGTCATCCACGCCTTGAAGTGCAGCGTCGATGTGAAGAACCACTGCGCCGTGGGCTCCGACGCCGGGTCGTGCACTCCCCCGTACACCCCGGCGGCGACGGCGACGATCGCGCCGACCCGGCCGCCGCGGCGAACACCGCCGTCGAGGCCCAGCTGCCGTCGTTCGGACGCACTCGTCAGTTCACTCATCGAGCCCCCCTCTGCGTACCGGACGGAGCGCGACCATAACGAGGGCGGCCAAGCCGGCGCCCGCATTTCGTGGCGCCTGCCGACGGTTCTTGCGCGGATTCGTGGCGAACTTCTGCACCGAACCCGTACTGAACCGGGTTGTGGTCGTCAGGCAGCCACCAGCCGGTTGAGGGACTTGAGCGGATTGGTGCCCCTCTGACGGGTGCGATCGATGTGTCCAACACGTCGGTATCGCTCTTGAGGTGGTGGTGCCTCTCCCGCCGTGTGGCGGTGGGTGGGGTCGGTCAGACAATGACGTTTATGTCGAGCAGAAACGACCGAAATCGGGCGTTTCTGGTCGACATAAGCGGTCTTCGCACGCCGAAACGGCGATTCGGCCGGTCCACGGCCACGGAAACACCCGGGTCGGCCGGCCCGATCCGTCCGGAGCAGCGACCAGCGCCGTGTCGCAACGCACAACACCGCACAGCCTGATGCATCGGCCCCTTGACTTAGATCTTAGAACGGATTCATCGACCGCGACCTCGTCCTGAGACCGGTACGACGGCCGCGCCGGCGGGCAACGGGCCATCCGCGAGTCCACGCTCCTTCCCCTCCGATTTCGTCAGCCGGCGCCGACGAGCGCGTTGCGCCGCACGAAGCCACCACGAACGGCGTTGGCGACGATCGCATCGATGATCTCGTCCCAGCGCGACCGCGGCAGGTCGTGGCCCATGTCGGGGAACGTGAGCAGCCGGGAGCCCGGGATCGCCTTGGCCGTGGCGATCCCGCCGCTCGGCAGCACGAGCGGGTCGACCAGCCCGTGGATGACGAGCGTCGGCGCGGTCACCGACGAGCGCCTCGGCGTGCGGTCGGGGCTGGCCGCGATCGCCATCGTCTGGCGGGCGGTTCCCTCGCGTCCTAGCTCCGGGCCAGCGCCGCCTCGAGCAGCTCCGCAGCGGCCTTGCCCTCGTCGAAGTGCGGACCGCTGAGTTCTCGAACGTGAGCAGCCCGCTTGCTCGATCGGCCTCGTCACCGGCTTGGCGATCGTCTTCGGCAGCTTGCGGAGCAGCGAGCGGGCGATCCGGCCGTGCTTGCGGTCGCCGGTGTTCGACATGATCGACGTCAGGCTCGCCACCCGGTCGGGATGGCTGGATCGCGATCGACTGGCCGATCATCCCGCCCATCGAGACCCCGACCACGTGGGCCCTGCTCGATGCCGAGATGGTCGAGCAGCCCGACGGCGTCGTCGGCCATGTCGTCAGGAGGTACGAGGGCTTGCGAACCGCTTCGCAGCATCCCGGCGACGATCACGCTGGCGGCTCGGCGGCTTGCACGTGAATCTTGGTGGACAGCCCGACGTCGCGGTTGTCGAAGCGGATCACCCGGAAGCCGCGCTCGACGAAGCTCGACAAAGTCCATCGGCCAGGCGACCAGCTGCCCGCCGAGACCCATCACCAGCAGGAGCGGCTCGCCCTCGCCCGTGCACCTCGTACTCGATCGTGATCCCGTTGCACTGGGCCGCAGTCATGCCGCAACGCTATTCGCCACTCCTGGCGCTCCACTACGGTGGCCCGCACGATGGGATGGTTTCGCAAGACCCCGAAGACCCCGAAGAGCTCGCCCAGGTGAGACTGGAGATCGAGCAGCTCCGGGCCACGATGGAACGACACGACACCCGGCTGGGCGCTCAGCCCGACCTGCCCGAGCTGGTCGGGCGCCCTCGATGCCCTCGACCTCGCTGTGGCCGGAAGCCGCGACGGCGAGCTGTCGGCCAGGTTCGACACGATGGTCGAGCAACTCAGCACGCTGGATTCTCGCGTCACGGCCGTGTCGAAGGAACTGGCGAATCAGATCAGCGAGCTGGGCAACGACATCGAC
>CAVXSN010000021.1:0-150293 GCA_963764455.1 Ilumatobacteraceae bacterium
GCCCGCGTCCGCTTCGAAGGCATCCGCCGGATCGAGCTCGGAGGGCTGTCCACTCCCGAGGCCCACGAGCTGCTGACCGCAGCTGCGGTGGGACCCGTCGACGAGATCGTCGCGAACCACATCGTCGCCGCGACGGACGGCAACCCGCTGGCGCTCGTGGAGCTGCCCACCGCGTTGACGGTCGAGCAGCTTCGCGGAACGGCTCCTCTCCCGGACCCCTTGCCGATCGGCGAGCGACTCTCCGGTCTCTTCGAAGCGCGGATACGGGCGCTGAACGCCGGTGCTCGGACGGTGCTGCTGTTGGCGTCGGCCGAGCGGTTGGGCGACCCGAGGCTCCTGCGCCGCGCCGCGGACGCCGTCGGTCACCTGTCGTGGGACGACGCGGTCGCGAACGTGGAGGCCAGCGGCCTGGTCACGTTCACGCCGACCGTCGACTTCCGTCATCCGCTCGTCCGCTCGTCGGTCTACTACTCGGCCACGGCATCCGATCGCCGCCGCGCCCACACCGCCCTCGCCGCGGCGCTCGATGCAGAAGCCGACGCCGATCGGCGCGCGTGGCACCTCGGCGCGGCGGCAGCTGGCCCCGACGAGCGGGTCGCACGCGCCTCGCGGCTGTCGCCACGCTCGACGATCGGGCCTGGGACGACCTCACCCATGCATGGGTGCAGCTCTCTCGCGCAACCGGTGCGCTTGCCGCGCTGCCGCTCGCGCTCAGCTTCCGCAGCTGGCTCGAGGTCCTCCAGGGACGCCTGGGTTCGGCCGCGTCGCACCTCGCGGAGATCGAAGATGTCGTTTCGATCACCCGCTCGCGCGCTGCTCGGCGCACCGGCTCCCGCGCACGTGCTGCGCGACGCGTGGCTGGAGCGCGAGGAGGCCACGAGGACCGGTACGCGGCGCATGATGCAGGACACGCACGAGCGCGGCGCGGGCATCGGCATCGACCACGCGCGTACGCCGCGCTCTGCGTTCTCGAGCTCGGCGTGGGTCGGTACGACGCCGCGCTGCGAGCCACGCGACACATCGTCGACCACGACAGCATCGCCCTCAGCTCGCTCGCGTTGCCGGACCTCGTCGAGGCCGCAGTCCGATGCAGCGACATCGACATCGCCGAACAGGCACTGGCGCGGCTGTCGGAACGAGCCACGGCGTCGGGGACACCGTGGGCGCGAGGGCTGCTCGCTCGCGCCCGGGCGCGCGTTGCCAACGGCGACGAGGCCGACGAACACTTCCGTCTGGCCCTCGACGAGCTCTCGCGCTCCACGATCGCGACCGACACGGCACGAACACAGCTGCTGTACGGCGAGTGGTTGCGACGCGCCCGGCGTCACTGCACCCGCCGCTCACCGACTTCCCGATCGCCGCTACGTGCTCGCCGCGGTGTTCTACGTGATCTCGTTCATCGGCGGCGACGATCACACCTGGGCGGAGGAGTCTTTGCATACCGCACGTACCTCTTCATCGGCGGCGCCGGCGTATGGGTGCTTGCCGCAGTGACCGGATGGGATGCGTGGAAGTCCTCCAGGCCGGAACTCAAGGCGCGCCGCACGATCAACAGCCACGGCACGATCATGATCACGGTCACACTGCTCGCGCTCGCTTACATCGGATGGCGACTGAACCACCACAACGGCCCGCCGATAACGCGCCCACCGGACTCGTCCTCCTGTCGATGGTCATCGCGTTGATGGTGTCGGTGGGTGCGGCCGTTGGCTGCGACCTCATTGGCGCCTCGAGCCTGCACGGCTCGGGCCGCTGCGCGACGGCCACCGGCGAATCGGTTCGGTCTGTAACGGCCAGGTTCACAAACTCGCGCCGCGCTCGACAATGTGCCTTCGCTGGCTCGTGGTCGGGCGCGCGCTCTGTCATGTCCGTCGAGCCGGCAGCCCCAAAGGCCAGCGGCAACCCGTCGAGCGGACGCATGGCGTCACGGGCTGGTCAGCGCCTTGGTCAACCCGTCGAGGTCCTCGACGGTGACCGTCAGCGCCGAGTGGCCCTTGCGTCTGAGTGGGGAAGGCACCTTCTCGCTGAAGTGGATGCACACGCCGGCGTCCGCGTTCGTTCCGAACGTGAGCCCATCGTCCTTCCACGAGCCCCGGGCACCGGCGGCAGTCCACCAGCGGTAGTTCCGGGTGATGTGCGCGCCATCGACATTCTCCAGCGGGGTCTCCAGCTTGAGCAGGCCGAACGTCACCCGCAGCCGACTGTCGTCGGTGAGCGTGACTCCGTCCTTCGCTGGCCGAACGCCGAACACCCCCCAGAAGACGACCAGCCGTTTGTCGAACGAATATCGGTACAACGTGGTCATGGGTGCGTGCCTCCGCTCACAGTCTGGGACGGCCCCCAAGGCCGTGTCGAGGTTTCGGACGTTCAGCACCCGCCGACCCTGCTCGGTCTTGCCAGCCGAGTGAACCAACGAGCCTCACAGAGCTTGAACTCCGGGACTCCCGGACGGGTGGAGCCCGAGGCTCGGCCGGGTAGCGCGCTTGCCACCTCCCGGACGGGAGCTTGCGCACACTCCCCCACGTTCTGCGGGCCACAGGGGCGGCGTAGTCAACCATGTGGCACGTATGTGGCACGAACGCCCTTCCAGGGCTTTCTCCACAGCGTGTGGACATCCGAAAATATCCATCTACCAGGTGCTTCGACTGGAGCGGATGAGGGGAATCGAACCCCCGTATTCAGCTTGGGAAGCTGATGTTCTGCCATTGAACTACATCCGCGAGTGGCCGTAGGTTACCGCGAACGGCCCCGACAACCGATGGGCATTGGACGGACGGTTCGGTCCGTTGGTTGCCCATCGGTCGGGGATTAGCGTGCGGGTCCGTGATCCTGTCGGACGTCGACCTGCGCAAGGCGGTCGCCGACGGACGGATCGGGATCGAGCCGCTCGACGCCTCGATGATCCAGCCGTCCTCGATCGATGTGCGCGTCGACGCGATGTTCCGTGTCTTCCGCAACCACACCGCCGGGGTGATCGACGTCAAGCAGGACATGCGCGACCTGACCGAGGTGGTCGAGATCCCGGCGGATGGCGTGTTCATGCTCCATCCCGGCGAGTTCGTGCTCGGATCGACACTGGAGCGGATCACCGTGCCGGACGATCTCGTTGCTCGTGTCGACGGGAAGAGCTCACTCGGACGTCTCGGCCTGCTCATTCACAGCACCGCCGGCATGGTCGACCCGGGCTTCGACGGCCACATCACGCTCGAGCTGGCGAACGTCGCCAGGCTTCCGATCACGTTGTATCCCACCATGAGGATCGGCCAGCTCAGCTTCATGACGATGACGAGCCCGGCCGAGCAGCCGTACGGCAAGGGCGCCAGGGGCTCGAAGTACCAGGGCCAGCGCGGGCCGACGCCGAGCCGGTACTTCGAGAACTTCCGCGACGACGACTGACCGATCTGCTGCCGGTGCAAGGGTGCGCGAAGGTTGACCCATCCGAGCCCGGATCGGCGACGAACCAGCGATGATGAGACTTCGGAAACCCCGCAACCTCGGCCAGACGCTGTTTGCCGGCGCCACTGGCATGGTCGTCGCGCTCGTCGCGCTCGCCGTGGCCGAGGCGCTGACCGTGCTCGCTCGGTCGTGGCGCTCGCCGGTGCTCGACGTTGGTGACCGGATGGTCGACCTCATGTCGCAGTACCCGGATCTCAAGCAGGCGGCGATCGACGTGCTCGGCAACGCAGACAAGCCGGCCCTGCTCATCGGCATCGGCTTCTTCCTCTTGATCTATTCGTTCGTGCTCGGCGTCGTCGCGATGCGCAAGAACCTGAAGGTCGGCATCGCGATGATCGGCCTGTTCGCGGTCATCGGTGTGTGGGCGGCGCTCGGCCGGGCCAGCGACGGGTCGTTGTTCTCGGCACTCCCGACGGTGATCGGATCGATCGCCGGCGGGTTCGTGCTGTGGTTCCTGCACCGCCGGTTCACCGCGTCGGTCGCCGATGCCTCGGGGGCGCCGGAGTCGACGGCGGTGTCGCCCTGGTCGTCGCCGGAACCCGGCGGCGAGCCAGAACAGCCGGCGGTGATGGTCCCCGCCGGAACCGACCGCCGCCGCTTCCTCGCCAACTCCGGCGCGTTGCTCGGTGCCACCGCCGCCGGCGCCGCGGTGCTCGGGCTCGGTGGCCGCCAGGCGGCGAAGCAGCGATTCAGCGCCGCCGGCTCGCGCAAGAACGTGACCGTCCCGACGGCCGAGGAGCCGCTGTCCGCGCTCCCGGCCGGGGTACAAGCCGACGTGCCCGGCATGACGCCGTTCATCACCCCGAACGACCGGTTCTACCGCGTCGACACCGCCCTCGAGGTCCCGCAACTCACCACCGCCGGCTACCGGCTGAAGGTCAACGGCTACGTCGAGAACGAGCTGGAGCTCACCTGGCAGGACCTGATCAACCGGCCGATGATCGAGCGCGACGTCACCCTGACGTGCGTGTCCAACAACGTCGGCGGCACCTACGTCGGCAACGCCCGCTGGATCGGGGCGCGGCTCGACGACCTGCTGCGGGAGGCCGGTCCGCTCGACAACGCCGACATGGTCGTCGGTCGCTCGTCAGACGGCTGGGAGTGCGGCTTCCCGCTGGAGAACGCCCTCGACGGCCGCGACGCGATGATCGCGGTTGCGATGAACGGCGAAGCGCTCCCGCTCGAACACGGCTTTCCGGCGCGCCTCGTCGTCCCCGGCCTGTACGGCTACGTGTCCGCGACGAAGTGGCTGACCGAGATCGAGCTCACCCGGTTCGACGAGTTCGACCACTACTGGGAGAAGCGGGGCTGGGCCGAGAAGGCACCGATCAAGCTGATGAGCCGGATCGACGTTCCCAAAGGCCTGGCCAAGGTCGCGGCTGGTGAGGTCGGCGTCGGTGGCGTCGCGTGGCAACAGCACGTCGGCGTCGCGAGGGTCGAGGTACGAATCGACGAAGGCGACTGGGAGGAGGCGAGGCTCGCCGAGCAGGACACGATCGACACGTGGCGGCAGTGGTCCTACCGTTGGAACGCCACGCCTGGTCGCCACACGATCCGGGTGCGGGCGACCGACACCGATGGCAACGTACAGACCGACCAGCGCGCGGAGCCGATCCCCGACGGCGCGACCGGGCACCACCAGATCGTCGTCATGGTCGAGTGAGCCACGACTCGAATCAAGCGCTGTCCGTGCTCGCCCCACCGGGTCCCGTTGCCGGTCGGGACGCCGCAATCCATCCACCCGGGGGGTACGAACCGAATGGTATGGGTGAAGTGTCGAGCGTCGCTGCGACCTGGCGAGTCGGGCTGCCGTGTACCCGGCGTCCCCGTTTCTGCAACCCTATGAGCATCGACAACGCCCGCCTTGCCGTCCAGCTCCATCGCGTTGCGGAAGGAGACCACGCCGCATTCGCCGCGCTCTACGACGATCTGGCTCCGCTCGTGTACGGCATCGCCAAACGCGTCGTGCGCGACTCGACCCACGCCGAGGAGGTCACCCAGGAGGTGTTCGTCGATCTCTGGCGGCTGGCCGCGAGATTCGACGCCGGCAAGGGCAACGTCAAGAGTTGGGCGGCCACGATCGCCCACCGCCGGGCCGTCGACCGGGTCCGCAGCGAGCAGGCGCACCGCAACCGGGAGCGAACCGAAGCCGTCGCGATGCCAGCGCCGGCGAGCGGACCCGACGAGATTGCCGTCGACGGCGACGCCCGCCAGCGGGCTGTGTCGGCGCTCGGGCAGCTGACTGCGACCCAGCGCGAGGCGCTGGAGCTCGCGTACTACGGCGGGCTCACCCATGTCGAGGTCGCCGACCGACTCGGCATCGCTCTGGGCACCGCCAAGACCCGTATCCGCGACGGTCTGTTGCGACTGCGATCCGTGCTCGGAGAGGAGGCCAGCGCATGAACCGCGATGACGCCCTGGACCTGCTCGCCCTCGGCGCGGCCGGCGCGCTCTCGGACGACGAGTACCGAACGCTCGAGGACCTGCTGGCGACCGATCCCGACCTGGCGAGCGAGTACGCGGCGCTGCAGGAGGCGAGTACCGCGACCCTGGCCGAGGCCGCCAGCGAAGCGCCACCGGTGGCATTGCGCGCTTCGATCCTCGAGGCGATCCGTGACGTCGAACAACTCCCGCCAACGCAGGTCGCCGCGGACGGCGCCACCGAGCCGGTCGCCGAGCGGCCGGTCCGGCCCGTACCGGCCGCAGATCACACGACGCATCACGAGCCGTCGAACGTCGTCCCGATCCATCACCGCCGCTGGATGATCCCGGCAACCGCGGCCGCGGCCGTCGTGATGCTGCTCGTAGGTGGTCTGCTCTTCAACCGGTTTGCCGACGCGCCGAGCGACGACCGGATGGCCGCGGTGCTCAACGACGACAGCGCGGTCACGATCCCGCTGTCCGGTGACCTGGAGGGGCTGCGGCTCATCGCGTCCGAGCGTGAGGGTGCGTCGGTGCTGATGGGAACCGCGGTCGACCGGCCCGAGGAGGGCACGGTGTTCCAACTCTGGGCGGTGCACGACGACGAGAAGGTCGACATGGGGACGTTCACACCCGCCGCGACCGGTGACGTCGAGGTGTTCGTCGACGGCACCGACGTCGAATTCGAGTACGCCGTCACGATCGAGCCGGTCGGGGGCAGCGAGCAACCGACGAGCGACCCGGTGGCGGTCTCACCAGGGCTGGCTTGACCGGTGCGGAGCCGCTTCCGTCACGGGGAAGTTGAAACGTCGCAAGCGATTTGGCTGCGGTCTGCGTTCACACCTCCGGCGTGACCATCGTGACCGGCGCGAGCGGCGCGTCGAGGTGGTCGAACTTCGCCTCGCCGGCCTCGATCGCGTCGAGCAGGTGGATCGCGATGTCGGCGACCTTGACGTCGTCGCCGGCCCCGGCCGCCTTGGTTCCGTCGTCGAGCATGATGTAGCAGTACGGGCAGGCGGTGGCGATCCGGCTGGCGCCCGTGGACAACGCCTCCTTGGCCCGCTCGTCGTTGACCTTCACGCCGATCGACTCCTCCATCCACATGCGGGCACCGCCGGCGCCGCAGCACATCCCCTTCGTGCCATTGCGCGGCATCTCGACGACCTCGATGCCCTTGATCGAGCCGACCACCTTGCGCGGCGCGAGGTAGACGTCGTTGTGGCGTCCGAGGTAGCAGGAGTCGTGGTACGTGATCCGCTCCTCGAGCGTCGCTTGGCTGACGTCGAGCCGGCCGTCGGCGATCAGCGACTCGAGGAGCTGCGTGTGATGGACCACCTCGTAGTGGCCGCCGAGCTGCGGGTACTCGTTGAGCAGCGTGTTGAAGCAGTGCGGGCACTGGGTGATGATCTTCTTCACCCCCATGCCGTTGAGCATCTCGATGTTCGGCATCGCCAGCATCTGGAACAGGTACTCGTTGCCGGAGCGCCGCGCCGAGTCGCCGGTGCACATCTCGGACGGTCCGAGGACGGCGACCTTGATCCCGGCCCGGCGCAGCAGCTTGGCCATCGCCTGGGTGACCCGCTTGTTCTTGTCGTCGAAGCTGCCGGCGCAGCCGACCCAGTAGAGGTACTCGGCCTCGAGCGGCTCACCCGGATCGACGACGGCGACGTCATCGAGAGCGTTGGCCCAGTCGCCGCGCTCGCTCTGGTTCAACCCCCACGGGTTGCCCTGGTTCTCCATGCCCCGGTAGGCGGCGCCCAGCTCGGTCGGGAAGTTGGACTCCATCAGCGACAGGTAGCGCCGCATGTCGAGGATCTTGTCGAGGATCTCGATGTGGACCGGGCAGATCTCGTCGCACGCCTTGCAGCTCGTGCACGCCCAGATCTCCTCGGCGGTGATCCGCTCGAACAGCGAGTTGGCGCCGATCGTGATCTCGGGGTCGGTGCCGAGCGGTGGCGACACGGCGGGAATCCCCGTGGCGGCCATCACCTCGCCGGTCTTGAGCACGATCTCGCGGGGGTCGAGCGGCTTGCCGGTGGCGTGCGCCGGGCAAACGCTCGTGCATCGGCCGCACATCGTGCAGGCATCGGTGTCGAGCAGCTGCTTCCACGTGAAGTCCTCGACGACCGAGGCGCCGAACGTCTCGAGCTCGGTCTCGGCCAGGTTCGGCATCGGCTTCATCGCGCCCTTCGGGCGCGACTTGTCGCGCAGGTACATGTTCAGCGGCGACGTGAACATGTGGCGCAGCATCGTCACGGGCAGGATCGCCAGGAACACGATGAACGCCACGACGTGCCCGACCCACATCCACTGATGGACGGTCTCGAGCGTGCTCAGCGACCAGCCGTCGACGAGGCGGCTGAGCGGGTAACCGACGAAGCTCCACTCCTCGTAGCTGACATGTCTCGCCGGCTGCCATGCTGCGGGCGATGCGGAACATCTCGGCGGCGAAGCCGGAGAGGCCGATGGCGAGCAGGACGCCGAGGATCAGCGCGTGCTCCGGTCGGGTCTTGATCCGGATGCGGTAGGGCTTGGTGACGTAGCGGCGGACGATCGCGATCAGCAGACCGCCGACGAACACCACGCCGGCGAGGTCGCCGACGAACGCGTACGCCTGGTAGGTGCGGCCGTGGAGGAACTTGAGGTCCTCCGGGAGCTGGTGGTCGATCTCGAGCACGGTCGTGACCCCGAGCAGCACGAGGAACCCGAAGTAGATCAGCGAGTGCATGAGCCCGGCCGCCGGGTCGCGCAGCAGGGTGCGCATGTACACGCCGGCTCGGAAGTCGCCGAACCGCCGCTTGGCGTTTCCCGCGGTCGTGCGACGACTCGGCGCCGGGCGGCCGCGCTCCCAGTTCTTCATCCGGTCGGCGAAGCGGAACGCGCCCCAGCCGATGAGCACGGGAATGACGGTGTAGAACGCGATCTTGAGCGGTCCCGGGATGCCGCCGAACACCTCGCGATGCACGGCGTTCTCGTTGTGCCAGTCGGTGATCAGCGGGACGACACCAGAGATTGCGGTGAACACGGCGACCCCGATACCCAGCCCGATCGCCAGGTGATGGGGCTTGAACTCGAACCGCGTGGCGGATGGTCGGGTGGCGGCGGGCGAATCAGGGGTCTCGTGCGCGCTCATGACCCGCGAGACGCTAGTTGCTCGCTGCTCGAGGTCGGCGAAGGAGCCGGCCGGGTCACGCCGGCGGGGTCACGCGCGTCAGCCGTAGTACGGCGCGGTCGAGCTCCCGGATGCGGCTGGCCAGTGAGGCGAGCAGCTTGTGACGATCGTCGGGACGTCGTCGAGCACGGCGAGGAAGTGGCGCTGGGAGACGACGAAGATCGAGCAGTCGGTCTCGCACGTCACGGTGGCGGTGCGCGGGCCGTGGTCGAGCAGCGACAGTTCGCCGACGATCGAGCCCGGGCCGAGCGAGGCGACCTTGCGTCCGTTGCGCTTCACCGAGACCGCGCCGTCGAGCACGACGAACGCCTCCCGCCCGGTCTGGCCCTGGTCGGCCAGCAGCGTGCCGGCCGTCATCCTGACCTCGTCACCCGACCGGGCGATCCGGTCGAGCTCCTTGTTGGTGCACCCGTTGAACAGCGGGACACTGCGGAGGTGGTCCACGTATGCCTTCTTGCCGGCCATCGGCTCACTGTAGATCGCGGCTCGAGCGTCGGATCACATCGCCGGTCGACGCGCATCACGCGGTGCCGGCCTGCGCGGCGACAGCAGCCGCGGCGGCCGCGATCGCATCCTGATCGCCGAGGTACTCGGCGTTGACCACCGTGAGCGAGTCGTCGAACTCGTAGCGACGCGGCACGCCGGTCGGGATGTTGACCTCGGCGATCTCGTCCTTCGACACGCCTTCGAGGTGCATCAGCAACGCCCTGAGCGAGTTGCCGTGCGCGGTGACGAGGACGTCGAGCCCGGCGAGCAACTGCGGCCCGATCACGTCCTGCCAGTACGGCAGGACCCGCGTGACGACGTCGGCGAGGCACTCGCTGGCCGGAAGCACCTCGCGAGGGAGCAGGCGGTAGCGCGGATCGTTGACCGGGTGCTCCGCGCTCGACTCGTCGACCGGCGGCGGCGGCACGTCGTAGCTGCGTCGCCACAGCTTCGTCTGCTCGGCCCCGTGCTGCTCGCGTGGTCGCCTTCTTGTCGAGCCCCTGCAGCGCGCCGTAGTGCCGCTCGTTGAGCCGCCAGTGGCGCTGCACCGGAAGCCACACCTGATCCAGCTCGCTCAGCGCGAGGTGATGGGTGACCACGGCCCGGGTCGAGCACCGACGTGTGCGAGACGTCGAACCGGAGCCCGGCGTCGGCCATCGCCCGCCCGCCGGCGACGCCTCGGCCTCGCCCTGCGTGGTCAGCGGCACGTCGCGCCAGCCGGTGAACAGGTTCTCGAGGTTCCACGTGCTCTGGCCGTGGCGCAGGAGGACGAGCGTGCCGGGCATGATCGCGATGGTACGGCGTCCGATTCATGTCACGAGGTACGACGCCAGACGTCGTGCACGTGACATGAACCCGCCGAGGGTCGCTGTGTGTGAATTCTGACTACTCCGATCGGAATTTGCAGGAATTCCGAGTAATGTCCCGGCTTGCATGGTCATGACGATCGCTCGCTCCACCGCCCGGCTCGAAGACGAGGCGATCAGCATCATCCGGGAGGTCGTCGCCGAATGCGCCCGACCGGTGTTGCTGTTCTCGGGGGGCAAGGACTCGGTCGTCATGCTGCACCTCGCGCAGCGGGCGTTCGCGCCGGCGCGCATCCCGTTCCCGGTGATGCACGTCGACACCGGCCACAACTTCGACGAGGTCATCGAGTTCCGTGATCGCACGGTCGAGCAGTTCGAGGTCGACCTCATCGTCGCCTCGGTGCAGGAATCGATCGACCGCGGCCGGGCCAGCGAGGACACGTCGTTCGGCGCATCCCGCAATCCGCTGCAGACCGTCACACTGCTCGACGCGATCGACGAGCACGGCTTCGACGCCGTGTTCGGCGGCGCCCGCCGTGACGAGGAGCGGGCCAGGGCGAAGGAGCGGGTGGTGTCGCACCGCGACGAGTTCGGCCAGTGGGATCCGAAGAACCAGCGGCCCGAGCTGTGGAACCTGTACAACACCCGCCATCACCGCGGCGAGCACGTCAGGGTCTTCCCGCTGTCCAACTGGACCGAGCTCGACGTCTGGCGGTTCATCGCCGAGCGCGGCGTCGAGCTCCCGTCGCTGTACTACGCCCACCCGCGCCAGGTGTTCCGCCGCGACGGGATGCTGATGGCGGTCAACCGGTACGTCCGCCGGCGCGATGACGAGGTGCCCTTCGAGGCCACCGTGCGCTTCCGCACGATCGGCGACGCCACGTGCACCGCCGCCGTGGAATCAGCGGCGGCGAGGGTCGAGGACATCGTCGCCGAGACGAGCGTCGCCCGGCTCACCGAGCGCGGCGCCACCCGGGCGGACGACCGGATCTCGGAAGCCGGCATGGAGGATCGGAAGCGTCAGGGGTATTTCTGATGTACACCCAACTCGAACGGCCGAAGGCCGGCTCGACCAACTCGCCGAGCAACCTCTGGTTGCGAGCGCGAAACGTCCGCTCCACTTCGCGACGGTCGGCAGCGTGGACGACGGCAAGTCCACCCTGATCGGCCGGCTGCTGCACGACTCGAAGTCGATCTTCGAGGACCAGCTCGAGCACATCGCTTCGGTGAGCAAGCGCCGCGGCCACGACTACGTCGACCTCGCCCTGCTCACCGACGGCCTGCGCGCCGAGCGCGAGCAGGGCATCACGATCGACGTGGCCTACCGCTACTTCTCGACGCCCCACCGCGACTTCGTCATCGCCGACTGCCCCGGCCACGTGCAGTACACGCGCAACATGATCACCGGGGTGTCGCGTGCGGACCTGGCGATCGTCCTCGTCGACGCCCGTCACGGGGTGGTCGAGCAGACCCGCCGCCACAGCCTGTTGGCGTCGCTGCTGCGCGTGCCGCACCTCGTGATCGGGGTCAACAAGATGGACCTCGTCGATCACTCCGAGGAGCGGTTCGACGAGATCGCCGCCGAGTTCGCCGCGTTCGCCGCCGACCTCGACCTCGACCACATCACGTTCATCCCGATCTCGGCGCTCGTCGGCGACAACGTCGTCGAGCGGTCGACGAGCATGGATTGGTATTCCGGTCCGACGTTGCTGCACCACCTCGAGACGGTGTCGATCGGCACGTCGGACGATGCGGTCGGTGCCCGCTTTCCCGTGCAGTACGTGATCCGCCCGCACCGAGCCGAGTTCCGTGACTACCGCGGCTACGCGGGAACGGTTGCCGCTGGCACGATCAGTCCCGGCGACGAGGTCGTCGTGCTCCCATCGGGCGTGCGCACGACGATCACGTCGATCGATACCGCCGATGGGCCGGTCGCGGTAGCCGGGCCGGAGCGCGCCGTCACCGTCGTGCTCGCCGACGACGTCGACGTGTCCCGCGGCGACCTCCTCGCGTCGCCCGACGACCAGCCGGTTGCCGTACGCGAAGTCACCGCGGTGTTGGCGTGGATGGACGGTCAACGCGCCGCTCTCGACGCGGCGGTCGTACACGTTGAAGCACACGACCCGCGCGGTCAGGGCGATGGTCACGGACGTGCACCACCGTCTCGACGTGGACGCGCTCGGCGAGCTACGCGACGCCGACACGCTGGCGCTCAACGAGATCGGACTCGTGTCACTGAAGCTGACGGAGCCGATCCTCGTCGACGACTACCGCCGCAACCGGTCGACGGGCAGTTTCGTGCTGATCGACGAGGCGACCCACCAGACCGTCGCCGCCGGCATGATCAGGATGTGACTGCATCGTCCAACCACGTTTCCTGGCACGACGCCACCGTCGGGCGCGCAGCGCGCTGGGAACGTCACGGTCTTTCCGGGGCGACCGTGTGGTTCACGGGATTGTCGGGATCCGGCAAGTCGACGCTCGCCAACGTCGTCGCCGCTCGGCTGCTCGAACTGGGTCGGCCGGCGTACGTCCTCGACGGTGACAACGTCCGCCACGGGTTGAACGCCGATCTCGGCTTCTCGGCATCCGACCGGGGCGAGAACGTCCGGCGCGTCGGCGAGGTCGCGGCGCTGATGGCCGATGCCGGCCTGGTCGTCCTCGTGCCGGTGATCAGCCCGTACCGCGCCGATCGCGACCGGGTGCGCGCCGCCCACGTGTCGGTCGGGTTGCCGTTCGTCGAGGTGTTTGTCGACACGCCGCTCGAGGTCTGCGAGGAACGCGACCCGAAGGGGCTCTACGCCAAGGCCCGGGCGGGCGAGATCACCGGCATGACCGGGATCGACGATCCGTACGAGCCGCCCGAGCGCCCCGAGCTGCAGCTACGTCAGGTCGCGACCGCTGATCGCGGTCGACGCCGTCATCGCCGAGCTGGACGACCCCGACGCGGTCGGTGCCACGTAGTGTCGCATCGCGTGTCCCCATCTACTGTCAGGGCGTGAACGAACGGACGGCCGAGCTGCTCGCCGCCGCGCTGGCCGTGCAGGCGAACGCCCACGCGCCGTACTCGAACTTCCCGGTCGGCGCCGCGGTACGAACCGCGTCCGGCCGGGTGTTCGCCGGGTGCAACGTCGAGAACGCCTCGTTCCCCGAGGGGATCTGCGCCGAAGCCGCGGCGATCGGCGCGATGATCGCCGCCGGCGAGCGCGAGATCGTCGAAGTGCTCACGGTGGCCAACGGCGAGCGGGTGACGACGTGCTGCGGTGGGTGCCGCCAGCGGTTGCGCGAGTTCGCAACGGCGGCGACCCCGATTCACGCCGCCGGGCCCGACGGCGTGCGCCGGACGTTCACGCTCGGCGAGCTGCTGCCCGAGTCGTTCGGCCCCGAGCACCTCGCCCCCTGACCGGAGGGAAGTTCTCAAAACGTTGTCGGATCCGGACCACCTCGTTCGTCGTGTTGATGTTCGCCGGATGTGCGGCGCGATCTTTGAGGAGGAACGATGCATCTGATGTTCGACTACATGGCTGCCGTGGCATTGAGGTCGGCTCTCGCCGATCCGACCGCGACACGATCGGTGAAGCGGCGCGAGCGGGCACCGCGGCGGCTCCCTGGTCCCACCGGACAGGCATCTCGCGAGGAGCGCCGATGAAGTACCTGATGTTCGTCGTCGCCGACCCCGACCACACCGAAGCCGACGAGGCGGCGGCGCCGACCCTCGACGACTGGTTCGCCTACGTGAACGAACGCGGGACGTACCTCAGTGGAGTGCGGCTCCAGCCGGTCGAGGACGCCACCACCGTTCGGGTTCGCGGCGGTGAGCTGCTCGTCACCGACGGGCCGTTCGCGGAATCCAAGGAATGGATTGCCGGGATCGCGATCCTCGACTGCGCCGACCTCGACGAAGCCATCGAGATCGCGGCGCGGAACCCGATGGCGTTCGAAGGCCGGCTCGAGCTGAGGCCGATCCACTCGATGGGCGGACCAAACGACTGACGGCGATCGAGGCCGTCACTCGCTGGCGAGGTAGCGGTCGAACCAGTCGAGCATCGCGGCGTAGGCCGCGGCCGCGGCGTCGGCGTCGTAGCGGCCACCGGTGTCGTTGAAGAAGGCGTGATCGACGCCTTCGAAGGTCAGCAGCTCGTACTCGAGTCCGGCCGCTTCGAGGGCCGCCTCGGCCGCGTCGCGGGTCGCGTTGACGCGGCTGTCCTGCTCGGCGTAGACCCCGAGCACGGCCGCCGACGGTGAACCGGAGAACTCGGCGCCATCGGGCAACGGGCCGTAGAACGGCACCGCCGCCGACAGCCGCGGTTCACCGTCTGCGAGCAGCTGCCACGTCATCGCGCCGCCGAAGCAGAAGCCGATCGCCGCGAGCTTGGCGTCGGGGATGCGTCGCTCCAGCTCGTCGAGCCCGGCTCGGAGGTCGGCGACCAGCCGTTCCGTCGACGCCGCGCCGAGCGCTCCCATCGCATCGCCTTCGCCGAGGCTGGCCGTTCCGCCCTCCGCCGACAGCAAGTCGATCGCCAGCGCGCTGTACCCGTCGGCAGCCAGGCGGGGTGGGATCGAGCGGATGTGGTCCGTGAGTCCACGGTTCTCGTGGATGACCAGCACGGCGCCGTTCGCCGGATCGGCCGCCGAGAAGACGCCGATCAGCTCTCCGGCCGGACCGGCGAACGTGATCTCCTCGCCCGGCTCGACGGGAATCGAGCCGCCGGACTCGTCACCGGATGGCGGTTCGGTCGAGTCATGCGTGGCGGCGGCGGAGCGGACGGGCACGCCGGCGAGCAGCGCCGTCGCCGCAGACACGCTGACCCCGAGGACCCCGAGTCGCCTGATCGCCTCGCGACGGCTGAGCATGCCATCGGCGCAGTCGATGGCGATCTCTTCGATGAGGTAGCGGCGAAACGCCATGCCCCAACAGTACGGCCGGCGGCGTTCTTCGGTTCCATGCATCGCCGGACCCGAACGGCGGGAACGTCGATCCGCCGAGCGGTGTAGAACGGGCATGAAGAAGCTCATCGCAGGCCTCGGCGTTCTCATCGGACTGCTCGTCGCCGCACCCGGAACATCCCAAGCCGGCGGGTGGGTCGTCGTGTCGCTCGACGCGGCCCCGTCGTTCGTCGCCGGCGAGCGCGCCGATGTCGGGTTCACCGTGCTGCGCCACGGCGTGACGCCGGAGTCGAGCGACAACATCGTCTTCGTGCTCACGGACCGCACGGGCAGGGACTACCGCTTCGCGGCGGTTGCCGAGGGTGCTGCCGGGCATCACGTCGTCACGATCGACGTGCCCGATGTCGCGGCCTTCACGTGGAAGGCGCTCGGCGATTTCGAAGACGTCGAGCTCGGGAGCGTGAGCCTCGGTTCCGCCAGCTCGGGAGGCGGCAGCACCTGGACGTGGGACGCCCTCCAGTGGGGGACCGCGGCGTTCGCCGTCGCCATGGGTTGCCTCGCCGGTCGTGACGTCCTGCGCAGCCGCCGCGTGGCTCGCTCCGCGGCCGCCGCGTGATCGCGAGGTCGGTCTGGTACGCCGGCGCAGCGGTCACCGCGGCCGCGGTCTCGCTGATCGCAGCCGCGGCGCGACCGGGCAGCGCCGAGCAAGCCCGGCCGGACGGCGCCGAGCTGTTCACGGTGAAAGGCTGCGCGACCTGCCACACGGGGCCCGGAAACGCCTCGATGTTCGACGCCGGACCATCGCTCGTCGACGCCGCGTCGTGGGCGGGCGAGCGGGTCGAGGGACTCTCGGCCGAGGAGTACATCGAGCAGTCGATCAGGACGCCATCGGCGGTGATCTCGCCGGCGTACCACGTCGTGACCGGCGGACCCCGCGGGATGCCGCTGCTCCAGGTATCCGACGAGGAGATCGACGCGCTCGTCGACTACCTGCTCAGATCGGCCGTTCTGGATTCGACGGGGTAGGAGCGACTAGGACGAACGTATCGAGGAACCGGAGCACGACGTCCTTCGGCGCGCCTTGGTGGGCGATGCCGGCGCATACGGCGAGTTGGTGGCCCGCCACCGCACGAGCGCGCTCCGCGTCGCGACCGTCGTGCTCGGCTCAGCGTCCGATGCGGACGATGTCGTTCAGGTGGCGAGCGAGCGGGCGTGGCGGTCGATCGGCGTGGTCGATCCGAATCGCGGGTTCCGCACCTGGTTCCTGCAAATCGTCGCCAACTCCGCTCGGAACGATCGACGCGCCCGCGGCCGGCGCCGGGCGGCAGAGCTGCGCGTCGCCGCCCGACCGGTCGACGGGTCCGTGCCGGAACCGGAGACGTCGACCGTCACGCATGCCGAACGGGACGTCGTCATCGCCGCGATGAACCGGCTCGACGGCGACGCCAGGTTGGTGATCGCCCTGCGGCACTTCGAGCAGCTCACCGAGGCGGAGATGGCTGACGTGATGGCCTGCCCGCCGGGCACCGTGAAGTCGCGCCTGTCGCGGGCGATGGATCGGCTCCGTGCCGAGCTGGCGAAGGAGGCGTTGCTCGATGGATGACCGACTTGGGGTCGACCGGCTGGAGATCGTGCTGGCGAGCGTGGGCCGCCACCTCGTGATCGACGACCGCGCCGGAATCGATGCCGTCCATCCGCCCGCGGCCGCGGGACAGCCGTGGCGCCGCCGGCTCCTCGTCGCGGCGGTCGTCGTTGCGGTCGTTGCGGGCTCGGTCGCCGCGTTCGCGCCTGCCCGCAGGGTGGTGTCGGGATGGCTGCGCGCCGGTCCGATCGAGGTCGAGATCGATCCCGAGCTGACCGTCGAGCCGGCGCTGCCGTCGTTCGTCGACCGCTCGTCGCCGCTCCGCATCGACGAGCTCGAGGACGAGCTCGGTCACCCGGTTCCGGACGTCTCCGGATCGTCACTCGGCGCGCCCCACGCATGGTGGTCACCGCCCGAGCGCGGGGTGCTGGCGACATGGAACGAAGGCGAGACGTCGCTGTGGATCGTCGCCGCCGAGGACACGTTCCCGGAGCGGTTGGAGAAGTGGATTCCGGAGCGGGGTCGAGCCGAGGACCTGCCGTCGCTCGGCGACGGTGGCTATGTCGTCGCCGGCGAGCACGTGCTCGACACCCCGTACCGTCGGATCAAGGCCCAGAACGTCGTGGCCTGGACCGACGACGGCTTCACGTTCCGCCTCGACTCCACGCTCGCAAGCGACGACCTGGTCGCGATCGCCGAGGCGATCGCCGCAAGCTAGCCGCCAATGCCTAATCTTGAGTCGTATCGACTCAAGAAATGTGTTCGGTTGGTTGGCGGCGAGGCAGCGAGCACCTAGTGTGGGCACCGTGCTCCATGCCAGTGCTGGGGCACCAGATCGCACTCGTCCATCCCAGTCACCAGGAGACAGACCATGCCCAAGGCAGTCGGTATCGACCTCGGCACCACCAACTCCGTGGTTGCCGTCCTCGAGGGCGGCGACCCCGTCGTCATCCCCAACTCGGAAGGGTCCCGCACCACCCCGTCGGTGGTCGCGTTCTCGAAGGCCGGCGAGGTGCTCGTCGGCGAGGTTGCCAAGCGCCAGGCGATCACCAACCCGGACCGGACGTTTCGTTCGATCAAGCGCCACATGGGTGAGGACTGGAAGAGCGAGGACGTCGACGGCAAGCGCTACACGCCACAGGAGATCTCTGCTCGCGTCCTCATGAAGCTCAAGCGAGATGCCGAGAGCTACCTCGGTGACACGGTCAGCCAGGCCGTCATCACCGTGCCGGCGTACTTCGACGACGCCCAGCGCACCGCCACCAAGGAGGCCGGCCAGATCGCCGGACTCGAGGTGCTGCGCATCATCAACGAGCCCACCGCGGCCGCTCTCGCCTACGGCCTCGACAAGTCGGCGCAGGACGAGACCGTGCTCGTGTTCGACCTCGGCGGTGGCACCTTCGACGTGTCGGTGCTCGAGATCGGCGACGGCGTGTTCGAGGTCAAGTCGACGCACGGCGACACCCACCTCGGTGGCGACGACTGGGACCAGCGGATCATGGACTGGCTCGTCCAGCAGTTCAAGTCGGCCCACGGCGTCGACCTGTCAGCCGACCGGATGGCGGTGCAGCGCCTCAAGGAAGCGGCCGAGAAGGCCAAGATCGAGCTCAGCCAGGTGCAGCAGACGCAGATCAACCTGCCGTTCATCACCGCCACGGCCGAGGGTCCCTTGCACCTCGACGAGAGCCTCAGCCGGGCGAAGTTCCAGGAGATGACGGCCGATCTCATCGAGCGCTGCCGCGTCCCGTTCGAGCAGGCGTTGAAGGACGCCAGCGTCGAGAAGGGCGTGCTCGACCACGTCATCCTCGTCGGTGGTTCCACCCGCATGCCGGCGGTCCAGGATCTCGTCATCGACCTCACCGGCAAGGAGCCGAACAAGACCGTCAACCCGGATGAGGTCGTCGCCGTCGGCGCGGCCGTCCAGGCCGGCGTGCTCCGTGGTGATGTCAAGGACGTCCTGCTCCTCGACGTCACGCCGCTGAGCCTGGGCATCGAGACCCGTGGCGGCGTGATGACCCGTCTGATCGAGCGCAACACCACGATCCCGACGAAGAAGACCGAGGTGTTCACGACCGCCGAGGACATGCAGCCGTCGGTCGAGATCCACGTGCTGCAGGGCGAGCGCGAGATGGCCAGCTACAACAAGACGCTCGGCAAGTTCCAGCTCGTCGACCTGCCGCCGGCGCCGCGCGGCGTCCCGCAGATCGAGGTCACGTTCGACATCGACGCCAACGGCATCGTGCACGTGTCCGCCAAGGACCGAGCGACGAACAAGGAGCAGTCGATGACGATCTCCGGCCAATCGACGTTGTCGAAGGAGGACATCGACCGCATGGTGAAGGACGCCGAGGCGCATGCCGAGGACGACCGCAAGCGCCGCGAGGAGGCCGAGGTCCGCAACAACGCCGACTCGCTCGTGTACCAGACCGAGAAGGTGCTGCGCGACCAGGGCGACAGCGTCCCCGCCGATGAGAAGGCCGCGGTCGAGCAGCCGCTCGCCGATCTCAAGAAGGCGCTCGAGGGCGACGACGTCGAGGCGATCAAGGCCGCCAGCGAGAAGCTGATGTCGGCGAGCCAGGCGTTCAGCCAGAAGCTCTACGAGGCCGCCGCCCACGACGCCAACGCCACCGGCACGTCGGCCTCTGGCCAGGACGCCGGCACCGGCGCCGGTTCCGTGAACGACGACGACATCGTCGAAGCCGAGGTCGTCGACGACGAGCAGCAGTGATGAGCGCCGAGTTCGTGGACGACAACCAGAGCCCCGAGGGCTTCGACGTCGCGGCCGTCGAGCCCGCGGAGGACCTCGAGGTCGATGCGGAGGCCGGCGACGGGGGCGACGGTTCTGTGTCAGCAGATCTGCCCGCTGCGGGCTTGCGTGCTGACACAAGCGTCGAGGCCGACGAATCGGAGGAACTGGCTGACACGATCGACACCGAGATCCACGAGCTGGCGGCGGAGCGCGACCAGTTCAAGGACATCGCCCAGCGGCTGCAGGCCGACTTCGAGAACTACCGCAAGCGGATGTCGGCACAGATCGCCGCCGAGGTCGACCGCGCCACCGGCAAGCTGGCCGAGGCACTGCTGCCGGTGCTCGACGCGGCCGAGGCGGCCTACGTCCAGCATCCCGACGAGGTTGGTCCGCTGCTCAACCTGATGCTCAGCGAGCTGCGCAAGCAGGGACTCGAGTCGATCAACCTGCTCGACCAGCCGTTCGATCCCAACCTCGCCGAGGCCGTGGCCCACGAACCCGGCGACGGCGGCGAGCCGGTCGTCGCCGACGTGTTGCGCAGCGGCTACAGCTGGAACGGTCGCACGCTGCGCCCGGCGATGGTGCGCACGCGCGTCATGGCGTTCCCCGGCCACGCAGGCCGTATTTGGCACCCTCGGAAGCTGGCGCCTCGTCGCTCGCATCGGATGAGGTGATGTAGATGGCTGCGCAGCGCGAGTGGTTCGAGAAGGACTACTACGCGATCCTCGGCGTCCCGCAGTCGGCCTCGCAGAAGGACATCACGAAGGCGTACCGCAAGCTCGCTCGCGAACTGCATCCCGACAAGAACCCGAACAACGCTGCGGCCGAGGAGAAGTTCAAGGCCGTTTCGGCGGCCTACGACGTGCTCGGCGACGAGGCCAAGCGCGAGGAGTACGACGAGGTCCGCCGGCTCGGACCGGTCGGCGGGATGGGCGGTGGGGGAGCGGGCGGCTTCCGCTTCAACGTCAACGACATGCGCGATGGCAGCGGTGGTCTCGGCGACCTGTTCGGGCAGGTGTTCAATCGCGGCCGCAGTGGCGCGGCCGGGCGGTCCTCCGGCGCCGGGCCACGGCGCGGCGAGGACGTGCGCGCCGAGCTCACGATGGACTTCGCCGACGCCGTGTTCGGGTTGACCACGACGTTGCACCTCACCACCGACGCCCAGTGCTCGACGTGCAACGGCAGCGGGGCACGACCGGGGACGGCGCCGAAGCTGTGCCCCGTGTGTGGCGGCCGCGGCGTCGTCGACGACAACCAGGGTCTGTTCTCGTTCTCCACGCCCGTGCCGCAACTGCGGTGGCATCGGCACGGTGATCGAGGATCCGTGCCCGACCTGCCGTGGCACGGGCACCGAGAAGCGAGCCCGACAGGTCAAGGCGCGGATCCCGGCGGGGGTCAACGACGGCCAGACGATCCGGCTCAAGGGTCGCGGTGGCCCCGGGTTCAACGGTGGCCCGCCCGGCGACCTGCTCGTCGACATCCACGTCGAGCCCGACCCGCACTTCGGTCGCTCGGGCCTCGACCTCACGGTACGCGTCACGATCGAGTTCTGGCAGGCCGCGCTCGGCGACGTGATCGGCGTGCCGACGCTGCGTGGGCCGGACGTGGTGCTGCGCGTGAAGCCGGGAACGCAGCCAGGGAGCCGGCACCGGGTCCGGGGCAAGGGCATCTCGACGCCGCATGCCACCGGCGACCTCATCGTGACGATCGACGTCGAGGTGCCGCGCCACCTGACCAAGGAGCAGCGGGCAGCCATCGAGGCGTTGAAGGCGGCCAGTGTCAGAGGAGGAGGAGGTGGCAGCGCGATGAGCGAGCGCCGGAACCGAGCCGTGTACGTCATCTCCGTCGCCGCCGAGCTCGCCGGGATGCACCCCCAGACGTTGCGCATCTACGAGCGGCGTGGCCTGGTGCAGCCGGCCCGCACGCAGGGCGGCAACCGGCGGTACTCCGATGCCGACCTCGAGGTGCTGCGTCGCATCTCGCAGCTCGCCGAGGCGGGCATGAACCTCGAGGGCATCCGCCGTGTGATGGAGCTCGAGGCGGAGGTGGCCCGCCTCCGCGACGAGCTCGCCGAGGCCAAGGCGGCCGCGCGCCAGGCAGCCGCCGACGCCGAACGCCGCCAGCGTCGCGACCTCGTGCCGTTGCGCCAAGCCGTCGCCGTGTTCGGCGAACCCCCGAAGTTCCTGCGGGACAAGGACTGACCGAGCAGCGATCTGGGCGGCTTCCGGCTCGGAAACCGGGCTGTTGGCCGCCCAGAATGCGAAATGGGGCGTTCGCCGCCCAGTTCGCCCTCCCTAGCGCCGGATCACCGCGAGCGCTTCGGCGAGGAGCGCGTCGAGCAGGTCGCTGTGCGGCGTCGCGCGCGGCGCGCGGGGTGCCGATCGGGTGCGGCGTGAGCGTGCGCAGGTTCGGTGCCGGGGGGAGCGGCGTCGGCGACGGGAGCAGCGGTGCGAGCACGTCGATCCGCGGCGCCGGCTCACGCCGCCTCGGTGCATCGGTCTCGCCTTCCATCCGCTGGCCGCGCCAGCGGGCGAGCAGCACCGGCTCGATCGACACCTCGTCGGCGAACACGAGCAGCACGGCGATCGCATGCTTGCACATCAGCCCGCCGCCGGCATCCGGGCAGGTGCAGTCGACCGAGAGCTCGGTGCGGTCGGGGATCAGGGCCACCGTAGCGGCCGGCGACGGGTTGGCCGGCGTGCTCAACGACATGTCGGCGGCTCCCCTGAGCGGCACCGGATCGGCGAACAAGGAGACCCGGTAGGCGTCCCGCCGGCTGCCGAGCACCTGGCCGGCGACCTCACCGGGCCGGATCTCGATGTCGATCACCGCGCCGTCCCTGGCGTAGGACTTCCCCCGCGAGTATCGGCCGGGGTCGGAGAGCTCGGCGCTGAGGGCGCGCAGCATCGTGGCGGCGAGCCGCCCCGCCTGCTGACCGAACGCCTGACGCGGCCTCATCCGCGCCACCACATCATTCCGCTGCCTCCGTGCGGCCTGGCAGCGCGCCGAGGTTCACGTCGAGCTCGACGAGCGCCTTGAGATCCTGCGTCGACAGCTCGGAGAGCCACGACTCGCCAGGCCCGATCACGACGTCGGCGAGCGCCTGCTTGTCGGTGATCAGCTTGTCGATGCGCTCCTCGACCGTGCCCTCGCACACCAGCTTGTGCACGAGCACGGTGCGCTGCTGGCCGATGCGCCACGCCCGGTCGGTCGCCTGGTTCTCGACGGCCGGGTTCCACCAGCGGTCGTAGTGGATCACCTGGCTGGCCGCCGTCAGGTTGAGCCCGGTGCCCCCTGCCTTCAGCGACACGATGAGCAACGGCGGCCGATTCCCGGTGACCGCGGCCGTCGCCTGGAACTCGGTGATCATCCTGGTCCGCGCGCGGTCCGGGAGACCGCGCCGTGAAGGAACGGGGTGTCCCATCCGAAGCGCTCCGCCAGGTGCCGCTGCAGGATCTCGCCCATCCCGACGTACTGGGTGAACACGAGCGCCCGTTCGCCGACGTCCACCACCTCGTCGACGAGCTCGTCGAAGCGGGCGAGCTTGCCCGAGCGGCCGTGGATCCGCCCGGTGTCGCCGACCGCGTTCATCGGATGGTTGCAGATCTGCTTGAGCTTCGTGAGCGCGGCGAGGATCAGGCCGCGGCGTTTCATCCCTTGCGCGGCCTGGGCGTCCTCGAGCAGCTCGTCGACGACGTGCTGGTAGAGCACGGCCTGTTCCCTGGTGAGGCCGGCGTAGGCGATCTGCTCGATCTTGTCGGGCAGGTCAGGGATCAGCGTGCGGTCGGCCTTCGTGCGGCGCAGCACGAACGGCCTGGTGAGCGTGCGCAGATGAGCGGCGGCCTCGGCGGCGAGATCAGGGTCGTCGGCGCGCTCGATCGGCTTCGAGAAGCGGTGGCGGAACTTCTCGCGGGACCCGAGCATTCCTGGGTTGACGCCGTCGAGGATCGACCACAGCTCGGACAGCCGGTTCTCGACCGGCGTGCCGGTGAGCGCGATGCGTTGCCCGGCCCGCAGCCGCCGTACGGCACGCGCCGCCTTGGTCGCCGGGTTCTTCACGAACTGCGCCTCGTCGAGCACCACCGTGGTCCACTCGATCGTCGACAAGTGGTCGATGTCCCTGGCGAGCAGCCCGTAGGTGGTGAGCACCACCTCCCGGTCGGGAGCCGGCTCACCGAGATCGAGGGCCTGCTGGTCGCGGGCGCCGAGATCGCGTGACGCACCGTGGTGCACCGTGACGGCGAGCGAGGGCGTGAAGCGCGCCGACTCGGTCTCCCAGTTGTGCACCACGGACAGCGGACAGACGACGAGGTGCTTGCCCGGGCGGTCGACGAGATGGGCCAGCGCGGTCGCGGTCTTGCCGAGGCCCATGTCGTCGGCCAGGCATCCGCCGAGGCCGAGCCGGCCGAGGAATCGCAACCAGCCGAGTCCACGCCGCTGGTAGTGCCGCAGCTCGCCGGTGAACCGATCGCTCTCGGGCTCCTCCCTGAGCTCGTCGTCTGGCAGCCCGCCGAGCAGGCGGCCGCTCCACTCGGCGTGGGCGTCGCGCTCCTCATCCAGCTCGGCGAGGAACGAGGCGTCGGTGCCGACCTCGTCGCCGGCCGCTGCCGCGTCGGCCGCGATCCGCAGCAGCGCCAGCGCCCCTCTTTCCTCGGCATGAAGGGCATGCTCGGCCTGGTCGACGTAGTCGGTGAGCCGCTTGCGCGCCCGGCGGATCGCTTCGGGGTCGATGCGGACCCAACGATGGCCGGTGTGGAGCAGCGTCGCCCCGGTTGCCTCGGCGCGGGCGAGCTCGGCCTCGGAGATGACCGTGAGGCCTTCCGGCTCGGCGACCGTGAACGACCACTTCACGATGGTGTCCCGGTTGAACCCCGCCGACCGGTCGCTCGGCGGCGCCGGGGTGGCCTCGCCCCGGATCGAGACGCGAGACCGAACCAGGTGCTCCGGGCCGATGAGATCGACGCCGATCCTGGCGAGCGCGTCGGGAGCAACGTCGAGGAACTCGGCGGCGTCCTCGACCTCGAGCTCGATCTCGGTGGGCTGGGTCACATCGCCGATCGGCTTGAGCACGTCGACGGCGTCGGCAAGCGTCCGGGCGGTCGCCAGGAGCACGTTGTCGAGGACCGGGAGGAAACGCTCATCACCGGCGATGTCGAGGGCGAGCGGCGTGAGACCCCACACGTCGGCCGCGGCGCACCAGCGGCCGGGGTCGGCCTCGTCGACCAGTTCCAGCACGACGTTCCACGGATCGAGCCGGTCGTCAGGGACGACCAGCCGCAGACGTGGCGTGACCACCGGCTCGCCGGCGGCACGCGACGCAGCTCGATCGAACGCGTCGCACACCCACCACAGCGCGTCATCCTCGCCCGGCTTGCTGGCGGGGATCCGGCGGTCGAGGCCGCTCAGCGCCCTGAACGCGGTCTTGAGCACCGCGCTCTTCGGCGACCGGTCGCGAGGCACGGTGGGGGTCCACATCCGCTCGATGAGGCGGCCCCGGGCGAGGGCATCGACGAACGACGCGAAGACGTCGTGGGCAGGACCACTCGAGTGGTCCGCCATCGCAATCGGTGGCATGGCCTCCTCGAGGGCGGCGACCGCGTCGGCGATCAGCGGGCTGACCAGCGGTTCCCACAGCGCCTCGGGCATTGGTCCAGCGGTTCCGGTGAAGTGCACGCTGGGCGACACGAACCCGCGCTTGACGACACCGGCCGCGAGCCGGGCGATGGCGGCAAACCAGCGCACTGAATCGCTCGTCGCCTCGGCCGTGCCCATGACGCCGCCGGCCAGCCACTTCGGCGCCCCGATCGGATCGAGCCGCATCGACATCGGCCGCATCGTCTCGCCGCTCGGCGTGCGAACGGTGACGCTCGAGAGCGCGCTGAGCATCATCGGCGGCACCGCCCACGGCGCCATCCGGATCGCCCTGAACAGCACCGGCGACGGCATCGTGGTGCTGCCGTCCCAACCCCACAGGTGCACCGACGAGTCCTGCCACGAGGCGAGCAGGCCGGCGGGCGAGGCCGGCTGAGTCGCCCTGCTGCGCTCAGCCGACGTGCGCGCTCGGGTACCGTGCCACTCCGTCGCACGCTACCGAAGGGGTGCGACAGAGTTTCGGAAGTCCTCGGTCGTGCGGGCCCGCTCGTGTCGGCGAAACGACGCGTTCCGGTCGTCCGGCGCGTGACACAGGGCGCAGCAGCGCCACCCAACTCGGCGATCGAACGCTCGCTGAGAAGCCCCAATGTTTAGTCAACATGACTCAACATTTTGTCGAGTCGCTAGACTGCACAGCGTGGCACTCGATCCCAAAAAGTGGACCCTGAAGACCCAGGACGCGATCAGCGCCGCCGTCGACAGCGCCAAAGCGAACTCCAACCCCGAGCTCACGCCCGACCACCTGCTGGCCGCGCTGACCCGGCAGGACGACACGATCGTTCCGGCGGTGCTGGCCAAGCTCGGCCAGGCACCGCTGATGATCCGCAACCGCGCCGACGCCGCCGTCGCCAAGCTTCCCAAGGCGTACGGCGGCGACGAGCCACGCCTCGGCCGGGAGGTCAACGCGGTCTTCGACGACGCGCAACGCGTCCAGAGCGAGCTGCGCGACGACTTCCTGTCGGTCGAACACCTCCTCCTCGCGATGTCGGATCGCCTTGGCGTCGACCGGGAGGAGTTGCTCCAAGCGCTGGCCGAGGTGCGCGGCTCGCACAGGGTCACCTCGCAGAACCCTGAGGACCAGTTCCAGGCACTCGAGCGCTACGGCCAGGACCTCACCGCCCGCGCCCGCGAGGGGAAGATCGACCCGGTGATCGGCCGCGACGAGGAGATCCGCCGCGTCATCCAGGTGCTCTCACGACGGACCAAGAACAACCCGGTGCTCATCGGCGAACCGGGCGTCGGCAAGACGGCCATCGTCGAGGGCCTGGCGACGCGGATCGCCGACGGCGACGTGCCCGAGGGCCTGAAGAACAAGCGCCTGGTCGCGCTCGACCTCGGGTCGATGCTCGCCGGCGCCAAGTACCGCGGCGAGTTCGAGGAACGGCTCAAGGCGGTGCTCAAGGAGATCACCGATGCCGCCGGCGAGATCATCACGTTCGTCGACGAACTGCACACGATCGTCGGCGCCGGCGCCGCCGAAGGAGCGATGGACGCCGGCAACATGATCAAGCCGATGCTCGCACGCGGCGAGCTGCGCATGATCGGGGCCACCACGCTCGACGAGTACCGCAAGCGCGTCGAGAAGGACCCCGCACTCGAACGCCGGTTCCAGCAGGTGTACGTGGCCGAGCCGACCGTCGAGGACACGATCGGCATCCTGCGCGGGCTCAAGGAGCGCTATGAGGTGCACCACGGCGTGCGCATCCAGGACTCCGCCCTCGTCGCCGCCGCGGTGCTTTCCAATCGTTACCTGACCAGCCGCTTCCTGCCCGACAAGGCGATCGACCTCGTCGACGAGGCGGCGAGCAAGCTGCGCATCGAGATCGACTCGCTGCCCACGGAGATCGATGTCGTCGAGCGGCGGATCCTCCAGCTCGAGATCGAGCAGGTCGCGTTGGAGAAGGAATCAGACGACGCCAGCAAGACGCGCCTCGAGACGTTGCACGACGAGCTCGCTCAGCTCAACGCCGAGGCCGCCGACATGAAGCGGCACTGGGAGGCCGAGCGTGAGGCCATCGACGCGATCCGGACCCTCAAAGAGGAGTTGGAAGGGCTGCGGACGCAGCTCGAGCGCGAGACCGACCTCAACGTCGCCGCCGAGATCCGCTACGGCCGGATCCCCGAGCTCGAGAAGCGCATCGCCGATGCCACGGCGCACCTCGACGAGCTGCAGGCCGACACCAGGATGCTGAAGGAGGAGGTCGACGCCGAGGACATCGCCGAGGTCGTGTCGAAGTGGACCGGCGTGCCGGTCACTCGACTGATGGAGGCCGAGGCCGCCAAGCTGATCCACCTCGAGGACCACCTCCACGAGCGCGTCGTCGGCCAGGACGATGCGGTCACCGCAGTCGCCGAACGCAATCCGCCGGAGCCGGGCCGGGCTCTCCGATCCCCAATCGTCCGATCGGGTCGTTCATGTTCCTCGGGCCCACCGGCGTCGGCAAGACGGAACTGGCGCGGGCGCTCGCCCAGTTCCTCTTCGACGACGCGCAGGCGATGGTGCGCATCGACATGAGCGAGTACATGGAGAAGTTCTCGGTGAGTCGCCTGATCGGCGCGCCCCCTGGATATGTCGGCTACGACGAGGGCGGCCAGCTCACCGAGGCGGTGCGCCGCCGCCCGTACTCGGTGGTGCTCCTCGACGAGATCGAGAAGGCGCACCCCGACGTGTTCAACGTGCTGCTGCAGGTGCTCGACGACGGCCGCCTCACCGACGGTCAGGGGCGCACCGTCGACTTCACGAACACGGTGCTGATCATGACCAGCAACCTGCCTGGCGACCCGCTCGAATACTTCAAGCCCGAGTTCATCAACCGGGTCGACGAGATCATCCGCTTCCGGTCCTTGACCGAGGCCGACCTCGCCGAGATCGTCGGCAAGCAGTTGCAGCAGTGGCGAGATCGCCTGGCGCAGCGTCGCATCGAGCTCGATCGTCACGGACGAGGCGATGGCGCTGCTGGCCAGCGAGGGCTTCGACCCGGCGTTCGGTGCCCGCCCCTTGAAGCGGGTGATCCAGCGCGAGATCGGCGACCCCGCGGCAATGCTGCTCCTCGAGGGCAAGGTCAGCGAAGGCGGCACGATCACCGTCGACGTCGTCGACGCGCGCTCATCGTCCAACCTGCTTGACCGGTTCCGCCTGCGACCGTCCCGGTTCTCCATCCGACGTGTGGTCGAGCGCGCCGAGTGCGGGCGCCCTGACGGGGGTTCCGCCGGCACTCTGATGGCCGGTGCGCCAGACGGCGGGGGTCCGAGGGGGAGGGGCTGTGGCCCTCCCCCTCGCTCAGAGCGCGGCCTTCAGGCGCTGGCGGGCGTCGACCGAATCGGCGACGCGGACGAGCTTGGACGCCTTGCCGAGGCCGCGCTCGGGCATGTTGCCGTAGATCGCCTCGTACTCGCCGGCCCGCACGAGGAACGTCTCGTGCCAGATCCCGGTAACGGCCGGACTTGCCGACGCGCTTCCAGAACTGGCGCCAGACCGCGAGGTGCGGATCGTCCTGGTCCTTGGCGAACGCCTCGAGATGCTCGAACGATCGCCAGTACTGCACGATCATGAAGCCTGCGGTCTCGTAGCC
The DNA here is from genome assembly GCA_963764455.1 of Ilumatobacteraceae bacterium. Taxonomy (GTDB): domain Bacteria; phylum Actinomycetota; class Acidimicrobiia; order Acidimicrobiales; family Ilumatobacteraceae; genus Desertimonas. The sequence continues at coordinate 28,784 of CAVXSN010000021.1, forward strand.
GAGGAGACCCTTGTCGGGATGCTCGGTGAGGTAGTCGAGCATCGCCCGCATCCCGTTCTTCCGGCCGCCGAGGTCGATCAGGGCCTGGACGGCCCGAAGCTTCGAGTTGATGCGCGCACCGATGAGGAACACGACGAAGTCGCCCTCGATCTCGGCCGTCCAGCGCCCCTCGTTGATCGTTGCCATGCGTTGCTCCCTCCGCACCGCCTGGCCGAAACGTACCGCGTCGCGTCAGGGCTGCTCTGGCCCGGCGGCGGATCGCCGCCGCGTGCGCCGGGAAGCCCTCGTGATCGGCGAGCGCGATCACCGACGGCGCCATGCGCGTGAGCGCCGACTCGTCGGCGCGGGCCACGGCGGTGCGTTTCATGAACGTCATGGCCGTGATACCGGACGAGACGTGAGCGAACCCCGACGTCGGCAACGAGGCCGGGCACCCGATCACGAAGTTCGCGGCCGAGAACGGGGTGTGCTGGCCGACGAGGATCTCGCCGGCGTTGACCAGCGTCTCGACCACGCGCGGACTCCGCATCGGGGGCGACAGCGACCTGGAGGTGCTCGGGCGCGTAACGGTTGGCGATCGCGACGGCCTCGTCGAGGTCGGCGGTGACAACGCAGCCGCCGTTGACGCCGAGCGATGCTCGAGCCGCCGTCGCCCTGATTTGCGGCAGGTCGGCGATCTGGGATACCAGTTCGGCATCGACCGCGTCGGCGAGCGCCTCGTCGGGCGTGAGGAGGACGGTGGCCGAGTCGGTGCCGTGCTCGGCCTCGATCAGCAGGTCGGCAGCGAGCCGGTACGGGTCGGCGCTCCCGTCAGCGATCGCCAGGCTCTCGGTCGGGCCGAGCAGCATCATCGTCTTCACGCCGTGGCGCTGCATCTCGACCTGGGCGATCGTGACCGCCGGCGAGCCGGGGCCGACAACCATGCGCACCTGCGGGATGGTCTCGGTGCCGAAGCCGAGCGCGGCGACGCCGGCCGGCCCGTTGACCCGGAACACCTCGGTGATGCCGAGTTTGCGGCACACCACGAGCACGGCCGGGTCGACCTCGCCGCCGCCGCCGGGACGGGCGGAACGACGAGGACGATGGTGTCGACCCCGGCGACGACCGCCGGGGTTGCCAGCTGGTAGGCCACGCTCGGGTAGCTGGCCTTTCCCGATGGCACGAACAGACCGGCCGACGCGACCGGCGAGAGCTTCTCGCCGACGGTCAGACCGGGTTCGGATTCGAAGCTCCACGCCCGCGAGTGGGCGACCTGCGCTTCGTTGAACGCGCGGACGTGCGCGATCGCGTCGTCGAGCGCCTCGTCGACCTCGGCGGTCACCTTCGCCGACTCGATCTCGCCTCCGGTGACGCGAAGCCGTGACGGCGTGAGCTCGATGTGATCGAAGCGGGCAAGCGCATCGCAGACCGCGGCGTCGCCGCGCTCGCGAACGTCGTCGATCAACGCGCCGATCGACGCGCGCAACGAGGGCTCGAAGATGTCGCCCAACCCCCGGTTGAACAGCGCCGATCGAGCGGCGTCGTCCATGTCGGCCCAGCGCCGGATCCGCATCACCGCGACGACGGTATCTGGAGGACCCGACTCCCCGCCGCTAGCGTGGCCGGACGTGCCGTCCACTGCGTTCCCCGGCCACGCAGGCCTCTCGGGGCAGGCCGACTCGGCTAGCGCCTCGTCGCTCGCAGGGCTGCATGCCGGTCACCGTGGTCGTAGGCGCCCAGTGGGGCGACGAGGGCAAGGCCAAGGTCATCGACCTGCTGGCCAAGGAGCACGGGTTCGTCGTCCGCTACCAGGGCGGCCACAACGCCGGCCACACCGTCGTGGTCGGTGGCGAGCGCTACGCCCTGCAGCTCACGCCGAGCGGGATCCTCTACGACCACGTCATCCCGGTCATCGCCAACGGGGTCGTGGTCGACCTGCCCACGCTGTTCGCCGAGATCGACACGCTCATGTCGAGAGGGATCTCGTGCGAGCGGCTGCGCGTGTCGAGCCTCGCTCATCTCGTGTTCCCGTGGCATCAAGCGCACGACGCGATCGCCGAAGCGATGCGCGGCGAGGACAAGATCGGAACCACGCTCAAGGGCATCGGCCCGGCCTACGCGGACAAGGCCAGGCGGGTCGGGATCCGGGCCGGTGAGGTGCTCGACCCCGCCCGATTCGCAGCGCACGTACGCACCCGGGCCGTCGCCGAGAACCGCCTGATCACCGGCGACGGCGGCGAGGCGCTCGACGTCGACGAGATCGTCGACTCGTTCAGCGCCCTCGGTGCCCGCCTCGCCCCCTACGTCACCGACACCGTGAGCCTGCTCCACGACGCTCTCGCCACCGGTGCCCACATCCTGCTCGAAGGCGCCCAGGCGACGTTCCTCGACCTCGATCACGGCACCTACCCGTACGTCACGTCTTCGAACCCCACCGCCGGCGGTGCTTGCGCCGGAACCGGGCTCGGGCCACGGGACGTCGACCGGGTCGTGGGGATCACGAAGGCGTACACGACGCGGGTCGGCGCCGGCCCGTTCCCGACCGAGCTGACCGACGGGGACGGCGACCGCCTGGTGGAGATCGGTCGCGAGTTCGGCACCGTCACGGGGCGCCGCCGCCGGGCCGGCTGGCTGGACTGCGTCATGCTCCGCCAAGCGGTCCGCCTGAACAGCCTCACCGAGCTGGCGCTCACCAAGCTCGACGTGCTCGACGACTTCGACGCGGTCAAGGTGTGCACCGGCTACCGCATCGACGGCCGCCCCGTCACGGCGTACCCCGATCGAGCCGACGTGCTCGCCGGGGTCGAGCCGATGTACGAGACGCTCTCGGGCTGGGGCGAGGGTTTGGGCGCGGTCCGCGAGGCGGCCCAGCTCCCGGAAGCGGCCAGGCGGCTCATTCAGCTCGTCGAGCAGCACGTTGGCGTGCCGGTCCGGGTGGTCGGCGTCGGCGCCGAGCGAGACGACTACTGGTCGCTGATGGACACTTCACTGAGGTGCGCCCGTACGGACGCTGATCCGACGTCGTGATCCCGCGCTACTCACTCCCGGAGATGTCGGCCGTCTGGTCGGACGTCGCCCGGCTCCGCCGGTGGCTCGAGATCGAGCTGCTCGCCACCGAGGGCCACGCGATGCTCGGCGTGCTCTCCGCCGGCGACGCAGAGGTATGTCGCGCCAATGCCCCCCGATCGACGAGTCGTTCGTCGCTGCCGTCGACGAGCGTGAGCGGACGACCGATCACGACGTCGCCGCGTTCGTGGACGTCGTTCAGGCGGAGATCGGGATGCCGGCCGGCTCGTGGATCCACTACGGCCTCACGTCGTCCGACGTCGTCGACACCGCGCTGTGCTGGGCGATGCGCGACGCGGGACGAACTGCTCGTCGAGCGCGATCAGCACGCTGATCGCGACCGTGGCCGACCTGGCCCGAACGCACCGCGACACGGCGATGATCGGCAGGACCCACGGCATCCACGCCGAGCCGACCACGTTCGGCGCCAAGGCCGCGTTGTGGGCGTTGCAACTGGATCGCGATCGCACGCGGCTGCGCACGGCGACCGAGACCGTTTCGGTGTGCAAGCTTTCCGGCGCGGTCGGCACCTACTCCAACATCGACCCGGCCATCGAGCGGTTCGTCGCCGATCGTCTCGGACTGCGCCCGGTACCGGCGACCCAGGTGATCGCCCGTGACCGCCACGCCGAGCTGCTCTGGGCATGCGCATCCGCGGCGGCGACGTGCGAGTTGATCGCGGTCGAGCTGCGCCATCTCCAGCGAACCGAGGTGGGGGAGGTTCTGGAAGGCTTCAAACCCGGGCAAAAGGGCTCGTCGGCAATGCCCCACAAACGCAACCCGATCTCCGCCGAAACGATCAGCGGCCTCGCCCGTGTCGTCCGCTCCAACCTGCTCGCCGGGTTGCAGGATGTCGCGCTCTGGCACGAGCGTGACATCTCCCATTCTTCGGTGGAGCGGATCGTCCTTCCTGACTCCACGACCCTCGTGCATTACTCGTTGCACCGGTTGAATCGGTTACTCCAAAGCCTGAGCGTCGATGCCGATCGCATGATGTCGAACCTGTGGGCCAGCCGGGGACTGGTCTTCAGCCAACCGGTGCTGCTCGCGCTCGTGGCGGCTGGACTCCCTCGTGACGACGCCTATCGAGTCGTCCAGCGCAACGCAATGAGGTCATCGGAGGAGCAGCTCGATTTCCGCGAGTTACTGGAAGCCGACCCGGCCGTCACGCTCGATACCGCAGCGCTCGACTGCGCCTTCGACCTGCAGCGATCGCTGCGCAACCTCGATCGCGTCTTCGACGCGATCGGCGGACTGTAGGGCGCCATCACGGCGCTGGGTTGCCGGCGTCAGTCCCTGCGGCTGATCCCGGCCCGGGTGAGGACCGACGCATCGACACCGACTTCTCGCCACGTCGTGTACGAGATTCCCTGGCGTTCGCCGTACTCGCGGGCGACCTTGATGAACGCTTCCTCGATCGCCGCGTGATCGGTTGCTGCGCTCTTGGACTCCAATTCGGCCTGCAGATCCCGCCGCTCCTGGAGCAGTTTCAGCTCGCTCAGTGGATCGGCCGTGAGCAACTCTGAATCGATCGCGGCGAGCCGCTTATTGATCGAATCGACGGTGCGCCGTCGTCCTCGCTTGGGCTTGTTCGCCCGCAATGACTCCAGGTAGTCGCGCACAGCCCGTCCCTTCAGTGCGCCCTCGAGCGAGTGCCGCCTTGTGCTCGTCGGTCATTGGACTCTTCGGACCACGCTTTGCTGCCATGTCGTCATCTTAGACAGCAGGCTTGTCACGCACAACTATTCCGAGTCGCCCCGATGGTTCACGGAATGTTCGCACCGGCCATATTTGTGATCGAAGCGCGCCAAACGGAGGGGCAGTGGTGTCGTGAGCGTCTGCGGTATGCCGTGACCCGACACTGACCGTAGTGAGGGATTTCGGTGCGGATGATGGGCAGGCTTTGCGACCCATCCGGAGGCGCCGCGACGGAGGCGGTCCGGGGGAGCGGCTTCTGGCCCTCCCCCTTGCTCCACGAGGGAGGCGATCACGTCGAGGTGGTCGAGGTCGGCGAGGTCGAGCACCTGCAGATACAGGCGCTGGGCGCCGGCGTCGTGCCACTCGGCCAGCGTCTGGGCGGCTTCGCTCACCGTGCCGGCGACGCCGTTCGTGCGCAGCTCGCCCGGCTCCCGCCCGATCGCCGCGGCGCGTCGCTCGTACTCGGCCTCGTCAGTGCCGACGGCAACGACGAGCGCTGCCGAGAACGTGATCGACGCCGGGTCGCGCTCGGCGCATCGTGCAGGCAGCGATGACGCGGTCGCGCTGCGCGACGAACGTGTCGAGGTCGCGGAACGGACAGTTGAACTCGGCGCCATAGCGAGCGGCCAGCGCCGGCGTGCGTCTGGGTCCCCCGCCGCCGACGATGATCGGCACGCCGCCATCCTGGGCGGGCTTCGGCAGCGCCGGCGAGTCGGTCAGCGTGTAGTGCTTGCCGGCGAACGAGAACCGCTCGCCGACCGGGGTCCGCCACAGCCCGGTGATGATCGCGAGCTGCTCCTCGAGCCGGTCGAAGCGCTCGCCGAGCTCAGGGAACGGAATGCCGTAGGCGTCGTGCTCCTGCTGGTACCAGCCGGCGCCGAGCCCGAGCTCGACCCGGCCGCCAGACATCTGGTCGACGTTCGCCACGGAGATCGCCAGCACGCCCGGGAGGCGGAAGGTCGCCGACGAGACGAGCGTGCCGAGCCGGATCGTCGTGGTGTCGCGGGCGAGACCGGCCAGCGTGATCCACGAATCGCTCGGGCCGGGCAGGCCACCGGCCTCGAGCGCCTCACCCATCGCGAGGTAGTGGTCGCTGCGGAAGAACGCGCCGAACCCGAGTTGCTCGGCGCGGCTGGCAACGGCGAGCAGCTCGTCGTAGGTCGCGCCCTGCTGCGGCTCGGTGAAGATGCGGAGGTCGGAGGTGTCGAACACGTCCGACACAGTACGAGTGGCCCGCCCGAGCCGCACGGTACCGTCACCCGGTGTGACCCTTGACCTCCGCCCGCTCGTCCCCGGCGCGCGCCGCGCTGCGCGAGCACGTGCTCACGTACTCGCTGAAGCGAGGCGACTTCACGCTGAAGTCCGGCGCCAAGAGCAACTGGTTCCTGGATACCAAGCAGACGGCCTGCCGGCCTGACGGCATCCTGCTCGTCGCCGACGCGGCGCTCGAGATCATCCCCGAGGACGCCACGGCGATCGGCGGGCTGACGGTCGGGGCCGATCCCGTCGCCTACGGGGTGGCTGCCATCGCGGCGACTCGTGGCCGTTCACTCCGCAGCTTCACGGTCCGCAAGGAGGTCAAGGATCACGGCGTCACCGGCCGGATCGCCGGGGCGCTGCAACCGGGCGACCGGGTCGTCATCACCGAGGACACCGTCACCCGCGGTACGTCGCTGTTCGAGGCGGCGTCGGTCGTCCGCGAGTTCGGCGCCGAGCCGGTCCTGATCACGGTGATCGTCGATCGCGGTGGCACGTGCGCGGCGATGGCGGCAGAGGCCGGGATCGCCTACGAACCGCTGCTCACCGCCGAGGACCTCGGCTTCCGTTCGGCTCCTGACCGCAGGCCGAATGCGGCTGTCCTCGGTCCGCGCGGATCGAACCAGCGTCACGGGCGCCGAAGGATCATCGTCTGCATCGCCTTGCCGACGATTCCCTCGTCGTCGAACAGCAGCGCGTCGGCGAGCCCGATGCCGTCCGGCTGCCACTGCGCCACGGCCCGCGACCCGAGCCAGTCGCCCACCGGGTCGCGGTGCAGCGCGATCGTGAGATCCGGGTTGACGAATGCGATCTCGTCACCGCCGGCGTGTCGGCTGAACGCGTTGCCACAATCCGCCAGCGGGCAGATCCGCTGGAACGGCGACGGGTCCTCGCCGGGCAGCAGCGGGTCGGTGTTCATCCACACCGTCGTCGCGCCCGGGTCCGGGGTCTCACCCTCGGGATAGCGGACCCGCACCGCGCTCCCGCTGAAGCCCGGGAGCCCGTGGGGGAACGGCGATCTGACCGGGAACGACGCCGGGTACCGAATCGGCGAGGCGCGGCGTCACGATCCCGGAGTTGTCGAGCGTCGCCTCGAACAGCGGCGCCGGCTCCGTCGCGAGGTGCAAGCCGGTGGCCGTGACCCGAACGACGCCCTCGCCGTCGACGATCGCGGCTCGCGTCGTTCCCGACCGTCCGGCCGGACCGGGTGACCTCGGTGTCGATCCAGAACCCGGCCATCGGGATCGGCTTGGTCAGGTCGACGGTGACCCGCACCAGACGCACTGCTGGCAGCGCCTGTTCCATGGCCCTCACGAGCAGACCGGTCGGCGGACCGGCATGGCACGCGTCGGGATCCCACGGCCCGCGGGCGTGGTCGCTGGGGATGAACCACTCGACGGCTCGGCCATCGACCGTGCGGCGCTCGGCTCGGCGAAGAACGTGTCGCTCCACGCCGCCCCGTCGCGAGCTCGAGGATCTTGGCGATCGTGCGGAGGTTGCGGGTGGTCGTCGGAACGCGCTTGGAGCCGGCGAGCCGCTCGCCGAGCTTCGACCGGCCGAGTCCGTTCGGGCAGTGGAGGTGGACGACGCCGTCGATCTCGGTCCACTCCTCTCCGTTCGTCGCGTACCGGTCGAGCTCCCCGAGCCCGCCGATCTCGCCGTCGACGAACACCAGGAACGCCTGCGCCGGATCGGCTCGACGAGTACGGGCTGGCCGCGAGGTGACGCGCGACGTCGGACGCGTCGAGCACCATCACGACCGGCGCGAAACCGCGCAGCTCCTCGATCGTGTCTGCGATGGTCGACGCTTCGGCCCGGAGCGTGGCCTTCGAGCGCTTCGCGCCCTTCGGCGCGTCGTAGACGACGTTGCCGCTCTGGATGTAGGTCCGCACGTTGTCGAACCCCGCTCGGTCAGCGCTGCCCGGAGCTCGGCCATCGGCACGACCGCCTTGCCGCCGACGTTGATGCCCCTGATGAACGCCACGCGTGCCGCCACGGCTCAGGACCCGGTGGCGACGGGCTGACCCTCGTACGTGCCTTCGACCTCGACCGAGACGCCGTCGCTGTCGTAGCTCAGCTCACCGTCGGGCAGCACGAGATCGAGATGGACCGTTCCCTCGACGTCGTCGAACGTGCCGGTGCCGGTGACGGGGACGCCGTCGGTGAGCTCGCAGGCGGTGAGCTCGATGTCGGACCCGACGTCGCTGGGCACGTACTCCAACGATCCCCCGTGATCGCAACCGATTGCCAGCACGTCGACGCCGTCCCAGTAGGCGTACTCGCTGTTCGCGGTGAGCTGGTCGGCGACCGACACCGCGGCAGCGAGCGGGTCGTCGTACCCGCTGGCGTCATCGGGGGCAATCGGGATGTACGGATCGACGACCTCGCCGTCGCAGATCGTGACCCGCACGGAAGGCAACTCGCCGGTGGCGATCGCCTCGCCGACGAGCTCGTCCACGCACGGGAAGCCCCAGCCAAAGATGACGTGCGGACCGCCCTGAAGGATGACCAGCGCCGAGTCCTCGATCCGGCCGAACACGCGCATCGCGTTGGCGACCGGCGTTGCCGCGTCGACGTCGGCGTTGAGCACGAGCGTCGGGTACGGCGGGTCGGTGATCGCCGCCGGACCGAGGAACCTCACCAGGCTGGGCCGGCCAGTAGACGCACGGCAGGTCGCCGTAGTACCCCGACCCGAGGCGCTGGTCGTTGACCCCGTCCAGCGCCCCCTGATCGAGATAGGCGTCGAGACGTTCGTCTGGCGTCCCAGCGTCGGGAAGGAACGAGTAGTCCTGACACTCGACTGCGTAATACATCGCGTCCGACCAACCGGGATCGGGGACCAACTCCTCCGTCTCCGGATCGACGGCGACGGCGGCGTACGCGAGCCGGGCCAGCGGAACCAGATTGCCGTCCACGGCGGCTGCCACGGCACGTTGCAGGAGCAGCCGATCCCAGGGGGAACCGATCGTGAGCGCGGCGGCGAGTTCGAGGTCAGCCAACCGGAACGTGCGCCGCTCGACGGTGCCGTCCGGCATCGGGAAGTCGTATTCGACCGGGGCATCGGCGAGCGTCGCGGCCGCAGCCGTCGTACGCGGCGAGGGCGTCGCCGTCGGCGTCGAGCGCACACGCCTCGACGGCCGTGCATGCGTTCATCGCAGATTCCAGTGCGTCGTCGTGGGCCCGGGCGCCCTCGGCGTAGTAGTCGAGCACGTCGACGGTGAGGTCGACGACGCCGTCGAGGACGAGCATCGAAACGCGGTCGGGGTGGGCAGCGGCGTAGGTCTGGGCGTATTGCGTCCCGTAGCTCTCGCCGTAGAGGACGACCTGCTCGGCGCCGAGGTATTGGCGGATCGCCTCGAGATCCTCGACTGCCTGCGACGTTCGCGAAGTACGGCAGGTCGTCGACGGGGATCCCCGACTCGGCCAGGCAGTCGATGACGAACGACTCGGCGGCCGCGCCCATGGCGTCACGTTGCACGGGGTCCGCCGGATCGACATCGCTCAGGTAGAACATGGTTGCCGCCTCGTCGCATCGAATCGGCTGCGACTGACCGATGCCGCGCTCGTCGAGGAAAACGATGTCGTAGTGGTCGGTGATCGACGGTGGCATCGCGTCGGTGTACAGATCGGCGGCGGCGAGCCCGCTCGTCCCCGGTCCACCCGTGATCGTCACGAACGTTCCTCGCGACTCGACGGCGGCGCGTTGCACCCCGAACGTGATCTCCAACGTCGGCCCGTCCGGCGCGGTGTGGTCGCGCGGCACCGCGAGCGTGGTGCACTCGAACCGGCTCTCAGGGCACGGCTCCGTCGACACGTGGGTGAACGTCGCCCCGCCGGCCGGTGGCTCGGTTCGGTCGTCGCGGTCCGGTCGTCAGCGGCGGACACTCCGAGCCCGCTGGCGGCCACGGCCAAGCCGGCGGCGAGCACCGCTGACCGTCCGGCGCGGCGGCGCAGCAGTTGATCAGTCATCGGGCGAGCGTAACTGCGGCCGCCGAGCGCGTCGGAAACGGGCCGAGGATCAGCGACCGATGGGCAGCCAACGGACCGAACCGTCTGTCCAATGCCCACCGATCGATGTAACCGAGGGTCGGCCGCGCAAAGTCACGCATCTCACGCGGTGCGACGACGCCCGATCACCAAGAGCAGCGAGCGGCTGACGAGGGCCAGAGCGGCGAGGAGCAGCTGTGGCACCGTGGTGCCAGGTGGGACGGAGTCATCGTCGTCGGACATCACGCCCAAGCGATCCGGGGCGGAGCACCGCGTCGATCGTTTGATCACCCTTCACTCCAGTTTAACTTCGACATGGCCGGGGGTACCTATCCGGATCGCAGGGGGTGGGTCGGTGACGACGATCGGCGTGGTTGTGCACACGGGCAAGAGACTCGGCGGCGGCACCGGCGCGCTTCGCTCGGCGCTCGCCGATGCAGGCGTCACTGAGCCCTGTTGGTGCGAGATTCCCAAGAGCAAGAAGGCTCCCAAGCAGGTTCGCGAAGCTTCTCGACGCCGGTGTCGATCGCCTGCTGGTGTGGGGCGGCGACGGCACCGTCCGGCGCTGCATCGACACGATCGTCGCCGAGAACGCCAAGATCGAGGTGGCGATCCTGCCGGCGGGCACGGCGAATCTGCTGGCCAGAGCCGTCGAGGTTCCGGCGGATCTCGAGAAGGCCGTCGACATCGCCGTCAATGGGGTCCCCCGACCAATCGACATCGGCGTCATCAATGGCAAGGCGTTCGCCGTGATGGCCGGGACGGGCTTTGACGCGAGGATGATCCGCGACACGGACACCGCTGCCAAGAACCGGATGGGCTGGTGGTCATACGTCCGCGCCGGCGTGCGCAACCTCGGCGAGGTCGGGTACCGCGGTGACCGTGGACGTAGACGGCGAGCGCTGGTTCGAAGGACCGCGTCGTGCGTGCTGGTCGGCAACGTGGGGCGGATCCTCGGAGGGGTCAGCGTCTTTCCAGACTGCCCGATTCGACGACGGCCGGCTCGATGTCGGCGTGTTGACCGCCCGATCTCGGGTCGAGTGGCTGCGAGTCGGGCTGCGTGCCGTGGTCGGCCGTACCGACGCCTCACCGTTCGTCGACATGACCCAGGCGACCACTGTCACGGTGCATCTCGACGACAAGATGCCCTGGCAGCTCGACGGCAGCGCCAGGTCGTCCGCCAGATCGTTCGAGGTCTCGGTGCTTCCGGCCCGGCTGCCGATCCTGATGGCGGCGACGTGAGCGGCGCTGTGGAGATCGTCGGCCAACCGACGCTCAGGCGCAACGACCACTGGGTGCGGTCCTGGCCGCTCGGCCGGCCGACCCTGGTGCCGCTCGCCACCAACGTGGCGCTGCTCCTCGCCGTGACGTCCAGCGTCGGGCTGCTCTTCATGTGGCTACCTCGATCAGGGACCGGTCGGTGACGCCGATCGTGCTGTCGCCGAATGGCTCGAGGATCACCGCACGGAGACGATGAACACGCTCACCCACTACGGATCGATGCTGTCGGACACGCTGGTCAAGGTCGCCCTCGTCGTTCTCACCGGTGGTGCGGCGATGCTGATGTGGCGGCGATGGCACGACGGCGTGTTCATCGCCCTGGCCGTGATTGTCGAGTCGACCGTGTTCGTGCTGGCGAGCTTCATCGTCGATCGGGACCGCCCGCCCGTGGAGCAGCTCGATCCACCTGCTCCGTCGGGCAGTTTTCCATCTGGGCACGCCGCCGCGGCGGTGGCCTTCTACGGCGCGGTGTTCATCGTCGCTTGCTGGCACACCCGTAGCCGGCTCGTGCGGGTCGGCTTCTTCATCGTCGCCGTCGCTGCGCCACTGATCGTCGGTTTCTCGCGGGCCGCGCGCGGCATGCATCACCCGATCGATGTCATCGCCGGACTGTTGCTCGGTCTCGCCGCCCTCGCCGTCACGCGCCACACCTTGGCGAAGGGTGTCGCCGAGATCGATCGTACGGCCGGGCCCTCGACGCCGGCCAGGTTGCGCCACCTCGACCTCACCGAGCCAGGAGCGTCGTGATGACCAGCGAAACGGTCCCCAACGAAACCGGATCTCGTACCGTCGAACAGCTCGCCAACCGTCATCCCGGCGTCGTCACCGTCGCCCGTCTCGGTTGGGTCGCCAAGGGTGTGGTGTACGGGGTCCTCGGCCTGCTCGCCGTGTCGATCGCTCTCGACCGGTCGAGCAGCGAGCGCGCCGGGAGCGGTGAAGCGAGTCAGAGCGGCGCCGTCGCCGAGGTCGCCAGCACCTCACTCGGTGAAGCGACGCTGTACGTGCTCGCCGTTGGGTTGGTGCTCTACGCAGCCTGGCGGCTGGCGTCCGTCGTGTTCCCCGCCGAGAACTCGGCCAAGGCGTGGGTTACCCGCGGCGGCTATCTCGTCAGCGCGGTGGTGTACCTCGCCCTGGCGTGGTCGGCCCTCTCGTTCGCCCGCCACCGAGTCGGAACGGGCAGCGAGAGTGAGGACGCCAAGGTCGAGCGCCTCGTCCGCGACTTGATGGAAATGTCGTTGGGGCGCTGGCTGGTCGGGCTGCTCGGCCTGGCCGTCATCGCCATCGGCGTCTACTTCTGCGTCAAGGGCGTGTTGGCGACGTTTCGTGACGAGCTCGAGCCGGGCAGCGTCGGCCCGCTGAGCAAGGAGTCGATCGTCGTGCTCGGCCGCTTCGGTTGGGTGGGCCGGGGGATCGTGATGGGTCTCGTCGGATGGTTGCTGATCCGTGCTGCCGTGCGGTTCAAGCCGGACGATGCCAAGGGCATCGATGGTGCGCTGCGCGAGGTGACCGGATCGACGGCCGGCGTCGTTGCTCGTCGGGTTCGCCGCCGTTGCGCTCGTGCTCTACGGCGTGTTCTGCATCGTCTCGGCGCCGCGTCAACGACTGACCGGCGCCGACTGAGCGAGCGGTTGCCGAGACGATGCCGGTGACGCTCGTCGTCGCCGTCACTGCCATCGTCGCCGCGATTGCGGTGTGGGCGATGTCGCGGTCGCGGACGAGCGCCCGACCCGGTCGATCCGTACGTCGAGGAGCGCTGGCTGGTGCGCTGGCTCGGCCGTCATCCGCGGTTGGCGGCGCCGGCGCGAGCGATCGATCGGCAGGTCGCCGGCGGCCTGATGCTCGTCGCCGCCTTGGCCGTCGTCGTTCTGACCGCGCTTGCTGTCGGAGCGATCTTCGACATGGTCGATCGCGAACTCGGGCATTGCGGCGTGGGACCGGTCGGTCGCCGAGTGGGGCAGCCGCAACGCCTCGTCGTGGTCGACGACGGTCCTCGACTGGATCACCGATCTCGGCGCCACCTGGTTGCTCGTCGATGATCGCCGTCGCCGTCGGCTTGTTCGACGTCGTCCGCAACCGCAACCTCGACGTCGCGTTGTTCCTCGTGGTCGTCGTCGCCGGCGTCGCGTTGATCAACAACGTGCTGAAGTGGCTCATCGATCGGGAGCGCCCCGACGTGGCCCACCTTGTCGGTACCTCGGGGTCATCGTTCCCTTCGGGCCACTCGGCGGCCGCCGCAGCGACCTGGTTCGCCCTCGCTCTGGTGGTCGGCCGACGGTGGTCACGACGGAGGCGTTCGCATCGCCGCGGCGGTCGCCGCCCTGATCAGCGTGGCGGTGGCGGCGTCGCGTGCGCTGCTCGGCGTGCACTGGCTCACCGACGTCGTGGCCGGTCTGCTCGTCGGCTGGGGGTGGTTCCTGCTCAGTGCCCTCGCCTTCGGCGGGCGCTTCCAGCGACTGGGTGATCCTGCTGATCGAGTGGTCACCCACGCCGCGGCGCTAGAGCGTTGAGTCGGCCACGACGCTCAGCATCGGCTGACCGTCGTCGTCCGGCGATGCACGTTCCAGGACCATCCGGGCCGCGTCACCGTCGAAGTCGATGAGGCACACGTGGTTACCGAAGAACGGACCGTCCTCCACGTCCCAGTCGCGACGAATCCGGCGCTCCCGACGGTACGTCGCAACCCGCGGCCGACGAGCTCGCCGACCTTCGACAGACCGAGGCGCAGCACCCTCCGCTCGCGGGTGCGCAGCACGTTGCGGATCGGGGAATTGACGATCTGGTGGATGCGACTGACGATCGCCGGCTGATCGGGCTCGTCGACCAACGTCGCCCGGGCGCGGTAGCTGAAGTGCACGTCACCGGAGAGGATCGTCACGGTCGCCGGTGGCGCGGGCGCTCCGCTGCGTGGCGTCGCCACCCTGCGCACGAGGTCGATCAGTTCGACGTAGCTGTCGTGGAACGCCGACCAGTCCTCCAAGTCGACCGCCCGGCGGATCTTCTCGCCGAGACGTCCCGCCTGCTTGCCCCACGCCCCGTTGCACACCTTCTCGTTCCACCGTTCGAGGTCGTGCAGCCCGCCGGGCATGGCGACGGGTACCGACGTCGCCAGGATGAGGTGTTCGCACTCGACATCGGCGTGGTCGACCACCCACTCCCACTCGCGTTCATCGACCATCCGCCGATGGCCGGGTTCGAGCACACGGCCGTTGCGACAGTCGATCACGACCAGTCGCCGCGACCCGAGATCCCGGTAGAAGCTGAACCGGTAGCCGCCGGGCACCGGCGTGAACTTCTCGCTCTGCTCGGCCCACTCGGTCAACGCCTCGGTGGCGTCACCGAGTTCGACGAATCGCGCCAGCATCCCTTCGGCGCGGATCTCGTCCGGTGACAGGTTGCCGAGGTGCTGGTACAGCCAGTACGTCATCACCCCGCCGATGACGTGGTCGTGCCACCACGGCTTGCTGCCGGATCTCGTCGACCCACGAGATCGACGTGTTCCAGTCGTCGATCATGTCGTGATCGTCGAAGATCATCGCGCTCGGGACGACCGACAACACCCAGCGCTCCACGTCCGGTCGCCACGACTCGTGGTACAGCCAGGTGTACTCCTCGAAGTCGGCGACATCGTCGAGACCGGGGAAGCGGTCATCGTCGGTGAGGTGACCGCGACGCTGACGCGACCATGGCCCGGGTCTTCGGCGAGGAATCGTCGGCGTAGATCTGATCGCCCACGAAGAGCAGCAGGTGCGGCCAGGCCTCGGGCAACTGTCCCAGCATTCGCAGCCCGTGGGCGTGCAGCGCATCGACTCCCCGGGCGCGCTCGTCATGGTCGGCCTCGAGGTTCCAGGGCGGCTCGTGGGGAGCGGCGGCGCGGCACGAGCCGAAGAGGATCCGCAACGGGCCGCCATCAAGGGTCCGTATCACGCTCGGCGGAAACCGCTCGTCGGGCAGCGGCCACCAGCGTTCCCCGTCGAGATGGACTTCGTAAGGGGTCGTCGAGCCGGGAAGGAGACCCTCGACGATCACGAGCGCGTAGTGATGTCCGCAGACGGCGAACGTCGGCGCCGTGTGCCCGAGGACCGCGACCTCGCAGGGTGCATCGGTCTCGACCCAGATCGTCGCCGTCGAATCGGACACATGCCGCAGCAACGGACCGAGCACCAAACGAGCCATCGGCGGACCATACCCACACAGCGACCGTCAGCGCCCAACGGCCACAACCAACCCGTCACACGTCCACCGCACCGTGGCAGCGCTGGGAGCCCGACATCGAGCCCCAAGGCATCCGGGTCCCCCGGCTCACCGCCGGCATCGCCGACGACGGCACTTTCATCGCCATGGTCCGATTCGCATCGGAGAAGCCGCGCACCGTAACGCCGCCTTGAGCGGCGGTCGGTCGCTGGCGTCGGGTCAGCCTGCCCCGACCAGTGACCGCAGGCGGTCCAGGAGTTCGCTGGGTCCGTCGAGACGTCCGTAGAAGGCGAGTTGATCGAGCACGGCGCGGCGTTCGTCGGCGTTCGCGCCCCGACCCATGGCGTCCGCGTACCAGCGCTCGGCACGCCGCGCCGCCGTCGTACCACCGCGGGCCTTTGCCTTCGCGATCGCGTAGCCGGTGTAGCAGAGCTCCCCAGCGCTGACTGCTGCGTAAAAGTCGTTGGGATCGGCGCCGGCGGCCCGGGTTGCGAAGTAGGTGGCGACGGGCAGCAGTAAGCGGGCTTCGTCGAGGGCGCGATGGTCGTCGAAGTGCTGGCCGAGGACGCGCAGCGTGGTCGCCCGGTTGAGGAGCAGGTAATAGTCCGACGGGGCGGCGCGGATGCCGTCGCCGTAGTGGCGCGCCGCGTCGCGCAGGAGCACTTCCGCCTCGCTTTGCCGGCCGGCGGACAAAGCGCGATCAGCCCGCCGCTTGGCGAGGCCACCGGCGACCCCATAGGCATCCGGGTCCAGCTGCTCGACCGTCAAGGCGTCGTCGAGCAGGCGCGCCGCCGCCGCCCACTCCGGCTCGGGGTCGCCACCGTTGCGCTGCGCCGCTTCGCCGAGCCGGCGGTGGTTCATCGCCTGCTCCTTGCGGGATTCGGCATAGCCCGAGTCGGCGGTCTTCAGCTGGAGCGCATCGAGCACGTCCAGGGCGCGCCGGTAGCGACCGAGCTGACGGAGCAGCACGCCGAGCTGGAACAGCAGCGCCCGCTTGGATCGCTCCTCGATCTGGAGACCCCGGACGTCGTCGATCAGGCCGTCGATCACCTCGTCGGTGATCGCGGTGGCGTCTCGCCCCCGTGAGTGGCGCTCGAGCGCCGCCAGGCGACCCGACAGCTCATGAAAGGCCCCGACGGTGAAGGTGCTGGCCCGGGGCCGTACGGAGAAGGTCGGGGGCGACAGCTCGAACAGGGCGTGGAACGGGCTGTCGACTTCGGTGCTCGCCGCCTTCGCCAGTTCGATCGCCGGACCGATCCGCTTGATCGCCGCCAGTGCCTCGTCGTCAGTGATCACGGCACCGACGAGGTCGTAGCGGAACTCACGCAGCGGCCGTAGGTCGAACATGCTGAACCCACCGTTACGGTGGAGCATTACGGTCGACCGGGGACGCAGCGCGTGGCGGATGCCCAGCTCGTACAGGACGTTGGGGTTCTCGAGCGTCAGATCTGCGACGACGACGTCGGCCGTCGCGAGTTCGTTGAACATTCCGACGTGCACCATCCCGGCCTCCGTCGCCCGGTCGGCGCGGGTCCAGTCGAGGTCGGCGTCCTCGAGCAGCGGGACGATGAGCTTGCGGAACGTGGCGTCGCAGTCGATCTTGACGTCGGGCCGGGACGGATCGGGCTTCACGCCGAAGGGCATCACGACGAACGCCCGCCCGCTCGCGTCACTCGTCGGATCGAGGTCGATCACGGTGAGCCCTCGACCCCGCGCCCGACGCGCGAATTCGTCCGTCGCGCTCTCCGGGCCGTCGTCGGGTGCGGATCGGACCGTCACCGCAAGCACGCCCTCGCCGTTGGCGACGTCGGAGGCGTGATCGAGGATGACATCGTTGCCGCGCAGGTACCAGTCGTCGTAGGCGGACAGATCGACGACGATCGCCCGCGACGCATCAGGAACCACGCGCCGGAAGCGCCGGACCCATGCCGGGCCGCGGTCAGCCACCGACCGGGCGACGAACTCCTCGATCGGGAGGGGCAGCACGACTTCATAGCGCAACCCGAGGTCACGCGCCACGTCGAGCACGAGGAGGTCGGCGCCCGCGGCCGCCGCGCTCACGACGCCCGACGGCTGCGCCTCCTCGAGGAACCTCCGCAGCCGGCGCTCGAAGCGATCGACGTTCGCTTCCGGAAACCGTGGTTGCTCACGGTCGGTGGCATCCACCCGGTTCCCGGCATGGACAAACCACATGGGGCCCCCTCTGGCCGAAGTAGCTTAGGGCACCGGGTGGTGGCGCAGGAGGGAGCGTCGATGACGGAGCTGGAGGACCGTCTCTACGAGCGCGAAGGTCCGAAGCGGATCCTCGCCCTCGACGGTGGAGGCGTGCGCGGCGCCCTGTCGCTGTCCTACCTCGCCCGAGTCGAGGAGGTCCTGGCGGCGCGCTGCAGGGACCCCGCTGCGTTCCGTCTCGCCGACTACTTCGATCTCATCGGCGGCACCTCGACCGGCGCAGTGATCGCCGCCTGTCTGGCCAAGGGCGACTCGGTGGCCGAGATCCAGACGCTGTACCAGCAGCTGGCCGGCGACGTGTTCGTGAAGCCGTTCTGGCGGTTCGGTGTGCTCGTGCCGAAGTATCGGTCCGGCCGCCTCCGCACGGTCCTGGAGCGCCACTTCGGAAGCCTCACCCTCGGGTCGCCGGAGCTGCGGACCGGCTTGGTCGTCGTGACCAAGCGTCTCGACACGTCGAGTCAGTGGCCATTGATGAACCTGCCGCGCGGCCGGTACTTCGCACAGCGGCCCGAGAGCAACGCCATCCCGAACAAGGACTACGGGCTGGTGCAGGTCGTGCGGGCAAGCACCGCCGCCCCGCACTACTTCGACGACGAGCCGATCGAGATCACGAGCATGCTGACTGGCCGGTTCATCGATGGTGGCGTGAGCACCGCCAACAACCCGGCGCTCTTGATGTTCCTCGTGGCGACACTCCACGGGTACTCGCTCGGCTGGCCGACCGGGGTGAACCAGTTGCTCCTCGTGTCGGTAGGGACCGGCTCCGCACCGGCCGAGGTCAACACCAAGGGTCTGGTGCGTCGCCGTGCCGCCGTGGCAGCGGCGCAGGCGCTCGTGACGATGATGACTGATGCAGACGCGCTCAATCAGACGGTGCTCCAGGCGCTGGCATACAGCCCGATCCCGAGTCGGATCGATCGCGAGATCGGCGACCTCCGCGATGACCAGCTCGGTGGCCAGGCACTGCTCACCTACCTGCGCTACAACGTCGAGCTCGACAGCACTTGGCTGCTGCGCGAGATCGGCTTCAACGCCGACTCCAAGCGGATCGAAAGGCTCCGGAAGATGGACGATCCGTCATCGGTCAACGATTTGGCCGCGGTCGGTGCCCACGCAGCGACTCAACAGGTGCAGGACTCGCACTTCCCGGCTGCCTTCGACCTACCGCTCGACGTCACGGGTCGATAGCCGCTCGCTGTCGACGGGGAGACCGCCCACATGGCACAACCCACACCGCCGCCCTCGGGGCGTCCGCAGGCAGGAGCCACACGCCTGATCGGGATGGGATACGCGCTGATGGCGCTGGGATTCTGCGGGCTCTGGCTGGTATCGACGGTTCCGGACCGTGGGTGGGGTAATGCCCCGACCTACGCGGCCATCGTCGGCGGGTCGGTCGCCGCTGTTGGCGTCGGCACCGTCGGACGTCAACTGTCCAGGAAGGGGCGCAAGCTGCGGGCCGCGGCGTCGGACGTCGTACCCGCCTCGGATCCTCGGCGGCCCGTCGTCTACCTGCGCAGCTTTGCGGACGACGAGAAGGTCGCTGACACGCACCTCATGCAGGGGTTCTTCCAGCTGAGGACGGAGGAGGAGCAGGTCGCGCTGGTGCTCAACCGCATCGGGCCCTTCGTCGCCATCGGGGATCCCAAGGAGAGTCTTCCCGACCTCGGCGCCGCCAGGATGTACGTCGGCGACGGCGATTGGCAGGCGAGGGTCTCCGACCTGCTGGCGAGCGCTCGGCTGGTCGTGCTGCGGGCCTCGTCCACAAAGGGAGTGCGGTGGGAGCTGCAGCAGGCTGTGTCCCGCTTGAGCCCGGAACGGATGCTGCTGTTCGTCCCCAAGGGCCGTCGGCGGTATCAGGCGGTGAAGGCAATCTGCGACGAATTCCTGGTCAGGCCGCTGCCGGCCCTACCTCGGAGACCAACGGGCATTGGGACGCTCCAGGGGATCGTCCGCTTCGATGACGACTGGACGCCGGAACTCCTGCGGTGGCCGTCGTTCCACTCGCTGAGGGCAAACCTGCGCGCTCCCCTCGCGCACCGTTTCCACTACATGCTCCGCCCCGTGTTCGCTCAGGTCGGTGCCGAGTGGCTGAAGCCGCCGCTGACGTTCTACGGCGTCGCCGGCACCGCCGTCGGCCTGGCCATCATCGTCGGTGGGGTGGTCGCGGTGAGCCTCGGGTAACCGGCCCCCGACCGGATTCAGCAAGTAGCAGGGCGTCGCCGTTTTCGCGCTGCCCGCAACGGGACCCGTCGTCAGGGGGTGCCCAAACCCGTCTTCTCCTCGAACTTCTGCCAGAAGTTCGGGCACGCCGAGTCGAAGCAGTACCACGTGTCGTAGTGGCGAGCATGACGGCAGCCGAGCAGGCGCTTCGCCGCCTCGTTCAGCACGGACACGTAGTTCGGCGCCAGGATCTGCGACGCGGCCTGGAGGAAGTCGCGCACCTCGGCGGCGAGGTTGCGGTCGGTCCAGGCGCCGGGGCGGATCGGGTTGGTCATGGTGGTCGAGCCCGGCGTCGATCCGGGGACCTCCCGCTTTTCAGGCGGATGCTCTGCCGACTGAGCTACTCGACCGTGCTGATTGATCTGGTCTGGCGGTCCCGACGGGACTTGAACCCGCGACCTCCGGCTTGACAGGCCGGCGTGAACTCCAGACTTCACCACGGGACCAGATGTATGTGCACCCCCAACGGGATTCGAACCCGTGCCGCCACCTTGAAAGGGTGGTGTCCTAGGCCGCTAGACGATGGGGGCTGGTGGACGACTCCGGTTGAGAGCACGTTGACACTACCAGTGCGCCAGATGCCTTCCACCGGGCGAATCGGTGCCACGATGGGAGCCGGCTCGTGTAGCGGCCGGCGCAGCGCGGCGTCTCAGTTGCCCGACAGCGCGTGGACGGCCGAGTCGAGCACCCACGACAGGTAGGCGTAGAGCTGGTACTCGGGCACGAGCGTCGTGTCCGGCAGGTCGTCGTCGTCCTCGGTCACGTCGAGCATCGTGCCGAGCACCAGCCGCACGCTGTTCAGCGCCTGCATGAACGCGACGAGTTGGTCCTCGCTGAACGTGACCTTCTTGCTGTTGCCGGACTTCTCGTCGCCGCCGAGGATGCCTTTGACCGTGACGATCCCCTCCAGCCGGCTGGCGACGAGCTCGTCGCGCATCAGGCGCTGGTATTCCGCCTCCTGCTCTGGTCTCTCCGGGTGCACGACGGGGAACAACCGAACGGTCATCGACGGGTCGACCGGGTTGGTGAGCAGCGTCGCGAGCTCGTCGAGCAGCCGCGCCACGAGCGCCCGCTCCTCGGTGCCGAGCCGGAGCACGAAACCGCCGCCCTTCGCCCGGGTGAAGGCGCCGCGCTCACTCATCGTGCTCGAGGGTCGCCCACAGGCCGTGTTCGTGGAGCCTGAATACGTGCATCTCGGAGCGCTCCCGGGTGTCGCTGGCGACGACGGCCTTGCCCTTCTGGTGGACGTCGAGCATCAACTCCGTGGCCTTCTCCAAGGAGTACCCGAACAGCTTCTGCAGGACGAATGTGACGTAGCTCATCAGGTTGATCGGGTCGTTCCACACGATCACCACCCACGGCCGGTCCTCGGCGACGGCCTCCTCGACCGACGGCTGGTCGAGCACGACGAGATCCGGCGACGTCACGCCATCCATTCAATCTGACGCATTGATCGTCGCCCGCCCGAGGTGCATTGTGGCCTGATGGACACACACGGGACGAGCGATGCGGATCGCGCCTGGCAAATGGTCGACGAGGGATGGGGGCGGCTGGCCGTCGACTTCGCCACGCTCAGCGAACCCTCGAACTGCCGCGAGTACGTGGCGGTCCATCAGCACGATGGACGTTCGGCGCGGCGACCGGCTGCTCGACGTCGCGTGCGGGTCGGGCCTCGCCATCGAGCTGGCTGCGGCTCCGCGGCGCGACCTGCGCCGGCATCGACGCATCGCCACGGCTGGTCGCGGTCGCCCGGGACCGCAACCCTGACGCCGACATCCGGGTCGGCGACATGCACGCCATGCCCTGGGACGACGCACCTTCGACGTCGTCACCAGCTTCCGCGGCATCTGGGGCACGACGCCGGAAGCGCTCGCCGAGGTCCACCGTGTGCTCGCGCCCGGCGGCCGCCTCGGGCTCACCGTGTGGGGCCACATCAAGGCGTCGCCGGGCGCGTGGGCCTTGGCGCCGTTCCGACTGGCCGACGACCGCAGGTCGGCAACCAGGCGGCATGGTCGCCCTCGGTCGGCCGGGCGCCGGCGAGGAGCTGCTCGCGCCGGTTCGGGTTCGCCGACGTCGAGCGGGTCGAGGTGCCCTTCGTCTGGGAGTTCGCCGATCCCGACGACCGTACGCCCGCGCCCTGGCCTCCACCGGCCCGGCGTACGAGGCGATCCAGGCCGTCGGCGAGGCCGCCTTCACGGAGTACGCGATCGAGCTGGCGACCGAGCGAGTGCGCGACGGGCTGCCGCTGCGCGCCCAGATCGACCTGGTCGGCTACGTCGCCCGCAAACCGGGGGCATCGGCCGCCGCCGGGTCGCGGGCTGACGCGACGCCGTCGATCGAACTGTCCAGGACGTTCCTCGCGGTCCCTGCCACCACCGCCGCGATTCAGAAGTCCTACGACGACGACATGGCCGAGCTCGGCTTCGTCATGAACGCGTCGCGAGCTCTGGGCCTACCAGCCGGATGCTCATGATGCGCTGTTCGCGATCCTCGGCGACGCCGTCCGAGCCGGTTCGCTGACGTTCCGCCAGCGCGGCATCCTGGTCTCCGCCTGCGCTGCGGCGATGGGCGACTCCTACTGCTCGCTGGCCTGGGGCGGCAAGCTGGCCGGCGAGGCCGGCGCCGACGTCGCCGGCGGCGGTGCTGCGAGGTCGACGACGACGGCCTCGACGATGCGGAGCGAGCGCTCGCCGGATGGGCGCGCAAGGTCGCACGCGACCCGAACGACGTCACCTCCGGCGACGTCGCCGTCGCTGCGCGACGCCGGGTTCACCGACGGCCAGATCTTCGCGATCACGCTGTTCGTCAGCCTGCGCATCGCGTTCTCCACGGTCAACGACGCGCTCGGCGCGCACGGCCCGACCGGGAGCTGAGCGATTCCGTGCCCGCCGAGGTCCGCGACGCGGTCACCTTCGGCCGCCCCGTCGCCGAGCCCTGAGCGCTTTGGTCATCGAGAGTCACGTATCCAGCTCACTTCGATGACCCAAGCGGCATCCGATAGCGGCGCTGCCGGGACACGGTGGACCATTCTGCGGTGCCGCGCCTCGCGCCGTACCATGGGGTCGCTATGGCCGTCGGCACCCGCCCCATCGTCCCGTCGCGTCTCGCGCCGGGATCGCTGACCAACGGCGGCCACGGCGTCCGACGCGAGCCGCGGACGATCGTCGGTGCGTACGTCGCGCTCACCAAGCCGCGGATCATCGAGCTGCTGCTCGTCACGACGATCCCGACGATGGTGCTCGCCGAGCGGGGCTGGCCGCCGCTCGGTCTGATGCTCGCCACGCTTGTCGGCGGAACGCTCGCCGCGGGCGGCGCGAACGCGATCAACATGTACGTCGACCGCGACATCGATGCCCGGATGAAGCGCACCCAGAACCGCCCGCTCGTGACCGGCGTCATCGAGCCGCGCAACGCGCTCGTGTTCGCCGTGATCCTCGAGCTCGTCGCGTTTGGGGTGTTGTGGAGCGGGGCGAACCTGCTGTCGGCCGTGTTGGCGATGTCGGCCACGGCGTTCTACGTCGGCGTGTACACGCTCTGGCTCAAGCGGACGAGCCGGCACAACATCGTGATCGGTGGCGCGGCCGGGGCCGTTCCGGTGCTCGTCGGATGGGCCGCGGTGGCCGATTCGCTGGCGTGGACGCCGGTCGTGCTCTTCGTGGCGATGTTCTTCTGGACGCCGCCACACTTCTGGGCGCTGGCGATCCGCTACGCCGACGACTATCGCGCTGCCGACGTGCCGATGCTGCCCGCGGTCGCGCCGCTGGCCGAGGCGGCTCGCCAGATGATCGTGTACACCGCCGCCCTCGTCGCGTCGACGATGGTGCTGGTGCCGGTGGCCGACCTCGGTTGGATCTACACGGCCGCCGCCGTCGCGCTCGGGGCGGGTTTCCTCGGCGGCACCATCGCGCTCGCCGCGAGGCCGACGCCTGCGGCGAGCATGAAGGTCTTCGGGTACAGCATCACCTACGTCACGCTGCTGTTCGGCGCGATGACCCTCGATGTCTTGGCATGAGCGGGGGCGTGTCGGTGTGACCGCGGGATTTCAGCCATGGCCGCAAGTGACAAGTAAAGTCCTGGCCGAACTCGCCACGCCGGACGCAGCGGTATCGCCGAGCGCTTCAACCGAACTCACCTATGAGCACTCTCGACCCCACCCTTGACACGGCCGGCGGTCACGCCGCCAGCGACGCGGCCGCCGGCCACGCGTCCGATGACGCCGCAGCGGCGTCGTCGATCGTCGGGGTGCTGACGACCAGCGATCACAAGGTCATCGGGCGCCTGTTGATCGGGTCGGCCGGTGCTCGGACTGCTCGATCGTCGGTGCGCTCGGCGCAGTCCTCGGCTTCGAGCGGATCGACGGCGACGACACCGTGATCCAGGAGTCGGCGTTGACCCAGCTGTTCGCGGGGTACCGCGTCGGGCTCGTGCAGGCTGCGCTGCTCCCGCTGATGCTCGGCGTCTGCGTGATGGCCGTCCCACTGCAGCTCGGAGCGCGCTCGCTCGCCTTCCCGCGGGTCGCGGCCGCCGGGTTCTGGGCCTGGTTCGCCGGGACCGTCCTGGTCATCGTCGCCCTCGCCAACAACGGTGGACCGTCCGGCGGCCAGGCCGACATGGTCGGCCTCTACGTTGCCGCGAACGCCCTGTCGCTGATCGGGCTCACGGCGGTCGCCGCCACCCTCGCCACGTCGGTGCTCACCACCAGAGCGCCGGGGATGCGCATGAGTCGGGTGCCGCTGTTCTCCTGGGGCGCCCTCGTCGCGTCGCTCGGTCTCGTGCTCGTGCTCCCGGTCGCGGTCGGGGTGCACATCTACGTGTACGTCGACTACCAGTACACCCAGGAAGCCTTCGGCGGCGGCCAGCGGCATCTTCGACTGGACGTTCTACCTGCTCACGGGACCCGTACTGGCGCTCTTCGCGTTACCCGCGGTCGGCTTGTTCGCCGAGCTGGTCCCGGTCGTGTTGCGCAGGCGGCTGCCGATGCGGGGCGTCGCCATCGCCGGTCTCGGTCTCGTCGGCGTGGCGGCACTGGCCGGCGTCACCCAGCAGGACGTCATCAACGTCCCGTGGTCGGGCGACGGGCTGTCGTTCGAGGACATCAGGCCCAAGATCGGCGACCTGATCACGTTCGGCGTCCTCGTGCTGCTGCCCCTGCTCGGCGTCCTCGTCGTGCTCGGCGTTGCCGCATTCGCAGCCAAGCCGGCGAAGCGGGGAGTGAGGGCCACCAAGCCGAACCTCATCGTCCCGTTCGTGTTCGCGATCGTCGGGCTCCTGTTCATCCTCCTCGGCATGGCGGCGACCGCGCTGAACAGCATCGACGATCTCGGCCTGCAGGGAACGGTGTTCGAGGAAGGGGCAGCGGTCGCCATCGTGTACGGCGGCGTGGTCGCCGGGCTCGGGGCCGTCGCGTACTGGATCCCCAAGCTCGCCGGCCGGACGCTGCCCACCAAGCAGACCGGCGGGCTGGCCTTCCTCGGCCTCGTCGGCGCGGCGCTGGCCTCGATCCCGTACCTCGTCGCGGGGTTCCTCGACCAGCCGGCGTCGGCGGCCATGTACAGCAACGACGGTCCAGGCGAACTGCTCAACGGGCTCACCGCGGCCGGGCACGCACTCATCGTCGTCGTCGCCCTTGCGTTCGCCGGGCTGGCCGTGCCGGCGCTCGCCGGCAAGTCGGACGGCGACGCGGCCGGCGACAACCCGTGGGACGGCCACACCCTCGAGTGGACCACCCCGTCGCCGGCGCCCGCCGTTCAACTTCGCCAGCACCCCGACCGTGATGTCGCCCGAGCCGGTGCTCGACCTCACGGCCGCACCGGACTTCGCCCAACGGGTCGGAGCGGACGCGGCCAGGAGGGTCACGCCTGATGCACGCGCTTCCCCCGCGCCGGCACCGCCCCCACGCCGCCAGGTGTTCGTCGGCACCGCGGTCGCGTCGATGGCGGCGGTGATGCTGATCGGCGGGATGCTCGCCGTGTTCGTCCGCATCCGCCAGGACACGCTCGACAGCGCCGACGACGCGGTGTGGGTTCCGCAGGGGATCACGATTCCCGGCGTGCCCGTGAACGTGATGCTGATCAGCTTCTTCACGCTGAACCTGTTCGCCCAGTGGGCGGTGTACGCCGGCCCGGCGCCGCGAACGCCCGCACCTCGGTCTGGCGCTCGGGCTGGTCGCCATCATCGGTCTGGCGATCATCAACGCCCAGGCCTACATCTACAACCGGATGGAGCTACCGATCGGTGAGACGGCGTACGCCGGCATGTTCTACGCGGTCACCGGCGCGATGCTCGCCCTGCGTCATCATCGGCGTCGCGTTCACCGGGATCGCCGCGTTCCGGGTCCTCGGCGGTCGGGAGTCCGACACCGAGATCGTCGCCGCCCACGCCCTCTACTGGTACGTCCTCTCGGCCGTGTTCTCGGCCCTCTGGCTGATCGTGTACGTGACGAAGTGATCCCGTTCGGCTCCCGACTCCTCATCGGCGCCACGGTGCGTGGCGACCATCGCGGCCATCACCTACGGCCTGAGCGTCAGCGGCTCACTCGGCACGACCGGGCTGATCTCGGCAGCCTCCGCCCTCGCCATGCTCCCGGCGATCAACCTCTACACGCGGGACGCCAACGTGTCCTCGATGGATCCGACGGCGGCCACCGAGTCGGCTGCCGCTCGTCCGGCGCCGCCCGCCAGCTTCTGGCCGATCGTCGGCGGCGCTCGGCGCGCGTGCTGGTCGTGATCGGGCTGGTCACCTATCCGGTCGTGTTCGTGTTCGGCATCATCGCCATGATCGCCGCGGCCGTGGAGTGGATGGTCGGCGCCTGGAGCGAGCGGGCGTCCGGCGACGACGCACTTCAACCGCGGCGTCCGCGAGCGGATTTCCCACCCGGCCGAGTTCCCGGTGCTCGCGCTGCTCGCCGCGGTCGATCATCATCTACTCGTTCAGCCGGATCATGCTGTTCCTCTCGAAGACGGGCGGACCGGCGGCGTTCGCAGTGGTCGCCGCGCTCGTGCTCGTGGCCGGGTTCGTCGTGGCGTTCCGCCCGCAGATCGGCAACGCCGCGATGTCTGGCGTGGCGGCGATCGCAGTGCTCGGGCTGGTCGCCGGCGGGGTCGCGGCGGCGCTCGCCGGGGAACGGGACATGGAGCCGCACCACACGACGACCGACCTCGCCGCCGAGGGCGAGTGCGACACAGCCGAGGAGACCGAAGTCGACGAGCACGCCTCGCAGAACGTCGCCGACAAGGCCAACATCATCGGCGAGGTCATCCTGCGCGAGGACGGCACGCTGGTCGCCAGGGCGCTGGGCATCAGCGGCGAGTCCGACCAGCTCGTCGTCACCCGTTCGAACCCGACCAACGTGCTGTTCAGCAACAAGAGCGAGGAGGAGCGCCGCCTCGTGCTCAACCTCGGCGAGCAGGCCGGCGGTCGACGAGACGACCGAGGAGACGATCCCCGACGAGTTCGTTCCGATCCAGCTCTGCACGGCACTCGTCGAGGATGGGGGCAGCCAGCTGCTGACGTTCATCGATCGCGAGGTCGTCGTCGCTGGCCGAGAGCCCGTACACGTTCACCGTGCCGGGAATCGACGATCAAGCAATCGAGGTGTTGGTCCCATGAGGACGTCGTGACGCGCCGTCTCACGCGTCGCGCGGCGGCTCGTCGCCCGCGCCGTCGTGGCGTCGCAGCCCCTCCTCGCCGGGTGTGCCGACGAGGCGCCGCAGGACACCTGGCAGCCCGCTGGCGACAACGCCCAGGACATCCACAACCTGCAGTGGCCGGTGTTCGCGATGGCCGGGGTGGTCGGGCTGATCGTCGCCGCCGCCGTCGGCTGGTGCGTGTGGCGCTTCCGCGACCGCGGCCAGCCGATCCCGAAGCAGTCGCACGGGCGGCCGGCACTCGAGATCGGGCTTCACGATCCTGCCCGCGCTGATCCTCATCGGTGTCGCCATCCCCACCGTCGGCACGCTGATGGCGTTGTCGAAGACCGACGACACCGAGTGCTACGTCAACGTCACCGGTCAGCAGTGGTGGTGGGAGATCGAGTACCCGGTGCAGGACGGCTGCCTCGAGGGTGGCATCACCGTCCCGATCGTCACGAGCGGTCAGCTCGTGATGCCGGTGGAGACGAACGTGCTGTTGCGCGGCACGAGTCGCGACGTGATCCACAGCTTCTGGGTGCCGCGGATCAACGGCAAGCGTGACGTCGTGCCCGGTCGCATCCAGACGCTGCGCCTCGAAGCCGACCACCCGGGGATCTTCGCCGGCCAGTGCGCCGAGTTCTGCGGCCTGTCGCACGCCAACATGCGGATGGAGATCGTCGCCCTCTCCGCGGACGACTTCGCGACATGGGTGGAGAACCAGCTTTCGCCGTACGAGGCACCGGAACCCGGGACCCAGGCCGCCGAGGGCGAGGCGGTGTTCATCCAGCAGTGCGCCCGCTGCCACCAGGTCAACGGCCTGGTCAACGCAGGACGGGGTCCCCCAGATCGCCCATCCCGAGGACCAGGTGTACTCCGGGGCGGCGCCGAACCTGACGCATCTGATGTCGCGCAACACGTTCGCCGGGGCGACGTTCGACCTGATCACCCAGGAGTGCCGCGACGAGCTCTGGAACGCCTCCCCCGAGGCCTTCGGGCCGATGTACCTGGCCGGCGTCACCGAGGAGTGCTTCAACCCGGTCGACCTGCGCGAGTGGATCCGCAACGCGCCGGAGAAGAAGCCGATGTACACCGATCAGACTGAACTCGCGGCCACCGGCGGGCTCTATCGTGGGATGCCGTTCCTCGGTCTCTCCGAGGATCAGATCGACGACGTCATCGCGTATCTGCTGGAGTTGAACTAGATGGCCATCATCGAGCGACCGGTGCCCGCAGTGCGTGGGCGCGCCGACGCCGGCCGTGGCCACCGCGTCGATCGAGCTACGGCGTGTTCCGCCGCCCGGTGTCGGCCACCGGTTGGCGCTCGTGGGTGTTCACGGTCGACCACAAGCGGCTCGGCATCATGTACGGCGCCGCCGCGATGTTCTTCTTCGTCGTCGGCGGGATCGAGGCGTTGGCGATCCGAGCCCAGCTCGCCGGGCCCAACGGGACGCTGCTGTCGGCGTCGGTCTACAACCAGATGTTCACGATGCACGCCACATCGATGGTCTTCCTCTTCGCGATGCCACTGGCGGCGGCCTTCGGCAACTACTTCCTCCCGCTGCAGATCGGCGCTCGCGACGTGGCGTTCCCACGGATCAACGCGTTCGGCTTCTGGAGCTTCCTGTTCGGGGCGCTGTTCGTCAACGCGTCCTGGTTCCTCGGCGGCGCCGCCGACGGCGGCTGGTTCATGTACGCCCCGAACTCGAGTGTGCCGTTCTCGCCGTCGCACGGCATCGACTTCTGGACGCTCGGCCTGCAGATCACCGGCATCGCGTCGTTGACCGGCGCGATCAACCTGATCGTCACCGTGCTCAACATGCGCACCAAGGGCATGTCGCTGATGCGCATGCCGGTGTTCACGTGGATGATCCTGGTGATCCAGTTCCTGCTGCTGTTCGCGATCCCGGTGATCACGGTGGCGCTGTTCCTGCTGATGTTCCAGCGCCAGTTCGACGCCACGTTCTTCTCGGTGTCCGCCGGCGCCGACCCGTTGCTGTGGCAGCACCTGTTCTGGATCTTCGGGCACCCCGAGGTGTACATCCTCGTGCTGCCCTCCTTCGGCATCGTGTCCGAGGTGCTGCCGGTGTTCTCGAAGAAGCCGCTGTTCGGCTACCCGTTCGTCGTCTTCTCCGGCGCGGCGATCGGCTTCGTCGGGTGGGGCGTGTGGGCCCACCACATGTTCGCCTCCGGCCTCGGCCCGGTCAGCGTCGCCGTGTTCTCGGTGGCCACGATGGCGATCGCCATCCCGACCGGCGTCAAGATCGTCAACTGGACGCTCACGATGTGGGGCGGAAAGCTCACGCTTCACCACGGCGATGTTGTTCGCCGTCGGTCTGGTGGTCGAGTTCACGATCGGCGGCCTCTCGGGCGTTACCCACGCGGTGGCGCCGTCGGACACCCAGCAGACCGACACCTACTACATCGTCGCCCACTTCCACTACGTGCTGTTCGGCGGCGCCGTGCTCGGGTTCTTCGCCGGCTTCTACTACTGGTGGCCGAAGGTGTTCGGCAAGTGCCTCAGCGAGAAGCTCGGCAAGTGGAACTTCTGGTTGATGATCATCGGCATGAACCTGACGTTCGGCCCGATGCACATCACCGGCCTGCAGGGCCAGCCCCGGCGCATGTACGTGCACACGGAGGCCCGCAACGGCGAGGGCTTCTTCAACATCAGGTTCTGGAACGCGGTCGCCTCGGTCGGGGCGTTCACCATCGCTGTCGGGCGTGCTGATGTTCCTGATCAACGTGTGGCACACCCACCGCAAGGCGCCTCCGGCGCCGCTCGACCCGTGGGACGCCCGAACCCTGGAGTGGATGACGACGAGCCCGCCGAAGGAGCACAACTTCGACGTCCTGCCCGAGGTGCACGCGCTCGACGAGTTCTTCCACCGCAAGTACGAGGACGTCGGCGAGGGTGACGCGCACGACCTGCGCAAGGTGGCCACGGCCGAGGAGATCCTCGCCGAGCAGGAAGCGCACGCCGACCATCACATCCACATGCCGTCGCCCTCGTACTGGCCGCTCGTCGTCGCCCTGATGCTGCCGTTCGTCGGGTTCGGGATCATCTACAACCACCTGATCGCGATCGTGGCGGCCGTGCTGCTCGTGCTCGCGCTGTTCGGCTGGGCGATGGAGCCGTCGGTCGCCGACGACTCCGACTACGACCCGCCGCCCGACGATGAACCGAGCAAGGAACTGGCGGTTGCCAGGCATGACCGTGCGAAGAGCACCACGGGCCGGCCGGCACCGTCATCACCGAGGCGGGGTCGCGGTTCGCCGACCCCGAACAGGACGAACACCCAGCACTCGAACCGCCTTCCGGCCTTTCCAACAACAAGATGGGCATGTGGCTCTTCCTGGGGTCGGAGTGCCTGCTGTTCGGCGGTCTGATCTCGACCTACATGCTCTACCGCGGCCGCCACTCCGGCAGTCTCGGGCCCGACCAGATCTACGACATCCCGTTCACGTCGGTGTCGAGCTTCGTCCTGCTGATGTCGTCGCTGACGATGGTCCTTGCCGTGTCGTCGGCGCATCGCCGGGACGAACGGAACACGCGGGTGTGGCTCATCACCACGGCCATCCTGGGTGCCACGTTCGTCGGCGGCCAGGCGTACGAGTTCACGTCGTTCTACCGCGAGGGTCTCGGCTTCACGACGAGCCTGTTCTCGTCGAGCTTCTACACGCTCACCGGGTTCCACGGCGTGCACGTGACCGTCGGAATCATCATGCTGCTGGCGCTCACGATGATGCTGCGGGCGAACCGGGTGCCCGGCCACCGGGCCGAAGTGGTCGAGATGGTCGGTCTGTACTGGCACTTCGTCGACATCGTGTGGATCATCATCTTCACGCTCGTCTACCTGATCCCGAGCTGAGGCCGTGACTATGAGGATCGCATGAGCAGCGACGTCGAGCACTTCGAAGTGTCAACCGGGCACCACGATTCCGGCTCGTTCGGCCACGACGAGGTCCACGAGGGGCTGAAGGACAGGCAGTACGTGATCGTCGCGATGATCCTCGCGCTGATCACGGCCGTCGAGGTGGCCCTGACCTACGCAACCGCCCTGCCGCACTGGTTCTTCATGTTGTCGCTGCTGACGCTGATGACCATCAAGTTCTTCACGGTCGTGCTGTTCTTCATGCACGTCAAGTTCGACAACCCGCTGTTCGGCCGGCTGTTCTACACCGGACTCGGCCTCGCCGTGTTCGTGTACACGGTCGCCCTGTTCACGTTCCACTACTTCGGGAGTTGAGGTTTCGGCCTCACTCGTTCGCTCGCTTCGCTCGCTCTCTCCGTTCGGCCGAGTTCGTGGCGCTCCGGACGGGCGAGCAAGCTCACCCGTCCTCCGCACCGAAATCCCTCACTCCCGTCACTTCGGGTCCCGGTGTAACGGAGGTTCGCTACCCCACTGCCCGCCAGCCCGGCCGTCACTGCGCCACGACCGCGGCGTGGATCGCCTCGACGACCGCTCTGGTGTCGTCCCGATCGGCCTCGTCGCCGCTGTTGAAGTGCAGGACGATCGAGACGCCGTCGGGGTAGCGGAGCATGAACAACGACTGGCCGACGCTTGAGGGCTGGCGTCCGATCGTCGCGACGTCGAGGCCGTTGCCGGCACCGGCAGACTCGCAGGGGCAGTAGCCGTTGAACGGCAGGCCGTACCCGTGGACCGACCCGTCGAAAATGCGGGCGCCGAGGAAGTGCTCAGGCCCCGGAACGCGTTCGGCGGTGAACAACTCGCCGGTGTCGAACGCGTCGAGCAGGTCGAGCAGGTCCGTCGTGTTCGAGACGGCAGCACGGATCGGGCCGTAGTAGGTGTAGTACGAAACGTTCGGGTACATCGACGTGTCGACACGCTGCCCTTCGAACGAGAACACGCCGTGCTGATAGCGCGCCGGCTGATTGGCGCCGTCCTGCATGAAGGTGTCGTCGAGACCGAGCGGCTCGGTGATGCGCTCTGCGATCAACTCGGCGATCGACTGTCCGGTCACCTCCTCGATGACGTAGGCGAGCGCTGCCATTCCACGGTCTATGCCTTCGTTGTCGAACGTTCCCGGGTCGTGCAGCGGCGCGATGTCCGCGGTCGTGTCGAGCATCTCGCCGAGGGTCCAGTGGCGTTCGAAGTCGGCGACGATGAGCGGCGTGTCAACACCGGCCCAGCCGTCCCAACCGCTGGTGCCGTCGAGCAGCATCTGCAGCGTGACCCGATCGGCGTTCTGTTGCGCCGGAAGCCACGTGTCGACGGTGGCCGTCAGATCGAGCAGTCCCTCGTCGGCGAGTTGCCAGGCGATGGTCTCGACGAGCGTGGTCCCCAACGAGCCGGTGGCGAACGATCCATTCGGATCGAAGGGTGTGCCGTCGACGTGCTCGCCCGCCGCCAACACAAGGTCGTCGTGACCCGGGATGCGGACGGCGACCGACACACCGGTGGCCGGTGCGTCGACGCCGCAGCAGGCCCAGTCGATGGCGTCCGGTTCGAGCGACCGGTCGAGGATGCCCTGCACCGTGTCGGCGATCTGGGCGTCGACTGCCTCGCCCGGGGCGGTGCCCGGAGCGGTGTCCGGGGGTGACGTGGCCGCTGCCGGCAGGGCGATTGCCGAGGTCGCGGCAACGATGGTCAGACCGATCAGGGCACGGTGGCGATCGGTGGTCAAGAAGTTCATGGCTGCTCCTTCGTCGGATGCGGTTCCCCCGGACGGTCGTCCGGGCGCCTGCTCGACGTTGCACCCACCCGTATGCAGCCGGTCGACAGGACGCTCGCTGTTGACGGGCTGTATACGGCCGCTCGCACGCTGGCCGCGACACATCACGATTTGCCATTGACCGTGGCTCGACAACCAGGTAGGAGACGGACATGCGGTACAAGGCGCTCGGTCCGCTCGAGGTCGAGCGCGATGGCGTACCGGTGCCGATCCGCGGGCCGCAACTTCGCCGCCTGTTCGCGGTGTTGGTCACCCACCGGGGCCGCCAGGTGAGCGGCGACCGGCTCGTCGAGGCGATGTGGGCCGACGGTTCGGCGCCCGACGGTGCCGCCCGCTCCGTGATGACCTACGTGTCCCGCCTACGCAGCGCCCTCGGCGACGGAGCGATCGTCACGGAGGGAACCGGTTACCTCCTCGACGCTCGGCGCATCACCTGCGACGTCGACGAGTTCGAGGCGAAGATCGCCGAAGCCGAGCGGGCGCTACCCGACCGGGCCGTTGATGCCTACGACGCAGCGCTCGCGCTGTGGCGCGGTGAGCCGTTCGGCGAGTTCTCCACCGAGTGGTGGGCGCTGGCCGAGTCGACCCGCCTCGAACGAGCGTCCGCACGTCTGCCCGCGAGCAGCGGGCAGCCGCGCTGATCGCGATCGGGCACCATCAGCGAGCGATCCCGGACCTCGAGAGCCTCGTGGTCGAGCAGCCGCTTCGGGAGCGGCCCGTCGTCCTGCTGATCCAGGCGCTTCACGCCACCGGTCGCCAGGCCGAGGCGCTGCGTCGGGCCAGGGCCTTCCGTCGACGCCTTGCCGACGAGAGCGGACTCGAGCCGTCGCCGGCGCTCGGCGCGCTCGAACACGCGGTCGCGGCCGGTGCCGACGACGTCGTCGATCCGGCGGCCGGTCGGCCGCTTCGTGGTTACGTCATCCACGAGGCGATCGGCGAGGGTTCGGTCGGTCGGGTGTACGCGGCGACGCAGCCCGGAACGCTGCGCCGGGTCGGCGTCAAGGCGATCCGACCCGACCTCGCCGACTCGTCGGACTTCATCCGCCGCTTCGAGGCAGAGGCCCAACTCGTCGCCCGCCTCGAACACCCGCACATCGTCCCGCTCTACGACTACTGGCGCGAGCCCGGCGGGGCCTATCTCGTGTTCCGGCTCCTCGGCGGTGGCACGGCGCTCGACTGCGGTTGTCACCGGTGGGCCGTGGTCGCTCGGCCCGGGTCAGCCGGCTCGTCGAGGAGATCGGCGGCGCGCTCATGGCCGCCCACGCCGCCGGTGTCACCCATCACGACGTCAAGGCTTCCAACGTGCTGCTCGACGATGACGGCGGCGCCTACCTGACCGACTTCGGCATCGCCACCGCGGACGACGACGAGCCGCGGCGGTCGGCGACGACGTGTGCGACTTGGGCTGGCTGCTCTGGGAGCTGCTCACCGGTCGCCGGGTCGCCGTTGCCCACGATCGATCGAGCCGGGGCCGCCGGGCCTCGTCGGCCGCGTCGCCGACGCTCCGGCCGGACTCGGTGCCGTGATCGCCAGGGCGACCGCCAAGGAAGGTGGCTACGCGTCGGTCGCCGAGCTGGTCCTGGCGTGGCGGCTCGCCGTCGGCCGACCGGACGGTGCCGTGTCGCCGGTGGGGTCCGACGACCGCCGCGTCGTCGATTCGGCCCGTCGGAGAGCGGCTGTGCAACTCGCCCGGTCGACGGTGGCAGGGATCAATCCGTACAAAGGACTGTTGCCGTTCGACGAAGCCGACGCCGAAGAGCTTCCACGGTCGCGCCGAAGTCGTCGAGCAGAGCTGGTCGAGCTCGTCGAGCAGCGACGGTTGGTTGCCATCGTCGGCGCGAGCGGTTCGGGGAAGAGCTCGGTGGTCCGTGCCGGCGTCGTGCCGCGGCTGCGGTCCGGCGGAAGCACGGTGGTGGTGCTGGTGCCCGGAGACGACCCATCGGCGGCGTTGCGAGCGGCCCTCAACGAGATCGCCGACGAGACGCTCGGTTGTCGACGACGTCGGTGGAGCATGATGCGGCGCATCACCAGTCGGGTCGGCCGTGTGATCGTCGTGGTCGACCAGTTCGAGGAGTGCTGGACGCGGGACGCAGCCGAGCGAGGCCACGAATTCCTCGCGACCCTCGCGTGGGTGGTCGCCGATGAAACGCTCGACATCAGGGTCATCGTCACCATCCGCGCCGACCTGCTCGACCGACCACTGCAGGACCACGACATCGGGCCGTGGGTCGGCGGAGGGCACGTTCGCGATCTCGGCGATGTCGGTGGCCCAACTCGACGAGGCGATCGTGTCGCCAGCCAACCGGGCAGGGGTCTCGTACGACGAGGGCGTCGTGGCCCAGCTCATCGCCGACTCGCTCGCCCAGCCCGGTTCGCTTCCGCTGCTCCAGTTCGCGCTCGCCGAACTCTTCGAACGCCGCGTCGACGGGCGCATCGGCCCCGACGCGCTCGAGGCCGTCGGTGGCGTCGCCGGGGCTCTCGCCCGCCGGGCAGAGCGGGTCTTCGCATCACTCGACGCCGAGCCGGTCGGGCGCGGCGCCCGGGAGCTCTTCGGTCGCCTCGTCGGTGCCGGGGGACGGCGGGCCGGACACCGCAGGCGCCGCTCCCGGATTGAGCGAGCTCTCGGCCGCCGCTCAAGGCAGCCGCGGTCACCGTTCGTGGACGCTCGACTGCTCGTGTCCGATCGTGACACGGCGTCGCGGGAACCGACGCGTGGAGGTGGCACACGAGGCGTTGCTGACCCGATGGGCCCGTCTCGCGGGGTGGATCGACGATGACCGCCGGTGGCTCACGCAGCTGCAACACCTCGCCGCTCGTGCGCGAGCGTGGGACGAGGGCGGCCGCAGCGAGGGCGAGCTGTACCGCGGCGCTAGCCTCGAGGCGGCCATCGCGGCGCTCGACGGTGAAGGTCGCGCGCTGTCCGGATGTCGAGCGCGCGTTCGTGGAGGCCGGTCGCCGAAGCACACGACGCCGAGGCGCCGCGCCGCGCAGCGTTCGGCGCGGCGCCTCCGTGGCCTCCTCGTCGGCGTGGCGATCGCGCTCGTGGTGGCGCTCGTCGCCGGCGCGGTGGCGTTCGTGCAACGGCGTCACGCCGACTCGGCTGCGGCCGAGGCGCTGAGCGCCGCTGATGCCGCCGAGCATCCGCTCGGGCCGCCGAGATCGAGGCGCTGGTCGGCCGCGCCGAGTCGCTGCGGGCGACGCAGCGCGACACCGCCGCGCTGCTCGCCGTGGAGGCCTACCGCCTGGCCGACACGCCGCGCACCCGCTCGGCGCTGTTCGGGACGTTCACCAACGATCAAGGGTTGCTCGACACGCACCGCCTCGATCGGGACTTCGGTGCCGCCGGCCTCGTCCTGCCCGACGGGGAGACCGCGTTCGTCGTGCTCGATGACGGGCGGATTCGGTCCTATGACCTGGACACGGGGGTGCTCGGCGAGCCGTGGCCGCTCCCCGGCCGATCGGGTCGATCCGTATTCCGATCCTGGCCGCCATCGGCCGACAGTCACCTCGTCGCCCAGTTGGCGTGGACTGATGACGAGGGAACGGCATTCACACGTCGGTGTCTTCGACGTGGCTTCCGGCGAGTTGGTGCTGGAGTCCGGTCCCGTCGGACGGAATCGGTGTCGTCGGCCGCCTTCTCCGACCGATGGCAACGGCGCTGGCCGTGACGACTCGAACGACGAGTCAGCGCGTGGCTGCTGTTCGACGTGTCAACCGGTGACGTGCTCGCCGAGGCGCCAGGGGTCGACAAGCGCCAGACGACCGATCATTCGCACAGCTGGGCGGCGATCACGCTCCTCGCCTGACGGCGATTTCATCATCGGCGGTGACGCGCGGCACGGTGCGTGTGCTTGACGGAGCAACACTCGCCGAACGCCGCCGCTTCGAGGTGCCGCGCTACGTCACGACCCGTGCCTCCAGCCGGCAACGGACGGAACGGTCGTCGGGGCTGGCACCGACGGCGTGGTCCGCTTCGACTCGACCAGTGGCGAAGTCATCTGGCGCGACATCGACTTTGCCGAGACGTGTCTCGTCCCGCGGGTCGTCGAAGCAGTCGGCGCCGTGTTCTGCGCCGACTTCTATCGGCCGACTCGTCGAGCGAGACTTCGCTACGGGTCTCGTCATCCGCACCCTGGACGCCCAGAACGGCAATGCCGGCTCGCTGTGGTCGGCGCACGACGGCACCGAGCTGGTGAGCTTCGGCAACAACGAGCCGGTCGTCTCGCGGTGGCGACTCGACGGGACGGGCCCGATCACGCCACTCGTTGGCCGCCCGGATACAACGTCGAGTACGCTGAGCCCGGACGGCACCACGCGATGCTCGCCGAGCCGAGCGCCCGCCCCGGGCGCCGACCCGCCCGAATTCAACGACGACAACGTCGTTGATCGATCTCGTCACCGGGCATGGCTCGAGCCGACTGCCCGGCCTCATCGCGCCCACGTGGGTGGACAACGACACGATCATCGCAGGGAAGCATCACCGACGGCGGGTCTGCAGGTCGTCCACTACGAGCTGGGCAACCGGCGACGCGTGATCGCCGACGGTGTGGTGTTCGACTACGTCCCCGAGATCGACGTTGCTGCGATCCCGGCCGCGCCGAAGGCCTGCTGGTGTTTCCCGACGACAGCGGGTGGGGCGACGCTGTGGCCGCTCGGCATCGGTCGACGGCCAGCGACACGAACCGACGATTCGCGTCGACGGGTAATGTCGTGGGCGGCGATCAGCCCGACCGGAGACCGGATCGTCGTCGGACGACCACCGGAAGGCGTCGTCGTGTTCGACGGCGACAGCGGCGCCGAACTCGGTCGCATCTCCAACCCGGACATCGCGCGGTGCCTACATCACCGCAGCCGACCAGCTCTTCGTCGACCTCGCTCGGCGGAGAACTCGACGTAGTACGACATCGCGACGCTCGAACCGATGCGCACGTATCGGCGGTAGCCGCGGGTTCATCCAGGAGCTGAACGGCTCGGCTGACGGCTCGAGTCATCGCGGTCCGCGGCGGGGACCGGCTCGGTCACGCTGTACGACGTGGCGACCGGCGTGCGCATCGGTCAGCCGATCGTCGATCCCCGACAGACGAGATGAATCCTGGGGATATCGCTCGCCCCCGACGGTTCGATGCTCGGGATCGGCGGCGGCCCCGACGCCGGCATCAAGGTGTGGGATCTCGACCCTGAGCGCTGGATGGTCGCCGCGTGCCAGCTGGCGGGGCGCAATCTCACCCGAGAGGAGTGGGAGACCAACATCGGCGATCTGGCCGACTACCGGGCGACCTGCCCGCAGTTCCCACTCGCCCCCTGACCCCGGATTGTCCAACTCGCAACCGGTGGGAACGTACATGACCGTACGGTCATGTTGGCTCACATCGGTTGCCAGGGACGGCAGACTGTGCGGGTGGATCCGTGGCGCTTCCAGCTGCATCCGGAAGTGTGGGCGCTCGTCGCGTTCCTCGTCGGGTCCTACGCGTATCTCGTCCGCGTGATCGGTCCGTCGGCGGTTCGGGCAGGGGAGCGGCCGATCACCCGCCGCAACATCTGGTGCTTCGTCGCCGCGATGGTGATGCTGTGGACCGCCAGCGACTGGCCGATCCACGACATCGGCGAGCGCTACCTCTACTCCGGGCACATGTTGCAGCACATGATGCTGTCGTACTTCCTGCCCCCGCTGGCCCTGCTGGCCACGCCCGAGTGGTTGTTCCGGGCCCTGATCGGCAGCGGGCGGGTGTACCGGGCGGTCCGCTGGTTGTGCCACCCGGTCGCCGCTGCCCTGCTGTTCAACGTGGCGGTGATGGTGAGCCACGTGCCCGGCATCGTGAACGCCTCGGTCACGAGCAGCAGCCCGGTGCTCCACTACTTCGTCCACGTGATGGTCGTGCTCACGGCGCTGCTGATGTGGATGCCGGTGTGCGGGCCGATCCCCGAGTTCCACATCAGCACCGGCGCGAAGATGATCTACCTCTTCCTGCAGTCGGTCGTGCCGACGGTTCCCGCGGCCTGGCTCACGTTCGCCGAGGGCGCGGTGTATCGCCCCTACGGCGAGCAGCCGGTCAGGGTGTGGGGCCTCACCGTCACCGAGGACCAGCAGCTGGCCGGCGCGATCATGAAGACCGGCGGCTCGATCTTCCTCTGGACGATCATCGTCTGGATGTGGTTCAAGCGCTTCTCGGCGAACCACCGCAACGAGCACAACTACCGGCGCCAGCAGCCCGCCGTTCCACCCGACGCGCTCGCCGACTTCCCGGCTGGCACGCTGGAGTTCGACGACGTCGAACGGGTCTTCGCCAGCACCGCCCCGCCGGAAGAACCGGGTCGGCCTGCTCGTTGACCCGGCGGTAGCGTCGTGACCCTGTGATCGACGTCCGATTGCTCCGCACCGACCTCGAGGGCACGCTCGTGGCGATGGCGCGACGGGGCAAGCCGGAGCTGTTGGCCCAGCTCGAGCAGGCCGCCGCGCTCGACGACCGGCTGCGCGAGATCACCGTCGAGCGCGACGAGGTCAGGGCCACGGTCAACGAGATCTCGAAGCAGGTCGGCGGGCTCCGTCGCGAGGGCGACACGTCGGCCGCAGAAGCGCTCGGCCGGGAGAGCCGCGCGCTCGGGGATCGGGAGAAGGAGCTCGCCGTCGAGCACGACGCCGTGTCGGCCGAGCTGCGCGACCTGCTCCTGGCGATCCCCAACCTCCCTCATCCGGACGCCCCCGACGGCAAGTCGGAGGCAGACAACGTCGTCGTCAGCGGCCCGCACAACCTCCCCGCCGAGTTCCCGGAGCACCGGCGGATCCCGCACTGGGAGACCGGCGCCGCCCTCGGCATCCTCGACAACGAGCGGGCGGTCAAGATCAGCGGCTCGATGTTCACGATGACCCGCGGGCTCGGTGCGACGCTGGGTCGCGCGCTGTGCCAACTGGCGCTCGACCGCAACGCCGACGCCTTCGAGGAGATCCGTCCGCCGTCGCTGGTCACCACGGCAACGCTCACCGCGTCGGGCCAGCTCCCCAGGTTCGCTGACGACGCCTTCGCCGTCGAGCGTGACGACCTCTGGGCGATTCCCACGGCCGAGGTCCCGCTGACGTCGATCTATCGCGACGAGATCCTTGCCGAGGAGCAGCTGCCCGGTGCGGCTGATGGCGTACACGCCGTGCTACCGCCGCGAGGCGGGTTCGGCGGGCAAGGACACCCGCGGCATGTTGCGCGCTCACGAGTTCGACAAGGTCGAGATCCTCGCCGTCGCCACCCCGGAACAGAGTCCGGCCTTGCTCGACGAGCTCGTCGCCAGGGCCGAGGGCACGATCGCCGCGTTGGGTCTGCCCTACCGCACGATCGACATCTGCACCGGCGACCTCGGCCAGACCCACTACCGCAGCTTCGACGTCGAGGTGTACTCACCGGGCACCGAAGCCTGGCTGGAGGTGTCCTCGGTGAGCTGGTTCTCCGACTACCAGGCGCGCCGGGCGAACATCCGCTTCCGGCGCACCGGGCAGAAGGGGACCGAGATCGCCCACACGCTCAACGGCTCGGCGCTCGCCGTGCCGCGGGTCTGGGCGGCGATCCTCGAGAACTGCCGCGAGCCCGGCGGATCGGTCGTCATTCCCGAGGTGCTGCGCCCGTACATGCGCGGCGCCGACGTCATCGAGCCGTGAGCGACGCCGTCAAGTCCGAGCTCGCGTCACGGCGGGTGCAGTACGAGACGGCGGGACTCGACGTCGCCGACGTCGCCGACGATCCGCTGGCCCAGTGGCAGCGCTGGTACGCCGATGCCAGCGCTGCCGGCGTGACGGAGCCGAACGCGATGACCGTGGCCACCGTCGGCGCTCGACGGCCATCCGGACGCCAGGGTCGTGCTCGCTCGTGGCGTCGACGACCGATCGATCGTCTTCTACACCAACCTGCAGAGCACGAAGAGCCGCCAGCTCGACGCCCACCCCGACGGCGTCGGCCGTGTTCGCCTGGCTCGACCTCCATCGGCAGGTCCGCCTCCGCGGCCCGATCGAGCGCGTCGGCCGACGACGAGAGCGACGCGTACTTCGCGTCGCGGCCGCGGGGGAGCCAGATCGGCGCGTGGGCGTCGCCGCAGAGCGAGGTGCTCGCTGACCGCGCCGAGCTCGACCGGCTGACCGCCGAGTACGAGCGCACGTTCGACGGCGCCGATGTGCCGGGCCGCCGACTATTGGGGCGGTTGGCGGCTCGTCGTCGAGACGGCCGAGTTCTGGCAGGGCCGCCCGAGCCGGCTGCACGACCGCATCCGCTACCGCCGCGACCCCGCGTCCGGAATGACTGGATCATCGAAGACTTGCTCCGTGACCAGATCGCGGGACATGGTGCTGCCGGGCGAGACCGCATCTCCGGGTATCGTCCTGCCGTCAGGACTCAGCCGAGAGGCGTGACCGATGGATAGGGAATTGACCGTGTTGGTGTGGATGGATCTGGAGATGACCGGTCTCGACCACACGCGCGACCTGATCGTCGAGATCGCCACGATCGTCACGGACGACGAGCTGCGAGTGGTCGCCGAGGGCCCCGACCTCGTCATCCACGCCGACGACGCGGCGCTCGAGGCGATGGACCCGGTCGTGGTCGAGATGCACACCCGCTCCGGTCTGCTGCCCGCGATCCGGCGAGTCGCGGTCACGCTCGAGGAGGCCGGGCCAGGCCACGTTCGACTTCATCCGCGAGCACGTGACCGAGCCGCGCACGGTGCCGTTGTGCGGGAACTCGATCGGCACCGACCGCCGCTTCCTCGCCAGCTACCTCCCCGAGATCGAGAACTACCTCCACTACCGCTCGGTCGACGTCTCCAGCGTCAAGGAGCTCGTCAAGCGGTGGTATCCCGACCTCACGTCGGCGATGCAGCGCAAGAGCGGCATCGCACCGGGCCCTCGACGACATCCGCAGCTCGATCGAGGAGCTCCGGTGGTACCGCGGGCAGGTGTTCATCCCGCCGGCGACGTTCGACGGCAACGGCAACGTCCCGCCGCCCGATGCGGCCGTCGACACCGGCGACGACACCGGCGAACTGCTCGAGCGCTGACGTGCGGGCGGTCGTGCTGACCGAGTACGGCGGACCCGAGGTCCTCCGGGTGAGCGACACGCCGGCGCCGACCCCGGGACCGGACGAGATCCTCGTCGACGTCGAACACTCCGCGGTCAACCGGGCCGACGTGCTGCAACGCATGGGGCTGTATCCCGATCCCCGCCGGCCGTCGGTCGAGATCCCCGGCCTCGAGTACGCGGGCACGGTGGCGGCGCTCGGCGAGCGGGTCACGGGGTGGTCGGTTGGCGACCCGGTCATGGGGATCGAGAGCGGCGGGTGCTACGCCGAACAGGTCGCCACCCACGCCCGCCAGGCCTGCCGGTGCCGGCCGGACTCGACCTCGCGGAGTGCCGCGGCGATCCCCGAGGTGTTCGTCACCGCCTGGGACGCGCTGGTCGTGCAGGGCGGGCTCACGTAGCGGCCGATGGGCGCTCGTCCACGCCGGGGCGTCGGGGGTCGGAACGGCCGCGATCCAGATCGCCAAGGCG
Organism: Ilumatobacteraceae bacterium; assembly: GCA_963764455.1. GTDB lineage: Bacteria > Actinomycetota > Acidimicrobiia > Acidimicrobiales > Ilumatobacteraceae > Desertimonas. The sequence goes on from CAVXSN010000021.1 coordinate 71,541, forward strand.
ATCGGCGGCAACGTCGCCGTCACGTGCTCCGCCGGCAAGGTGGCGCGCGTGCCGCGACCTCGGCGCCGATGTCGTGCTCGAACGGTCGCCCGCCGACTGGCTCGACCGCACTGCGCGCCGAGCTCGGCGATCGCGGGGATCGCCGGCATCGATGTCGTGCTCGACGTCGTCGGCGGCGACGAGGTCAACCGCAACCTCGCGGCGGTCCGTGAGCGCGGTCACATCGTGCAGGTCGGGTTGCTCGGCGGCGGCTCGGCCAACGTGAACGTCGGCGCGCTGCTGTCGAAGCGGGTGACCTGGACCGGCACCGACGCTGCGCTCGCGCCCGACTCGAGGAGAAGCTGGCGATCTGCCGCCGCTTCGTCGCCGAGGTCGTGCCGCTGTTCGTCACCGGCGCGCTCCGGCCGGTCGATCGACCGGCGCTTCCGCCTCGACGACGTCGGCCGAGGCGCACCGGCTGATGGAAGCCGACGCCAACGTCGGCAAGATCCTCCTCGACGTCAGGTAGCGTCTCGTCCGTCGCTCGCGCAACCGATGGGTGATCACCGGACGGTTCCGTCATGCTGGCACCCATCGGTCGCCGCGGCACGGTTCGGGTTCCGCATCGGCCGCCGACGGGGGCTGGCCGTAGGGTGATCGGCGTGACCCCCGCCGAATCGACACGACTCGACCGAGCCGGCGGTCACCAAGCCCCGCAAGCAGGAGCAGGAGCGGGCGTCCGACGAGGTGACCGAGGTTGCGCCGGGAGTGCTGCGCTGCCAGCTGCCCATCGACATGCCGGGCCTCGGCCACGTGAACTGCTACGTCCTCGAGGACGAGCGGGGCGTCGCCATCGTCGATCCGGGGCTGCCCGGGTCGCACGACGCTCAAGGTGCTGACGAGCCGGCTGGCGAGCGCCGGCATCCCGCTGCGGCGGGTCCACACGGTCGTCGTCACGCACTCGCATCCCGACCACTTCGGTGGCGCCGGCTGGGTGCGCCGAGAGACCGGCGCCGACATCGTGACCCATCGCCTGTTCCACCTGCTCTGGGACCGCCACGAACCGCCCGACCTCGGTGCCGAGGAGCTCGCCGACATCGCCATGGCGAGCCCGTGGACCGCACCGCCATGGGGCGGGCCGAAGCCGAAGCTTCCGTTGAAGCGCCGGTTCTGGTTCGCCACGGCGCGCTACCTCCCGCGTTTCGCCCGCATGCCGCAGCCGACCTTGCGACTCGAGGACGCCGGCACGCATCCGGCTCGCCGGCCGCGACTGGATCGCCATGCACACGCCCGGGCACACCGACGACCACCTGTGCCTCTTCGATCCGACCGAGCGGGTCATGTTGTCGGGCGACCACGTACTGCCGACGATCACGCCGCACATCGGCGGCTTCGTGCGCAACGTCGACCCGCTGCAGCGCTTCTTCGACTCGCTCGACAAGGTCGCCGCCCACGGCGATGAGGTCGACACCGTGCTGCCGGCCCACGGTCACCCGTTCAGCGATCTCGCCGGGCGGGCCAGGAGCATCCGCGATCACCATCTCCACCGGCTCGAACTGGTCACGCTCGGCGTCGGAAGAGGTCGGCCGCCCGATGAGCGTGCAGGAGATGTCGACGTTCCTGTTCTCGCCTCGCGCCCAGGGCCCGATGGCCGACAGCGAGACGTTCGCCCACCTCGAGCATCTCCGCCTGAACGGCACCTACATGCGACTTGAGACCCCCGCCGGGCTACCGCTACGAACCGGCGTAGACGACTCCCGCGAAATCTCGGATTTTGGATCACGGGGGCGCCTCGCGGCTCACCAGTGTCATGGACGCCGCCTCCGTCATCAAGCGTTTCGCGCGCTGCGCCGACCAGCGCGGGGTGTACAGCTCGCTGTTCTTCTCCGAGGAGCCGATCGACATCGCCAGAGCCAAGGCGATCTGCGTCAGGTGCATCGCTCGTCCGCACTGCCTCGCCGGCGCCCTCGCCCGACAGGAGCCCTGCGGCGTGTGGGGCGGCGAGATCTTCGTCGACGGCGTACCGGTCGAGGAGAAGAAGCGCCGCGGCCGCCCGCCGCGGGTGCCCCGGCCGCCGCTCGTCGTCGCCGAGATTCCCGACATCGCGTCCGATCCCCAGGGTCGCGTGAACGCCGCGCCAGCACACAGAAACCGCCAGCGCGCCCACAACGGGCGCCGTGTGCGCGTGTTTCGCGTCACTTTGGTTGCAATGATGTCGAAACCTGCTTGACGGGACACGGCGCCGTCTGATTTCCTAGGCGCACGCCCCCGCACAGGCAAACATTCTCGTTCAGCCCCAGCTGAACGGTACCGAAAGGACCGAATCGATGACCCGAACCACCTACTACATGGAGCGCCCGGCCGCGATGCCGACCGCCGCGCCCATGGGCGCGGTCGGCCTCGGTCAGCGGTACGGCACCGGCTCCACGATGATCCCATCCATGCGGCACCGCTCCGCCGTTCGGCTCGTGCAGCTGGCAATGCGGTGAAGCCGTGGGCGTTTGGATCGGCCGTCAGGTCGGCCTCACCACCGACCGCTCCGCCCGACACCTCGGGAGACGACCATCGACGTAGAAGCGTCGATACTCGCTCTGAGGCCGTCGGGTTCACCCGGCGGCCTTTCTGGTTTTTCACCCACAACTCACGGAATCGACGACGACATGACTACCAGCGGCACCACACCGACACCACCACCGAGCGAGTGACCAGAACTGACACCCCGGCCTCGCCCCGACGACACAACCAGACACGACTGAAACCAAGCGAACGACCCTCCAGCGAAAGAGCCCGTTCAACGATGAACATCTTCTGTCAACTCCCCGAACCCGAAGAGGAACTGCGTCCGTCCGTCATCCTGACGGCCGCGGCCGCGCTGCGCCGACGGCAACGGCACGCTCACGCCGCTGTTCTTCTCCGACGACCTCGTCGACATCGGCCGCGCGAAGGCGATGTGCGAGAAGTGCGCGCTGCGCGCCAACTGCCTGGCCGACGCCATCGACCGCGAGGAGCCGTGGGGCGTCTGGGGTGGCGAGCTGCTGCTCAACGGCCGCATCGTCACCTCCAAGCGCGCGTGCGGGCGTCCCCCCAAGCGCCCCCGCCCACCCGTCGTCTATGACGAAATGGGGATCGTGGAAAGCGTGGCTTGAGGCGACGGCAGGTAGGGCGTGAGGGTCGCGCAGTCCGCGATCTCACGTCCCTACCTCCCAGGAGGAAGGCCGTCGGTAGCCTCTCCGTGTGAACGGGTGGTGGCGCCGGCAGGCCGTGTTGTTGCCGATCGCCGCCGTCGTCGCCGTCGCCGGTGGCGTCGTGTGGAACCGGGTCGTCGCCGACGATCCCGACAACGGGGACGACGTGATCGCTGATCGAGCCAGGGCGAGTACGTCGATCCGGCGTCGACCAACCCGGAGCACGACGGCGAAGCGCTCCCCGAGTTCCGGCTCGTCGCCGCCGACGGCGGGTCGGTCACGCTGTCAACCGACGGCCGGCCGATGGTGGTGAACCTGTGGTACTCGACGTGCCCACCGTGCTCCCGCGAACTCGCCGCGTTCGGCAAGGTGGAGGACGACCTCGGTGCCGAAGTCCGGTTCGTCGGGGTCAACCCGCTCGACGACGCCGTCACGATGGTCCGCTACGCCGCCGACCGAGGCGTGGACTACGACCTGCTCATGGATCCGAACAACGCGGTCGCCGACGTGCTCGGCATCCTGCAGTTCCCGGTCACGCTCTTCGTCAGCGCCGAGGACGAGATCGTCGCCCAGACCGGCGTGCTGTCCGAGGACGAACTGCGCGCCCACGTCGCCGAGCTGCTCGCATGATCGCGCTCGACTCCGACCTGCTCGGTCTTGCGTTCGCGCGGGGGATGCTCGCCTCGGTCAACCCCTGTGGCTTCGTGCTCCTGCCGACGTACCTCATGTACTTCCTCGGCATCGAGGCGTCGGGCGACTCCGGCGATCAGCGGGCATCGGTCCGCAGGGCGCTCGTCGTCGGCGCGTCCGTCTCGGCCGGCTTCGTCGCGGTGTTCGTCGTCATCGGCACGATCACCAACTTCATCGACCGGTGGCTGCTGCGGAACTCCAAGTACGCCACGCTCGTGATCGGGATCGCGTTCGTCGCCCTCGGCATCGCGATGCTCGCCGGATACCGTCCGCGGTTCGCCACCCCGCACCTCGACGCCGGCGGGCGCACCCGCAGCGTCGGCTCGATGTTCGTGTACGGCGTCGCCTACGCGGTGGCGTCGCTCGGCTGCACGATGCCGATCTTCCTGCCGACGGTGTTCGGCGCCGGGCGCCTGGAAGGCGTTGCCACCGGATTTGCCAACGTGGTGCTCTACGGGCTCGGGATGTCGCTCGTGGTCGTGGCGCTGACGGTGAGCCTCGCGCTCGCCAACCGTGTGCTGCTGCGGGCGCTCAGGACGGCGATGCGCTACGTCGATCTCCTCGCTGCCGCCTTCCTCGTGCTCTCCGGGCTGTATCTCCTCTACTACTTCGTCGTCGTCGACGTCCAGGGCAACAGCAGTTCGATCACCGACAGCCTGCAACGCTGGCAGAACAGGGTGAGCACCCGGCTGTCGAACAACTGGGAGCTGGCTGCGGTCCTTCTGGCCGGGGTTGTCGCCGCGGCGATCGCCTTCGTCAGCCGGCGCGCAACCGGACGAGCCGCGCCGGCTCCGCCGGAGTCCGGCTGAATGCAGACCGACGACGTGATCCCGGCCAAGCCGGCCGCCACCGTGATGGTCGTGCGTGACGCCGACCCCGGCGTCGAAGTGTTCATGCTGCGCCGCACACTCGGAGCGGCGTTCGCTGCCGGGATGTTCGTGTTCCCCGGCGGCCGGGTCGATCTCGCCGACGGCGGTCCGGCAATCGAGCCATTCGTCGACGGCATCGATGACGACGAGGCATCACGCGAGCTCGGCGTCGATCGTGGCGGGCTGGCGTTCTGGGTCGCCGCGATCCGGGAGTGCTTCGAGGAGTCCGGACTGCTGCTCGCCCGCTCGCGATCGGGGGGCGCGCTCGGGTACGACCCGTCATTGCGTTCCCCGGCCAAGCGGGCCGGTGCCGATCGGGCGGCAGTCCATCGTGGTGACCTGTCGATGATCGACCTGTGCCGCCGCCACGGCCTCGTGCTCGACGCCGGTGCGCTGCGCTACGTCGCCCACTGGGTGACGCCGATCGGCGAGACGCCGAGGCGGTTCGACACCCGCTTCTTCCTCGCCGTCGCACCGCCTGGTCAGGACGGGGTGCACGACGAGGCGGAGACGGTCGACAGTCGCTGGGTCCGTCCCGCTGACGCGCTCCGCGATGCCAAACGCGGCGCGCTCACGATGATGCCGCCGACGGTGGTCAACCTCGACTTCCTCGCCGGCTGCGCCGATGCCGGCGACGCGATCCGCAAGGCCGACGCGGCCGGGCCACCGAAGCGCATCCAGCCGAAGATCCGCCGCGACCCCGCCGGCAAGTTCACCGGCTTCTCGATGCCCGGCGACCCGGACTACGACGACTGGATCTAGAGGCGCGCGAACTGGGCGGCCAACGCCTCATTCTGAAACTGGGCGGCCTACGACCCGGAAACCGGTGCGTACGCCGCCCAGAACGAACGATGCCGACTCTCAGGCGTCGAGCGCATCGGCAACGGCCGCGAGCATGCGGGCCGAGCAGCCGGCCATGTCGAGCGCCTCGCCCGGTGCGGCGGTCGCGACGACGTCGCCGAGGCGCTCGACGATCGATGCGAAGGCCTGCGCCGCCGGACTCGCGGGGGTGGCCAGGGTGACCGGCAGGCCGGCGTCCCCGCCGGCAGCGACGGCCGGCTCGATCGGGACCTGGCCGAGCAGCGGCACGCCGATGTCGTCGGCGAGCGCCTGACCACCGCCAGATCCGAACAGCGCGTACGACTCACCGTGTCCGCACTCGAACGCACTCATGTTCTCGATCACCCCGACCACGCGCACGAAGCTCCGCCTGGCCATGTCGGCAGCACGCTGGGCGACCTTCTGGACGGCGAGGGCGGGTGTCGTGACGATCACCATGTCGGCCCGGGGAAGCAGCCGTGAGAGTCCCATCTGGACGTCGCCGGTGCCGGGTGGCATGTCGATGAGCAGGTCGTCGAGGTCGCCCCAGCGCACGTCGCGAAGGAATTGCTCGACCGCTTTGGTCAGCATGAGTCCTCGCCACATCAGGGCGGTGTCCTCGCCGACGAGGAACCCGGTCGAGACGACCTTGAGCTCTCCCGCTCCGACCGCCAGCACGTTGGGCACGATCAACGCCCGGCCGCTCTCACCGTCCTTGCTCGCTTCCAGCCGTTCGGACATCCCGAGCAGGCGAGGAACCGAGAATCCCCAGATGTCGGCGTCGAGGACCCCGACCGTTCGCCCCTGGCGGGCCAGCGCGACGGCGAGGTTGACGGTGACCGAGCTCTTGCCGACGCCGCCCTTGCCGCTGGCGATCGCGAGCACCCTGGTCGAGGCGGGGACCTGGGTGTCGCCGGCGTGCTGCCTGGCGTTCCAGCGGGCCTTGAGCATGACGTCGGTGCGTTCCTCGGGGGTCATCTCGCCCCAGGCGATCCGCACGTCACGCACGCCAGGGTGGACGCCGATGCGCGACTCGATCTCACGCTTGATTTCGGCGCGCAACGGGCAGCCGCCGATCGTCAGCTTCACCGTGACCGTGACGACACCATCGCCGGACACCGAGACGGCAGGGACCATCCCCAGGGTGACGATGTCGCTTCCCAGCTCGGGATCGATCACCGTGGCCAGCACCGCGAGCACGTCGTCACGCGACGGCGCGGGCGTGGCCTGAGCAGACATCAACGCTATTTTACCGGTCCAGGCCGTGTAATTTCCGCCCGGTGGCTACTCTTGGGGTGTGGCCACCGACCCCGCCGGCTCGCCCTCCGGCGACACGACCCTGCCGTCGCCTGACGTGCTGCCCGCTCGGGACGTGTTGAAGGTGCTCGGTGACAACACGAGGTACGCGATCTACCTGGAACTGGCCCGCGCGGCCAGGCCGCTCGTGACCGCGGAGATCGCCGAGACGCTGGGGTTGCATCCCAACACGGTTCGCCCACACCTCGATCGTATGCGAGAAGTCGGGCTGCTCGACGTGACGACCGGCGCACGCGGCGAGGTCGGCCGGCCACAGCACCGCTACTCGCTCGCCGCCGATGCCCCGTCGTTCGGGCTCGAACCCCCCACCATCCCGGTGCTGGCCCGGATGGTGCTCGGCATGGCCGAGCGATTGCAGGCCAGCTCGGCCGACGCGGTTGCCGTCGGGCAGACCGAAGGGAGCGAGCGAGCGGGCGCGTACGCCAATGCCCCATCCGCGCTGGAGGCGCTCGTCGCCGACCTCGATCGGCTCGGCTTCGACCCGGTGGTCACCGACGCCGACGATCCTGATGGCGCGGTCGTGGCGTTCGCCAACTGCCCGTTCGCGTCCTACGCCGCGACGCATCCCGACCTGGTGTGCGGGTTGCACCGTGGTCTCGTCACCGGATTCGTCGATGCGATGGGCGACGCCGAGGTGGTCGAGTTCTGCTCCGTGGTCCACCGCACGCCGTGTCAAGTCCAGATCGCCGCTAGAATTTCGAATTGACACGAGTCGATTCGGACCAGCCAACGGAGGGACGTTCTGTGATCACCCTGACCGATACCGCCGCCAACAAGGTGCGGGAGCTGCTCAAGGCAGAGGGCGCCGACGACCTGGCCCTGCGCGTCGCAGTACGCCCGGGAGGCTGCAGCGGATTCTCGTACGAGATGTTCTTCGACGGCGACGTCGCCTCCGATGACCAGCAGGCCACGTTCGGCGAGGCGGTACGCGTCGTCGTCGACGCCCAGTCGGCGCAGCTGCTGGAAGGCGCGACGCTCGACTACAAGGACGGCCTCGACCAGTCCGGGTTCGCGATCACGAACCCCAACGCGTCCCGCACGTGCGGCTGCGGTCAGAGCTTCTCCTGATCTGACCGCGCCGGGGCCGGATCCGATTGCTCACTAGTCTCGGCGTCCATGAACAAGCCACTTGGGCCTTACACGCCGGTCGTGCGCGCCGGTGACTTCGTGATCGTGTCCGGCCAGGGCGGGATGCTCGACGGAGTGATCGTCGACGGTGGTGTCGGCGCGCAGACCACACGGACCGTGCAGAACATCGCCGACCGCCTCGGCGAGGCCGGCGCCACGCTGTCCGACGTCGTCAAGACCCTGTGCTTCCTGACCGACATGGGCACGTTCAGCGAGTTCAACGAGGCCTACGCGGCCGCCTTCGGCGACCATCGCCCGGCCCGTTCGACCGTCGAGGTTTCGGCCCTGCCGGGCGGGATGAACGTCGAGGTCGAAGCCTGGGCCTTCAAGCCGGCGTGACCGAGCCGACCCGCTGCGGCTGGGCCGGCAGCGACGCCGTCTACGTCGCCTACCACGACGAGGAATGGGGAGTCCCGCAACGCGACCCGCGCGTGCTGTTCGAGTACCTGATCCTCGAGGGGGCGCAGGCGGGCCTGTCCTGGAGCACGATCCTCAACAAGCGCGCCGGCTACCGGGCCGCGTTCGCCGGGTTCGATCCCGCCGTCGTCGCTGCCTTCAGCGACGACGACGTCGAACGGTGCATGGCCGACGCCGGGATCGTCCGCAACCGGGCGAAGATCACCTCGACGATCGGCAACGCGAGGGCGTGGCTCGAGCTCGACGATCCGGTCGGCCACCTGTGGAGCTTCGTCGGCGGGGCGCCGATCCAGAACCGGTTCACGACGCTCGCCGAGCTGCCGGCCAGCGAAGCGCGTTCGGAGGCGATGAGCAAGGACCTCAAGCGCCGCGGCTTCCGGTTCGTCGGTCCGACGATCTGCTACGCGTTCATGCAGTCCTGCGGCCTGGTCAACGACCACCTCACCACCTGCTTCCGTCATACCCAGCTCGGCGGCATCGCGGACTAGCCTCGGCCGCATGGCCGGCGTCGTCGCGATCGTCATCGTGCTGCTGCTCATCCCGGTGATCGTGCTCATGAGCGGCGGCGTGGCGTCGGCGATCATCGGGTACTTCCTCGGCCGCGACGCCGACACCCGGTACGCCGGCAACGAGCTGCTCGAACTCGACGATTGAGCCGCGCCCCGATGCACCGCCCCGACTCGGCGACCGAGGAGCTGACGGATGCCATCGTGCGCTATGCGGTCGACCGCGTGCGCATGACACCGCCGCCGCTCGACCAACCCCGGACCCCCGAGGAGCTGCGGGTGATGGCAGGCGAGACGATCACCCCGCACGGCATCGGCGGGCTGGAAGCGCTGCGCGTCTTCGGTGACGTGCTGGCGCCCGCCTGCATCTCGGTGGATCACCCACGGTTCCTCTCGTTCGTGCCGGCCGCGCCGACGGAGGCGTCGATCCTGTTCGACCTCGTGGTCGGCGCGTCGAGCATCTACGCCGGCTCGTGGCTCGAGGGCGCGGGAGCCGTGTTCGCCGAGAACGAGGCGCTGCGCTGGATCGCCGATCTCTGCGGACTGCCCGCCACCGCCGGCGGTGTGTTCGTCAGCGGCGGAACCGCCGGAAACCTCTCGGCCCTGCTGGCGGCGCGCTGGAAGTGGCGGGCCGACGCCGGCGGCGCTTGTGACCGGACCCGTGGGCTGATGCTGGTGTCTGGTGGCGCGCACTCGTCGATCGCCCAGGCGGCCAGGGCGATGGACGCCGACCTCGTCGTCGTGCCGGCCGACGAGCGCGGCCGGCTGACCGCTGACGCGGCTGCCGCCACCGCCGACGCGCTCACCGACGACGAGCGGCGACGGTTGTTCGCCGTCGTCGCCACGTCGGGCACCACCAACGCCGGCGTTGTGGACGACCTCGCGGCCGCGGCGAGGGTCGCCGAGCAAGTCGGCACCTGGCTGCACATCGACGGCGCGTACGGGGGCGCCGGACTCGCCGCGCCGAGCATCCGCCACCTGTTCGACGGCGTGGAGCGGGCCGACAGCTTCATCGTCGACCCGCACAAGTGGCTGTTCGCCCCGTTCGACTCGTGCGCCCTGGTCTATCGCGACCCCGAGGTCGGCCGGCTCGCCCACACCCAGCACGCCGAGTACCTCGACGTGCTCCACGCCGACCACGAGCACGCCAGCGGTTCGGCGAACTGGAACGCGTCTGACTACGCCCACCACCTCACCCGTCGCGCCCGAGGCCTCCCGTTCTGGTTCAGCCTGGCGACCTACGGCACCGACGCCTATCGCGACGCCATCGAGCAGACGCTGCAGACCACCAGGGACGGGGCGGCGCTCGTCGCGGCCGCCCCGCACCTCGACCTCGTGATCGAGCCGGAGCTGTCGATCGTGCTGTTCCGTCGCCGGGGCTGGGGCCCGGCCGAGTACCAGGCATGGAGCGACGACCAGCTGCGCCGGGGCGAGTCGTTCGTCACGCCGTCGGCGTGGGGCGACGAGACGGTTGTGCGCTGGTGCATCGTCAACCCGGAGACGACCGTCGACGACCTCGCTGCGATCATCCGGAGTCTCGAATGACGCTCGACGGCGCGGAACCCGCGGATCGCGCCGACCTGGTCGTCTCCGGCGCGCGCCTGGTCGCCACGATGGACGACGAACGGCGCGAGCTCGCCGGCGGCTGGGTCGCGATCACCGGTGGCTTGGTCAGCGGCCTCGGCGACGGACCACCGCCGCCCGCCGAGCACACCCTCGACGCCACCGACTGCCTCGTCACGCCCGGACTCGTCAACACCCATCACCACCTGTTCCAGAACCTGACGCGGGCGTACCCGCCGATGACCGACAAGCCGTTGTTCGGTTGGTTGCAGTCGCTCTACCCGCTGTGGTCGGCGCTCGACACCGAGGGCGCCTACCTCTCGGCATGGGTCGGCCTCGCCGAGCTCGCCCTGTCCGGGTGCACGACGTCGACGGATCACCTCTACCTGCACCCGCGGCGCGCCGGAGACCTGCTGACCGCCGAGATCGAGGCAGCCCGAGACCTCGGGATCCGGTTCCACCCGACACGGGGCTCGATGTCGCTCTCGGTGAAGGACGGCGGCCTGCCTCCTGACGACGTGGTGGCCGACGACGACGACATCCTCGCCGCGAGCGAAGTCGCTGTCGCCCGCCACCACGACCGTTCGCACGGAGCCATGACCCGGGTCGCGCTGGCGCCGTGCTCGCCGTTCACGGTCACCGAGGAGCTGATGGCGCGCTCGGCCGAGCTCGCCGAGCGGCTCGACGTCCGCCTCCACACCCACTTCGCCGAGAACGCCGAGGACGACGCGTTCTCGCTCGAGGTCTACGGCTGCCGCCCCACCGAGCTCCTCGAACGCACCGGCTGGATGTCCGACCGGGCGTGGCTCGCGCACTGTGTCATGCCCAACGGCGACGAGATCCGCCGGCTCGGCGCCGCCCGGGTCGGTGTGGCGCACTGCCCGTCGAGCAACCTGATCCTCGCCTCCGGCATCGCGCCGACGGTTGCCCTCAGGGCGGCGGGTGTCCACGTCGGCCTCGGCGTCGACGGCTCGTCGTCGGCCGACTCGGCGAGCCTGTGGCTCGAGGCCCGCCAGGCGATGCTGCTCGCCAAGCTCAGGGACGGCGCCCCGGCGGGGACCGCGAGGATGGCGCTGGACATGGCGACACGCGGCGGCGCGGCCTGCCTCGGCCGGGCGGGCGAGATCGGCGAATTGACCGTCGGCGCGGTGGGTGACGTCGTCGCGTGGCCGCTCACCGGTCCGGCGTTCGCCGGCGCGATCGCCGACCCCGTGGAGGCGTGGCTGCGGTGCGGCCCGATCACGGCCCGGCACACGGTCGTCCACGGCAACCCGGTCGTGCGTGACGCGGTGCTCGTCCACCCCGCGGTCGACGAGCGGCTCGCCGCCCACGCTTCGCTGGCGGCGCGGGTCCAGCAGCTCGACTGAGGCGGCTAACCAGCAAGCGGTGGGATCGGCGGGAGCGGCTCGTCGCGGTCGCGTTCCCAGAGCACCCACGCGTCGTTGCGCTCCACCTCGTCGAACGCCGGAGCGATCAGGTTCCAGTCGTTCTGGGCCTGCTCGTCGAGCCCCAGCGGCAGCAGCACGTAGTCGACGCCCTCGGCCCGCTCGTCGTGACGGGTGCCCTCCAGCGAGATGTCGGTGCCGTACTGCACGATCCGGAACGGGTTCGGGAACTGGTAGATCTCCGTGCGGTGGTCGATGTGCGGCGTCGCCGAGTGGTAGGCGGAGACCGACGCGTCGGACGGGATCTCGTCGATGATCTCGCGCATCGCCTCGGCCACCGGGTGGTCGCGGGCCCAGTGGGCGTACTCATGGCGCGACCACGGCATCCAGCCCCACAGGTAGCAAGCCCAGATCGATGTCGCCGTGATCAGCAGCACGACCCGCGCCCGATTCGCCTTCGAGATCACCCCGATGGCCCACACCGTCCCCAACGCCAGCGCGGGGACCGCGACGAGCGAATAGTGGTACGACGTCGAGTACTGGTACGAGAACGTCGACACGATGTTCGTGAACAGCACGACCCCGCTGATCATCGCGACGTCGGGCAGCCTGGCGAACACGAAGGCGAACGGCGCCGTCATCTGCCAGAGGTAGAACGGCCGCGAGTCGTCTCGCAGGTGCTCGAAGACCTCACCGGGGTGACTGAACGTCCGCCGGATGAACCCGGCCGGCCCGCCGAACGGAATCCGCCACGTGTTCCGCGTCGAGACCCCGATGAGGCCGCGCATCACCACGAGCATCGCGATGGCCATGAAGCCGAGGCTCCCGGCCACCGTGATCAGCCCGATGCGCCGGTCCCTGCGCAGCGCGACCCACACGCCGAGGGGGACGACCACGAGCGAGACGTCCTCCTTGACCATCAGCGACAGCACGACGAACACGGCGTACAGCCGCCACTTCCGCTCGAGCGCGCCGTAGATCGCGAAGCCGACGAGCACTCCGAGGAACGCGTCGGGATGGAAGTTCTCCATGTTCGTGCCCGTCACCGCCGGGTGGAGCAGATACGTCATCGCGCACAGGAAGGCCATCCAGCCCGACTCCAGCCGGTGCTTCGCGTAGAGGAACACCGGGATCGCACCGGCCGCGATCGCCGCCGCCTGAGCGAACAGCAGGGTGCCGACCGCAGGGAACAGCCAGTACAGCGGCACCAGGAACAACAGGATGAACGACGTGTGGTCGCCCATCAGGTTGCGGCCCATCAGCGTGACGAACGGCGCCTTGAAGCGTGACATCAGCCAGATGCCCTGGTCGTACAGGCCGAGGTCGTAGTTCGACGTTCCCAGACCGTGGTGGATGTCGAGCGTGAAGCGGGTGAAGTGGATGGTGTACCAGGCGATGGTCGCGGCCAGCGCCCAGTGCCACACGGACATCCGCCGGATCGGCGCAGTGACGACGTCGAACGGGCGCCGGGCCGGCGTGACCGGTTCGGTGAGCGCCGGCGCTTCGGTGTCCATCTGCCGAAATCGTGGCACGCCGGGCCACTCGATCGTGCGCACAGTCCCCGGCCCGCCCGGCCCGCCCGTCCAGGTCGGTGTCCCTGCACCCGCTCGGGCCGGTCGGGCCGCCAGAATGGACCGGATGGCTACCCCCACCCGGCGCGCGGCGTACCTCGGCGCGGCCGTGCTCGTCGCCGTCGCGAGCGTGCTCGCGGCGTGTGGCGATGACGATGGCACCGCCGAGGGATCGGTGCCGAACTTCTCGGGGACGATGCCGTCGGGGGGCCCCGGTGTCGATCTCAGCCCGGTCGAGCACACGGCTGGGCGCGACGTCGTGATGATCGGGGACTCGATCACGCTGGCGTCGACGCCGGGTCTCGAGTCCGCCGCCGAGGCACTCGGCGTCGAGCTCACGATCTACGCCGAGGTCAACCGGCGGATCTCCGTCGGCGGCAGCCCTGAGGCGGGGATCGAGATCATCGAGGAGGTTCTCGACGCGGGCCAGCCGGACCTGTTCGTGATCGCGCTCGGGACCAACGACATCGGCAAGTACGCCAACCAGGACGAGTACGAGGCCGTGATCGACGAGTTCCTCGACCTCCTGCCCGACGACGCGCCAGTGGCGTGGGTCAACGCATACCTGAGCAACGATCCCGACGACTCGGCCGAGTTCAACGCCGCGCTGATCGCCGAGCTGGGCGAGCGCGGCAACGCCACGATCGCCAAGTGGTCCAACGTCGCCGGCGAGCCGGGGATTCTCAGCGACGGCATCCACCCGACCGACGAGGGAGAGATCGAGTTCACCGAGCTCGTCACCACCGAGATCGACAACTGGCTGGACTAGGACCGAATTGGCCGCGGCGGTCAGAAGCCGTCGGGCTCGTAGTCGCAGCCGACGACGCTGCCGTACTGGCCGGCGAACTCCGGGGAGTCGGCGATCGTCTCCTCGGGGAGGAACTCGATCTCCGCCCGTGTGAAGTTGTGGGTCAGCACGCGGTTGATGACCCGCCACGACCCGTCGTCGTTCTGCTCGGAGTCGACCAGCCGATAGTGACGGGAGCCCGCCGCGCCCTCGCAGATCATGCCGGTGGCGTGGCCGGGCTCCTGCAGAGCGACCCATTGGAACGGCTCGTCGACGCCCTGGCGGTTCCGATAGACCCACTGCTCGAGGCAGTAGTCGGTCCGGTTGGTGAGGAAGGTGAAGTTCGCCAAGATGCCCTCGGAGTTCGGTCCCTGTCCGGTCACCATGATCGCGAGCGGGCGGCTTCGGGTCGGCACCGAGCGCGTAGTCGACGTCCTCGAAGCTGACGGCCATCGTGTCGTGGACGTTCAGGGTGATGATCGCGTCGCTCGAGATCCCCGTCACGGACGACGTGGCGTTGACGTGCCACTCGCCATCGACGGAGTAGAGCGTCACGGTGTCGTCGACGACGTCACCGTCGATGTCACCGTGGATCGTCTGCACGTCGGTGGCGGCGGAGGGCACGGTGGCTGAGCCGCAGGTCGTTTCGCCCGGCTCGGTCGACGCGGTCGCGACGAGTGGGGCGGCCGGCGCGGGCACGGTGGTCGCCGATGCGCTGGTCGACGTGCTCGCTGCGCTCGAGACGGCGCGGTGGTCGACGACGGGGTCTCGGTCGATCCACTCGCCGCCGCGGCCAGTTCGGTCGTCGCCCCGCCGGGGGTCGTCGCCTCCGACTCGGTCGGCGGGCCGTCGTCCCGGTTTGCCAGCACGAGGACGCCGAGGATGCCCGCCGCCGCGGTCAAACCGGCCGCCAGCGTGATGATCGGACGCCGGCTCCCGGAAGGAGGCGAGAGCTCGGAACCGCGCCGCGGCGGATCCACGGAGCTCGGCGCCGCGGCGACGATGTCGCCGAGCGACGAGCGAACCGCGCGACCGAGGCGGCGGTCGCTCAGGTCGTCGTTCATGACAACGCCTTTCGCAAGGCCCGGCGCGCCCGCTCGAGCGTGTGATGAACGGTGCCGGGCGACAGCTCGAGCAACTCGGCGATCGCCCGCTCGGGGAGGTCTTCCCAGTACGTGAAGTAGACGACCGGCGCGCTGCATCGGCGTCAGCTCGGAGACCGCGCGCCGTACGTCGGCGAAGTCGTCAGGCTGGCTGGTGCTCGCCGGTCCGACCGCGGCGAGGTCGCGCCTCCAGCGCCGCTGCTGGCTGCGTCGCTGGTCGACGGCGCGGTTGGCAACGGCCCTGAACAGGTACGCCCGCTTGTTGGCGACTGCCGGCGCGTTGGCGTGGGCGGCCACCCGCAGCATCGTGTCGGCGACCAGGTCGTAGGCGTCCGCCGGCCCGACGAGCACGGTGGCGAAGCGCAGCAGCTCGTCGGCGTGCGATCGCCACAGGTCCTCATCAACGGTCTCGCGCAACGCCAACATTGTTCACCTCGATGGCGGTGTGACGTCGCCAACCCCCTCCGTCGCGCGAGGCGACCCGCGCTGCGGTCAGATCGGGAAGCGGTTGCGGATCCAGTCGGCGAAGACCGGGTCGACGATGCTGTACGAGCCGTCGACCTGGATGAGGTGGCCGCGGTCGGTGAGCGTCTTGCGCGGCGTGCTGCGCCGTGCCGGTCGCAAGGTCGAGCACCGCGGCGGCCGCGCCGAAGATCGATCCACCGCTCGCCAGGGCGCGCAGCACTGCCTTCTCGCCGGGCTGCAGGCTGGAGTACAGCCGCTCGTTGCCATCGGCGCTCGAGCGGCGCACGGTGTCGAGGGCATCGGCCCAGGTCTCCTCGGTGGCCGCGCCACCAGGCGGGACGAGCCGCCATGCCGCATCGGCCATCTGCATCGTGCGCTGCGGATGGCCGCCGGCAAACCGGCCGATCAAGCCCGGCAGCGGCCCGGCACTGCGATCGGTCGCGGCGAACCCGTCGGCGACGAGGTCGACGACCTCGGCGGCCGACAGCGGGCCGATCTCGACCAGGTCGGCCTGCGAGTAGAACGGCTGGGCCTGCTCGGCGAAGAGCATGCGCATCATCGACGGCTCCGATCCGGCGAACACGATGCCCAGCCGCTGGAAGTGGTGCTGCAGCTTGGTGCGGAGCAGTCCCGCTGCTCCGTCGACACGGGCGACTGCCGGAGAACTCGTCGAAGATCACGAGGGTCGGGTGGTCCTCGGCGCTCTTGGTGAGGACGTCGAGCAGGCTGTGGGTGACGAGCATCGGATCGGGCCGTCCCTCGCTCGCCGAGCGGAGCTCGAACTTGACCACCCCGAGGTTGATCGACGCGGCCGCGGCCAGCTTCGACGCCAGCTGGGCGAAGCGACCCGGCACCCGGGCGAGCGCATCATCGAGCCGGGCGGCGACGTCGGCCATCGAGACGACCTCGTAGAAGTCGACCCACACGACGGCGACGCCCGCGTGGATGACGTCGGCGGCGACGCGGCGCAGCACGCTGGTCTTGCCGTACCGTCGCGGTCCGAGCAGGGCGGTGACCCGGTGCTCCGTGACCCGCTCGGTGAGGTCGGCGATCAGGTCGAGCCGGCCGCGAACCTGGTCCGGCTCGAGCGGCCCCTGGTACGGAAACGGTGACACGTCCACGCCGTCATGGTACCACTCCATGGTAGGTGCGGGGTACCGCGTTATGGTAGGCGACTGCGGCGGTACCGATGCGACGGGTCCGGCCGACCGATGGGACCAGACATGACGGTTCCGTCACGTTTCGTCCCATCGGTTGCGTTTGCCCACCGACCGTGCTGCTACGACCACCTCGTCTGGCCGAAGCGGTAGCCGACCGAGCGCACCGTCTCGATCATCGAGGCGTGCTCCTCGCCGAGCTTGGCGCGCAACCGCCGGACGTGCACGTCGACGGTGCGGGCGCCGCCGTAGTACTCGTAGCCCCAGACCCGGTTGAGCAGCATCTCGCGGGTGAACACCTTGCCGGGGTTCTGGGACAGGAACTTGAGCAGCTCGTACTCCATGTACGTGAGGTCGAGCGGCCGCCCGGCGATCGAGGCCTGGTAGGTGGCGACATTCAGCGACAGCTCGCGGTACTCGACCATGTCCTGCTGCGGCTCGGCGCCGGTGCGCCACAGGAGGTGCCGCACCCTGGCCTCGAACTCGGCGGGATGGAACGGCACCAGGCAGAAGTCGTCGAACAGCTCGTCGCGCAGCTCGAGGTCGGCGACCTGGGCGCCGTTGATGAGCACGAGCAGCCGCGTCGACCCGCCCGGGGTCGAGTTCTTCCGCAGCATCCGGATGAACGCCCAGGCCGATGCCGAGTCGTCGGAGGCGTCGACGACGACCCCGGCCCACCCCTCGGCCGGCTCGTGCTCGGACGCCTCGGCCGCACTGGCGATCGACTTCCACCGGTAGCCGCCGAGGTCGAGGGTCCGCGCCAGTTCCGGGGCGACGGTCGTGGCGAACACCGCCAGCAGGTCGGAGTTCGGTGCCGGCGCCGCGGCATCACTCATGTCGATCCCGGAGCCGTAGCTCGACCGACGAGCGTCGCACGGCGAACGAGTGAGGTCGAACGTCACAGCGCCCTCAGGTAGCGGTTGATCTCGAAGTCGGAGACGTGCGTCTTGTACGCCTCCCACTCGCGCCACTTGTTGCGCAGGAACCACTCGAAGATGTGCTCGCCGAGCGCCTCTTGAACGAGCGTCGATTCCTCCATCGCGCGGAACGCCTCGGCCAGCGATTGCGGAAGGCGCTCGATCTTCAGCTTGGCCAGCACGTCGTCGTCGATCTCGAACAGGTTGGCGTCGGCCTCCGGCGGCAGCTCGTAGCCCTCCGCGACCCCCTTCATGCCGGCGGCGAGGATCAGGGCGAATGCGAGGTACGGGTTGCACGCCGGGTCGGGGGAGCGGTACTCGACTCGGGTGGCGCGTCGGGATTGCCGCGCTTGGCGATCGGTACCCGGATCAGCCCGCTGCGGTTGTTGCGCGCCCACGACACGTGGATCGGCGCCTCGAACCCCGGCACCAGCCGCTTGTAGCTGTTGACCGTCTGGTTCGTGATCGCGGTGATCTCGGCGGCGTGGCGGAGCAGGCCGGCCATGAACGACTTCGCGGTCGGCGACAGGTTGTAGTCGTCGTCGTCGTCGAAGAACTCGTTGGCGTCGCCGCGGAACAGCGACATGTGGGTGTGCATGCCCGAGCCCTGCACGCCCTCCAGCGGCTTGGGCATGAACGTCGCGTGCACGCCCTGCGCCGCGGCGATCTCGCGGACGATGAGCCGGAACGTCATCACGCTGTCGGCCATCGTCACCGCGTCGGTGTGGCGCAGGTCGATCTCCTGCTGGCTCGGCGCGTCCTCGTGGAACGAGTACTCGACCGGGATGCCCATCGCCTCCAGCGTGCGGATCGTCTGCTTGCGCAGCGTCCGGTGACGTCGTTGGTCGTGAGGTCGAAGTAGCTCGCCTCGTCGAGCGGCCGCGGCCGGCGCGCCCGGCTCGGGCGCGGTCGAAGTAGAAGAACTCGATGTCGGGGGCGACGTAGAAGTTCAGGCCCTGGGCGTGGGCCGCCTGGACGTGGCGCTTGAGCACCTGGCGGGAGTCGCCGTGGAACGGCGGTGCCGTCGAGGTTGTTGATGTCGCAGAAGATCGCGCGCCTCGGGCGTCTTCGGGTCGCCCCACGGCAGCAGCTCGAACGTGTTCGGATCGGGGATCGCCAGCACGTCGGCTTCCTGGATGCGGGAGAAGCCGTCGATCGACGAGCCGTCGAACGTCATGCCGTCGTCGAGCGCGTTCTCCAGCTCGACCGGTGAGATGGCGAAGCTCTTCAGGTTGCCGAGGATGTCGGTGAACCACAGGCGCACGAGGCGCACCCCACGCTCCTCGACCGCACCGCATGATGTAGTCACGCTGCTGGTCCTGCAGCTCGGTCATCGGCGAATTCTTTCAGTCGTGCGCGGACGAGTCGAAGGCGCGGAGGGCATCGGCCGACCCGTCATCCCTGCAGCTGACGTTACTTGCTGTTCTTCTCGATGTCGGAGCAGACCGTCTCGACCATCAGGCGGGCGACGACGTACGGGTCGACGTTGGCGTTCGGGCGGCGGTCCTCGAGGTAGCCCTTGCCGTCCTTGCGACACCTGCAGCGGGATGCGGATCGACGCGCCGCGGTCGGACACGCCGTAGCTGAACTTGTTCCACGGGGCCGTCTCGTGGTGGCCGGTGAGGCGGTCCTCGATGCCGTGCCCGTAGTTCTTGACGTGCTCCTCCCAGTTCTTGCCGAGCGCCTTGCAGGCCTGCTCGATGTACTTGATAGCCGCCGTCCTCGCGCATCTCCTTGGTGGAGAAGTTGGTGTGGGCGCCGGCGCCGTTCCAGTCGCCCTTCATCGGCTTCGGGTCGAGCGTGGCCGACACGTCGAAGTCCTCGGCCGTTCGGTACAGCAGCCAGCGGGCGATCCACAGCTGGTCGGCCACCTCGAGCGGGCCGAGCGGGCCGATCTGGAACTCCCACTGGCCGATCATCACCTCGGCGTTGATGCCGCTGATCGACAGCCCGGCCTCGATGCAGTTGTCGAGGTGCTCCTCGACGATCTCGCGGCCGAAGATCTCGTCGGAGCCGACGCCGCAGTAGTAGCCGCCCTGCGGGGCGGGGAAGCCGCCGATCGGGAAGCCGTACGGGCGGCCGTCCTTGAAGAACGTGTACTCCTGCTCGATGCCGAACAGCACTCGTGCTTGGCGTACTTCTTGGCCGCCTTCACCAGCGCGGCACGGGTGTTGGTGGGGTGCGGCTTGTCGTCGGCGTCCGTACACCTCGCACATCACGAGGACGTTGTGGCCGCCGCGGATCGGGTCGGGACAGTGGAACACCGGCTTGCAGCACGCAGTCGCTCTTGTCGCCGGTGGCCTGGTTCGTGCTCGAACCGTCGAAGCCCCAGACCGGGCAGGTCGGCGCCGTCGGGGACGATCTTCGTCTTGGAGCGCAGCTTGGCGGTCGGCTCGGTGCCGTCGATCCAGATGTATTCAGCCTTGTAGACCACGGAGTCCTCGCTTCTCTCGGATGTGTCGGTGCCGGATCGCCGGCACGATCATGTGCAGCGGCAACGGTACGCGCGCGGTGGCCGATGCCGCGATCATCCTGGGGCCGATCCGTTGCCGATCCGTTGCTCGTTTGTGAACGCTGTGTAAACCGCTTGTCGTGGCGGCGTCGTCGTCCGTACCGGACCGGGCTGCCTGCCCGCGGGTGCCGTCGCCGGGCGCCGTCCGTGCAGGGTGACGGCACGTCGGTGCGGAGCGCCGCCGTCGCCGGGATGCGGGCCTCGGCGCCGGTAGCGTCGACGGTCGTGACGGTGCTGCGCGTCGCGCTCGCCCAGCTCAACCCCACCGTCGGTGACCTCGACGGCAACGTCGCCAAGATGCTCGCACGCCTACGACCAGGCCGAGGCCGCCGGCTGCGACATCGTCGCCTTCCCCGAGCTGTCGGTCACCGGCTACCCGCCCGAGGATCTCGTGCTCAAGCCCGGCGTTCGTCGCCGACACCGAGGCGGCCCTCGCTGCGGCTGGCCGGCGCACACCGGCGGCTGCACGGCCGTCGTCGGCTTCGTCGACGCCGACTTCGACCTGTTCAACGCCGCGGCGGTCTGCGCCGACGGCCGGGTGCTCGGCACCTACCGCAAGCGCCTGCTGCCCAACTACGCGGTGTTCGACGAGGCCCGCTACTTCACGCCGGGCAACGAGACCGACGCGCTCGAGCTGTACGTCATCGGCGGCGTGAAGGTCGGCATCAGCATCTGCGAGGACATCTGGAGCCCGGACGGACCGCTCGCCGTGCAGGCCGACGGCGGCGCCGAGCTCGCCGTCAACATCAACGCCTCGCCCTACCACCGCGGCAAGGCCGCGTACCGCGAGCGGATGCTGGCGACGCGGGCCGCCGACTCGCACTCGGCGCTCGTCTACGTCAACCAGGTCGGTGGGCAGGACGAGCTGGTGTTCGACGGGTGCTCGCTGGCGTTCGACGCCGAGGGCGAGCTGATCGCACGCGGCAAGCAGTTCGTCGAGGACCTGCTGATCGTCGACGTGCCGATCGCGGCCGTCTACCGCCAGCGCCTGCTCGACCCCCGCGGCCGGCAGAGTCGCAGGCGGCGCTGCCCGACGGTCGCTCGTCTCGACCGAGCCGGTCGAACAGGCCGAGCACATCTCCAACCCGATGGCCGACGCAGCTGGACCCGATCGCCGAGCTGTACCACGCGCTCGTGCTCGGGACCCGCGACTACTGCGCGAAGAACGGATTCAGCGACGTCGTCATCGGGCTGTCCGGCGGCATCGACTCGACGCTGGTCGCGGTCGATCGCCGCCGACGCCCTCGGCGCCGACCACGTCCACGGCGTCTCGATGCCGTCGCGGTACTCGTCGCGACCACTCCAAGACCGACGCCGCCAAGCTCGCCGCCAACCTCGGGCTCGACTACCGGACGATCTCGATCGAGCCGGCGTTCGCGGCGTACCTCGAGATGCTCGCCGAGAGCTTCGCCGGCCGCCCGCCGGGGCTCACCCAGGAGAACCTCCAGAGCCGGTGCCGCGGCCAGCTGCTCATGGCGCTGTCGAACGAGTTCGGCTGGATGGTGCTCACCACCGGCAACAAGAGCGAGATGGCGGTCGGCTACTTCACGATCTACGGCGACTCGGTCGGCGGCTACGCGGTCATCAAGGACGTGCTCAAGACCAGGGTCTACGACCTGTGCCGCTACGTCAACGAGCGCGCCGGGCGCGAGATCGTCCCCGAGGGCGTGATCACCAAGCCGCCGTCGGCCGAGCTGCGCCCGGACCAGCGCGACGACCAGAGCCTGCCGCCGTACGACGTGCTCGACCCGATCCTCGAGCTGTACGTCGAGGAGGACCGCACCGCCGGCGAGATCATCGAGCTCGGCCACGACGAAGCGATCGTCCGCCGCGTGACCCGGCTCGTCGACATCGCCGAGTACAAGCGCCGGCAGTGCCCGCCCGGCGTGCGGGTCACCACCAAGGCGTTCGGCCGCGACCGCCGGCTGCCGATCACCAACGGCTACCGCGGCTGACCCGCGCTCCAGAATCTGGTTGTCCTCGGTCCCACCGCCGGACCTGCCGACCGGGTTCAGTCGGCGAGCCGGAGCCGCATCGTCATCGCCGCCGCGGCGACGAGCGCCCAGGTGACCGCGAGGGTCGCGCCGGCGCTGATGCCGTGGCGGTCGTACAACCACGTCGCCGGGATCGTCGTCACCGCCCTGCCGACCGTCGCCGCCGCCATCACCATGGCCAGGCCACGAGCCGGGCTCGCCGGGCACGAGATCGCCGGCGATCGGGATCGCGCTCACGATCGAGAACTCGAAGCAGCCGATGAACAGCCCGACGGCGATCATCCCCGGAAGCGCCCAGTCGTTGAGGAGGATCAGCGCGATCGCCGCGCGCGGTCATCACCAGCGCACCGCCGATGACGCTGCGCTCCTTGCCCCAACGGTCGGTGCGCAGCGCTCGACAGCGTCGACGCGCCGAGCTCGACCGCCCCGAGGCCGAACGTCGCGGCGGCGAGGACGGCGTCGCCGACGTCGAAGTCGTCCTTCAGCCACGCGCCGAACGTGACGAACAGCGACTCCGACGCCGAGACCAGGGCAACCACGCCGAACACGGCGAGCCAGCCCCGCAGCGGCACCCTGGCGACTCGTCGCAACGACCGCCACCGGCACCGGCGCCGGCGGGTCGTCACGGTGCGGCGGCGCGCCCGCCGTCGATCCGCTGCCAGGCGAACGCGGCGATCGCGGCCGCCGCCGACGCGCCCGCGGCGTAGCCCCAGCGCCACGACGCCACGGCCGTCACCAGGCCCATCGCGCTGACGCCGACGAGCAGCCCGAGCGCCCAGGCCGTCTCGTTCAGCCCGACGACGCGGCTGCGCCGCTCGTACGGCACCTGGTCGGCGATCCACGCCCCGGCGCCGACGACGAGCACCATGCCGAACGTCGTGATCGCCATCAGACCGACGGTGAACCAGGCCAAGCCGGTGCTGACGGCGGCCACGAAACCGCCGAGCGAGGCCCCGGCCAGCCCGCCGACGATCGCCACGCGGCGCGGCAGCCGATCGACGACCCGGCCGATCAGCGGGGCGGCGAAACCGGTGATCCCGGTGATCGTGAGGGCGACGCCGAGCTCGGTGACCGAGACATCGAGCCCGCGGGCCACGACGGCGATGAACGGCGCGACGTAGCGGTAGAGCGCGTGGGCGCTGAGCCGGGCGACGGTGACCGTCGTGATGTCGCGGCGGATCGCGTCCGGGTACGAGTCGTCCAGCGTCCGGCGGAACACAGCGCAGCGACCGTAGCCCGGGACACGCGATTCGCGATCATGTGGTCGATGGGCGGCCACCGATGGCGATGATCGTCAGCGAGCGCTCGTGATCCTCGGCGGAGCGCGCCGTGATCGACGGTCTGACCGAGCACGTCGAGGAGCACCTCGGCGCGATCGCCGGCGAGTGGGACACCGACCCCGACGGCAGCGAGCTGCCGTTCCGAGTCGTGCACCACGAGGGCAAGGCGCCGCCGGGCACGGAGATCTTCTCGACGCTCGGGCTCAGCGACTACGAGCTGTCAGACGTCGGCGCGCGGGTCGAGCTGATCATGATCGCCCCCGAGCGGCTCACGCCGGGCACGGTCCCGCCGATCCTCGTGGCGGCCGGCGAGCTGCCGATCGACGCCGACGACGTGCCGCAGCTCGGCGACACGTTCCGCGAGATCGACGGCGCTGCGCGAGGTGTCGCCGATGGACTGCCTGTACGTCGGCCGCCCGCTGTACCAGCCGCCGGAGCTCAACCCGTTCGACGATGGCGACGTCCAGGTGCTGTTCCTGTGGCTGATCCCGGTGTACGAGGCGGAGGCCGACTTCGTCGACGGCGAGGGCTGGGAGGCGTTCGAGCAGCTGATGTGGGACCTCGACGTCGACCCGACCGACTTCACCCGCGAGCCATGGATCGACTAGCAACGTGCCGGAGCGCGTGGCCACCGAAAGTGTGCAACACCCTCTTGTCATGATGGGGGTATGAGCTCGACGTTCGATCTCGGCGGCGACGCGGGGCGTGGGATCTCGGGGCGGTCGGGCTGGTCGAGTTGTGCGGTTCGCCGGTCGGGTCTGAGTGGTCGGGAGTTGGGTGATCGGTTGGTCGAGATCGAGCGGGTTCGCCGGGTGCTCGAAGCGGCCACGGTGGCGGTGTTGGACGAGGCCGATCGTTCCGGCTCGTTCCGCGACGATGGGCATGTCACGTTGGGGTCGTGGGCGCGGGCGACGGTGAACTGGTCGTACGGCGAGGCGATGGGTCGGGTCCGCGAGGTCGACTTGGTCAGGCTGTGCCCGGCGGTCGGCGTCGAGCTCGCCGGTGGTCGGCTCGGGACGGCGCAGGTCGGCGAGTTGGCCAGGGCGCGGGCCAACCCGCGGGCCGGCGACCGGATCGCCGACTGCATCGACGAGCTGGTCGGCTGGGCCGAATCACTCGGGTTCGATGGGTTCCGCAAGGTGGTGCGCCGCTGGGAACAGCTCGCCGATGTCGAGGGTGCGCATCGTGGTCATGAGGCAGCGCACGAGGGGCGGCGGGCATCGATCACCCGGTTGGATGACACGTTCCATCTTCACTGCCCAGTTCGGGGTGGTGCAGGGCAGCGCGATCGCCAAGGTCCTCGAAGCCTTCGCCGAGGCCGAGTTCCAGGCCGACTGGGACAAGGTCAAAGCCGAGCACGGCGACGCCGCTCGGCCGAGCGATGTTGGAGCGCACCGCCAATCAGCGGCGCGCCGACGCGGTGTTCGCTGCGTTCATGGCGGCGGTCGAAGACGACTCGGGCAAGGTGCCCGGCCCGCTGGTGAACCTGGTCTGCGATGAGCAGACCTTCGAGGAACACCTCGCCCGGATGGCTGGCGGCCGGGTCCCTGCCGACGAGACCGAACCGGCCGATGAGCCAGCCGACGGGTCTGGCGGTTCGCCGGTGGCGATGGGTGCCGGGTTGGGATTGCGGCGTTGCGAGACGATCGACGGTGCCCCGGTCGATCCCGGTGACGTGCTTGCCGCCAGCGTGATCGGCCACGTGCGCCGCGTCGTGTTCAACCCGGCCGGGGTCGTGGTCAACGCCGGTCGTAAGACCCGCCTGTTCACCGGGATCGCCCGGGAGATGGCCTGGCTCGCCGGCACGACGTGTTGCTGGCCTGGTTGTGGGCACCGGGTTGGTGTGCAGGTCGACCACATGGACGAATTCTCGGCTCGTGACGGGCCGACCGATCAGGCCAACGCCGACCCACTCGACGGGTTCCACAACCGCTTCAAGACCAGCCACGGCTACCGCATCACCCGCGACAACGCTGGGCTGCTCCACATCTGGCGCCCCGACGGCACCGAAATCCGACCCCGCTGAGGATCTCGCGTGCGCTGAGACGCGCCACCCGGCGCTCGGCCCGACTTCACTCGCCGGACACCGTTCGGCTGAGCTGGCACCCGAGATGACCGTCCCGATCCCGTACGACGACGCACTTCGCCAGCGCATCGCCCACAACCTTGCCGCCCACCAGCGACGCGCCGTGCCGGACGGCGACCGTAAGCGAGCTGCGGTCGCCGTCGTGGTCGTCGACGAAGAAGGCGCGGCCGCGTTCGTGCTCTGCCGGCGAGCCGCCGGGCTGAACCGCCACTCGTCCCAGTGGGCGCTGCCCGGCGGACGCGTCGACGACGGCGAGACCGCGATCGACGCGGCAAGGCGCGAGCTGCACGAGGAGCTGGGCGTCGACCTCCCGGAGACGAGCGTGCTCGGCGCGCTCGACGACTACCCGACCCGGTCCGGCTACGTGATCACGCCGGTCGTGTTCTGGGGTGGCGGACGCCTCGACCTCGTCGCCGCGCCCGACGAGGTGCACGCGGTCTACCGCATCGGCCTCGACGAGCTCTTGCGCCCCGACTCGCCGCGGTTCATCTCGATCCCGGAGAGCGACCGGCCGGTCGTGCAGGTGCCGATCCGCGAGCGCTTCATCCACGCCCCGACCGGCGCCGTCCTCGTCCAGTTCCGCTGGCTGGCCCTCGAGGGCAACAGCGACCCGGTCGCTGGCTTCGAGCAACCGGTGTTCGCCTGGAAGTAGCGATTTCCACAGGCAGATCCGGTCAGATCTGACCGGATTCTTCTGTGGAAATCTTCACCGGGCGCGCTACCGGCCGGAGTGGCCGAAGCCGCCGCCGCGGTCGAGGCCCTCGAGTGAGTCGACCTCGACCCACTGGACCTCCTCGACCTTCTGGATCAGCAGCTGGGCGATGCGGTCGCCGCGGTGCACGGTGTAGTCCTCGCTCGGGTCGGTGTTCAGCAGGATCACCTTCAGCTCACCACGGTAGGCGGCGTCGATGATCCCGGGGGTGTTGACCCCGCCGATGCCGTGCCGCAGCGCGTTCCCGCTTCGCGGCACGACGAACCCGGCATAGCCGGGCGGGATCGCCACCGCGATGCCGGTCGGGATCATCACCCGCCCGCCGCCCGCCTTCACGACCGCACCCTCCCGCGCATGGAGATCGAGTCCGGCGTCCGCGAGATGGGCGTACGACGGGAGCGGAAGCTCGGGATCGAGTCGGAGGACTTGCACCGGCAACATCGGCCAGATGCTAGAGCCGGCCCGGGCCGGGAGATTTCGCAGGCCTCTGTTTCCGGTTCTCCGATCTCGCTGCACCCAGGGACAGTGTGAGACGTACATCGCGAGTCGCGGGAGCCGCTGCCCTCTCGATCACTCCGGTTGCTGCCAGCGCGCGGTGGGCACCGGCGGCCACCGCCGGGTTGGCCACCGTCATCGGAATGACGTGGATTTTCGTCGCTGCCCGGTTCGATATGCTGAGCCGCCGATTGCCGGATGCGATCGTGGGTCTGGCGGTCCTCCCAACTGCGATGGCCACGACTGCGCTCACGCTGCACGGCAGTTCATCTGCCCCATCCGGCGTTGGATATGGCGCGGCGGTGTGGGCGCTCCCGTTGCTCGTCGCGCGACAGTGCAGCGCCGGCCGCCCTTGGCTTCGGTGACGTGAAGCTCGCCGCTGCCGTTGGCGCAATCGTCGGACTGACCCAGCGCCCGTTGGCGACCGCCCTCGCGCTCGTCGTCGGGTTGACCGCTGCCGTGCTGAGCGGGAAGCTCACCGGACACCGTGACATCGCACTCGGGCCGTACCTCGCCGGCGGTGCGCTGAGCACGATCCTCGTCGGCCGCGTCGTCGAGGACGTCTCGTGACGACGGCGCCGAGCGGTCCCGGGCAGGCGTACCCGGTCACCCGGGCGACATCCGGTGCGCCCAGAGCTCAGTTCGGTCTCGGCGATGGTGAGCGCCACCACTGCGGGAGCGGTCGCTGCTGCGATCGCCATCGCAGCATGGTGGATCACGGGCGCGGCCGCGGCGCTTCCGATCACCGTGGTCTTGGCCATCGCGCTCGCCTCTGCGGTCTGTGATGTCCGCACCGGCCGGATTCCCAACGGCTTGGTCGTGTTGGCAGTAGTCGTGCTCGCCGCCTCGTGGGCCTTCGTCGCAGTCGTCGACAACCGTCCGATGGCTCCGCTTCTGGCCGACCTCGCCGCCGGGCTCGCCCTCTGCGGGGCTCCGGCGATGTTCGTCATCTGGCTCGTCGCTCCACGCGTGCTCGGGGGTGGCGACTGGAAGTTGCTGAGCGTGCTCGGCATCGCCATCGGGTACATCGCGCCGCTCGGGGCGACGGTCATCGTGATGGGCGCGTTCGTCGGCGGCGTTGCCGTGGCGGCAGTCGTGCGTCGCCGGAACATCATCCTCGGCCCACCCCTCGCGCTCGGCTACGCCGTTGCGATCGTGGCCGTCGTCGCATACCCGGAACTCTTCGACAACTGGTACCGGTGAGGCCCGGCGGTGGTGATCCGGACCAGCGCATCAACCACGACGAGGGAGAACACAGTGTCGAGACGAGGTTCGTCAGCCAGCGTCGACACGCCGGGACCGGTACCGGGTTCGCCGGCCGCCGAACTCGCTTCCAAGCCCGGCCTTCGCGTGCGGCCGTACCGACCGATGCGGGCGTTGGTCGGAGCGATGCTCGTGATCGCCGCCGTCGTTGCCGCGCTGGCGATCTACGCCCGGGTCGGCAACCGCAACGAGGTGCTCGCGGTGCGTCGCTCCATCCTCGCCGGCGAGCAGATCCTCGACGACGACCTCCAGGTGGTGTCGATCTCGTCGGACGACTCGTTCCCGTCGATACCCGCGTCGGACCGGGCATTCGTCGTCGGGCAGTACGCAAAGGTGCGCCTGGCCTCCGGTGCGTTGTTGGTCGCCGACAGCATCCAATCCGAGCAGCTCGTCGACCCAGAGCGGGTGTTGATGTCGGTCGTCGTGCCGGTCGGGCTGATCCCGGTTGGGCTGCGCGAGCAGTCACGCCTCACGTTGGTGGTGACCCCGGCCCAGTCGGGCAGCACCCGCGAACCGCCGGTCCTCGTCGAGGCGCTCGTCGCCGCCGTGCCTCGCAACCTCGCCGAGATCGTCGGCAGCGACGAGTCCGGGCGTGCGATGGTCGCGCTGTCCGTGGAGGTCGACCCCCGGTGGGTGAGCCGTCGTCGGGTCGGCGTCGAGCGGTCAGCGTCGGCGTGCTCGACCCGCAGGCACCGTTCCCCGACGCCGCAAGCCAACTGGGCTTGACCCCAGGTGGCGCTGGCGTCCTCGCGCCGAGCACGGCTCCACTCGTCGCCGCGACCAGCGAGGACCTCTACGGGAACACGACCCTGCCCGCGGCGCCGACGTCCGCAGCGCCTGCCCAAGCCGCGCCCGTGGCGTCCCCAGCGCCCGAGACGGGGGACTCCGCGGGATGACGATCGTCGCGGTGTGCGCGGCCGGTGGGACGACGGCATCGACCACGACGTCACTGCTGCTCGCCGCACTCCTCCCGCGGTCGTATCCAGCGTTCATGGCCGAGTGCGACCCAGCAGGCGGCGACGTCGCGGCGTGGGCGCAACTGCCCGTGGAACCCGGGTGGTCGACGGCGATATCGGGTGCCGATCGGAACTGGTCGGCGATCGTCGACCACACGCAGGAGCTGCCGTCAGGGCTTCGCGTGATGACCGCCCCGGCCCGCCCTTCGCAGGCCCGTGCGGCTGTCATCGAAGCGTCGACGGGGTTCTCTGGTCTGCTGGGCAGGATGCCGGAGGCGCTGATGATCGCCGACTGCGGCCGCGTCGAGCTCGACGCGCCGATCTGGACGAGGGCATCGCAACTCACGCTGCTCCTTCTGCGCCAGGCAACGGTCTCGGCCCAGGCCACGGTCGCCCGCGTCGACCGGACGATCGAGGCGCTCGAGGTCCTGCGCGGGTCGTGCCGCCAGGTCGGCGTGGTGCTCATCGGCGGATCGCCGTATCCCGCGTCCGAGATCTCGTCCGTGCTCGGCGTCGAACTGTTCGGCGTGCTGCCCGAGGATGCCGCGGGCGCGGCGCTGGTCTGCGGGGCATGGACGGTGGGGAAGCGGGCGGCGCGCAGCCCACTGGCGAAGGCCGCGGGACCGCTGGGCGCGCACGTTGTCGAGGCGGTCTATGGTCGCGGCCACCGGTTCGACCCGTCGAGCACCAGATCCCGAGAAGGCTCGGTGACCAGATGATCACCCCGGGCCTACGCCAGCCCATCGATCCGACGCTCGGGGAGATCCCGCTCGAGCAGTTGCGGGTGCTCGTTCGCTCGGTGGCCGACACGGTCGGCAAGCGCGTCGCCCGAAAGGTCCAGGACGCGTTGGCGCTCGGCACGCAGATGACCCCCGAGGCCGAGAAGGTCGCGTCGGTCACCGAGATCCACGCCGAGCTCGCCCGGTTCAACGAGTCCCGCGTGAGGGCGGGGAATCCGCCGCTGTCGGACTTCGCTCACCAGGCCGCGCTCGAAGCGGTGATGGCGCACATCTACGGCCTCGGCGAGATCGATGTCCTGTGGAACCACGCTGACATCGAGAACATCGACGTCAACGGCCCGCAGAAGGTGTTTGTCACCTTCGTCGGCGGCGAACGGGTTCGCTGGGCGCCGGTCGCCCGCGATCAGGAGGAGCTGATCGATCTCATTCGCCGGGCGGCCCGACAGCTCGGCGCCAACGAGGTCGAGTTCGACGCCCGTCACCCGCAGCTCGATCTGCAGCTTCCCGACGGCTCCCGGCTGTTCGCCGTGTTCGGCGGGGACGCTGGGCAACGGCGTCGCCACCGAGCCGCTGCTGTCGATCCGCCGGCACCGCTACCTCGCGGTGTCGATGGACGAGCTCGTCGAGCTCGGCGTGCTCCCGGCCGCCGCCGGCGACTTCGTCGTGGCCGCGTTCCGCGCCGGCGAGAACCTGATCGTCGCCGGCGACCACAACGCCGGCAAGACCACGTTCCTGCGCGCCGTGTGCTTCGACGCGATCGCGCCGCACCAACGCGTCGTCACGGTCGAGGCGTACATCACCGAGCTCGGCCTGCACCAGGGCCAGCGGCTGCCCAACACCGTCGCGCTGTACTCGAGGCCGCCGTCCGCCGAGGGTGAGGGCGAGCAGACGGTGAGCGATCTGATCCGCCGGGCGACGCGGCGGCTGAACCCGACGCGGGTGATCGTCGGCGAGATCCTCGGTGATGAGGTCGGACCGGTGCTCGACGTGTTCTCCGGCTCGACTCGCGGGATCAGGCTGCACGATCCATGCTCGTTCGGCACGCGGCGCCGTCAGGCGGTTCGAGCAGTACGGCATTGCCGCGAACCCGCCGGTCCCGGTCGAGGCGATCAACTACGGCCTCGCCGAGGCGGCGCCGATCATCGTGCACCTCGCCGGCGACGAGTCGCAGACCGGTCGCTTGCGGCGCTACTGCACGTCGATCGTGGAGGTGACCGGGCTCGACCAAGGCCGGGTCGGCACGACCGAGCTGTGGGGGTTGGACAACACGGGACAGCTCGTGCCGCAGGCACGCGCTGTCGAGCGCTCGTCGCGAGCGGATGGCTCGCAGCGGGTGGGACTGGAACATCAGCGGTTGGGTGCCGGCTGCGAACACGAACGGCGACGGGCGCTGATGGCCTTGCTCGTGGCGCTCGCCGGCGGTCTCGCCGCCCTTGGCGCCCTCGTTCTCGCCAGCGCCTGGATCCCGGGGCCGGCGAAGCCCGTCGAGTCGAGCGATCGGATGCGGGACCTGCTCGCGCCGTTCACCGCGGCGATCGTCATTGCGGCCATCGCCCTCGTCGCCACTGGCTGGGTCGCCGCCGGCCTGGTCGGCGCCGTCGGCGGCTTCGCCGCCGTTCGAGCGTGGCGTAGTCGGGATACGAGCGTCAGCGACGAGCAGGCGCGGATCGCCGCGCTGGCCTCCTGGTGCGAGCAGCTCCGTGACCTCCTGTCCGCCGACCACGGGATCATCGGCACGATCGCGGCGACTGCGAAGACCTGTCCCGACGCGATCAAGCCAGAGGTGACGCGGCTCGCGACGCGTCTGTCCCGGCAGCGCCCATCGACCGCGATCAGGCAGTTTGCGAGCGAGATCAACGACCCGTCCGGCGATCTCATCGCGTCGGTGCTCAACCTCGCGATGACCCGGTCATCGAGAACCAGCGAGCTGCTGTCCGAGCTCGCGGTCGACGATCCGCGACCGAGCCGCGATGCGGCTCAGGGTCGAAGCGGAACGGAGTGGCCAGCGGAGCGAAGCCCGCTTCATCGTCGGGTTCTCCGCGGTCGTGATCGTCGGCATCGTGGTGTTCGGGCGCGACTCCGACTTCCTCGACGCCTACGACGACTCGATGGGCCAGCTCGTGTTCGCCCTCGTCGCCGGCCTCTTCGGGCTCGGCGGCTGGTGGATGGCGCGTCTCACGAGATTCAGCAGCCGGCACGGTTCCTCACCGTGGGCGACTCGGAGGACGAGCCCTGATGCTGCTGATCCTCGCGGTCGGGTGCGTGTTCGCCGGAGGCGTGTGGCTCGTTGCATCCGCGATCTGGCCCGCACCGCGGCCGCTTTCCAGCGCGCTGTCCGAGTTGCACCCGGTCGCGCGAACCCGTCTCGGATTCGTGTCGGCGGACGGTGAAGCCGATTCGGCCGCGCTGTCGATCGGTCGCTGGCTGGTGCGCCGCCTCAAGGCCGGCGCGTTGGCCGACGAGCACACCGCGTCCGACCTCGAGCTCGTCGGTCGGCCACTGGAGGTCTACGCCGGCACGCGTGTGCTGTGCGCAGTCGGTGGTGCGCTGATCGGCCCAGTGCTGTGGAGCCTCGCCGTCGCAGTCGGCAGCCCACCGCCGTTCATCCTCCCGATCTGGATGATGGCGATCGGCGGGGTCTGCGGGTGGTTCCTGCCGCGGCTGGTGCTGCGAAGCGAGGCCGACGAGGCCAGGGTCAACTTCCGCCACGCGCTCGGTGCCTATCTCGACGTGCTCGTGCTGCTGTTGGCGGCGCAGGAGGGCCCCGAGTCGGCGATGGAGATCGCGGCCGAGGCCGGCCGGGGTCCGGCGTTCGTGGAGCTCAGACGGGCGACGTGGCAGGCGCGTCTGTCCGGTGATGCGGTCTGGGATTCCCTCGACGACCTCGGTCGCCGGCTGCGGATCACCGAGCTGCGCGAGATCGCGGCGGCCGGGTCGCTCGCCGGCGAGTCCGGCGCGGCCGTGCGCCAGAGTCTGACGGCCAAGGCGCGTGCACTCCGCCAGGCCGCGCTCGCCGAGGCCGAGACCACTGCCCGCAAGAAGTCGCAGGCCATGTTCATGCCCCTTGTCCTCATGGGCATGGGCTTCGTCATCTTCCTGATCTACCCGATGGTCACGAACCTCAACGTCGGCGGCGGCTGACGATGCGGTCACGGATTCTTCCAGCCACACCCACAGCCCAGCACAAGGACACCAGACATGATTGAGATCGAGGTCATCCAGCAGTACTTCCGCTGCCTGTTCGGCCGGTTCACCGACCGTCTGATCGAGGACGAGCGGGGCAGTGCGACCGCCGAGCAGATCATGATGATCGGCCTCGCCGTGGCTGGCGCTGCGGTCGTCGGGGCGATCATCTGGCAGAAGATGACCGACGGCGCGAACAACATCGAGACCCCTTCGCCATGACGTCGGCCGGCAGCCGGTTCAGCCGACTGCGTGACGACCGCGGGATCGTTGCGACGGCGATCGTGCTGTTCCCGATCTTCGCCGTCGTCGTGTTCATGTTCGTGCAGGGCGCGTTCTGGCAGTTCGATGTTCAGGCCGCGCAGCCGCCGCCGACAAGGCATCGGAAGCGGCGGCGATGTACGGCCACTCGTCGGGCGAGGCCGAGTCATTGGCCCGCCAGCAGATGGCGTCCGCCGGCATCGAGGACATCTCGGTGAGCGTGTCGCGCGGCGAGGAGCACACCGTCGTCGACGTGTCGGGAAGGGCTCCGGGACTGCTGCCCGGCATGTCGATCCGGGTGTCAGCGCATTCGGTCACCCCGTCGGAGCGATTCCAGCGGTGAGTACGACGCGAACGATCCGGCGGGTTTGCCGCGACGAGGATGGCGGGTCTGACGTGGCCGCGCTCGTGGTGGTTGTGCCGCTCATCCTCGGCGTCGTCCTGATGTTCATGTACTTCGGGCGGCAGGGATCGGCAGCTCAGGGTGTGACCCACGCCGCCGCGGTCGCCGCCCGCGCGGCGTCGATGGAACGTAACGCCGGTGCCGCCCGGTCGGCAGCGTCGGCAGCAGCGAACTCGACCTTGTCGGCTGCCGGACAGTCGTGTTCCGGTGGTGCGCAGGTGGCGATCGGGGCGAGCAGCTGGGAGCCCGGTGGAGTCGTGTCCGTCACGGTGACCTGTCGTTGCGAGCGGCATCGCTGACATCGGTGCGCCGTCTCGGACGTTGTCGGGGACCGCCAGGGCGACGATCGACTACTTCTGGGGGTACGACGAATGAGGTGGCTCTGGCGTCGGATCCGTGAGGACGAACGTGGCGCCGGCTACCTGGCCGCGTTCATCGTGCTGTTCTCGGTGCTGGTCGTCGCCGGTGTCGGCATCCTGATCGACTCGGCGCGCATCCTCGCCGCCGATCGACAGTGCACGTCGATCGCGTTCGAGGCGGCACGAGCGGGCGCCAACGCCCTCGACGCCGATGCCCTGCGAGACGGCGCGATTGTCGTCGACCAGGCCCAGGCGCAGACGGCGGCGTCGGCGGCCGCGTCAGCCTTCGTGTCCGGCTCGGGCGCGACGCTGCAATCGGTGAGCGTCACCGGTGACCAGGTGACCGTCATTGTCGCGGCGGACGTCGAACGCGTGGTTCCCGCTGATCTCTGATCGAACCGTCACCGAGAGCGCGACCGCTCGCGCCGGAACGATCACCGATTGAACAGGGAGCGAGGAGTGTCGTCGTGCTGAGACGTGTGGCGGCCGGAGTCGTGGGCGCTCTGATGATCGGGACCGGCATCGTCGCCGCGGCAGATGCTTCG
Source organism: Ilumatobacteraceae bacterium (assembly GCA_963764455.1). Taxonomy (GTDB): domain Bacteria; phylum Actinomycetota; class Acidimicrobiia; order Acidimicrobiales; family Ilumatobacteraceae; genus Desertimonas. The sequence continues at coordinate 106,188 of CAVXSN010000021.1, forward strand.
ACGTCCACGACACCTCTCGGGCTCGACGGAGCCGGCGACGTCCGACGGCGCGACGACGACGTCGACCTCGACGGTGGCGCCGACGACCACGCTCGATCCCGTTGCGGCCGAAGAGGCGGCGGTCGCACAGGCCGCCGTCGCGGCGAGGACAGCCCGTATGGACGCGCTCGTCAATCCGGACGACCCCGACGTGATCGCAGCCCTCGACACCCACTACGTCGCCGATGGGGCGGCCCGTGAGGAGATCGATGAGCGGATCGCATCGATGCGCGACGAGGGGCTGACGGTCGTTGCCAACGCCGACGTGCCGGACGCGTTGACGGTGGAGGACGTCGTGCTCGTCGACGGCCCGCCGTCGACGTCGGCCGAGGTCACGGCGTGCGTGGTGGAGTCGGGCACGTACTACGGCGAAGTACCCGAGACGTCGCTCGTCGTGGTCGGCGACGACTACCGGGCATTCCGAGCGGTCTACGCGATGGTGAACGACGACGGCACCTGGAAGGTCGACACGGCGACCTTCGTCGACGAATGGCCAAGCGAGACCGCGTGCCCCCCGCCACCGCCCACCACCACCGCCGCGCCGACCACGTTGGACCCGATCGCCGCCGAGGAGGCCCTGGTCGCGCAGCGGGTGATGGAGATCCAGGCAGTGCGGCTGAACGCCTACATCAACCTGGACGCACCTGGAAACGCGGAAGCGCTGGACGCGAACTACACGGCGGATGGCGAGGCCCGAGCGGTCGTGGAGAGTGACTTGCAGACACTCCGCGACGAGGGGTGGCGAGTCCGAGACAACCTGAGATTCCAACCACGCTTGACGGTCGAGAACGGTCGAGCTTCTCGACGGCCCGCCGGCGACTCGCGGCCGATGTACAGGTCTGCTATGGTCGATCCGGGATCGTCTACGAGCCCGGCGGCGGCCCGAACGGCTCGGACGCGATCGTCAACGACGAAATCACCGCCGGACGTATCGGTCCAGCACCTCGTTCTCGAGGACGGGAATCTGGCAAGCTCGACACGTCGACGGACGTCGACGAATTGGCCGGGGGTGGCGCGAGTGTCCCGCCCGTCCTGAGCACTCGCACGCTTCGTGCTGCTGGTCGCGGTCGTTTCGGTTGCTGCCGGCGCCGGTAGCCGCTCGGCGCCGGGCTCGGTGACGGCGCAAGCGAGCGGCGAAGGCAAGGGCTTCGTCTTCGCCTTCGCCTCGACGGGCGGCACGGTGCGCCCGACCAACACGGACTCTGGTGGCTCCGCTGGGCCGGTGTGTCGGTGGCGGTTGCACATCGGGACGGTTCCGGAGATCGACGTCACCGGAGGGGGCCCGGTCTACCGCGACGGGCGTACCAAGGACACCGTGGAGACGCCGGGGCCCGGGACGCAGGCGCTGTATCGGGTGGAGTGTCCGACGGGGGTGTCGTTCCGCTGGGCGACGCCGTCGGAGTACGTCGATCGGCAGCAACTGATCAACTCGGCGTACCAGTACGTGGCACGGGACCTCCCGCTTCCGTCCCTCAACATGAGCCCGCGTCCGGAGGTCGGGGGCGTCGTCAACCTCGGGCTGTGGCTGGCCGTGGAGGATCCCGGCGTCATCAGCGCGCTTGCCGAGGCGGGGCCGGTGTGGGCCGCGGTGACGGCTCGATTCACCGGCATGACCTGGGACTTCGGCAATGGGGACGTCGTGTCGTGCGACGGCCTCGGCGTGCCGTATCCCGAGGGGTCGAACCAGGTCGTGCAGGGGCCGTGCGGGTACACGTACGCCGAGCAGCCGCCCCTCGACGGGTACACGATCACGGTGACCGGTCACTGGGAGGTGCAACTGCTCACGTCGGACGGGGTGAACCAGATGCTCGACCCGATCGACATGCCGTACACGTTCGGCTACGACGTCGACGAGATCGTCACGACGGGAGTGGGATGAGGCGCGACCCACGATCCTCATTTTCTGTTTCCGGTTTGCAGGTTTCGACACGCCCAGGGGGAGTAGGTCAGGAGGGCCAGTGAGATGACACGACGCGCACCAGCGAACCGCTCCCGGCGCCGCCCACCGGGTGCTGGGCGGCGCTTCTTCGCCGCGTTCGCCGCGCTCGTCGCCGTGCTGTTCGGGATTCCGCTGCTCCTCGTGGTGTGCTCCCGAGTCGGGCTCGACTCTTCTCATCCACTCCCCGGGATCGGCACGACGGACGAGATCAGGGCGTTCTTCGAGCGTGATCTGACGCCGACCGAGATCGCCCCGGTCGCGATGCGCGCCCTGCTCATCGCCGCGTGGGTGCTGTGGCTGGCGATGGCCGTCTCGGTCATCGCCTCGATCCTTGACGCCACGGGGAGCGGCTTGCGGTCTGCGCTGCCGCAGTTCGCGATGTTCGCCGGTCTCGGTCGGTGGATCGCCGCCGGCCTCACCGCCTTCTCGTCGCTCGCGCCGAGTTTTGTCTCAGCGGGCTCGCTGGCGTCGCCGCGCCCGTTCACGGTCAGCTCGGCACTTCCCGCGGGCCGCCATGACCGTGGCCGAGAGGCCGGTTGCTCCCGGATTCGCACGCGTTCAGCGCGGCGAGTCGATCGAGACCTTTGCGCAGCGGACCTTGGACGATCCGACGCGCTGGACCGAGATCTGGGAGCTCAACAAGAACCAACCCGTCGGCCAGGAAGGAGAGACCTGGTCGGTGGTGTGGAAGCTCTCGGCGGGTTGGGATCTGCGGTTGCCGCAAGAGGGAACCACCGCCTCAGCACTCGCTGCGCCGCCGGCCGCAACCCGGCTGGCCCCGGACGATGACCGCGAGTCGTCAACCGGTCGTCGCCACCACGTCGTGGCGGGCGACTCGTACTGGTCGATCGCCCGCGGCCAGCTCGGTGACGGCGCCCCCGGCACTCGGGTGTGGGATCACACCCAGGCGCTCATGGAGGCGAACGCGGGCCGCCTCGGATACGAGGATCCGGCGATGCTGCACCCCGGCGACGAGGTCGAGCTCGTCGCTCCGGCCGCATCGAGCTCCGAGGCGGCGGGCACCGGGTCGGCGTCTGAGGACGCAGCGGTTCCGCAGGTCACCGTGGAAGCCGGTGACTCCTACTGGGCGATCGCCGAACAGACGCTTGGCGAAGACGCAGCAGCCCACGACGTCCTGGAGCTGACCAACGATCTCATCGACCTGAACAGCGTGCGGCTCGGATACGACGTCCGGCCGATGGTCCAGCCCGGCGATGTCGTGCTCCTGCAGGGTCCGAACACGATGACGCCGCCGCCGGTATCCCCGCCGCCGGCGCCGACTCCTGGCGCGGCATCCGAGGTCGAGTCGATCAACGCAGTCGTCGAAGACCAGCCGGCAGCTCCGGCCAGCAGCGTTCCCGACACCGCGGCCCCATCCACATCGACAACGACGACGACTACGTCGACGGTCCCCACCGCGACCGACCCTGACACCGCGGCGTCCGACGTCGACGCCGGCCGGCCGTCCCGTTCGCCGATCGGCATCGGCGAGGCGTCCCTCCTCGCCACTGGGATCGTGGCCCTCCTCGCCGCCAAGCGACGAGCGCGGCTGCGCGCTGCGGAACCGCCGGCGCGCGTGCCGCTGCCGCGACCGGAGACCGCGGCGACCGAGCGCATGCTTCTCCGGCTCGGGGACGGCGAACGCCTGCTCCGCGTCGACATCGCTCTGCGCGCCGTGGCGTCGGTCGTCGCAGCCACGGACCATCGTGTCGTTGCGGTGCGCTCAGCGCCGGACGGGACGATCGAGGTCACGACGAGCGGTGCGGTCGCGCTCGGCGAGCCGTGGACAGGTTCCGACCGCGTGTGGACGCTGTCTCGCATCGTTGCGGTCGACGATCTCGCGGCCCAGGCCCGTTCGGTCGGCGCGCCGTGCATTGCGCTCGTGCAGTTGGGCGTCGACGACCAGGGATGGGACGTGCTCGTCGACCTCGAGGCGGTCGGGGTGCTCGCAGTCGATGCCGACGGACCGGCCGCCGACAGCGTCGTCCGAGCCGTCGCGGTCGGACTCGCCAGTTCCGAGTTCGCTGAGGTTGCTCATCTCGTCGGGGTTGGGATCGACGAGTCGGTGTTCCTCGGCCACCGCCAGGCACAGACCGTCGGCTCGCTCGACGAAGGCCTGGAGCTCGCGGCGACGCTGGTGGGCGCGACCGGCTCGACGCAACGAAGCACGTTCGCACTGCGCGCCCGCCACACGGGTGGCGAAGTGTGGGAACCGGCCGTGGTGCTCGTCGCGTCAGCAGAAGCCGATTCGATCGCCCCCGCGGTCGCCGCATCGCTCACCGGCCGCGGCGGTGTCGCGCTCGTCATGGCCGGCGCGGTTGCGGGCGCCGTCTGGAAGCTGCACGCCGATGGTGCCACCTGGACACTTGATCCGCTCGGCATCCGCCTGCTGCCAGTCGGCATCGATTCGCAGGAGGTGGCGGCGCTCATCGACGCCATCGACGGCGACCCACCCGTCGCCGATGTCCAGCCCCCGCCGCAGAGGTCCGCGGCGCATGCTCCCGTGCGTGTCGGACACGAGTTGCTCGTCGAGGAACCCGAATCCCACGTCGCGGTGATGGACGTGCCGGCCCACGAGTTCGACTCCGCCTCGATCCCCGCGATCCTCATCGCGCCGAGCAGCGAACGAGTCGGACGCGCACGGACGCGATCGTCGACCCGCCATGGGCACTGATGGTCCGGCTCATGGGACCGGTCGACGTGGTCGACACCCGTGGTGCTGCCGCGAAGTTCGAGCGGTCCAAGACCCTCGAGCTGCTCGCCTGGATGGTGACTCACCGCGAGCGCTCGACTCGCATCGCAGCCCGAACCGCACTGTGGGATCAGGACGTCCGGGACGCGACGTTCGCCAACGTGGTCTCCGAAGCGCGCCGCGCGCTCGCCAGGCACGTCGAACCGACCGACGGAGACGAGTGGGTGCGACGCACACTCACCGACGAGCTGTCGTTGCACGACGGGGTGATCAGCGACGCCGACATCGTCAAGGCCCGCTACGACGCCGGCCGGACCCGGGTTGGTCACGACGCCCTCGACACGCTGAAGCCGGCGGTCGAGCTGCTGCGGGACCTGCCGTTCTCGGGAGCGGCGTACCTCTGGCCGGAGACCGAGGGCATCGCGTCCAACCTCGTCATGCTGTCGACGAACCTCACGGCCGAGTACGCCAAGCGGGCCCTCGCGGTGGGCGACTACGAGGGCGTGTTCTGGTCGACGGGTCGCGGCATCAGGATCCTCCCCGGCCAAGAGGGTCTCATCGCGCTGCGGATGCAGGCTCACGCCGATGCCGGCGATCTGTCCGGCGTGCGTCTGGAGTGGGAGTCCTACGAGCGGGTGATCAACGCCGACCCGTGGAGCGACGGGGAACCGGCACCCAAACTGGTGTCCCTGCGGAAACAACTGCTGTCGAAGTAGGACGGTCTCGGCGCAGGCCGACGTCTGCTTGTCGACAGTCCCGCAATCCGTCGACGTCGACAACCAGATTCTGGTGCGTGAGTCTGTCCGGATGGCCCAAACAGTTGCCCACACCGCTCGGATCACCATTGCTGCCGGCGCGTTGACGCTGGCTTTCGTCGGATCGGGGGCTCGAAGCGTCGCGCCCCGCCCGGACGGCGGCAACCTCTCCCCGGCGGCCACCGCGCTCACGAACCCGCGGGGATTCACCTGGGACGACAGCGGGAACCTCGTCGTCGCCCTTGCGGGGAGCGGCGGTCCGAACGCTCCAACCGAGGACACCCCGACGAACGAGTTCGTCGGACCGTGGATGGGTGGCACCACGGGTGCCGTCGTCGAGCATCGACCCGGCGACCGGCTGCCCGAGCGCGCTCGCCACCGGGTTGGCGTCAACGATTGGAGCGGCTGGCGAGGTGCTCGGCGCCGAGGACGTGGCGTATCTCGACGGCGAGCTGTACGTCGGGGTGGACGGGGGCGGTGCCGGGCACGGCAACGAGGACGTCCCGAGCGGGATCTACCGGGTGACCGGCGACGGCGGCGCCGAGCTGGTCGCCGACCTCTCGACGTGGACGCGGGAGAACCCGGTCGCCAACATCCCGCCCGACTACGACCCGGACGCCGGCGCCTACTCCGTGGTCGCCGAGCCGTCGTCTGGGACGCTGTGGGTCGGCGACCCGAACAGTGGGCAGGTCCTCAGTGTGACGGCCGACGGCACGATCACCCGGGTCGATCGACTTCTCTGAGGGGCACCTCGTGCCGACCCACCTCGCGCTCGACCCGGAGGGTGGGGTGTACTTCGGCATCCTGACGGCGTTCCCGTTCGCCGACGGTGGGGCCGGGGTGTTCCACCTCGGGCTCGACGGAACGGTCGAGGCGGTGTGGACCGGCCTCACCACGGTCGTCGACGTCGCGGTCGGCGAGGACGGGACGCTGTACGCCCTCGAGCTGTCCACCGGGAACACCCCAGAATCGCCGCTGAACCCGGGGAGTGGGCGGATCGTCCACCAGACCGGACCGGACACCAACGAGGTGGTGGTCGACACGTTGAACTTCCCGATCGCGATGGAGATCGGACCCGACGGGGTGTTCTACTTCTCGACGCCGGCCATCGGGTCCAACGACGGCAGCGGCAGCATCGCCCGCTTCGATCCCAACCCGCCGCCGGCCGACGCGACGGTGCCGGAAGGCACCGTCGGGGAGGGCGCTGCGTGTGAGCCGATCGCCGAGACGATCTCCGAGCCGACGCCGGACATGTCCGCTCCGCCACCGCCTCCGGACGTGTCGACGCCGCCCGACGTGTCCGCAGCGCCAGGCGGCTGACGCGCCAAAGCGCTTTCGTCACCGAAATGAGCTGGATCCGTGATTTTCGATGACGAAGGCGTGATCGTCGCCACCTGAGCGCTACTGGCGTGGCGCGGTGTCGTCAGCAAGTTCGCGGCGGCCTTCGAGGGCCCGCCCGAGCGTGAGCTCGTCGGCGTACTCCAGGTCGCCGCCGACCGGGAGGCCGCTGGCCAGCCGGGTGACCTTCAGACCGAGCGGACGGAGCTGGCGGGCGAGGTACATCGCGGTCACCTCGCCCTCGGTGTTCGGGTTCATGCAGAGGATGATCTCCTCGATCCCCTCTGGCGCGATGCGTGCCAGCAGCTCGCGGATCTTGAGCTGCTCGGGACCGATGCCCTCGAGCGGGCTCATCGCGCCGAGCAGCACGTGGTAGCGGCCGTGGAACTCTCCGGTGCGCTCGACAGCCACGATGTCGCGCGACTCCTCGACGACGCAGACCACACGGCCGTCGCGACGATCATCGCGACAGAACGCGCACAACTCCTCGTCGGTGACGTTGAAGCAGCGGGAGCAGAAGCGCACCTTCTCCTTGGCATCCCGGATCGCCGCGGCGAGCCGCACGACGTCGTCGGTGGGGATCTTGAGCAGGTGGAACGCGATGCGCTGAGCCGAGCGCGGGCCGATCCCCGGGAGCCGGCCGAGCTCGTCGATCAACGTCTGGACGGGGGGTGAGTAGGCGCTCGCCACGAGTCGCCGTCACCCTCGACCCGCTCGGCGCCGGGGAACGCCTCGGCGAGGCGTTCGAGCACCGACGGGCCACCGGCAATCGCCGGACGGGACTCGTCGGGCGCGTCGAGCTCGTCGGGCACGGGGTCCGGCCCGCCCGGCGCCGGCGCGGCGGTGGGTCGCCGGATGGCGCCGGACGATGCGTCGGCGGAGTCGTCGCTCCAGGCCACGCGGACGATGCGCCCGGTGATGTCGCGCCACGCCTTCTCGACGTCGGCCACGTGCTCGGCGCACTTGCCGCGGTGGGTGGGGTTCGGTGCCGACAGGGTGACCGTGTCGGCGGTGCCGCCGACGAACTCGACGGGCGCGAACAACGCCCGCGCCAAGCCGCGCAGTGTCGGCCGAACGGTCTCCAGCCACTCGGCTTCCGTGCTGTCGGGCTCGGGCGGCCCGCCGGCCGCTGCGGGTGAGGGGGCGGGACCCTCGGCAGGTTCTGCCGCCGCTGGTGGTGGCGGCGCGGCGCGGGCGGTCTCGCTCGCCGGGGCCACCGGGGCCGGGACGGATCGCTGGGCCCGCCCACCGAGCTTGGTCCGTCCGGTGGCGGGATCGATCGGGGCCGGCTGGGTGGCGGTTGCCGGCGCGTTGGCCGCGGCCTTCTCGAGCTTCGCGACGCGAGCCGCCAACCCGGCGGCATCGTCGCCCGCAGCATCGGGCGGCCGCGTGAGCTGGACCAGCGCGACCTCGACGAGCACGCGGGGATCGGGCGCGTGGCGCAGCTCGATCATGATCGTGCCGAGGCGCTCGATCGCGGCGACGAGCGCAGGGGCGCCGAGCCGCTGGGCCTGCTCGGCCAGCGCGTCGACCTGGGCGGCGGGCAGCTGCACGAGGTCGGGAGCCATCAACGCGAGGAAACCGTCGCGCAGGTGCTTGACGAGCTGCTCGGCGATCGTCCTGGCGTCGTGGCCGGCGTTGACGAGGTTCGCCATCGCGGTGAGCGCCTGGCCGGGGGCGTGCTCGATGAGCGCCTCGACGAACTCGTCGAACGTCAGCACCTCGCCGACGTCGCCGCCCGAGCTGGCGATCAGCTCGAGCGCGGACAGCGTGTCCCTCGCCGAGCCGGCTCCCTGGCTGACCGCGGCGGCCACGGCGTCGTCGCCGATGTCGAGACCGGCGTCGGCGGCGACCCAGCGAACGTGCTCGGCCAGCGTGTCGGGGGCGAGGAGGTGGAAGCGCAGGTGCTGCGTGCGGCTGCGGATGGTGTCGGACACCTTCTGCGGCTCGGTGGTGGCGAGCACGAACACGACGTGGCTCGGCGGCTCCTCGAGGGTCTTCAGCAGCGCGGCCTCTGACTGCTTGGAGAGCATGTGGACCTCGTCGAGGATGTACACCTTGTGCCGGCCGGGCGTGCCGAGCTGGGCCTTCTCGATGAGGTCGCGCATCGCCTCGACGCCGTTGTTGCTGGCGGCGTCGAGCTCGTGGACGTCGTAGCTGACGCCGCGCTCGACCTCGACGCACGAAGAGCACTCGCAGCACGGCTCACCGTCGACCGGGCGCTCGCAGTTGAGCACCTTGGCGAGGATCCGGGCCGACGTGGTCTTGCCGGTGCCGCGAGGGCCGGAGAACAGGTACGCCTGGCCCTCGCGCCCGCTCGCCACCGAGTCGCGAAGCGCCCTGACGACGTGGTCCTGGCCCTTGATCTCGGCGAACCGGCGGGGCCGATACCGGCGGTACAGCGACTGCGTAGCCATCGACGTCCGAGCCTACCGAGGGGCTGTGACAGCCACGGGACGCCGCGGCCGGCGGTGGAGCGCTCGTGCGCCGAGAGCGCCGGTGTGGGCGGCGGTTTCAGCGGACATGGGCGAAGGAAACGTGATCGCAATGGGATGCCGGTTGCCCAGGAGCGCGGCTGACTACGTTGGTCCGTGGTGCCCCTCCGATCCCGTGTTGCTGGTCGCATGCTCCGGACGCTCGCGACCGTGTTCCTCGGCGCGTGCGGCGCCTTGGCGCTCACCGGTCCGTCGGTCGCCCACGCCGACAACGCGATCGTGTCGTCGACGCCCGAGGACGGCGCCGAGCTGACGGCGCAACCGACCGAGATCGTCACCACGTTCGAGAACCCGATCGGCTCGTCGGTGGCGGTCGTCGTCTGCGACAACGACCCGTTCACGGGAACCGGTACGGCCGTCGTCAGCGCGGACGCCAAGACGGTGACCATCCCGCTCACGGCGTCGCTCTCGGGCGACTGCGTGGTGTCGTTCACGTTGACGAACACCGACGGCGAGGAGGACGCCAGGGTCAGCTTCGACTTCACCGTGGCCGAGGGGGCCGGGGCGGCAACCGCCGGCGCCACCACCGGCGACGCGGGAACGACGCAGACCCCGACCGACACCGGTGGCGACAGCGGCGACGACGACGTCCAGAGCGCGTCGAGCGTGTCGAGCGCCCCCGTCTGGCTCGGTCGCGTGATGTCGATCATCGGCCTGTCCGTGCTGTTCGGCTCGCTCGTGCTCATCGTCGCCGCCTGGCCGGAGGGCCCGGAGTACGTGCTCGCCCTGCGGTTCCTCCGCTCGGCCTGGATCGTCGGGCTCGTCGGCACGCTGATCTACGTCTCGGCGCTCAGCGCCGCGGTCAAGGGCGACTCGTTCGGCAGTGGCTTCAACCCGGCCGGGTGGTTCGACCTCTTCGACGCCGGTTGGGCGGGTCGGGCGGCCGTGATGCGCGTGGTCTTGGCCGCCGCGTGCGGCTGGGTCGTGCTCAAGCCGGAGCGGGTGATCGACCCGACGACGAACATGCTCGCGCTCGGGATCCCGGCGCTCGCCGTGGTCACGCTCGGCCTCTCGCGGACCGGCGGCAGCCTCGCCTTCCTCGGGGTCATCGCGTCGATCGTCCACGTGCTGGCGATGGCGGTGTGGTTCGGTGGCGTCGTGCTGCTCGCCCGCGTCGTGCTCGCCGGGCCAGGCGAGGAGGACCTCGTGCACGCGGTGCGCGGCTTCGGGAGGATCTCCAACCCGGCGATCATCGCCACGGTCGTGAGCGGGCTCGTCCAGGTGTACCGGCAGATCAGTGCGAGCGACCTGTTCGGCACCGGTCACGGTCGCGTCTTCCTGCTCAAGACCGTCGCCGTCGCCGCGATGTTGTTCGTCGGGCTGACCGCGCGTCAGATCGCAAGGGCCAAGCTCACCCGCGCCAGCGAGCTCTCGATCAAGACCGCCGACCGTCTCCGACGCGCGTTCGGGACCGAGGCCGCGATCGGGGTCATCGTCATCGCGCTCACCGGGTGGCTGCTCGCGCTGAACCCCGGCAAGGTCGAAGAGGACGACGGCGACTTCGCGGTCTCCTCGAACGTCGAGGTGCCCGCGCTCGACTTCGAGATCTCGGTGGCCCTCGATCCCGGTCAGATCGGGCTCAACGGGATCCGGGTCGTCGTCACCCGCCCGGAGACCGGGTTGTCCGGCCTCGTGCTGCGGTTCCATCCGCCCGAGGGCTCGGCCGGCACGGCATTCGAGCAGCCGATCACGCTGACCTCGGCCGGCGTGGCCTCGTCCGGCGAAGGCGGCGGGGTCCCGCTCGACGTCGCCGGCCGCTGGCGCATCGAGATCGTGGCCACGACGCCGCAAGGCGACGTGCCGCCGACCAACCTGTTCCTCGACATCCGCGATGCCGAGGGCAACGTGCCGCCGGTGGGCAACGCCAACCTCCCTGACGCCCCGAACACCGCCGCGACCACGACCGTGACGGCGGCGCCGACGTCGGCGGCCGAGACCACCGAGGGCTGAATCCCGGAGGGTTCCTCGGCTCAGGTGGCCATCAGCTCGTCGAACGGGACCTTCGACGCCACGTCGAGCTGGTCGTAGCGGCAGCTCGCCGGCTCGCGGTCGGGGCGCCAGCGCACGAAGGACACGCCATGGCGGAACCGGCCGTTCTCGAGCTGGCCGAAGGTCACCTCGACGACCCGTTCCGCCCTGACCGGCACCCACGAGAGGTCCTTGCCGGCGTTCCAGCGGCTGGTGGCTCCCGGACGGCGTTGCGCCGTTTCGCCGTCAGCGGGGCCGCCGTCGGGGTCGGGCGCGGTCGCGAACTCGGCCCAGTCCGCCCACGGGTGACCCTCGATCGCGTTCTCGCGCAGCGGTGCGAGCTCGTCGAGCAGCGCCTTGCGCTGGGAGACGGTGAACGCCGCGGCCACACCCACGTGATGCAGCGAGCCGCTGTCGTCGTAGAGCCCGAGAAGCATCGAGCCGACCCCCTCGCCGTCCTTGTGGATCCGATAGCCGGCGAGCACACAGTCGGCGGTGCGCTGGTGCTTGACCTTCACGAGCACCCGCTTGTTCGGCTGGTAGGCGTCGTCGAGGCGCTTGGCCACCACGCCGTCGAGCCCGGCGCCCTCGAACGTCGAGAACCAGTCGGCGGCCACCGCCGGGTCGGTGCTGGCCGGTGTGATGTACACGCTCTGGTTCGTGGTGACGATCCGCAGCAGCTCGTCGCGGCGTGCGCGGAACTGACGGTCGAGCCACGACTCGTTCCCGATCGCCAGCACGTCGAAGGCGATGAAGACGGCCGGGGTCTCGGCGGCGAGACGGCGAACCCGCGATTCGGCCGGGTGGATCCGCTGGAGCAGCGCGTCGAAGTCGAGGCCGTTGCCGTTGCGCTCCGGGATCACGATCTCGCCGTCGATCACGACGTGGTCGGGGAGCGCGTCGCGGAGCGGTTGCAGGAGCTCGGGGAAGTAGCGGGTGATCGGGCGCTCGCCCCGGCTGGCGAGGTCGACGAGGTCGCCCTCGCGGGCGACGATGCAGCGGAAGCCGTCCCACTTCGGCTCGTACAGCCACCCGTCGCCGTCGGGGATCGTGCGGGAGAGCTTGGCGAGCATCGGCTTGACCGGGAGTTCGAGTGGGAAACTCATGGGCGACCATTCTGGCTCGGCGAGCGAGATTCGGGGAACCGGGAGCCCCCGGTGAACGTCGAAGCCCCATCCGATCCGGATCGCAGCTACAAGGAGCAGGCATGTCCAGTCGTTGGAAGTACATCATCGGCGGTCTCGCGGCCACCATCGCGGTGGGCGCCGGCACCGTCGCGTTCGCCGGCGGCACGTCGGTGTGCGGTTGTGCACCCGAGCCCGAGGCCGTCGCTACCGTGCCGGACGTGCCAACGACACCCGCGTCAGGCCACACGATCACGGTTCCGGGAACCGGGACGGTGCACGTCGAGCCGGACACCGCCACCGTGAATCTCGGGGTGCAGGCGACCGAGCCCACCGGCGCCGAGGCGATGGAGCAGGTCAATGCCGACGCGACCGCGGTCACCGAGGCGCTCGTGGCCGCCGGGATCGCCGAGGAGGACATCCAGACGTCCGGACTCAGCCTGTACAGCATGACGGGCGACGACGGTTCCACCGTCACCGGGTACAACGCCTCGCTGAGCATCAACGTGACGATCCGCGACATCGAGGCCGTCGGCTCGACGATCGACGTCGCCCAGCAGGCCGGCGGGGAGGGGTTCACGATCGGCGGCGTGTCGTTCTCGTTCGCCGACCCGGAGTCGGTGCTCGAACAGGCCCGCATCGACGCCCTGGCCAACGCCAGGGCGAAGGCCGAGCAGTACGCGGCGGCCGCCGGTGTGGAGCTCGGTGGTGTCGTGAGCATCGTCGAGGGTGCGTCGTCCCCGCCGATCATCTACGGCGAAATCCGCGAGGCCGCCGCCACCGACATGGCCGCCGGCCCGCCGATCTCGCCGGGGCAGCTCGACCTGACCATCGACATCTCGGTCACGTTCGAGATCTCCTGACGGGTCCAAGCGGTCACAGGGCCGGGACGGCGCTGCCGTTCCGGCCCTGACGCGTGGTCCATTAGCGTCGGGGACGTGGGGAACGGGCCGGATCGACTCGACGTCGAGGTGCGGCTCATCCGCGCCGAAGACGTCGAACGGATCGCCGCGTTCTTCGCCGGCGCGCCCGAGGGCGATCGGACGTTCTTCAAGGAGGACGCCAGCGACCCCGACGTCGTCACGTCGTGGCTCTCCGACGACACCCCGCAGCGGATGATCGCGCTGGTCGGCGACCAGGTCGTCGGCTACGTCGCGGTGCTCAAGGGAGTCGCCTGGAGCAGCCACGTCGGCGAGCTGCGGCTGGTGGTTGCCGCCGACTACCGGCAGCGCGGCATCGGCCGCCTGCTCGCGCAGCGCGCGGTCGCCGAGGCGCTCGAGCTCGGGGTCGTGAAGCTTGATGGTCGACGTCGTCGCCGGGCAGGACCGTCTGCTCGACATGTTCACCAAGCTCGGCTTCGAGCAAGAGGGACTCCTGCGCCGCCACGTGCGCAACGAGAGGGGCGAGACGCGCGATCTGCTCGATCCTGTCGCACTTCGTCGACGAGCTGGCGGCCTCGTTCGCCGGCGAACCGGCTGGATGATGCCGATCCGCGAGCGACGATGCGCGGCGGGGCGCTGAACGTCCACCGCCGCGGCCGGGAAACGCCGTGATCGACGCCGGACGGATGCTGTCGGCGGCGACGGCGCTGGCGCGAGCGACGCTGCGCCCGGAGCGGCCCGACCGGCTGCCCAGGGCCGTGCTGGCGATGACACCATGGGGACCGTCGATCGCCGGCGTGTTCGCCGCGTCCGTCGGCCGCTACCCGCGGGCGACGATCCTGGAGGACGACCGTGGCGCGCTCAGCGCATGGCAACTGTGGATCGAGACCGACGCGGTCGCCCGGGCGCTCCGCGGCCACGGGGTCAGACCCGGGGTAGCGGTCGGGATCCTCGCCCGTAACTCGCGTGAGTTCGTGCAAGCACTGCTCGGCGCGGCGAAGGTCGGGGCCGACGTGGTCTACCTCAACACGTCGTTCGCCGGGCCGCAGCTCGCCGACGTCGCCGAGCGCGAGTCGCTGGCCGTGATCATCCACGGCGACGAGTTCGCCGAGGTCGTGACGTCGTGCCACGGCGTCGTCACGATCGCCGGTTCGGAGCTGGTCGAGATCACGTCGCAGCGTTCGTTCGTGCCGCTCGTCCCCACCCGGCACTCCGGTCGCCAGGTCATCCTCACCTCCGGCACCACAGGGCGGCCGAAGGGAGCGCGACGCTCGGCGGCGTCGGCGTCGTCTGCACGTGGGCTGTTGGAGGTGCCGTTCCGCGCTCGCGACACGGTGCTCGTGTCCGCTCCGTTGTTCCACGCGTGGGGTCTCGCTCACCTCGGCATCTCGCTCGGCACGTCGACGACTGTCGTGCTGCAGCGACGGTTCGACCCCGAGGCGACGCTCGCCGCGATCGACCGGCACCGCCCCGGCGGCTGGGTCGTGGTGCCGGTGATGCTGCAACGGATCCTGGCGCTGGATGCCGCGACGCTCGTCCGCTACGACACCAGCTCGCTGCGCTACATCGCGTCGAGCGGGTCGGCGCTCGGCGCGCCACTCGTCGAGGCGGCGCTCGAGCGGTTCGGGCCGGTGCTCTACAACATCTACGGCTCGACCGAGGTCGCCCTGGCCACGCTCGCAACCCCGGCGGACCTGAGCGCGGCGCCGTCGACGGCCGGACGGGTCGTCCTCGGCTCGACCGTCAAGATCCTCGACGAGCACGGCAACGAGGTGCCGGCCGGCGAGACCGGGCGGGTCTTCGTCGGCAGCGGCGCGGCGTTCGAGGGCTACACCGGCGGTGGGACGAAGGAGTCGATCGGCGGGTTGCTGTCGAGCGGCGATGTCGGCCACTTCGACGAAGCCGGCCGCCTGTTCATCGACGGACGCGACGACGAGATGATCGTGTCCGGTGGCGAGAACGTGTTCCCCGCCGAGGTCGAGGAGCTGCTCGCGGCCCACCCCGGCGTCGGCGAGGCCACCGTGGTCGGCGTGCCCGACGACGACTTCGGCCAGGCGCTCGCCGCGTTCGTCGTCAAGCGTCCCGGCGCCGAGCTCACCGAGAAGGACGTCACCGACCACGTGCGCGCCCATCTGGCCCGCTACAAGGTCCCCAAGCACGTCACGTTCGTCAACCAGCTGCCTCGCACCGAGACCGGCAAGGTCCGCAAGCGCGACCTTCTGGCATGAGACCGACAGCTGAGGAGGAGGCCGCCCAGATCGTCGACGCGGGCTAGCCGGGCGACGACGGCGCACGGCGCGGGGCGCGCTTGGTCTTCGCCGGCAACGACGCGGCGTACGTGGCGCCGCGCCGGACCCACGGCTCGAGCTGCCGTTTGCTGCGCACGCCCTCGGCGTCGACCCGCAGCCACCCGTCCATCGCCTTGCCGCGCATCTCGAACGGCGCGGCGTGCGGCTTGCTCACGAGCGACGCCGTCGCGTCGCGCGGGATGTGCACCATCAGGCCACCCTGACCGCTCGCGGCGACGGCCATGTTGCCGCCGATCAGGAAGGCCAGCCCGCCGAACATCCGTTGCTCGGTCACGCCCGCGACGTCGCCCAGGAGCTCGCGGATCCGGTTGGCAAGGTCCTCGTCGTACGCCATGGTCCGACGATAGGTCGGCATCGTCGACTCAGGGCGGCCGGCGGCTGCCGACGCGACGAACACCGAGGGTGTCGGCGTGTTGCGCGATCCAGGACGACAGGGCGATGGCTCCGGTCGCCGGTCCGTCGGCGTCGGCAAGGCCCTCCATCGTCGATCGCAGCTCGTCGCGGTTGAGCAGGTCGTCGCGCAGCGCCGCACCGAGGACCTTGGCGCCGGCGAGGACGAGCGCAGCTGGCGCATGGACGATCCTGGCCCGCCCGTCGACCGCGTCGCGAAGCGTCGTGACGAGCTCGTTGAACGTCGGACGCTCCGGTCCGACGGCGTCGATGATCTCGTCCGCGTCCCGCAGGCCGGCGGCGACGCAGAGCCCGGCGACGTCGTCGACGTGGACCGGTCGCACCCGGTAGTTCCCGTCGCCGGGGACTGCGAAGACCGGCATCCGACGCAGCAGCCAGGCGAGGCTGTGCACGAGCAGGGCGTCGCCGCCGAAGATCAGCGCCGGTCGGATGATCGCCGCCGGAATCCCGCAGCCACGGACCGCCGCCTCGACCCGAGCCTTCCCCCGGAAGTACGGGTACGGCGAGTCGAGGCTCGGGTGGGTGACGCTGAACTGGACGATGCGACGGACGCCGGCGCGCACGGCCGCGCCGATGAGCAACTCCGAACGGGCGACGGCATTGTCGTAGCCGGAGTCGTCGCCCAACCGCATCCAGTACGTGTTGTAGAACGTGGTCGCGCCGTCGAATGAGGCGACGAGCCGCTCTGGGTCGTCGAACGCCAGCGGAAATACATCGACGTCGCCGGTGTCCGCGGGCGCGTGGTTCGTCAACGTGCGCACACGGCGGCCGGCGGCGCGCAGGCGAGCGGTGATCGCGGCGCCGCTGTTCCCGAACGCGCCGGTGACCATGTCGACCGTGTCGGTCATCCCCCCAGCATGACGCAGAATGGGCGAGCCCCCCGACGCTGCGGCGCGTTCCGGCCTGACGGAATAGCGTCCAGTGGCGTGACGAATCCGATGCAGGAGAAGATCGAGGACCTGGCGCGCCGCCGTGAGGAGGCGTTCAACGCCGGTTCGCCGCACGCCGTCGAGCGTCAGCACGCCAAGGGCAAGATGCTCGCCAGGGAGCGCATCGAGTACCTCCTCGACCCGGGCTCGTTCAACGAGCTCGATCTGCTCGCCCGCCACCGGGCGCAGGCCGCCGGGCTCGAGGAGCGCCCCTACACCGACGGAGTCATCACCGGCTGGGGCACGGTCGACGGGCGCAAGGTGTTCGTGTTCAGCCAGGACTTCACGGTGTTCGGCGGCGCGCTCGGTGAGGTGTTCGCCGAGAAGATCCACAAGATGATGGACCTCGCCCTCAAGGTCGGCGCGCCGGTCGTCGGGCTCAACGACGGCGCCGGCGCCCGGATCCAGGAGGGCGTCGTGAGCCTCGCCAGCTACGGCGGCATCTTCTACCGCAACGTGCTGTCCTCCGGCGTCGTGCCGCAGATCTCGGTGATCCTCGGACCGTGCGCCGGCGGTGCGGTGTACTCGCCGGCGATGACCGACTTCATCTTCATGGTGCGCGAGTCGTCGCACATGTTCATCACCGGCCCCGACGTCGTGAAGACGGTGACCGGTGAGGAGGTCACGCTCGAGGAGCTCGGCGGGGCGATGAGCCACGCGTCGAAGTCCGGCGTGGCGACTTTCGTGTCGGCCGACGAGAAGGCGTGCCTCGACGACGTTCGCTTCCTGCTCGGCTTCCTCCCCCCGAACAACATGGAGGAGCCGCCGCGGGTCGACACCGGCGACGATCCCGAGCGCCAGTGCCCGGAGCTCGACGAGATCCTCCCGGCCAGCCCGAACATGCCCTACGACATGCACAAGGTCATCGGCGCGATCGTCGACGACGGCGAGTTCTTCGAGTACTTCCCGCATTGGGCGAGGTCGATCCTCTGCGGGTTCGCCCGTGTCGACGGCCGCACGGTCGGCATCGTCGGCAACCAGCCGATGGTCCTGGCTGGGGTGCTCGACATCGACTCGTCGGAGAAGGCGGCCCGCTTCGTGCGCACCTGCGACGCCTTCAACATCCCGCTCGTCACGTTCGTCGACGTCCCCGGCTTCCTCCCCGGCGTCGACCAGGAGTACGGCGGCATCATCCGCCACGGCGCCAAGCTGCTGTACGCGTACTGCGAGGCGACCGTGCCGCGCGTGCAGGTGATCATCCGCAAGGCCTACGGCGGCGCCTACGTCGTCATGAACTCGAAGTCGATCGGCGCCGACCTCGCGTTCGCCTGGCCCTCAGCCGAGCTGGCGGTGATGGGACCGCAGGGCGCGGTCGAGATCGTCTACCGCCGCGAACTGCAGCAGGCCGCCGACCCGGCCGCCCGGCGGGCCGAGCTGGTCGCCGAGTACACCGAGAAGTACGCCAACCCCTATGCCGCCGCCGAGCGGGGCTACGTGGACGACGTCATCACCCCGTCGGAGACCCGCCAGAAGCTCGTCGTCGGGCTCAACATGCTGCGCACCAAGCGCGAGGAACTCCCCCGCCGCAAGCACGGCAACGTGCCGCTCTAGCGCCGTACCAAGATTTCCACAGGCCAAAGTTGTCGAAAACGGTGAATCTGGCCTGTGGAAATCTTCGGGAACGGGCGGGTCAGGCGGTGCGTCGGAACGTCACCCGCTCGTCGAAGGTCAGGCCGCCCCAAACCCCGTAACGCTCGCCAGACGCGATCGCGTGCTCGAGGCACTGGGTGCGCACCGCGCAGGATGCGCACACCGCCTTCGCTCGCTGTTCGCGCGCCAACCGCTCGCGCTTCCGTTCGCCGCCAAATGGGGGGTAGAAGTCCCGACCCGCCGCTCCGCGGCAGCTGGCCGAGTCGTGCCATTCCGTGTTGTGATGCGACACGCCATTTCCGGACATAGGCGCCACGGTAGGAATGGCGCTCCGGCCGGGCAACAGTCCGCCGCCGGTGTTCACGCAGGGTTAACCCCCGCGGCACATTGCGATCATCCGATCGCGGGCTTCAGCCGTCCGACTTTGCCCGACGTTCGCGATGATCCCGCGCCGCCCCCTCCAGCGGTTCGACCTCGAGCGTGACGCCGTCGATCGCCACGACACGGACCGCCCCGCCCGCCGCCACCGGCGTCGCCCGGTTCGTCCGCGCCCGCCACTGGGCGTCGCGGACGCTCACCACGCCATCCGGATCGACGGCCACGACGACCTCGCCGAGCTCGCCGATCATCCACTCCCTGCCGATCGTCGGAGTGGCGAACCGGGTCCGCACCATCGACGGCATCCCGACGACGAACGCCAGCACGACGCCACCGACGCCGGCGAGCAGCGTGATCCACGACGGCCGCAGCGTCGTACCTGGCAGCGACTCGAACAGCCAGACGCTGCCGATGACCGTGCCGACGACCCCCACGCCGGTCCAGAACCGCGGGATGCCCACCTGGACGTCGACGGCGAACGCGACCATCGAAGCGACGATGACGGCTATCGCCCACGGGCGGGTGGGCAGCGCAGCGAGACCGGTACACGCGAGCAGGAGGCACGCCGCGCCGACGACGCCGGCGATGCCGACGCCCGCGGTGTAGAACTCGAAGATCAGCAGGGCGAGGCCGACGAGCAGGAGGAGGTACGCCACCGCCGGGCTGGCCACGGTGTGGAACAACTGGTTCGTCAGTGAGAGCTTGGACAGCCGGACCGTGGCGACGGTGTCGCGTTGCACGGTGCCATCGTCCAACGTCCGCGACTCGGTCGTGCGCAGCACGACCCCGTTCTCGGTGTAGCCGTTCAGGGCATCGACCATGTTCTTCAGCGTCGGGATGCCCTCGTCGCTCACCACACCTTGATCGAACACCCCGAGGTCGCGAGCATCCGACAGGCCGAGCGAGTCGGCGCGGAGCCTCATCGTCGCGTCGCCGAAGTCGATCGTGACCGCCGGCGGATCGAGCAGCTCGCCCGTGTGCCCGACCCTCGCCCCCGGCGCCATCCCGGTGACGTCGGCGACCGCGAGCAGCTGGGCCGGCGATCCGTAGAGCCGGGCGCCGGACGGGCCGACCCACACCGCGACCGGCAGCGGCGCCTCGGACACGAGGGCGAGCAGCCGTTCCATCTCGTCGTCGCCGACGACGGCGCCGCGGCTGTTGACCTGCAGGATCAACGCCTGCGCGCCGTCGGCGACCGACGCTTCGATGGCGTCCTCGATCGAGTCGACGACGATGTCGTCGAACAGGCCGCTCACCTGGAGCACGTCGACCGGTCCCGGCGACCCGTCGTCGTCAGCCGAGCCGGCGTGGGCCGTCGCCGAGACGACGGCCACTGCCGCCGCTGCCGTCAGCAAGCTGATCGCTAACCTGCGCAAAGATGCCTCCCGGGACCCGATTGCCCTGAATCGTCGTGACGAACTCCGCTAAGACGGAGTGCGTGGACCTCGTGCCGCTGCTCTCTGCCGCCAGGGTGACCGTGGTCGCCGGCAAGGGAGGCGTCGGCAAGACCACGGTAACGGCTGTTCTCGCTCGTGCGGCGGCCTCGGCCGGCATGCGCGTGCTCGCCATCGAGCTCGACGGCAAGCCGGTGCTCGCCGGCCTCGTCGGCGACGTTCCGCACCTCGCCCTCTCGGCGCAGTTGCGCGCTCGAGGAGTACCTGCGTGATCACGGCTTCGGGCGTATCGCGAGACGACTCTCGTCGTCCGGGGTGATCGATGTGGTGTCGACCGCCGCGCCAGGCATCGACGACATCGTCGTGCTCGGGAAGATCAAGCAGCTCGCCAGAAGCGGCGACTGGGACGCGATCGTGGTCGACGGCCCGGCAGCCGGTCACGCGGTCACGATGCTCACGTCGGCTGCCGGGCTGCAGAACGCGGTCGTCGGGCGGCCCGGTGCGCACGCAGGCCGACGAGGTGCTCGACATGCTTCGCGATCCCTCCAAGCTCCAGGTCGCGCTCGTCACGCTGGCCGAGACGACCCCGGTCAACGAGACGATCGAGACCGCGTTCAGGCTCGAGGACCGGGTTGCGGTGCGGCTCGCGCCGGTGGTCGTGAACGGCGTCGACGGCGGTCTCGACGAAGCGCCGCGGCATCTCAGCGAGCTCGCCGGCGGGCTGCCGGCGGAGTGCCCGGAGCGCGACGCGCTGGTCGCGGCCGCGGCGTTCAAGGACGAGCGCCGCGACGTCCAGCGAGCGGCCATCGCGCGGCTCACCGAGGCGTTGCCGATCGGTCAGGTCCACGTCTCGTGGGTTCCGTCGGCGCGTCTCGACCGGGAGGCCGTCGATGCGCTCGCCCGGTCGGCACGAGCGCATGATCCTGCGAACGTGGAGATCGCCGAGTGACGCGGCCACCGGCGTCGCTGGCGCCCGTCACCGATGAGGCGTCGGTGGTCGTGTGCTGCGGCTCCGGCGGGGTCGGCAAGACCACGGTGGCAGCGGCGATCGGGATCGAGGCGGCGCGCCTCGGTCGCCGCGTCGTGGTCGTCACGATCGACCCGGCCCGCCGCCTCGCTGACGCCCTCGGACTCGCAGGCGGTCTCGGCCCCGAGCCCCGGCAGCTCGAGATCCCCGACCGCGCGCACGGCGCTCCGGGTGGCGAGCTGTGGGGGATGATGCTCGACACCGCGGTGGCGTTCCGCACCGTCGTGCGCCGGTACGCGGCGGACGACGATCAGGCGGAGCGGATCCTGGCCAACGCGTTCTTCCGCAACATGGCAACGTCGCTGAGTGGCACCCAGGAGTACATGGCGGCCGAGACGTTGTACCTGCTCCATCACGATGACCGTTTCGATCTCGTCGTGGTCGACACGCCACCGACCCGCAACGCGCTCGACTTCCTCGAGGCGCCGGGCGTGCTCGCCAGGTTCCTCGACCACCGGCTGTTCCAGCTCCTGATGCTGCCCGCCGCGGAGCGGCATGCGCGTGGTCAACATCGCGGCCCAGCCGATGTTGCGGGCGGTCGGCCGGGTCGTCGGCTCTGACGTGCTGGCCGATGCGGTCGCCTTCTTCCAGTCCTTCGCCGGCATGGAGGTCGGGTTCAGGGAGCGAGCCGACGACGTCATCGGCCTCCTGCGCTCGGAGGTGACGCGGTTCGTGGTCGTGGCGTCGCCGCGCCACGAGACCGTGTCGGAAGCGGTCTGGTTTGCCCGGCAGCTCGCGCGAGCAGGGCATCGTCCACATCGCCGGGATCGTCAACATGGTCCAGCCGGCGTTCGGGGACGGGTCCGCGACCGAGGCGGCGGAGCGGGCGAGCACGCGCTCGCCGGTGACGACCCGGATGCGGCGGCGCTGTGGACCAATCTCGCCGAGCTGCGAACGGTCAGGGAGGGCGAGCTCGTCGAGTTGGAAACGTTCACCGGGCTGCTCGGCGACGCACCGTGGGTCGAGGTCCCGCAACTCGCAGCCGACGTGCACGACCGCGCCGGCCTGGCCCACGTCGGCTCCCACCTCTTCGGCCAGGGCCACGCCGAGGAATGACAGGGCGTCGGGTACATTGCCCGACGTGCACGTGTTGCTGGCAACCGACGCGACCTGGCTCGTCGACGCCGTCGTGGCCGCGCTCGACGACGGGAGCACATCGTTCACGGTGTGCTCCGAGGGTCGCGAGGTGTCCATGCAGGTCGCCAAGCGGACGAGCGAGGGCGGCGAGATCGACATCGCCATCGTCGACCTCCAGATCGGGTCGATGGGCGGCATCGCGGTCACGATGGACCTGCGCCTCGACGCATCGGCGGGCAAAGCCCCCGACATCCCGATCCTCGTTCTCCTCGACCGCGTCGCCGACGTCCACCTCGCCAAGCGCAGCGGCGCCGACGGCTGGCTCGTCAAGCCGCTCGACCCGATCCGCCTGCGCCGCGCCGTGCGCATCGTCGCCGCCGGCGGCACCTACACCGAAGGACTCCCCGAGCCCAAGGCACCGACGACCGACGCCGAGGATGACACCGGGGCCGTCGCCGCCGGCGACGAGGCGGAATCAGCCGGTTCGGAAGCCGTTCCGGCGGGATAGCCTGACCAGCCGCTACGGGGTGTAGCGCAGCTTGGTTAGCGCGCCACGTTCGGGACGTGGAGGCCGGAGGTTCAAATCCTCTCACCCCGACTGGTGTGCGACTGACGGGGATCCGCTACCCGCGGGTCTCCGTTGATTGTGTCTTAGCACGTAGCCGCCCGTAGGGCGTGAGGCCGCCGAGGGCTCCGCGGCGGTGGTGGTGGTTGTAGTAGTTCGCCCATTCGGCGAGACGCTGGTCGAAGATGCGGGCGTCGTCGATGACTTGGCCGTCGAGCAGTCGGTTGAACTCTTCCGCGTCGATGCGGTGGGAGCGTTCGACGTGGCCTCGCCTCGGGTGCAGAAGCGGGGCGATGCTCGGATTCCCGGCATCGCCCCCGCAGGTCAGTTGGTGGCAGCGGCCCGCACGTCGGTGAGCTCGTGGACCGACGCGGTGATCGTCTCGGGGAGCCCGTTGATGCCGAGCTGGGCGAGACCTGGGGCGATGCGGTGCTGGACGAACTCGCCGAACTGCTCCTCGGAGTCCCAGACGTCGGTCATTCGCAGGACGCCGTCGCTGAACGACGCCACGTGGAAGCGCATGCCTTCGGGCACGTCACGGTCCCAGCCGACGAGTTCCCGCGAGCGCGTCGTACTGCGCCGGGGTGATTGCGTCGAACCTCGCCATGATCACGGTGGACATGATGTTTCTCCTTGTTGCTGTTGTTGGTTGGCTGGGTTGGTGTGTGGATCGCGAGATCACAGGGGGAGTGGGTTGCTCAGCACGCCGGAACCGGGCAGTCGGCCGGCGAGCGTGCGGACGAAGTCGACGGCGTCGATCTCGACGTGCTCGCCGTCGACGCCCTGGCTGAACGTGCCGCCGGCGGGACCGCCGAGCACGAGCTCGAACGGCTGGCCGTGGATCTCCGCCCACTCGGCGACGATGTCGGCGACGAGCCGGCCGTCGTGGTCGGCCGTGAGATGCATCGGCCGGCCGATGGCGGCGTGGATGTCGATGCGGTGGGCCCAGACGTCGCGGGTGAAGCCGACGTCGAGCAGGTATTTGAGCGGCGCCCAACCGATCGGCGGGCCGAACGGGATCGGCAGGTAGCGAGCGGGCGGCGGTGTACGCCAGCGACCCTTCACGGCCTTCGGGCCCACGGCCTTCAGCTGGGCGACGAGTTCGTCGTTGGTGAGGTGCGACCGCTCCCGGATCTGCAACTCGTTGAGACCATCGACCCAGTGGTGCGAGTCGATCTCGTTGTTCAGGGGGTAGCCGCGCCGGAACTGGTGGGCGAACTGTCGTATCGACGCCTGGGCGTCGGCCGAGCCGAGCACGTGCAGGGCCATCGTGCGGACGTCCCAACCCGTGCAATCGGTGGGCCTGGCCCAATCGTCGGCGGTGAGCGACGCCGCGAGGTCGGCGAAGCGGACGAACTCCTCCGTGGCCAGGAGGCGGGCCTCGGGGCGCTTGATCCGGTGGTGCTTCATCGGTTGGTGCTCCTGTTCAGGGCGTCGTCGACGTAGAGGTCGATGAGGCGATCGAGGTGGCGGGTCCATCGGTCCCCGCCGGGGTCATTGCTAGTTGGGCCTCGGTGATGCCGGCGACCATGGCGATGATGCAGTCGATGTCGCCTTGTTCGGTCAACCCGGCGTCGTGCATGCGATGCACGGCTCGGCCGAGGGCCTCGCCGGCGAGCTCGTAGGACTCGGGGGAGGGGGTGAATCCCGGGATGTGGCGCAGGAAGAGCAGTTCGTTCCGGGCCGGGTCCTGGACCGCGAAGCCCACGAATGCCCGCATGAACTGCTTCAGCGCCGCCCGGGGGTCGTCCGGTACGTCGAGCTGGTCGAGGTTGTCGAGCAGCTGGCGGTTGCCGTCGGCGAACATCGCGTCGTAGAGCGCGTGCTTGGAGTCGAAGTACTCGTACAGCGACGGTTGTCGCATCCCGACCTCACGGGCGAGGGCGTGCATTGTCACCCCGGCGATCCCGTGATCTCGAGCGAGCTTCCAGGCACTCTCGATGATCGAGGCCACTCTGGCCTCTCGACGTTTTGCCACCTTGTCGACCATCGACCGAGCTCAGACTCCCCTCAGGCCGGTGGGCAGGCCGGCCACGGTCGGAGCATCGTGGTGCGGCGCGACGCGGGTCAGGGTGGTGCGGACGCGGGTGACGAACCCGTGCGTCCAGCGGTCCCGTGATGCGGCGGCCTGACGGATGCGTCGGCGCTGCTCCGCCTCGTGCAAGTGCTCGCGGTGCCGATCGGCGACCAGTTCGTTGGTGAGGCCGTAGAAGCCGTTCATTGGTGTTCCCTTCGTGGAGGTGGTGATTTCCCTATCAGCAATAGGCAATATACCTATCGACGATAGGGAAGTCAAGAGTCGTCTTGCGACGGCACGTCGAGTCGCCCACGGTGGCCGATCAGCTCGGATGGACCGTCCCCAACCGCCGGGTCAGCGTCCGCCGAGCAACCTCGAACAGGCGACAATTGGTTGCTGTCGCGAGCTCACCGTTTTGGCGTTCGGAGCTGGACCCATGGAGCAAGGGATCACGACGAGGTCGCCTGGGTGCGCGCTCGGCCTGATGGAAGCCGAGGCGGTCAGCCAGCAGCTGAATGGCTCGCCCGCTTGGTAGCCGGTAACGAGTTCGGCGCACTCAGCCTTGGTGGGTCGACGGCGACTTCGAGGGGCTGAACCGACCGGTTCGTCAGCGCGCGGAAGCAGATCGATGAGCCGCCGG
Organism: Ilumatobacteraceae bacterium; assembly: GCA_963764455.1. GTDB lineage: Bacteria > Actinomycetota > Acidimicrobiia > Acidimicrobiales > Ilumatobacteraceae > Desertimonas. Next base: position 131,756 of record CAVXSN010000021.1, read on the forward strand.
ATGCGTTTCCCCTGGTCATCGTGGTTCGAATAAAGCGTTACGGGCCGACTGGAGAGACACCTCCGACGACCTACTCGAACCGGGCCGGAATCGGCGTTGCAGGAACGCAAACAGTCGGCAGCAGTGGCCCTCGGATCCCAGATGGCTCGACCGCGGGCGGTGACCTCGTTCAGGGTGAGGCTCTTCGCCGGACTGAACTCCGTCCGCGATGTGCCAGCGGCGAGGTGGTCAGGATTGGCAGAACGTGTCGGCGACGTCGCAGAAGCTGCGGCTGAGCGCGGCAGGGATGCCGAGTGCGTCGACGGCGCACCAGGTGTGCGGCCCGACGCCGTCGAGAACGAGTTCGTGGCGGGTGGGGACAAGGCTCAGTCCGCCGACGCCCACCAATTTGCCAACTCCGTCGAGTTCGGCGACGCCTCCGCGGGATCAGCTCCGTCAAGGTGTGCTGCACGGTGCGCAGGATGATGCCGGTGGCAATTGAGAGGTCCTCTCCGCTGGGTGGGTGCCCGTGGCGAATGCAGTCGAAGCCGACTGAGCGCAGGGCGTCGGCGCCATCGGGTAGCTGGTCGATGATCTCCGCGAACGGTCCGACGCGTCGAGGCTCGCCTGTGGCGGCGCAGTTTTCGTTCACCAGTCCTCCAGACGGGCAAGGAACCGGTCGGGATTCTGTTCGAATGCCGTCTGGCAGCCGGGGCAGCCACACAGGTTCACGGTTCTGCCCCGGAACTCTGCCTTCCTGGACCGACGCGGCGGGTCGTAGGGGTCGTGCTGTGTTTGTGTCGACTGAAAGCGCCCGTTTGGGCTGATCGGCTCGACATAAAGGTGTGCGTCGAGATGAATGACGTGCACCAGCTGGTCGCCGCTCATTTCGGAGAACGGGACGTGTCGAGGACGCTCACGCCTGAGTCCGCGTCGCCAAGGGCATCGAGGATGCTGACGTGGCGGAGCAGGAACCCGCGCTCGTCGAGCCGTCTCCGACGCAGCCATGTCGTCACCTCGGAGTTGCACTTGCTCGTGTTGCATGACCGGCACGCTGGCACCACGTTCCCCAGCGTGTAGCGTCCGCCCCGCGAGCACGGCGAGGACGCAATCACGCTGCAGCAGCCGATCGCTGGCGCCGCAATACGCACAGCCACCCCACGTCTGCTGAAGCACTGCCCACTGCTGGTCAGTGAGATCGTGCTCGACACGCTGCATGCGACGCCGACGCCGCTTCGCGGCACGCACCTGACTGGTCCGACTCGCGCCCACCGCAGCAACAGTAGGGCGACGGTGCCGAGGTCCGTAGCCAACGGTGGGCCCGCCGCAGACCGCCTTGCTGGCGGGCACCCCGAATCAGTACCCTCTTATTTCGGGAGGCGCGACGACTGTGCGAGTTGGTCCCTACGCAATCGGTTCATTCGACGTCGTCGTTGACCGCATCAGCCGGGCTGACGCCGACGGCTTCCCAACCGTATGGACGCACCAGGCGTCGGGTCTGGATCCGTTCGTCGCGATGGCAGCAGTGGCTGGCCAAGCGCCGAGGATCGAGATCGGAACGGCGCTGATCCCGGCAGCTCTGCGTCATCCTCAGGCGTTGGCAGCCGAGGCGTTGACAGCCCAGGCTGCCGTCGCCGGCCGGCTCACTCTGGGCATCGGGGTGTCGCACCGCCATGTCGTCGAGGGTCGGCTCGGCATGTCGTACGAGCGTCCGGCTCAGTTCATGCGCGAGTACCTGGAGGCGCTGCTGCCGCTGCTCCGTGGGGAACCGGCCGACACGCGCGGTGAGCGGTTGACGATGGTGGGCGCGCTCGACATCGGCGACGTCAAGCCGCCCCCTGTCTTGATGGGTGCTCTCGCGCCCACGCATGTTGAGACTCGCCGGTCGCCTCGCCGACGGCATCGTCACGGCGGCGGCGGGTCCACGCGTGCTTGCCGAGCACATCGTTCCGTCGGTCACGAAGGCGGCCAGCGACGCCGGTCGACCACCGCCGAGAATCGTCGCCGCCGTCGTTGCCTGCATCACCGATGACCCCGAGTCCGTCCGAAACAGGATCGCGGCGACGTCGAAGCCGTACGCCACCTTTCCCGTGTTCAAGGCGATGCTCGAGCGCGAGGGTGTCTCGAGCCAGGTCGACATCGGACTCATCGGTGACGAGGCAGCCGCACGTGCCCAGGCCCAACGCTTCATCGACGCCGGCGCGACTGACCTCGCCATTCGTGAGTCGACTGGCACGCCCGAAGAAGCCGAGCGAACACGTTCGTTCCTCATCAGCCTGCTGGACTGAGTCGGTTCGAACGCGTCTCGCTAGGGCGAGTGACGATGGCAGCGCATCACCGTCACCCTTCAGCGGTCTGCCCCGCCGCCACCGGCTCGAACGTCAGGGCGATCCCGTTGATGCAGTAGCGCAGACCAGTTGGCGGCGGGCCGTCGTCGAAGACGTGACCGAGGTGGCCCTCACATTGGCTGCAGTGCACGGCGGTGCGAATCATGTTGTGTGATCGGTCGTCAGTCGTGCCGACCGCGTCGTCGAGCGGCGCCCAGAAGCTCGGCCAACCGGTCCCGCTGTCGAACTTGGTGAACGACGAGAACAGGTCGCGATCACATCCGGCGCAGGCGAAGACCCCCGCTCGATGTTCGTCGAGCAACTCGCTCGAGAAGGGGTACTCGGTGCCATTCTGGCGGAGCACGTCGTACTGCTCGGCGGTCAACCGCTCACGCCACTCTTGGTCGGTCAGGCTTCGCCAATCGCTCTCGTCTGTCGGGCCGCCCGGTGGCGCCTCGACATCTGCCGCGGTCGCAGCCGAGCCGGATCGCAACGCCGCGAGCCCGGCGGCCAGCGTCGCGCATCCTCGGGTTACGAACTGTCGCCTTGTCGCCATGCCGAAGCCCTCCTCAGTCCGTCGCAGGGGTAGTTGCGGGGTGCTTGCGGTTCGTCGCCGGCACGCGATCGGATTGGTTGAGGGTGCGTGACCTCGCCGTCGACCTGGCCACGGCCAGGCCGGGCTGCGCCATGAACGGGCAAGCGTTTAGCTCGACTGGCTGGACACCCTCGACGACCTCCTCAGGGCTGATCGGCGCAGTCCTCGAGTTCACTTGGGGTGATTCCGACGAAACCCGTTCGGCGAGGTTTGGGATCCGCGACGGCGCCGGTTGTGATCGCTACTGTCGTTTCGAGGTGAGTCGCGGCGACGAACGAACGGTTCTCTCGGGATATGCGTCTCGTCGGCCGCGTGACGAGGTCCGGGGAACCCCATGAGAGCACCGACGGATCAATCGCGGGGCGCTTGCGGCTGTCGCCGCCTTCGGTGTCGTGGTCGCGGTCGCGCCGAACAGCTCCCAGGCCGCCGGCGCGGCGGTCGCTGACCCTGGTGATCCCAGCGGTCCGTTCTGCGCGTCCATTCCGGCCGAGGGCGAGGGCTCGTTCGTGGGCATGGCCGACGACCCGGTCGCCACGGCGGCGTCAAACAATCCGTACTTGACGACGTTGACGTCTGCCGTTCAGGCCGCCGGACTCGTCGAAACCCTGAACGGCCGAGGTCCGTTCACGATCTTCGCTCCGAGCAACGAGGCGTTTGCGACGGTCCCGCAGTCCGACCTCGACGCGATCCTCGCCAACGTGGACCTGCTGACGAACATCCTCACCTACCACGTGGTCGCTGGGCAGTCCCTGAGCGCGGCCGAATTGGCCGCGGCGGGCAGCGCGCCGTCAGTTCAGGGTGGCGAGCTCAGGTTCACCACCGATGACGATGGCGCACTGGTCATCAACGGCGGTGCGGCGGTGGCGACGTGCTGGAACATCACCACCGCCAACGCCACCGTGCACGTGATCGACCGCGTGCTGGTACCCCCGGCGCCGGGCGAGGACTGCTTCGTGAGGTGCTAGACGCGCTGCCTCGGGAGGTTCGAATTCCCTGGATAGACAGGACCAGATGGCTACGGGGCCTGCCCGGCCGCCGGGTCGCTCGTTTCGTCATTGAAGTCGCGGTGCAGTCCGTGCTGCCTGAGCTCGTCCCTGGTCTCGTGTTCGACGAGCAGCGGAACGAACTCCTGCAACGGTGCGTCGGCGAGCGATTCGATCTTGGCGTCGACGACGCTGTCGACCTCACCGGATCGGCAGGGAGCCCCCGCTCGTCGACGAGTTCATCGCGAAGACGCTGTTTCAGCGTGTCCACGCGCTTGTCGGTCAAGGTGTTGTCAGCCATGCCTGGCTGATACCCGATGGTCTGGATTCTTAGTGCCGGGTCACCCGACCTGGAACACGTCGTCGCGGATGCCGCCGTCGCCCTCGGTCTCATCGAGGTGCCGCAACGCGAACGCGACCGCGGCGGCGGAAGACGATTCCGGCCACGACGATGAGCAACGCGGCGACCCCCGCCACTTGACGACGTCAGCGCGCGGGACAGAACGCCGAGCTGCCCGACATCTTCGTTCTGATGCGTGGCCGGCTCGAGCGACGTGCGGAACAGCACCGTCTCGCCGATGCCGGCCAGCCCGCCCTCACGACTCGCCGAGGGCATCCACGTGAGACGTCGAGCCCGCGGTGGAAGTGGTAGCACGCCCGCCAGGATCGTCCGGCGCCGCCGCGACGAGCCGGTACGTCGGGAACCTGGTCCGCCGTCGCGCCGTGACAGAGCACCAGGACCGTGCCGAAGAGCACGTATGCCGGGCGGCGTACCAGACCATGTCTCGGCCCCTCGCCGCGAGGTAGCTCCGGGGCTGGACTCGTCGAGGGCGCCGGAGCCCGTCGGCCGACGTCCGGCCTGGGCCGAGCCGTAGCCGTAGTCGAGGGCGACCATGAGCTGTCAGCACCGCCGAAGAACGCCGTCGGTCGCGATGGCGATCGAGAGGACCGCGATGGCGAGCGCCGGACCTCACGACCGGACTGCGGTGTCGGGCACGTCGGCGCTCACGTGATCCCGCAGCAGGACGTGTGAGGTCAGGGCTGATCCGTCGATCGGATCGCCGCCCGACAGCACCTCGTCGCTGTCCGGGACCCCATCGCCGTCGCTGTCCTCGTCGACATTGGGGTTCGTGCCGGCGTCGAGCTTCGTGCGCCGTCGTTCAGCCCGTCGCCGTCGCTGTCCGCCACGGTCGGGCTCGTCCCGGACTTGAAGACCTCGAATCCGTCGTTGAGCCCGTCGTCGTCCGAGTCCGAATCTTCGGGGCTGGTGCCGCGGAGCGCTTCATCGGTGCCGTTCAGCCCATCGCCATCGAGGTCGGCCCCTGCCGTGTCGATCGTGGTCGTCGGGGCGGCCGTCGCGATGGTGGAGCGGTCGGGAGCCGGAGCCGGTGCCGGCCCGTCGGCGTCGCTCGACAGCGGGGCGTCACTGGGCGCGGCGACCTCCCCCGACTGCGCCGACGGACGGGCCGATCGTCGGCGACCACGACCGTGGCCGGCTCGGCCGAGTCGTTCAGCAACGTCACGTCACCGTGCTGGTCGCCGTCGCCCCGGTGGGGATCGTCGTGTCCGACATCTCGACCTGGCCGGCGGTGACGTGCACGAACGCCGACACCTCGGCGTGAACAGTGAGCGAGCCGTCCGCCGGGAGTTGGCCGCGCACCAGATCGACGTCGCGGACGGTGGCTCCCGGTGCGAACGCACCCGAGCCCGGCCCGGATCGATGCTGATCGTGGTCAGACCGGCGGCGCCGTCAGCCAGCGCGACGACATCGCTCTCGGATCCGGCGGGCCTGAACACCGCCTCTCCAGGGCCGAGCCGCCAACACGCGGCAGCTCGATGTCGAAACCAGCAACGCGGTCGGTCCGCCGGCCAAGCAGAAACGACGGCGATCCACTGGCGACCGGCGTGGCCGTCTGGTTGACGGCCAACGACGCCAGCGTCCAGTGGTAGTCGCCGTCGGCGAACGGCACGAGACCTTGGGCGATCACCTCGGCCAGCGCCAGCCGCCGGCTCGACCACCGCAATGCGGTCCGCCTGCCCGACCGCAGACGGCGCGGCGGCGATGGCCACGGCCAACGACGTGAACACGACGACTCGGCGAGGCGTGGTGAACCGGTGCATGAGTCCTCCGGGGCTGTCGGTCCGACGGTGCAGCCGGACAGTAAGCCAAGACCGCGTCGCGTGCCACGGAATTGCGTCGGGTCGAGGTCGTCAGGGCGCAGAGGTGCACCGATGTGCGGTGTCGCGCGGAGCCATCTTCAGATCACGGTCCACAACGACGAGTCGCTGTTCGACTGCAACTTCCTGGTCGTCGACGTGATGCTGACCACGCCGGCTCCTGGTTGAGCCGGCGCGGGAGCTGATCACGTCAGCGCTTCCGGATCGACGTCGATGATCGCGACGGTCGTGGCCGCGCTGTCGGGATCGCCGTCCGACCGTTCGAACGCGACTCGCTGCCCGTCGGGTGACCACGACGGGGCGCCCTCGTAGCCGGGATCGTCCGTGAGCTGCACGAGCCCTTCGCCGTCGACCTCCACGGCCCACAGGTCGGCCAGCGCGTCACCGTCGCCACCGCTGAACACGACCCACGTGCCCTCGGGCGAGAACGAGGCATCCGTCGCATCGAGCCCCTGAGTGGCGAGCGGGCGGCGGTCGTCACCGTCAGGATCGGCGACGAACAACGTCCACGATTCGCCGCCGTCCGGGGTGCACTGGAACACGATCAGATCGCCGGCCGGCGCCCAGACCGGCTGGCGGCAGTCCTCACCTTCGGGCGTGAGGAACACCTCGCTCGCCACGTTGGTCGCGCCGTCACCGTCGACCGGGCTGCGAGCGATGCGTCCCGCTCCCTCGACGTCCAGCGGGTGCACCTCGTAGACGACGGCATCCCCGTCCGGACCCCACGTCGGCTCGTAGGCCATCGCACCGTCGTGCAGCGTCACCTGCCGCGGGTCGCTCGTCCCGTCGGCGGCGACGACCCAGACCTCGTCGTGCGGATCGGCCGTCGACGAGAACGTCACCTCGCCGGTCACCGAGCTCCATGAGCTGCCGGGCATGTTGACGTTGTCGAGCCCGTCGGCCACCAACGAGCGAGCTTGATCGGTGACCAGGTCGATGACGACGAGATCGGCGGGGCCGACGTTGTAGCCGCCGCGCCAGACCGTCACGAGCAACTTGTCGCCGTCGGGTGACCAGGCCGGGTTCTGGACGCTGCCTTCGATGCCGGTGCCGACCGAAGCGAACGGTGCACCGTCGACGGGCGCAGTCGACGGCGCGAGCGCGACCGTCAGCGAAAGCGCTGCCGGGGCCAGCCGCATCGGCGCACGTTAGCCCGCCCCGTCGAGCCGGCCGGGATCGAAACTCGATCGACCACGACCGGTAACCGACGGTAACCTGGAGGGCGGAACCACTCGGGTGTCGGCGCGCCCGTGAACCGATCGAGGAGCAGGTGGGGGACATGACTGACGACGTGGACGTGGGTGGCAGCGACGAGCTTCCGCCGCCGTCCGCAACGACGGCGCCGCCGGCGCCGAGCGGAGGCGGGTGGACGGTCCCGATGGCGGTCGGGGTGATGCAGCTCGCGGGGCTCGCTTCGATCGGCGCCGGGGCGATTCACGCCGCCGCGGCCGGCCTCCATGCCGAGCACCCGACGCTTTCCCGGCTGTTCGTCGCGTGCGCCGTCGCCCAGATCGCGGCCGGGTTGTTCGCCCTCGTCAAGGGCGGCCGGCTCGCCGCCTCGCTGGCCGTCGTCGTCAACGTCGGGGCCGTCGCCGCGTGGGCGGCGAGCCGGCTGTGGGGCATCTCCTGGATCGACGGGCTCGAGGAGGCCGAAGCGGCCCAGTTCACCGATAGCGCGTGCGCGGCGCTGGGCGGGATCGCGGCCGTCGCCGCCGGACTCGCCATCGTGTCGCGGCGCACCAAGGTGTCGACGGTTCGCCTCGGCGTCCCCGCGCTGTCAGTTGGCGCCGTCGCGCTGATCGCGATGCTCACCGGAGCGGGTCAGGTGCACAGCCATGGGACCGCTACCGCGGGGGACTCGTCGCAGAGCGGAGCGGAGGCCACCCACTCGCACGACGAGGAGGCCGCGGCGACCGAGACCGGCGGCGAGGCGGCGGCGCTCGGCGCGGCCGCCTCTTCGGCAGCGTGGCCGCGGGCGTGGAACCCGGAGGACCCGATCGACGTGTCCGGCGTCCCTGGGGTCACCCCGGAGCAGCAGGTGCGGGCGACCGCCCTGATCCAGGACACGCTCGAGAAGCTGCCGCAGTTCGCCGACGTCGACTCGATCGGTGAGCTCGGCTACCGCTCCATCGGCGACGCCGACACCGGCTACGAGCACTACGTGAACTACGGATACATCGCCGACGAGCACTTCCTCAACCCCGACTACCCGGAGTCCCTCGTGTACCGGGTCAACGGTGAGGGCCGCACGCTGGTGTCCGCGATGTTCATCGCCAGCGAGACGCGGGTCGACGACCCAGCGCTCCTCGACTACGGCGGTCCGCTCATGACGTGGCACGTGCACGAGAACCTCTGCTGGGCCGGTGGTGAGAACGGACCGCGGGTCGTCGCGATCACCGACGCCGAGGGGAACTGCCCGCCGGGATCGGTCAACACGGGCGGTGAGAACCCGATGGTCCACGTGTGGATCGTTCCCCACGAGTGCGGTCCGTTCGCCGCGCTCGAGGGTCACGGCGCGGGCCAGGCCGGCGACGGCGTCCGCACCGACCAGTGCGCCCACGACCACGCGGCCACAGGAACGGACGGGCACGACCACACAGCAGCCGCCGAGACGGGGACCGCCGCGCTCGCCGGCGGTGCGCCGTCCGCCGAACCGGCGGCCGATGCGCCGGTGCCGTACGACCCGACGATGCCGATCGACCTGTCAGGCACCCCCGGCGTGACCCCAGAACAGCAGGCGTTCGCCGAGAACCTGATCGCCAACACGGTGATCAACCTGCCGCAGTGGTCCGACCCGGCGGTCGCCGAGGCCGCCGGCTTCCGCTCGATCGGCGATGGCGCCACGGGCCACGAGCACTTCGTCCAGTGGTCGTGGATCAACGACGACGTGTTCCTCGACCCCAACCACCCCGAGAGCCTGGTCTTCGAGCCGCAGCCCGACGGATCTCGGCGGCTGGTCTCGGCGATGTACATGGTCCCGGAGTCGTGGTCGCTGGAGGACGTACCTGACTGGGGTGGGCCGCTGATGCAGTGGCACATCCACGCCGACCTGTGCTTCGACGTGAGCGACCCCGATTGGCCGCGAGTCGGCGGGCTCACCGACGACGATGGTGGGTGCACCGCGCCGCTCGTGAAGCTCGGTGAGGCACCGATGATCCACGTGTGGATCACACCGCATCCGTGCGGACCGTTCGCCTCCCTCGAAGGCATCGGCGCCGGCCAGATCATCGAAGGCGAAGAGCGCCTCTGCGACCACGCCCACGGGAGCTGACCCACCGCTCATTCGAGCCACGAACGCTCGGCGGACAGGACCTCGACGTCGCCGCGTGCCCACACGAATCGCTCGAGGTCGTCGATCACGAGCTCGGCCTGCCGCGCACTCGACGCCACGATCGCGAATCCGAGCGTGGACCGCTGCCAGGCATCCTGGCGACCGATCTCCGACGCCGCGACGCCGAGCCGCCGCCGGGCGCCCTCGACCAGGGCCTTGACGACCTGGCGCTTGTCCTTCAGCGAATGGGCATCCGGGATGTGCAGCTCGATCTCGACCGCGAGCACGTACATCGCCGAGCGACGGTAGCGCCAGCGGTGCCGATCGCGGACTGGGCGGCCGACGCCCGGCGGCGCGAATACGGTGTCAACGCGTGGAGCTCGAGCGTGTTCCAGACCGCGATCGTCGACGCCTACGGCGAGCGGGATCGCGCCCGCGGCGTCGTGAACGCGGTGGCCTGGCTCGCCGAGGAGGTTGGCGAGCTCGCGCAGGCGGTCCGCAAGGGCACGATCGAGGACCAGCGGCACGAGGTCGGCGACGTCCTGGCCTGGCTGACCTCGCTGGCGTCGCAACTCGGTGTCGACCTGGACGATGCGGCAGCCCGCTTTGCGGGCGGATGCCCGGTCTGTGACGCTTCGCCCTGCCGGTGCGCCGTATGAGCCCCCGGAAAGCGGGTGGCCCGCGGCTAGACCAAGAGCTCCGCGATCTGGATCGCGTTGAGCGCCGCGCCCTTGCGCAGGTTGTCGCTGCTCACGAACAGGGCGAGACCGCGGCCGCCGTCGACCGTCGGGTCGACGCGGATGCGGCCGACAAGGCTGGTGTCCTTGCCGGCGGCGTCGAGCGGGGTGGGAACCTCGCTCAGCGCCACGCCGGGCGCATGCGCGAGGAGATCGGTGGCCTGATCGACGGAGATCGGGTTTGCGAACGCGGCGTTGAGCGACAGCGAGTGACCGGTGTACACGGGTACCCGCACGCACGTGCCTGACACGAGGAGGTCGGGGATGCCGAGGATCTTGCGGCTCTCGTTGCGCAGCTTCTGCTCCTCGTCGGTCTCGAACCGGCCGTCGTCGACGAGCTTGCCGGCGAGCGGGAGCACGTTGAAGGCGATCGGCTTGACGTATTGCTCGGGCACCGGGAACGTCACGGCCGAGCCGTCGTGGGTGAGCGCCGACGCGCCATCGACCACCTGGCGGACCTGCTTGTCCAGTTCGTCGACGCCGGCGAGCCCGCTGCCCGACACGGCTTGGTAGGTGCTGGCGATCAGGCGCACGAGGCCGGCGGCGTCGTGCAGCGGCTTGAGCACGGGCATCGCGGCCATCGTGGTGCAGTTCGGGTTGGCGATGATCCCCTTGCGCGCGTCGGCGACCGCGCCGGGGTTGACCTCGGACACGATCAGCGGCACGTCTGGGTCCATGCGCCACGCCGACGAGTTGTCGATGACGGTCGGGCCGGCCTCGGCGAACCGCGGGGCAAGCTCGCGAGACGACGTGGCGCCGGCCGAGAACAGGGCGATGTCGAGTCCGGACGGGTCGGCAGTGGCGGCATCCTCGACGGTGATCTCCTGGTCGCCCCACGGCAGGGTGGATCCCGCCGATCGGGCCGAGGCGAAGTACCTGATCTCGTCGACCGGGAACGCGCGCTCGGCGAGCAACCTCCGCATCACCGATCCGACCTGTCCTGTGGCACCGACCACTCCGACTCGCATGGTCGTCAATGTTACGAGTGGGGCGACCGCGATCGGGTGGACGTTTGGCGGTCAGGGCGCGGTCATAGCACCGTGGCGACGATCCACCAGTGGGTGGGTCCGACCGCGCTGAGGTACCGGAGCTCGGCGTCGCCGATGCCCCAGATCGGTGACGTCTTGGTCTGGTTGCGCCAGATCGCAACGTCGGTGACCCGTCCGAGGATCGGTTGCAGCACCTGGTGGGGATCGAGGCGGTTCACCTGCCACGCCAAACGGGCGACGACCTGCGCTGCGAGAGCCACGTCCCGGCTCCGGGGATGGTCAACACGGCGCGCACGACGAATCCGAGTGGGAGCAGGAACACGTCGGCCCACGACCGGGACCGGAAGTTGAGCGCGACCACGCCTCCCGGCCGGGTGACCCTGAGCGACTCGTCGACGAGCCCGAGTGCGTCGCGCCGGTCGCAGTGCTGCAGCGTGATGTAGCTGAACACGACGTCGGCGACGTCGGACGGGATGTCGAGCGTGTGGCCGTCGGGAACGTGGATCGTCCTGAGCCGGTCGACGAGGCCGAAGCGGGCGACCGCTTCGCGGCACCGCTCGAGGAACCCGGCGTCGAGGTCGCACGCGTACACGGTCCCGAACCGGCGGGTGAACGAGCACGTCATTCGCCCGATGCCCGAGCCGATCTCGACCAGCGTCCGGTCGGCGTCTGGCGCGACGGACAGGCCGAAGCCGTCGAGGTAGGTCGGGACCTCCGCGTCGCCGGTCTTCACGAACTCGGCGAGCGTGAGCGTGCCGCCGGTCTCGTTGTTGAACACCCAGCCGGTCGCCTGCACCACCTCGTCCGCGCTCGCTGGCGGTCGGTCACCCGTCCGGCGACCTTCCACGGAACCAGTTGCGCTCGGCGCGGCACGCCGGACAGTGTGGCAGGCGACGTGACCGCCCGAGAGTCGCCATCGGCGGGTGCCGCCGGTCGACCTCGCCTCAGTGCGCCAGGCGCGATTCCAGCGCTTCGAGGAGCTGGATGGGGATCGGGAAGATCACCGTGGAGGAGTTCTCGGCCGAGATCTCGACCATCGACTGCAGCTGGCGCAGCTGCAGCGCGCCGGGCGATGCGGCGATGACGTCGGCCGCCTGGGCGAGCTTCTCCGACGCCTCCAGCTCGCCCTCGGCGGCGATCACCTTGGCCCGCCGCTCGCGCTCGGCCTCGGCCTGGCGGGCCATCGCCCGCTGCATCTGCGCCGGGACGCCGACGTCGCGGATCTCGACGCGGTGCACCTTGACGCCCCACGGCTCGGTCTGGGCGTCGAGCGCAACCTGCAGCTCGGCGTCGATGCGGTCACGCTCGGAGAGGAGCTGGTCGAGCTCGTGCCGGCCGACGATCGATCGCAGCGTCGTCTGGGCGACGAGTTGCGAGGCCGTGTACCAGTCGTTGACCTTGATCACGGAGGCGGCGGGGTCGACGACCTGGAAGTAGGCGACGGCATCGACGGTCGCAGTCACGTTGTCCTTGGTGATCACGGCCTGCGATGCCACCGGCACCGCGATGATCTGCAGGTTCGTCTTGACGATCTTGTCGATCATCGGGATGATGAAGAACACGCCAGGGCCCTTGGCGCCTTGCGAGCGGCCGAGCCGGAAGATCACGCCCCGCTCGTACTCCTGGACGATCTTGATCGAGCTCGCGAGCACGATCACGATCAGCACGATGAGGACGATGCCGATGACGGCGAGAACGGTCATGGGCGAACAGTAGGCGGCTCGGGAGGATGCAACGTGCTCACCGCCGGGCGCGACCTCGATCGTGCTGCCATGGGATCCAGTGACCGTGACCTCGTCACCTTCTCCGAGGCTGAGCCGGGGATCCGATGTCGCGTTCCACCGTGTGCCCTGCAGCAGGACGACGCCTGATCCGTTGTTCCATCGGTCGACTCGCGCGACCTGGCCGACGAACGACTCCATGCCGGCCTTCGCCTGGGCACCGAGCAGGCCGCGTCGCACCCCGATGCAACGGCGGAAAGGCGACTGCGAGGGCGAGCGTGCACGCGGCGGCGACGGCGTACGCCGGACCGTCCGAGTTGGCGGCGGCGAAGCCGAAGCTGCCGGCGGCGTAGGCCGTGATGGCGACGGCCTCGGCGGCGCGCGATCGTCGCCGGGCGACGATGAGCGCCATCCACACGACGACGGCCACGGCGGCGCCGACCAGCGGCCACCACGTCGCGTCCGTGCGATCGATGCCGATGCCGGCGAGGAGCACGGACACCGTTGCCGTGACGCCGGCGACCCCGAGCGTCGGCAGCGCGACCTCGACGACGGCGAGCCCGGCCGCCAGCGTCACCAATGCCAGGATGACTGCGGGCTCCTCGAGCACCCCGTTCACCCCCCTAGGTCTATCGCGACCCCGCGTTCAAGATTTCCACAAGCAATGTGATTCAGTTTCGCGACCAAACGCTTGGGGAAATGTCTCACCGGCGTTCGGGCAGCGGGGCGGAGTAGTCGATGCCGCTGTCGAGGCCGAAGGCGGTATGCAGCGAGCGGGCCGCTCGTTCGAGGTCGGCGCTGGCGATGACGACCGAGATGCGGATCGTCGACGTCGAGATCATCTCGATGTTGATCCGCTCGTCGGCGAGCGTGCGGAACATCTTCGCGGCGATCCCCGGCGACGACTTCATGCCGGCGCCGACGAGTGACACCTTGGCGATGTCCTGATCGTGGGTGACGCCTGTCGGCCCCGACCTCGGCGGCGACCTGCTGCACGAGCTTCTCGGCCACGTTCATGTCGGCGGAGGGCATCGTGAAGCTGATGTCCGTGATCCCTTCGGTCGAGGTGTTCTGGACGATCATGTCGACGTTGATGTTGGCGCCGGCCAGCGACTCGAACAGCGCCGCCGAGATACCCGGCCGGTCGGGCACACCGAGCACCGTCACCTTCGACTCGCTCACGTCGGTGACGACACCCGAGATGATCGGATCTTCCATTGCCTTCTCCCTGTCGTCTTGATTCGGGTTGTCAAGGTTCGACACCCACGTGCCCGGCTCCCACGTGAAGCTCGACCGCACGTGCAGCGCGACGCCGTGGTTTCGGGCGAACTCGACCGACCGCAGGGCGAGCACCTTGGAGCCCGATCCCGCCATCTCGAGCATCTCGTCAAAGCTGATCCGGCTGAGCTTGCGCGCCTGCGGGACGATCCGCGGGTCGGCCGAGAACACACCGGTCACGTCGGTGTAGATCTCGCACGCGTCGGCGCTCGAGGGCCGCCGCGAGGGCCGACGCCGTGAGGTCCGAGGCGCCGCGTCCCATCGTGGTGATCTCCTTGTCGGTGCTCACCCCCTGGAACCCGGCCACGACCGCGACCTTGCCGTCGGCGAGGGCGTGGCGCACCCGGTCGCCTTTGACCTCCATGATCTTGGCCTTGCCGTGGACCGTGTCGGTGATGATGCCGACCTGGCTGCCCGTGAAGCTGACCGCCTCGACGCCGAGATCGTGCAACGCCATCGTGAGCAGTGCCGCCGCGACGCGCTCACCGGTCGTGAGCAGCATGTCCATCTCGCGTCCGGCCATGGTCCTCGACACCTGCGCGGCGAGGGCGATGAGGTTGTCGGTCGCCTTGCCCATCGCCGAGACGACCACGACGACATCGTTGCCGTGGCGTCGCGTGAACGCGACGTTCTCGGCGACCGCGCGCATGCGGTCCGGGTCGGCGACCGACGTGCCGCCGTACTTCTGGACGACGAGAGGCATCGGTGCGGCCGTCAGCCCGGCGGCGGCGGCGGCGCGGTCACGTGCTGCACGACCTCGAACGCGAGCAGCGTGGCGCCCGCTGGCCACCGGCTTTCCGTCCGCTGACTCCGCTCTCGGCGTGACCGTGCGCGAAGGCCTGGCTCTGCACCCACGCCTGGAACGACTCCTCGGAGTCCCAGCGGGTGTAGACGAAGTAGCGGTCTTCGCCCTCGACCGGGCGGAGCAGCTGGAAGTCCTCGAATCCCGGCATCGTCTCGACGCTGCGGGCCCGTGCCGCGAATCGCTGCTCGAGCTCCGGGCCGGCGCCTTCGGGCACCGAGATGGCGTTGATCTTGACCACACTCATGGTCGCCCAGGGTATTGCCGGACGCGTCGCCCGCGTGCTCCGATTGGGTCAGGTTCCCGGCGACCTGCCGGGCACCGTCGACTACTGTGACCGCCGATGAAGACCGCCTCCCACGTTCGATTCGGCCCGTCGATCTGTTCGGCGCGTCCGCCGGGTGGCCATGCTGCGGCCGTGGCCGCCCCGTTCGCCGGCGGTGCCATCGCGACGGCGTCCGGGCCGTCGACCGACCTTCGCGCGGCCGCACCGGCCGGCGATTGCGAATGGGTCGACTCGGCCGCGGTCGCCGATCTCCCCGTGCACGAGGCCGCCGACGAGCTCAGCGAGCTCACCACGCTCACCGCCGCAATCAGCGCGACCGATCTGTCGATGCAGCTGGCCGACGACGGCCCGTACACGATCTTCGCGCCATCGAACGACGCGTTCGCCGAGATCCCCGAGAACGTGTGGGATTCGATCCTCGCCGACCCCGAGCTGCTGTCATCGATCCTCGGCTACCACATCATGGTGGGCGAGGCGCTGTCGGCCGACGACCTGGAGGCGGCGGGAACCGTCGAGACGTTGGGCGGCACGCTCGAGATCAGCGTCGACGGTGACACCATTCTCGTCAACGATGGCGAAGCCACGGTGACGTGCGCCGGGATCGTGACCGCCAACGCCACGATCTACGTGATCGACCGGGTGCTCCAGCCGGCCACTTCCGACCTCGTCGCGGGCGGGAGCAGCGTCCCCGGCAGCAGCACGCCGGCGACGTGCCGGGATCCAGCGTCCCTGCGTCGCGTCCAGGCTGGCGGACGTCTCAGGAATCCGGGGCGACGCCGGCTGCTGAGAGAACGCCGTCGGCTTCCAGCGTGGCGATCGTGGCGTCGTCGTAGCCGAGCAGCTCGCGAGCACGGCTCGGTTGTCCTCGCCGCGGTAACGCGGCTCGCCTGGTGATCTGCCCGGGCACGTCGTCGAACCGCCAGGGCGGGTTCGGGATCCGGACCTTCCTCCGCCCCGGTCGCTCACCGACGCGATCGCCGTCCGTTCCGCAGCCCACTCGGTGTCGGCGAGCTCTCTCGCCGAACGGACCTTCCACCGCCAGCTGGTTGGCGGCGAAACGCTCCTCGAACTCGGCGCCGTCGGCAATCGTCACGGCGGCGGCGCGGATCCGCTCGCGGAGCTCGTCGAGGTGCTCCAACCGATCGGTCACCGAGGCGAAGCGGGGATCCTCGAGCAGATCATCGAGGCCGAGGGCGCCAGCGAACAGCTCGAACGTGCCCCGCTCGGCGGGGTGGCCGCTGACCGCGATCTGCTCGCCGTTGGCGACCTCGACGACAAGGTAGTCGCCAGTGCCGAAGCTGCGGATCCAGTTCGGGTCGACGTCGCCGTCGTAGAGCTGGTCGTGGATGTGCTCGTTGACGTACAGCATCGTCTGCGCCATCGAGACGTCGATCCACCGGCCGCGGCCGGTTCGCTGGCGCTCGAAGAGCGCGCTGAGGATGGCCACCGTGGCCTCGAGCGACGTGTAGACATCGGCATGGCTGAACGGGTCGGTGGCGTAGTCAGCCGCCGCGAGCGTCGCCCTGCATCTTCGTGATCCCCGCCTCGGCGCCGACGACCGAGGCGTACGCCCGGCGGTTGCGCCAGGATCCGGTGGAGCCGTACCCGGTGATCGAGGCGTACACGAGACGCGGGTTGCGCCCGATCAGTGTCCGGTGGTCGAGGCCGAGTCGGGCCATGACTCCCGGCCGGTAGTTCTCGATCACCACGTCGCAGTGGTCCGAAAGCCGTCGCGCCAGGTCGCCGCCGGCGTCGGTGGAGAGATCGATGCTGACGTTGCGCTTTCCGGCGTTCTGCTGCACGAAGTAGGTGGCCAGCCCGTTGACCTTCGGAGTGGCGAAGCGGGTCAGGTCGCCCGCCGGGGGCTCGAGCTTGATGACGTCGGCGCCGAGGTCGCACATCATCCGGGTCGCGTGGGGACCGGCCAGCACTCGCGTGAAGTCGAGCACCCTGATGCCGTCGAGCGGTTTCGCCACGCGCTGACGCTACCCAACCGATGAACGGGTGGGCCCACCCGTGCCGGGCCCACCCGTTCGATCAGGCCACGATCGGCTGACCCGTCACCTCGTCGACGTTGACGAGGATGCGCGACACCTTGCGGGGACGACCGCGCCGAGGGATGTCGAACTTGACCTCACCGTCGACGACGAGCCGCCGCCCCACACGCCGTAAGCCTCCTGGCGGCGCAGCGCGGTGCCGAGGCACAACCCGCGGACCGTGCACACCGAGCAGATCGCCTTGGCCCGAGCAACGTTGATCGGGTCGTCGGAGAAGAAGAGGCCTGAGTATGAGCTGTCGGGATCGGCGCACCGGGCGCGGCCGGGTGATGACGGTTTCCGCCGACCGGATCGACATGGTTGTCCCGAGAGTCACGACGACAGTGTGAGAACAGACCTGAAGGTTGCTGAAGGAATCATGTGGTGGCAAAACCCTGGTCACGCTCCGTAAGCGCTGTCGTCAGGCGAATGACCGGCAGGCCGGTGACCTCGTCGACGTCCGTCGGCAGCGGATCTGCGGGGCCGTCCCCGGCCGCGCTTGGCGACGACGACCTCGCCGTCGATCAGGAACTGCCGCCCCACACGCCGTAGGGCTCCTCGCGTTCGAGCGCCCGGGCGAGGCACAGGTCGCGTACCTCGCACCGGAGCAGATCGCCTTCGCCCGCGCCGTGTCCATCGCGTTCTCCGAGAAGAACAGGCGGGTGTACGACGCCCGGGGGTCGGCGCAGCGCGCTCCTGGGCGATGTGGATGTCGACGGGGTCCCGCGACGGGCCGATCGAGGTCAGTGCAAGCCGGTCGTCGGGCTCGACCGCTCCGGGACGTCGACGGTGCGGAGGTAGCCGCTGTCGATCCTTGCGCTCTGCAGCGTGATGGCGTACGCACGGAAGTACGTGAACGGCAAGAAGCCGAATCCGGCGTGCCCGAGGCCGAGTCCGACCACGGATCGCGACGATGACGTAGCCGCCCCCGGGGAACGGGTCGTGGCGCCCGTACCGACGATCACGACGGCATGGCCCTCGACCAGGTCCGTTCCCTTGCGCGACGGGGAGGCACCTCCATCGTGTCGACGCCCAGGATGTCGGCGACCGCTGCCGCCTCGGCGGCCGGCCACCACCGTGAAGGCGACGGGGCGCCCGTGGTCGAGGGCGTCGAGCACGGTGGCGAGCTGGTGGTGGTCGGCGCCGCTGTTGCGGTCGAAGCCCTTGATCGTGTCGTCGGTCAGCCGGCGACGGGCCCGTCTTCGATCGGGCGAACGGAGCGCTCGACGAACTCGGTGCACGACTCCGATGGCTCGAGCTCGGCGACGTCCGCCATTTCGACCAGGCGGCCGCGCAGGTCGACGACCGGGCGGGGCGCGGCGCGGGGAAGTGGCCTGATCGCCGGTGAGTACGAGT
>CAVXSN010000022.1:0-108397 GCA_963764455.1 Ilumatobacteraceae bacterium
AAACACCGCCCGAACGAGCGCACAGAACGCCGTTCGTGGGGCCGTGCCGAGGCGCACCCGACCCACACGCTTGGCGGGTGTTAAAAGGCGCGCACCGCGCGCAATCCACCCCACCCACGGCCAGCCGTACAAGGGCTTCCGCGCTCCGTGAGCCTGAAAGCCAGGGCAGGCGGGATCGGTTCATGGCTTCATTCGCAGGCGGCCCTGACGCTTGCTAAACCCCCGCGGCGGTGACGACCGGCCGCCCACGGGGCGTTGAACTGGAGCACAGTCGTTGGTAAGGAATTGCGCCCACGGTTCGGACGTACCCCTTACCCACCACGGGTCCCGCAGCAAGTGCGCTTGTCACGGAACTCGGCTGGAAGGCGGCCCAGTCCGCGACGACGGGTTGCGGGCCCGCTTGGCCGCATGGGCGGAACGCTGCGAGATCGGAGCGCGACTGAACGATCCGCCCATTCCCCGACGCGGCGGCGATCCGTAATGTGCGGGGAGCATGACCCGCATCCTGTGGCTTAACCCTGTCGGAACCGCCCGCCTACGACGCACCGATCGGTGGCGCTCTGCACGCCGAGGCCGCCCGCACCAGGCACGTCGACGTCGCCTCGTTGTCCGGTGTGGCGCCGCAGCACCTCGAGTACAACGCCTTCGAGATGGTGGTCGCCGGCCCGACGATGGGCGTCGTGCGCTGGGCGTCGGACGCCGGCTACGACGCCATGGTCATCGGCTGCTTCTCGGACCCTGGCCTGCCGGCACGAGGGAGATCGCCGGTGACATGGCCGTGACGGCAGGAGCGCAAGTGCTTGCGTGCCGCTGCCAGCACGCGGGCGCAGCGACCGACGCCACAATCGGCTGCCACAGCCCGAGCGGGATCATGGCCCGCGAGGCGCTGGACATCGTGGAAAGGTAGGGCTACCGAGCCGAGCGCTTCGTCTGGATACACGCCGACCTTGAACCCTGGATACATGCCGACGCTGAACACGACTCGGGCTTGCGCGAGGAGCTGGCGCGCCGAGGTGCATGGGTGGAGTTCGACAAGATCGGGTTCACCATCCCCGGGCGTGACGCGGCGCCCCTCGACACGATGCACATCGACATGATTCAGCACATGCTCGACGCGGACCTGGGCCATCGATTGTTGCTCAGCATGGACAGTATCGGGTTTGTCCCCGACTGCCGGGCGGGCTGCATCACGGGGTACACGTACCTGTCGGAGACGTTCCTGCCGAAGCTGCGCAAGACCGGGGTAGACGAGGCGACAATTGACAAGCTGACGGGAGAATCCGTTTCACGCATTTCCGCGACCGAGCTAGCGCCGAATGCCCTGATGTGGATCCGAAGCCATCACGCCAGGAGCTGGAGGATGAGGGGATCGTCGCAGGCACGCAACAGGTCTGCGTCGAGCGGGACGACGAGTGCTGCGGACATTGCGGTGTACAGCGCACAGGCTCGCAGCCATGGCGAGCGCCAGTCCCCACTGGCGTCGGCGATCATGTCGGCGAGCCATCCGATCCCATCGGTGGGAAGGGCACCCTGCGGGGCCGGCAGCAGCGCGAACCGGTCCACGGTGGTGAGGTCGGTGCGAAGCACCGGCAGCACCAACGCCGCCTCACTGCGCTGCAACGTCACCTCGAGCGTTTCGATCGCGAGGCTGCGTCGTCGTTCGTCGCTGGTGAGGGCGAGCAACGCCACGCCGAGGTGGTCGCTGCCGTGCCGCACGAGTCGACCGGCTGCGACTCGAGATCGGATCAGGTCGAACTCGTCGCTCAGCCCGCGATGCAGAACGGAGCCGTCGGGGGCAATCTCCGCGCACGCCACGAGCGCACCCGTGATGCGGGCAGCATGGTCCGCGTCGTCGAGCAGCATCCGGTCCAACTCGACGGCGAGTTGCTGGGGTGCCGGGCCCGGCGTTGCGAGGCCCTCCAGCACGGTGAGACCGAGGTCGCGATCACGGTGGCTGACGTAGCGATCGAGCATCTCGTGGGCGAGCTCGGGCGCCGCGATCCTGGCTGCGCGCACGACGCGCCCGGCGAGTGGAGGTGCCGGGCATCCGGCTGCGTCGAGCACCTCGCTAACGGCCGGAGCGACAGACCTCCCCAGCCGCTCGATCGCACCCGCCGCGAGCGCGCTTGTGCGGGACTCTCCGAGGGCCGCCATCACCGGCCCGACCGCGTGCAGGTCGCCGGCGCGGACGGCCTCGATCGCAGCCGCCCGCACTCCTGGGTCCGGGTCGACCAGCAGGTGCGCGCCAGCCGCCCGGTCGCTGGTCTCGAGCGCACCGAGCGCTTGTGCGGAGCGGACGCGGGCGACTGGATCGGCGGACGCGCCGTCGGCCCTCGCCTGTGCCCGGAGCTGCTGGCAGGCCGACGGGTCGCCCGAACCGGCGAGGCGCACGAGTGCCGCGAGTCTGATCTCGGAGCGTGGGTCATCGACGAGCCGCTCGAGCTCTGCGCCCAGTGCCGGCGACGCCATCGCCGTGAGCAACTCGAGGCCGAGCCGGACCTCGCGTTCGTCGCCGCTGGCCAACAACCCCATTGCAGCAGCCTCATCGGGGTCGTGACAGTCGATCGCCCACTCGCCGTCGAGGGTCGGGCGCCTGCTCAACGCTCGCACCAGTGCCGACCCGTACTCGCGATAGAGAAGCACCGCGACCCCGGTCCAGATGGCGCACGTGATCGCTGTCGCGACGACCATCGCTTGAACGGCGAAGGGAAGGGCGTCGAGGACGAGAATGATCACGCCGGAGACACCGATCGCGACCGGCACGCCGACGCCCTCGACGCTCGCCTGGACCGCCAGCTGATCGTCAGTGGGCAGCACTTGATACGTGGCGTTGATCGACGTGCGGGTCGTGCCATCGGTGAGCGCGATGTCGGCGATCCGCGCCGTTGCGACCGCCACCAACAGGACGAGTGACCCCGCGCCGGCGACGGCGGTGACGACGATCATCCCGAACGCGATGACAGCGAGGACCGCCGGGTTTGCCGGAAGGCCGAGCTTCAGCCCGAATCGCCGCAGCAGCACACCGGCGAGCACGGCGAGGAACAGGATGCTCGTGATGTTCATCGCCGCCGTGTACCTGGCGACGAAGCGGGCGAGCTCGTCGCTATCGGGGTAACGCGCGCTGCGGCGCGATCGAACACGAGGAAGTCGGCCAGCTGACTCCCGACCGCCGACAAGACCTGATAGGCGATGATCAGGAGTACGAATCGGCTGCGCAGCAGCTGCGAGAGCGGCGGGCGCACGGGGTCGACGGGCGACGGCGAGGTGGCAACCGGAACAAGCTCGACTGCGTACCAACGTCCGGTGAGCAGCAGGAGCCCGAGGAACGCCGCTTGCGCGGTGGCGGTCGCGATCAACAGATCCTCGGCCCGACCGAACAGCGTCAGCAGCGGACCGGCGACCACGCCACCGATCACCGCACCGACTGGGAAGCCGGCGACGATGCGGGGGAAGTTGGCCTTGATGCCGGCGATGTCGAGGATGCGGCCTGCCTGGCCTCCGATGAAGACGAAGCCGAGTTGGATGAGCACCGGGAACAGCACGAGGAGCGGTGCCGAGACCCATGCGCCGTCACCGCTGACGGCCACGATCCACGCCGCCACGAGCACGAGCACACCGCCCGCGAGGACGGTGCCGGCAATCCGTATCAGATCGCCGCCCGCACGCTGCGCGCCACGACGCCTGACACGACGATGCCGGCGCCGGCGATGAACAGGTACGTCACCGGCAGCCATTCCGACCCGTACTCATCCAGGAACAGGGTGTTGGCGACGATGCCGAGTAGGGCGGCCACGATCCCGAACATCACCGCCTCCGCGGTCAGCAACCGGACGGCAAGGCGCTGGGACCTCGATGCGCGGTTCACGTCGGAGCGATGTACGTGGCGACGGTCGAACCGTCCGCGCGCCGTTCGCGCAGCTGAGTGACGAGCGCCGTGATGATGCCGCTGGCGAGCGCCGGGCGATCCGCGAGCAACTCGTCGAGCACTGGCTTGCCAAGGCGCAGCAGAGTCGAGCGCTCCAACGCCGTCGCCGAGGCCGAGCGAGGCTCAGGGACGAGCGCTGCGAGCTCGCCGACGGTCTTGCCCGGGCCGAGCTCGACGAGCGTGTGCTCGCCATTGTGGATGCGGATCCGACCATCGACGATGACGAACAAGTGGTCTTCCACGGCACCTTCCACGACGACGGCCGTGCCTGGGTCGACGACGACCTCGGTCGCTTGTCGGGCGACAGCGGCCAAGGTGCTTCCGGGAATGTCGGCGAACATGACAACCCTGTGCAGAGCCGCGACCCGCTCGATCGTCAACATGACACAGACACCGCACGGTTTCGAAGGCCCGCGGACATGGACCCGTCCACCATCGCGTCTTCCGCCCGGCCCACGGCCGGACTCTACACGTGATGTTGCCGGCGACGACCGGCGCTATTCGCGACCTCGATGGCGGGTCGTCGTGATCTGTGGGGTCCGTCAGCCGATCTTCGTGTATGTACCGCACCCGGGCCTGGTGAAGAAGCCGGCATCTACTCGGCAGGATCTGCACGTAGAACGGCGGGATCGGGGCGTCGATGAAGTCGTTGGCGATGATGTCATCGAAGCTGCCAGAAAACCCGCCGAGCCGCTCCCAGTAACACCAGGTGGTGGGGTCGCTGCTCCCCGATGCACGGTACAAACCCGCAGGGACGTCGATGCCGACCCGATAGGTGCCGGCACCGAACGTCACCGGAGGCGGTGGCGGTGGAGGCGGCGCAGTGCCAAGAGTGGTCGCCGACGCCGTGGCGGCAGGGGACCTGCCGCCGCTGCTGACGGCGACGAGGTACACGTAGTACTTCGTGCCGTTGCGCAGTCCGGTGAGCGTATAGCTCGTTCGCGATCCGAGACTGATGCTGCGCCATGTTCCTCCAGCCACGGCGTAGCTGAGGTGATAGCCACTCGTTGGGGTCCCCGACGCAGGCGCAGTCCACGCCAACGACACACGTCCATTGCCGACCGCGGTCACTCGACAGTTCCGGGGTGTGCCGTTGGGCAAGGTAGCGGTCGCGGCGGCCGCCGGTGAGTTGCCTGCGCTGGTCATGGCGTAGAGGTAGACGTAGTACTTCGTGCCGCTTTCAGCCCGGTGAGCGTCCAACTCGTCCGCACCCCAAGATTGGTCGAGCGCCACGCACCACCTGCGGGGGCATAGGCGAGCCGGTAGCCGCTGCTCGGTAATCCCGACACGGGGTGGGTCCAGGCCAGCGTCAGGTCGGTCGACGGTCTCTTCGGCTGTTGGAGGGTGGCTGCCGTGCTGGGCCGGCCGGTCAGCCCGACGCTGGGGGGGCGACGGGGGGTTCGGGGGCGATGGCAGTGGGCTCGTCGTGGTGCTCGGGGGGGGGAAGCCATAGCAGCCGCCTGGCTTGGTGCTGCAGTTGTCGTCGGGATCGTTGGGGTCGAGGTCGTTCGCACGCTCCAGATAGTCGGAGTCGCCATCGTTGTCGGAGTCGGGATCGTTCGGATTGATCCCGAACTGGGTCTCGTGGAGATCGTTGATTCGGTCGCCGTCGCTGTCGGGAAGGTTCGGGTTGGTCCTGTACCTGATCACCTCGTCGTAGTCCGACAACCCCTCGTTGTCTGAGTCCGCGAATCCGGCGCTGGTGTTCCAGATGTGCACCTCGTCGCCGTCGCTGAGCCCGTCACCGTCGGAGTCGGGGTTGTTCGCATCGCAGCAGAACGCCTCGTCCTGGTCGGACAGCCCGTCGCCGTCGGCATCGGCGGCCGGGACGCCGGTCGACGCGGTGACCGGCTGGCCGTCGGTGGGCGGTGACGCCGCCGGGGCCGTCTGTGACGGATCCGGCGACGGATCCTCCGGGATGGTCTCCGTGCCGATCGGTTCCTGCTCGACGGTCGTGACAGGGATGCTGACGTCGAGCCTGGTGGTGTCGGCCAAGGCGTAGTACATCACGGTCCCGCCCGGCGACGCCGCTGCGAACACCATCACCGACAGCGCTGTCGCACCGACGAACACCCGCTCGGGCTCGATGTAGTCGGTGACCTCGACCTGCTGGCCGTCCGGGCCGACGTACACCGCGCCAACCGCTTGCGGTTCGAGCGTGGTGGTGGCCGTGATCTCGAGCACGACCACGAGCTGTGATGCGGCGTCCGAGTAGTGCGCGTCGACCAGCGTGACCGTGAGCGGGCCGTTGGTGATCGACGCCGCCGCCGGCGTCGTCGCCTCGACGGTGGTCGGCGTCGCGACGCCGCGACGTCCGACCGGGCCGCATCGTCCCATGAGGCGATGCGTAGCGCGTGCCCACGACCGTCAGCAGGCTGGTAGGTAGGCGACGGTAGGGAAACCCGGAAGTGCTCACCGGGGATAGCCCGGTTCCGTGCCGGGCGGTCCTGCGCCATCGTGGGAGCATGCTTCGTCGAGTGCACTTCGCCGTGCTGGTGGCCGCTTGTGTGTGCACCCTGCCGGCGACGGTGCTGGCACAGCGCTCGCCATCGTTCGTCACACCAACGACCACCACCACCACGACCGTGGCCCCCGTGCTCGTCACTCCGACCACCACGACCGTGGCCCCCGTGATCGTCACTCCGACCACCACGACCGTGGCCCCCGTGGTCGTGCTCCGACCACCACGACCGTGGCCCCCGTGGTCGTGACTCCGACCACCACGACTGTGGCCCCCGTGGTCGTGACGCCCACCACCACGGCACCGCCGGTGATCGTGACCCCGACCACCACGACCGGGCTCGACGATCTGATGCAGGCGACCGTCCCGCCGGACGGCGCCGGATCCGACGTACCGCTCGGCGCGTTCGACACCAGCGGAGCCGTGCCCGAAGGCCTCGACCTCACCGCCTTCCCGGGCGCGCCCGAGGCGCCGACGCCGGCCGCCGACGGACCGACGTTGACCGCGGGACTCTCGTCCGCGTACCAGTGCATCGAGTCCGGCGTGGCGTACGCGCGTGGCTTCGGCGCCCTCCTCATCGTCGAGACGCACGTCCCGGCACGGCTGTTCATGTCGGTCGTCGACGCCGACTACGACTTCGTTGACTCCATGAACAGCACCGGCGTGCAGACCGGCTTCCTCTGGGCGCTCGACCACCTCGAGCCCGGACAGACCTACTACGCGATCGTGGTGGCCACCGACGAGAACGACGACTCGTCGTACGCCTACGGCCAGTTCACCACGCTCTCCGAGCGCACCGTCCACGTCACGATCGGCGATGTGACGATCGAAGGCGGGCCGCAGTACAACGACGGCGTCTACTTCGATCTTGAGGTCGACGGCGAGTTCTCGACGTCGTTCACGCCCACACTCCCGGACGTTGACAGGCACCTCGATCTGCGGTTATGGGTCAAATTGTATTACGACGGCAATCTTTGCGAATACTGGTCGGGGCCCGACGACGGCTGGGGCCTGCACGGCTACAGCGAAGACCATTGCGTCGTCTGGAACTCTGCGCTGCTCGACAACATCGACCTCGACGCAATCCCTGGTGCGGGCCAGGGGACTTGGACCGACACGACCGTTCACGAAACGTTCACCACAGGGTCGAGCGGCGGTGCCCTCCCCGACGCTGGTGTCTTCTTCATCCACTTCAGCGCACCGCTGACGCTGTACGTCACGTACAGCTGACCCACCCTCGCTGTCCGGGTTCGGTGCCGCCGGAAGGCTGTTGCGTTCGATCCACCGGACGGGGATTAGGCAACAGACTGTGGGTGCCGCGGTTCCGTCAGCATGATCGTGATCAGTCAACGGTCCGCGATCGCCGGGTCGACTACGGATCGTCTGTTCTGTCGAAGCGCGACCGAGTGCTTGAAGTCGCGAGCGCTCCAGATTCGGTCCGCACGACGACCTCACCGACTGCGGACCGGTCGCGCCGCGGCGGGAATGACCGCGGCCGACTTCGCCCCACCCTGAAGTCCGGTGGAGCCGACTCACGTCACGATTCGAGCGATCGGCCAGTGTCGGCGACGGTCGCGCCGCGGTCCGGACGAGCCTCAGGCGGGTCCGCGAGAAGCACTCCCTGAGGCGAAAGGTCGTCGGCTCGATGTCCGAATTCGCGCGTCCGCGAACGCGCGGCTCGACGGCCGCGCCCTCATCCGGGAAGTGCCGTGTGTCCCGCGGGTCATGCTCGCGATCGCGAGCACTCCACACAGGCCGTCGTCGAACACGTCAGCGCCGAACGACGGGTCGGCGCTCAGCGCCGACCCCGCCCGGGCGCTCAATGGCGGCAACCGAGGGACCGTTGCCTGCCAAGCCTCGGCGGCAGATGCACGACAGAACGCGCAGGGAGCGCGTCGTCGGGTAGACGCGGACCGCTGCTGTCGTGGGTACTTGGCCTGTACTACACGTCCCCCGCTGATGACCAGCCGGCCACGGGCTCGAACCGTGGCAGAGTCGTTGGTAAGGAATGCGACTATGGGCCGGAGGTACTCCTTACTCACCACGCGTCCCGCACGTGTTGGTCGAGGTCATTGGCGCGCCGGGCGGATCGGGGCCCGACCCGTGTCGTCAACGGGCTCGGCGACGGCCGACAAAGGCGTTATCTCGCACGGAACACGCTGCATCACGCCGGTTATCGAGCCGTCCTTCCGCGGTGCTGGTCCACGGCGTTATCGTCATCGGCTGCCACGATCGCCGACGATCCGCCAGTAGAGGACGCTTGGTGTGCGTGGTATCCCCGTCGTAGTCGGACATCTCCACCGCGGCCTCGGCCAGCGTGGGGTCTTCGATGACGACGTGGAGATCGTCGCCGACGCTGTGCAGGGGACTGGCGGCCCACACGTTCTCGAAGGGCACCCCGGCGGTTCGGTAGACGCGCGTCGCACCGCTTCGGCGTTCTCCGCCTCGTAGACGCAGACGCATCGCGTGCCGTCGCTGGCGATGTACGAGCTCATCCAGGTGACGTCGTACACGGGTAGGCAAGGGGAGACCTTGTCGGCAACGGGACTGCCCTGGCTCAGGTCGATCGGAGGGTCGAACCGTTCTTCCACCATGATCACGGCCACTGGCTGCCTCCTCATCGGTCGCCGAGCGCACCCGTTACGCGCTCGGCCTCGTGGCGCAATCCTGCCACGTGACCGGGGAGGCTTCCTTCGGCCGCCGAGATCAGCCCGAGTTGATGGCGGGCCTCGTCGGCGTCGCCACGCGCGGCGGCGATGCAGGCAAGCAGGGCGTGCGCCCGGGCGCTCTCGAAGGGGCGACCGACGTCGTCGGCGACCTCGCGCGCCGCCTCGGCGCGGTGCTGGGCGCGAGCGAGGTGCCCGCCGCGGTAGAGGCGTTCGGCGGCGAGGCCGAGCAGATCGGGAACGAGGAACCGTGCGTCGATGCGTTCGAGCCTTGTGATGGCGTCGTCGAGCAGCGCTTCGCCGTCGTCGGCGCCGCGGGCGATGGCGTGGACAGCGGACATCCCTGCTGCGTCGGCGCGTTCGCTGCCTTCGCTCGAGCTTGTCGGCGAGCGGCCCGAGCTGGGCACACAGAACGCCAGCCGCGTCGACGGCGCCGTCTTCGAGCTCGAGCAGCACGAGGCGGGCGATGCACTCGAACATGATCCAGTGGTCGGTGCTCCTGGTCGCCAGCTCGATCGCCTTCGTGAGCCCTGCTCGGGCCGCGCCGTTGTCGCCGCGCCAGGCTTCGACGAGCCCGCGCCCCCATTGGTACTGCACGGACTGCTCGGCAAGCGCGTGCAACGCGCCCAGCTCGTCGAACAGCCGGGCCGTGCGCGGCATGTCGATCTCGAGGTAGGCGAGGCACCGGGCGCACTTCGAGCAGGGGTTCGATGTTCGGGCGTGCGGCTGTTCTCGATCACCCGGACGGCGCGGTCGAGCAGCGCCCGGGCCCGCGGGATGTCGCCCCAGCCCCAATGGTGCACGCGGGCGAGCAGGTTCAGGCCGATCGTCAGCTCGGCGTCGAGCCCGAGTCGTTGCGCCTCGGCGCACAGCTCGGTCAGGTTCTGGCCAGTTCGCCGGGATCGCGCAGGCGGATGCCGGGGTGCAACAGGACGTGGATGAGCTCCAGCTCTGCCCGCACTCGGCGCGCCGCGGATGCGAGCCGGCGGGCGTGCGGTGCGCCCGAGCGACACGAGCTCCTCGGCGTCGCCGATAGGCAAGGAGGCGAACGCAGCGCCGGGCGGCGCGGGCGCATGCCACGCTGCACGTCGCCGAGTCGGCGCCGGCGTCGGCGTGGCGAGCGGTATCGGCGGCCAGGCTGTCGTCGGGGTCGGGCTGGGCGGCGAGAACCGCCGCGATGCGGGCGTGGAGCATGGTCCGCCGCGGCGGTGACAGTCGCTGTAGGCCGCGGTCCGCACCAGGTCGTGGACGAAGTCGACGTCGCCGTTCTCGTCGGCGCGAAGCACGCCGTGGCGCTCCAGGTCGGCGAGTGCCTCGAACAGCTCGGCTGGCTCGCGGTCGGTGACGGCGGCGAGCAGGCTCGGCGCAAGCGCGCGCCCGAAGGCGGCGGCCCATGGCACGAGCGCGAGCGCATCCTCGTCGAGCCGGGCCAGGCGATCACCGATGAGCGCATCGACGCGGCTCGACAGCGGGTCCTCGCCCCGGGCGAGCGCTCTGGCCATCTCGACGGCGAAGAGCGGGTTGCCGTTCGTCACCGCGGCGATGCGCGAGGAGTCGGCTCCGGGGGCGATCTGCTCGGTCAGCTCGGCGATCGTCGACGACGCCAGCGGGCCGATCGGCAGCTCGTGCAGGACGTCGTCACGGCGGAGCGCTTCGACGAACGCGCCGGCAGGCAGCGTTGTCGTCGAGCTCGGCGGGCGCGGGCGGTGGCGACGAACGCGACGTCGGCGTGCGGCGAGGTGCCGGACCGCGAAGTGGAGGAGCGCAGCGGACGCTTCGTCGAGCCAGTGGATGTCGTCGAACAGGACGGCGACCGGATGACCGCTCGGCAAGGGTGGCGAGCACCTGCACGACGGCGTCGTAGAGGCGATTGGGTTCATCGAGGTCGATCGGTTCGTCGGACAGCTCAGGCAGGAGGGGGCCGAGCCGGGCACGGTCGGCGGCGGCGACATCGTCGAGCGGGGCGCTGCGGAGCGCGTCGATCCACACGCCGTACGGTCGGCCGTGCTCGGCTTCGAAGGCGCGTCCGGCGACGACCGTTCCGGCAGCTGCTGCAAGATGGACGCTCGTCTCCTCCAGCAGCCGCGGTCTTGCCGATGCCTGGCTCGCCGACGAGGAGCAGGAGCCCGCCGGCCGTGTCTCCGTCGCGGTCCAGGGCGGACACGATGACGGACCATCGCGGTCTCGTCCGAGCATCGGCGCTGCGGCCGGCGGGCGGCGCACGGCGCGCCGATCGCCGGCGACCGCCGAGCATGCCCTCGACGTCGACTCGCTGCTCGAGGATCGCCTGCTCCAGGGCCCGCAGCTCCTGGGATGGCTCGATGCCCAGCTCTTCGCCGAGGGTGGTGCGGGCCCGCTGGTAGGCGCGCAGCGCGTCGGCCTGCCGCCCGGATCGATGGAGGGCGACCATGAGCAGCCACCACAGCCGTTCACGCAGCGGGTGGTCGGTGACGGCTCGCTCGAGTGACGCCACCGCTGCGGTGTGCCGGCCGGCGGCGATCTCGGCTTCCAGCTGCAGCTCGAGGGCCATCGCCCGCAGCTCGGCGAGCCGACGGACCTCCGATTGGGCGAAGGGCTCGAAGGCGATGTCCGCCAAGGCGTCGCCGCGCCACAGCGCGAGGGCGGCCGCGGTTGCGGCGCGGACGGTCTCGGTGTCGCCGACGTCGCGCGCCGCGCGAGCCCGTTCGAGGTTCGCCTCCAGCTCGGCGATGTCGACGGCGACCTCATCGCCGACCGCGTAACCGGTGCCGACTGTGCGCACGGCGTCGGCGCCGAGCGCCCGCCGCAGCTGTGACACGTAGTTCTGCAGGACGCCAGCCGCCGTCGCCGGCGGATCGTCGCCCCACAGGTCGTCGATGAGGCGGTCACGCCCGAGCGTCGTGCCGCGGTGGATGAGCAGATCGATCAGTAGCGCCCGCTGCTTCGGGCTGGTCGGCTCGACCCGGCGCCCATCCCGCGTGACCTCGAGCGGACCGAGCACCGCGGCACGAACCGGCACGTCCGACACGACGCGACGATAGGCGTGAAGCGGGACTGAAGTGGGCCTCCAGCGGCCGGCGCGAGGGTCATGCCACGACAAGGCGGGCCGACCGAGGCCCGAACTGAGCAAGGAGGCAAGCCCATGGCAGGTGTCGAGACCCGTGACTTCAGCGCCCCGGACGAGACCCGAACGCCCGACAAAACCACGGTCGAGATCGTCAACCTGAGCGGCGGCCAGATCGGCCGCTATACGTTCCAGCCCGGATGGCGCTGGTCGCAGTGCATCAAGCCGGTGGCGGGCACGGACAGCTGTCAGGTCGACCACATCGGCGTTGTCCTCTCGGGCCGGTTCCACGTCGTGCACGACGATGGCACCGAGACCGACGTGCGCGCCGGCGACGTGTACCGCATCGCCCCCGGTCACGACGTGTGGGTCGTCGGCGACGAGCCCGCAGTGAACGTCGAGTTCCAGGGCGCCGCCCACTTCGCCCAGCCGGACTGACCACCAGCAGTTCGTGATCGCAGCTGCCTGAGCCACAAACGCATACGACCAACCTTTGATGAGGAGGACACCATGACCATCACCAACACCCCCGTCGACAACGGCATCAACCTGCAGGCGCTGCTCGACGCCCGCGTGGCGTTGAGCGACGACCCGAGCCTCGCCGAGTTCGTCTGGCGGTCGAGCTGCCGCTGGGAGAACGGCACGCACACGCTACTCGACGATCGAGAAGTTCACCGGTCTCGGCGGCGAGCAGTCACACCACACCGTGTTCGGCTACGACGTCGACCACCCCGAGTGCTTCGCGGCCGAAGACCACGGGCCGACACCGGTCGAGTTCGTGCTCGTCGGCCTCGCCGGCTGCCTCGCCGCCGGCGTCGCGTCGGTCGCGCAGATGCGCAACATCCAGCTGCGCGTCCGTCACGGCCACGCTGGAAGGCGACATGGACCTCTCCGGCGTGTTGGGAATCGACCCGACCGTGCGCAACGGCTTCGGCGCCGTCACCGTGCACTTCGCGATCGATGCCGACGCGACGCCAAGACGACATCGAGGCCCTGGTGGCACAGGCGCAGAAGCGCTCGGCCGTGTACGACATCATCGCCAACCCGACGAACATCGTCGTCGACGTCAACCGCTGAGCTCCGTGCGCACGGCGACCGTCATCATCGGCGCCGGGCACGCCGGCCTGGCGATGAGCCGCCGCCTCACCGAGCGCTCGATCGACCACGTCGTCCTCGAGCGCGGTGAGGTGGCGAACGCCTGGCGGACCGAGCGGTGGTCGAGCCTCCGGCTCCTGACCCCCAACTGGCAGACGCGGCTCCCTTCGTACTGCGTACGACGGCGACGACCCCGACGGGTTCATGACCGCCGGCCAGGTCGCCGAGCTCATCGCCCGCTACGCCACGACGATCGACGCCCCAGTCCACACCCACACGACGGTCCGTTCCGTGCGCCGGCACGACGACGGCTATGAGGTCGTCACCGACCAGGGAACCTGGTACGCGCCGACCGTCGTCGCTGGCGAGCGGCGCATGCAACCAGCCCAAGGTGCCGTCGCTTCGCCGCACGCCGTGCCGCCGTCGCTGACGGCCGATCACGCCGATGGACTACCAGGGCGCCGACGACCTGCCGGCCGGCGGTGTTCTCGTCGTCGGCGTCGGCGGCAACGGCCGTCCAGCTCGCCGACGAGATCCACCGCTCGGGGCGTCCCGTCACCCTTGCGGTCGGCGAGCACGTGCGGCTGCCCCGCTCCTATCGAGGATGCGACATCTTGTCGTGGATGGAGTGCATCGGAGTGCTCGACGAGCGCTACGACGAGGTCGACGACGTCGTCGCGCGCCCGGCACGTCCCGTCGCCGCAGCTCGTCGGATCACCCGACGCGGCGAGCCGTGGACCTCAACGCGCTGACACGATCGCGGCGTGCGGATCGTCGGGCGGCTCGTCGGCATCGTCGATGGGCGGGCCCAGTTCGCGGGGTCCCTCGCAAACGTGTGCGCGCTCGCCGACCTGAAGATGCACCGCCTGCTCAACGCCATCGACGCCTGGGCGGGCACGACCGGAGCCGAGCGACCGGAACCAACTCGAGCCGCCCACGAACCCGCTGCTCGAACTAGACCTCACGAGCGGTCGAGATCCGCACGGTCGTGTGGGCCACCGGGTATCGGCCCGACCACTCGTGGCTCGACATCCCCGTCTTCGACCGGCGGGGGCAGATCATCCACGACGGCGGGGTCGTCACGGGCGTCCGCGGGCTTATACCTGCTCGGCATGCCCTTGCTGCGCCGCAGGCGGTCGACCTTCATCCACGGCGCCGTCGGTGACTCAGAGGACCTCGCCGAACTGATCCGCCGCAACCTCGCCCGCTGGGACTGCGAACGATCACCAGCTCGAGGACTTGACCGGGCTGGAAGAGAGCACCCGCTGTCCGTGACACGCCGGTAGAAGTATCGCTCGACGAGGGGCAACGTGTGCTCCGCGCCTGTCCACGGCCGGCGCCACGTTGAAATGTAAGTACGTGCTAAAATCGAGTTCCTGCTGCGGGATGCTGCGGCCATCGCAACGAACGTTCAACCCGGGTGATCCCGAAACCTGTGACGTGTCGTCCAACTGCCAGCCTTGCAGACGGAGGCGTGCGTTGTCCTCGCCTGCCGTCGTTCATTTGGGCCACGGAGTGTTCGCTCGACCGCGTCAAGGCTGACCACGCCCAGCACAGCCCGACCGGTTCGGCGCTCGTGCGGCCCAGACCAGCCACGTACACCCAGCAACCTCGGCGGAGCGGCCGACATCCCGAGCGATCACCTTCGGCAACGGTGTCGCGACCGCCGTCGGCTTCGTCCTAGCACGACTGCTGGACCGATCCGACGATCCCAACAAGGGAATCGCGCAGCCCGTCTCCTCGGATCCGTCGTCGCCTGGTACATCACCATGCTTTGCGTCTGAGATCGCCGTGGAGGGTCCGCTTCGAATCAAACCAACTCTGACAGTCTCTCGGGTCGTTCTGAGAGGAGAGTTGAATGTCCGAGTCAGGTGTTGTGCGGCGGCGTCGTGGGCCGAAGGCCGGCCGGTGAAGGCGACGGCGAGCGGCAGCAAGCCGAACGCCCTGCGCCATACGATTCGTTTCCGCACCCCGTTTGCGACCACGACCCCGAGCTGCGCTCCGTCGCCGACCCCGATACGCCGCCGGTGTCATCGAACGCCCGACGGCGGAGTCGAGGCGTACACGGTGAACCCCGACGGCACCAGCGAGCAACTCGTCGACGTTCCTGAGCTAATTGAGGACTTTGGGCGTCCGGTGTGGTCCCACGATGGGCAGCAGCTGTTGCTGAGCCACTTCGTGCGATTCGATCAGGCCGGAGAGCTGTTGCCGTTCCGTCCGGCCACCGCACAACCCGACGGGTCGGAGTTCAACTTGTTGGAATCCCCAGAGCTCCCGTTTGACGGGCTCTGTCTCGGTGGAGTCTCGACGACGAGGAGATTCTGTGCGGTTTGGGTGCCGGATCAGAACCTGCAGGGGTGTTCAGCCTTGCCGCCGCCGATGGGAGCGATCCGGTACGCATCACGACAAACCCGGACGGCTCGCAGGACAACCCGGTCGGTTATTCACCTGACGGCACCGCGATCGCTTTCCTCCGCTTCCGACCGGACGGCAATGTGGCCTTGTTGCTCGTCAACCCTGTCGGCACCGATCCTCGCCAGCTCACCGAGTTCGGGGCGCACCTCGGTCACGAACTGGCGTCGGCGGCGTGGTCTCCAGATGGCGAGCAGCTGATCTCGGCAACGGCCGGCGGCGACCTCATCGAGGTCCGCGCCGACGGCTCCGGAGCAGACACCATCGATCTCGACGTCGGGAGTGGTGACTACTTCGCGTTCGTCCCGAGCTACTCGCCCGACGGCAGCCGGATCGTCTTTTCTCGCTCGAAGTCGGCGCGGCCGCCGACATCTACACCGCCGACCACAACGGCTCGAACGTCGTCCAGATCACCGACACCGAGGTCCCCGAACGATTCCCCAGTTGGGCCGATACGACGACGACCGAGTAACCGACGCCAGGCAGTCGCCCCCGGAGCCCAGTCACCAACCGACGCGCCATAAACTGCCTCACCCATAACGACCGATCCATCGCCGAGTCGCTAGTCCGACGGCCGCGACATCGCCCTGTCAAGAGCCCAGCCGACGGCCGGTCGCACCGAGCGAAGCCGCCAGGGGCACCTGGCCGCGGCTAGCGAAACCTAGGCGAGGCGACGGGGTTTGAAGCTCGACCGGGGCAGGCTGCCGACCGGCACGGTCTCGACGTCCGTCGGGACGCCGAGGGCCTCGCCGAGCGCACCCGCCAGCGAGGTCGCCCGCCCGTCGTCGTCGTCCTCGACCCGGACGCGCAGCAGCGCCGAGTCGCCGTCGGCGAGGAGTTGGAACTCGGGCGCACCGTGGGCGGCGACGTCCTCCAACGCCAGGTGGACGTCGAGCGGGAGCAGCATGCGTCCGCCCGACGTGGACGGCGTCGGCTCGGCGACCGAGCAGGGTGTAGCGAGGACCGGTCTCGCCGCACTCGCACTCGCCACGGGACACGACCACGATGTCCTCGAGGTCGTAACGCAGGAACAGGGCGTCGGTCCCGAACGCCGAGACGACGAGGCTGCCGCGTTCGCCGTCCGCGACCTCGCGGCCGGTCTCCGGGTCGCAGGCCTGGATGACGAAGTGGTCGCCCGCCACGTGCAACCCGGTGTGGGCGGGACAATCGGTGGTCGCGAACCCCGGGATCTCCGACGCGCCGCCGATGTTGCGAATGCGGACCCCGTAGGCGGCCTCGACTCGCTGTCGCGGGCGATCGAACTGGCACGCCGCCTCGAGGAACACGAGGATCGCGCCGTCGAGCAGCGCGGCCAGGTCGGTACCGGTCGCCGCGGCCGCCTCTTCATACGTGCGGAGCTGGGAGCCGGTCATCATGAACGCAGTCGGGCGCAGCAGCTCCCACAGCCGCAGGTGCTCGGCCGCGACGTCGTTCGTGAACGGCGGCCCGACGGCGATCTCCAGCGCGCCGACCGTGAGATAGGAGAGACCGCCGGTCACGTTCGTCGGGTAGACGCCCTGCGGCCAGCTGTGCGTGAACCGGTCTCCCGCCCGCACCCCGTGGCGCCACATGTTGCGCACGCCGACGGTACCGGCGACCTCCAGGTCGATGGGGCCGTAGAAGATCATCGTCGGCGCGCCGGTCGTACCGGTCGACGAACCGAGGCGCACCGCTCGTTCGAGGTCGATGACCCTGTGGGTGCCGAACGGTGGGTTGGCCGCCTCGTTCGGCGCGCAACGCCGGCTTGTTGGTCCGCGGGATCTCGTCGAGCGGAGGAAGGGCACCGGGGCCGAGCCCGCGCAGCGCGGTACAGATCGCGGTAGTAGCGCACGGGGACGTCCCACACGCGAGCCCACTCGCGCCGCAGCCCGTCGACGGCCAGCCGGTCGACTTCGTCCGGTTCGCGGCCCTGCACCTCGGCGTCCCACAGGGCTCCCCGCTCGGTCATCGACGATCCTCCGCTCGGGTGGTGGTCACAGCAGCCAGGTTGTGTGCCCGGCCCAGTAGCGATCCTTCAGCTTGTGCTTCGCCATCACGACGGCGGGGTGCTCGGGGGCGGCGCGGGCCCATCGCTCTGGGTGATGGATCCCGAGGGAGAGCTCGGCGCCGGCGGCCGGGTCCGGCATCAGATCACGCCCTCGACACGGAGTCTTGCGATGTCGGCGGCGCTGCGCCCGAGCTCGCCGAGCAGCTCGTCGGTGTGCTCCCCGAGGGAGGGGGCGGGACGACGGACGCGGTACGGCTGGGCGTCGACGATGACCGGCTCGCCGACGTAGGTGAACGGGCCGGCTACGGGGTGTTCACCCTCGACGATGACCTGGCGGGCGGCGATCTGCGGGTCGTCGCGCAGCTCGGCCACCCGCTGGTGGGCCGGCCCGAGGGGCAACCGTGTTCGCCGGCGAAGGCGACCCACTCCGCCTGGGTGCGGGTGGCGAAGATGCTCTGCAGCTCACGACGCAGCGGCTCGTCGCGGTGGGCGAAGTCGACCGGCGAGCTGTCGGGCTGTTCGCGCGGCGAGGTCGGGACGCCCGACCGCGGCGCAGAAGCGGTTCCAGAACTTGTGCTCGATCGCAGCAGAAGAGCACGTAACGACCGTCGGCGGCCTCGTAGAAGTTGTACTTCGCGCTGCGTCCGCTCGGCGTCGCCCGGGCGGCGCAGGCCGGTGCGGTCGGTGATCCGCTCCTAGTTCAGGCCGTAGGTCGCGCCGATCCAGCCCTGGGCGATCGACACCGTCGGAGCCGGCCGGCGTCGAGGTAGCAGCCCCTGGCCGGTGCGCGTCCCGGCGCACCAGCGCGGCGGCGACGTGGAGCGCGGCATGGACCGCGCCGGCCGCGGTGCCGTCGCCGCCGATCGTGGTGCCGCCCATCGGCTCCGATCGGCGCCCGCTCGCGCACGAGACCGTCGTCGCCGGTGGCCAGCGGTACGGAGGCGGCGAGCGCGTTCATCATCTGCCCGTGGGTCGGCACGCGCGGCGTACGGCCCGGTGGCGCCGAACCCGGAGTAGTGGCAGTACACGATGTCGGGTTTGACACTCCCGCTTGTCTCTCGTAGCCGATGCCGAGGGCGTCACACGTGCCGGCCAGGAAGCCGTCGACGAACACGTCGGCCGTTCGCAGCAGGTCCCAGAAGACGCTCGCGCCCCTCGGCCCGCCTCAGGTCGAGCGTCATGCTGCGCTTGTTCTTGTTGACCTGAACATGCGCCGGGCTGTTGATGGGGGACGATCTGGCCGAGCATGTCGCGGAGGTAGTCGCCCTGCCCCGGCGACTCGACCTTGACGACGTCCGCACCCATGTCGCCGAGCCAGCATGCCGACGGTGTCACCGTTGAACAGGACCGCGCACTCGACGACCCTGACGCCGTGCAGCAGATCACTCACTGGAAGCCCCGTGTCGTGGGAGCTCGCTCATCGGCCATAAGAGTATGCTGAATTTGGTGAGGGACGGGTACCGAGTCATCGACACCGACACCCACGTCGGGCCGACCGCCGACGTCCTCTACGACTACGGCAGCGCCGCACTGACCGCCGGCCGCGCCGAGCTGGCGCCGTACGAGTTCCCGATCCGCGACGGCATCGGCCTCAGCATCAGTCCCGTACCCGTACAAGCGGGCGATGGGCGAGAAGCCGGCGGACGACGGGGCCGGCAAGGGCGGCGTCTCCGTCGCTGAAGGGCAAGATCGGCTCCAACGTCGTCGAACCGCCCGAGCCGGGCGTGTCCCAGCGCAACTCCGCCGGCCGCCTGCAGGACATGGACCGCGAGGGCCGCGACGTCGACCTGATCATCCCCGGCACGTTCTCCACGGCGGCCACCGCCCTCGATCCCGATCTCGCCAAGGAGCTCTACGCCGCCTACCACCGCTACATCGTCGACTACTGCTCGGCCGACCCCGAGCGGCTGCGGGCGACGATCCTCGCGCCCGGCTTCGATCCGGAGTGGGCGGCCGGCGAGATCGCCGGCCTGGCCGGCGAGCGGTGCGTCGCCGCGGTGACCGTCGTGCTGCCCGAAGGGATGCCGGTCGACGATCCGGATCTGCACCCGATCTGGCGGGCGATGGACGACGCCGACCTGCCGATGCTGCACCACTCGTTCTTCTACGAGCCGCCCTACTTCCCCGGCTACCGCGACGTGTGGGGCCACGTTGCCGTGGCCCGCACCGCCGCCCACGTGTGGGGCGCCCAGCGCCTGCTCGAGCTACCTGCTCCTGTCCGGGCTGCTTCGACGAGTACCAGGGATCTGAAGATCGGCTTCGCCGAGTGCAGCGGCGGGTGGCTGCCGTCGTGGCTCGTGCGCCTCGAAGGCCAGGCCGACTACCTCCACCCGTCGTTGCCGCCGCGCAAGCGCACCCCGCTCGAGTACCTCCACGACGGGCGGGTGTTCTGCGGCGTCGAGCTCTACGAGGGCGCGGCGACCGTGCGCAGCATCATCGAGATGGTCGGCGACGACGCGATCATGTACCAGTCCGACTACCCGCACGACCAGTGCACGTTTCCGACGTCGGCCGACACCGTGCTCGCGTGGCAGGCCGATGGCCTGAGCGACGGCGACGATGCGCAAGCTGATGAGCGGCAACGCCGAGCGCTACCTCCGGCTGCTGTGAAGCCGCGGCGCATCCCGCCGGTCGAGTCCGACACCGACGACCCGGCGCTCGCGCCCGGTGTTCGACGTGTTCCGTGACGCCGGGCGGGACGTGCCGACGCTGTACCGCACGCTCGGCAACGCACCGGCGATGCTGCAGGCGTGGACGTCGCTGGCGTGGCCGCTGCGCCAGGAGGCGGAGTCGCCTCGCGGGCTGCGCGAGCTGCTGATCATGCGCGTCGCCCAGCTCACCGCGGTCGCCGTTCGAGTGGGTCGCCCACTGGGACATGGCCGTCAAGTACGGGATCATCGGTCGAGCAGCTCGAGCAGCTGGGGCGATGGCGGAGCAGCGATCTGTTCTCCGACGACGAACGCGCCGCCCTCGCGCTGACCGACGAGCTCACCGACGATCTCGACGTCGCCGACGAGACCTGGGCGGCGCTCGCCGGCCGCTTCCCCGACGGCGAGCTCGTCGAGCTGGTGCTGACGGTCAGCTTCTACTCGTGCGTGTCGCGGGTTCTCCGCGCCCTCGGACTCGACGTCGTCGACGACGCCGACCCGCGGCCTTGCCGCGCTCACCGCCGGCGGGTCGACGGGCGCTGCGGGCGGATCGTCATCGGCGCCATCTGGGTGATGTCGACGTCGATGAGCGTGGGCCCGTCGCGCTCGACGGCGCGGTCGATCGCGGCCGCGAACGACTCGACCGTGTCGACGCGCTCTCCAGCCATGCCGACCGACTGCGCGAGGACCGCGAACTCGGGCGTGACCAGGTCGACGGCCGCCCGGCGGCCATCGACGGTCAGGTCCTGGACGAAGCGCAGGATGCCGTAGCCCCGGTCGTTGAACACGCACGTGATCAACGGCAGGTTCTGCTGCACAGCCGTCGCCAGCTCGCCGACGCTCAGCATCAAACCGCCGTCGCCCTGGACGATGAGGGTGCGCCGGCCGGTGCCGAGGCAGGCGCCGATCGCCAGCGGCAGGCCGGGGCCGATCGCCATCGACACCGGCCGCAGCGACGTACGCGGCTCGTACACCGGCAGCGTCCGGTTGGCCCAGACGTAGCGCGGCGACCGTGGCGTCCTTGACCACGACCGCGTCGCGGGCGAGCGCGGCGCGGATGATCTCGGCGATCTTCTCGTGATCCGGACCCATCGCGTCGCGACTCTCGGCCTCGGCGGTCGCCCGCGCCGCCTCGCGCTCGGCTCGACGAATGCGGCGTCGACGCGACCGTCGCTCTGCGGCGGAGCGCGTCGAGGAGGGCCTGGATGCCCGAGCACGGGCGTCGGCCGACGATCGCCACGTCGACCGGATGGAAGCGATCGATCGACGCCCGGGTCGGCGTCGAGGTGGATCAAGCGTACCGGGGATCGACAGCGCCCTTGGCGACGTTGCTGCCGAGCTGGAAGCGAGTCCCGACGGCGAGAACGACGTCGGCCTCGGCGATCACCGGGTCGAGCGCGCTGAGGTCGGCGTGGGGGCCGATCGCCAGCGGATGGTCCTCGGGGATCGCCCGCGACCCTCGACCGACGTCAGCACCGGGGCGCCGAGTCGCTCGGCGAGGGCGACCAGCTCGGCCGACGCCCCCGCCGAGACCACTCCCCCGCCGGCCCACAGCAGCGGGCGGGAGGCGGGGCGGAGCAGGTCGGCGGCGCGCTCGACGACGACCGCCGTCGGGTGCCTGGAGGACAGCGCAGCGGGCGGGATCGCCGACCACCACCTCGCCGGTGGCGTACTGGAGGTCGATCGGCACCTCGACCGCGCCCGGCTGCGGCCGCCCACTCGTGACGTCACGCGCCGCGTCGAACACGGCCGGCGACGATCGCGGCGTGATGCTGGACGTGGGCGACGAAGCGGCAGACCGTGCGCAGCATGTCGACCTGGCGCTCGGCCTCGTGGAGCGTCGCCCGCCCCTTGCCGTACCAACGTGGTCTCCGACTGCCCGGTGATCAGCAGCACGCGCGACGAGGCGAATTGAGCCTCGAACAGGCCGCCCATCGCGTTGGCCGTGCCCGGTCCGGTGCTGGCCAGCGCCACCCCGAGGCCGCCGGTGGCGCGGGCGTAGCCGTCGGCGGCATGCACCGCGCCCTGCTCATGGCGCATCTCGACCATCGTGACGGCGTCGAGCGGGCGATCGCATCGACGATCGGCAGGTTGTGGACGCTGACGATGCCGAACACGTGACGAACGCCTAGCGCCTCGAGCGCGGCGACGATCGCCTCGCCGCCGGTCAGTCGTCATGCGTCGCTCTCGATACCTGCGCTCACAGCCGGGTGTTGAACCCGCCGTTGACGAGGAACGTCTGGCCGGTGACCCAGCCGGCGTCCTCGCCGGTCAGGTAGCGGATCATGCCGAACACGTCGTCGGCCGTGCCGGTGCGCTTGATCAGGCTCGCCGCGACGAGCTTTTCGAACCCGGCGTCCGGCACTTGGCGCCGCGACGCCTCGTTGGCGATCGTGCCCGGCGCGACGGCGTTGACGGTGATGCCGTCACCGCCGAGCTCGGCGGCGAGCGCGTAGGTGAGCTGGTTGAGCGCGAGCTTGCTCACCCCGTACACGCCGGAGACCATGTACGGCGCCCATCGACGAGATGTTCACGACCCGTCCCCAGCCGTTGGCGCGCATCAACGGGACGCCACGGCCCGGGTGCACAGCAGCGGGCCGCGCAGGTTCACCCCGAGCACCTTGTCCCAGTAGTCGACGGGCACCGACAGCAGCGGGTGGCGTTCGAGGTCACCCCAGATGCCGGCATTGTTGACGAGGATGTCGGCGCGGCCGAACTGCTCGTCGACGGCGGCGGCCAGCTCCAGCGTGCTCGCCTCATCGGCGACGTCGACCACCACGGCGAGCGCCTCGCCACCCGGCGACTCGCAGACTCGGCGGTGGCGGCCTTGGCGTCGTCGCTCGTTGACGTCGGCGACCACCACCTGTGCCCCCTCGGCGGCGAACGAATCCGGCGTACTCCCGGCCGAGCCCGCGCCCGGCGCCGGTGACGATGGCGACCTTCCCTGCGAAACCCATCGCCCGAATAGAGTATTCGAAATGTCCGAACCGCCAGTGGTCGTCGCGGTCGCACCAGGGCGACCCGTCCGGCCCTGCCCTGGTGGCACCCGAGGTCGCACGGCAGAACGTGGAGCTGGGTGACGACCTCCGCAGGCGGACGTCGACGGCAACGCTGGCCCGCCTGACGGTGAGCGGCACGTCGCCGTCGTCGGCGTTCGGCGCCGCGGGCGAGTTCGCGCTCGTGGCGTCCGCCGAGATCGGTGGGATCCAGGCGTGCGCCCTGATCGGTGCTCCACTCACGAGCGACGCGGTCGCCGTCGTGGCGGCGTGGCCCGAGCTCCCGGTGCTCGCCGCCGCCGATCCCGCCGATCACGCCGGTCTGCGCGGCGCCGTCGATGCCTACCTGGCCTCGGCGTCATGACGCTTCCGACCTGATGGTCGGGGTCGTCGACGCCGACGCGGCACGGTCCGTGGCCCGATGGCTCGGCGGTCGACTCGATCAGACGGCGCAGATGTGCGAGGTGACCCTGTCGTCCAGCGACGGCTGGGAGCTGCACGGCACGCGTTGGATCCCCGAGACGTCGCGGCAATCGCCCGGCGTCGTGCTCCTCCACTCCGGACGGAGTGACCGGGCGGTGTTCTCCGGGCTGGAGCGGCTGCTTGCCGAGCGCGGCTTCGCCGTGCTCAATCTCGACTGGCGGGGGCGGGGCCAGAGCACGAACCGCGGGACCTACATGGCACTGAGCGCTGACGAGAAGGCCGCTGGTTGGCGTGACGCCGCTGCCGCGTTCGATCACCTCGCCAGCACCCCCGGCGTCGATCCGGGTCGACTTGCCGCCGTCGGAGTGGTCCACGGTGCCGAGCACGCGGTCCGGGCCGCAGTCGGCGATTCCCGGGTGCGCGCCCTCGTCATCCTCACCGGATACCGACCCGCCGACCCCGCCGAGACCACGTACCTGACGAGCGGGCGGGTCGACGTGCTGTACGTCACCAGCAGCGCGCACGCCGTGACGTCGCCGACGATGCGCGCCCTCTACGAAGCGTCACCGGGTCGGCACAGCCGATACGTGGAGTACGCCGGAGGCGCCATCGGCTACCAGTTGTTCGAGCTCGATCACCGTCTCGAGCCGGCCATCGTCGACTGGCTTGCCGACGTGCTCCGACCATGAGCGCCGGCTCGACCACCGAGGTCGAGGTCGCGGCCGCCGACGGCTGGCGCATCGGCGGACTGTTGTCCGCGCCGAGCCAGCACCGGGGATGCGACGGCGCCCGGTGCCCTCCTCGTGCCCGGGTCACGGCACGAGCGCGACGCCTACACGGCGATCGCCGGCGCGCTCGCCGAGCGGGGGGTCGCCTCGCTGCGAATCGACGTCCGTGGCCGCGGGAGCAGCCGAGGCCCGACGACCTACGCCCGGATGGCGCCGCGCCAGCGTCAACGCGTCGCGCTCGACGTGGCCGCCGCGTTCGACCGGCTCGGCGCGGCGAACGGAGTCGATCCCGACCGGCTCGCACTCGTTGTCGAACAGGACACCGCCGCCGACACGTTGGTCGCAGTCGCCGGGCACCGTTCGCTGGTGGCGGTCGTTCTGCTCTCCGTCCGTAGCGGCAGTGGGTGGCCCGACGCCCTCAGCCGACGACCGGTTCCGGTGTTCGGGCTGGTGTCGAAGGAGGATCGGGCCGGTCTCCGGGCGACGGTCGACGCCTATCTCGCGGCAGCGCCGGGCACCAGCCGGTTGGAAGTGTTCGACGGACTCGGGTTCGGGACGACCATGCTGTCGGCGCGGCAGTTCGAGCACCCCGACGCCGAGCCACTCGAAGCGATGATCGGCGACTGGCTGAGCACACGGCTCACGTGAGGTCCTCATTCATGTCGCGTGAATCGGCCGATTCGTGGGCGCACTTTCCGCGACATGAATGCGGTCATTGCTGCGGCTAGGGCAGCTGACGAGGTGTCCGCTGCCCGGGTGAACGTCGCTTCTCGAACGCGTTCGCAGACCTCGACGCGGTACGTGGCGTAGACGTCCTCGACGCGCGCTGCCGGTGAGCCTCGGCGTGATCAGGGTGGTCGCGCCATGCGGCGAGGGCAGCTTCGTCTTCGAAGCGGAGCACGCCGAACGTCCCCCCGGCCGGGCGCTGGTAGTACTCCGCGTCGACGAACCCCGGCGTGGCCTCGGCGAGGTCGTGCATCCGGCGGGACATCTCCTCGTGGTCGGCTTCGAGGACGTCGGTGCGGGGGACGACGGTGAACAGCAGGACGATCATCGTGGTGCTCCCTCAGTGGTCGACGTGGGCGATCCGAAGTTCCGGCCGCTCGACCGCGGGAACATCTCCCGTGGGCCAGCCGAGGTAGACGAGGGCGACGAGCTCGTCGGCCGTGTCGAGTCCGGCGAACGACTTGATCCCGTTGTCGTTCATCCAGTCCCCGGTGGCCCAGTGGCTCGCCAAACCCGCCGCGGTCGCCGCCAGCAGCAGGTTCTGGATTCCTGCCGCGACGGCGTCGCGATCTTCCCGGCACCGAACAGGATCGGGATGGTCGGCTCTGCCGACGAGCACGACGACCGGCGCTCGAAGGTACTTGGTCCTGGCCTTCTCGATGCGGGCAGGATCCGAACCGCAGCGGCGCTCGTATTCGGCGACGAGCTCGCCCAGCCGCCGCCGCCCTTCGCCGCTGACAACGGTGATCCGCCACGGCCACGTCCGCTTGTGGTTCGGTGCCAAGGCGACCACTCGAACGAGGCGCTCGACGAGCTCCGCCGGGATCGCTCGATGGGGGTCAAGGCGCAGACTGGTGCGCCGGCGCTGAACGAGCGCCTCCACGGCGGAGAGGTCGAGCAGTTC
The DNA here is from genome assembly GCA_963764455.1 of Ilumatobacteraceae bacterium. Classification (GTDB taxonomy): domain Bacteria; phylum Actinomycetota; class Acidimicrobiia; order Acidimicrobiales; family Ilumatobacteraceae; genus Desertimonas. Next base: position 26,015 of record CAVXSN010000022.1, read on the forward strand.
GCCAGCGGCAGGCGGCATCCATTCAGTGTACTGTTTCCGGAGGGAGTGGGACGATGAGGGCGCGGAGTCGGTCGATAGTCGGCCGCGGGACGTCGAAGCGTGCTCTGCGCCTTGCGCTTCTCTGGTCGGGATCGACAACAACCGGAGGTCAGGCAAAATGGTCACCGTGAGCTTTCCGCGACGAAGCGGGACCGACGCCGCCGGGCCGATCGATCGGCGCGCGCCCGATAGCGATCTATCAACAACTGAAGACGATGCTCCTCGAGGAGATCGTCGCCGGCCGCTACGAGGTAGACGAGCAGCTGCCGACCGAGCACGACCTGTCCGCGCGAGCACGGGATCAGCCGCGCACCGGTGCATCGCGCTCTCTCGGAGCTCGCCGAGGAGGGGGTGATCCTGCGCCACCGTCGGCGCGGGTCGTACGTCAATCCGCACTGGTTGCGCACCAACACCTCGTTCCCGGAGCTGCGCCTGATCGTGCCCGAGGGGCCGTGGGGGGCGATGCTGCGTGCCGCCGCCGACGAGCGAGATCCGCCTCAACATCGCCGTCGTCGACCTCAAGGATCTGCATCAGGTCCTCGTTCGCGCCGTCGCCGAGGGTCGCGGCCCGGACGTGGCGGTGATCGATTCAGTGCGCGTCCACGAATTCGCCACCGCCGGGTTCCTGCAACCGCTCGACGAGCTTGCGCCGCGGTGGATCGATTCGGAGTTCCGCGGCGACTTTCTCGAGCCGTTCGTCGCCGGCAACTCGTTCGACGGGGACGTGGTCGCCGTGCCGGCCGAAGCCGACGTCGCTGGGCTGTGGTTCCGGCGTCGAAATGCTGCGCCGACGCCGGGCTCGACGTGCCGCGCACCTGGTCCGACTTCGCCGCCGCGGCGCGTGCTGTCGCTGACCGTGGTGATGCACGCGCCGATCGTGCTGCCCGGTGGCTCCCGTGCCGGCGAGGCGACGTCGTACTGTCTGCTCGCCCTGCTCGCCACGAACGGGGTGGCGGTGATCGACGACGGTGCTGTCACGCTCGACTGTGCCGGGGCGTCGGAGGGGATGTCGTTCCTGCGCACCCTCGTCGATGACGGCCTCGTCGCCGCGGAGGTCGCTTCCTATCGATGCCGACCGGCCGATCCGCCAGCTCGCCCACGGTCACGCGGCGTTCTGCCTCGGGGGCAGCTACGAGGCTCCGGCGTTGCAGCCGCAGGCGGCGATCTCCGCCGCCGACGTGTCCGACGATTTCGGGTTCGCCCCGCTGCCCGCCGGGCCGAGCGCGGCGGGTTCGCCACGCTCGCCGGCGGGATGGTCTATGCAGTGTTCCGCCAGGCGACCAGTCCGCAACTGGCGATGCGCCTCATCGAGCGTGCTGTCACGCCGGCACGCGTTGATGGACATGTCGATCGCAACCGGCCAGCTGCCGGCACGCCGTTCGGCGATCGCCGCCGTCGCCAGCCGATCGTCGTTCCTCGGGGACACGGCTGCTTTGCTCGAGCGGGCGACGGTGCGGCCGTCGACGCCGTCGTACCCGCGGGTGTCGGCGCAATTGCAGGCGATGCTCGAGTCGGTGCTCGTCGGCCGCCTCGAAGCCGGCCGCCGCAGTTCAGCGGACGGCGGAGATGATCGCCGCGATCACCGGACTGCCGGTCGGCGAGACGGACGGCGGCGGTTGACACGAGGCCGCGAACGTGACTTATTTGTCATAGGAAGATGACAAATAGGGGGTAACGCAGATGAGTCAGCGCCGTTGTCGGCACGCCGCGCGCCATCCGCACCACGGCAGCCTACGCGGCCGTCGTCGTTTCGGCTGTTCTCGGTGCCGGCACGATCACCGCGGCTCCCACCGCGGTGAGCGGGCGACCTGCGTGTGGTGTCGAACTGGACCGGGCCGGAGGGCGAGGCCTTCCAGGCCGTGATCGACGACTTCGAGGAGGCGAACCCGGATGTCTCGGTGACGATCGAGCAGGTCCCCTTCGACCAGACCCAGGCGCATGCTCACCCAGCAATTCGCCGCAGGGGACACCGCCCGACGTGTCGGTCGCCTGCCGGGCATCATCCGACTGCTGTCGCGACGCAGGGGCTTGCTCGATGGATCTCGACGCACGGTGTGGGACGGCTGGATCGCCAGACGGCGACTACACCGAGTCGCATTGCGGTAGATCGCCAGTCGGCCCGGATGGCACGGCCTACGCGCGTGTACTTCAAGGGCAACGTCAACGGGCTGATCTGGTACACACCGGCCGCAGCTGGAGACGCTCGGCATCGCGGTGCCCACCGACGTGGGACGACGTTCACGGCGGCGATGGATGCGGCCGTCGCCGGCGGCGTGGAGCCGCTGGCGGTCGGTGGGGCAGGACGGCTGGCCGCTGACGCAGTGGAGCGATCCGATCATCCTCCGCGTCGCCGGCACCGGAGGCCTTCAACGCTCTGCAGCTCGAGGTGAGATCGGCTGGGATGACCCAGCGATCGTCGAGGCGTTCGACGACCTACGCCGAGATGGCTGACGGCGTACTTCCCGGACGACGTGCTGGCGACCGGGTTCATCGACGCGACCTGCGCCCGGGCCGGCCAAGCGCACTGTTCCAGAACCAGGGAGCGTTCATCAGCCTGATCACCCCGGCGGAGTGCGACGAGTCGCTGGTGCCAGGCGAGGACTTCACGCTTCTTCAAGATGCCGTCGTACACGGGCGACGCAGCCGGTGCCTCAGGCCGTCAGTGGTGACCTGTTCTCGGCGCCGCCGAAAGCGACAACGAGGCGACCAGATGGCCTGCTGTCAGTACCTCGGGTCGGCCGAGGCGCAGCAGATCTGGGCCGGAGCGCGGCGGTTACATCGCACCAAACGCCAACGTCGCCCGTCGACGTCTACCCGACGTCGAACGACCAGGCCGCCGCGGCGTTGTGGCCACGCGACGAGGCGACGCGCGGCGGGCTACGACCTCGACGACTGGATCGGTGGAGAGATCCAGTCGACGTTACGTCGATGCGCTGCGAGCAGCTGGTCGGCGACGGTCGATGTCGAGGCCTTCATCGCCACGATGACCGAGGTGGACACCGGTCGGGCGGCTGACCGACCGCCGGCGATACGAGCCGGGTGACGTCGTCGACGGCCGCCAGCGCGAGCGCGCGCGGGAGGGTGGACACCGTATGGGTTCGTCGGCCCGCTGCTGGTGGTCTTCGCCGGCTTCTACCTGTGGCCGGCGATCGTCACGCTCGTGTCGAGTCTCTTCCGATGGAGCCTGCTCAATCCGTGGTCGGTCACCAACGTGACGAGTGGGTCTTCGTCGGCTTGGAGAACTACACGTCGACGCTGACGTCGGACGAGTTCTGGTCAGCGGTGGTCAACACGATCGATCTGGATCGTCCTGTTCCCATTGGGCGTCGTCGTCCTCTCGCTGTTCATCTCGCTGCTGCGTCTGGCACCTGAGCCAGGGCGCGGCGGCCTGTTCCGCAGCGTGTTCATCCTGCCGATGACGATCTCGCTGGCCGCGACCGGAGTGATCTGGGGGTTCATGTACAACCCCGACTCCAAGGTCGGCGTGATCAACGCGGTGCTGGAGACGTTGGGCATCGATTTCGACGTCGACTGGTGGATCCTCGAACTGCACGCCGGCGACTGGCTGTCGAACCTCGGTGATGATCGACCTTGGGTTCGCCGAGATCAGGCTGATCAACGTGGCGCTGGTCATCGCCGGCGTGTGGGCGTTCACTGGGTTCGGCGTGATCACCATCACCGCCGGGCTGACGGGCGTCCCGACGAGCTGATCGAGGCGGCGAAGGTGGACGGGGCGACGACGTGGCAGACGATGCGCCTGGTGTTCATCCCGCAGCTTGCGAGCTCCGATTGGGGTCGTCGCGGTGATGCAGCTTCATCTTCGCCCTGCGCACATTCGACATCGTGTACGTGATGACCGAGGGCGGCCCGGCGAACTCCACAACCGTGGTGGCCTTGCTGCTGTGGCAGCAGACCTACGTGTTCCTCGACTCGCCGCAGGCCGGTGCAGCGGCAGCGACGGCGGTGATCATGTCGGCAGTGCTGGTGGTCGTGTGCTTCCCGCAGCTGAAGCCGGATGCTGGCGAGGTCGGGCTGATGATCCGGGATCACGACGCGCCGGTCGAGCGTGCTGCTGTACGGCGTGGCGACGGTGCTCGTCACTGTTGTGGCTGGTCCCGTTCGCCGCCGCCGTGATGATCTCCCTGCTGCCGATCTCACAGACCCGCAGGGGGTGGTGGAACTTCTCGCTCGACCAGCTGACGTTCGGACAACTTCAGTGAGGCGTGGCACGAGGGCGTGTCCGACTACGCCGTCAACAGCGTGATCATCACCGGCCTGTCGGTGGTCCTCACTGTCACCCTCGGCACGCTGGCGGCATACGCCTTCGCCCGGATACAGTTCCGGTTCAAGCGGTCGATATACTTCCTACTGATCACGACCATGATCGTGCCCGTGCAAATCATTCTCGTGCCGCTGCTGCCGTGGTTCCGCACCCTCGGGTTGACGGGAGAGCTGGAAGGAGTACTCGGGCCTCGCCCTCGTGCACACGGCGTTCGGTGCCGGTTGGGCGATCTTCATGATGGGCAGCTTCTTCTCCGACATCCCCGACGAGATGCATTGACGCGGCGATGGTCGACGGCGCCAAGCAGGGCACCGTGTTCCGGCGCATCACCCTGCCGCTCGCCATTCCCGGGATCATCTCCTTCGCCATCGTCGACTTCATCTTCGTGTGGAACGACCTGCTTGCTCGCCCTGACACTGACCGGCCGCGACCGGCAACCGCTGACCGTCGGGCTGGCCAACCTCTCGTCGCCGCACCTCGCCCAGGAGAACCTCGTCGCCGCCGGCTCGATCCTGGCGATCCTCCCGCCGATGCTGCTGTTCGCCATGCTCAACCGCTACTACGTGCGCGGGCTGTTCGCCGGGGCGACGAAGGGCTGACGGGGAAGCGGACCGTGGGCTCGTTGCGCGTCACCGCTCTGCAAATGCAGGCGACCCCCGGTGACGTCGACGGCAACGTCGCCGCCACCCTGGCGCTGATCCGGGAGCACGGTCCCGACTGCGACCTCGTCGTCACACCGGAGCTGGTGACGAGCGGGTACGACCTCGATCTCCTGGCTTCCGCCGGTCGCCGGCTGGCGCAGCCCCTCGATGGGCCCGCCGTCGCCGCCGTCTCCCGCGCCGCCGCCCAGACCGGGGCGACGGTCGTGCTCGGACTGCTCGAGCTGGACGGCGACGACGTGTTCGACAGCGCGGTGACGATCGCGCCCGACGGTGCCGTGGCCGCCTACCGCAAGACCCACCTGTACCCGACCGAGCTCGCCCTCTTCGCCGAAGGCGCCGCCCTGACGACGGTGGCCACGTCGTCGGCGCGACTCGGACCGATGATCTGCTTCGAGCATGCCTTCCCGGAGATCGCCACTGCCCTCGCTCTCGCCGGCGCCGAAGTCCTCGTCGTCCCATCGGCCGTCGGCGACGGCTACGAGCACCTGTTGACGCTTCGCAGCCGCGCCCGCGCCCAGGACAACCAGCTGTACGTCGTCGCCTGCAACCAGAGCGGCAACGGGTTCTGCGGGTTCTCGCTGATCGCCGACCCGCGCGGCGAGGTCGTCACCGCAGCCGGTGCAGAGCCTGCGGTGCTCACGGCGACACTCGACCTGTCGTTGATCGCCATCGAGCGGGAGCACGAGCCGACGCTGGCGCTGCGCCGCCCGGCCCTCTACGACGAGGCATGAACCACCTGCCACCGGACGTCGGCGACGGGTCAGTCTGCGCCTCGTTCACCGCCGACGGTTCGTGGCTGTCCGTCGGGACGACGGATCCCGACCTCGGGTTCGTCGAGCTCAGCGGAATGCCGCCGTTCCGCGACGCCGACCGCGGCGACGTCGCGGCGGTGCGCGCCTACCGGCTGCTGATGGAAGACGCCAGCACGGCGTTCCTGCGCGTCCGCGGCGCGGCGCCGGTACGGCGCGAAGCGTCCGGCGGCGCCGTCACCCAGGCATACGCGGTGTCCGGCGACGATCCGGTGGTCGTCGAGTTCGCCGGCCGCCTCGACCGCCCGGCGTACGCCGAAGTGACCGACGTGTCGCCGTTACCGGCGATCGACCTCGACTCCCGTGCCTCCGTCGACGGTCGCCGGCTGCGTGTCCGCTCGACCGCAGGGATCGGTGCATGCATCGATGTCGAGCAAGCCGGAGCCAGTGTTCGGTGGGTGGCCACGTCGCCGAACACGGCGACCCTCGAATTGGCTGGCGGGGCGAACAGCGGCTTCACCGTCACGGTCGCGGTCGGCCGCGACACCGCCGTCCCCACGGCGGCTGCGGCACAGACCGGGAATCTCGTCGACGATGTCGCGTCGAGCTGGCTGGTGGTCCCCGACCGCCATCGCGCCACGGTGGTCGGGATCGCCGACGCGGCACTCCGCTACTCGCTCGGGTGCACGGTCCTCACCGCCGGAGACGGGTTCAGGACGATCCTCACGGATCATCGCATCCTGCCTCTGTCGTGGACCCGCGATGCCTACTACCAGGCCCGCGCCCTGCTCGCCGCCGGCGTCGCCGGCGAGGCCGTCGGCGCCCACCTGCGCTGGTTGTGGCTGTGCTGCGACCGTCCCGACCACCTCTGGCAGCGCAGCCACCAGGCCAACGGGAAGGTGAAGGACGTCGCCGTCCAAGCCGACCAGCAGCTCTACCCGATCCTCGAGCTGCTCGACCACCGCGACGTCCTCGGCACTGGCCGCCACCGGAGGCGGCCGCGAGTGGGGTCGGCTCGGCGGCCGCGACGTGGGACGCGTTGCCACGCGACGAGGCGACGGGGATGTTGCGGAGCGAGGAGAACCCCGCCGATGATGTCGCCGACCTGCCGCTGCTGCTGTCCACCGAGGTGCTCCACTGGAGCGCCGCCCGCCGTCTGGCCGCCCACGCCGTCGAGCTCGGCCTGGAGCGGCGCGCCACGGAATTCGTCGCCGAGGCTGCCGCAGTGCGGTCGGCGGTGACCCGCGGCTTTGCCGTCGACGGCCCATTCGGCACGCAATGGGCGTATGCGATCGACGGCCGCGGCGGGCAGCGCCACTATCACGACGCCAACGACCTGCCCGTCGCCCTCGCCCCGTTCCTCGGCTTCGTGGCCCGCGACGACACGGCCTGGCAGGCGACGATGCGGTTTGCTTTCTCCCCGCACAATCCGGCGTTCGTGCCCGGCCCGGGCGGCGGTCTGGGCTCGCTGCACACCCCCGGTGTCTGGCCGCTCGGTGACATCCAGGAGTGGGTGTGGGCGTCGGCCGCCGGCGACGACCGGCGTGTCGACCGGGTGCTGTCCCGGCTCGCCACCGTGCAGCGCGGCGGGATGCTCCCCGAGGCCTACGACCCGGCCACCGCCGCCTGGCGGTCGCGGCGATGGTTCGCCTGGCCTGGCGCAGCTATCGCAGCCCTCGTTGCCGGCGCCTACGGCTGAGTCGTGATCATTGCTCCGGACGGGCAGCAAAGCCTGCCCAATCCTCCGCACCGAAACCCCTCCCGCCCCGAACGCAACCCTCAGGCCAGGACCGGCACGTCGGCCATCGCCGTGGCGATCGCCTCGTCGGGCAGTTCGTAGTCGACCATCTCGCCCGCCAGGTACATCTGGTAGGCGGCGAGGTCGAGGTGGCCGTGCCCGCACAGCGCGGTGAGGATCACCTTCGACTCGCCGGACTCCTTGCACGCTGCCGCCTCCCGGATCGCCGCGGCGATGGCGTGCGTCGGCTCGGGCGCCGGGATGATGCCCTCGGCCCGTGCGAACTGGAGGGCGGCGGCGAAGCACTCGCGTTGCGGGATCGCAACAGCCTCGACGAGGCCTTGCTCGTAGAGGTGTGACACGAGCGGCGACATGCCGTGGTAGCGCAGCCCGCCGGCGTGGATCGGCTCGGGGATGAACCCGTGACCGAGCGTGTGCATCTTCAACAGCGGGGTCATCCCGGCCGTGTCGCCGAAGTCGTAGCGGTACTCGCCCTTCGTCAGGCTCGGGCACGCGGCCGGTTCGACGCAGCGGATCGTCGGGTTCATCCGCCCGGCGAGCTTCTCGCGCAGGAACGGGAACGAAAGGCCGCCGAAGTTCGATCCACCGCCGGTGCACCCGACGAGCACGTCAGGGGTCTCGCCGGCCCTGGCCATCTGCTGCAGCGCCTCCTGGCCGATGACGGTCTGGTGCAGCAGGACGTGATTGAGCACGCTGCCGAGTGCGTAGCGCGCGCCGGGATCGGCCGCCGCGACGGCGACCGCCTCGGAGATCGCGATGCCGAGACTGCCGGGATGGTCGGGATCGTCGGCGAGCAACGACCGGCCGTACTCCGTGACCTCGGACGGGCTCGAGTGCAGGGTCGCGCCCCACACCTCCATCATCGTCTTGCGATACGGCTTGGTGCGATAGGACGCCGCGACCTGCCAGATCTCGCACTCCATGCCGTACTGGGCGGTCGCGAACACGAGCGCAACACCAATATCGGTCTTCGGCGTACCAGATCGGGCAGTATGCGCCGCGTCGACTGAGCGCTCCCGACGGTCGACTTGACCGTGTGGAGCCCACGAGTTTGAGATCAGAGGTCGGGCGGCATCGCGCACCGATGGATTGTTTCGCCGTCTTCAGGACAGCACGCCTCGTCAGGCGTATCCGTCGGGTAGTTGTGTTTGCCCCTACCCGTGGGTAACTTGGGCCCTCAGTCAGCAGGGGGACTCGGCGGAATCCACCATTGGGCGGACGTTGCTGGCGGAACGGCGAAATCATGCGCGAGCACATGGCAGCTGCGGCTGCTCTGATCGGCGCGGGAGACGCCTTCGAGTCCGCGACGGCCTCGTGGCCGCGAACAGGTGTGGCTCGACTCGGCCGCCATTATCGAGCAGCTGACCGCACCGTGATCACTGACAAGAGACGCGACGAATCAAAGCGGTCGGGACACACATGCACGGCGATTTGAACATTCATGTTGGCCGCCGAACGGCAGGAGCGTTATCGGCAGGACGCCGAGTGGCACCGGCTCACCGCGACGCCCGTCACGAGCGGGGCGTGAACCACGACCCGCCTAGCCCGGCGCAAGTCCTCCTGGTTCCGCCGCAGCGTGAGTGGCCTACGACGGTTGCTCACCCGCCGACAGCCGGTACGCCCGGCGACGATCAGCCGGTCGCCGCAGCCACCGCCTCGGCCAGTCGACGACGCAGTCGTCACCGACTGACCTACTGGCCCACCTCGACAGTCGCGGCGAGCGTTCGGACGCCGATCCCGACCCGAACCATCAAGGTGTGCTCCCCCATCTGAGGGTTGCTTCTTCATCCGGAGCTTCGCCCGTGGCGAGCGTGGGCAAGGATTCTCGGTACAGCGGTTCACGCTCCACGACGAACCACCAAAGGGACGCTGCGCGTCATGTTGTTATCGCTGCGCTCTTTAGCAACTGGAGCGCCGTGACAGCCAACGTTCCGGGTGCCAGGCCCGCACAGATCGGGCAATAGGTGCGCGATCGCGGGCCTGTGGCTGGTTCGTCTGTGTGCCCTGAAAGGAGCGACCAGATTCGGTCTCCTCAGGGCACACAAGCGACACTGCCATGCGACAGGCCACCGAACTGCCGATCGGTACGCCCTTCGGATTGCAGAGTCGCGAACGCCAGGGCGCTGCCCCACTGCCCGGCACCGGTCTCGGTGGTCAGCTTCCCGATCCCCTCCTCATGGTTGTAGTAGGCCTGCGGAACCGAGGTGTTCGGCTTGTGCGACCCGGCCGGGCTCACCCCCTCGTACTTGTAGAAGATCTTCGCCGGCGTGTCCAGCAACCGCTCGAGCCGGCGGGCCCGGAACAGCGGGCTCGGCCGCCACAACCGGTAGACGTCGAGCACCCCGCCGGGGATGTCGACGTACCGATCGGTCGTGACCTCCTGCGCGATCAACGCCATCGGGAACAGCGGTGCCAGGTCGTCGGGTCCGATCGGTTCGTGCGTCGCCGGGTGCAGCGGCGGTGGCGGCGGCGCCGGCAGGTCGGCGATCAGGTTGTACCACTGCGTCGGCATCTCCGATTCGTCGAGCAGGATCTTCGTATAGCTGTCGGCGGCGCTCACGCAGCTGAACCTACTCCTGCCGGCGTAGCGCCCGGCCCGCGTTCAGCGCCGCGGCCGGCCCCACCCAGCCACCTTGACACCGCTGGGGTCAGCGGGGAAGATTCGTGGTTCCTGGGTGCCGCCGGCCTCCAAACGTTGCGAGGAATGTCATGACGCGAGAAGACGGGGCGTCAGCCCTCGTACGGCACCTGATCACACGGCGTTCACTCGTTGCCGGCGGCGCCGGCCTGGTGGTTGCGTTGCGCGCCCACTCGACGGCGTCGGCGGGCACGCCGTCGCTCGTTGCGTTCTGGGTCCAGCAGTTCACGAGCGCCAATGTCGAGTTGGTCGACACCGGCACCGCGGTGGTGACGCTGTTCGGCGGCACCGGGTTCACCAGCGTCATCGGGGACCTGGCCGAGCAAGCCGACGTCGACCGGGTCCCGACCGAGTCGCTCGTCGCTGGCGTTCTCGGGAGCGGTGAGTTCCGCGTCGCGCTGATCCTCACCGGTGCGGAAGGGGAGGTGCGCGCCGTTGCCACTCTGGTCGACGCCGAGTACGACGCGGTGCTCGGCGCGGTGACCTACACCCTCCTCCTCGACGACGCAACTGCTCTCGGTGAAGGCGGTCAGTTCGGCAGCACCGATGTCGTGATCAGCGGTGACCTCGCGGTCGCCTCGGCATCCGTTGTCGATCCGGCCACGGCGGCTGCCGGAGGCGCGACGACGCCTGGCATCACCGCGATCACGGGACCGGCCGGCCCGCCGGGTGCGACGGGGGACACCGGCGCAAGCGGGAGCACCGGTGCCAGCGGGGCCACCGGCGCTTCGGGGATGTCGGGACCGACCGGGCCGTCCGGTGCGACCGGGGGAACGGGAGCGACAGGGTCGACCGGGGCAACCGGTTCCGGATCGACGGGACCGGCGGGACCCAGTGGGGCGACGGGATCGACCGGGTCGACCGGCGCCACCGGGCCGGTCGGCCCGAGTGGACCGACCGGTGCGACGGGCACGACCGGGCCGACCGGCGTGCCGGGTCCGACCGGACCGATCGGCGAGACCGGGACGACCGGTCCCACCGGGCGCGACCGGTGTCGTCGGTCCAACCGGTTCCACCGGACCGAGCGGTCCCATCGGCGCGATCGGCTGACGCGTTTACTTGTCGAGGTGAGGCATCGACCTTGATGAGGTGATCGAGCAGTTCACGACGCTCGTCGACGGCGGTCGTGAGCCCCGTGCGCGCCGGTTCGCCGAGTCGATGCCGCGCGCGGCGGCTGTAGCGATCAGGACGCGTGGGAGCTGATGCGGCTGCTGGCGTCGATCGCGGTGTCATCGGCCGAACTGTTCCCCGGGATCTCGTTCAGCCGGATCGAGGGACCGACGCCAACGGGGTGGTCGCTCAGCAATCCGTCGGTGCACCCGACCGCGCCAGACGGCCGCGCGTTCGTGCGTCTCGTGAACTACCGCGGTCATTGGCCGGACTTCTACGTGCACGATCGCGACGGCATCATCAGAACGCTGCCGCTGATGGCCGACTTCGATTCCGGCGCTGCACGTGACCGGCATCCGTTCCTTGCACGACGCGACAACGGTCGGGCACTCCGACCTGTTCGTCATCAGGGGGTTCGAGGACTGGCGGCTGTTCGAGCATGGTGGGCACGAGTACGCCGTCGCCTCGATGCTGAGCGCCAACCACGAGGGCCGCTCCCAGCAGTTCCTGCTGCGCCTCGACGGTGACACCGTCGTCGATGCGACGCCGCTGTCCCGTCCGACGGACGGCCACCAGAAGAACTGGATGCCGGTGATCGGGTCCGACCCGATGATGTTCGTCGACCGCTGCTCGCCGCTCCGGCTGCGCACGTTCGATACACGTACGGGCGAGTGCTCGGTCGTCGACCCCGGCGTCGTGATCCCGATCGCCGCCCCGTTCAGGGGCGGTTCGCAGCTGGTCCCGTGGGGCGACGGATATCTTGCCGTCGTCCACGAGGTGGCCGGCGACCACACGGGGCGGCGCACCTATCTCCACCGCTTCGTAGCATTCGATCAGGACTGCTGCCCAACCGCCTGCACCGACCAGTTCTGGATCGTTCGCCGTGGCGTCGAGTTCTGTGCCGGGCTCCGTGCCGTGTCTCCGGACAGCCTCGTGATCAGCTTCGGGAGCGACGACCGGTCAGCGTGGTTGGCAAGCGTTGCTCCGGATGACGTCGCCGCGGCATTGCGGCCGATCGCCGACCGCACGCGCGCCGATCGAGCCGCCGAGAGACGAGCCGGCCCGACCGCGGCGACGCGAACCGCGATCGGGGATCGTCGCCGTGACCCTCTCGCACGCGGGCCGTGAGGACTCGCTCGCCGCCGCCCTGCGGAGCGTCGCCCCGCACGTCGATCGTTGCCTCGTCGTCGCCACCGACGATTGCGCGGCGAGTCACCGCGTTGCCCGCGACATCGTCGGCGACAAGCTCGTCGCCCGCCACGGCGCCTGGATCGACGACTTCGGCGCCGCCCGCACGGCCGCGCTGGACCTCGCCGCCGCGACCGGGGCGGCCTGGGCTGTCATCGTCGACTCCGACGAGGAGCTGCTCGTCGGTCGGGGGTCGTTGGCCGCGCTGCTCGATGCGGTTCCGCCAGAGGTGGAGAGCCTGACGACCGACGCCGAGGACGGCTCCTACGCCAAGGTGCGGGTGCTTCGCCTGCCGTGCGCCGGCCGGTTCGTCGGGGTCACCCACGAGTACTTCGATCGCCGGGGGCGCGAGCAACGACCGCTCGACTCCGTCCGGTTTCGTGAGCGCCAGAAGGATGCCGCCGAGCTCGAGCAGAAGTTCGACCGTGACATCCGGCTGCTCGAACGAGAGACCCGCCGGCGGCCGATGGAGAACGCGCTGGTGGTACTACTACGGCGACGCCCTGTCGCACCGCGGTCGCCCGCTCGAGGCGATCGACGCCTTCCGGCGCTGTGCCGAGCTGGAAGGGTGGAACGAGGAGACCGCGTGGGCCTGCTACCGCGAGGCCGAGCAGTGGCTCCAGCTGGGACGCCCCGCGAAGCGGTCGAGCGGTGCGTCGTCGGGATCGGGCTGCACCCCGGGATCCCCGAGCTGCCCTGGCTCGCCGGGTTCGCGTCGTGGCGGGCGGGCCGCTACCGCGATGCCGTCGCCTTCAGCAACCTGGCGATCGTCCACGGCGAGTACTGCGGACTGGCGGGAGAGGTCGCCAGAGGCCTGTTCCGCCATCTGCCCGCTCTCTACGAAGGCCCGTTCGACGTGCTCAGGTACGCCTACCGCGCCCTCGGTGAGGAATCGGCGGCGGATCAGGCCGAGCGCGACTTCCGCGCCGCGTACGACGCCCGTCTCCGCGACGCGACGTCGTGGCGCGCAGCACGTCCTGGCTGACCGACGATGAAGAAGTGCCGACGAGTCGGACGAAAGTCAGCCTTGTCCTCTTGCAGCACATCCCTCACGGGTGTCGCGGGGCATCCCTCACGGTCGGAGCCAAGCCGGCTGAACGGCGCGGCGGGTCGCGGGTCCGATGCGATGAGCGATGCGCGCACAGAGTGCGCGGATCGCTCATCGCATTGCGGGGATTCAGCCGTCGGCGTAGGTCCAGTCTCCCCGCTTGCGGGCCTGGCGGGTGTCGTAGGTGACGGCGCCGTCGGTGATGTCGACGACCTTGGGGATCGGCAGTCGTCGTGGTCGTGGACAGCGGCCGGCTCGAGGTGATCGGCGAAGTCCTCGGGGAACGTCGTCAGCAGGCTGGACACGAGCCGTTGCTCCTCGACCGGCAGGTAGCACCGATTGCCGTCGGTGACGACGCGGAGCCGCTCGCTGATCACGTCGAGCTGGCGATCGGTCGCGGTGCCGTTGGCGATCTGATCGAGGGCGTCGGTGATCGCGGCGGTGCCGAGCTTGCACGGCGGGCATTGCCCGCACGACTCGACGCTGAGGAAGCGGGACAGCATCGCGGCCACCTCGACCATGCACGTCGTGTCGTCGTAGACGATGAACCCGGCCGAACCGAGTCCGCTGCCGATCGATTCGAAGTCCTCGTAGCTCACCGGCGTGGCGAGCTGGTCCCGGTGATCACCGGATTGACACGCCGGAGAGCACGGCCCGCACCGAACGACCTTCGGCACCGCCACCGCACTGCTCGAGCACCTCAGCCAGCGACGTGCCGAACTCCACCTCGACCACGCCGGGGCGGGTGACGTCGCCGACGACGGTGCAGCAGACGGTGCCCGCCGACGCGCTCGGTGCCGATCGACCGGAACCACTCCGGACCTCGAGCCATGATGTGCGGGACGTTGGCGAGCGTCTCGACGTTGTTGACCAGCGTCGGGTTGGCGCCGTCTTCGAGAACGCCGGCGGGATCGGCGGCTCCGCGCGTCCCAGCCGAGCTGCTGCCGGGCGAACAGTCCGTGGAGGTACGGCGGCAGCCAGCGTGGGAGCGGCTCGTTGCCCTCGATCACCTCGAGCAACGCCTTCTCCTCGCCGAACAGGTACTCCTCGGGACCGGTGACGATCGTGGACCGGGCCGGTCGACCCAGCCGGCCTGCGTCCAACTCGGCGAGGGCGCCGGTCAGCCTGCTGATCTCGCGGCGCGAAGCTGGCCTTGGTGGCGAGGTACGCCGCCTCGGCTCCGACCGCATGGCCGGCGATGAGCAGGCCCTCGAGCATCGGCGTACGGGTTGGAGCGCATCAGCGCCCGATCCTTGAACGTGCCCGGTTCACCTTCGGCCGCGTTGCAGACGGCGTACCGACGTGCGCGCCTTCGCCGAGGAACACCGACGACCACTTCGTACCCGTCGGGAATCCGGCGCCGCCGCGGCCGCGCAGCTGCGAGAGCTGGATCTCCTGCATCGAGCGCGCCGGGCGACATGTCCCGCGATCGGGCAAGGCCCTCGCCGCCACCGGCGGCGACGTAGTCGGCGAGCGATTCGAACGGTCGCTCGGGGAGCAGGAATGGGGCGGCGATGCGGCAGAGCCTGTCACGGCGACGTCCGGTCGGCCAGGCCGTGAACCATCGGTCGAGCCCGGCTCGCCCGCGGCTATTTCCGGCCGAGCTACCATCGCCGCGTTCGCAGACGACTCCGCCGCGCCCGGCGCGAATCTCCCGAGGGGGCAACCGATGCGTCGATTCACGCTTTGCTACTCGCTGGTCCCGCTCGCCGCGGTCCTCCCGATGACGGCGCCGCCCGGCTCGGACGCAGAACCGGCTGACGCGGTGATCGTCAACGACGAGGGTGGCCCGGTCACGGTCACCGGGTCGGTGACCTACTCGGACCCGCTGTTCCTGCTCGGTGTCGCCGAGCCGTTGGTCATCCTCGAGGACCAAGCCGGCTTCGTCGATCGCGACCGGGGGTTCGTCATCTCCGAGGAGTCGCAGGTGATGGCCCAGATCACGTCAGATCCCTTCACGTCGCCGTTCACGTACAGCGTGTCGTTGCCCATCGAGCCCGAAGCCAGCCTGCGCGACGTCGACCACGACGGCGAGACCGAGACCGGCGTGATGGTCTACGCCGTCGCCTACTGGACGAACACGTGGGGCGACCCGTTCCTCGAAGTGCGCGACCTGTCAGGGTCCGCCTGGTCGACCGCCTATGCGTCGACGCAGCATCGACCCCGACCCGTCGGCCGAGGGCGAGGTGATCGGCGGCAGGTATCTCATCTACGCCCCGGACGACGAGCAGGGCTTCCCGAGCGGCTTCGGCGCGGACGGCCTCCTGTTCACCGATGACGACCCGGTGGTGTCGATCCCCCAGGGCTACTCGGTGGTCGACCTCGACGCCGAGCCGTTCACGTTCGATCGCTCGCCGAGAGATCACGGTCGACCTGATCGAAGGCGAAGCGAGCGCGCTCAAGGACTTCTCGGCGCTCGGCTACACGGAGGCGTTCGACGAGATGATCGAGCTGTTTCGCACCACGTACACGTTCACCGAGTACAAGCAGCTCGACTGGGACGCGATCGCCGCCGAGTTCCGCCCGCGCTTCGAGCAGGCGGAGACCGACGGCGATGTGGAGGCATATCTGATCGCGCTGCGTGACTTCACGTGGGCGATCCCCGACGGGCATGTCGGCGGACAGTTCCGCGAGCCTCGATCCGTTGTTCGTCGAGGAGACCGACGGCGGCCTGGGCATGGCGATCCGCGAGCTCGACGACGGCCGGACGATCACCAACTTCGTGCTCGACGGCGGGCCGGCCGCCGAAGCAGGCATCGAATTGCGAGCCGAGATCCTCGACCTCGACGGACGGCCGATCGGCGACGTCGTCAGCGAGACGGTCCCGTGGTCGTCACCGTTCAGCACCGAGCACTACCGCCGGCTGCAGCAGCTGCGCTACGCCGTCCGATTCCCGGTTGACACCACGGTCGACGTGACGTTCCAGAATCCCGGGGCCACCGAGCCCGAGACGGTCACGCTGACCACCGTCGCCGAACGCGAGAGCTTCTCGTTCTCGTCGTTCCTGGCCGGGCTGACAGGCACGGAACTGCCGGTCGAGTTCGAGATCCTCGACAGCGGCTACGGGTACGCCTCGATCTACAGCTTCGCCGACAACTCGCTGTTGGCGATCCAGCTGTGGGAGCGGATGATCCAGACCCTCAACGACAACGGCGTGCCCGGGCTGATCATCGACATGCGGTCGAACGGCGGCGGCCTCGGCTTCCTCGCCGATCAGATGGCCGCCTACTTCTTCGACGAATCGCTCCCGCTGGGCAACACCGGCTTCTACGACGAGACCTTGGGCGAGTTCTTCTACGACCCCGCGCTCGAAGGCGTGTTCCACCCACCGGCCGAGAACCTGCGCTATCACGGACCGATCGCCGTGCTGGTCGGGCCGAGCTGCGCCAGCGCCTGCGAGTTCTTCTCCTACGACATGACGCTCCAGCAGCGCGCCACGATCGTCGGCCAGTACCCGACCGCCGGACTTGGCGGCAGCATCGAGGTGTTCCTGATGCCCGAGGGGGAGGCGATCCAGTTCACAGTCGGGCGGGCCGTCGACAGCGATGGGGAGATCCACATCGAGGGCGTCGGCGTGGTGCCGACCGTCGACGTCCCGGTGGACGAGGAGACGTTGTTCAGCGAGGGTGATCCGGTGCGCGACGCGGCCGAGGTCCTCCTCGACAAGGCCACCGCCATCGTCATCGAGGACGGCGGCGCCATCGCCATCGGTGACACGGCGGCCGGTGTGCTGGTGCCGCGCGACGCTGTGCAGTACACGCTCGCCGTGGCGGCGGGTGACGTCATCACGATCACGCTCGGCGAGGAGACCGGCGGGTTCGACACCTACCTGCGGCTGTACGACGTCGACGGAGAACTGCTCGCCGAGAACGACGACGCCGAGTCAGGGGACACCGTCAACTCGGCGCTGGAAGGGCTCGAGGTCCCCGAGGACATGTCGCTCGTGGTCGAGGTCGCCACGTTCGAGGACGCCGGCGAGGGTGAATACACGCTCTCGGTCATCGCCGGCGAGCCGGCGGTGGTGACCTCGAGCGTGCCGGGCGCGACGCCCCTCCGACCACGGGCTGACCCAGCCCGAGCCGGGCGAGCATCGCGGGCCGCACCCACTTCTCGGGCGACGCACGCCGGACGTAGAGTCTGGCCGGCGGCGGCAGCGTGCCGGCGGGGGAGGCGACAATGAGCACAGAGACTTACGAGCGGGCCGTCGGGGTGGCGAAGCAGGTGCTCGCCGGCGTGAGTGCGGAGCAGCTCGACCAGCCGACGCCGTGCGCGACTTGGGACGTCCGGGCGCTGATCAACCACATCGTGGGCGGGAGCTACTGGTTCGCGGCCGCGACCGAGGCGGGTCAGGCTCCAGCCGGCGACGAGCTGCCCGACTTCGCATCGGGTGACTTCGTCGCCAGTTACGAGGACGGTTCGTCGAAGGCGGCGGCGGCGTTCGGTGCACCCGGTGCGATGGAGAAGACCGTGAAGCTGCCGTTCGGGGAGTACCCCGGCGCGGGATTCATGGGGCTCGCCACGATCGACACGTTCACCCACTCCTGGGACCTGGCCAAGGCCACCGGCCAGCCGGCCGACCTCGACCCTGAGCTCGCCGCGCAGCTGCTCGAGCAGTCGAAGACCGCGAACTCCGATGCAGTCCGCGGTCCGAGCCGATGCCGTTCGGGCCACAGCAGGACGCCGGCGCCGGTGCGTCCGCCGCCGACCAGTTGGCGGCGTACCTCGGCCGGACCGTGGCGTAGCCCGACGGTCCGGCTCTTGGGTCAGGCGGTCACCGCTCCGTCGCCGCCGTCCACCTTCGGCGCGCAACAACGGTGGGCTGACGGAGACCTGCACGCGTCCTGCTCCTCGAGATCTTCGAAGGGACCACCGCGATCGACGAGGATGCGCGTTCGTCGATCCGCAGTTCGGTGGAGTCGTCGGTCCACGCCGTCGCCCCGTTCCTCGGACGCCGAGAAGCACTCCTCGCGCTCGAGGTTCGTTGGCAGAACTGGTTCCCGGAGCACTTCCCGCATCTGCTCGTCCTGCTCTCCTGATCGCGACCGTGTTCGGAGCGGCCGGACACACGACGTTTACCGGGATTCTCGTCGGGCTGCTCTCGGTGGTCGTCGCCGTCGGAGGCTACTCGTCGCGGCCCTGGGGTTGACCACCGCAACGATGTGGCTGTTGCGCAGGCTGACGAACGTCCGGGCTCCTCGCGTTCCGGCCTTTGCGCTGACCGGCGCTGGTCTTCATCGGGTCGGCGATCATCGTGGGCGATTCGCCGGGGCCGTGGTGGCTGGTGGCGGCGGCGCGGAACGGCTTGTGGGCAACGGGGTTGCTGTTCGGGTTGTTTCTCGATCTTCGCCGCAGACGTTGCACGTCGCACGGGTCGTCGCCAGGCACCAGACGATTCGCAAGGTGCCGGCCGCGGAGACGATCGCGGTCATCCTGTTGGCGCTCGACGAGGCAAGGAGAGCTCCAGATCGCCCGGTCGTTCAAGCGGCACCGCCGGCCCCGGGGTTCGTGGTCGTCGCCCCGAACGGGGAGACGATGGGCGATGTCGACGCATTCGCCGCCCTCGTGCAGCAGCTCGAAGACACGATCGAACGAGCGTTGCCGGCGCGGCTCGCGACGACCCGATGACGCGGCGCGGTGGGCAGCGCTCGAGGCGCGTGCCATCTCCGGCGCGATCGAACGACTCCGCCGCGATCTCGTTCTCGGAACGAGCGCCGGAGTCGACCGGCTGCGGGCCAGCCTGGCGATCATGCTCGGCCACGTCGCCCGCGGTCACTGGGGCGCGCTCGAGCGCGGCGATCCCCAGCTGCGCCCGCCTTCGCGGTCTTCACCAGTCGACGTCGTCCGGACCGTCGTGATCGCCGGCTTGCCGCTGGCGGTGGGTTTGACGCTCCGACTCCTCGACGATGTCTTCGACGTCGACCAAGGGGTGGTCGATGGACTCGTCAGGTTCGGGATCGGCTGGGCGATCTCG
This sequence comes from Ilumatobacteraceae bacterium, assembly GCA_963764455.1. Taxonomy (GTDB): domain Bacteria; phylum Actinomycetota; class Acidimicrobiia; order Acidimicrobiales; family Ilumatobacteraceae; genus Desertimonas. Next base: position 45,461 of record CAVXSN010000022.1, read on the forward strand.
ATCGCGATCGTCGCCATCGACGCCAAGGCGGTTGACCGGATCGGAGGCGCCAACACGGTGCTCAGCGCACTGCCGGCGTGACGGCCAAGGTTTTTGGTTTGAGCCCAATCTGGGCGGCCTGCGACCCGGAAACCGAGTCGTGGGCCGCCCAGAACGCCGAATGCGGCGTCGGCCGCCCAGAACGAAACGAGTACCGTCGGCGGTCGTGCCGTCTTCTGCCCATCTCGTCGAGCTCGTCGTCGCCTCGGTCGCGATCCTGGTCGTTCCGGGACCCAGCGTGCTGTTCGTCATCACTCGTGGCGTGGCGTTGGGACGTCGCGCCGCGTTGCTGACCATGATCGGCAACGAGACCGGCGTCATGGTGCACGTCATCGCCGTTGCCCTCGGTGTCGGGGCGGTCGTGCAGCGCTCGGTGCTCGTGTTCAACGTGCTCAAGGTCGCCGGCTCGGCGTACCTGATCTGGCTCGGGATCAACGCCATCCGCCACCGGCGCGATCTCGTCGCCGCCGTTGCCGGCCCGGTGGAGCGGTCGCAGCGTCGCTTGTGGCGTGACGGATTCCTCGTCGGCCTGACGAACCCGAAGTCGACGCTGTTCTTCATGGCGGTGCTGCCGCAGTTCGTCTCGCCCGATCGGGGCCGCGTCTCGGTTCAGCTGCTCGTGCTCGGGCTCGTGTTCGTCGCGCTGGCGGCGGTCAACGACGGGGTCTATGGCGTCGCGGCCGGTTCCGTGCGACGCTGGCTCGACCGCTCGCCGCGGCGCAGCACCGCGGTCGGTGCCGGGAGCGGCTTGATCATGATCGGCCTCGGGCTTCGTCTCGCGATCACCGGCCGCAAGGACTGAACCGGACCCGCTCGGGTCGGCTGTACGGCGAGGCCGTTGCGCCCGTGTCGTAGTGAAGGAGGAACGATGGCGAGCAACACGTGGACCGTCACCGAGATGCCCGATCAGACCGGCCGGATCGCGGTGGTCACCGGTGCCAACACCGGGCTCGGATTCGACACCGCCGCCGGGCTCGCGGCCCGCGGCGCTTCGGTCGTGATCGCGGTCCGGGACGTCGAGAAGGGCGAGGACGCCGCGGCCAGGATCATCGCGACCAGCCCGGGCGCCGACGTGGCCGTGCAGCCGCTGGATCTGTCGTCGTTGAACTCGGTGCGCGCCGGCCGCCGATGACTTGGGAACCGGCCACGACCGGATCGACCTGCTGATCAACAACGCCGGCGTGATGTACACCCCGAAGGGCACGACCGAGGACGGGTTCGAGCTTCAGTTCGGCACCAACCACCTCGGTCACTTCGCGCTCACCGGATTGCTGCTCCCTCGGCTGCTCGCAGTCGCAGGTTCGCGGGTCGTCACGGTCAGCAGCGTGGGGCATCGCATCCGCTCCAGGATCGACTTCGACGACCTGCAGTCCGAACGCTCCTACAGCATGGTCGCCGCATACGGGCGGTCGAAGCTGGCCAACCTGCTGTTCACGTACGAGCTGCAGCGTCGTCTCGCCGCCGCCGGCTCGTCCACGAAGGCGCTCGCCGCCCACCCTGGCCTGTCGAACACCGACCTCGTCCGCAACTCGCCCCACCTGCTGCGGGTGGCCAACGCGATGTACGGCCGGTTCCTCTCGCAGAGCGCCGCGATGGGGGCGCTGCCGACCCTGCGGGCGGCCACCGACCCGGCTGCGCTGGGCGGCCAGTACTACGGCCCCGACGGATTTCGCGAACTCGCGCGGACACCCCGTCGTCGTCGAGTCCAGCAAGCAGTCCCACGACGCCGACATGCAGCGCCGGCTGTGGACCGTCTCCGAGGAGCTCACCGGCGTGACCTTTCCGGTGTGAATCGCAGCTCGGTCGCATCGAGCGATCGCGGATGCGCTACTCGGACGTGGGCTCGGCGAGCCGGCGGAGTCGTCGCGCGATCTCGTCGACGTCGATGCTGGTGGCGGCGATCGCCATGACGAGCTCGTACACGTCGTCGTTGGCGATCGTCGTGACGTCGGCCGCGTTCAGGCCGAGGAACACTGCTGTGGCCAGCCAGCCGAGGCGCTTGTCGCCGTCGACGAGCGTGTGGTTGTTGACGATCGACTGGAGGAGCGCCGCCGCCTTGGTCCAGATGTCTGGATAGGCGTCTCGGCCACCGACCGTCGTCTGCGGACGAGCGACTGCGGAGCCGAGGAGCCCGACGTCTCGCACCGGGGCGGGCGCGCCGAGCAATCGCACGGCCAATGCAAGCAGGTCGTCGAGGTCCAGGTACTCGACCCGGTCGCTCACCGACCGAGGCGTTCGAGCGCGTCGGCGTGGGCCGCGATGATTCGCTCCGCGGCGGCGGATACCCGGCCGCGATGGTCGCCGCGGATCACGAACTCGCGAACGGCCCGGCGTGCCGCCTCCTGCATCGAGATCCCCTCGGCGTCGGCGCGCTCACGCAGGGCTCCTTGCTCGTCCGCGGTCAGCCGGAGGGTCATGGCCACGACACGACGGTATCACTCTGACACCAAAGGTGCTCAGTCCTCCTTCGTGGCGACGACTTCGACGCGGACCTTGACGTCGGGTTCGACCCGTAGCATCAGGATTCGTGGCGGCTCCATCCCGAAGTCGCGGACGTCGAACGTCGCCTCGCCCTCGAGCTTGATCGTCCGCGCGTCGACGCGAGTCACCGTCATCTCGTCCTCGTACGACTGGGTGACGCCGCGGAACGCCACGGTGCCTGACACGATGAACCGGCCGTCGCCGCCTTCCGGCTTCATTCCGGTGAGCACCCCGTCGATGGTCGGATAGCGCCGGGCGTCGATTCGCCGCTGCAGCTCGCGATCCTCGAACCGGTTGCCCGACTTCAACTTGGCGACCGGCAGCGAGAGCCGGCCGTTCGGCTTCTCGCCGGCGACCGTCACGGGACCCGCCGCGTCGTCCTCCGTACCGTTGTTCGGGCTGTCGAGGTCGACGAAGCCCTCCAGCCCATCGCTCTCGGAATGGATCGGGTGCACGTTGGAGCGCGGGTCGATCCACACCTTCGATCGCTCGGGGACGACGCGGTACCGGGTCACTCGCTCAATCCTGCTGCGTCGCCGGTGGCCATTCACAGCTCGCCGAGCCCGAGGTGCGGCGCGGGTTCGTTGACCGGTGCCCTGACGACCTGGCCGCGGCTGGTCCCGTCGTACTGTGACGATCGATGAACGCGTACCACCGCCGCCGGCGCCGGTCGTGACCACCGTCCGGCGATCGGTTCACGGTCGCATCGTCGAACCCGACCGCATCATCGAGCAACTCCGCGCCGAGGGGCACCAGGTCGGGCGCACCCGCCAGCTCGTCATCGCTGCAGTACGCCGCCGCCGCAAGGCGTTCACGGCCGAGTCGCTCGCCGAGTCCCTGCCGGGTGTCCACGTCGCCACCGTGTACCGGACGCTGGGCCTGCTCGAGGAGATCGGCGCGGTTCGCCACGTCCACCTGTCCCACGGGGCGGCCATCTACGAGCGGGTCGACGTCGAGGACGTCCGGCACCTGGTGTGCGAGGTCTGCGATCGCCACGTGTCCGTCCCGGCCTCGATGTTCGACGGCGTGAGCCGGCAGCTGGCGGAGCACTACCAGTTCACGCTCGTGGGCTCGCACTTCGCGATCGTGGGCCGTTGCGCCATGTGCGCCGACTGAGTACAGGCTTCCACCACTTCCCATCCAGTTCTGGTCTCGCTACGAATAGATTGCGAGCGGTTCGCCTAGGTTTGCGAATCGTTCGCACTTGCGCTCGACGACAGAGGAAGGGGACGCGATGCTCGCGATGCACATTCCCGACGGCTTCATCGATGCCCCGACGTCCGCAGCGGCGGGAGCCTTCGCCATCGCCGGCGTCGCGTGGTGTCTCCGCCGGACCGCGCTCGCTCGAGGACCGCGAGATCCCGGTCGTCGGCCTGACCGTGGCGTTCGTGTTCGCGGCCCAGATGCTGAACTTTCCAGTGGCCAACGGGACCAGCGGGCATCTCCTGGGCGGGGTGCTCGCGGCGGTGCTGGTGGGGCCGTGGGCGGGCGCGCTCGCCGTCACCGTGGTGCTCGGGATCCAGGCGCTGGTGTTCGCCGACGGCGGCCTGTCGGCGCTCGGCCTCAACACGGTGAACATGGCGCTCATCGGGGCGATCTTCGGCTACGCGATCTTCGCCGCGCTGCGCCGGTTGCCGTGGTTGTCGCGGCGGGGCCATGCGTCGTCGGTCACGATCGCCGCCGGGATCGCCGCCGGCCTCGCTCCCGTCCTCGCCGCCGTCGCCTTCACCTTCCAATACGCCGTCGGTGGCAACGGCGCGGCGTCCGTCGGCACGGTGTTGGCCTCGGTCGTCGGTGTCCACGTGTTGATCGGGATCGGCGAGGGGGTGATCACGGCAACGGCCGTCTCGACCGTGATGGCCACCCGACCGGACCTCGTCTACGGCGCCACGGACCAGTCGACCAGCGCTGCCCGGACGTTCGCCGGGGCGGGAGCAGCGTCGTGAACCGGTCCATCGGCTCCCGCCGCCGTCACGACGCCGGCGTTCGTCATCGGCGTCCTGCTGGTTGCCGTGCTGCTGGCGTTCCTGATCGCCCCGCGGGCCAATCCGAATCCCGACGGGCTGGAAAGAGTGGCGATGGAGCACGGGCTCGACGCCGGCGTCACCGAACACGCCGCCGCCGGCAGCCCGCTCGCCGACTACGGCATCGAAGGCGTCGACAACACGGTCCTGAGTACCGGCGTGGCCGGCCTGCTCGGGATCACGGCGACATTCATCGTCGGCACCGGACTCGTGCAACTCGCTCGGCGGACCCGCCGATCCACCGGCCCGCCCCGCCGACCGCCGCCTGACGGACGTCGGACCGATGAACGGCGCCCACCGCCACGTCGTGATCCACCAGGCCGGGCCGCTGCATCGTGTGGCGCCGGAGTGCAAGGTGGTCACCACCCTGGTGTTCACGTTCGCCGTGATCGCCACTCCCGCCGACCAGTTCTGGGCGTTCGCCGCCTACGCCGCGCTCGTCGTGGCCGTCGCCCACGTGGGAAGAATCCCGCTCGGCCACATCGTCCGGCGGCTGGCGATCGAGATCCCTTTCGTCGCCTTCGCGGTGTTCCTGCCGATCGTCGGCCGCGGTCCGCGGGTGGACGTGCTCGGGCGTACCGCTCTCGGAGGCCGGGCTGCTGGCGGCGTGGAACATCGTCGCCAAGGGCACGCTCGGGGTCGCGGCCAGCGATCGTGCTCGCGGCCACCACCCCGATCCCTCAGCTGCTGGCCGGTCTCGAGCGCCTTCGTGTGCCCAGCCGTCTCGTCGCGATCGCGGCGTTCATGCTGCGCTACGGCGACGCGCTGGGCCAGGAGCTGGAACGGATGCGCATTGCCCGGATGTCCCGCGGGCACGATCCGCGCTGGCTGTTCCAAGCACGGGCGATCGCGTCGTCGGTCGGCGTGCTGTTCGTGCGCTCGTTCGAGCGCGGCGAGCGCGTCTACCTCGCCATGGAGGCACGCGGGTACGCCGGCTCGATGCCCACACGTCGGACCGCGGCGACGTCGCGCCACTGGTTCGCTGCGTTTCTGGTCCTGGGAGTCGCCATTGCCGTGGCCGCAGTCGCGGTGGTGACGGCGTGAGTGACCGCGCCGGCGGCGACGGGGCGCTGGTGGTCCGCGACGTCGCGTTCCGGTTCCCAGACGGCACCGAGGCCCTGTCCGGGGTCGACCTGGTCGTCGAGGAGGGCGAACGGGTTGCCGTGCTCGGGCCGAACGGTGCAGGCAAGACCACGTTCGTCCTCCACCTCAACGGCATCCACATGCCCACTCGCGGCTCCGTCACGGTGACCGGGCTGCCGGTCGAGAAGGAGAACCTGCGCGAGATCCGGCGACGTGTCGGCGTGGTGTTCCAGGATCCCGACGACCAGTTGTTCATGCCGACCGTCCGCGAGGACGTCGGGTTCGGACCGGCGAACCTCGGCCTCGACCGTCACGAGATCGACGAGCGCGTTGCCGAGGCCCTCGCGTCGGTCGGCATGTCGCACGCCGCCGATCGCGTCCCTCACCACCTCAGCTTCGGCGAACGACGACGCATCGCCGTGGCGACCGTGCTGTCGATGCGGCCGAGGGTGCTGGTGCTCGACGAGCCGTCGTCGAACCTCGACCCGGCGGCGCGACGCGAGCTGGCCGACATCGTGCTCGCGTTGCCGATCACGATCATCCTGGTCACCCACGACCTGCCGTACGCGCTGCAGCTCTGCGAGCGGTCCGTCGTGCTCAACGGCGGGCGTGTGGTCGCCGACGGGCCGACGCGGGACCTGCTCGTCGACCGCGACGCGATGGCGGCGAACCGCCTCGAGCTGCCGTTCGGGTTCGACCCGCTGGCGACGCGGCTCGACGCCGCGCACCGTTCAGTGAGGGTGCATGGCTCGTTTCGTCGGGTCTGGCCGTGTCGCAATCACGGTTGCCCGCTCTGGAAGACGTCGGTGGGCGGGCGTCGCGCCGTGTCTGAATCGGCGCGTCGCGTTCTGGGCGGTCTGCGCCTCATTCAGCATTCTGGGCGGCCCACGGCCCGGACTCCGGGTCGGACGCCGCCCAGAACCGCCAATGGTGCGATGGCCGCCCAGTTTGCCGGACCGGTCGTCGCATTCAACGCAACGCCCACTTTCTAGAGCCAACAACGTCGCAACGAACGCGATCAAACCCGTCGCGACGCGTAACTGAACGGTATTGGCGCTGACGCCGCGCGCTCGTCCGGCGACCCGGCCGCTTTCGTCATCGAAAATCATGGATCCAGCTCGTTTCGCTGACCGAAGTGCGAAGCCTCGAGCGAGGCTTCGCCGCGGACCATCCACGAGTGGCCGTCGTCGAGCACCGGCTTCCGCCTTGGATCATCATCCGCACGTGGGGACGCAGTAGCGGGCGAAGAGCGCCACCCGCTCGGCGTCGGTGCGGTTCTCGCCCGAGCCGTGGAGCATTATCCACTGAACGCGACCGCCTCGCCGGCCGCCAGTTCGAGCGGGACGGTGTCGACGGTGTCCCGCCTCGCGCAGCGCCGGGTTGCTCGCGGCGACCTGGTGCTCGACGAGCCCGCCGAGGTGCGAGCGGGGGGCGACGTGCAGGCAGCCGTTCTCGGTGGTCATGTCGGTGAGCGCCGACCCAGACGGTGACGTCGTCCGGCGGTTCGAGGCGGCCGTAGCCGTTGTCCTGGTGCAGCGGGATGTCGCTCGTCGCCGCCCGCCGTCCCCGGCAGTTTGACGATGAACTGGTTGTGGGTCAATGCGAATGTCGGGCCGAGCAGCCGCTCGACCGCGTCGAGATGGCGGCCCTCGCAGCAGAACCGGCGCACGGCGGCCGACAGGTGCTCGACCTGCTCGGTGACGACGAGGCCGCCAGACGTGCCGAACGGGCTGGCGTCGCGGAAACGTCGCTCGGCGGCGATCAGGCCGTTGCGCTCTTCGTCGTCGATCACCGAGCCGAGCGGCAGGTAGCCCTCACTGCGGTAGCTGCGTCGACCTCGGTTCGGTCCGATGTCGATCATCAACGGCCTCCTTTCGAGCGTGCCGCGTTCGCGGTGAAGCAGGCGGCGGCAGCGTTGCCGGAACGAACGGCGCCCTCGACGCACGGCTGGACGAGCCAGTCGCCGGCGAAGACGAGCGGCGGGCGCTTGCGTGAACGAGCGCATCCTCGTGAAGTAGCCGGGTCCGACCTCCGGCACGGCGTGGCGCCAGCGGATCAGCTGGACGACGTCGGCGTCATCGAGGTCGAAGAGCCGACCGTCGATCTTGCACGCGGCGTCCCACAGCCGGGCGATGACGCGTGCCGTCCGGCTGGTCGAGCAGCGCGCCGCTCGAAGCCGCCGGTGCGCAGACGAGCGCCCACTCCCAGTCGTCGGGGACCTGGCCCCACGCCCCGAGCGCACCGCCTCCGAGCTCGACCGTGGCGACGAGGTCGTTGGGGAACACGTGGATGCCGCTGCGGTCGTCCCGCTGACCGCGCCGGGCGGCGTAGAGCCGCACGTGGGCGGCGTACCGCACCTCGTCGAGCCACGCCGGACGGTGCTCGCGGCCGACGAGCTCAGCGGCGACCGGCGCCGGCACGGCGACGACCGCGCCGTCGAATCGCTCGGTCCCCGCCGACGCGTGGCGGATCTCGACGCGTCGGACCCGGCGTCGACGCGTCTCGACGTCGACTCCGGTCCGCACGTCGAGGGTCCGGCCAGCACCCGCCACGGCGCGTCCATCCCGCCGTCGACGTGGAAGAACGTGCCGGCCGACAGGCAGCGCAGCCACGAGCGCACGAGGGCGGCCGACATCTCCTCGAGCCGGGCGAAGAACGGGCCTTCGAAGTTCGGTCGAACCACCCGGTCGCGCGCCGCCGTCCCCATCCGCGCGCAGCTCGTCGACGGCGCGCTCGCCGTCGTGGCCGAGGTCGACGCGCAACGCTCCGCGCTGGCGGGACGAACAAGCGCGGCCATGTACGCGAAGAAGCGCAGCTTGTCGACCGGGCCGAGCAGCCGGGACGCCGACGATGCGACGAATCGAGTTCGGCGTCGGCACGAGCCTGCCGTCGAGCATCAGGTCGCCGCCACCGCGCAGCGACATCGGCGCGAGCAGGTGCTGCAGCCCGAGCTCGTCGAGCAGCGCGAGCGTGTCGGGGTAGAAGCTGGCGAGCCAGCCGGCGCCGGTGTCGACCCAGTGGCCGGGGCCGTGGTGCTCGCTGTGCGTGCGGCCGCCGGCGACGCTTCGCGCTCGAGCACGGTGACGCGTGAAGCCACGCTCCCGAAGCCGGTGCGCGGCGGTCAACCCGGCCGGCCCGGCTCCGACGACAGCGACATGCGGACGGCATCATCACGGCACCGGCGGGAGCAGGGACGACGGTGACCTCGACGCCGAGCTCGGTGATGCGGTCCAGCGCAGCGCGGTCGGCGAGCGAGTCGGTGATCAGCTCGTCGATGCTCCTCGATGTCGCACACCCGGGCGAGCTCGACGACGCCGACCATGCTTCCCCCGGCCACGACGATGCAATGGCGAGCGGCGGCGACCATCCGTCGCTTGATCTCGGCCTCGGGAAGGTTGACGTTGGTGATGCCACCCGACGGGTCGACGCCGTTGCAGCCGATGAATGCCACCGACGCGTTGATGTTCGACAGGATGCCCTCGCCGAGCGGGTTGACGAGCGAGTGCTGCATCGGTCGCAGTGTGCCGCCGGTGACGACGACGAGATGCGGGGAAAGGCGGCCTCCAGTTCGAGGGCGATCGTCAGCCCGTTGGTGATCACCGACGACGTCCTCGAGCTCGCTACGTGCGACGATCGCCCTGGCCATCGCCGTCGTCGTGGTGCCCACGTCGATGAGGATCGCGTCGCCGCGCTCGACGCGGGCGGCGGCGGCGGCGCCGAGGTGGGCGACGTCGCTGACCCGGCTGGAGTCAGCGAGGTCGAACGGGCGCTCGGCGCCGTGCCCACCGCGGGGCACCGCGCCACCATGCACCCGGCGCAGGTGACCGCGCTCCTCCAGCGCGCGTCAGGTCGGCGCGCGCCGTGACCTCGGAGATGCCGAAGCGCTCGGAGATGTCGGCGACCCTGACGAACTCTCTGCGCACTGACGTAGGTGCGGATCCGCCGCTGACGAACCTCCGCCGGCAAGCGTCTCGGCGAGTGGTCGATGCCCGATCGCGCCGGTCACCGTCGACACCGCTGATCAGATGGAGGATCTCGCGGCGGTCGGTGTCAGCCGTCGGGCGGACGGCGACGACGGCACCGAGGCGCATCACCGCGATGTGGGTCGACAGCTGGAACACGTGGTCGAGGTTGTGGCTGACGATCAGCTGCGTGAGGCCGCGCCCGCCGAGGTGCTCGATCAGCTCGCTGACCCTGCCCTGCTCCTGCAGCCCGAGGGCGGCCATCGGTTCGTCCATCACGAGGACCCGCGACCCCTGGTGCACGGCCCGGGCGATCGCCACGCCCTGGCGCTGGCCGCCCGACAGGGTGCGCGCCTCGCGGCGCACGTCGGGGATCCGGATCTTGAGATCGGCGAGGGCGGCGATCGACGCGCGTCGCATCTCCGCGCGGGCGAGCCAGCGCAGCGGGCCCCACGACCGGACCAGCTCGCGGCCGAGGAACAGGTTCTCGGCGACGTTGCGGTGATCGGCCAGGGCGAGGTCCTGGTAGACGGTGGAGATGCCGGCCGCCTGCGCCGCCGCGGGTGTCGAGAAGCGCACCTCCTCGCCCTCGAGCTCGAGGTGACCGCGGTCCGGGTGGAGCGCGCCGCACAGCATCTTGACGAGCGTCGACTTGCCGGCCCCGTTGTCGCCGACGATGGCCGTGATCGTCCCCGCCGGGAACGAGATCGACACGTCGCTCACCGCGGCGACGCCGCCGTAGTGCTTCCACAGCCCGCGGGCTGCGAACAGCGGCCGCGCCGGGTCGACGACCGCGCCAGGGACCGGGTCGGCCCGTAGGCCGCCATCGGCACGGTCGGCCGGAGGCCGCCATCGGCACGGATCACCAGGCTCTCGTCGATCGTCGTGCCCCCTACGTCCGCAGCCGGTCGAGCGAGACGGCGGCGATGAGCACCGCGCCTTGGACGAGGCGCTGCACTTCGGACGGGACGCCGAGGAGGATCAGGCCGTTCGTGATCGACGCCAGGAACACCGATGCGATGAGCGTGTTGACGATCCGTCCCCGCCCGCCGTGCAGGCTGGTGCCGCCGAGGATCACCGCGGTGAGCACGGGGAAGAGCGCGTCCGACCCGAGTCCCGACTGGGCGCGGCCGATGCGGATGACCTGCATCAGACCGGCGAATCCGGCCAGCGCGCCGGCAGCGACGAACACGATCAGGCGGATCCGCTGGACGTGAATCCCGGCGCGGTACGAGGCCTCGCGGTTGTCGCCGGTGGCGAAGAGGTGGGCGCCGAAGCGGGTTCGCGTCGTCACCCACCACGCGACCGCGTACAGCCCGAAGGCGATGAGCACCGAGATCGGGATGTTCAGCAGCTCGTCACGCGACAGGAACTGCAGCTGGTCGAGCTCGTCGCCGAAGATGCTCGATCCGCTGGTGTACATCTGCGCCAGCCCCTCGACCGCGCCCAACACGCCGAGCGTGGCGACGACCGAGGGGATGCGGACGACGTTGACGAGCAGCCCGTTCACGAGGCCGATGACGCAGCCGATCCCGACGGCGATGGCGATCCCGGCGTACGGGTTGGTGCCGCCGATCACCCAGGCCGCCGACACGCAACCGGCGAGCCCCATCGTGGCGCCGAACGAGATGTCCAGCTCGCCGAGGATCGTGACCATCGTCGCCCCGATCCCGACGATCGCGAAGATCGCCGCTTGGCGGAACAGCAGCAGGATGTTGTCGTGGGTGAGGAAGTGGTCAGTGGCCAGCGACAGGTACGCCGCCCAAACGGCAAAGATGACGATGAAACCCTCGCGTGCGAGGACCTCGACGGCCGCCGCGGCCCATGGTGTGCTACTCCTTGGCGCGTCGGCGACCGCCAGCTCGGTCATTCGGTCGTCGCGGGTGCGGTGCTCTCGGCCGCCAGGGCGTCGCCGGTGTAGGAGAAGACCGGAACCGAGATGATCCCCGGCACGGTGCCGCCGGCGAGCCACAGTGCGAAGGCGTCGACGGCCAGAACTCCGGTGCCGATCGGGTTGGTGTCGATGCAGCCCTTGTACATCGTGCCCTGGTCGATCAGTTCGACGGCCTGCGGCTCGCAGTCGATGCCGAAGATGAACACGTCGTCTGGGCCGCGCCCGGCGTTCTCCAGCGCCTGGTAGGCACCGAGGTTGCCGGCGTCGTTGATTCCGAGCACGCCGACGATGTCGGGGTTCGCCTGCAGCGCGGTCTCCATCGAGGTCACGCCGTTCTCGGCGGTGCCGCCGAGGATGCGCGGCAGGAACTCGGCGTCCGGGTAGACCGCGGTGAACGACTCCTCGATCATGTCGGCGCGCTCGACGAGCGACTCGATCTCCGGGTAGTCGGTGATCACCATCTGGATCCCGCCGTCCGGGTAGTGCTCCGCGGCATACTCGCCGGCGGCCGTGCCCTCGGCGGTGGCGATGTCCTCTTCCTCGACGCTGAGCGTCACCGCCCCGTTCTCGGCGAGCGCGCGGCCGGCAACCTGGACGACGAAGATGCCCTGCTCTGCAGCCTCGGCCGCGGCCGGACCGAGGCTCTCGCCGCCGAGCCCGGTGACCACGATCGCGTCGACGCCGGCCGAGATGAAGCCTTCGACGCCCTGCAGCTGGCGGTCGGCGTCCTCCTGGGAGTCGAAGATCTCGGCGCTGAACCCGAGTTCCTCGGCGCGTGCCTGGATCGAGTTGTTGAGGCTGGCGTGGTACTCGGTCGCCATCGTCGCGGCGACGATGCCGATCGACACGTCCTCCGTGCCCTCGAGCGCGGCAAGCTGGTCCTCGGTGAGCTCGATCACGTCGGTGGTCGCGGCGAAGTCGATCGTGCCGCCGGCCTCCGACGTCGGGCCGACCGGCGTCGCCGGTGGCTCCGTGGTCGCGATCGCGACCGATGACGTTCCGGCTGCGAACACCGCCAGCGCGCCGGCCACCAGCCGGCGCCTCGTCGTGGACGACATGGGATCCCCCTTCCCCGAGGCGCCGCCGCTCGACAACGCCGATTTACGGATTGTAGAGAGTTTCGGCCGGCAACCGGAGGTTGCCGGCCGAGTTCTCGCCTGCGCCCCTTCGGGGATCCGACTCGAGGCCGAGGGGGGATCGCGGAGCGCACCCCTCGGGCACCCCCCACAACACCACAACGTCTCTGATCACGGCGCTCGCGGGCCGCACCGGGTTGCCGGTCGAAACGATTACCGTGATCGCGCGTTCATGCTGTCCGAGCCGGCATCCTCACTGACCGACCTCGCGCTCGGCCTCGTCACCCTGACGCTGGCGTTCGAGATCCGCATCCGTGACGTGAACCGGTATTGGCCGCGGATGCTGTGGTGGGCGGCTGCGGCGGCCCTCGCCGGCGCGATGCACCACGGCTTCGTGACGTTCTCGGAGACCTGGGCCGAGCCGTCGTGGGCGGTGATCAGCGGGATGGTGGTGATCACGATCTCGTACACGCTCGCCGCCAGCGTCGAGGACGTGCTCGGGCCCGGGCGTCAGCGGGTGTTCTGGCTGCTCCGCTCGTTGAGCCTGGCCGTCTATGCCGGCCTCGCCGCGTTCGGGCACTTCGGTGTCGGCACGATCCTCGCCTGCGAGGGCGTGACGATGGTGACGATCCTGGTCCTCTGGGGCATCGCACTGCGGCGGCGTCACCCGCGGGCGCCGGCGATGCTGGTGGCCCTCGCCGCCAGCGCGGCGGCCGGCGGGGTCCGCGCCCTTCCGGCGGACGTCACCGACGTCGTCGGGTTGGACCCGACCTCGCTCTACCACGTGGCCCAGATCCCGGGAATGATCGCGCTGTACGTCGCGCTGTGTGCCGCGCCGACTCCCCGAGAAGCCCGCGGCGAACCGTCGGCGCCGAGCACGGCGTGAACGTACCGAGGGCGGACGAGCGGGCACGTTACCCTTCGGCCATGGAGCGGGCGGCGTGAGTAGCGGCTGGGCGGTCCTGATCGACCTCCTCGTCCCGCCCACGTAGTGGGCGTCCGGGCTCGGCGGCGCGCGCTCCGGTTGGCGCCAGACGGTGCGCCGCGACCGGACGCGCCATTCGCCCGCGGGCCGCTCGCGGCGCACGTGCTGGCGGCGGTGATCGATGGGTCGGTGTGGGCAGGCAGCCGGGTGCCCGCCTCGATGGCGCACGCGATGGCGACGTTCGGCGGTCACGGCGAGTGGGCGTTGCGGCCCCGCAAGCGGCACCGGTTGGCCACGAACCTCGGCCACGCCCTCGGGCTGGCACCTGATTCGCGGGCCGTGCGGCGCGCCGTGCGCAGGGAGATCGTCAACGAGGCCCACCGCTCGGCCGACCTGCTGTGGGCGCTCGGCCGTCCCGAGGAGCTCATCGCCACGGTCGAGCTCGACGGCATGGAGCGGGCACAGGCGAGCGCCGACGCCGGGAACGGGGTGATTCTCGCCGGGCTGCACCTCGGGGGCTGGGAGGTTGCGACCGCGCTGCCGCGTGCCCTGCTCAGCGTGCCGACCACCGCCATCGTCGCCGATGACTGGCTCGCCTGGGCGATCGCCCACACCCGCGTGACGGCCGGCCTGCGCGTGATGTACCGCACCGCCCCGACGATCCGGGCCGCGCGGCTGCTCCTCGCCGGCGAGGCGCTCCTGCTGCTCGGCGACGACGGCTGGGGTGCCGAGCCGCGCACCCACGAGGTGCGGTTCTTGGACTCCTGGGCCGAGATGCCGGCCGGGATGACCACGCTGTCGCGACTGTGCCAGGTGCCGATCGTCACGTTCGCGGTGGTCCCGACCGGCCGCCGGCAGTGGCGGGTGATCGTCGACGAACCGGTCGATCCGCCGCCCAAGCGCAAGGGTGCGGAGGGCGAGCGCGAGGTGTTGCAGCGCGTCGCCGACCGGTGGAGCGAGCTGATCATGGCGCACCCGGAGCATTGGGCTGCGCCGTACCGCATCCGCTGGCGCCCGGAGGCGGCCCCGTGAGCGGCCGGCGCGAAGTCGCGATCGGACTGTCCGCCTACGCCGCGTACCTCGCGGTGCGTCACGTCGTCTGGACGGATCGGGGCCGGGCTCGAGCGCGTCGAAACGCGACGCGGGTGCTCGCCGTCGAGCGCCGGCTCGGCATCGCCGTCGAGCCGCGCGTGCAGACGGCCGCGTTGCGGACCCGCCGCCTCGTCGACGTCCTCAACGCCGGATACGCCGCCGGCAACGTGGCGCTCAGTGTGGGGTGGCTGCTGCGGCTCTTCCGGCGGGCGGACGCCGCCTTTCTCGCCGAGCGGCGCGCCGCAGTGATCGCGTTCACCTCGGCCTTGCCGGTGTTCCTCGCGTTCCCGACGGCACCGCCGCGGACGATGGACGGGTTCGTCGACACGATGGCCGATCGCGGGATCGACCTGCAGCGGCCGTGGCTCGTGCGCTTCTACAACCCGATCGCGGCGATGCCGAGCCATCACGTCGCGTTCGCCGTCGTCACCGGCTCCGGGCTCGCGGCACGGGCCGGTGGCGCGGCGACCCGTTCCGCGTGGCGGGCGTACGCGCCGGTGGTTGCGATCGTCGTGATCGCCACCGGAAACCACTTCGTGGCCGACGTCGCGGCGGGAGCGGCGCTCGGTCTGGTGGCACGGTCGGTGGTGCGCCGGTGAGCAGTCGTCGAACGAGTGTGCCGATGCGAGCGACCGGACCGCCAGCGGAGGGAGCGGCCACAGGCGGCCTGCGTGGTCGGGGAACGCCATGAACGGGACAACCGAGCGCGAGCAGCTGCGCGAGCCTCCCGTCCGCCCCGTCCGCGTCGTGCTCGGCGTGCTCGGTGCGGTGGCGGTCGGCGTCGTCATCGTGGTCACGATCGGACGGGTTGCCGGGTTCTCGAACCTGTCGGACACGTTGGATGGCGCCGACGGGAGCTGGCTGGTGGTGTGCGCGGTCGGTCAGTTCGTCGTGTTCGCCGGGTTCGCCGGTGCGCTCAGGCACGCCATCGCCTTCGAGGGCGGCCCGCGGATCGGGATCGGTCTCTCGTTGCGGGTCGTGCTCGCCAGCTTCAGCCTCGCCCAACTGCTCGCGGCGGGTGGCGCGGCGGGGTTGGCCGTGACGTATTGGGCGCTGCGGCGGGTCGGAATGGGTCGGCGCAACGCAGCCACCCGGGTCATCGGGTTGAGCACGGTGATCTACCTCGTGTTCGGGGTGATCGGCTGGGCGGCCGCGCTGGCGGCGCTCGTGCTGGCGAGGGCTCCCCTCGGCATGACCCTGCCGTGGCTCATCGCCATGCCTGTGGTCCTGCTGGCCGCCCGCTGGTTCACCGATGCCCGTCGGGTCGGCCGGTGGGTCGCGCCCGGGGGAGGAGCCCTGCGGACCGCCTTGGCCACCGGCGTCGGCGCGGCGTGGTGGGTGCGGCGGGTCGTCGCCGACCGGCGCGAGGGACGGCCGGTCCTCGGCTGGGCGTGCTGCTATTGGGCCGGCGACGTGGCCAGCCTGTGGGCCGCGTTGCACGCCTTCGGTGGTGACGTCGGCATCGTCGTGATCACCCTCGTGTACACGACCGGATATCTGGCCAACTCCGTGCCGATCCCGTTCGTCGCCACCGGGGCGATGGATGCGGCGACGACGTTCACGCTGACCGCGGTGGAGTACCGCTCGAGATCGCGCTGGTCGCCGTGGTCGCCCACCGCGTCTTCGCGTTCTGGGTTCCGCTCGGTCCGGGGCTCGTGCTCGCGGTCCTGCTGCCGGGCACCGGGGACGCGCTGGCCGCAGCGGGGACGGTCGTGCGGTCGCCCGGATCTCCGGTCACGGTGGACCCGGGCGACCGCTGACTGTCGCCGCGAACTAGCGAGGGGGAGGGCCACAGCCCCTCCCCCTCGGACCCCCACCGTCGTGGCGCTCCGGACGGGCAGCAAAGCCTGCCCATCCTGCGCACCGAAATCGCTCACTCCCGTCAGTGTGGGTCACGACATACCGGAGGCTCGCGTCCCCACTGCCCGCCAAGAACTTGTCACATTGTCACGACCTCTGGGCGCAGAGCTTCACTGCGAGGCCGTCGCGATGATCGCCACGACCGATGGGCAATCAACGGACCGAATCGTCCGTCCAGTGCCCATCGGTCGCAGACGGCCACGACCGATGGGCAACCAACGGACCGAATCGTCCGTCCAGTGCCCATCGGTCTTTCGGGAGTCAGCCCTCCGTGGTCGCGGCCGCGGTGTCGGCCGGCTCCGACCCGGCCGGTGCCTCCGAGCCTTCCGCGGTGTCCTCGGCACCTTCCTCGGACTCGATGAGCGTGCCGTCGGGCGCGACCATCCACCAGACGCCGCCGACGCCCTGGCCGTTCATGTCACCGGGGGCGGTGTCGTCGGCGTAGTAGTACAGCGGCCAGTCGCCGATCATGAGCATCGGCCCGCTGGCGTGTTCGGCCACGCCGAACAGGCTCGGATCGAGCTCGTCGGCGAGCGGCGGCACCGCTTCGTCGGTCAGGAGGAACGGCGGCCAGACCGCGGCGCAGTCATCGACACAGGACGGCACACCGTCGACGTCCTGGGTAAACGCATAGAGCGTGAAGCACGCGCCGTCGACGAGGACCGGTCCGTACTCGTCGGTTTCGGCGATCTGGACGGCTGCCCCGTCCGACGGCGGCGCTGACACATCGGCCGCCATGGTCTCGGCAGCCATCGTGTCGGCGGGCGCCTCGGTCGCCTCCGCCTCCGATGCGGCGGTTGCCTCGGTCGTCGCGGCCTCGTCCGCCTCCGTCTCCGCGGCCTCGGATTCTGCGGGTGCTTCCGACCCTTCGCCCTCTTCGGAGATCGCCGGACAGTCGCTCGGGCCGGCGCCCGTCATCGGCTCGGACCCCTCGGTCATCGAGGTGTCCTCGGTGCCCATCGTGGTTTCGTCCGGTTCCGGGGGTTCGGTCGTCGCTCGTGCGGTCCCGGCGCCCACGAGGGCGAGCACGGTCACACCTGCGGCGATCCAGCGGACGGCATGGTTCGGTGGGTTCATGTGATCATCTCCTTTGCGTTCGGGCGCGCGGTCGGCGCCTTCCCCGGACGCAGGTTCCCCGTCCGCCGCTCGGCTACACATCCGGCCGAATGCGATGAGCAAAGCGCGCCATTTGCGCGCATCGCTCATCGCAATGGTTCTCACGCGGATCCGTACGATGCGGCGATGACCCTCGACGACTTCCCGCGCGTCCCCTTGCTGTTCGGTCCGTCCCCGATCCATCCCCTGCCGCGGCTCAGCGCCGCCCTCGGCGGCGAGGTCGAGATCTGGGCCAAGCGCGAGGACTGCAACTCGGGGATCGCGTTCGGCGGCAACAAGGTGCGCAAGCTCGAGTACCTCGTCGCCGACGCCCTCGCCCAGGGATGCGACACGCTCGTGTCGATCGGCGGGGTCCAGTCGAACCACACCCGCCAGGTCACCGGCGTCGCCTGCCACCTCGGACTGAAGGTCGTGACCGTGCAGGAGCACTGGGTGGACTGGCCGGACCCGAACTACGAGCAGGTCGGCAACATCCAGCTCACGCGGATCATGGGCGGCGACATCCGCATGGACGAGGCCGGGTTCGACATCGGCGTCCGCGACAGCTGGAAGGCGGCGCTCGAGTCGGTCGAGGCCGCTGGCGGCAAGCCGTACGCCATCCCGGCGGGCGCGTCCGACCACCCGCTGGGTGGGCTCGGCTTCGCCAACTGGGCTCGCGAGGTTGCCGCCCAGGAGGCCGAGCACGACGTGTTCTTCGACCACGTCGTCGTGTGCACGGTCACCGGATCGACCCACGCCGGGATGATCGCCGGGTTCGCCCTCGAAGGACGCGACGACCGCCGCGTCGATCGGCATCGACGCGTCGAAGACGCTCGAGCAGACCGTCGACCAGGTGACCCGCATCGCCAACGACACCGCGGAGCGCGATCGGGCTCGGCCGCGAGCTGCGACGCCGACGAGATCACGGTGGTCGACGGCTACGCCGGACCGGCCTACGGCATCCCCGACGAGCAGACCATCGAGGCGATCCAGCTCGCCGCCCGCACCGAGGGCATGCTCACCGACCCGGTGTACGAGGGCAAGTCGATGGCCGGGCTCATCGGCATGATCCGCTCTGGCGAGATCCCGGCCGGCTCGCGCGTCCTGTACGCCCATCTCGGCGGCCAGCCGGCGCTGTCCGCGTACGCTCACACCCCCGGCCTCGGCTGATCGTTTCACGTGGCGGCGCGGCGAGAATGACGCGGTGACCGACCCGGGCAGTGGCGTCAGCGAGCGGTGGGCGCAATGGCGACGGGGCACGAGCCTCGACGAGTACGAGCGCCGCTGGGAGCGCATGAAGCGGGCGGGGGAGGACACCCACGGCGAGGCCGACTTCGTCACCTCGCTCGACCCGCGCCCGGTAACCGTGCTCGACGCCGGGTGCGGTACGGGACGGCTGGCGATCGAGCTGGCGCGGCGCGGCTGTGACGTCGTCGGCGTCGACCTCGACGACGACATGCTCGGGTACGCGAGGCGCAACGCTCCCGATCTCGCCTGGGTGCACGGTGACCTCGCCACCGTCGATCTCCGGCGCGCGTTCGATGCCGTGATCATGGCCGGCAACGTGATGGTGTTCTGCCGTCCGGAGGACCGGCCGCGAGTCGGCGCCAACCTCGCCCGCCACGTCGCCCCGGGCGGCGTGCTCGTCGCCGGCAACACGGTGGATGCGGTCGCGGGCGGGTTCGATCCGGACGAGCTGGACCGCGCCGCGGGAGCCGCCGGGCTGATCGCCGAGCAACGGTTCTCGACCTGGGCCCGCGACCCCGACGACCAGGGGCGCTACGTCGTCACCGTGCACCGGCGCGCTTCACCGCCGAGTCGGTAGCGGATCCCATGCACGTCGCGATCACCGGGGGAGCGGGGTTTCTCGGGACCCTCCTGACCCGCGCGATCCTCGACCGCGACGCGCTGTCAGTGGCCGGTGCGGCGGAGCGGGAAGTCGAGACGATCCGGCTTCTCGACAGGGTGCCGCCACCAGCCGGCGTCGCCGGCGACGCGCGCGTCGAGCCGCTCGTCGGCGATCTGGCCGCGCAGCTCGACGGCGGCGATCCACTACGCGGCGTCGACCTCGTCGTGCACCTCGCCGCTGCGGTCAGCGGCGAGGCGGAGCGCGACTTCGATTTCGGGATGGCGAACAATCTCGACGCGTCGCGGGCATTGTTCGAATCCTGTCGCCGCCTGCAGTCCCCGCCGGTGCTCGTGTTCGCCAGCTCGGTTGCGGTGTTCGGTGACGTGCCGGGCCATCCGTTGCCGCACGTGATCACCGATTCGACGCTGCCGATCCCGCGCAGCAGCTACGGCACGCAGAAGTTCGTGATCGAGCAGCTGCTGTCGGACTACACCCGACGCGGTTACGTCCGCGGTCGCACCGTCCGGCTGATGACCGTGACCGTGCGGCCTGGCCGGCCGAACGCGGCGGCGTCGAGCTTCGTGTCGGGGATCATCCGCGAGCCGCTCACGCGAGCGGGCGACCTGCCCGGTGCCGCCCGACACGGCGCTCGCCGTGTCGTCGCCACGGGGCTCCGTCGAGGGTCTGCTCGCCGCGGCGACGGCGCCCGACGACGCCTGGGGTTCGTCGGTGGCGATGAACCTCCCGGCGCTCACGGTGACGCCGCGCGAGATGGCGGCGGCGATGGACCGCGTGACCGGGCGTCCGGCCAGCGAGCTCATCGACTGGACGATCGACCCCGCCGTGGTGGACGTCGTGACGACGTGGCCCGCCCGCTTCGAGACCGGGCGTGCCGCGGCCCTCGATCTCGCCCCGGAGCCAGACTTCGACACCATCGTGCAGGAGTACCTCGCGCCGTCGTCGACCTGGCTGAATTCGCGTTCTGGGCGGCGTACAGCTCGGAAACCGCCACTTCGGCCGCCCAGTTCGCTGAGTGAGGCGTAGGCCGCCCAGTTCGATTCGGGAAGAATGTCGGCCGTGGGGAGTGCGCTGGATCGGGGACGCACCGCGTTCGAGCAGCGAGCGTGGGGCGAGGCGGCGCGCTCGTTGATGATCGCCGGCGACCTCGAGGCTGACGATCTCGAACGGCTGGCCGTCGCCGCCTACCTCGCCGGGCTCGACGACCAGAGCACGACCGCCTGGCGCCGGGCGCACGACGCCTGGCTCGCGGCGGGCGATCGCGAGCGGGCGGCCCGCTGCGCCTACTGGCTCGGGCTCGGGCTGGTGCTGGCCGGCCAGATGGCCAAGGCCAATGGCTGGCTCGCCCGCGGTGAGCGGCTCGTCGCCGGCGCGGCGGAGCCGAGCGTCGCCCGCGGCCTGCTCATGGTGCCGCGCATGCTCGGCGAGCTCGAGGGCGGCGACCTCGCGGCGGCCGCGACCGGCGCGTCCGCCATCGTCGAGCTCGGCGACCAGACCGGCGACCGCGACGTGAGCGCGTTCGGCATCCTGCTGTCCGGCCAGGTCGCGCTGATGCAGGGTCAGGTCGCGGCGGGCATGCAGCACCTCGACGAGGTGATGGTGCTGGTGAGCACGGGCGAGGTGTCACCGATCACCGCCGGGATCGCCTACTGCGCGGTGATCGAGGCGTGCATGGTCGTGTACGACCTTCGCCGGGCCGCCGAGTGGACCGGGGTGCTCGACGAGTGGTGCTCGGCGCAGCCCGACCTCGTGCCCTACCGCGGCCAGTGCCTCGTGCACCGGTCGGAGATCCTGCAGGCCCACGGGTCGTGGGACGACGCTCGGGCGACGATCGCGAACGCCGAGATCCGGCTGTCCGAACCCGCCCACCCCGCGCTCGGCCTGGCGCTGCACCAGTCGGGCGACCTCTACCGTTTGCGCGGCGAGCACGCCCTCGCCGAGCAGGCGTACCGGGCGGCGAGCCGGCACGGCGAGGAGCCGGTCCCCGGCCTCGCCCTGCTCCGGCTCGCCGAAGGCAACGTCGCTGCCGCCCGCGCCGCGATCACCCGCATGCTCGTCGATGCCGAGGGCGGGCGCCGGCACACGGCGGTGCTCGCCGCGGCTGTCGACATCCTGCTCGCGGCCGGCGACGTCGACGGCGCCCGGCAGGCGAGCGCGGCGCTGTCCGGGGCGGCCGAGGTCGCGGCCACGCCGCTGCTCGAATCGATCGCCGCCTATGCCGTCGGTTCGGTGAGCCTCGCCGACGGCGATCCGCACCGCGCCCGCACTGCGCTGCGCCACGCCGAGGCGGGCTGGCGAGGGTTGGAGATGCCATACGACGTTGCCAGGGCGCGCGCCGAGGCGGCGCGGGCCTGCCTCGCGCTCGGCGACGTCGAGTCGGCCGAGCTCGAGCTGGACGCCGCCAGGGCGACGTTCGAGCGGCTCGGCGCACAACCCGATCTCGAGCGGATCGCGGGGCTCGGCGGGCAGCCGCCCGGCGGAACATCGGGGCTCACCGGGCGGGAGTGCGAGGTCCTGCGGCTGGTCGCCACCGGGAGCACCAACCGCGACATCGGCGCCGCCCTGCACATCAGCGAGCACACCGTGGCCCGGCATCTCCAGAACACCTACGTCAAGCTCGGCGTCAACTCGCGTGCCGCGGCGACCGCCTACGCGTACGAGCACCACCTGGTCTGACCCCGGCGAGTGGTCAATTCGAACCACTCGACGCGAAGTGCAGATGGCTCGCGCGGGCGATGCGGCGCGGGCGGCGGAATTCGTACCGTCGTCTCATGACCACTACCGACGTCGCAGCAACCAGCGCCCGGATCGACGAGCTCAGCGTCGCCTTCAACGAGTGCTTCAACCGCCTCGAGGTCGATGACGGCGTGTTCGCGCCGGACGCGTTCTTCGACCTGATGCCGCCGTTCTGGCGGTTCCAGCTCCAGGGCCCGGAAGCCTTCGTCGCGCAGCTCCGGGCGATCGCCGCGCCGGAGCATCACGCCCGCATCGTCCGCGTCGTGCCGACCGCCAACGGCTTCGCGCTCGAGCACGAGGAGGAACATCGCGGCGAGAGCGTCGAGGTAGCACGGCGCCTGTTCCTGTGCGACGTGAACGACGGGGTGATCACCGACGTCGTGTGCTACTGCAACGGCGGCTGGGACGACGCCCTGCGGGAGCGGCACGCCGCCGAAGCCCCGATGCTCCGGCCGGACGGGGAGGTGACGCGATGACCACCGACCTGCTCGACGTCTCGGCCGCCGCCGACGTCGCCGCCGCTGTCGACCGCCTGATCCCGACCATCGTCGAAGAGGCGCCGGTGATCGAGCGGGATCGCGAGCTCACCAGCGGGCTGCTCGACGAGCTGGGCCGTGCCGGCTGCCACCGCCTCGTCGTGCCGGAGAGCCACGGCGGCCTCGGCGCCGACTTCGCGACGGCGATCGATGTCTGGCGGCGTCTCGCCAAGGCCGACGCGTCGGTGGCCTGGACGGTGATGCTCGGCAGCGCTGCGTGGTGCGACGTCGCCGGTCTGCCGCGGGCGAGTTTCGACGCGCTCTTCGCCGAGGACGGCGACGTGACCTTTGCCGGCGTGTTCAGCCCTTCAGGCACGATCGAGCCTCAGGGCGACAGCTATGTCGTCTCGGGCCGGTGGGCGTTCGCCAGCGGGTGCCGCCACGCAAGGTGGATCTACGGGAACTGCGTCGAGCCGTCGGCGGGACCCGAGTTGGCGATGCGCATCGCCGTGTTCGAACCGGGCGACGTCGTGATCGAGGACACCTGGACGACGCTGGGCCTGCGGGGAACCGGAAGCCACCACTTCCACGCCGAGAACGTGCCCGTCGCCGCCGAGTGGACGTTGAACCCGATGGCCGAGGAGCCGTGCATCGACACCCCGCTCGTGCGCATCCCGGTGCCCCAGCTCGCGTCCCTCGCCATCGCCGGCGTCGCCGTCGGGATCGCCCAGGGCGCGGTCGACGACATCGAGGCGATCGCCACCGGCAAGGTCCCGCTCCTCGCGGCCGGCCCGCTCGCCACCGATCCGACGTTCCAGTTCGACCTGGCGACCGTCGACACCGGGCTCCGTGCCGCCTACGCCCTGCTCACCGAGACGGCCGAGCAGACCTGGCAGGCCGCGGTCGAGGCCCGGCCATTCACGCCGGAGCTGCGGGCCGGGGTGCGCTCGGCCGCCAACTGGATCGTCGATCGCGCCGTCGCCGCCGTCGATGCCGCCCAGCGCGCCGCGGGCAGCGCGTCGGTGTACTCCGGCTCCTCGCTCGAGCGCCGGTTCCGCGACGTCCACACGCTGACCCAGCACTTCCTGGTCCGGAAGGACGCGACGACGATCGCCGGTTCGGTCCTCGCCGGCCGCCCGCTGGAGGCGATGATCTACTGACGGACCAAGCCACGTTCATGTCGAGCGAAACAGCCCGGATCGGCCCTTCTGGTCGACATAACCGGCCGTGTGCCCACCGAACTGGCGGAGCTACCCGGCGTTCGGAGCCGGGCTGTCGTCTCGCGCCCGTCGCCAGGCCTCGTTCGCCTCGGCGAATTGGCGCCGCGTGTCGTCGATGTCGTAGGGGCGTTCCTCGAGCGGTCCAGGGCCCCACCGGCTCCGCGGCTGGTTGATGAAGTCGCCGCCGTAGATGTGGATCGCTCCGGTGAGCACCTCACGCGGATTGGTGACGCCGTGGATCGTGTCGTCGCCGAGCAGCACGGCGTCGCCATCGCCCAGCCGCTTGCCGCCGGACTCGACGAGGGTGCGTTCGCCGGGACCGGAGCGCCGGTAGAACGCGTTGTCCTCCGTCCCGCTGTAGATGCCGATCGCCGCCCACATGTTGTGGTTGTGCGGATAGATGGCCATCTTCGGCGCCCACACGACGTGCAGCATCGTCATGTCGGGGGAGTGATGCAGGATCGAGATCCCCGCATCCCTCGGCCGCAGCACGTCGGCCACGTCGTTGGGGACCGCGACCGCCCGTTCGAGAACCTCCCGAACGGCCCGCCGTGGCTCTGAATCAGCGATGGCGCGCTCGCAGCGGCCGATGAAATCGTCGAGATCGAACACGGCACCAAGCATGGTCCGTCGGACCGACCTGTACTCGAATTTTCGTCAGCTACCGTCGGCGACGTGACCGGCGACGCGGATCGTGGTCAGAAGGAGTGGCTGGCGGGCGTGTTCGACCGCGCCGCACCGTCGTACGACCGGGTGGGCGACTCCTACCACGACCACTTCGGGGCGCGCCTCGTCGACGCGGCGGGGATCGGGCCCGGCATGTCGGTCCTCGACGTCGCGTGCGGCCGGGGTGCCGTCCTGCTGCCGGCGGCCGAGCGGGTTGGCGCGGCCGGCCGCGTCGTCGGTGTCGACCTGTCGCCCGAGATGGTGAACAGGGCGCGTGGTGCGGTGCGCGTGGCAGGCTCCGAGTCACGCGTCGACGTCGCGGTCATGGACGCCGAGCACCTCGAGCTCGAAGCTGCGGCATTCGACGTCGCGCTGTGCGGATTCGGTGTGTTCTTCTTTCCACACCCGCAGCGGGCGGCCGCCGAGATGGCCCGCGTTGTCGTGCCCGGCGGGGTCGTCGGACTCTCGTCGTGGGCCGAGGACGACGAGCGCTGGGCGTGGGACGACGAGCTGATCGCCCGAATGGTCGTCTCCCGGCGGGCGATCAGCCAGCCGTTCGACCGAGCCGGCGACCTCGAACGGCTGCTCGACGACGCCGGCCTCGACGACATCAGGACACAGCCGGCGCAGCACGAGATCCTGTTCGCCACCGAGGAGCAGTGGTGGGAGTGGAAGTGGTCGTTCAGCATCCGCGGCGTCCTCGAGCAGGTTGACGACGCATCGCGGGACACATACCGCGCCGCGGCGTTCGAGGCGATGCAGCCGATCCGCACCCTGGCCGGTTTCCCAATGCGCCTCGCGGCCACGTTCACGTTCGGGCGCAAACCCGTGTGAGGGGCGGGCGCGCCAATCGTCGCCTGTGTCGCGTGGAACGACCGGATTCGGTCGATGCACGCGACACAGAGCCTGCAAGCTGGTCGGGTCGCGGCCCGGGCGGAAGGGTCCGATGTATCTATGCACGGTCCTCGCGCTCTTCATCAGCGATTCGTCGTCGTGACGGATGTCCGAGCGGTGCCGCCGTCGGGCGGTGTGCTCATTGGGGAGTTGAACGTGGCGCTACCAAGGTTGGCCTTCGCAGTTCCGTTCGTCGTGGCCGGTGCGATCGCACCGAGCGTCACTCAGCAGGATCCGCTACCGAGACGCCCGAACCTCGTCGGTATGGAGCAGGTGGAATTCGACCGTGACGTGATCACGATTCGTCGGGGTCAGCAGATCCAGTTCGTCAACAACTCGAACTTCCTCCACGTCATTGGGCCCGGCGACCACGCGAGGGTGGACGATGACCCCGGCGTTCCGTCGTTCGGCCCCGACAAGGTGCGTTCGATGCCACGGGGTGAACCGTTCGTCACCCTCGCGTGGGACACGCCCGGCACGTACGACATCACGTGCACGTTGCACCCCGAGATGAACCTCGACGTCGTCGTCCAGGAATAGGCGACGGCCCGAAAACCACCCCCGAGCTCATCGAAAGGAGGTTGCAATGACTGCTCTCAAGTGCAGTGTCAAGCACGCTCGCTACGCGCTTGGCTCACTCACCGCGGTGCTGTTCGCCGCTTGCGGCGGAGGCTCCTGACCACCGGCTGAGCGACCGCTCAGCACTCCAGGGATGGGGTTCGGGCCGGTTGGTGATCAACCGCACGAACCGGTCCGCACCCCACCTCGATCGATCAACCTTCATTCTCAAACCGCGGAGTCGTGATGTTCGAAACCGGGATACGTCAATTCCGGATGGCGATGGCCATGGTCAATGGCCGGCGGATCAAGCCGCAGCTCATCCAGCGCCTCGTCGCCGACGCCGACGCGACATTGCGCGAGTTCGGGAGTCCCGGCGACGACGTCAATCAGTTGCTCGACGGGCCATTCGCCGATCCCGAGACGCGCACTCACTTCCAGACGTCGGGTCTCCGGCGCACCGCCAAGCGGCTGGCCGCGCGATCGCCGTTCTACGCGACCCGGTTCGCTGAGGCTGGGATCGACCCGAAGCAGGTCGACCTGGAGTCGGTGACAACGGTGCCGGTGACGACGAAGTCCGACCTCACCGGCGACGGGTCGCGGTTCCTGTGCGCCGATGCCGCGCCGTACTTGAGCACCCGCACCACGGGCACCACCGGCAAGCCAACCGAGATCTGGCTGTCGCGGTACGAGGCCGAGCTGTGGCCGGCGATGGCGGCGTTGTCGGGGCTGCTGCGCAACGAGATCAACCACAGCGACTGCCTGCAGATCAACCTGAGTTCGCGGGCCACCGCCGCCGTACAGCACGACATCGAGGTGTGCCGGCTGGTCGGAGCGCGGAGCCGCGCCCTCGGCCTGCTCCCCGTCGACCAGAGCATCGACAGCCTGCTCGATGACAGCGGCGACAGTCCGGCGACGATCCTGGGGACCTACCCGAGCTACCTCGCCCGGCTCGTCACGGCGGCGCGCCGGCGCGGTCTCGGACCGGATGACTTCCACCTGAGGCGTATCGACGTCGCCGGCGAGCTGCTGTCGCACGCCGTGGCCACCGCGACACGCGACACGTTCGGCGCCTCACCCAGCGACACGTTCGCGATGACCGAGGTCCTGCCGGTGTCCGGCCGCACGTGCGGCGAGGGCCATCTCCACCTCGATCTCAACATGGGGCTCGTCGAGGTCATCGCCCTCGACGGCAGCGGCGCGGTCGGGCCAGGTGAGCTGGGCACGATGGTGGTGACCCCGTTCTTCCCGTATCGCGACTGCATGCCCGTGTTCCGCTACGACACTCGTGACGTGGTGCGCCGCCTCCCTGACGAACCGCTCACGTGCAACCTCGCCGGTATCCCCGCCGTCTCGCACATCCTCGGCAAGGCGAGCCACATCCTCGCCACCACGACCGGGATCGTCACGCCGCGCGACATCGTCGAAGCCCTCGAGTCGGTTCCGGGCCAACCGTGGCCAGCCCAGTATCGGGCGGCGTGCGATGGCGGTGTCCTGCGTGTGACGGTGCCGTCGGCCACCGTCGCCGGTACGACGGCCGCCGAGGTCGTGCGACTGTTCGCCGATCGGGGGATCGACTGCGTTCTCGATGTCGTCGCCGACGACGACAGGCCGCTGCGTCAGGTTCGTGCCGACCTCGCCGAGACCACGTTCACCGTCGACGTCACACCGGCCTTCGATGTGACACCGGTCTTCGATGTGACACCAGTAGGAGTCTGATCATGTCGCTCATCGTCCGCCAAAGCATCCTCCAGCTCTCCGTGTCGATCGTCGCCACGATGGCCGCCACGCTCGGCGCCGTGGCCTACCTGCGAAGAATCCGCGCCGACCGTCCGGCCATCGGCACATTCAACTTCCGCGACGTCGGCACCTTGTTCGTGTTCATCATCACGCTGCCGCTCATCTACCTCGCCCTCCCGCGGTTCTGGCTCACGACGTTCCTGACGTTCACGTTCGCCTCCGCGATCGCCATCGGACTCCGACCGGTCATCCGCCCAACCAGGCTGTGGCTGCTGATCGGTGCGCTGCTCGGCGCCAACATCTGGGTCGCCCGCACGATGCTCGGCACCCAGGCCGGGTGGCAGCTCTACTGGGTGCTCGTCGGCACCGTCGTGCTGATCTCGGCGATCTCGGTGGCCAATCTCTACGTCCAAGGCGGCATGCAGCTGCGCCACGCCGCGTGGTTCACGCTCGTCCTCGCGGCCTATGACTTCTACTTCAGCCAGATCGTGCCACTCACGCCCGAACTCGCCGACCGCTTCCAGGGGTACCCGCTGAACGCGGCGGTCGGGTTCCGATTCGACCTGTTCAACGCCGCCATCGGGATCGGTGACCTCCTCGCGTTCGGCATCTTCGGCGCTGCCACGTACAAGGCCTACGGGCCCAAGGCGCTGCGGCTCACGCTCGCCTGCATCCTCGCGTTCGGCGCCGCCGCACCCAGCCTGACGCCGCTCGCGCTCGGCGCGTTCACACGAGGCAGCCTCAACATCGTCGTCCCCGTCCAGACATGGTTCGGACCGCCCGCGTTCCTGCTCTACCGCTGGATGCGCGCCCACTACGGCCGCGAACGCACGATCGCCGAGTTCCTCGCCAGCCCCGATGCCGTCACGCCGCGAGCGGCTCCGACAGCCATCCGGCCCAGCGCCGCCACGGCCCCTGCACTCGGCTGAGCACCGTCTGCCAGACCCACGTCGCCCGTCCGCCACGCTTCGACCTGGGCACCGCGGTCATCATCGCACCGCCTCAGCGGCGGAGGTCCATCGGGGTGTCACGATGGTCTGCCAATGGCCGACGAGGAGCTCCGCAACGTCGTCGCGCTGGTCGACGGCGACCGCGTGCTGTCGTTCGACGGCCGCCGTGGCCTGTCGACGCTTCCGGAGACCGAGCCGTGGCCGGACCTCGATCAGATCGCCGAGGCGGGAGGCGTCGCGACCGTCCTACCGATCGGGCCGGCGCGCCGGCTGACCGACCTGCACGCCGCGGTTCACGTCGTCGCCGGCCCTGGTCCGTCGTCGCTCGACGAGACGTCGTGGGCGCCGCTCGACGCACTCGCCCGCCGCGGCGTCCCAGCCGCGGTTGCCGACGTGATCACCAGCACCGTCGGCGAGCATCACGGCAGCTTGCCGTGGCCGGCGCAACGGCCGGTGTGGTTCCGCGACGGATGGCTCGCCGAGGCCGACCGCTGGATCGACGAGCGCGTTGCGCATGCCGGCTGGCAGCGGACCGGCCCGACCGTTCCGGCCCGCCTGTGGAGCCTCTCGGCGGTGCTGCGCGCGCCGGTCGACGGCCCGGCCGGCCCGACATCGGTGTGGTTCAAGGCCACGTGCGACTGGTTCAGGGGCGAGGCGGCGATCACCGAGGTGCTCGGTACGTTCGCCGCCGCCCACGTCCCGCGGCTCCTGGCGGTCGATCGCGAGCGGGCCTGGATGCTGATGGAGGAGCTGCCCGGGCCGGATCTCAACGGCCGCTCGGAGCTGGCCCCGCTGGTCGCCACGGCCACCGCGGCGACGCAGATCGCGGCGATCGACCACGTGCCGTCCCTGGCCGCGGCCGGCTGTCCCGATAGGTCCCTGCAGCCGACGCTCGACGCGTTCCACCAACTCGTCCACGGCAGCGTCGAGATCGGCCGGCTGAGGCCCGACGAACAGGCGGCGGCCGTTGCGATCGAACCGTCGGTCGGCGACCGGATCGCTGCGCTGTTCGCCACCGGACTCCCGTCCACGCTCGCCCACGGCGACTGCCATCTCGGCAACGTCGCCGTCGACGGTGAGCGCGCCGTCCTGTACGACTGGACCGACGCCTGCGTGAGCCATCCGTTCCTCGACGGCGTCCACCTCGCCCGCAGCGCCGGCGACGACCACCGCGACGCGGTCAAGGCCGCGTTCATCGCACCGTGGCGTGACGCCTACCCGGGCGCCGACGTCGATCGGGCGTGGGAGCTCGCCACGTTCGGCAATCGCGTGTTCCAGGCGATCTCCTACGAGGGCATCTACCGCGCCCAGGAGGAGGCGTCGCGCTGGGAGATGTCGGGCATCGTGGCCGGCACCCTGCGGGAACTGATCGCCGAGTTCGGTCAGAAGTCCGAGTGACGTAGCGGATCCGGGTCTGCTCGTGAACCGTTCAGTTGGGGTGCATGGCCAGTTTGGCGGGTCTGGCCGTGCGCGTCGCGTTGCCCGCTCTGGAAGACGTCGGTGGGTGGTCGCGCCGTGCTGAATCGGCGCGTCGCATCTGGGCGGCTGCGCCTCTCGGCATTCTGGGCGGCCGACGACCGGAGTCCGTCGCATCGCCGCCCAGAGCGACCCGTCGATGCCGCCCAGATGCCGGTACCGTCGTCGCGGTCCCGAGCGCTCACTTTCTAGAGCCGAGCGGCAACGAACGCTGATCAGACGTCGCGCCTTCAAACTGAACGGTATTGGGTCACGGCCGTGCTCGCTGCCGGATCGGCGGTGGCGAGGACGTCGAGGTTGATCGAGACGCGCCGCCGCCTGATCGAGCCGGCGGAGATGCCGAGCACCGCCGCGGGCACGTCCAGTTTCATCGTGAACCATGCATAGGCGAAGTCGCGCGCCCGTCGGTACACGCCGCGATAGTCGATCCAGGCGTCGAAGTCGGCGGTCTCGTCACCTCCGACGACCGAGCCGGTGACGTCCCAGCCGCCGGGCGCGAACGGGCTCGAGCGAGCGGCCTCGATCCAGAGGTGGCGGTCGGCAAGGCCCCGGTTCATGGCCGGGTGGTCGGTGGTCAGTCGGCGGGCGTCGATCGCGAGGCTCATCCGACAGTTCTGCGGGGCGAAGTCGACGTCGACGGTGCCGGCCAGCGCCGGACCGAACGCCGACGCCTCCCCGGCCAGCGGACCGAGGCGCGTGCGCAGGATCAGCCAGCTGTGCCCGGGAGCGACGGTCCAGCGCCCAGGGGCGGGAATCTCGCTGCCGTCGACGTGGGTGATGAGCGCGGTGGGCGATGTGAGTGCGGTGTTCATTGGGGGTCTCCTGCACGCCTTACGAAGCGGGTTCGGAGACGGTTCGATCCCGAGACCGGTACCGGGAAACCCCCGACCGCAGTTCAGTTGCGGAGGAGGGTCAGGACGGCGAGCACGCGGCGGTTGACGTCAGGGTCCGGTTCGAAGTCGAGCTTCTGGAAGACCTGCGCGCAGGCCGCCTCGACGGTTCGTTCGCTGATCCCGAGTTGGCGGGCGATGCCGGCGTTGGAGCGACCCTCGGCCATCTGGGCGAGGACCTCCCGTTCTCGATTGGTGAGGCGGTCGAGCGGGGAGTCCACCCGCTTGCGCCGCATGAGCTGCGACACGATCGTCGGGTCGATGACGCACTCTCCCTCGGTGACCCGATGCAGCGCGTCGACCAGGACGGCGATGTTCGACACCCGTTCCTTGAGCAGGTAGCCGAGACCGCCTGGTTGGTCGGCGAGGAGCCGTTCGGCATAGCGCGGCTCGACGTGCTGGCTCAGCAGCAACACGGCCGTCTGCGGGTGGCGGTCGCGGATGCGCCGGGCGGCGACGAGCCCTTCGTCGGTCTGCGTCGGCGGCATGCGGATGTCGACGATGGCGACGTCGGGTTGCTCCCGTTCGACCTGACGCAGCAGGGCGTCGGCATCGCCGGCCTCGCCGACGACGTCGACGCCGGCGTCGTCGAGCAGTCGCGCCAGCCCCGACCGCACGAGCATCACGTCGTCGGCGACTACGACACGCACGGCAGCTCCGCGGTCACGCAAGTGACGCCCTCGGTCGTGGAGAGGCTGAACTGCCCGCCCACGGCGCCGATTCGATCGGTGACCTCGGCGAAGGTCGCGGGATCCGTCGGCGCGGCCGGGGGTGTCCGACGCGACGCGGACCGTCAGCGTCCGGTCGCGGAGGCCCACCGAGATCTGCGCCTCGGACGCGCGTGATGATCGTGCGCGACGCCAACGCGGCGGCAACGGTCGCGTACGCGGCCATCGCCGTCTCCGCGGCGATCCCGCCATCGAGGTCGTGGAGCGCGAGCCTGGCGGGCACCTCCGACGCCCCGACGAGGTCCTCGAGCGCGGCGCCGAGCCCCTCGGTCGCGAGGGCGCTGGGAAAGATGCCGTGGGAGATCGCGCGCAGGTTGGCCAGCGCCGTGCTGACGGCATCCTCGGCGCGCAGCCAACGACGCCGCGTCCGAGGGCGAGCGCCGACGAGCCAAGCTCAGGTGGAAGGCGGCGCTGACCAGCCGCTGCTGCGCTCCGTCGTGCAGGTCGCGTTCGATGCGTTGACGCTCGGCGTCGGACGTGGCGACGACCCGCCGGCGGGAGGCCTGGACGTCGGCGAGGCGAGCCCTGCCGACTGCGGCCAGCTGGACGTTCCGCAGCGCGAGGCGGGTCGCCGGGCCGAGCCCTTCCAGTGAGTCGACGGAGTCGTCGGCACGGGCGAGGAGCAGCCGCAGCACGGGTCCCGCTTCATCGGCCAGATCGACGAACCCGCCGCCGCGCCGCGCGTCGGCGACGTCGTGTCCCGCCGAATCGACCCAGCGACCTTCCCCCGGTACGGCGAAGTGGACCGCCCGGATGGCGCCACCGAGGTCACGCACGGCCGACTCGGGGTCCGCAGAGGCGGGTGACGAGCCGGTCGACGGCGACTCGTGTGCGCGTGACCCGGGCGGCGGCGACGACGACGGCCACGCCGAGCAGGGCCATCGTGCCCGACGGCACGACCACCGCCGTGATGTCGGACGGCGCCCGACTGCCCCAACGAATCCAGGTCACGGTCGCCTGTCCGCCGAGGGTCACCAGCGCCACGAGCACCGCAGCCCAGACCGGCCAGGGCGGACGCGGCCATGATCGCCACACGGCCAGCGCCGCCACCAGCGCTCCGGCGCCGGCGAGCAGGCCGGCGGTCACGACGGCGGCATGGGTGCTGAGCACATTGCGGGCGGCCGGCGCGATGTTGTCGCACGTGCGGAGGCAGGACGGATCGGCGAACGGGTTGTAGCCAACGAGATGGACGAGCCCGGCGCTCCCGGTGAGTAGCCACACCGCTCCCAGCGCGCCCGACCGAACCGGTCGCGCTTGCCAGCGCAGAGCCACCTGCGCCGATCCGCCCACCGCGAGCGGCGCCGCCGCCAGCACCGCCGCCCGGACCCCGTTCGGCAACCACGCCCACCCTGCCCACACCGGGAGCAGCTGCCCGGCCGCGACCGCCGCCAGCCCGGCCGACACGAGGGGATGCCGTGCGTGCACCGTCCAGGCCGATGCCGTGATCGCGACGGCGCCAGCCACGCTCGACAGCAGCACGGACGTCGGCAGGCCGCGCTCGACCGACACCGCTGGATCCTGGCCCGCGGACCCGACGACGGTTGCGATGGTGAGCGCGGTCGTCAGCAGCGCGGCGACCACGCCCACCTCGCGCCTGGTCGGGCGCGGTGACCGGGGTGCTGTCGAGCCCGCCACGAGATCAATTCTGCATCTCGCCGATCACCGGCGGATCCGTGTTTTCCTCATGGAGGCCCCGCGCTAGCTCGCTGGGCAGCGGCGCCCGCGTTTCTTACCGTGCCGGACATCGGACAATGATCGGAGGGATCAGATGAGTTGGTCATGGAGCCGCCCCTTGGCGGCAGCAACCGGAGCCGTCGTGCTCGCCGCGGCGTGCGGCGGGTCGGCCTCGGGTGTCGCGGACAAGTCGGGCAGCGAGACGGTCGTGCTCCGACTCGCCACGATCGATGGCGACGTCAACGGCAACGGGCTGTTGCACGGGCCGGAAGCGTTCGTCGAAAGCCTGGCGGCGGTCTCGGGAGATCGTCTGCAGGTCGAGGTGACGACGGCCTACGGCGACGGTGCACCCGAAGCCGAGTCGAGCCTGGTGGAGGCGATCGCGTCGGGTGTGCTCGACGGCGGGTGGCCCTCGACGCGGGCGTTCGCCAACGCCGGCATCAGCGGGCTCGAGGCGATCGAAGCCCCGATGACGATCACCAGCTATGCGGCGCAGAAGGCGTTGGTGTCGGGCCCGGTCGCCGAGACCGTCCTGGAGCAGCTCGACGGGTCCGGTGTGGTCGGGCTCGGCCTTGCCGTCGGCCCCCTGCGCCGGCCGTTCGCTGCCGATGCCCCGCTGCTCGGACCAGAGGACTGGCAGGGCGAGCGGTTCCGCGTCTTCAATTCGCCCGTCCAGGCTGACGTCGTCAGCGCGCTCGGCGGCGAGCCCGTCAACCTGGGCTTCGAGTGGGTCGACGAGCTCGCCGCGGGGACGCTGCGCGGCGCCGAGTTCGACATCGCCCAATACGCTGCCAACGGCATGGCTCCTGAGGCCGGCAACATCACCGCCAACGTCATCCTGTGGCCGAAGGTGTTCGTGCTCAGCTTGAGCCAGGAGCGCTACGACTCGCTGACCGACGAGCAGCGCGAGTGGGTGCAAGAGGCGGCCGCGCTGGCCACCCAGGCCTCCGTCGATGCGACCTACGACGAGACCACGCTGGCGCCGCGAGCTCTGCGACAGCGGAGCACGGTTCGCGTTGGCCAGCACCGAGCAGATCGAAGCGCTGCGCACCGCCGTTGCGCCGGTGATCGACGGAATCGCGGCCGACGCCGAGAGCGCTCCGTTGCTCACCGAGATCCAAGCCCTCGCCGAGCAGCACCCCGAGCCCGAGGTGCCCGACGTTCCGGCGAGCTGCCAGGCATCCCGGCCGTCGGAGCCGGTTGGGATCGCTCCGATCCCCGACGAGGTCTCGGCGATCCCGGACGGCACCTATCGAGTCGAGATCACGCTCGCCGACGTCGAGGCGGCCGGCTACGAAAATGGCCCTGGCTGGAGCGGCACCTGGACGCTGGAGATCGAGAACGGAACGTTCGCCCTCTACTGCCAGCCGCTCGATCAGCCGGGCCGAGACTGCGGGAACGCGATCAGCGACGCGCCGTTCGAGGCCGGCAATCTCCGGGGGACCGGCACCACCGTGTACTTCGTGTGGGACCCCGAACTCCTCGGCGAGCTGGGCGGCTGTCAGCTGCCGGTCTCCGAGGAAGAGGGACATTGCGGGCCGGGCCCCAACTTCCAGATGACCTGGGAGCTGGACGGCGACCTGCTGACATTCAGCGACCCCGTCGGAGAGGAACCGCTGGAACGGCTGATCGAGCCGCTCCACCGGATCGACTAGCGAGGGATCGTCGCCGTCACCGTTGTGCCGGCTCCGGGTGGGCTGACCACCCGGAGCCGGCCGTGGCGCGCGGCGAGGCGGTCGGCGAGGCCCTGAAGGCCGGAACCGGTGGCGTCCGCGCCGCCGCAGCCGTCGTCGGTGATCGTGACCTCGACCACCCGCTCGTCGCCATCGATGGCGACGTCGATCCGCGTTGCCCCGGCGTGCTTGATCGCGTTGGTCAGCGCCTCCGAGCACACGTAGAACAGTGCCGTCTCGGTCTCGGCGTCGGCTGCCGCGGCGGGCGATGCCCGGACCGTGACGGCGATCGGGCTGCGGCACCCCAGCTCCTCGACGGCGGCACCCAGGCGGTTGCCTCCGAGCGCGGCCGGCGGGACTCCGCCGACGGCCGCAACCACCTCGCCGGCCGCGGCCGTCAGCTCCTGCACGACGACGCCGACCGCATCGGCGGCCTCGCCGCCTGGGATCCTCGTCCTGATCGCCGTCAGCTCCGTCGCCGTTCGTTCGAGCGGCGCGATCACGTCGGCGCGAAGTTTGGCTGCGGTCGCAACCCGTTGACCGTCCGCCGCCGCCATCAGCCGCATCCTCGCCGCGCCGAGGTCGTCGACGTGAGCAGCCAACTCCTCCTGCAACTGCTGGTGTACGACGGCGAGCCGAACGGCGGACGAGACTGCTGTCGCCGTCGGCGGGTCGTCCAGGGCGGCTGATCGGTGGACCACGGCCGCGAGGGGACCGGTCTCGTCTTCGACGAAGAGCCAGCGCCGATCCGTCGCCGGCCCGTGCCGGCTGCCATCACCGGTGTCGACGTAGCCGAGCTCCGGGCCCTCCCAGAGGCAGAGTCGCAGGTCGGGGTCACGCAGCACGTCTCGCAGAACCGCGGCGAGGCCGCCCAGCCCTGCCGGCCCGGTGTCCGTGAGCACCGAGTCGGCGAGGCTCGGCCGGCCGGCGATCACCGCCCGCAGTGCGATCGGGTAGGTCACGGCGATCGCCACCAGGAGCAGCTCGTAACTGAGCAGCCGCGCCGACGGTTCGAACGTATGCAGGTCCCAGCGGGCGGCCGACCACGACGCGCCGAGAACGAGGGCAACTCCGATCGCGGCACCAGCCGGGTACCACGGGGCCACCCGCTCCCGCCCGAACGGGACCAGCGCCGTCGCGGCGACCGCCGCGAACAGGGCGGCGACGCCGAGCTGGGAGACGAGCAGCAGGGCGACGGGGATCGCGAGGGCGACCAGCAGCCAGCGAATGACACCGCGAGGACGTCCCGTCGGAAAGCCGACCAGCACGACGACGAGGACTGCCTGGTGCACCAAGGATGCGTCGTCGACGAACGACCCGACGAGCCACGACGCCCCGACCGCCGCCACGATGCCGCGCGCCACCGGCTGCCCCGGGGCGACTGCGCCGGCGATCATGAAGCTGAGACCGACGGCCACGTCCAGCGCGATCCGCCACGGACTCATGCCAGTGACCTTGCTGTCGGCGCGGGCCGCGAGCGCCGCCAGCGCGACCGCGGTGGCCGAAAGGATCGCGAAAGTCCACGCCGCGCCCGCTCGCCCGACCGTGCCGCGCCCATCCGAATGTCGTGACACTGGAGCCGTCGCTATACCGATCCCGAGCCAGTGTCAACCCCTTCCCGATCGACGCCACCGATCCCGCCGCCCCTACGGTGAGGCGATGCGACGACGGGAGAAGGCGGACCGGATCGGCGAGGTGCTCGACGACCTGTACCCGGACCCCCCGATCCCGCTCGATCACACCGACCCGTACACCCTGCTGGTTTCGGTGGCACTGTCGGCGCAGACGACCGACAAGAAGGTGAACCAGGTGACGCCGGCCTTGTTCGCGATGGCGTCGACCCCCGAGCAGATGGCCGCCCTCGACCCGGCCGCGATCCTTGCCGTGATCCGCGAGGTCGGGCTGGCACCGACGAAGGCGAAGAACATCTGGACCGCCGCCAACCAGATCGTCGACGCCGGCGGCGAGCTGCTGCCCGACTGGGGCTTCCTCGAGTCGCTCGCCGGTGTCGGGCACAAGACCGCCAGCGTGGTGATGGCCCAGGCGTTCGGCGAGCCGGCGTTCCCGGTCGACACGCACATCCATCGCCTGGCTGCCCGGTGGGGTCTGTCGAACGGGTCGAACGTCGAGCGCACCGAACGCGATCTGAAGGCGGTGTTCCCGAAGGAGACGTGGATCCGCCGACACCTCCAGATCATCTACTTCGGCCGCGAGTACTGCCCGGCGCTGCGCCACGACTTCCTCGCCTGCCCGATCTGCTCGTTCGCGGCGAGCAAGGCGACGATCGCCGGCCGCCGGCGTCGCCGCCGGATCGGCGGGACCGCCGCGAGATCGTCCTGACCGCCCGAGGGGTCGATGCCGGATCGCTACGAAGCGTCGAGCGCGGTCGACGCCGCGGTGGATCCTCACCGAGCGGTCGACCAGCGCGCGCAGCACGTCGAGATCGACGTCGGCGAGGCGCTTGAGGTAGAGGCATCCCTTGCCGGTCTTGTGCGGCCCCAGCCTCGCGACCAGCTTGGCGTGCCGGTCCTCGAACCCGCCCGCCAGGTACAGGACGAGGTGCGGCTTGCGGGGCGAGAAACCGACGAGCGGCGCGTCGCCTTCGTGCCCGCTGGCGTACCGGTAGTGGTAGCGGCCGAACCCGACGATGCTGGTGCCCCACATCACCGGCGGCTCCCCGGTGACATCGGCCAGCAGCGCGCAGACGGCGATGGCGTCCGTTCTCCTGGTCTCGTTCTCGACCGCGGCGAGGAACGCCGCGACATCGGCGCTGGTCGGCCGGGTCTTTTGCGATGACGCCACGGTGGGCACGGTAGTCGCGGTCCGCACCGCCTCGACGGGGTCGCGTTGCCGACCGTCGGCCGCGACCGGCACCGTGACGTCTTGGTGACGCGCCGCGGGCACGATTGCGTCAGCGACAATGGGAGGAACGCGCATGGCAGATGATCGGAACCAACGGCGCCAGGAGGTCAGCCGGGTCAAGGGGGAGAACGAGCAGGACCTGCTCGGCTTGGCCAACGTGACCGGTGTCTTCACCGGGACCAAGGTGACCGGCGGCGTCGACACCGGCACGATCGCGATCGTCGTCACGGTGAGCGAGAAGAAGGACGTACCGGCCAAGCAGCGGGTCCCCGCGGAGATCAACGGGATCCCGACGGACGTGATCGAAGAAGTGATCGAGCCGATGCAGATGGCCAACGCCATCCGGCTCGAGGATCTCGAGCCGGTGGTGGACGCGACGATGTACGCGACGCTCGAGGGCGGGATGAGCATCGGCCCGTGCCGGTCGTTCTTCCTCGAGCCGCCCGAGGTCGCGGAGGCCGGCAACTACGTGTTCGTCGGCACGCTCGGCTGCATGGTCACGGACAACGCGACGAACGACCCGATGATGCTCAGCAACTTCCACGTGATGTGCGTGGACGACTCGTGGAGCGTGGGCGACACGATGGCGCAACCGAGCCGCGTCGACGGCGGGAGCTGTCCGGCCGATCAGGTCGGCGCGCTCGCGCGGGCGCAGCTCACGCCGAGCGTCGACGGCGCGGTGGCGTCGATATCGGGCCGCCCTCACGTCTGCGAGATCCTCGAGATCGGCGACATCAATGGCACGGCCGTGGCGGCGCAGAACATGGCGGTGCGCAAGCGCGGCCGAACGACGGAACTGACCCACGGTACGGTCACCGCGGTCGATTACACGACGAGCGTCGACTACGGCGACGGACTGGGCGTGGTCACGTTCACCAACCAGATCCGCATCGTCAACGACGCGGCTCAGAGCGCGTTCTTCGGCAAGAAGGGCGACTCCGGCTCGGTGGTGGTCGACTCGTCGAACAACGTCGTCGGCCTCTACTTCGCCGGCAACTCGACCGGCACCGTGGGGGTCGCCAACCAGATCGCCGCCGTGCTGTCGGCGCTCGACGTGTCGATGTGCAGCGGCGGCATCAAGAAGTTCGAGAAGGAGTGGGCGAAGGAGTTCCTCAACGACAAGTGGTTGAAGCACGAGAAGCTCGAGATCAAGGAGATCGAGGTCAAGGAGCGGCTCAAGGACTACATCAAGGAATGGAAGGAGTACGCCTACGAGAAGTTCGGCCAGTTCGAGAACTTCGAACCGTGGGAACGAGACCCATGGGAGCGGTGGGGTGGCGGTGGGCCGCCGGTCGTCGGCGCACCGCCCGTCGTCGGCGGCCGGCCCCCGGTGTTTCGCGGGCCGTCGGCGGCGGGCACCACGGCGATGGGAGGCTGGTCGCGACCGAAGCCGAACTGCGTCGACTTCACGACGCTGGCGGTCGGCCCGGGTCCCAACCCGGTGCCGGCGTCGCCGTTCCACGTGCGTGTCCTTGATCACCTCGGCGCGCCGCTCGGCGCGACGCAGGTCGTCAACTGGGGATCGTTCACCGGGCTCAACGCTGGGTTCACGGCCGAGATCAAGGTGGAGCGCGAGTGCCCGACCGTGCAGGCGACGCTCGTCCACTTCGCGCAGCCCGCCACGATGGAGGCGTACAACAGCGACGGTTCGCTCGCCGGCACGTCGACGATGACGCCGACCCAGATGCTGGAGCAGACGCTCACGATCGAGGGGACCGCGATCAGCTTCGTGCGCATCACCTGCCCGTCGAACGAGACGATCCTCCTCAGCCTGTGCTGCTGTGCCGACACGACCTGCAAGTCGGCCGAGGAGGACAAGCCGTACCTCGCCGACCACAAGGCCGTGGTGAAGGACAAGGAGCTCAAGGAACCCAAGGACTTCAAGGAGCCGCACAAGGAGAAGCTCGAGTTCAAGGAGCAGATCAAGGAACCCAAGGAGCTCAAGGAACAGGTCAAGGAACCGAAGGAGTTCAAGGAGCAGATCAAGGACGGCAAGGAGCCCAAGGAGATCCGCGAGGGCGGGTTCGAGCACTTCATCCCGCCGTCGATGCGCCCGGATCTCGGCCGCGGCGCGCTCAGCCGGGAGGCCGACCGCGGCGGCGGTCCGCGCATGCGCCGCAACCCGTGCTGACGCCATGATCACCGACGTCCGGCGGGTTCAGGCGCCGGCGCGCGCCGCGAGAGGGAGGAGGCGCGATGTCGTGGCTCGTCCTCGCCTCGGAGTTCGATGACTGTGCTCGCTGGGTTGCCGACGGACTGGCGACCATCGGAAACGAGCCCGTCCAGTTCGTGACCGATTCCGACCTGGCCGGGGCGACCTGGAGCCATCACATCGGGAACGGGCACATCGGGAACGGGCACGTCGGGAACGGGCACGGTTCGGTGGCGACGCGTGTCGACCTGGCCGACGGGCGCACGATCGATAGCGCCGACATTCGGGCAACGTTCAACCGGCTCACCTGGGTGCCGCCGGTGCTCGTCGAGCCACTCGTGGCCGACGACCGGCAGTACGGGCTGCAGGAGCTCTCGGCGCTGGTGATCAGCTGGTTGGCGTCGTTGCCGGCCCCGACGATCAACCCGCCCGACACCCGAGGTCTGTCGGGGGCCTGGCGCTCGGCGGCGGAGTGGGCCGTGCTGGCCGGTGAAGCCGGGCTCGCCACGGCACCGGTGGTCTTCGACTCGGCGGCCGAGCCGGCCGGCGGGAACGGCTGGTACGCGATGGGGCCCTACGGCCCGTTCGTCGAGGACGTCATCGTCGTCGGCGGGGCGGTGTTCTCGGAGGCCGACCTGCCGCCGTCGGCCGTCGACGCGTACCGGCGGCTCGCCGCGTCGTCGTCGACGCCGGTGCTCGGTGTCGCGTTCGCAGGCGATGGGTCGGGCGCCGTGGCCGGGATCACCCCGCTGCCCGACCTGCGCGCCGGCAGTGACGCAGCCATCGATGCCGTCGCCGAGGCGCTGGCCGGGGGACGGGCGCCGTGATCCTCGTCTGCGGCATCCCGACCGAGCCCCCCATCGCCAGGGTGCTCCACGAGCTCGAGCGGCTCGGTGCTCCGACGGTCGTGTTCAACCAGCGCCAGTTCGAGTCGTGCCGTCTCGCCTGGGCCGTCGCCGACCGGCGGGTCAGCGGATGGCTCGGCGTCGACGGACACGCCTACGACCTCGAGTCGTTCACCGGCGTGTACGCCCGCCTGATGGACGACCGTCTGCTGCCGGAGCTCGACGGCGAGCCGGACGAGTCACCCCGGCGCCGTCGCTGCCGCCAGCTCCACGACCAGCTCGTGGCCTGGATGGACGTCGCCCCCGCTCGGGTCGTCAACCGGGTCCGGACGATGGGCTCGAACGGTTCCAAGCCGTACCAGGCGCAGCTGATCCGCCGCCACGGCTTCCGGGTCCCCGAGACCTTGGTCACCAACGACGCCGCGCTGGTCCGCCAGTTCTGCACCCGCCACGGCCGGGCCGTGTACAAGTCGATCAGCGGCATCCGGTCGATCGTCGCCGAGGTGACCGCCGCCGAGCTCGACCGGCTCGATGCGGTGCGGGCCTGCCCGGTCCAGTTCCAGGCGTTCGTCCCCGGCTTCGACGTGCGCGTGCACACCGTCGGCGACGAGGTGTTCGCGACGAGGATCGACTCGCCAGGGACCGACTACCGCTACGCCGCCCACGACGGCGACGGAACCCGACTCGAGCCCTACGACATCCCGGACGCTCTGGCCCGGCGGTGCTGTCAGCTCGCGGCCGCGCTCGGGCTGCCGTTCACCGGGATCGACCTGCGCATCACCCCCGATGGCGACGTGTACTGCTTCGAGGCCAACCCGAGCCCGGCCTACAGCTACTACGAGGCGCACACCGACCAACCGATCGCCAGCGCGGTCGCCCGCTACCTCACGGGTGGTGGCTAGCGCCACGAAAATCCAGGTTTTCCACAACCGATTTGTTTCATTTCTGCATCACATCGGTTGGGGAAAACTCGCGTTCGATTCAACTGAGCGCTCTGCGTCCTATCGTGCGTAGTCCGAACGATCAGACCGTGAGGCGCCTCAAGGATCCGGCACCGTGAACGAACAGCGTGGCACAGACTTCGTCCAGTCGCTGGAGCGCGGGCTCGCCGTGATCAAGGCGTTCGACGGCGAGCACCCGAGCCTGACGCTCAGCGACGTCAGCCGGCGCACCGGCCTCACACGGGCGGCCGCCAGGCGGTTCCTCCTCACCCTGGTCGAGCTGGGCTACGTGCACCACGACGGCCGCGAGTTCATGCTCCGCCCGAGCGTGCTCGACCTCGGGTTCGCGTACCTGTCGTCGATGGGGCTGCCCGAGGTCGCGATGCCGCACATGGAAACGCTCGTGGCCACGGTCCAGGAGTCGTCGTCGATGTCGGTGCTCGACGGCAGCAACGTCGTCTACATCGCCCGCGTCCCCACCCGCCGGCGGATCATGACCGTGGCGATCGCCGTCGGGACCCGGTTCCCGGCGTACGCCACCTCGATGGGGCGGGTCCTGCTCGCCGGCCTGCCCGCGGCCGAGCTCGACGCGGCCCTGACCGGTCTCCGCCTCGATCCGATCACCGACACCACGGTGACGAGCGAGGCCGCGCTGCGCCGGATCCTCGACGCCACCCGCGAGCGCGGCTACACGGTCGTCGACCAGGAGCTCGAGCACGGTCTGCGCTCGGTGGCCGCGCCGGTCCGCTCGGAGTCGGGCGCGGTGATCGCCGCGGTCAACGTGTCGGTGCACGCCAGCCGGGCGACGATCGAGGAGATCGAGGCCCGCTTCGTGCCCCCGTTGCTCGAGGCGGTCGAACGGATCAGCGCTGACTATGCCTCCCTCGGGTCGCCACGCGAACGGTCGGTGTGAGCGTGCCGAACATCTACGTCCTGCCCGACCAGCGGCTCGTCGAGTGCCGAGCGAGAGAGACCGTGCTCGGCGCGGCGTTGCGAGCCGGCGTGCCGTTTGCGCACGCATGCGGCGGTCGGGCGTCGTGCTCGACGTGTCGTGTCCTGGTCGTCGAGGGTCGGAGCGGGTGCGCCGAGCAGACCGCCAAGGAGCGCGTGATCGCCGAGCGTCTCGCGTTCAGTCCCGAGTTTCGCCTCGCCTGCCAGACCAGGGTGTCCGCGGATCTGACGGTCCGGCGTCTGGTCCTCGACGACAACGACGTCGAGCTCGCCGACATCCGCACCGGCGTCGTGCGCCGCAACGTGCGCGGCATCACGGCCTGGGCGTTCGGCGGCGTCGCCCGGCACCGCGCCCGACCGCGGGCGATCGGGGAGGAACAGCACGTGGCCGTGCTCTTCGCCGACATCCGCGGCTTCACCGGGTTCTCCGAGGCGCTGCTGCCCTACGACGTGATCCACGTCCTCGAGCGGCACCTCCGGCTTGCCACGAGGGTGGTCGAGCGGCACGGTGGCGTCGTCACGAGCTTCATGGGTGACGGGCTGATGGCCCTGTTCCGGCCCGGCCAAGGCCGGTCACCCGGCCAGCGGGCAGTGCGGGCGGGGTTCGAGATGCTCGCCGAGACCGACGCTCGGCGTCCGGTCCTGGGCGAGCTGTACGGGCGATCGTTCGAGCTCAACATCGGGCTGCACTACGGCCCGGCGATCGTCGGCACCCTCGGAGGCGGCCAGGGATCGCTCACGGCAATCGGCGACACCGTCAACCTCGCCAGCCGCATCGAGCAGGCGAACAAGGCGTTCGGCACGCGGTTCTTGATGTCCGAGGCGACGCTGGCCGAGCTCGACGACGAAGTCAACGTCGGGCGCCGGTTCTGCTGCCCGCTGCCTGGCAAGGCGGGCGAGTACACGCTGGTCGAGGTGCTCGGCGCCGCCGCCGACCGCGCCAGTTGACCGGTGACCGGCGCCGGCTCCACGATCTGGGTGACCTGAGTCCCACGCCGCACTCTGGGTGTCGACGTTCCCGGTCAGCGGGACTGTCGACGCCCAGTTGAAGAGAAGAGGGGGAGAAGTGGAGAGAAGGGAGGTAGAGGTAAGTGGAGATAGAGGGTGGTGAGGGAGAGAAGTGAGAGAAGAGGTGGGTTGAAAAGGAGGGGTGGGTGGGTGTGTGAGGTGAATGCGGATGGACGTCGAGGATCTGATCGTCAGCGAGAACAAGGCGTCGCACACGTGAAGGCATGGCAACGCATCAAGGTGATTCATGGGGGTACCGC
This sequence comes from Ilumatobacteraceae bacterium, assembly GCA_963764455.1. Lineage (GTDB taxonomy): Bacteria > Actinomycetota > Acidimicrobiia > Acidimicrobiales > Ilumatobacteraceae > Desertimonas. Next base: position 89,559 of record CAVXSN010000022.1, read on the forward strand.
CACCGGCAAGGCCGTCGAGATCCAGCTCATCGACGTCATGTGGCGATGACGCTGGCCTCGTGTGCGAGCACTGGGGGGTCGCCGACATGCTGTGAGTGATGAAACACGTACTCCATGACGACATGGTGGAATCCCCCGCCGGTCGCGAGCAGCGGGAGATCGTGGTCCGCGGGCGCACTTGATCGCCGCCAGCGCGCCCTCGGTGCTGCGATAGGGCGTGCCCGGCGCACCCAGAGCCCGCAGGCCGGATCGCAGGCGCTCGGCCGGGATCGTCGTGGTCGATGCCAGTTGGTCGCCGCCCACCGAACGGCGATGGATCGGCCGCCGCCGCACGGTGGCGTGGGCGATCGCCGCCTCGATCGAGTCGTGGCGCTCGAGGCCCAGCACCGGATCGCCGATGATGGCGATGTACGGCTCGTCGTCACGGCCGGGCGGCGGGTCCCGATCGGCGGTTCGGCGGGCGTGATGCCTGAACGCCGCTGGTCGGGGCTGAGCGCCGGCCTATCCGATCTGCGCGATGTGACCGCGTACCGCCCGGTCGACGAACCCGGCAGGGAGGATCGCTGTCAGGGACGGGACGAATGTCGGCGGCCTCGTCGAAGAGGCTCGACGCGCTCGCTCCGCCCGTTCGGCTCGGCCGTTGGCGAGGTAGACCGAGACCGGCCGCGTCAGCGCGTCGAGCTCGGGATCCTCGGCCAACCAGCCGATCGCCGCGGCCTCGTCGAGCAGGTAGGCCGCGACGGCGAGGTGGCGGGAGTCGACGGCGATGACGGCGAGAGACGCGAGCGCCACGACCTCGCCGTGCACGATGCCCAGGTCGCGGTACCAGCCGAGGGCGCGCCGACCCGCGGCCGCCGCGAGCCACGGGATCGCTTCTCGCGCAGGGCGAGGTGGAGGTGGAACGCGGCGGCGGTCGCCAACGTGTCGGTCGCCTGTAGCGCGTCGCTGCGCGACAGGTTACGGCCGGTTGAACGTGACCGGTGCACGATCGGCGTCGTTGACCGGCGGCCAACTGACGTTCGTGGGCAGCCGACCGCCTCGCGCATGCGCAGCTCGGTGGCGTAGGCGAGCGCCGTCTTCGTACCGGCGCGCGCGCCGAGGAGGTCGCCGCGACCCTCGCTGATGAGCCCGCGCGATCGAACGCGACGCGTTCGAGTCCGAAGCGATCGCCGAACGGCGTGAGGTGGCGGCAGCCGCGTCGTCGACGCCGAGCCTCGGCGAGGTCGAGGTCGCCGACGGCGAGGGCGGCGAATCGCGCCGATCGGCGTGGCACATGCCGACGCCGTGCAGGTCGCCCGATCGCTTCGTGCCGCGACATCGCCTCGTCGAGGAGCTCGTCGATGTCGGCGGTGGTGCGCCGGCCGAGGAAGATGTGGCGGCGGACGAGGCTGATCGCGAGCAGCTCGCCGGAAGACGGCTGCAGCGTGGTCGGCACGCGGGCCAGACTTGCCGGCCTGCTCGAGGAGCTCGATGGCCCGACGTCCGCGGGCGATCGCCTGGTCGACACAGGCCCGCACCTTGGAGCGGTCGTAGCCCCAACCGCCCATGCTGTCGAGGAAGCCGGACATCGCGAGGCCCGGGCGGCGACGGCGGGCGGGACGCGTCGAGCCCGGTCGTCGACGCTCGGGAGCAGCAGCTCGAACCACTCCACGGCGTTCGCGCGTAACGCTCCAGCAGCGACCACGGGTAGGCGACGTTGCCGGCGATCCGCAGGGCCAGGACGACGTCGTGGTCGGTCGTCCAGCGAAGGGCGGCGGTCACATCGGCGTAGCGTCCGTCGAGCTCCGCCAGTGCATCGAGCTGGTCGGCAGTTCGGGATCGCGATGATCGCACTCGATCACGAAGCGGTTGACCCAGCGGGACTGTCGAGAGTCCCACGGAACGCCCAAATTCCGAGACGCCGTGACGACGTCCGACCTACTCTCGGCCGCCGAGTTCGAGCCGGCCCCGACCGGCTCTCCGCCGAACTCCGGATCAGGGGAGGAGACCGGTTTGGCGCTACCACTGCTGCTCGCCGGACCGATCCTCCGGCGTGTCGAGTCAAACCTCGTGACGGTCTGGCTCGCGCTTCGCGACGAGGCCGACGTCAGCCTGTCGGTGTGGGAAGGCGTCGCGAGTGCGGGTGCCGGCAACCCGTTTCTCACCAGCGCCCCGGAACGCACCTGGCGACTCGGCGACAAGCTGCACCTCGCCCTCGTCACCGCGCGGATCCCCGAGACCGCTGGCAAGAGCTTCCAACCCGACGTCCTCTACTCCTACGACGTGGCCATCAAGGTGGGCAACACGACGCACACCTTGCAGTCGCTGCACATGTTCCGCGACGCCAAGGCCGAGCAGTCGCCAGACGGCATCGACCACGTCGCCCTCGGCTACGGGCCTGACGTACTGCCGAGCTTCGCCCGTGCCCGTCGCAGCTCACCGACGTGCGAATCCTGTACGGGTCGTGCCGGCGCCCGAATCACCGCGACCCCGACGCGATGGTGTGGATCGACGACGACGTCGAAAGCACACCGTGAGGATCCGCGGGCCCGTCCGCACCAACTCTTCCTCGGTGGCGACCAGATCTACGCCGACGACGTCGACACGTTGATGATGTACGGCCTGATGGACCTCGGCATCGAGCTGATCGGCTCGACGGGCGGTCCCGATCCCCTCGATGTGGTGCCGGTCGAGCATGTCCTCGTCGACAAGGTGATGCGGCGGATCGACCCGCCGCCGCCGGACGACGCTCGCCCTCGATCAACGCCACAAGGCCTACGCCGAAGACACCGTCGCCCCCGTCGACCTGCGGCTGCCGATCGACACGCTGACGTTCCCCGCCGGGCAGCGCCTGGCGCTCACCAGACGGGCCGCGCAGTTCACGAGCTCCGATGGCAGCAGCCACCTCATCTCGCTCGGCGAATTCGCGGCGATCTATCTGATGGTGTGGAGCAACGCCTGCTGGCGCGACGAGATCCCCGGCGTGACGTCCGTGCCCGACTGGAAGGCGATCGTCGGGCCCGACGCGCTGACGACGACGCCCTTGACCTGGAGCACGAAGCTCGACGAAGGAGAACGGCATCGTCCTCGCCCCGCTGCGGTTCGCCGATCGCGTCTCGCAGCACCTGTTCCCCGAGCCCGACCCCAAGCCGCCGAAGCCGCCGAAGCCCGACACGCGGTCAGAGGAGCAGAAGCACAAGGACACGCTGGATGCGGAGGGGAAGCGCCAGCGCGGCCTCCGGCGCAGCCACAAGCGCCACGCCGAGTTCCTCGCCGGGCTGCCACGGGTGCGGCGGGTGCTGGCCAACATCCCGACGTACATGGTGCTCGACGACCACGACATCACCGACGACTTCTTCCTCAACCCGATCTGGCGCAACCGCGTCCTGGCGACCGCGCTCGGCCAGACGATCTTCAACAACGGCATGCTCGCCTACGCTTTGTTCCAGGACTGGGGCAACGATCCGCGGCGCTACGACGAAGGGCTGCGGGCCGAGCTGCGTACCCGTGCGACCGAGCTGTTCCCGACCGGGGCGTCACGAGGACCGGAGAGCGATCCGTTCAACCGCCTCGCCCAGCTGTTCGGCCACGACCTGCGCAACAAGCCCGATGGCGTCGGCGGATTCAGCGCCGTGCGACCCACCGATCCACTGGCACTTCACGGTCGACGCGCCCACCCATCGGGTGATCGCCCTCGACAACCGCACCCGTCGCAGCTACCCGTCGGCGCTCGGCCCGCCGGGCAACGTCTCGGTCGACGCGATGATCGATCAGCTCCCCGCGCCGCCGCTGCCTGCCGGGCAGCAGGTCCTGGTGCTGATCGCGCCGCTGCAGCTGATCGGCCCGCCGGTGATCGATGACGTCGTCGCCCCGTTGACGTACCGCGTCTTCGATCTCGTGGCTGCGATCAAGGACGACTTCGACGTGTCGGCGCGCAGCCTCAGCGGGTTGCGGCAGATGCTCGGCACGAATCCCGACGCCATCGAGACGTGGGCGTTCGACGCGCCGACGTTCGAGCAGTTCCTCCAGCGCCTGGAGCCGTACAAGCGCGTCGTCGTGCTCTCCGGCGACGTGCACAACTCGGCGGGTAGTGAGATGAGCTACTGGCGCGGTGCGGCCCCGCAACCCGCCCGCTTCGTGCAGTTCACGTCGAGCGGGTTCAAGAACGTGATGCCGAACATGATCATCGCCGTCGACCGCGCCGCCGCGTTCGCGCAGCAGATGGTCCGCGCCAATCTCGGCACCGAACGCCTCGGCTGGGAACGGCCGCTCGACGACATGATCCTGCTGCCGGAGGGCGGCGACCTGGCCGACCTGATCCCGAGCATGCGTTCCCGTCTCGTTTCGACGCCGGTGCTGCTGCCGACGTGGGGCTGGCCCGACGACAACGAGGTCCCGGCCGACGACCCTGGCTTCGATCCGGGGAAGGCCACCCGGCTCAACCCGACGGCGCCACCCGACTGGCGTTGGCGGGTCAAGCCGCTGCTCGACCGGCGCGCCGACAGCGAGCGTCCAGAGCCGATCCGCCCGCTCGACATCGACTTCGACAAGGTCGACCGCGACCTCGGCGGACACGCGACGGTCGTCAACGCCTACCAGGCGGTCGCCGCCCGCCACCAGCACGCGCTCGGCCACCTGCGGAACGCCCGCCAGATCCTGTTCCGCAGCAACTTCGGGCTGTGCCGCTTCCAGATCAACGAGGTCGACCGGCGACCTCGAGGCGGTCCACGAGGTGTACACCGCGTTCACGGACCCCGACCAGCCCGTGGCCGTCGAGCCGAAGCCCGAGCCGTACCTGTTCCAGGTGGCGTCGCTCGACCCGGAGCGCGACGACGACCCGCCCGAGCGCGCTGCGCCGGACCGCCATCGAGATCCCACGGGCCGACGGTTCCCAATGGCTGAGCGGACGTTCCTCCAGCGGATCGCCGACGAGGCGGTCGACTTCTTCGAGTTCGTCGACGGTGCTCTTCGGCGAGCCGGCGGCACACAAAGCGATCATCAGGGATCTCGGCGGCAACCCGAACGCCGCCAACCGGCGACGTCGGTGTTCCCGCCGGCACCGATGGAGTCGATCAAGGCCTACCGCGACGACGCGGATCCCGGCGCCGAGGCCGAGGCCGCCGTGCTCGCCGACGTCCTGCTGCTCCTCGACGCGATCGCCAGCAACATCGAACTGCTCGGCATGGGCGACGTCGGGGCCAGCGCCGAACAACTCGGCCAGTCGCTGCGTCGACCTGATGGCGAGCAACTACGTGCGGTTGCGCTGCCCCCGCCTGTTCCTCATCCTCTCCGCCGCGGCGGCGATCGAGGACGACGGCCACCACCTACGGCGCCGGCGAGCAACGCCCCCGTGCGTGTCGGGTCGTCGTTCGCCGCCCTGTTCAGCTTCCTGTTCAACCCGGGCAAGACGCTGGCCCAGCTCGAACCGGGCGCCGATCCCAACGTGCCGCTCGCTCGGCTTCAACGAGCGGTCGATCGACGGCGTGCTGCGCCTCGGCGCGGCGGTGCTCGGCTGGATGCACGGCAACGAGAAGTGGAAGGACATCACCGGCGACCTGCTCGCCGGGTGGGATGCCCCCGGCCTGGACTTCGACTCGACGACCCCGCCGCGCAAGGCCGACGTCATCGCCAACTCGATGCTGTCGTTCTCGTTCTCGCCCGATCTCGTCGGCGACTTCGAGCGCGACGCCGAGGACGCCGAGCCGTTGCTGCTCACGCTCGCATACGTACCGACCGAGCGACGGCGGGCCGTTCCTGTTCGTCGCCTTCGGCGGCCACCTCGAGTACGAGCAGCCGCTCGGCACGAGCTGGAAGTTCACGGTGAAGTTGCGCAGCGACGCCGGCGTCGCCGCCATGCTCGGCAGCCGCCTTCGGGTTCGCCGGGCCAACCGACGACGCGAACTTCACCGCCAGCGTCGGCTGGGCGTCGCAACCGGACCCGATCACGAAGCTGTCGCTACTCGCTGCCGAAGGCGACCGGGACGCGGCTCGACGTCGGCCACCTCGCTGTCTCGCTGGCGATGACGAACGCCGGCGCCGAGGTGCGGGCGACGATCGGCGAGTCCGCGATCGTCATCGACAGCGCCGACAACGACGGGTTCATCCGCAAGCTGCTCGGCGGCACGCCGCTGCGGCTGCCGTTCAGCCTCACGCTCGGCTACGCCGCCGGGCGGGGACTGATCATCGAGGGCAGCCTGCCGTCGGGCAGCCCGTCGGCCCCCGGCGTGCAGAACTCGCCGCTCGGTGGCGACGGCGCGGCGGGCGACGCCGATCGACGCGACCATCCCGCTCGGCCGCCGCTTCGGGCCGGTGACCGTGCATCGAGATCGCCCTGCGCCTCGGGTCCGACGGACGGGCGCACGACGATCGAGGCCGACACGTCGTTCAGCGCCACGATCGGCCCGGTCTACTTCCGGCTCGACCGGCTCGGGCTCGGCCTCGTGCTCGACACCAGCAAGCCCGCCTCGAGCGCAACCTGCGCTTCGTCGATGCCCGGTTCGGGATCAACCCGCCGCTCGGCATCGCCGTGCAGGTCGACACGTCGCTCGTGTCGGGCGGCGGCAGCGATCTTCCACGACCCGGCGACGGGCACCTACTTCGGCGTGCTCGCGCTGCGCCTCGGCAAGAGCCTGCACGCTGAAGGCGTTCGGGCTCGTCGCCACGAAGAACGCCGACGGCACACCGGGTTCGTCGTTCATCGTCATCGGCACGATCGAAGGGCTCGGGTGGCAGATCGGTCCGGTCACCGTCGACGGGCTCGGCGTGCTGTTCGCGTCGGACCGCACGTTCGACGAGAACGCGGTGCGCGCCGCGCTCCCGACCGGCCAGCTGAAGCACCTGCTGTTCCCGACCGACCCGGTGCACCACACGGCCGAGATCATGCAGCCGCTGGCCACGTTCTTCCCGGCGCAGCGCGGACAGCACGCTCGTCGGCATCCTCGTCAAGCTGACGTTCGGGCGAACGCAGCTGGTCCGGCTCGACCTCGCGTTCATCCTCGCAGTTCGGCGACGCCGTGTCGACACCGGCTGATCGTGCTCGGCCGGCTCAGCTCGGTGCTCCCGACCGACGAGGTCCGGGTCGTGCAGCTCAACCTCGACGCCGTCGGCGTGTTCGACTTCAGCGCCGGCACGGCCGCCCTCGACGCCGTGCTCGTCGACTCCAAGCTGTGCGGCCGCTTCCCGCTCACCGGCGCGGCGGCGTTCCGCCGGGTGCCCGGCGTCAGCGGCTTCGCCCTCGCCGTCGGCGGCTTCCACCCCCGCTTCGCCGCGCCGCCCGGGTTCCCGGCGCTGCCGCGGGTGACGGTGGCGCTCACCAACGGCGACAACCCGAAGCTGATCTGCCAGGCGTACGTCGCGATCACCGCCAACACGGTGCAGTTCGGCGCCGAGCGCCTCGCTGTACGCGTCGGCGTGCGGGTTCAGCATCGAGGGCAACGTCGGCTTCGACGTGCTGATCCAGTTCGATCCCGCCGCACTTCCTCGCCGAGTTCCGCGCCAGCGTGCAGCTCAAGCGGGGGTCGACGAACCTGTTCAAGGTCTCCGTCGACGGGCGCTGCTCGAGGGCGCCGTTCCCGCTGCGGGTGAGCCGGCAAGGCGACGTTCGAGATCCTCTGGTGGGACTACTCGGTCGGCTTCGACCAGACGCTGATCAGGCGACGCCGATCCGGTCGGCCATCGCCCCGGTCGACGCGCAGTCGAGGTGGTCGCCGCCCTCGCCGACCCGCGCAGCTGGCGGGCCGAGGCGCCCGATGCGCGCCGACCGCATCGTGGTGGTGCGGCGCGACGACCGGCCCGACCAGATCCTCGCTCCACCCGATGGGCACGCTGCAGGTGCAGCAGGGCGTCGTCGCCGCTCAACCTGACCCGCGACATCGACCGGCTCGGCGAGGCCACGCCAAGCGGCGCCCGGCGCTTCGCCATCACGTCGGTCGACCCTCGGCGGCGACGCCCAGACGACGCGGCCGGTGCGCGAGCAGTTCGCGCCGCGGCCAGTCTTCGACCTCACCGACGACGAGCGGCTCGCCGCTCCGTCGTTCGAGGAGATGGATGCGGGCGTCGCGTTCGGCGACGACACGTACACGTTCGCCCGCGTCGGCCGTCGATGCGGTCGCCGTTCGACTACACCGACATCACGATCGGCGCCGACGGCAAGCCGACCGTCGAACCGGACCCGGTGCCGACCGACGGCCCACTCGTGCTCGTGCTCGCCGGGCTCGGCGCCGCCGCGCGGGCGTCGTTCCGCGCAGGCGGCCACCCGCTTCCGCGTCGGCGCCGTCGCCGGACGCACCGGTGCTGCGGCCGCTCGGCTACGCCGTCGCCAGCGGCCGACGTCCGACCGGCGACCCCCGGCCCGACGACTGACGTGGGCCGAGGCCACCACCAGCTGCACGCCGACGGCGCCGATCGCTCGCCGTGCTCGTGCTCCGGGCAGGAGGCATGACCGATGAGTGACGTCATCGATGGTCCGGCATTGGGCAATCGTCCATCGTCCGTTCTGGGCGGCCGACGACCCGGAAACCGATGCGTAGGCCGCCGGACTGCCGAAAGAGGCGAACGCCGCCGAACGTCTGGCGTGACCGAGAGTGACGTCGATCTCGTCCTGCTGCCGTGGGTGCGTCGCGGCGGCACGACGGCGCTGGCCGCGCCGGACTCGCTCGGCGCCGACCAGCCCGGCGTGGCGACGCGCCACGGCGACGCTCGCGCGTCAACGACGCACCGCCGGTCCCGATGGACGTCCGGCTGATGGGGCCGGGCCACGTCACCGGGCTGCAGACGGGCCAGGTGATCCGCATGGACCCGACGCCCGGGTCGCGGGCGTTCGAGCCGAACTACTGCCCGCTCGTCGAGTTCGACGAGCCGAGCCTGCCGTGGCTGTTCACGCCGGCGGCGGCCAACGCCGCGCAGCAGCTGCGGCCGTGGCTCTGCCTCGTCGTGGTGCGCAAGCAGCCCGGCGTGCGCTCTCGACCCGCCGCGGCGCGGCGCGCTGCCGGTGCTGACGATCGGCTCGCCCGGCCGACCCCAACGCCGAGCTGCCCGACCTCGCCGACAGCTGGGCCTGGGCGCACGCCCAGCTCACCGGCGAGCTGCCGCCGCGCGGCCCCGGCGGCGAGACCGACGAGGCCGTCGCCGAGATGACGCGGCTGCTCGACGGCCGCCCCGACCGCACCCTGTCGCGACTCGTGTGCGGCCGCGTCCTCGCCCCCGACACCGACTACCTCGCGTGCGTCGTGCCGACGTTCGAGCTCGGCCGCCTCGCCGGTCTCGGGCTCGACGTCACCGCCGGCGAGGAGGAGCAAGCTGCGGCCGGCGTGGACGCTCGGCGACGAGCTCGACGTCCGTCGAGCTGCCCGTCTACCACTCGTGGGAGTTCGCCACCGGCGCCCAACGGCGACTTCCAGTCGCTGGCCATGCTGCTCCGGGCGCGGCCGCTGCCCACGGGCGTCGGCGAGCGCCCGATCGACGTCTCGGCGAGCGGCGTCGGCGTGCCGTGCCCGCCGGCACGACGCTGCCGCTCGGCGGCGCGCTGCGCCCGGTCCCGCGTCGTCGAGCGGACGCGCCGGCGACGCCGACCGCCGTCGCCGTGGCCGGCACGCGAGGAGCTCCACGACGCCGTTCCGCGCCGCGCTCGCCGGCGATCCTCAACGCCGCCGACGCGATGCCCGCCGACGAGCCGCTGCTCGCCCCGCCCCGCTACGGCGCGACGCAGTCGGGCCAGCGGCGCGCTCGACCCGGCACGGCGCGACCGCTGGTACGAGCAGCTCAACCTCGAGCCGCCGGCGCGGGCGACCGCGCAGTTCGGCACCCGCCTCGTGCAGGAGCAGCAGGAGGCGCTCGTCGCCGTCGGCGTGGGAGCAGGCCGCCGAGCTCGAGCGGGTGAACACGGTGCTGCGCCACGCCCAGTTCGGCGTGGCGCTCGGCGTCGAGCCTGCACCGCCGCCACCTGTCGCGACGATGGCGCCCGACGCCGGGCTGCAGGCGCTCGCCCCGGCGCAGGCCCAGCTCGTCGCTCAGCGCCGCGGCCAACCGGTCCCGACACCGGCTCGTCGCGCTGCTGGCACGCGGCGCAGGTGCCGGCCGGCCGCGTTCGGCACGGCGATGCGCCGGGTCGCCCGCCCGCAGGGCGCGATCCGCCGCGTCGCCCGGTGCCGTCCGGCGTCGCTGCGCCGACCCGACCGTCGCCGGTGCCGTGCGCACCGCCGGTCGGTCGCTGCTGCCAGCCTGCAGCCGGGCGCCGTGCTCGCTCGCATCGACGCCGGCATCGGTCGATCGTCGGTCACCCGATCGACGGATGGTCACGATCGAACGGGTGGCGCTCGGCCTGCTGCCCCAGCGCACCGACATCACCTGGGTCGAGGCCAGCGCCGCGGCGGTCACCAGCGCACCGCCGCGCCCCGGCTTCGAGCTGCAGCCGTTCGCACCGCCGCGCGCGACCCGTGCCCGCCGATCGTCGCCGATCCGGTGCCGCCGATCGATCGTCGACCCGCGCCGACGTCGCCCCGACCCCGGCCCCGCCCGCACCGTTCCCCTCCGATCCCTGACCGGCCGCGGCCGCTCGAGCCGTTCGCCCGGCTCCGCCCGATCGACCCCGACGACCCGACGGGCCGTTCCCCGACCCCGATCGATCCCGAACCGGAGCCTGATCCCGACCCGATCCCGCATCCGCGGCCCGCGGGACAGTCGGCGGCGGCCGCGTGCGTTCCGCGCCGCTCGCGGCCGCCCACCTGCAGCGCTTCGACCCACGCCCGCCGGTGCCGCGACGTCCGCCGTTCCGAGCGACCGAGCTGTCCGTCGTCTTCGCCGAGGCGCTGCTGCGGGCCGACGCCGACGGAGACGTACACGGCGCGGATCGAGCTGCTGATCGACCGCCGGGGCGGCTGCGCCGAGCCCGGCCGGCCGGCACGCCGGACGACGCTCGACGCGCGTCGGCTTCACGCCCCGCTTCCCGCAGCCGCTCGCCCCGGCGCTGGCGGCGATGGACCAGGACCTGATGCTGCCCGGACTCGACCTGGTGCCGCCGAACACCGTCGTGCCGCTGGAGACCAACTCGCCGTTCGTCGACGCCGTGATGGTCGGGTTCAACACCGAGCTCGGCCACGAGCTGGTGTGGCGCGAGTTCCCGACACCGCTGCAGGCCACGTACGCCGACCGCTTCTGGGACGCCGGCGTGGCGGCCACGGCCGCCCGACATCCCGCCGCTCGCCGAGTGGGGCGACCGGCCGCTCGGCGGCAGCTCGCGCCGGCTGACGAGCGCTTCGTCGTGCTGCTGCGCTCCGAGCTGCTGCGCCGCTACCCCGACGCCGTCGTCTACGCCACCAAGCCGCGAGCACGCCGAGCCGGCGATGCCGATCCTCACCGGGGCGATGGAGCCCGACGTGCGCTTCTTCGGCTTCGACATCGCCGCCGCCGAGATCGGCGACTGGTCGATCGTCATCGCCGAGCAGCCGACGGCGCCCCGCTTCGGCATCGAGGTCGACGAGGTGCCCGCCGGCGCCAGCCACCTGCCGCTCACCGCCGGCGACGGCGACGCCGCCCGGCTCGCCACGCGGCTGCGCCAGCAGCCGGTGCGCATGACGATCCCGGCCACCGTGCTGCTGACCGCCACCGACGAGGCCGATGATGCCGATCGATCTGCTCGACCTCGGCCCGGCGATCGGCGCTGCCGCTCGACGCCAGGCCCGAGCTGCTCACCGAGCTGGCCCCGCCGACCCACCCGCTGGCGCTGCTGCCGGTCCGCCTCGAGACCCGGTTCTTCGGCCGCGACGACGGCACCAGCGAGCTGCGGGTGCGGGTGTTCCCCGACCAGATCCACATCGACAGCCACGACCCGCGCCTCAGCGCCGAGGAGGTCGCAGCTCGGCCGCGCTACTGGGAGCTGCGCTGGCGGGCCGCCGACCGACGACGCTCGGCTGCGCGAGCGCGTGGCGGATGCTGGCCGACCGCTTCGAGCCCGGGCGGGCGGCCTGGATCGCCCGCCGCCTCGAACCGACCAACCCCGGCGACGCGGCCGACCACCCCACTCGACGACGGCGCACGCGCTCACCGACGCCGCCGCAGTTCCCCGACGTCGGCGAGCCGGCGACCGTGGTGCGCACACCGCGCGCCGGCGGACTGCCCGACCCGCTGGGTCGTCACGGCCTACCGCGGCGGCGAGGTGCTCGCCGTCGTCACGGGCAGCGACATCGTCGCCGATCTCGCCGTCGGGCCCGATCCCGACGACGCGCTCGCCCCCGCCGACGACGACCCCGCCGACGCTCGGCATCGACGAGGGCATGCGCTGGATGGTCGACTTCGACCGCGCCGAGGAGGTCGGCATGGCCGTGCGCCTCCCGCTCACCGGCGCCGCTCGAGTCGGCGGCCGTCGACGTGCTCGTCGTCGTCGGGTGTCGAGCGACGGCGACCCCGAGCCGAGGCCGAGCGGCTCGCCGCCCTGCTCGACGCCCACCACTACACCGACGGGCTGGCGTTCGTCGCCCCGGGCACGCCGACCAACAACACCGCCGAGCAGCGCGCCGGCTTCGCCAGCCGTGACCTCCGCGGCGAGCAGAGCTTCGCCGTCGAGTGGCCCGACCCGGCCCCCGAGCTCGGCCCGGCCACCGACGCCGGCCGACTCGGCGCCGCCCTCGGCTTCGACCGCCGGCCCGCGTCGAGTCGACGCTCGGACGCATCGCCGGCGCGGCGGACGGCGACGAGCCGCTCGCCGACGGCGATGCAGACGGCGCTGTGGCCGGCGACCTGGGGCTACTACCTCTCGCAGTTCGCCGCGCGTCGACGACGCCGGGCGCGACTGGGCTCGCGACCACGCCCGCCGGCACGTCCGCCCGGCCGGGCGCGCTGCCGACGCTGCGCTGCGGCCGCCAGCCCTACGGCGTGCTGCCGGTGACGTCGCTCGCCGGCTGGACCGCCGACCGGCGACGACGCCGACGCGGCACGAGCGGCTGCGCCAGCTGCTCGTCGCGCTGCGCGACCAGGTGTGGCGCCCGGCGACGATCGGCGCCGTCGCGCGATCGGCCGCACCGACGACCCCGACGCCGACGTCGTCGACGTGCTGCGCGGCGACGCGACCAGCAACGGCTACGCCGTGCGCCGGGCGCTCGGTCCGCACTACCTGCGCCACCTGCGCCTGTTCCTCGGCGAGGACCTCGACGCCATCGGGTTCTTCGCCCGCCTGCGGCAGCTCACGTCGAACCTGCTCAACCGCGTCGGGCTGCCCGGCGCGACGCTGTCGCTCGACCTGTTCGTCTACGAAGGCGCCAGCGACGCCGCTCGGCGTGCCGCTCGTGCGCCAGCCGGCGCCGACGGCACGGTGCGGCGTACATCGACGCGCTGCTCGACCGGCGACCCCGACGCCCTCGCCGCGCCGGTGCCCGGACGCGGCGGTGCCGCTGCTGCACGCGCTGCTCCGCCACGCGCTGCTGCGCGAGCAGGCCGAGGCCGCCGCGCGCCTGCTCGCCGGGCCCGACCGGACCGTCGGCCAGCTGCTCGCCGACGCCGAGCTCGTCGACCTCGTCCCCGCCCCGGACCCGACGCCGACGTGGAACTGGCAGCGCAGCCAGCCGGTGCCCGGGCCGCGACCCGTCGCGGTCACGGTGCGCGAGCACCTCGGCGCGCTCACCGACTTCGCGGCGCCGGCGGTCCGCCGCGCTCGGCGAGCTCCGCGAGGCGCTGGCGCAGCTCGCCACCGCCGATCCGCCGTCGTCGAGCGGCTGCTGCCCGCCGGTGCTCGACGCCGCCGCGTACCGGCTCGACGCGTGGGTCACCTCGCTGGCCACGCGGCGCCTGGCCGAGGTGCGCGACCGCGCAGCCCGACGGAGTCGTGCTCGGCGGCTACGGCTGGGTGGAGAACCTCCGCCCCGAGCCGCGCCGCGACGGTCGCCGAACTGCCGGCCGACGAGCCCGGACCGCTGATCGCCGCGCCCGACGACCCGGGGTTCATCCTCGCCCCGTCGCTCAACCAGGCGAGCACCGCGGCGCTGCTGCGCGAGGCCCACCTCGCCCACGGCGGCGGCGACGACAGCCCGTACGCGATCAAGCTCACGTCGGACCGGGTGCGCCTCGCCGAGCGGCTGTTCGACGGCGTGCGCCAGGGCATCCCGCTCGGCGTGCTGCTCGGCTACGACGTCGAGCGGCGCCTGCACGACGCCGCGCCTCGACGAGTTCATCGACGACCTGCGCCGCATCGCCCCACCCGCCCGGCAAGGACGGCGAGCGAGGCGGTCGACGAGCCGCACGCAGCTCGACGGGCTCGTGCTGCAGCGGCAAGTGGAGCGACGAGCGCCGACGCCGTGCTCGCCCAGGTCGAGGGGCTCGCCGCCGGCGATCCGCGGCGTGACCGGCTGGTCCGCGTTCTGGCCTGGCTCGACGCCGCCGTCGACGCCGCCGCCGACGCGGTGACCGCCGAGGGCGTCTACCAGCTCGCCCGCGGCAACCTCGTCCGCGCCACGACGCTCGACGACGTCGCCGGCGGCCTGGCCCGCCGCCGCAGCTCGAGTTCGTGCGCACGCCGCGCACCGGCACGGCGATCACCCACCGCGTCGGCGATCGTGCTCGACGCCGCCGAGCGCGTCGCCGCCGGCGAGCGGCTGGGCCGACCCGATCACGTCGCCGCGGGCGCAGGCCGAGCCACGCCTCGATGCCTGGGCTGCGACGCTGCTCGGCCCGGCCAACGGCAGTCGACGTCGTCGTCGCCGAGCTCGACGCCGGCGGCGGCGTCGTCGGCCGAGCACCGCGTGCCGCTGCCCGACCTCGGCCTGTCGGCGCTCGACCTCGTGTGGATCAGCGGCGACGCCGGCGCCGCGACCGAGCTGGCCGCAGCGGGCGTACGCCGCCGCCGTGCCGGCCGGCTCCGGCGCCGCGCCGGTGCTGCGCCTCGTCCTCGAGCCCGCCGCCGACCGATCACAGCACGCGACCTCGGCGATCTGCTCGAGCTCGCCGGCGGCGCTGCGCCGCCTGATCGCCGGCGCCCGCCCGCTCGACGGCGCCGACCTCCAGCCGGCCCACGCCGACCCGACCGCCGCGTCGACCTCGACGAGCTCGAGACGCAGCGTCGACGCCGCGCACGCAGGCGCTCGCCGACCGGCGCGATGCGCTCGGCGCGCTGCTCGACGACGCCGCCGCCGACGGTCGGCGCGGTCCGCGAGCGAGCTCGACGGCGATCGCCGGCTTCGGCGTCGCGGCCGGGCTCGCGCCGCTCGCCGGCGCCGACGCCGATCCGGCGCCACCGGGCTCGGCCGCGTTCGTCTCGGCGAGCGCCGTGTTCGCCGACGTCACCCGCCGCCTCGCCGACGCCGAGCGCGAGCGCGGCGCCCGCCGGACGAGCCGGAGCCGGCCCGCCGCGAGCGGCTGCTGCGCCGGCTGCAGGGCGTGTTCGGCCCCGGCTTCGTCGCCGTGCCGGTGTTCAGCGCCGGCCACCGCCGCCGACCTCGACGCCGCCCGCCGCTCGCCGGCGCTGCTCGGCCGACGATCCGCTCGCCGCCTACACCTGGGTGACCCGGATGGAGCGGGTCCGGCCCGGGCTGGCCCGGATGACGATGCCGCTACCGCCTCGCCGAGGTGCTCGGCACCGGGCCGACGCATCGACCTCGCGGTCGCCCACGTGCCGCACACCGGCGAGCGGCCGTGGGTCGGGCTGACGCTCGTCGAGGCGGACGGGCGTCAGCCCCGACGGGCTGGTGTCGATCGTCCTGCAGGGCGCCGGCCGACGTCGACCTCGCCGGACCGCTCGCCGGCCTGCTCGTCGACGAGTGGACCGAGGTCGGTGCCGAGCCGCACCGAGACCGCCGGGCTCGCGTTCCGCTACGACCCGCCCGACGCGATGGCGCCGCAGGCCGTGCTGCTCGCCGTGCCGCCCGACCCGGCGAAGCCGTGGACGGTCGGGCTCGCTCAACCGGTGCTGCTGGAGACGCTCGACCTCGCCCACCTGCGTGCCGTCGGACCCGAAGTCGGTCGACGCCGTCGGCCACTACCTGCCGGCGACGATGCTGGCGTTCAACGTCGACGGCGACGCCGTGTCCACCGACCCCAACACCCTCACCGACGTCGGCGCGGCTGACGGACCGACGGAGGGAGCGAGCGATGCCGTCGATCACCAGCTGGTCCCGGCATCGAGCCGGCGCCGCCGGGCAACGACGTCGCCGCCGGCGCTCGCCGCCCGGACCGCCGACCCGCTGTGGCTGCTCGCCCGCCAGTGGCAGGTCGGCGAGTTCCAGGCCGAGGACGGCGGCACGCCGATCGTCGCCCGCTGGCGCGGCCACGTCGTCGCGCCCACCCGCTACCACCTCGGGCCGATCCCGCCGAACGACGCAGACTGCAGGCACCGCGCTTCGACGCCGGCGACGTGCCGCTCGAGGTGTTCGTCGAACGCCAGCCGTTCGGCCTCCCCGCGGCCGACGCACCCGCCGCCGACGGCCTGCGCCTCGCCGTCGAGACCGGCCAGCACTTCCTCCGCCTGCTCGCCGCTGCAGGAGACCGACGCAGGACTACCGCCCGGCGTTCACCAGACCTTCGCCGTGCGTCCGCTGCCGCCGACGAGGTCGCCCGTCTCGACGCGGCGACCCGCGGCTACCTCCGCCTCGTGGCCGGCCGCGCCCTCGACGGCCGCCGGCTGCGCGCCGCGCTCGGCCAGGCTGCGCGGCACCGCCCTGCCCGACATCGGGATGCCGATCGCGCCCGGCGACGCCGCCGAGGTCCGCGCCGCGTGCGCGGCTGGACCGCGTGGGTCGACGAGCTGTTCAGCCAGCCCGACGCAGACGAGCAGGCTGGCAGCGCGAGCGGATGGAGTACGCCTTCTCCTTCGCCGCCCGCACGAGCGCCGACCCGTTCGACGAGTGGACGCTCACGGCGAGCCAGTACGGCGGCGGGGCGCTCGACTGGTACAGCCTTCGACCGCAACGGCGAGGTCAACGTCGGCACGACGCCGGCCGAGGCCGACGCCGGCGAGGTGCTCACACGGTCACGTCGCTGCCGGCGCCGGTGACGCTGCGCGGCATGCCGGCGCCGCGGTTCTGGGAGATGGAGGACGCCCTCCTCGACCTCGGGGCGCTGCAGCCGGGCGGCACCGATCTGCCGCAGCTGCTGATGATCGACACGATCAGCGGCTACGGCAACGACTGGTACGTCATCGGCCATCGACCTGCCCGACCGGCTCGCTCGTGCACGACCCGGTCGCTCGTCGTCACCGACACGTTCGGCGTCGCAGACGCTGCTGCGGCCGAACGGCCACCAGGCGACGTCGTCGAGCGACGGCGTGGAGCATGTTCCAGCTGGCGATGCCGTTCGACGAAGGCACCGAGGGCGTGGCGACGACCAACGCCTTCTTCCTCGCCGGCACGCTCGCCCAGCCGCTCGAAGGCCCGCCGATCGAGGAGGTGCTGCTGTTGCGCGACGAGCAGGCGAACCTCGCCTGGGCGGTCGAGCGACGGCTCACCAGCCCGCTGGAGCAGGCCGTCGACGCGGCGACCGACGCCATCGCCGAGGCGGCCGCCGAGCGCGGCGCAGCTCGCCGCGGCGACGCGCCGCGTGTACCGCCTCGCCAGCGCCGTGCCGGCCGCACTGGATCCCGCTGCTGCCGGTGCGCCCGGACCCGGACAGCGCCGGACATCCGCCTCGCCCGGGCCGCCGTGCTCGACGTCGGGCGGTGGCCGCCGGACGGTGCGGAGCAGCGCCGCGCTGCTCGGCGACCCCGACGAGCCGCTGCTGATCCCCGAGGAGGAGGTGCCGCGCGAGGGCGCCGTCGTGCGCCGCAGCTTCCAGGCGGCCCGTGACGCCGACGGCCGCCTCCACGTCTGGCTCACCCACCGCAAGTCCGTCGGCCGCGGCGAAGGCTCGAGCGGCCTTCGCTTCGACACCCTGGCCGCACCCGGCACTTGACCTCCGCCCCGCCGCGGCACGTCGGCCAACCGAAGCGTGCAGCATGACCGCTCTACACGGTCCGCTATTCATCTTTCGGTCGTGACCAACAACTCGCCCAGATCGTCGGTCACGCCGAGTCCGGCTCGCCCACGAACGCATGCACTCACGATCGAAGTGGTCGTCGGTCCGACGGATGAACACGTCGACTTTGCCCACCCGATCGGGGGTGGAGCACGTTGAATGTTGCGCCGCGACCGCCGCGGCGTTTATGTCGACCAGGAATGCTGATTTGGGCTGTTTCGCTCGACACAAACGTTGCTCGGACGCCGCGGCCCCTGCACCACGGCGGATCCGCCGCACACGGCCTTACACCGACTCGAACAACGTGGCGATGCCTTGGCCGACGCCGATGCACATCGTCGCCGCGCCGCGGGTCCCGGGGCCGAGCGCGTGGAGCTGATGGGCGAGTGTCGTGGCGATCCGCGCGCCGGAGCAGCCGAGGGGGTGGCCGAGGGCGATCGCCCCGCCGAGCGGATTGACCCGCTCGGGGTCGACGCCGAGCTCGCTGATCACGGCGAGCGACTGGGCGGCGAACGCCTCGTTGAGCTCGACGACGGCGAGGTCGTCGAGCTTCCACCCGGCCCGATCGAGGGCGATGCGCACCGCCGGCGCCGGGCCGATCCCCATCCGCCGCGGTTCGACGCCCGCCGCCGCCCACGTGACCACTCGGGCCAGCGGCGACAATCCCGACCGCTCGCAGGCCGCTCCGGAGGCGAGCAGGAGGGCCGCGGCCCCGTCGTTGAGCGGGCTGGAGTTCCCGGCGGTCACCGACCCGTCGCTGGCAAACACCGGGCGCAGCGCAGCGAGCCGTTCGAGCGTCGTGTCCGGCCGCGGCCCCTCGTCCACGCCGACAGAACTGCCGTCGGCGAGCGCCACCGGCACGAGCTCGCCGTCGAACCGCTCTGCTCGCTGCGCGGCCAGCGCCCGCTCGTGGCTCGCCGACCGCGAAGCGA
>CAVXSN010000023.1:0-121537 GCA_963764455.1 Ilumatobacteraceae bacterium
GCTGGGTATTGAGTATCCTGAAGGTTCACCGTACGGGTCGTCGCCACGCCATGCCGGAATGGCCAGGACCACAAAAATAGAGTGATACTCAGTTGCGTGCCGCGGATGGTGAACTAAGGACCGACATCGTGATCGTCGGCGGTGGCAACGCCGCGATGTGCGCGGCGCTCGCCGCTGCGTGACGAGGGGGCGGACGTTGCTCGTACTCGGAGCGCGCGCCGCTTGAAGCTGCGGGCGGGAACGCGGCCTTCACCGCCGGGCGATGCAGGGTGGCGTACCGCGACGTCGACGAGCTCCGTGAGATCGTCCAGACCTCAGCGCCGAGGAGTTGCGACGCTCCGACTTCGGGAGCCTACCCGAGCAGCACAGTTCTTCGACGACATGGCCAGGGTGACCGAGCACCGCGCCGACCCCGACCTCGTCGAGACGCTCGTCGTCAACGTCCACCCGACACTGCGTCTGGATGGCCGACGCACGGCATCCGCTTCGCGCCGGCGTACGGGCGCAGGCCTTCAAGGTCGACGGCAAGCACCGCTTCTGGGGCGGCCTCACCGTCGAGGTCGTCGGGGCGGACCGGGCCTCGTCGAGGCCGAGCGCGCGCTGGCGGAGAAGGCCGGTGCCGACATCCGTCTCCGGGCGCCGGCCCGACTCGTGCTCGTCGACGACGACGGCGTGCACGGGTCCGGGCCGTCATCGACGGTCGCACCGTCGTCGATCAGTCGCCCGTGCGCGTGGTGCTGGCGTGCGGCGGTTTCGAAGCCAAGTCGAGTGGCGGACGCGCTACCTCGGGCCCGGGTGGGACCTCGCCAAGGTGCGCGGTACCACGTTCAACACCGGCGACGGCCATCGCGATGGCGCTGGACACCGGCGCCTCGGCCGCGGGGCACTGGTCGGGATGCCACGCCGTCGCGGCTGGATCGCAACGCGCCCGAGTTCGGTGACCTCGCAGTCGGCGACGGCTTCCAGAAGCACAGCTAGCCGTTCGGGATCATGGTCAACGCGACGGGCGAGCGGTTCGTCGACGAGGGCGCGGACTTCCGCAACTACACGTACGCGAAGTACGGCGCGGCGATCCTCGAGCAGCCCGGCCAGGTCGCCTGGCAGGTCTTCGACGGCAAGGTCGCGCCGACTGCTCCGGACGAGTACCGGATCCGGCAGGTCACCAAGGTCGAGGCCGACAGCCTCGAAGACCTCGGCCGCGCAAGATGGAGGGCATCGACCAGGCGGCTTCCTGCGCGAGGTCGCGGCGTTCAACGCCGCCGTGCAGACCGACGTGCCGTTCGACCCGACGGTGCTCGACGGTCGCCGGACCGACCGGCCTCTCCGTGCCGAAGAGCAACTGGGCGCAGCCGCTCGACACGCCTGCCGTTCATGGCGGTCCAGGTGACGTGTGGCATCGCGTTCACGTTCGGCGGCATGCGCATCACGCCGAGGCGCCGAGGATGGTCTCCGCGAGAGGGCAAGCCGATCCCCGGACTGCTCGCCGCCGGCGAGATCGTGGGCGGAGCTCTTCTACCACAACTACCGGGTGGCACCGGCCTGACCGCCGGATCGTGTTCGGCCGGATCGCCGGGCGCCGCAGCGGCCAAGGTCGCCCGGCCACTGACCGTTGATCCGAAGACTCGGTGGGACTGCACGACCGCGATTGATCCTGCGACCGCCGTGTCAGTTCGTAGACGATCACCGACCTGACGACCTCGCCGCGCTCCATCGCGTCAAGCGCCTCGTTGACTCCGTCGAGGTCGATCGTCCGGGTCACCATCGAGGCGAGGTCCAGACTCCCGCTTCTCGGCCAGCGCACCATCTCGGGAATCAGGCGATGGGGATTCCCGCCGCCGTACAGCGAGCCGGCGAGCATCTTGCGGCTGAACAGCAACTCGGCCGCGGACATCTCGAGGTGCTCGGACGGGATCGGCTACCCCGATGATGTGGGTGATCCCGCCGGGTCGCGTCGCTCGCACCGCGCTCGACGGCCAGTCGCGACAAGCAGCCGACCGCTTCGAATGCCACGTCGGCGCCGCGCCCTTCCGTTCGGGCACGGGCGACGTCCCCTGGGTTCTCTTCGCCGGGGTCGACGACCGTCGTCGCGCCGAGCGCGATCGCGGCGTCGCGCTTCATCGCCACCGGATCGACGCCGATGATCTCTGACGCCCCGACGATGCGGGCGCCCTGGATCCGGCGGACAGCCCGAACGCCGCCGCAGCCGAAGACCACCACGGAGATCCGGCCTCCACGGACGAGGTCAACACGGCGCCGACGCCGGTCGACGACAGCGCACCCGACGAGGGCGAGCGCCTCGCAGGCAGCTCTCGTGCGCACCGGCACGGCCAGTGCCTCGTCGAGCGTGACGTAGGTCGAGAACGTCCCCAGCCCGGCAAATCCGGCGAACGGCTCGCGCGCTCGCCGTCGCTGAAGCGCGGGACACCGGGACCCTCGGCCTCGAGGCAGTGGACCGTCTCGCCACGCGAGCAGTACCAGCAGCGCCCGCACGTCGGTGCCGAGATGAGCACGACGGTGTCCCCGATCCGTATGTGCCGCACGCGCGGCCCGACCGCTTCGACCACTCCGCGCCCTCGTGCCCGAGCACCACCGGTGACGGGTACGGCATGCCGCCCGACAAGACGTGCTTGGTCGGTGTGGCAGACCCCACTCGCACCGAGTCGAACGACGACGTCGGCGGCGCCGGGTTCCACCGTCTCGAGCGGGCGGACGATCCAGTGGCTGGTTCACCGCTTCCATCACCGCGGCACGCGTGCGCATCCTGTCTCCCTTCGGTCGAATCAGCTTGTGCCGGAACAGGCCGCGAGCACGTCGGACATCCGCCTGCTGATCGCGCGCCGCAGAGTCCGGCGCCGGCAGTACCCAGAAGCGCCGGCGCATCGCCTCGACGGCCTCGCTCGGCGACCAGATCGGCCGGCTGCGCGGCAGCGATTCCGGCTGTCGCCGACGCTGGCGCGCTCGGCGTCCCACCCGGCGATTCCGGCGGCCGCCTCTGGACCGTTCGCGGTCGAAGAGTCCCGTCGTCACAGCACCGGACACAGCACGGAGACCGTCGAGCTCGACTGTTGCGCGCCGCGAGCTCGGATCCTCAGCGACTCCGAGACGGCGATCACCTGTGTCTTTAACGCGACGTAGTGCGGATCAGTGCGTTGCGGTGAGCCCGGTCAGCGAGGCGGTGTTCATGATCCGACCCGGCTCGCCGGACTCGAGCATCGAGGAAGGAACGCCTGCACGCCATGGACCACGCCCCAAGGTTCACGCCGACGACGCGTTGCCACTTCTTCGATCGGCAGCTTCCACAGTCGGGTCACCGGGCAGGCCGCGACGCCAGCGTCTGTCGCAGAGCACGTCGATGACGCCCCACTTCATCGATCACGGTGTCGCGCAGCGCCGCCATCCCCGCCGCGCTCGGAGACGTCGGCGGCGACCGTCAGCACGTCGCCGCCGTGCGCTCGACCCGCGGCCGCGGCATCGTCCAGGCGTGCCGCGTCGACATCGGCCATCGCCACGCGAGCGCCTTCGGCAGCGAGGCGTCGGCTGAGCGCCAGCCCCAGCCCGCCGGCAGCGCCGGTGACGACGGCGACGGAGCCGTCGAAGGAATGCATCGTCCCGCCCACCGCTACCCGAACGGCGCGAACCCGTCAGGCAGGGAGACGGCCCTGGTCTCGAGGTACGCCTCGAGACCCTCGGTCCCGCCCTCGCGGCCGATCCCCGACTGCTTGAAGCCACCGAAGGGGATGCACGGATCGCTGCCGTATCCGTTGACGCCGTAGGTGCCCGCGCGCACCCGCTGGGCTACGGCGAAGCCGCGGGCCGGGTCTGGCGTGTACACCGCCCCGGCGAGCCCGTACTCGGTGTCGTTGGCGATCGCGACCGCTTCGTCGACGCCGTCGTACTCGATCACCGAGATCACCGGCCCGAAGATCTCCTCGCGGGCGATGCGCATCGAGTTGTCGACCTCCACGAAGACCGTCGGCTCGACGAACCAGCCCTGGTCCAGATGGGCGGGGCGACCGCCGCCGAGGGCGACCGCCGCGCCCTTCCTCGCGTCCGGCAGCGAGGTACCCCTCGACCCGGTCGCGCTGGCGCTCGCTGATCAGCGGGCCGAAGTACGTCTCAGGATCGGTCGGATCGCCGACCTTCAGTGGACTGATCGCCTCGCACAGCGCGTCGACGAGCTCGCCGGCGCGGGCACGAGGCACGAGCACGCGGGACTGCAGCAGGCACATCTGCCCGGACAGGAGCGTGGCCATCGGCAGCAGTCTGGGCGATGCCGGTGCCGCGTGTCGACGTCATCGAGCATGATCGCCGCCGACTTGCCGCCGAGCTCCAGCGTCACCCGCTTCAGCCGCTTGGCGCACTCGGCCATGATCGAGCGCCCGGCGGCGGTGCTGCCGGTGAACGCCACCTTGTCGACGTCGGGGTGGCTGACGAGGTACTGGCCGACGTCGCGGTCGGCCGGCAGGATGCTCACGACGCCGGCGGAACGCCCGCGTCGGCGCAGACGTCGGCGAGCACGTAGGCGTTGAGCGGTGTCTCAGGCGGCGGCTTGAGCGACGATCGTGCAGCCGGCCGCGAGCGCCGGTGCCAGCTTCATCAAGGCGAGGACGAGCGGGCCGTTCCACGGGCTGATCGCGGCGACGACCCCGACCGGCTCGCGGAGGATCGCCGAGCGCATGCGCAACCCCTGCCGGCGTCTCGTGGAACTCGTAGCGTTCGGCGAGGTCGGCGTAGGCCGGCAGGTGGGCGGTCGCCCCGAGGACGTGGGCCGTCTTGCAGATGGCGATCGGCGTGCCGTTCTCGAGGGTGATCAGCGCGGCGAGCTCGTCAGCCCGTTCCTCGAGGCCGTCGGCGATGCGGCGAAGCACGTCGGCGCGCTCCTTGGGCTCTGTACGCGGCCACGGTCCGGCGTCGAACGCGGCCCGGGCTGCAGCGACCGCCCTGTCGACGTCAGCGGTCGTCGGAGCGGGAACCGTTCCGACGACGCCTTCCGATGCCGGCGAGACGACCTCGATGGTCGCGGCCGACGATGGCGGCGTCCACCGCCCTCCGATGAACAACGCGTCACGTGTGATCACACCAAGTTCCCCAACCATGCCGTCGGCGGCCAAGTGAGACCCCCGACATTTCCTTACACTCTACTCGACCGGGTCGCTGGCCGCCAGACCGCGGTCGCAGGATGAGAATCCCTGACGAGGCGGAATCGATCGATCGGAGGAGCGCGGTGACCAGCTTGGAGTTCGAGACCATCCAGTTCGAGGTGGGCGACGACCAGGTGGCCACGATCACGATCGACCGTCCCGACGTGTTGAACGCGTTCGATCAGCGCATGTGTGACGAGTTCGTGCAGGCGTGGGCGCGGGTGCGCGACGACGACGACATCCACGTCGCCGTGCTGCGGGCCGCGGGGACACGGGCGTTCTCGACCGGGGTCGACGTGAACTCGGCCGCTCGAGTTCCCGGACAACGCGTGGAACCACGACGATCCCGGCGCCGCGCTAGGTCCTCGCAGCAACCGGGTGTGGAAGCCGGTCGTCTGCGCGGTGCACGGCATGGTGGCCGGCGGCGCGCTTCTACTGGATCAACGAGTCAGACATCGTGATCTGCAGCGACGATGCCGTGTTCTTCGATCCGCACGTCTCGTACGGGCTGACCGCGGCGCTCGAGCCGATCGGGCTGGCTCGGCGGATACCCCTCGGGGAGGTCATGCGCATCGCCCTCATGGGCCTCGACGAGCGGATGTCTGCCGGCGCGCGCATTGGCCATCGGCCTCGTCAGCGAGATCGTTCCGGCCGCCGAGCTGCACGATCGGGCGCGCTCCATCGCCGCGGTCATCGCCGCCAAACCGACCGCCGCCGTGCAGGGCACCGTTCGGGCGATCTGGGAATCGCTCGACGTGGGCCGCACCGCGGCGCTCGCGCGGGCATGGCCTACACCCAGATCGGCAACCCGCTCGGCACGGCAGAGGTCGACGCGCGACGGATTTCGTCCGAAGCCGTCATGGACGTTGCGCTAGAGCGGCGAAATCAGGGTACTCTATTTGTCGGTCGATGGGAGCCAAGCGAAGGGGCACGGCAGGAGCATGAACACGTCGCGAACGAACCGGATCACTGTCGACGTCGTCGTCGTCGGCGCCGGGTTCGCCGGCATGTACATGCTCCACCGGCTGCGCCGGTCGGGGCTGTCGGCGGTGCGTCTACGAGGCCGCCGCGGACGTCGGTGGGACGTGGTGGTGGAATCGCTATCCCGGCGCCCGTTGCGACGTCGAGTCGCTGGACTACTCGTACTCGTTCGACGAGGACCTGCAGCAGGAGTGGGACTGGAGCGAGCGCTACGCGACGCAACCGGAGATCCTGGCGTACGCCAACCACGTCGCCGACCGGTTCGACCTGCGCCGCGACATCCGGTTCGACACCCGCGTCACGGCGGCGGCGTGGAACGCCGAGCAGCGCCGCTGGGAGGTGTCGACGGATCGCGACGGCTGCGCGTCGGCCCGGTTCCTCGTGATGGCCGATCGGTTGCCTGTCGACCGCCAAGCCGCCCGAGGTCGAGGGCATCGACCGCTTCGCCGGACCGACGTACCACACGGGCCGTTGGCCGCACGAAGGGGTCGATTTCACCGGCAAGCGGGTCGGCGTCATCGGCACCGGATCGTCCGGGCATCCAATCGATTCCGCTGATCGCCGAGCAGGCGGCGCACTGTTCGTCTTCCAGCGCACGCCGAACTTACACGATGCCGGCGAGGAACCAGCCGCTCGACCCGGCGTTCGTGGCCGAACGCAAGGCGAACTACGCCGAGTACCGCCGGCAGCGCACGCGACGCGCGCTCGGGTGCGGTCTACGATCGCCATCGCGAGCGCCGGCGCTCAGCGTCAGCGACGAGGAGCGCGAAGCGACCTATACGAAGCGCCTGGGAGTCAGGCCGGCTGTACCGTTCGGGGCGCGCCTACAACGATCTGCTCGTCGACGAGAAGGCCAACGAGACGGCCGCCGAGTTCGTGCGCGCTCGCGATCCGCGAGATCGTCAAGGACCCCGACGTCGCCGAGCTGCTGTCGCCCCGCGACCTACCCGTTCGGCACGCAAGCGGCCGTGCCTCGACACCAACTACTACGCCACGTTCAACCGTGACAACGTGCACGCTGGTCGACGTGCGATCGTCGCCGATCGTCGAGCTCACGCGAGACCGGCATCCGCACCGACGGACCGAGCACTACGAGCTCGACGCGATCGTGTTCGCGACCGGCTTCGACGCGATGACCGGAGCCGCTGCTCGGCCTCGACATCATCGGCGCCGACGGCGTGAAGCTTCGCGACAAGTGGGCGGCGGGCCCGCGCACCTACCTCGGTCTCGGGATCAACGGCTTCCCGAACCTGTTCGTGGTCACCGGGCCGGGGAGCCCGTCGGTGCTGACGAACATGGTCCTCGGCATCGAGCAGCACGTCGAGTGGATCGCCGACTGCATCGACTACCTCGACGAGCACGGCCTCGCCACGCATCGAACCCTCGATCGAGGCCGAGGACGCCTGGGTCGCGCACGTCAACGAGATCGCCGGCAAGACGCTGTTCCCGCGGGCGAACTCGTGGTGGATGGGCGCCAACGTGCCCGGCAAGCCGCGCGTGTTCATGCCGTTCATCGGCGGGTTCGACGTCTACCGCCAGATCTGCTTCGACGTCGCCGCCAAGGGCTACGACGGATTCACGCTGGCCCGCTGAGCCTCGAAGCTCGCCAGAAGACTCGACTCGAAAGGAGGTGGGGGACATGTCGGATCGAGACGAGCTCCTGGTCGAACGTGACGGCCACGTCGTGATCCTCACCATCAACCGGCCGGAGCGGCTCAACGCCTACTCGTACGACCTGCGAATGCGGCTGACCAAGCTGTGGCCCGAAGCTCGACGGGGATCCCGACGTACGAGCGGTCGTCGTCACGGCTGCCGGCGACCGAGCGTTCTCTTCGGGGGGCGAGGTCGGCGAGCTGACCGTCGAGGAGGAGTACCCGCGCTACACGGCGCGGCAGGCCGGCGTGTTCAAGCCGATGATCGTCGCGGTCAACGGCCTGTGCGCCTCGGCCGGGCTCCACTTCGTGGCCGACGGTGACGTCGTCATCTGCAGCGAGAACGCGACGTTCTTCGACACGCACGTCCACGTGGGTCACGTCGCTGCGCTCGAGCCGATCGCCCTCGCTCGGCGGATCCCGCTCGGCGAGGTGCTGCGCATGGTCGCCCTCGGCAAGTCGTACCGCATCGACGCTCGGCGCGCCCTCGTCGCTCGGCATTGGTCAGCGAGGTGGTGGCGCTCGACTCGCTCAGGTCGCGGGCCGTCGAGCTCGCCCAGCTCGCGGCGGCCGCGTCGCCCCATGCCATGCAGGCCTCCTTGCGAGCGATCTGGATGAGCCTGGACGGCGGCCTTGACGAGGGCCTGCAACGCGGCTGCGACATCCTGCAAGACCACCGCCGCCACCCCGATGCCGTCGAGGGGCCGGCGGCATTTCTCGACAAGCGGGCTCCACGGTGGGCCCTGTGAGACGGCGGGGCTAGGTGGCACCGGTGTCGCGTGTCTGCTACGTCGCCGGAGGCGAACGAGATCCCGGTGCAGCGCTGGCTCTGGGCCTCGCCGAACGCGGCTGGGCCACCGGCTGCATTCCCTCGGATGCCTATGCCGACGTCGAAGCAGTGCGTGCCGCGTTCTCCGAGGAGGCCGAGCGTTTGGGATCGCCGTCGCTCGTCGTGCACGCCATGTCGGCGCGGCCGCCCGCACCCGACGCGCCGCTCGCCGGTCTCGACGATGCAGCATGGGATGCCGCGTGCGAGGGACCGCTCCGCGCTGCGCTCTTCACGTGTTTCCTCGCCCGCCAGGCGTTCGGTGATCAGGCGGGTCAGCTCGTGTTCGTTCTTCCCGTCGTGCCGCTCTGCGGCCACGAGGGGCAGGTCGCCTTCGGCGCCGCGCTCGAAGGAATTCGCGGCATGGCGAAGTCAGCCGCCCGGCGTTGGGGCGCAGCCGGTATCACAGTGAACTGCGTCGCCATCCGGACTGCGGGTGGAACCGGATCGGCGCCCAGTCGCTGGACGCCGGCGATCGAGCGGAACGTCGACCCGCGCACCGACGTCGCAGCGGTCGTCGAACTGCTCACGACCAGCGCCGGCTCCGTCATCACCGGAGCGACGATGGTCGTGGACGGCGGCATGGTGATGGTGCCGTGAACGTCGACGGAACCTTGCGTGGCAAGCGGGTACTGATCACGGGTGCCGGCTCGGGGCTCGGCCGAGCGACGGCAATCTGTTGCCGCGGCACAGGGGGCCGACGTCGTCGTCACCTCGCTCGGGGACAATGGTGCGGCGGTGGTCTCCGAAATCCAAGCCGACGGCGGGTCAGCGGTCTGGTGCCGTTGCGATATGAGCAAGCGGGATCAGGTGCGGCAGGCCGTCGACCTCGCGTTGTCGCGGGGTGGTCTCGACGGCGCAGTTCACAACGCCACCGCGCGGGTCGTACCTGTACACCGCCCTCGAGGAGTGGGAGCCAGCGCTGTGGGAGGAACAGGTCGCGGTTTCGCTGCGCGGCGCATTCCACCTCGCCGCGACCGTTGAGCGACCGCTGGCCGAGCGGCGCGGTGCGCTCATCTTCTTGAGCTCTTCCGCCGCGGTGGAGGGGAACCCCGTGGTTTCGTTGTACGCCACGTTCAAGGCCGGCATCCGGGGCCTGGCGCGGGGTCTGGCGAGGGAGTGGGGGCCGTCCGACGTGCGCGTGAACATCGTCCTTCCGCTGGCTCGCACGACAACGGTCGAGCGGGCATTCGCTGCCAATCCTGCGGCTGAGCCGCGCCTCGCGGCTCTGACGGCGCTCGGTCGCGTCGGGGACCCCGACGATGACGTCGCACCGGTCCTGGCGTTCCTGCTCAGCGACGGGGCGCGCTACGTCTCGGGTCAGACCTTGGCGGTCGACGGAGGCCACGTCATCCCGCTCTGAGGCACCATGAGGAATATCTGATACTCTTTTGACCTTTGCGGAGAGGCCGCGACAGGTCGCGGCGACGCAGGGGCGCTTTGTGTCGACCAGAAGGGCCGATTTGGGCTCTCTCGCTCGACATGAACCCGGTCTGACAATCACGGTCAGAGGTTGAAGAGTGTAAGGATATCGCCTAGGATGAGGCCCACGCCCCGAGTCGGGCGCGGCACTGAAGGGGGAAATCCGTGGTCGTTCGTGACGACGTCGTCGACACCTCCACTCCTGACGGGGTGATTCGTCATCGCGAGGTCGATCATGGCCGCCTCGATGCGGGGCCGTGGGACGGCACGAAGTACTCGTACATACCGCCGGGAAGATCCCGATCTCGATCCGCGCATCCAACTCGACGACGAGTTCGAGACCACCCTCGACCCGGTGACGTACCAGGTGCTGCGCTGGCGGTTCTGGAACATCAACCTCGAGCACTCCGACACCATCAAGCGGGCGTCGGGAACCCCGATCGTGTGCTTCGCCGACGACTACAACACGTCGATCCTGACCGAAAACGGTGACATCCTCGTCGGTGGACCCACGATCCAGTACTTCATCGGGTGCGCCGACCTCGCCGTCAAGTGGACGCTCGAGCACCGTGGGGCGAACCCCGGGATCGAAGACGGTGATGTCTTCATCCTCAACGATCCGTACATCGCGTCGGCGCACCAGATGGACCTGTGCGTGTACGCGCCGATCTGCCACGACGGCCGGATCTTCTGCTGGGCCTTCAGCTCGGCCCACCAGCGCGACCTCGGCGGCACCGATCCGGGGAGCTTCTGCATCAGTGCCAAGGACATCTTCGGCGAGCCCACCCCGTGGCCGGCCACCAAGCTCATCCGCCGGGGCGAGTTGCAGCGCGACATCATGGACCTGTTCCGGCGCCAGGGCCGATACCCCGACCTTTGCGAACTGCAGATCCGCGCCCAGATCGCCGGCGTCAACTCGGTCAGGCGGCGCATGCTCGAGGTCCTCGACGAGTACGGCCCGCGCACGGTGAAGGGCGCGATGCGGCGAATGATCAGCGACGCCTCCGGCGCGGTGAGCCGCCGGCTCCTCGAGCTCCCAGACGGCGAGTGGAGCGAACGGACCTACGTCGGCGTCGGCCGCGATCTCATGGCCATCCAGACGACGCTGCGCAAGCGTGACGATCAGCTGATCTTCAGCAACCGAGGCACCGATCCGCAAGCGGCCGGCGGCGTGAACGGCACGTTCAACACGTTTCGCTCGACCGCGCTCTGCGCGGTCAACGCGATGCTCGCCTGGGATCAGTTGTTCTGTCCGGCGGGTGTCCTGAACCACATGCAGTTCGAGCCCGAAGCGGGCACGGTCACGGTCGCCAGTCACCCCGCCGGCGTCACCCTGATCTACGCCGCCGGCGTCGGCGCGACGCAGGCGGGTCTCGTCGTCAGCAAGATGCTGATGACCGGGCCGCCCCATCTCAGGGAGCGGGCCACGGCCTCGGGTGCCACGTCGAGCCCGCACTTCTCCGAGCCGTTCGGGCTCGACCGCGACGGCGAACCGTTCTACGGGCTCACGGGCGACAGCATGGCCGGCGGCTTCGGCGCGTTCGCCGGCCGCGACGGTGTCGACAACGGCGGCAACTACTGGTGGCCACGGTCGAACGCCGGAAACGTCGAAGAGTGGGAGTCGTCGATCCCGATGCTCTACCTGTACCGCCGATCGCAGGCCGACAGCGCCGGCCCGGGACGCTTTCGGGGCGGCAACGGCATCGAGGCCGCGTTCGTCGGCCACAAGGCGATCTCGTTCCAGACGGCCACCGGGGCCAGCCATCCCACCGTGCAGACGGCGAACGGCCTGTCCGGCGGGCTGCCTGGCCACATGGGCGACTGGGCTGCGGCCGTCTCGACGTCGATCCGCACCGTGCTCGAGGAAGGTCGCCTCCCGGCGACGAGACCGGAGCTGGAGGCGGCGATCGGGCCGCTGCGGCGCCTCGCGGTCGGCGAGCACATCGACCTCGGCCTCGACGGCGTGCTGATCATCGAGCGCAGTGCTGGTGGCGGTCTCGGCGATCCCCTTCGCCGCGACCCGTCGCTCGTGCTTGCGGACGTCCGCACCGGCGCCGTGACGCTGGAACGGTCGCGGGACGACTACGGCATCGTGATCGAAGCCGACTCCGTCGACGTCGACGCGACGGAGCGCTGTCGCACCGAGGCCCGCCGCGCCCGACTCGATCGATCGCAACCTCCGAGTGCCCCGGTCGACGGACTCGTCGCCGAGGACGCGAGCCGCCGGTCGATCACCGACACGGTCGATCTCGCCGACGACCACACCGGCTCGGTGTGGTCGTGCTCCTGCTGCCGCCAGGTGCTCGCGGCGAGCGACGTGAACTACCGGCGGGGTGCGGCGATGGAGCAGGTCCCGGCATCGGCGCTCGATCCGGCCCGGTATCCCGACTCGCGCCCGTTCATCAGCCGCGAGCTCGTGCTCCGTCTCTGGTACTGCCCAACGTGCGCCCAGCTCCTCATCACCGACAATTGCGTGGCCGATGACCCAGTCGCATCGGACACGAGGCTGATCTCCCTCGGCATTGGTGGCGGCTGAGATGGGCGCCGGTGAGATGGGAGATCGCCAGCGGTTCGCGGTCGGCGTCGACATCGGCGGCACGTTCACCGACTGTGTTGCCATCGACCAGGACGGGAACGTGCATGTCGGCAAGGTTTCGACCACGCCTGACGATCGTTCGGTGGGCTTCTTCGAGTCGATCGGCGAAGCCGCCACCAAGCTTGGGCTGTCGACACCGGAGCTCCTCGCGTTGACGACGCGACTCGTCCACGGCACGACGACGGGAACGAACGCCCTCGTTGCTCGAACCGGAGCGCGTGTCGGGCTCCTGGCGACGGCCGGCCACGGCGATGCCCTGTTCATCATGAAGGGTGGGGCGCGCACGTTCGGACTCGATCCCGAGCACCTCATCGACCTCGCCAGCGGACGCCGGCCCGTTGAGTTCGTACCGCGACGACTGGTGTGCGAGGTCACGGAGCGGATCGACTCCGATGGCGAAGTCGTTGTCGCACTCGACGAGGAAGGGGCCCGCCAGAGCATCAGGCATCTCCTCGACCAGGGCGTCGAGGCCATCGCGATCAGCTTCCTGTGGTCACCGAAGAACCCTCGACACGAGCACCGGGTGCGCGAGCTCGTGGGCGAGGTGGCCCCGGAGGTTTTCGTGTCGTGCGGGGCCGACCTCACGGGCCGGCTGGGCGAGTACGAGCGCACGACGACGTGCGTGATGAACGCCTACATCGGCCCGCTGATGGATCGCTACGTACAAGCGATCGAGCAGCGAGCCCGCTCGCTCGGCTTCGATGGCACCGTTCTGTTCGCCCAGTGCGGGGGCGGAGCGATGACCGCCGCCGAGGTGCGGCGGGCGCCGATCCTGACGGTGCAATCCGGGCCGGTCGCCGGAGTGACGAACTCCCAGCTGTTCGGTCGCGCGATCGGGCGAACCGCACCTGCTCACCACGGACATGGGCGGCACCACGTTCGACGTGAGCGTGATCCGCGACCATCAGCCGCTCGCTCGCGAATTGGCAACGTTCCAGCGCTTCGAGATGGCGCTGCCGATGCTCGATGTGGAGTCAATCGGAGCCGGTGGCGGCAGCGTCGCGTGGATCGACGAGTCGGGCCGGCTCAACGTCGGGCCGCACAGCGCCGGCGCCGATCCGGGGCCGGCGTGCTACGGCCGAGGCGGCACCGAGCCGACGGTCACCGATGCCGACGTCGTGCTCGGCATCATCGATCCAGCGACGTTTCTCCACCGCGAGCTCAGGCTCGACGTCGACGCGGCGACGCAGGCGATCGAACGGCTGGCGAAGGAGCTCGGCATCGGCACCTACGAGGTGGCGGCCGGCATCACCAGCATCGTCGACGCCAAGATGGCCGATCTGATCCGGCGCATGAGCGAGCATCGCGGACTGGATCCCCGCTCGTTCACGATGCTCGCGTTCGGCGGTGGCGGCCCGGTGCACGCCGCGGCGTGTGCTCGCGTCGCGCGCGTACCCAAGGTCATCGTGGCCGTCCCCGAGGTGGCGCCGGTGTGGTCCGCCGGCGGCGCGGCCAACGCGGACATCACCCACCTGTACACCACACCCCTCGTTCTCGACCTGCCGGCGTCTCCCGATCTGATCGAGGGCACGTTCGTCGCGATGGAGCAACGCGCCTGGTCGGCCTTGACGAACGAGGGGTTCGACGAGGACTCCATCCGGCTCCAGCGAACGCTGCGAATGAAGCACAAGCTGCAGGTCTACGACGTCGCCGTCCCCGTGGACTTCTCGGTCGACAACGCTGAGCAGGTCGACTGGATCGATACCCGCTTCAGCTCGGCGTACGAGGAGCGTTACGGCAAGAACTCCGGCTACCGAGCGGGGGGCATCCAGATCACCGCATTCCAGCTGCGCGCCACCGGACTCACCGACAAGAGTCCGCTCCTCGACCGGGCGACCACCTCGGCCGGGTCGCTGTCGACACGCTCGGTCTACTGGCAGGAGTATCAACGATTCGCCGAGACCCCCGTGCTCGACGTCACCGACCACCACGGCGGGCGGGTCGACGGGGTCTTGACCGGGCCGTACCTCATTCAGCAGCCGGACACCGTGGTGGTCGTCCGTCCCGGCCAGACCGCAACCTTCGATGCGAGCGGCAACATCGTGATCGATGTGCTGGCTGGCTTGCCGCTCGCCGCGACAATCCCTTGAACGAGAAGGAACGTACCCGCATGTTGACCCCCGTATCGCCCGACGACGTCCGCTCCGACTGTGAGTTCCGGTTGCGTGTCGTCGAGCCCGGCTTCTCCACCGGCGAGGTCATCGCCGCAGGCACGACGCTGTATGACCCGATGGTCGGTTGGTTCGATCCGGACGGGTCGATGGTGTTCAGCGACCACGGACCGCAGAAGGAACCGGGTTGGGACCCGGCGAAAGGTCACGGCGGGATCCATCGCCTGTATCCGGACGATCACGTCGAGGTCGTGCTCCCGGTCGGGAGCTACGACGGCATGCCGTTCAACATCCGCCGCGCACCAGCGTGGTTCGGTGACTGGGAGGGTCAGATCTTCTTCACCAGCCAGTCGGTGGCCGGCCGCCAAGGAGCACGATCGCAGCACGACATCTATCGAATGGCGATCGGTGACTCCGCACCCACACGATTTGCCGAGATCCCGCGAGCCGGGCGGATCAACGACGGGGTACCGGGCGCGTTGATGATCGGCGGGTTCGGCCGCAAGGGCACAACCGAAGAGGGCTACTACATCTGCAACTCGATGGTGAATGGCGTCGTCTATCGGATCCCCCCCGACGGCAAGGCCGAGCCATGGATCATCCTGGATCAGCCCGCCGTGCCCGCGCCGATCCAGCCGTACTTCATCTCGTACGCCGGGCCGTCATGGGGATCACTCGAGGGCAAGCTGCTCCTGGCGGGGCGGCCCGGATCGAACTACACCGACGACGCACCCGCGGACCACGACCTCGACTACTGGGTGATCGACGACGGACGGGTCACGTCGGAGCCGGTCCACCACGAGGACATGGGGCTCGGCATGGCCGAGGTGGCACCGCCGGAGTTCGGTCCCTTCGGTGGGCACACCTTCTGGGTGCACCACGGCTCGCTCAACCTGATGCACGTCACCAAGTCGCCGCCGAGTGGCCCGCTGAAGTACGACTGCAAGATCTTCCGCATCGACCTCGACGGCAACACACATCTGTTTGCCGACGGCATCCAGGGAGGATGGAACGAGATCCGATTCGATGGGCCGCGGTTGTTGATGTCGCTGCTACGCCGCAGCTACTCGACCGGCGAGTACCACGAGCCCGACGGCTCGATCTACGAGATCCGGTACTCCGCCTGAAAGGACCTCAACTGGTCAAGAGTGTAAGGAATTTGAGTACGATGCCAGCGATGGACCTTGATGGAAAGGTCGCAGTGGTGACCGGGGCCGGTCGCGGCCTCGGCCGCGCCTATGCACTCCATCTCGCCGGGCGCGGCGCCGCCGTCGTGGTCAACGACATCGGCGTCCAGCCGCGGGGCGACGAACCCGACGCGGCCGTGGCCGACAGTGTGGTCAAGGAGATCGCCGACCTCGGCGGCAACGCCGTCGCCGTCACCGACAGTGTCGCCACGCCAGAAGGAGGTCAATCGATCGCTCGGGTGGCCATCGATGCGTTTGGCCGGATCGACCTGCTGGTGCACAACGCCGGTGTCGTGATGGGCTCGACGTTCGCGGCCCAGCCGATCGAGGAGGTGACGAACCTCTTCGCCGTGCACCTGCTCGGAGCGTGGCACATCGGCCAGCCGGCCTGGCGAGACATGGCGAGCCGAGGCTATGGCCGCATCGTCCTGACGTCGTCGATGGCGCAGTTCGGACACATGAACCAGCCGGCCTACTCGGCGGCGAAGACCGGCATCATCGGCCTGACCAAGTCGCTGGCGCACGAGGCTTCGACGAACGGGCTCGACATCAGGGTCAACGCCGTCTGCCCGCTCGCCGGCACGCGCCTTGCGCCGCGAGGATGCCAAAGCACTGTGGCAGGAACTGATGGATCCCCAGAACGTCGCCGGCGTCGTCGGGTACCTGCTCAGCGAGGAGTGCCAGCTCAACGGCGAGGTGCTCCACGCCGGTGGGAGCCATGTCGCTCGCGGGTTGCTCGGGCAGACCCGTGGCTGGGCAAAGCGGGCGGCGCCGGTCACCGTCGACGACGTGCGCGAGCACCTCGACGAGATCCTCGACCTCGACGGCTTCGCGCTCCCCAGCTCGGCCAACGACCAGATGCAGATCGTCGAACGCTTCGTCACGGGCAGAACCGCCTGACCGCTTCCACGTCGTTCCCAAATAAAGTATACTCTTTGTAGGTCACCTCAGAGGAGCGAGATGAACGAGGACGTGCTGTACGAGAAGGATCCGACGACCCACATCGCGCGGATCACGCTGAACCGGCCCGACAAGCTGAACGCGATGACCGTCGAGATGTACGAGCGCATCATCGAGCTGCTCGACGACGTGGCCGAGGACGACGCGATCAAGGTCGTCATCCTCCGCGGCGCCGGCGGATGTTTCACCACGGGCGTGGACATGGGCGAGGTGTACGGCTGGTACGACAGCCCGTCCGAGTCCGGGCGCAAGCGCCGCCCCAGCCAACGTCGCCGCCTCGTGGTCGACCGGCGCACGAACGCGGTGTACACCCGCGTCGTCTTCCACCCCAAGGTGACGATCGCCCAGGTGGAGCGGTACGCACTCGGGGGCGGGTTCGAGTTCCTCATGGCGGTGCGACATCAGCGTCGTCGGCGAGGACGCCAGTGTCGGCATGCCGGCGACGCGCTATCTCGGCCCCGTGCTGGGCGACCTGCACCTGTTCTTCCATCGCCTCGGCCCGGTGCTGGCCAAGGACCTGCTCCTGACCGGACGCACCCCGCTGGCCTCCGAGCTCGCTCATCTCGGCGTGTTCACACGGTGCGTTCCCGCCGCTCAGGTTGTGGAGTGCACGGAAGAGATGGCAACCCTGATCGCCAAGATGCCCGCGGACGGGATCGTGATCGCCAAGGAGGCGTATCGACTCGTCGAGTCGAGCATGGGGATGGGTCTCGCCGAGGTGTCGAGCTATCTGTTGCACGCGTACGGCACCAACCTCCAGTTCGAGGACGACGAGTTCAACTTCGTCCGCTCGCGGTCGAAGTCAGGCGGGCTTGCCGCGAGAGCTTCGACGAGGCGGAGCGCTTCTATGCCAACGAACCAATGGGCTGAGTGCGGTGTATCCGGGGACGTTCGCCGAGACGACGCCGGACCGCCCGGCGATCGTCGCCGTGGCGGCAGGCGCTGAGCGCGTCGTCTCGTTCGGCGAGCTCGACGCCTACGCCAATCGAGCGGCGCGGCGCTTCCGCGGTCTTGGATTGCAGCCGGGCGACCACGTGGCGCTCGTCGTCGACAACGTGGCACCGACGATCGCGGCGGCGTGGGGTTGCGTGTACGCCGGGCTGGTGTTCACGCCGGTGAACTGGCGGCTGACCGCCGACGAGGCGGCCTTCGTCGTCACCGATTGCGATGCCCGGGCCGTGATCGTGTCGGCAGGTCTGGGTGCGGTTGCCGCTGGTCTCGACACCGTGCTCCCGAACCAGATCTTGCGGTTCGCCCTGGGCGGTCACCTCGACGGCTACCGGTCGTTCGATGACGAGCTCGCCAACCTTGCGCCGACCGCTCTGCCGTCGCCGCGCACCGAGGGCAGGTTCATGTTCTATTCGTCGGGGACGACCGGCCGCCCCAAGGGAGTGGCGTTCGATGCACCGCTGGGCGTGCTCGGCGAGGGCCGGATGGCCGGAATCGGCCGAGAGCTGTACGGGTTCTCGCCGGACGACGATCTATCTCTGCCCGACGCCGCTCTACCACGCGGCTGGGCTGGGTTGGTCGCTGGAGGTCCAGCGCGACGGGGCAACCGTGGTCGTGATGGATCGCTTCGACCCCGAGCTGTTCCTCGCCCTGGTCGAACGACATCGCGTCACGCACGCGCAGCTCGTCCCCACCATGTTCATTCGCCTGCTCCGGCTGCCGCCGGAGGTCCGTCGCCGCCACGATCTGTCGTCGTTGCAGGTCGTGATCCACGCCGCGGCGCCGTGCCCGGTCGCCGTGAAGCACGAGATGATCGACTGGTGGGGGCCGATCCTGCACGAGTACTACTCGGGCACGGAAGCCGCTGGCACGACCCACTGCACATCGCAGCAGTGGCTCGCCCGTCCGGGCACCGTCGGTCGCCCTGTCGCCGGGGACGTGCACATCTGTGCCGCGGACGGCACCGAGTTGCGCGCCGGCGAGATCGGCACGGTGTGGTTCGAGCATCCAGCCGGATTCACGTTCCACTACCACGGCGACGACGACAAGACGGCGGCGAGCAGAGACCCCCGGGGCTGGGCGACGCTCGGCGACATCGGCTACGTCGACGATGACGGCTGGCTGTTCCTCACCGACCGCAAGGACTTCACGATCATCTCGGGCGGTGTCAACATCTACCCCCGCGAGATCGAGGACGTGCTCCTCGGCCATCCGGCGGTGCTCGATGTCGCGGTCATCGGCGTGCCCGACGAGGAGTTCGGCGAGCAGGTCAAGGCGGTCGTGCAGCCGGTCGATCTCGACCAGGCGGGCGAGTCACTGACGAACGAGCTCGCCGCGTGGTGCCGTGCCCGGCTCGCCCACTTCAAGTGCCCGAAGTCGTTCGACTTCCGCTCGGCGCTGCCCCGCCATCCGACGGGCAAGCTGTACAAGCGGGCGTTGCGCGACGAGTACGTCGCGGCCGGTTGGTCGACTTCGGTCAGCCCTGGCACCGTCACCGTCACGATCCGATGAGCGAGCGAAGCGAAACCCAGTTGGATCGGTTCTTTGCGCCCACCAACGTCGCCGTCGTCGGTGCCAAGGACGGCTCGGTCCTCTCGCTCGGTGTCGTCGAGGCGCTGGACCGTGTCGGCTTCCGCGGCTCCGTCTTCCCGGTCAGCCGGTCAGGCGGGATCGTGCACGGACGATCCGCCGCCGTTCGGTGCTCGGACATCGGCGAGCCGGTCGACGTCGCCATACTGCTCGCCGCCAGCGCCGGCCGTGGCCGATGTGCTCGACGACGTCGCCGCGGCCGGCATCGGTGGCGCGGTCGTCCTGGCCAGCGGCTGGGGCGAGATCGGGGGCGATGGCCGGGAGCGGCAGGCCGCGCTCGTCGACCAGGCGCACCGTCTGGGTCTGACCCTGCTCGGGCCGAACTGCCTCGGATTCATGAACTTCTCGGCGGCGACCGGGGCCTGGATCGCAGCAATGCCGCCCAACGTCGTGCCCGGAACCGTCGCCCTGCTGTCGCAGAGCGGCGGCATCGGCGGCGCCATGCTCGAGCTCGCCGCCGAGGTCGGGATCGGGCTCAGCCACGTGGTTACGACCGGGAACGAGGCGGTCATCGGCGGCACGGATGTGCTCGGCTACCTCGTCGAGGACGAGGCGACCTCCGTGATCGCCATGTTCGCGGAAGCGATCCAGGATCCCCGGCGATTCCTGGACCAGCTCGATCGAGCAGCAGAACTGGGCAAGGCAGTGGTCGTGCTCAAGGCAGGCAGCAGCGAGCTGGCCGCCAACAACGCGCTCTCGCACACGGGCAGCCTGGTCGGCGATGACGCGGTCGTCGATGCCGCACTCCGCCAGCATGGGGCGATCCGGGTGCGCTCGCTCGAGGACCTCGTGGTGACGGCAGGCCTGATCGCCCACACCGGGCCGTTGCGCCGACCCGGAGTCGCGGTCGTGTCGATGAGCGGCGGGTCGTGCGGGATCGTGGCCGACGAAGCTGACCGGGTCGGCCTCGAGCTGCCGCAGTTCGACGCATGCCGCGGCGAGCGCGCTCCGTGACGTGCTGCCCGACTTCGCGTCGATCAACAACCCGCTCGACATCACCGGCGGTGCCCTCGACAACGAGCTCGCTGACGTCCTCGCCGTCCTCGACAAGCAGGAGGACGTTGGGGCCATCGCCGTGGTAGTGATCGTGCCGGCGTTCGAGTCGTGCAAGCTGCCGGTGGTGCAGCGACTGCTCGAAACGGTCGGTACGGCCATGGGGTCGGTCGCCAAGCCGACGATCGCCCTCACGCAGACGGCTGCTCATCTCAACGCCTTCGCCCGCGAAGCGCTCTCAGCGACGGTGCCGGCGGCGCTGCCCGGGCTCGCCGCGGGTGTCCAGGCGCTGCGGAACGTCTCGCGCTGGTCGGACTTCGTGCGACGCGGCGCCCACCTTTCGGCCGACGGTGCTCCGGCCGTGCTGGAGACCAAGCGCTGGAATGCTGACAGCCGTGGGCGGTGCGCTCTCGGAATGGCGGTCACGTGAGCTGCTCGCCACCGCCGGGGTCCCGTTCGTTCCGGCCGTGCTGGTCGCCGACGCCGACGCCGCTGCCGCGGCGGCAGCTGACGCCGGCGGAGCCGTGGCCGTCAAGCTGGTCTCCTCCCTGGTCAACCACAAGAGCGACGTCGGCGCCGTACGTCTCGGCATCGACGGCGCTGACGCCGTCCGGGCCGCGTTCGAGAGCGTGGTCGCATCGGGATGTGCGGTCGTTCCAAATCTCCGTCCGGAAGGTGTGCTCGTGACACCGATGCGCGGCGGCGGGGTCGAGCTGCTCGTCGGCGTCTCGCGCGATCCGCAGTGGGGAAACGTCCTCGTGGTGGGGATGGGTGGCGTCCTCGTCGAGGTGTTGGGCGACGTCGCCACCCGCCTGCTCCCGGTCACCGCGGCCGACGTTCGCGAGATGCTCGACGAGCTGCGCGGCGCCCCGTTGCTGCAGGGCGCGAGGGGCGGTGCGCCGGTCGCCATCGCACCCCTGGTCGACGCCATCCTCGCCGTCGCTCGGGCCGGCCTTGAGTTGGGCTCGCGGCTCGAATCGCTCGAGGTCAACCCGCTGCACGCTGATGCGAAGGGGTGTGAGGCGCTGGACGCGCTCGTCGTGCTCCGCCCGGAGCGGGAGTCGACCATGACCTGGCGGGAGGAAGTCGAGGAGATCCGGCGCCGGCGGCAGATGGCGCTCGGCATGGGCGGGGAGGAGCGCGTCTCCCGCCAGCACGACCGGGGGCGGCTGACGATCCGCGAGCGGATCGACGGTCTGATCGATCCCGGCTCGTTCGTGGAGATCGGTCAGTTGATGGGTCGAGCGACGTACGAGGCGGGGTCACTCGCCGAGTTCGTTCCCGAGGCATACGTCTGTGGTCTCGCCCGCGTCGATGGCCGCGAGCTCGTCGTCGCCGGTGAGGACTTCACCGTCCGCGGTGGGTCGGGCGCGGCGCCGAGGGTCGCCGGCTCAAGCGAGATCTCGCGTTCTCGATGGCGCACGAGTACCGGGTGCCACTCGTGCAGTTCTTCGACGGCGCCGGCGCCAGCGTCCAGGCGATCGAGAACATGGGGCGGTCGTACCTCCCCAACAGCAAGGACTGGACCTTGCCGCTCGGCCTGCTCGGAGAGGTCCCGATGGTCGGCGGCATCCTCGGCTCGGTCGCCGGGGGGATCGCCGCGTACGCGATGCTCACGCACTGGACCTGCATGTCGCAAGGCGCCGAGCTGTTCGCGGCCGGACCGCCGGTCGTGAAACGGGCCCTCGGGATCGACGTGACGAAGGACCAGCTCGGCAGCGCCGAGTTGCACCTCCACACCAGCGGCCTGGCCGACAACGAAGCGGTCGACGAGGCCGACGCCTTCGACCAGATCGCCACGTTCCTGTCGTACCTGCCGTCGAGCGTGTGGGAGCCGCCACCGCACGTCCCACCGGCGACTCGCCTGATCGGCGCGAGGAGGAGCTGCTGTCGATCGTCCCCCGCGCCCCACGGCAGGCGTACGACATGCACCGGCTGATCGAGCTGATCGTCGACATCGGCTCGTACTTCGAGGTCAAGGCGGGCTACGCGCGGAACGTGGTCACCGCCCTGGCGAGAATGAACGGTCACTCGATCGGCGTCGTCGCCAACGATCCGAATGTGCTCGCCGGTGCGATCGACGCGCCGGCCGCCGAGAAGATGTCGCACTTCCTGGAGCTGTGCGACACGTTCCATGTCCCGGTGCTGCACCTCGTCGACGTGCCGGGCTTCGTCGTCGGTCCCGACGCCGAGGCGGCAGGCACGCTGCGTTACGGCATGCGCGCGATGTGGGTTGCCCATCAGATGACCGTCCCGGTCGTCACGATCCACGTACGACGCTGCTACGGCATGGCCGGCACGCTCACCAGCACCCCCGCCCACCTCGGGCTGCGACTCGGCTGGCCTTCTGGCGAGTGGGGATCGCTGCCCTTGGAGGGCGGTGTCGACGCCGCCTACCGCCGGCTGATCGAGCAATCCGACGATCCCGACCGGATGCGCAACGAGATCGAGGAACGACTGCGCCTGATGAAGAGCGTCTTTCCGATCGCCGAGGCCCTCGGGGTCGAGGACCTCATCGACCCACGCGACACGCGGCCACTCGTGATCCGCTACCTCGAGGCGGCGATCTCCCGATCGATGCACGAGTTGGGGCCCAAGCCGCGCTTCGGGGTTCGTCCGTGACGTCGTCAGTGCTGATCACGGGGTGCACCACGGGCATCGGCCGAGCTTGCGCCGTGGAGCTCGCGGCGCGGGGGTACCGGGTCGTCGCCACGGCCCGACGCCTCGACGACCTGGCGGAGCTCGACGTCGACGTCAAGCTGCCACTGGACGTCACCGACGACGCGTCGGTGGCGGTGGCGATCGAGCGGGCCGGCGACATCGATGTGCTGATCAACAACGCCGGCATCACGGCCTGGGGTCCGGTCGAGCTGCTCGGCCCAGGGCTCCTCGCCCGCGTGCTCGAGACCAACGTGGTGGGAGTCGCCCGCGTCACGACGGCGGTGCTGCCCGCGATGCGGGCCAGGGGCCGCGGGACGATCGTCAACGTCTCGTCAGCCGCGCTCAGAGGATTTCCGCTACTCGGCGCGTACGCCGCGAGCAAAGCGGCGCTCGAAGCCTGGTCAGAGGCGCTGCGATTGGAGTTGGCGTCGTTCGGCATCCGGGTGGCACTCATCGAGCCAGCCGGCGTGGAGACCGCGTTCGCCGCGAACCGCATCGTCGTCGACGCGGACGCGGCGTATCGCCCGCTGTCGGAGCGGGCGACGCTCGCGCTCACCGAGATGCGCAGGGAACCGCTGAGCGCCGCTGACGTCGCCACCGCGATCGCTGACGTCGTGTCCGATGAGCACGCACCGCTCCGCAATCCGGTTGGTGTCGATGCGGAGCGGATCATCGGCGAGCGGCGAACGGTCGACGACCCCGCCTACGAGTCGATGGTCCGACGAATTCTCGGCGGAGTCGAGTGAGGAGACAGCATGTCCGCACGTGGCAATACGAGTCCCATCGTGGCTGACGCCCGGGTTGACGATCTCGTCGACGCCGATCGGCTGCGGGCCCATCTCCATCATGCTGCGCCCGAGCTCGGCACGATCGGCGGTATCCGCCGGATCACGTCGGGCAGCTCGAACGAGGTGTTCGAACTGGACGCCGAGGCGGCCGGTGTCGTCATCCTGCGCCGTCCGCCGAGGGTCATGTTGTCGCCGACTGCCCACGACGTGGTGCGCGAGCATCGCGTGCTCACCGCGCTCAGTGACTCGGCGGTGCCGCACCCCGCTCCGCTGCACCTGTGCACCGACGAGTCGGTGATCGGCGCGCCGTTCTACGTGATGACGCGCATCGAGGGCTTCCACCTCAAGGAGCCGTACCCGAGCTTCGTGCTTCGGGACCGCGCTGGCGTGCTGCCAGGTCTTGCCGGAGCGTTCGTCGACGCGCTCGCCGAGCTGGCCGGCGTGGACTGGCGGTCCGCCGGGCTCGAGGGATTCGGGCGACCCGAGGGCTACCTCGAGCGCCAGGTCGACCGCTGGTACGGGCAGTTGGCGACGTACCGCACACGCGAGATCCCGGAGATCGACTGGACGGCGCAATGGCTGCGCGTCAATCAGCCGGCACGCCAGCCTCCGGGCGTCATCCACGGCGACTACCAGTTCCTCAACGTGCTGTTCGCGCCCGACCAGCCGGCCCGGGTCGCGGGGATCCTCGACTGGGAGCTGTCCACGCTCGGCGACCCACTGGTCGATCTGGGATGGACGCTCGGCCTGTGGACCGAGCGTGGCGAGGACTCCCCGCTGAGCTCGTTCTACGGCGATGCCACCCAGGAGCCCGAGATGCCGCCCCGACGCGAGCTGTGCGAGCGATACGCCGAACGCACCGGTCGCGACGTGTCGTCGATCGGTTGGTACGAGGTGCTCGGTCTGTTCAAGCTGGCATGCATCACCGAGGGCTCATACGTGCGCTGGGTCCGGGGCACGAGCGATTCGCCGCTCCATGCCGACTTCGAGTGGATCGTGCCAAAGCTGGTCACCACCGCCGCAGCGATCGCACGAGGCGAGCGCGACTGATGGCCGACCGCTGGGGGATCACCGTCCCTTTCGAAGATGTGCACCTCGACGTTCACGCCGATGTCTACGGCGAGCTGGCGGCGGCCGGGTACACCGATCTGTGGTCGGTCGAAGCGGCCGGTGCCGACGGCGTCACGCCGCTGGCGATCGCCGCCGGCGTGAAACCACCGCTGCG
This sequence comes from Ilumatobacteraceae bacterium, assembly GCA_963764455.1. Taxonomy (GTDB): domain Bacteria; phylum Actinomycetota; class Acidimicrobiia; order Acidimicrobiales; family Ilumatobacteraceae; genus Desertimonas. The sequence continues at coordinate 25,082 of CAVXSN010000023.1, forward strand.
CCTGGGTACGGCGATCGTGTCGGCGTACACGCGCGGCCCGGCCCTCCTGGCGCAGACCGCGGCCGCGATGGCCGATCTGGCGCCCGGACGGTTTGTCCTCGGCCTGGGCGCTTCATCCGACGTGATCGTGCGCTCGTGGAACGGCATCGACTTCGCCCAGCCGTACCAACGGGTACGCGACACGGTCCGCTTCCTGCGTCGCGCCTTGTCGGGAGAGAAGATCACGGGCGGATTCGACACGTTCGACGTCGCCGGCTTCCGGCTGGCGCGGGTGCCCGCGCAGCCACCGCGGTGTTGATCGCCGCGATGCGCGAGCAGATGCTCCGCCTCGGCGGGCGTGAGGGCGACGGCGTCATCCTCAACTGGCTCTCCGCCGACGACGTCAGCCGCGTCGCCAAGATCGTGCACGAGGAGAACGAGGAGCCGGAGGTCGTCGCCAGGATCATGGTGTGCCCGACCGAAGACACCGATGCTGTGCGGGCGATGATCCGGCCGCTCATCACCGGCTACCTCACGGTCCCGGTGTACCGCCGCTTCCAAACGTGGCTCGGCCGCGGCGAGCTGCTCGGACCCGTCTGGGACGCGTGGGATGCCGGTGATCGCAAGTCCGCCGTGGCCGCGGTGGCCGACGAGCTGGTGGACGCGTTCTGCGTGCACGGCGCACCTGAGCAGTGCCTTGCCGGGATCGAGGCGTACGTCGCGAACGGGGTGACCACGCCGGTGCTGGCCGTGTTGCCGATCGGCACGGACACCAGGACGGCGGCGATCGCGCTCGGCCGGGCGTAGCGCGGAGAAGCGCCCCCTGGCGTGGGCTCGCCGAATTCAGTACACTTTAAATATGACGGTCACCGAAAGCGCGCCGGTGTTGGATGTGCTGACCCACACGATCGACGTCGACTCCCACGAGATGGCCCCCACTCACGTCTGGGGCGAGATGTTCGGCGAGAACAGCTCCCGGTTCGCGGACGCGGCGATGGGCATGCTGTCCAAGCTCGGCGACAACAGCGTCGTGTATCCGGGGATCAGCGACGACGCGGAGATCAACGAGCACTCGGTGTGGAATTCGAAGGGGCCCACCGCGCCGGGAGCGTTCGACTTCCAGCGTCGCATCGACGTCCTCGACGTGATGGGCACGCAGCGTCAGCTCGTCTTCCCCACCTCCACGTTGCTGTCGTTCACGTGCCTGCTCGACAAGAGCGGTCGGATGAGGACGATGTTCGGTCTCGACGACACACCCGCGGCCACCGAGATGCTGTGGGGTGTGATCCGCGAATACAACCGGTGGGCGGTCCGCACGACCTCGGAGCACGCCGACCGCTACCGGGCCGCCACCTTGATGGTGGCCCACTCCGTCGATGACCTGATGCGGGAAGCGACCGACATGGTGGCGAGCGGCGCCAGGGCGATCTGGTTGCCCGACGCAACGCTTCCTGGGGGCGTGTCGCCCGCCGACCACGCGCTCGATCCGTTCTGGTCGCTGCTCGAAGAGGCGGACGTCGCGGCCACGCTGCACATCGGGACCCAGGCAGGGTTCCGGGCCACCGAACAGTGGGCCAAGGCACTGCCGATGTTCGAGCCGGTCAAGCTGGACAGCGCCGAGATCACGTTCGATCCGTACACCGCCACGACGTTGTACATGGTGCCGAGCAACTTTCTGATCGCGATGGTGATGGGCGGGGTGTTCGAACGTCACCCCAACCTGCGTTTCGGATCGTTGGAGCAGGGTTCGAGCTGGCTCGGCTCGCTCGCCGAGCACCTCGACGCGTGGGCGGCCGGTCCGTTCCGCAAGCGCATGGCAACGATCCTGTCGATGCCGCCATCGGGCTACTTCGCGCGCAACATCAGGGTCACGCCCTTCTACTTCGAGCCGATCGACGTCTACCTCGACCGCTTCCCCGATCTCGTCGACTGTTCCGCGTACTCGTCCGACTACCCCCACCAAGAGGGCGGGCCGGAATCCAAGGCGCGGCTCTTCGAGAAGATCCGTCCGCTCGGCGATGACGTCGTCCGCAAGTTCTTCGTCGACAACGGCGAGTGGCTGCTCCCGGCGTGACCAGCGTTGATGGAGTGCTTGCCGGGGGAGTGCCGCCAGTGGGTGCTGGCTCGCCATCCGCGGGGCCACGTCCGCGACGAGGACTTCGCGCTGCGCACGATCCGAATCGAGCCGCTCGGCGACGGTGAGGCCCTCGCCCGGACAACCTGGTTGGCGTTCGAGCCGGCGATGCGCGGTTGGATCGATGACAGCTGCGATCGCTGGGGACGCACGGACGGGTCGGGAAGCCCGGGGTACGACGTGCGGGTTCGTGTTGGCGACGTGGTACTCGGCCCCGCGGTGGCGTGCGTCGTTGCCTCGCGCCGCCCGGACCTGCGCGAGGGTGACCTGATCCGCGGACTGTTCGGCTGGCAGGACCACGTACGCGTCGGGGCCGGTGATCAGGTCGTCAGGGTCGACCCGAGCATCGACGTGCCACTCACGTTGGGTGTGCTCGGCGGCAACGGTCTCACGGCCTACGTCGGGCTGCTACGCGTCGGTCAGGTGCAGTCCGGCGACACGGTGGTGGTCTCGGGAGCGGCCGGAACCGTCGGCTCCGTCGCCGGACAGATCGCCAGGATCGAGGGGTGTCGCGTGATCGGCATCGCCGGCGGACCGGAGAAGTGTGCGTGGTTGCTCGACCGGTGCGGCTTCGACGCGTGCATCGACTACCGGCACACCGACGTCGCGACCGAGTTCCGCCGGCTGTGCCCTGACGCGATCGACGTGTACTTCGACAACGTCGGCGGATCGATCCTCGAGGCAGCCATCGCCAACATGGCGGTCCACGGCCGCATCGTGCTGTGCGGCTCGGTCGGTGAGTACGACGGAGACGCCCCGGCAGCCGGACCGCGCAACCTGTTCCACCTGATCGCCAGGCGGATCCGCATGGAGGGGTTCCTGCTCGTCGACCATCTGGACGCGAGCGGTGTCGCGTACGACGACCTCGGCCGGTGGGTCGCCAGTGGCGAGATCGCCTATCGGTTCGACATCCGGGACGGCTTCGAGAACGCCCCGAGAACATTCCGCCGGCTGTTCACCGGCGACAACCTCGGCAAGCAGCTGCTCCGCCTCTGAGCAGGCGCCGCCACGACAGGAGATCATCATGACCGCACTGAGCTCGGCCCTCGGCGACCGTCTCGAGATCACCGACCTACTGAACCGCTACGCGACGGCGCAGGACACCCGTGACGGGGAGCTGCTCGCCTCGTGCTTCACCGACGACGCCACGCTCGAATACGACACCAGCGGTATTTTCGGCCGTGCCGACTTCGTCGCCCACTGCGCGGCTGGCCTGGCGCCGATGAAGGCGACGCAGCACTACGTGACGAACGTCGTGATCATCGTCGACGGCGACCACGCCCACAGCACGTCGTACGTGCTCGCCCAGCACGTCCGGTCCGACGACGTGACCTTCACGCTGGGCGGCACATACCGCGACGAGCTCGTTCGCACGAACGACGGCTGGCGGATCACCGAGCGCCGCTTCGTCACCTCCTGGAAGGGCGGTCGCCTGCGCGACTGACTCGATCCAGGAATGACGCGGATCCCGCCCAGACGAGTCGGGTTTCGCGGAACGACCGTTTTCCGCCAGTCCGGCGGGGAAAGGACGTTTGTGTCGACCAGAAACGCCTATTTCGGTCGTTTGGCTCGACATAAACGCTGTCGGCGGACATCGACCCGTCGCGGCGGCCAGGCACAATCACCTCAAGAGCACCGCCGACGTGTTGTCACACCGATCGGACCCATCAGGCCCACCTATCCGCTCGGCTCCTGGCACGGATTCGAGTCTGCGTCCCTATTGCGGGTTGATCTCGACGATCCCGCGGATGTTCTTGCCGGCGTGCATGTCCGCATAACCGATCGCCACGTCGTCGAGCGAGTAGCGGTTGGTGATCAGCTCGTCGAGAGCGATCGCGCCCTCTTGATAGAGCCGCAGGATCTTGGGGATGTCGGCGAGCGGGTTGCAGCCGCCGTACAGCGTTCCCTTCACCGTCTTCTGGTAGAAGGCGAGCACGGTGCCCGGCAGGGCGATGCTGTCGACGTAACCGGCCGACATCCCGACGATGACCTCGACGCCGTTCTTGCTGACGATGTCGAACGCCTCCCTGGCCACCTGGGCGTCGACCGTGCCGACGACGACGATGCTCTTGTCGGCGCCCTGCCCGTTGGTCACACTCAAGACGTACTCGGTGGCCTCCCCAGCGGTCGCGAAGGCGTGGGTGGCCCCTCGCTCCATCGCGAATTCGCGCTTCTTCTCGACCGGGTCGACGACCACCACTTTCGACGCCCCGGCGAGCGCAGCTCCCTGCACGGCGTTGACGCCGACGCCGCCGCTGCCGAACACGACGACGACCTCGCCAGGGCGGACATCGGCGGCGTAGACCGCGGCCCCCCACCCGGTCGGCACGCCGCATCCGACGAGGGCCGCGACATCGAGCGGGATGCTCTTGTCGATCGGTACACACGACCATTGCGACACGACGGTCCGCTCGGCGAACGTGCCGAGGCAGCACGTCTGCGCCCACTGCTCGTCGCCGCGTCGCGCCCTGAACGTCCCGTCGGGCATGCACCCCTGCATCAGGAGGGCGCCCTTGTCGCAGAGGTTCTGATGGCCCGCGGCGCACCACGGGCACGCGCCACATGCCGGGATGAACGACAGCACGACGTGATCGCCGACCGCGACTCGGTCGACTCCGGGTCCGACTGCCTCGACGATGCCTGACCCCTCGTGACCGCCGATCATCGGAAAGTTCCCGTCGAATCCGTCGCGGACGTGCTCGTCTGAGTGGCACAGCCCCGAGTAGGCGAGCCGCAACAGGACCTCGCCGGCGCGGGGTCCCTCGACTTCGAGATCGACCGGCTCCCATGGCTTTCCGCCTCCGTAGGTGCCAACGGTATGAACCTTCATCGATTGCTCCCTCTCATCTGCGGGAACAACTTGCGGCGCTCGCCTGTCGCGTCATTGTCCCGAACCGAAGACAAGATTAGTACACTCTTTTCGAGAGCGCGTCGTTGAGTCAGCGCATCCCGCCTGCGACGTCGTGGACGTCGCCAGTGACGTACGACGCGGCGTCGCTCGCCAGGTAAATCATCGCGCCGACGAATTCCTCCGGGTCGCCCATCCGGCCGAGGATGGTACGAGTCGTGTACGAGTCCACTTTGCCCGGCTGTACGGAGTCGCCGAACCGCATGAGCGGCGTCAGGAACGGGCCGGGATTCACGACGTTCACGCGCACGCCGAGCTGCCCCCACTCCGCGGCCATCGTGTGTGACAGGTTGATCAGACCGGCCTTGCTCGCCGCATAAGGAGATTGCATGGGCACCTCGCGACGGCCGCCGATGCTGCCGATGTTGATGATCGAACCACCCCCTGCTCGGCCATTCGGGCGGCGACCAACGCGGAGAGCCGCAGTGGACCCTTGAGGTTGATCGACAGCACTTCGTCCCACGTCTCCTCAGAAACATCGAAGATGGCGGTCGGCGCCGGGTTCACGCCCGCGTTGTTGACGAGCACGTCGATGCGGCCGAAGTCGTCATGTACGCGTTGTACGAATGGGCCGAGCGCGTCCCAGCAGCCCACGTCGCAGGCGATGCCAACGACCTCGCCGCTGGTCTGCTCGGAGATTCGCGCTGCCACCGGCGTCACAATCCGCCTGGCTGCGGCTGCACAGTGCGACCCGGGCGCCGGAATCGGCGAAGCCAGCGACGATCGCCTCGCCAAGGCCCTTGGTACCGCCCGTGACGATCACGACCTTGCCCGACACGTCGAATCGGTTCTTCATGTTCCCCCCTCACGACCAGGCGTCAGCCACCGAAGGACTCGCCGCCGGATGTCGCGGTGTACATCGTCGGCCCGCATCGAGTCACGTCGATGAAATTGGTCTCGTCTGCGAGCACGGCCTCGAGCTCCGGTCCTCGAGCCGCTGGCTGTGCATCGGCGCTCGGACGCCGACCCTCCGCGGCGCCGACGAAGTCGACGACACCGACACCGGCGAGGTCGCCCGCGACTTGACTTGCCTCGACATCCGCGTGCAGCTGGCGGTAGCCAGCCAAGCCGGGCACGGCGCGGCGCGAGTGATGCATGGTGGTTGCGCCAGTGGTCCTGGAACGCCCGGACGTCGAGGTGGGGCAGCGGCCGCAGCGGGTAGAGCGCGAATGTGGCGCCGTCGCCCGGGATGACCAGATTGATGCGACCGGCGATCACTCCGCTCGCATTGGGATCGGCCAGCGCACCGAGCTCGCCGGCGAGTCCGGTGAGTGCTGCAGCCAACTCGACCAGGGGACGAGTGTCGTGACCGATTGACAACGCCACGTCGAAGCTCGTCTCGGGCGTGGTTCGATGCGGCTGGGCGAAGGCGACCCGCGCCTGGACTCCGCTCCGCCGCAGCGCCGGAGCCCTCGATTCGACGGCTTCGTGCAGCTCGCGCTGCGCGATGCCCGCACCTGCGACGAGGAGGAGATCGATGCGATGGAATGCGAGCTGCCGAGTGGACACGTTCACCACGGGTCGATCTGCACCCACCGCTCGTCGGTGATGCGCACCGGCGCGTCGGCGAGCGCCTCGATGAGAAGACGCCGGGTGTCGCCCGGATCGATGACATCATCGGTCTGCAACCGCTCGGCCATCCGGAACGCGGAGCCGAACTCCTGGAGCTCGTCCACGATCGATTCCGTGTTCAGCTCGCCGTTCCGGTTCGTGCTGCTGGCCGCCGTGATCGAAGCGCCGCCCTGGAGACCCATGCCGCCGTATTCGGCCGATGGCCAGAGGACATGGAAGAACGGGTCCCACGACAGCGATCCCATCACCATGTAGGCGAGTCCGTACGCCCGGCGCACGATGACCCCGAGCAACGGCACGGTCGCCGCGGCCAGGGCGAACAACATCCGGCTCGAGTGGCGGATCAGCGCTTCCTCTTCGGCATCGCGACCGATGAGGAAGCCGGGCGAGTCGCACAGGAACACGAGCGGCACCCCGAAGGCATCACAGAGCCTGATGAACCGCGCCATCTTGTCGGCGGCGTCGCTATCGATGGAACCGGCGCGCACGATCGAGTTGTTGGCGACGAAGCCCACCGTGCGCCCGCCGAGTCTCCCGAGCGCGGTCACGGCGGCGCCGGCGAAGGAGGGTCGCAGCTCCAGCGTCGTCCCTGGGTCGGCAAGCAGCTCGATCACGTCGCGGATGTCGAACGCCTGTCGCGGGTTGTCCGGCACGACGCGGCGCAGGAGGTCGGGGACACGGGGGTCCTCCGACTCGGCTTCACCGAGGTCGGGGTGCGTCAGGAGGTCGAGGTAGTGCCGCGCCACATCGATCGCCTGCTCGTCGTTGTCGACCGTGACGTCAACGGTGCCGGCGCGTTCGTGGATCTCCACGGCGCCGATCTCCTCGGGTGTTTGATCGATGCCCATCGCCGCCTTCACCAGCGGTGGACCAGCGATGCCGATGACCGCGTGTCGGACGGCGATGATGATGTCGGTCATGCCGAGCAGGTTGGCGTGACCGGCGAACGCACGCCCGGGGGCGATGCCGACGATCGGCACCCTCCCGGAAAGCCGGGCGAGCTTGCGGAAGTCGTCGGGCGCGGACCGGATGACGGCCATCTCCTGAGCACGTCCGCCGCCGCCTTCGGCGATGACCACGACCGGGCAACGGCGGGCCGCGGCGACGCCGAGCAGGCGGTCGAGCTTCTGGTGACCGAGCGGCCCCTGCGATCCGCCCATCGACGTGTAGTCGTACGAGATCACGCCGACGGTGTGGCCGTGCACCGGACCGGTGCCGACGACGACACCCTCGGCGGGCGCTTCGAGCTCGGGTGATATCGGGCGGGCGAGGGCGCCGTACTCGAGCAGCTCGGTTCCTTCGTCGAGCAGCAACGTGACCCGTTCCCGAGCGGTCAGGCTGTTGCGCTTGCGCTGCTTGGCGACTGCTTCCGGTCGGCTCTCGTCGTACAGCGCGGCATGGCGCTCACGCACCGCCGCGAGACGATCGCCCACGTGATTGCGCGATTCTGTCGACATCTGTTCCCCCACACTTACCACGATTAGAGTATACTCTGTTTGTGGCCCCCGGAGAGATCGCTCGAGCCAACCAGGTGGCTGCGGCCATCTCGGCCCGCCGTGTCGCGATCGTAGGCGCCAGTGACCGTTCCGGGTGGTCCCGATCGTTCCACCGAAACCTTCGCGCGATCTCCGGGACTCGAATCGCTCTGGCTGGTGAACCCGGGCCGCGAGGAGGTGCATGGTGAGCGGGCGGTGCGGTCGGTTCTCGATGTGCCGGGCGACGTCGACCTGGCGTGCATCCTGGTCGGTGCCGACGGAGCAGTCGACGCCCTCAAACCGGTCGTCGAACGCGGTATCCCGGCGGCGCTGATCGTGGCCTCCGGCTACGCCGAAGCGGGACCTGAGGGCGAGTCCCGGTCGGAGGAACTGCGGTCCTTCGCCCTGGACCATGGACTCGCCATCATCGGTCCGAACACGTCCGGGATGGCGAACGTCGCCGGCGGTGTGTACGCGATCGCCAACACCCTCTCCCCACCGTTCATCGCCGGGCCGATCGGCGTCGTGACGCAGAGCGGCGGCGTCGCCAGTCAGTTGCTGCGGCTGATGCGTGCTCGCGGCGTCGGTGTACGCGCCGTGCTCGGTGTCGGCAACGAACTGCAGTTGGGCGTCACCGACGTCATCCGGCACTTCGTCAACGACGCCGGAACCACCGTGATCGCTGCCTACATCGAGGGGTTCCGCGACATCGGCGCCTTCCGGTCCGTCGCCGCCGAGGCGGCGCAGGCAGGAAAGCCGATCGTGGCGCTCAAGGTCGGGCGCACGGCGGCCAGCCAGGCGCTCGTCGCTTCGCACACCGGCGCACTGGTCGGCGACGACGACATCGTCGACGTCGCGTTTCGCGCCTATGGGATCATCAGAGTCGACACACTCGATGCGCTCGTCGCGACGGCTGGGCTGCTCGCCCACGGCCCAGAGCGCGTCGGTGAGCGGATTGCCGTGATCGCCGGCTCGGGCGCCACGTGCACGCTGATCGCGGACCGGATCGACGGCAGCGGACTCCAGTTGCCGTCGTTCGCGCCGTCGACCACCGCTGAACTGGCACGCTTGCTCCCGCCGTACGCCACGCCGAGGAACCCGCTCGACGCCACCGGCGCGGTGGTCAACGACGACGAGGCATCGCGGCGAGCAGTGCACGCGGTCGCAGCCGATCCGGCCGTCGATCTCGTCGTCTACCAGTCCCTCGTTCCAGAGCGCTTCGATGAGTCTGAGGCGGTCACCGTCGGCGACCGCCTCGCGGCGGTGCGCCAGATGATCGATGGTGCCGCGGCGCCGGTTCTGCTGCAGACCGACATCTCCACGGACCTGTCCGACGAGCTCATGCGGGCGCTCGGCGAGCACGGGCTCTACGTCAGTCGCGGCTACGACCACACGATCGACGCAGTCGCACGAGCGGCGCGATGGCACCGTCAGCAGGCCCGGAACCGGATACCGGCCGATCCGCCGGTCCGCGCCGCCGACGAAGAACGTTCGGACGACGTCGTCTGGAGCGAGAGCGACAGCATGGCGTTGCTCGCCAAGTACGGCGTTCCGACAGTCCCGACCGTGTCCGTCGGCTCCGCGGCCGATGCCGTCAAGGCGGCGCGGAGCTTCGGTGGACCGGTCGTCGTCAAGGTCGCCGCCGACGGCCTCGCCCATAAGAGCGACATCGGCGGCGTCGTGCTCGGCTTGTCGGGTGACGACGAGGTCGCCGATGCGTTCGAACACGTCATGCGGTGCGGCACGCAGGCGCTCGGCGACGGTTCGGAGGTTCGTGCCGCCGTATCGCCGATGCGCGGTGCCGGCATCGAACTGCTGGTGTCGGTCACCGATGCCCGGCCATGGGGCACGCTGCTCACCGTCGGGCTCGGCGGGGTCTGGGTGGAGGTGCTCGACGACACGGCGAGTGCCCTGCTCCCGATCGATGCTCCGACGATCTGCGAGATGCTGCAGGCACTGGGGTCGAGCGCGCTGCTCGCAGGAAGCAGGGGGCGAGCTCCCGCCGACCTCGCCGCGATCGCCGACGCCGTCGTGCGAGTCGTCGAGGCGGCGACCTCGCTCGGCGGAGCCCTGCGTGCCGTCGAGGTGAACCCGCTGCTCGTCGACGGCGAGCGGGTCGAGGCGCTCGACGCCCTCGTCATCACCGCCGGAAGTGACGACGCATGTCACGATCCGAAGTCGGGACGATGAATCACACCGCTCGGTCCCGGGCCAATTCCGGTTTTCAGGATACTCTTGTGACGGATCAGGGGGGACACCAATCCAGGAGCGATCGATGAAGCAGAACAACACCGTTTCGTTCGGCGAGTACCCCACCCTGATCGGCCGGACCGGTGAAGGCGCGAACGGAAGCACCAAACTGGCCGAGGTCGTCGCCAACAAGATCGAGATGAACATCATCGATCGCGGGTGGCCGGTCGGAGAAGTGATCGGGTCGGAGGCCGATCTGCTCGCAGAGTTCGGCGTGTCGCGCGCCGTCCTCCGCGAGGCGATCCGACTGCTCGAGCACGACAACATCGCCAACATGCGGCGTGGGCCGGGAGGCGGTCTCGTCATCTCGGAACCCGACCAGGCCCCGGTCACGCTCGCGGCCGCGGTCTATCTCCGCTACAAGAAGGTGAGCGTGGCCGAGCTCTTCGACACGCGAATCGCCCTCGAGCTGGCCGCCGTGCGCGCCGCGACCGAGCAGATCGACGAGGGAGGGGCGCAGCGCCTGCGCGCCACCCTCGAATACGAAGAGACCTTCCGCGACCAGGCCGACGCCACGATCCACGACTTCCACATCGTGGTCGCGGAACTGAGCGAGAACCCAGCGCTCCACCTGTTCAACGCCGCGCTCACGAAGCTGAGCGCGGCCGGATTCCTCGGTACCCGCGCGCTGTTCGATCGCCACGCCGCGGTGCCTCGTCCGTCGAACGAGATCGCCGAGACCCATCGGGCGCACACTTTGATCGCCGACGCGATCATCGCCGGCGACGCCGCACTGGCCCAGCACCGCATGCACTCGCATCTCCCGCGATGGCCGTCGCGCTCGACGCCGCCGTCAAGTAATGACGGACACGGTCGGCTCGGCGCTGGCGGCGACCGCCGACATCCCCCGGGGGGCGAGCATCGCCGTCGGCGGCTTCGGGGTCTGCGGCGTGCCGATGGCGCTCATTCGGGGCGTGCATGCGTCCGGTGCCGATGACCTCCACATCGTGTCCAACAACTGCGGCGTCGACGGGTGGGGTCTGGGGGTGCTGCTCGCCGCGGGTCGCATCTCGCGCCTGACCTGTTCGTACATGGGCGAGCACAAGGAGCTGGCGCGCCGATTCCTCGCCGGGGAGCTGGAGGTCGAGCTGACGCCGCAAGGGAGCCTGGCCGAGCGGCTACGGGCCGGGGGCAGTGGCATTCCAGCGTTCTACACGCCGGCTGGGGTCGGAACCCTCGTCGCCGAGGGCGGTCTGCCACGGCGGTACAACCCAGACGGCTCATTCGCGCTCGTGTCGCCGCCCAAGGAGTTGCGCACCTTCGGGGACCGCCAGTACGTGCTCGAGGAGGCGATCGACACCGACTTCGCGTTGGTGCGCGCGGCGCTCGGCGACGCCGAGGGCAACCTCGTGTTCCACTCCTCGGCTCGCAACTTCAGTCCGCTGTGCGCGATGGCGGGACGCACGACGATCGCCGAGGTCGAGCGGATCGTTCCAGCTGGCGGCGATCGACCCCGATCAGGTGCACGTGCCGGGAGTGTTCGTCCAGCGCATCGTGCGCGTCGACCCCGACAAGGTGATCGAGCGGCGGGCCGTGCGGGCCAGGGTGACGAACTGATCGGCGCGTGGCCGCGAGGACCTGGCCGCCCGAGCGGTGCGCGAGCTGCGTGGTGGTGAGTACGTCAACCTCGGCATCGGCATCCCAACACTGATGTCAAATCTGCTTCCGCCGGATGTTCACGTGATGCTCCACAGTGAGAACGGCCTGCTCGGGGTCGGGCCGTTCCCGTTCGAGGGCGATGAGGATCCCGATCTCGTCAACGCGGGAAAGGAGACCGTGACGCTGGTTCCGGGTGCGTCCGTGTTCGACTCGGCCACGTCGTTCGCGATCGTCCGCGGCGGACACCTCGACATCGCCTTTCTCGGTGCGATGCAGGTGTCGGCGACCGGCGACCTCGCCAACTGGATGATCGAGGGCTCCCTGGTGAAGGGGATGGGCGGTGCGATGGACATCGTCCACGGCGCCAAGCGGGTCGTGGTGCTGACCTCGCACGTGACCTCCGATGGGGTGCCGAAGTTGCTCGATCGGTGCACCCTCCCGCTGACCGGTCGCGGCGTCGTCGATCGGGTGATCACCGATCTGGCCACGATCGACATCGGTGCGGAAGGCTTCGTGCTCCGCGAGCTCGCCCCCGGCGTCGGCGTCGAGGACGTGCGCGCCGCCACCGGAGCGCCGCTTCTGGTTCCCATGGAGACGAGCCGCTAAGGCTTCGACCGCCTTCGTTCGCTCGTTCCTCGCTCACTACGGCAGTCGAGTTTCGATGAGCGGCTTCGCCGCGCCAGTGTGCTGGCGGCGGCGAGCAAGCTCGCCTGGTGCCGCCGACCGAGGGGCTACCGCCCCTCGGGCACCCCGACGGCGTCGTACCGTGGCACGGCTGCCGACCGGATACGGCGACCGCTCAAAACTACGCAAACGTCTCCGCTCAGCTCACCAGGACGGCCGCTCTTGCCAGCGCTTGCGGGGGTGGTCCGGCTCACGTAGGATAGAGTGTAAGGAATTGTCGCGGAGGTGCTCGAGTTGGACCTGAGTTATGGACCGGAGTACGAGGTGTTCCGCGCTGAGGTTCGACAGTTCCTCGCCGATGAGTGGCACGGGTCGGACGGCGAGGCTGATACGGCGGCGTTCCGGGATCGGGCGACCAAGGCCGGGTACCTGTACCGGTCGGTGCCGCGTGAGTACGGAGGGTCAGGACAGGAACCCGACGCCCTCCGGGCGCGGGTGATCCGCGAGGAGTTCGTCCGCGCCGATGCGCCGCTCGAGCACCGCACGATGGGCACCGAGATGGTCGTGCCGACCCTGCTCGATCACGGGTCGGATTGGCAGAAGGCCCGCTTCATCCCGCCGACGATTCGCGACGAGATCACGTGGTGCCAGGGATACAGCGAGCCCGGCGCCGGGAGCGACCTTGCGTCGCTACAGACCCGGGCCGTGCTCGACGGCGACAGTGGGTCATCAACGGGCAGAAGGTGTGGACCAGTGACGCCCACGTCGCCGACTTCATGTTCCTGCTTGCTCGCACGGAGCCCGACGCGCCCAAGCGCCGCGGGCATCTCGTACCTCCTCGTGCCGATGGACCAACCGGGTATCGAGGTGCGACCGCTGCGGCAGATCACCGGCGACTGTGAGTTCAACGAGGTGTTCTTCACCGACGCCACGACGCCGGCCGCCTGGATCGTCGGTCAACGCGGCGACGGATGGCAGGTGGCCAACACCACGCTCAAGCACGAGCGCGGCGTGGGTCGGCGACGTCCGCGCACTCCGAACGCCTGCTCGAACTCGCTGATCCGGCTCGCCCAGCGCACGGCGGACGGGTACGGCCGACCGATCGACCAAGCCGAGGTCCGCCAGCGCCTCGCCGAGGTCCAGGGCATGGGTCGAGTCGCACCGCTATGCCGGCTATGTACAGCTGTCCCGATCGCTGAACGATGAGAGTGCCGGCGTGCTGCCGCTGATGAACAAGCTGTCCAACACCAACATCGCAAGCCGGGCCGCGGCCGTGGCGATCGACCTGCTCGGCGACACCAGCCTGCTGCCGCACACCGGTGCGGGCGACGGCGCCGACGTCGGCAGCGAGCGGTGGATGTACCAGTTCTTCGGCTCGCTCGGCAGCGCCATCGCCGGCGGGTCGTCGAACATCCAACGAAACATCATCGCCGAGCGGGGTCTCGGTCTGCCCCGTGATCCGATCACGGCCACGCAATCCTGATGCACTTCGACCTCGACGAGGATCAGCGGCTGCTGGAGGAAACCCTGCGTCGCTACTTCGCCAGCGACTTCCCCCTCACCGGAGTGCGCGACGCTTCGACGGCGGGCTACGATCGACGACGGCCTGGCGTGACCTCGCCGACCTGGGCTGTTCTGGATGATCGTACCCGAGGCGCGACGGCGGCAGCGGCGGCGAACTCCTCGACGTCGCGGTGGCCGCCGAGTGCCTCGGGTTCGCCGCGGCTCCCGGCCCGTTCCTCGAGCACGTGCTGGCTACCCTCGCCATCGTGCTCGCCGGACGCCGGCGCAACGCGGCGACGTTGCTGCCGGCGCTCGGCAGCCGGTGAGGCCCGCGCCACGATCGCGGTCTGCGGAGCCAGCGGACCGCTGGGATCCGAGCGACATGAGCTCGCCATCGGCGGCCTGAACTGCGGCGCACGAAGACCGTGGGTGCTCGGCGCCGACCGGATGCCGACGTCGGCGTGGTCGTGCTGGCCGACGGGCTGGCCCTGGTCGAGCGCCGCGGCGTCGACGGTGTCGTGGTCGCGCCGATCGAAGGGCATCGACCGACCCGGCGGTTCGCCGTGATCGATGCTCGCCGATCCGCGAGCACGAGCTGTCTGCCGGGCGGCCCGCCACTGCCCGTCGCGTGCTCGACGCAGGCAGCGTGCTGCTGGCCGCCGATGCGTTCGGCGGCGCGCAGCGACTGCCTCCGCGAGGCCGTCGAAGTACGCCAAACAGCGCGAGCAGTTCGGCATCACGATCGGCCACTTCCAGGCGATCAAGCACCAACTCGCCGACATGGCGCTCGACGGTGGAGCCGTGCCGCGGCCTCTACTGGTATGCCGCCCACGCGTTGGACTGCGTGCCGCACGACGCGAGCCGGTTCGCCTCGCTGGCCAAGGCGCACATCACCGATCGCTATCTCGCCGCGGCCCGGCGCTGCATCGAGATCCACGGTGGCATCGGCTACACGTGGGAGTGCGACATGCACTTCTATCTGCGCCGAGCCGATCTTCGATCGGGCGTGTTCGGGCACGCCGGCACTCGCACCGTGAGCCGGTTCGCCGATCTGGCCGGGTGGAATGGCCGTGGCCGTCTGACATCGTCACAAAAGGGCTGACCATGTGGGATTTCTCGACCGAGCCCGAGTACCAGGACAAGCTCGATTGGGCCCGGGCGTTCGTCAGGGAGCAGGTTCGGCCGCTGGAGGTGCTCGGTGTCGACCGTGACACGCTGACCGTGCTCGAGGAGCCGCTCAAGCAGCAGGTGAAGGACGCCGGGCTGTGGGCCGCCCACCTGCCACCGGAGCTGGGCGGGGGAGGCATGGGACAGCTCAAGCTGGCGCTGCTGCACGAGATCCTCGGTCAGGCGTTCTACGCCTCCGAGGTGTTCGGGAACATGGCGCCCGGACTCGGGGAACGCCGAGCTGATCGCCGTCGGCGCCGACGACGAGCAGAAGCAGCGATGGCTGTACCCGCTGCTCGACGGGCAAGCTGCGGAGTGCGTTCTCGATGACGGAGCCGGACGGCGGGCGCCGACCCACGTTGCTCACGACCACCGCCGTGCTCGACGGCGACGAGTGGGTGATCAACGGCCACAAGTGGTTCACGTCGAACGCTCCGACCGCCGACTTCGTCATCGTGATGGCGGTGACCGATCCGGACGCCGAACCGCACCGGCGGGCGTCGATGATCATCGTGCCGAAGCGCGAACTCCCGGCGTCAACATCCTGCGCACGATCGGCACGATGGCCGAACCGTGCGAGCACCACCTCAATTGGTCAACCGGCGACGCCGAAGTGCTGTACGAGAATGTCGCGCGTGCCGTGCGAGAACCTCATCGGCGAGGTCGGCGAGGGCTTCGCTCCTCGCCCAGAAGCGGCTCGGGTCCGGGCCGGATCCACCACTGCATGCGCTGGATCGGGATGATCGCAGCGGGCGTTCGACACGATGTGCGAGCGCGCCGTCTCCCGGTACACGTTCGGGTCGTTGCTGTCGGAGAAGCAGTCGATCCAGAACTACATCGCCGACTCGGCCGCGGCACATGCACGCCGCACCGCTTGATGACGCTGCACGCGGCATGGAGGATCGACCAGGTCGGGGTGAAGAACTCACGCGTCGAGATCGCGATGATCAAGTACTTCGGGTCACAGGTGCTGTTCGACGTCATCGACCGCTCGATCCAGGTGCACGGCTCGCTCGGCTACTCGTGCGACCTCCCGCTCGAGCTGATGTTCCGCCAGGCCCGGTCGTTCAAGATCGTCGACGGCCCTGACGAGATTCACAGGGTGACCGTCGCGAGGAAGCTGCTGAAGGAATATCAACCGACGGCGACACCGACGGAGCACATTCCCACCCGCGCCGTCGAGGCCCGCCAGCGCTTCGCCGACCTGCTCGACGAGCTCGCCGCGAATCGCTGAGCGCGGTGAACGCAGACGAGATGCTCGACCGCGAGATCGCGGCGATCCTGGCCGCGTTGCCGGTGGCACCGGTCGACTTCGGCACGTGGACGTTGGACACGATCCCGGCGTTGCGGGCGGCACGCGCCGCGCTGCCTGTTCCCGATCCGCCGCCGACGACGACCATCCACCGCGACATCACCGCAGCCGGTCCGCCGGGCGCGCCGGACCTCACGATGCGCGTGTACTCGCCGCCGCAGCCGGCAACGAACCGGCCGTGCATGCTCTGGATCCACGGCGGCGGCTACATCGTCGGGTCCGCCCTGATGGTCGACGTCCGCTTGAACCGGTGGGTCGAGCTCCTCGATTGCGTCGTCATCGCGGTCGACTACCGGCTGGCGCCCGAGGACCCATACCCGGCCGCGCTCGATGACTGTCAAGCCGCCCTCGCGTACACCATCGCTCACGCCGACGAGATCGGCATCGACCCAACCAGGACTGCGGTGGTCGGCGCCAGCGCCGGCGGTGGCCTCGCCGCCGCCCTCGCGTTGCGCAACCGTGATCGCGGCGAGCCGGCCGTGGCGGCGCAGGTACTCATCTATCCGATGCTCGACGACCGGCAGGTCACCCCGTCGAGCGGACTCGCGCGCACGCCGGTGTGGACTCGTCGACGCGAACCTCCTCGGCTGGCACGCCTACCTCGGTTCGGAAGCGGGCGGCGCCGACGTCCCGGGGTACGCGGCGGCGGGCCGGGCGGTCGACCTCACTGGACTGCCCCCCACGTTCGTTGCCGTCGGATCGTGCGACCTGTTCCGCGACGAGAGCATCCGCTTCGCATCGCGGCTTCTGGCCGCAGGCGTGCCGACCGAGCTCCACGTCTACGACGGAGCCCCGCACGGCTTCGACGTGCTGTGCCCCGGCGCCGCCGTCAGCCGGCGCTTTGACCGCGAGCTCACCGACGCCGTCGGCCGAGCGCTCGCCTGCTCGTGACAATTAGAGTACACTGATTTGTGATGGGGCTTCGGATCGGGATGCACATCGGCGGTCGCCAGGTGCCGGCGGCCGGCGGCGCCTGGTTCGAGACCGTCGATCCGTTCACCGGCGAGGTGTGGGCCGAGGTCGCCCGAGGTGACCGCCGCGACGTCGAGCCGCCGTCACGGCCGCCGCACGCCGCCTTCCAGGGCGGCCCGTGGCCGGAGTTGACCGCGACGGCGCGGGGCCTGCTCCTGCATCGACTCGGTGACCTCGTGCTCGAGCACCTCGAGGAGCTGGTCGCGGCCGAGAGCCGCGACAACGGCAAGTCGTACACCGAGCTGCGCGCGGCGTTGCGGACGATGGCCGGCTGGTACCACTACTACGGCGGGCTCGCCGACAAGATCCAAGGTGAGGTGATCCCGGTCGACAGGCCGGCAGTCGCTCAACTACACGCTGCACGAGCCGTACGGCGTGGTGGCCGCGATCCTCCCGTGGAACTCGCCGCTGCGGCTGGCCTCGTGGAAGCTCGCGCCGGCGCTCGCCGCCGGCAACACGGTCGTCGTCAAGCCCTCGGAGCACACCTCGACGTCGATCGTCACGTTGCATGGACTGCTCGTGCGAGGCGCCGGCATCCCGGACGGCGTCGATCAACGTCGTGACCGGGTTCGGCCCCGACGTGGTGCCGCCGCTCGTCGAGCATCCGCTCGTGCGCCAAGGTGTCGTTCACCGGCGGCGCGGTCGCCGGCGCCGTCGTGGCCGAGCTCGCCGCTCGCAACGGGAAGCCGGTCACGCTCGAGCTCGGCGGGAAGTCTCCGCATCTCGTGTTCGCCGACGCCGACCTCGAGCGGGCGGCTGCCGGGGATCGCCGCCGGGGTGTTCTCCTCCGGCGGCCAGACGTGCCTCGCCGGATCACGGCTCATCGTCGACCAGTCGGTGCACGACGAGCTCGTCGAACGGGTGGTCGCCATCGCCGACAAGGTCCGCTTCGGCGATCCCGTCCGACCCCGACACCGACGTCGGGCCGGTGGCGACCGACGAAGCAGTTCGAGCACATCCTCGGCTTCATCGACCGCGCCAGCGCCTCGGGGGCCACGCTCGTCACCGGCGGCACGCCGGTGGAGGCGGCCGGTTGCTCCGCGCTTCGTCGCGCCGACGGTGTTCACCGACGTCGAACCGGCCAGCGAGCTGTTCCAGGAGGAAGTGTTCGGTCCCGGTGCTCGCGGTGACGTCGTTCGACCGACGAAGCGGAGGCGGTCGACGCTCGCCAACGGAGTCGCCTACGGCCTGGCCGCCGGCGTCTGGACCAGGGACCTGGCCGGGCCCACCGCGTGAGCCGCCGGCTGCAGGCCGGGCACGGTCTGGGTGAACGGCTACCGCAACACCGTGCCGCAGTCGCCGTTCGGCGGCTACAAGGCGTCGGGCCTCGGCCGGGAGAGCGGCGTCGACGCGATCCACGAGTACCTCCAGACCAAGAGCGTGTGGATCGACCTCGGTGACACCGAGGACCAGGAGGAGCGATCGATGAGCTGACGTCTACGAGCTGTACGCCATCCGGTACGCCACCGAACCCGCGACGGCGACGCGTCGAGAACCTCATCTGGGTGGCGCCGGACGACCCCCACGACGCGCCGATGCCGATGGACTTCTTCGTGTGGGCGGCCGTTTCGAGCCGCACGCGTCGTGCTCATCGACACCGGCGCCGACGAAGCGCACGTGCCGGGCCCGCGGGCACGAGTTCCTGCGCTGCCCGGCCGACGGCCTCGGCCTGCATCGGCATCGATGCCGGCCGACGGTCCAGCAGGTCGTGACGACCCACCTCCACTGGGATCACGCCGGCAACCTCGGCTCGCTTCCCGGACGCGCAGCTGCACGTGCAGCGCAGCGGAGATCGCCCACGCATCGGGTCCGTGCATGGCCAGCGCCTTCCTGCGACGGCCGTACGACCCCGAACAGATCGCCGACCTACCTCCGCGCGGCTGTATCGTCGGACGGGTCACGTTCCACGACGGCGCCGACGAGATCGCGCCCGGGCATCTCGATCCACGCGGTCGGCGGCCACACACCCGGCATGCAGGTGGTGCGGGTCAACACCCGCCGTGGCCAGGTCGTGCTGGCGTCGGACGCGGTGCACTACTACGAGAACCTCGACGCCGAGAACCCGTTCCCCGTGCTCGTGAGCACGATCGACTACGTCGAGGCGTTGCGCCGCGTGGAGGAGCTGGCCGAGAGTCCGCGACCACGTCGTCCCGGGCCACGACCCGCCGGTGCTCGACGAGCTACCCGCCGGCCGGCCCGGACCTCGGCGGCACCGTGGCCCGCCTCGACGTCGACCGGCGACGCCGACGGCTGCGGTGCCGGCATGAAGATCCGCGGCCGCGGTCCTGTGGGAGCAGGGTCACCAGCCCGACGACAGCGGCCCGCTCGTGGTCGAGGACGTCGATCTCGACGGTCCCGGTCCCGGCGAGCTGCTCGTGCGCATCGACGGCGGCCGGGCTGTGCCACTCCGACCTGTCGGCGATCACCGGAGATCGGCCGCGCACCGATGCCCGCCGTCGATCGGGCACGAGGCGGCCGGCGTGGTGGAGGCACTGGGGACGGCGTCGATGGAGCTCGGCCGTCGGGCGACCACGTCGTGATGGTGTTCGTCGCCAGCTGTGGCGCAGTGCGGCTTCTGCGGCGAGGGCCGGCCCAACCTGTGTCAGTCGTCGTGGGCGGCGCGCACGGCCGGGACGCTGCAGACCGGGAGCCGGCGGCTCTCGGTCGGCGGGCAGCCGCTGCACCACTACAGCGGGATCTCGGCGTTCGCCGAGCACGCGGTGGTGGTGCCCGGCCTCGGTCGTCCGCATCGATCCCGACGTCCCGCCCGAGGTGGCCGCGATCTTCGGCTGCGCGGTCGTCACCGGTGTCGGTGCGGTGGTCAACACGGCGCAAGGTGGCGGCCGGCTCTGCGGTCGCCGTCGTCGGGCTCGGCGGCGTGGGCCTGAGCGCGCGTGCTCGGAGCGATCGCCGTCGGAGCGGGACGGATCGTCGCCGTCGACACGAACCCGGCGAAGCTCGAGCTGGCCGAAGCGCTGGGCGCCACCGACGTCGTTCGACGCCGCGGATCCCGACTGCGCGGCGCACGTGCGTCGACGCGTTCGACGGGGGCGTGCAGTTCGCGCTCGAGATGGCGGGCGTCGGCCGCCGCCGTCGAGCTGGCATGCGACGATCACCGAGCGCGGCGGCACCACGGTCACCGCCGGCCTGCCCCAGCCGAGCGAGCGGCTCTCGCGTGCCGCTGTCGGCGATGGTCGCCGACGAGAAGGTGCTGCGCGGCAGCTACATGGGCAGCTGCGTGCCGCGCCGCGACATCCCCCGCTACGTCGAGCTCTACCGCCAGGGCCGGCTGCCGGTCGACCGGCTGCGGTCGGCGACCCTGGCGCTGGACGAGATCAACGTCGGGTTCACCCGGCTGGCGGCGGGCACGTCCGTCCGCGACATCGTCGTGATGTGAGCGACTTCGCTCATCGCGCCGTTGCCGGCACACGGTGGGGCGCCAGGACCAGGTCGGCGAGGTCGTCACGGAAGGCCGCGGGCGATCGCAGGAACAGCTCGTCGAACACGGCGCGCTTGAACAGCCGGTGGCACTCGTGCTCCCACGTGTAGCCGATCCCGCCGTGCACCTGGATCGCGTCGCCGGTCACCTTGGTCGCCGCGTCCCTGACGTACGCCGCGGCGACGCTCGACAGGCGGGCCGCGTCGGGTGCGGACGCGTCGACCGCACGGGCGGCGCCGGTGAGTGCGGCGGCGGCGCCCTGGACGAGCACGTACATGTCGGCGAGCTTGTGCTTGATCGCCTGGAACGACCCGATCGGCCGACCGAACTGCTTGCGCTCGCCGGCGTACGCGACGGAGAGGTCGAGTGCCCGTCGTGCGGCGCCGAGGGCGTCGGCCGAGAGGGCCAGTCCGGCGCACTGGTGGACCCGATCGATCGCGTGGCCGTCGTCGCCGGCGAGCTCGGCATCGGCGTCGAGCCGCACGTCGTCGAAGGAGAGCGTCGCGCAGTCGCGTGAGCGGTCGACGTTGAGCTCGGCGGAGCTGGAGACGCCGGGCGCGTCACGCTCGATCACGAACATGCGCACTCGGCTGTCGTCGCCGCGGGCCGCGACCACGACGAAGTCGGCCTCGCTGCCGTCGAGCACGAACCCGGACTGGCCATGCAGCACCCACGCGCCACGGTCGCCCTCGACCTCCGGCAGGCGTGCCGGCCGCGACGCGACCGTCGGGCCCGGACAGGGCGACGGTCCATCGATGCTCACCGGCGGCGATCGCCGGCAGCCCGCGTTGCTGCTGGTCGGGTGAGCCAGCGATCGCAAGCGCCGACGCACCGAGGACTGCACTCGACAGGTACGGCACCGTGGAGACGCGACGGGAGAGCTCCTCGACCACGACGAGGGCGGCCTCGACTCCAGCGCCCGCGCCGCCGTGGCGCTCATCGACCAGCAGGCCGGTCCAGCCGAGCTCGACGGCCTGCGACCACAACGGCTCGTCGGTCGGCTCGGCTTCCCACGGGTCGGCGAAGCGCCGTCTGTCGGCGGCGCGCTCGATCACGCTGCGGGCCGACCCGCGGAACTCGCGGAGGACGTCTTCGTCGACCGTCATGTCGCCGGGCTCCCTCGGCAGGCCGAGCACGCGCTCGCCGACGATGTTGCGCTGGATCTCGTTGCTGCCGGCCGCGATCGTCCAGTTCCACGACTTGAGGTGGTCGATGAACCACCTGCCCGACGTCCACGTCGTGGCGAACGCCCGCGGCTCGTCGATCGTCGCGTTCATCCCGCGCATGCGCAGCGCCATGCCGGTGAGGCGCTGGAGGGTCTCGCTGTAGAACAGCTTCACGATCGAGCCGTCGGGGCCGATCTCGCCGGAGGACTCGATGCTCTCGACGAGCCGTTCACCGAGCAGGCCGAGGACGTCGATCTCGGCGGCACGGGCGGCCAGCTCCTGCCGGAACGCACGGTCGTCCGCAAGGACGCCGCCAGAGCGGTCGTCCGCCGAGGCGCCGCCAGGCGACGGCGTCGAGCAGGACTCGGCCGCGACGCGGTCGAGCGCGACCGCGAGGTGGGCGTGCAGCTCGAGGATCTGCGCGGCCCGCTCGGTGGCCAGCGTCGTCTGCGCCATGCGCCAGCCGGCGTTCTCGTCGCCGACTCGGTAGGTGGCGGGGATGCGTACGTCGGTGAGGAAGATCTCGCTGAACTCCTCGGTCCCGGTGGCCTGCCTGATCGGCCGCAACTCGACGCCGGGACTGTCCAGCGGCAGCATGAACATCGAGATGCCGCGGTGCTTTGGCGCGTCGGGATCGGTACGCGCCAGCAGCAGGCACCAGCTCGCGTGGTCCGCGTAGCTCGACCACACCTTCTGGCCGTTGATCACGTAGTCGTCGCCTTGCCGCACGGCTTTGGTGCGCAGCGAGGCCAGATCGGAGCCGGCTTCGGGCTCCGAGAAGCCCTGACACCAGATCTCCCCGTCGAGGATCGCCGCCAGGTGCCTCTGCTGGTCGTCGTCGCCGTGGGCCATCAACGTTGCTGCGATGTGCTGCAGCGCGATCTCGAGCAGTCGCGGCTGGGGAAAGTCGGCCCGGACCATCTCGTCCTGGATGACGAGCTGCTCGCGAAAGCTGAAGCCGCCGCCACCGAAGCGGACGGGCCAGTGGGTGGCCAACAGACCGGCCTGACGCAGCAGCGCGGTCATCCGCAGGTTGAACGCTCGGAACTCGGCGGGGGTGGCGGTTGCCAGCTCGACGTGCCAACCGCGCGGAGTGTGCCCGTCGAGCCACGCCCGGACGTGCTTGCGCACGATTTCGGGGTCACCGGTCGAGCGGACCGGCGGCGACGTTCATCGTGGGCCCAAGAGTTGCGCCAGCTCGGCCTTCGCGACCTTCAGGGTCGGCGTGCGGGGAAGCGCCTCCACCGACGCGAAGGACGACGGGCACCGCGTACGGGGCGAGCCGGGTGCGGACGAGGTTCTCCAGCTCGGCCGTCAACGCGTCGCCGTCGGCGCGGGCGTTGGGCGCCAGCACGACCGCGGCGGCCGGTACCTGCCCGAGGCGATCATCGGGCAGACCGATCACGGCAGCGTCGATCACATCCGGGTGCTCGCAGAGCACGGCGACGACGTCCGTCGGGCTGATCTTGAACCCGCCGCGGATGATGACGTCGTCGGCGCGACCCTCGATGTACAGGAAGCCGTCGTCGTCGAGCCGAGCGAGGTCGTTGGTCCGCACCCACTGCCGAGTGGCGATCTGTCGCGCTCGTGCCTCGAGCAGCCCGACCTCACCGGCGCCGAGGTCGCGACCGTCGTTCGGGTCGACGATGCGCAGTTCGACACCGGGATGCGCTCGACCGACGCTGCCGCGCTTGGCGCTGCCCCACTTGCGCCGGTCCTTCATGGTCAGGCTGGTGAGCGCGCCCGCGAACTCGGTGGCGCCGTACGCGACGATCACCGGGATGCCATACCGGGCTTCGAACGCCTCCGCGAGTACCGGATCGACGGGCGCCGACCCGGAGCGCACGACCTTGAGGCTGCGCAGTCGTTCCGCCTCGTAGTCACGTTCGTAGACCATCTTCATGGCCGCCGGCACCAGCAGGGCAACCGCGACCCGATGGCGCTCGACGGCATCGACCCAGGCGTCTGGTTCGAAGCGTTCGAGGAGGCAGATCCGGCGACCGGCAGCGACGATCGTCGCCAGGTCGAGGTAGGCGCTGATGTTGAACATCGGGAGATCGATGATCGACGTGCTCTCGCGGAGCGACGGTGGCGCGTCGGCCGGCTTGCCCTCATGATGCAGCGTCGCCGCGTCGATGGCCTCCTCGAGGCTCCTGACGGTGACGGCCAGCCGCTTCGATGGTCCGGTCGTGCCACTGGTCAACATCATGGCGGCGGTCGATCGATGCGTGGTCGCGTGGGTTGCCGTGGGGAGATAGGCAGTCTCAGCCACGCCGGAGACATGACCGTCGCCCGGATCGAGTTGGACTCCGAGGCAACCGGACTCGGCCACCGCCTCGACCAAGCCCGCTCGTTCCCAATCAGGGGAGATCGCGACCAGCACCGCGGGGCGGTTGTCCGCGACGTCGGCGGCGAGGGCGGCGTCAGGGAGCAGCGGGCTGAACGTCAGGATCGATCGCCCGGCGCGCATCGCGGCCAGCGCCACGGCGAGGGTGGCCGGATGGTTGCGGAGTACGAGGCCGATGGTTTGATCGCCGGTGACGCCGGAGGAATCGGCGCGTTGGAGGACCTCGTCGCCGATGGCCACGACGTCACGCCAGCTCCACCAGCGCTCGCGGAACCAGACGGCCGGGGCGTTCGGGTCGAGGCGGGAGACCATGGTGACGATCTCGCGCAGCTTCACGATCTTTCCCCCTTTGCTCAAGCGACGAATCAGTAAAGAGGATACCGTATTTTGCGGGCGAGTGAGGAAACCACAATCTCACAACCGGAGACACCTCGGTTGACGCAAACGCCGCCTATTGGGTGTACTCTTCTCTTGTGCGTGTCCACGACCTGACGGACTTCGAAGAGCGTGTGGTCGGCCGCGTCTGGCGCAGCCACGCCGAGCTTGTCGGTGACGACCCGTGGCTGCTCTCGGGCGACCGGCGGGTCACGTTCGCCGAAGCCTGGGACCACGTCAACGCGATCGCCAACGGGCTTTCCGGGCTCGGCGTCAAGAAGGGCGATCTGGTTGCGATCCACATGGAGCCGTCGATCGAGCTCGTCCTCACCGGAATCGCGGCCAGCCGCCTCGGCGCCATGTTCACGCCGATGAGCACCGACTATCGCGGCGAGTTCCTTCGTGAGAATCTCGAGGCGTCGACGGCGCGCGTGCTGGTGAGCGATTCGTCGCTGGCGCCGGCCGCACTCGGGATCGAGCGCCCACCCGCGCTCGAGCACCTCGTCGTCAACGGCGAGATGACCGGGCTCGACAAGCGGCGACGTCAAGCTGACCACGCATGCCTTCCAGTCGTTGCTGGCCGCCTCGACGGCGCCGCCTCCGCTCGATGAGCGGTTCAGCGATCGCCTGATGGCGTGGTGGTCGTCCGGCACGACGGGCAAGCCGAAGGGGATCGTGCACACCCATGCATCGCTGCTCCGATCCGCCGACCTCTGGCTTGCCGATCGCCGACCTCGCCGCCGACGACGTCTTCTACACCTGCTTGCCGATGTATCTGGGCGGCGCCTGGACCACGGCCGTGTGGCCGGCGCTGGCGGCGGGTCTGCCGGCGGCGATCGATACCCGATTCTCGGTCTCGTCGTTCTGGGACCGGGTCCGCCACTACGGCGCCACGAACGTGGCCACGCTCGGGGCGATGCACATGTACCTGCTCGAGGCCCCCGAACGTGCCGACGACCGCGACAACCCGCTGCGGGTCGTGGTGCCGAATCCGATGCCGTGGGCAGACGTGCCGCGGTTCAAGGAGCGGTTCGGCATCGACAAGGTCTTCCAGATGTACGGCCAGAGTGAATGCCCGACCCGCATCTTGTTCGCCGATGACGACGGCACGCCGTGGAGAAACAACGCCGCCGGTCGACCGGTGCCGTGGCTCGACGTCCGTCTCGTGGACGACTACGACCGGGAGGTCGGCGTCGGCGAGGTCGGCGAGGTCGTCGTTCGTCCGACGCGAGCCGTATCTCCTGTACGAGGGCTACCTCAACATGCCGGACACCACGATCTCCACGTGGCGCAACCTGTGGCATCACACCGGCGACCTTGCTCGGCGCGAGGCCGACGGCCAGTACTTCTTCGCCGATCGCAAGAAGGACTACATCCGCCACAAGGGTCGCAACATCTCGATGACCGAGGTCGAAGCGGTGCTGCGGCGCCACCCGGCGGTGTTCGAGGTGGCCGCCTACGGCATCACGGCCGAGATCGAATCGGAATCCGAGCTCGCGGTCGCCGTTGCGATGCGCCCTGACCAGGCGGTGACGTGCGATGCGCTGGCCCGGTTCGTCAACGACCACGCCCCGTACTACTTCGTGCCGCGCTACATCGAGCTCGTCGACGAGATCCCGCACAACGCCCAGTTCAAGGTGAACAAGCAGGCGCTCCGCGAGCGGGGCGTCCAGCCGTCGACGTGGGATCGCGACGCCACCGGCTTCGCCGTCGTCCGTCCCTGAGGATCCGCCTCGCCAGCTCAAACGAAGTCGTGGTCGAACAGCCAGGCCACGGTCTCCTCCATCGCTCGGCGCAACGGACGCGGGTCGTGGCCGATGCGCTGGATCGTGAGCTCGTTCGAGTACGGCGGATCGGCGAACTCGGTCGCGGCACGGATCTGCGAGGGTCCCCACCGAGCGAGCGCGTCGGCGGTCGCCATCTCCTCGCTGGTGAGCGGCCTGATGCGGTAGCGGCGGCCAGCGATCTCCAGCGCCAGGTTCAGCGCGCCGACCGACGTCGTCAGGTCCTCGATCCGTCCGCTCAGCAGGTACGTCTCGCCGCTCACACCTCGCTGCAACGCCTTGATGCAGCTCCGAGCGGTGTCCGCGGCGAGAATCGGTGACGTGGGGTAGGCGGGCATCGGCTCTGGCTCGCGCCGCAACGCGTTGATCAGCTGGGCGTTGAGACCAGGCGGCTGGATCGCCCGCGCCAGGGTCGGTGCCGGCCCGAATCCGCCTGGCAGCACGGTCACGACGTCGAGACCGTGGGCGACCCGGCGCATGGTCTCCTCATAGGCCAAGAGCTTCGTCGCGGCGTAGGGATCGGAGGCACCACGGTCGGCGAGCGGACGGACAGCCTCCGTCAACGTCGTGGCCCGGTCGAACGCAGCTGCCGTGCCGAGACACACGACCCGCGAGAGCGCAAGTTCCTCCGCGGCGTCGAGGACGTTGGCCGTGCCGTTGACGTTGATCGCCTCGTAGTCCGCGAAGGGATGCGGTGGTCCGCCGACCACGAGCGCGGCGCAGTGGACGCAGAAGGTGCAGCCTTCAGCGGCGGCGATCACGGCGCCACCGTCGACGATGTCGCCCCTGACGATCTCGATGCCGAGTGCCGCCAGCTCATCGGCTCGCGAACCATGGCGCACGAGCGCCCTCACTTCGAATCCGTCGTCGAGAGCGGCGACGCAGACGTTCGAGCCGATGAGTCCGGTCGCCCCGGTGACGAGCACGGTTGACATCGTGATTCCTGTGCTAGTGCAGAGTCTCTGGTCGCGGCGCGATCGACATGGGGGCGACTCCTCGTGGTGATGTGAGAAACAGAGTATACTGTATTAGGTTTTCAGAGAGGAGGGGTGAACCTTTGAGCAAGCTGCTCGCGGGGTGCCGGGTGCTGGAGTCATCGATGCTCCTGAACGGCGCGTCCACCGGCATGATGCTCGTCGACCTCGGCGCTGACGTCATCAAGGTGGAGAGCCCGTTCCTCGGTGACTACCTCCGGATCGAGGACACGTGGCATCTGCATGCCCAGGCGAACAAGGGAAAGCGGAGCATCGCCCTCGACCTGCGCTCGGACGAGGGGCGCTCGATCCTGTACGAGCTGCTCGAGACCGCCGACGTCTTCCTCACCAACGCGGTGGCCGATCGCAACGTCCGCCTCGGCATCAGTTACGAGCAGCTGCGGGAACGAAAGCCGGATCTGATCTACTGCCAGAACACCGGCTACGGCGCCACCGGTCCGTACGCCTCGCTGCCGACGCACGGACAGATGATGGACGCGATGGCCGGGGCCACACCGATGGAGATCGGCGACGACGGGCTCACGGCGTTGCGTTACGCGCCACGACGAGTGCTCACGCTGATGGCCGGGTCGGATGGAACGTCGGCCGGCGCCGTCTACGCGGCGATGCACATCGCCGCTGCCCTCTTCCGCCGTCAACGCACAGGCGAAGGGTGCTATCTCGATGTTTCGTCGGCTGACGCCGTGTTGGCGTCGGCGTGGACGGCGGCGAGTGCGCTGCTGAATCGACCCGACCAGGCCGCCGCGTTCGACCGCGATGTGCACGATGTGGCCCGCTACCAGTGGTACGAGACGCGGGACGGCAAGTTCGTGCTGTTCTGTCCCGAGGAGCACAAGTTCTGGCGGACGTGGTGCGAACTGGTCGGCCGGCCCGATCTCGAGCCGCGAGAGAACGGGATCGACCTGCGCCGGGAGATCCAGACGATCTTCTGGACCCGCGACCGTGACGAATGGATGCAACTGGCGCAGCGAGCACCGCCTTCCGTTGGGCCCCAGCCACAACAGCATCGACGAGGTCCGCAACGATCCGCAGATGGAATCGCGGCAGATGTTCCACACCCAGGTCGACGAACGGCGCGGACCGTTCACGTATCTCGGTCAGCCGGCGATCGTCTCGGGGCAGCCGTACGCGGTGGCGAACGCGGCGCCTGAGCTCGGCCAGCACACCGCCGCGATACTCGGCGAGCTCGGCTACACCCCGCGGACATCGCCCGCCTGGCGTCGCAGGGGGTGACGGCGGCCGAGGTCGACTCCAACTACATCTCCGAGCAGGTCCACAGCCGTGGCCCCGCGTGACCCAATGAGCACCAGCGCATGACGTCGGCCGAGCCGGGCGGCCGCCCACCGATCGACGTCGGGACCCGCCTGCACGTCCTCGACCTCGGGCGCTTGCTGGCTGGGCCGATGGTGGCGACCCTGCTGGGCGACCTGGGCGCGGACGTCATCAAGGTCGAGCAGCCCGGCGTTGGCGACCCGGCCCGCCACGTGTACCCGATTCCATCGGACGACGAACTGTCCTACCAGTGGCAGGTGGAGGCGCGGAACAAGCGATCGATCACGCTGCAGCTCTCGAACCCGGCGCGGACGCGAGCTGTTGCTCCGGCTCGTGACGTGGGCGGACGTGCTCGTCGAGAACTTCCGGCCCGGGGTCATGGAGCGCTGGGGGCTCGGCTGGGACGACCTGCACGACGTGAACCCGCGGCTCGTCCTGGTTCGCGTGTCCGGGTTCGGTCAGACCGGTCCCTACCGGGAGCGGGCCGGGCTCGACTTCGTCGGCGCTGCGTTCGCCGGGCTCACGTACGTCACGGGGGCACCCGATCGCCCTCCGACGACGCCCGGGTACCCGCTGTGCGACTACATGGCCGGCGCGTTCGGCACTATCGGCGCGCTCGAGGCGTTGCGCCGGCGCGACGCGCCAGGCGGCACCGGAACGGGGGAGCTCGTCGATGTCGCGCTCTACGAGCCGTTGCTGCGCTTCTCGACGCCATGGCTGTCGATCTTCGATCGCGAGGGCATCGTCCGCCACCGTGACGGCAGCAGCCCGCGTCCCGACGACCAGTTGCCGCAAGGAATCTGGGGCTACTCCTACGAGACGGCCGATGGACGGTGGGTGTCGCTGCTGCCCACGTCACGCGACGACGACCGCCAACGCCGCATCTTCGTGGCGATCGGGCGGCCGGACCTGGTCGACGACCCTCGCTTCGCGACGGTTGCCGATCGCGAGCGCAACTACAAGGCACTCGACGAGGCGGTGCGGAGCTGGTGCTCGGCCAACGACATGGCGACCATCGTCTCGGTCTGCGAGACGATGGGTCTTGCATGCGGGCCGATCAACAGCGTCGCGGACATCTGCGCAGATGCCCACGTGCGCGAACGCAACCTGATCACCGTGCCCGACCATCGCGGCGAGCCGCTCCTGATGCAGCGAGCCGGGCCACGGCTGGGTGACGACCCCGGCACCATCCGCTGGGCCGGCGAGGGGCTCGGTGCGTCGAACGCCGCCGTGTACCGCGACCTGCTCGGGCTCACGGAAGGCGAGATCGACGAGCTCGCCGCGCAGGCGGTGATCTGAGCGGCTCGGTCCGCGAGGACTCCGGCGTCTGGAAGACGTCGGTGGGCGGGCGTCGCGCCGTGTCCCAATCGGCGGGTCGCGTTCTGGGCGGTCTGCGCCTCATTCAGCATTCTGGGCGGCCCACGGCCCGGATTCCGGGTCGCACGCCGCCCAGAACCGCCATGTAGCGACCGGCTCGGTCGCGGCCGCCCGCGGTGTCGTCGCTCAGGACTCCATCCACACGGCCGCGAGATCGGCGACCCCGTCATCGACGATGGTCATCCCAGCCACCCCGTCGCCCACGATGGTGGGCCAGTAGAGGCGGTCGAGGAAGACGTACGGCATCTCCGCCCACAGGATCTCCTGGAACTCGAGGTACGCCTCTCGGCGCGCCGCTTCGTCCGTTCCCGAGCGCCCGGCTTCGAGCGCGGCGTCCAACGCGTCGTTGGCGAATCCCCCGAAGTTCTGGGCGGTCCCGCTGTGGAAGCGGTCGTAGAAGATCGGCTCGGGATCGATGCCGTACGCCGCCGATTGGGCGATGTCGAACTCCCCGGCCAGCTGACGCCGCAGCGCCTCGCTCCCCTGGATCACCTCGAGGTTGATCTCGACCCCCTCGAGACGTGACCACTGCTGAAGGAGCACCTCGCCGACCAGCCGCTGCGTCTCCGCCATCGGCAAGCTGACCTGGACGGGCCCCCCGAACTCGGCGATGTACTCGTCGACCAGCGCCTGACCCTGGGCCAGATCGTTGGTCGGCTGGACGAGCGCGTCGTCGTAGAACGGCGAGCTGGGCAGGAACAGCGTGTCGACCGCGGTGCCGCCGGCAGTCGCCTTCGACAGGTAGTCGTCGAGATCGGTCGCGAAGGCGAACGCCAGGCGCATGCGGCGATCATCGAACGGCGGGTGCGTCGTGTTGAACGCCATCCCGATGCCGCCGTTGAGCTCCGGCACCATCAGCGTGAAGCCCGCTTCTTCCAGTGCCGCGACCTGCGACGATCTGCCCACGTAGAACGTGACGTCGGCGTCGCCGCTCGCGAGCGTGTCGGCGCGCTGTTGCGGATCGGGGATCGGGCGGAACGTGACTTCATCGAGGTATGGCTTCGGGGCGTCCCAGTAGCCGGGATTGCGCTCCATCGTCAAGTGGTCGTCCCTCGTCCACTCCCCGAAGACGAACGGTCCCGCGCCCACCGGGCTCTCTCCGAAGCCGTCGCCCGCCGCCTCGACTGCCGTCGGCGAGGGGATCATCCCGATGGCGCGGGTGAGGAGGCGCGGAAACTGACCGTTCGGCGCGACGAGCGTCACCTCGACCGTGAGCGGGTCGACGGCTCGATATGACGCCATGTTGCTGACGTCCCCGACCGAAGGCGATGCGGTGGCCGGATCGAGCATCCGATCCCAGTGAGCCGTGACGGCCGCCGCGTCGAACGGCGTGCCGTCGCTGAACCCGAGACCCTCGCGCAACGTGATCGTCCAGACCGTCGCATCGTCGGACTCGACCGACAGGGCCAGGCGGGGGGTGATCGTGCCGTCGTCCTCGACGCGGATGAGCTGGTCGTACAGCGCGGCCAACGGGTTGCCGTCGACGGCCGTCGACGCTCTCGCTTTCGCCGGGTCGAGGGAGGTGACCTCGGTGAGCCCGAGCCACGTCAGGGCGCCACCGGCTTGCGGCTCCTCGGGCGCGGTTGCGGACGCAGCCGCCGGTGCGATCACCGTGGTCAACAGGATTGGCGCGAGTGCGAGCCACAGCTTCCGATGACGAACCTTCATGTCCGGTCTACCCCCTCGAGACATAGTCAATGGTGGTAAACAGTACCCTATATAGGGTACCGTTGCAAGAATGCGGCGGGAAACCAGGACATTCGTTGCCATTCAGTGTCCTGTGATCGGTCGATGGCAGGCGTGCACGACATGATGGTTCTTCTGTGAGCATCCTCGGCACCCGGGTCGAGCGCCGCGAGGACGGCCGCTTCGTCACCGTCGGCGGCACGTACGTGAGCGACCTCTCGTTCGAAGGCGCGGTGTGGGCGACGTTCGTGCGCTCGTCGATGGCGCATGCTCGGTTGGTCGACGTGGACGCGTAGGGCGGCGTTGGACGTGCCCGGCGTGCTCGCCGTCGTGACGGCAGCCGACCTCGACCTCGGCGCGGCGGCACCACCCGACTTCCCGGGGATCCCCGATCCGGGACGCCGGCCGTTCATCGCGGCCGATGTCGTGCGCTTCGTCGGCGAGGTCGTGGCTGTCGTGATCAGCGAGACGCCCGCGATCGGCGTCGACGCGGCCGACCTCGTCGTCGTCGACTACGACCCATTGCCCACCGTCGTCGACGTTCGACGAGGCGATCGCCGACAGCGTGATCCTGCACCCGTCGATGGGTACGAACACGTTCGCCGAGATCAACGACGAGCCGGTCGACCTGTCCGGTTGCGACGTGGTCGTCCGTCACCGCTTCGTCAATCATCGGGTCGTCCCGGCCCCGATGGAGGTCCAGTCGGTCGCGTGCCGGTGGACCGACGCCGGCCGTCTCGAGATGTGGGCAGGGACGCAAGGGCCGTTCCCGCTGAAGCTGGTGCTCGCCGCGATCTACGGGCTCGAACCCGATCGCGTGCGGGTGGTGTCGCCGGACGTCGGCGGCGGCTTCGGCGCCAAGACGTTCCCGACCGTCGAGACCCTGTTGCTGCCGTGGTTGTCCCGTCACGTCGCCCGGCCGGTGCGCTACACCGAGACGCGCAGTGAGTCGATGCTGGCGATGGGTCACGGTCGCGCCCAGATCCAGGACATCGTGATCGGCGGCCGGCGTGACGGCACCGTCGTGGCCTACGACCTCACGGTGACGCAGGACTGCGGTGCCTATCCGCGTGCCGGCCTGCTCTTGCCGTCGCTCACCCGGATGATGCATCCCGGCACCTACCGGATCGCCCGCACCGCGTGCCGGACGAGGAGCGTGGTCACGAACACGGCGTCGCTCGTGGCGTACCGGGGTGCAGGGCGGCCAGAGGCGACGGCGGCGATCGAGCGGGCCATCGATCTGTTCGCGGCGGAGATCGGTATCGACCCGGCCGAGGTCAGGCGGCGCAACCTCGTGCCTCCCGACGGCGTTTCCCTTCACCAACTCGGGGGGAACGGTGTACGACTCGGGCGACTACGAGAAGGCGCTCGACCTGCTCCTCGCCACCGCTGACTATGAGCGCCTGCGCAAGGAGCAGCAGGAGCGGCGCGGCGGCGGCGGTCCCAGGCAGCTCGGCATCGGGATCGCCCTGTACGTGGAGGTCACCGCGCTCACCGGCGGACGCGAGTTCGGGCGGGTCGACGGTCGCGCGACGACGGCACGGCGGTCGTGTACACGGGTACGTTCTCCACCGGCCAGGGTCATGAAACGGCGTGGGCATGCTGGTCGCCGAGCGCACCGGGATCGCGATGGACGACATCGAGGTGCGTCAGGGCGATACCGACGAACTGGTGTCGGGCGGGGTCACGGGGGGATCGCGATCGGCGCAGATCGGCGGCACGACCGTGTGGCGGGCCGCCGGCGAGGTGGTCGAACAGGGGCGGCTGCTTGCCGCGGAGTCGCTGGAAGCCGATCCCGCCGACGTGATCCTCGACGCGACCTCAGGACGTTTCCACGTCGCCGGCACGCCGAGCCTCGATCGCTCGTGGGCCGACATCGCCGCACTCGCGGCGTCGCGAGGCGAGCGCCTCGTCGCCGACGGAACATTCGAACTTCCCCAGACGGGCTCCTACCCCAGTGGCGCCCACCTCGCCGTGGTCGAGGTCGACACCGAGACCGGGCTCGTCGAGCTGCTGCGTTTCGTGGCCGTCGATGACGCCGGCCGCATCCTCAACCCGCTGATCGCCGAGGGCCAGGTTCACGGAGGCCTCGCCCAGGGCGTGGCCCAGGCGCTGCTCGAGCAGTTCAGCTACGACGTCGACGGCAACCCGCTCACCACCACGTTCGCCGACTACCCGATCATCTCCGCGGCCGAGCTGCCCGCCTTCGAGACGCGGCACGTCGAGACGCCCTCGCCGTACAACGAGCTGGGTGCCAAGGGCATCGGCGAGTCAGGAACGATCGGCTCGACGCCGGCGGTCCAGAACGCGGTGGTCGACGCCCTCGCCCATCTCGGGGTGCGTCACGTTCCGATGCCGACGACGCCCGAGACGGTGTGGCGCGCGATCAACGAAGCGGTTGCCGACCGTCATGACGGTGTTCGCCTCGCTCGCTCATGAGCCCAGTGCCGGCGCGACCTCCTCGGCGACGAGCCGCAACAGGTCGCCGTCGGAAGGGTCCCAGCAGTGGAGGTACACCGCATCGGCGCCGATCTCGCCGAGCCGCGTCAGCCGCTCGGTCACCGTCGCCGGCGGCCCGACGGCTGCGTGGGGGAGCGCGGCGGTGACCGGAACTCGCACGTGCCGAAGGCGGCGCTCGACGTCCTCGTCGCTCGTGCCGCAGGCGAGCAGTTGCGTGCTCGTGAGGCGGAGCGTCGCCGGGTCGCGCCCGATCGCTCGGCACGCCTCGCGAGCCCGTTCGAAGGCGATCGCGGTGTCGGCCGGTGACAGATAGCTCACGTTGAGCTCGTCGGCGTATGCCGCGGCGAGAGTCGGCGTGCGCTTGGTCCCGCGACCGCCGAGGATGATCGGCGGGTGGGGATCCTGGAGCGGCTTCGGCCGTGCCGGATTGCCCTCCAGCGTGTAGTACGTGCCAGAGTGGCTGAACTGTTCACCTTCCTGCGTCCGCCAGAGACCGGTCAGGATCTCCAGCTGCTCCTGCAATCGGTCGAACCGATCGGCGACGGGCGGAAATGGAATCCCGTGGGCGGCGTGCTCGCCTTCGGTATGACCGGCGCCCAAACCGAGCTCGACGCGTCCGCCGCTCATGTGATCGACCTGGGCGACGATCAAAGCCAGGGGACCGGGAAGTCTGAACGTGACGGGGCTGACCAGCGTCCCGATGCGAAGGTGGTGCGTGTCGCGAGCGAGTCCGGCCAGCGTCGTCCAGGCATCGAGGGGACCCGGTGGGCGATGCGCCGGCGTTGCGTAGCCGTAGTGATCGGCACAGAAGAAGCCGTCGAACCCGAGCTGTTCGGCGAGCAGTGCGAATGCGCACAGCTCGTCGTAGCAGGTTCCGTACTCCGGCTCGGTGTCGATGCGAAGACGCACGGGAAAACAGTATCCTCTATGTCGGCTACGGTGTGACCGATGAACGGCATGCGCTATCCGCGACTGGGACCGACCGGGATGCGGATCTCGGAGTTCATTCTCGGCACGGCCGGGGTGCCGGAATTGATGGACGAGGCGGCCTTCTCCGACATCGTGGCGACGGCCCTCGACCACGGCGTTTCCGCCTTCGACACGGCCGACGCGTACGACTCGGGAGTGGCCGAGGAATGGCTCGGCCGTGCGATCCGAGGTCGGCGGGACCAGGTCGTGCTGTCGAGCAAGGTTGGTCTCCGGGTTGGTGGCACACCGATCGAGCACGGTGCCGACTACACATTCGACGCCGGGGCGTTCGCACGGGGGATCGGACCCAACGACCGCGGGCTGTCACGCGCCCACGTGATCGGCGCAGTCGAGCGCAGTCTTCGCCGGCTGGGAACCGATCGCATCGACCTCTACCAGATCCATCAGTGGGATCCGGCGACGCCGATCGAAGAAACGCTCGAAGCGCTCGCCGATCTGGTCCGTGCCGGCAAGGTGCGCTACGTCGGAGCGTCTCGACTCGCCGGCTGGCAACTCCATCGGGCTCTGGGCGTCAGCGCCCTGTTGCAGCTGCCTTCGTTCGTCAGCATGCAGGTCCCGTACAGCATGCTCGCCCGCGACTGCGAGCAGGAGTTGCTGCCGGCCTGCGCCGCCGGACCGGTCGGTGTGCTCGCCTTCAGCGTGATGGCCGGAGGCGTGCTGGGTGGGGGCTACGCGCCCGGTGACGGCCCGCCAGAGGGCACTCGCCTTTCGATGCGACCCGCCTACGTCGCCAGGTACTGGACGCCGGAAGCCTTCGCGCTCGTCGACGCGCTCGCCGAGCTCGGGCGTGACATCGGTCGGTCGCCGGCTCAACTCGCGCTTGCGTGGGTGCTCGCGCGTGACGCCGTGAACGCCGCGATCGTAGGAGCCGACTCCGTCGCTCAGCTCGACGCGCTGCTCGACGTCGTCGAGTGCCGTTTGTCGGCCGACGAGCTCGCACGGCTCGAGGCCACCGTCTCGGGAACGCGTTGAGTACTCGGCCAAGCCCGTCGTGCGTTGACAGCACGGCACTATTCAGGATACTCTACTGCGGAGTTTGGCTCCGGCAGGGGGAAGCATGGCGAGTCTCGACACCGCATCCGAGGTCAGCGAGTGGGCGCGCTCGCTGCACCCGTACTCGCCCGAGCTGCAAGAGGACCCACATCCCTTCTTCGCTCGTCTGCGATCGGAATGCCCGATCGCGCACAGCGAGCAGAGCGGCGGGTTCTGGATCCTGTCGAAGTACGAGGACATCCGGTTCGTCCTCCAACACCACGACATCTTCTCGTCGACCCAGATCACGGTCGACCCGATGTCGTTCACGCCACTCGGCCAAGACATCCCCACTCAAGTTGACCCGCCGGAGCACACGCGGTATCGCACGTTGATGAACCCGTGGTTCGCCCCTCGCGTCGTCGAGAGCATGGAGGACGGCATGCGGGCCGCGGCCGTGCAGCTCCTCGAGCCGCTGGCCGGCCAGTCGGAGTGGAACTTCGTCGAAGACTTCGCCGCGCCGTACCCCGCGGGCATCTTCCTCGACCTGATGGGTCTTCCGCCGGCCGACCTGCCGATGTTCACCGAGTGGAAGCGACTCATCCTCCACGCCAACTCACCCGAAGAGCTGGCGCTCGCCTATCGCACCGTCAAGGTCGACCTCATGGAGTACTTCCGCACGATCTACCGCGAGCGGCATGGACGGACATCGCCCGGTGACGACCTGATCGGGTCGCTCATCGCCGCCCAGGTCGGAGGCGAGCGCCCGCTCGACGAGTCCGAGTTCATCCGCGCCGCCTGCCTGCTGTGGGGTGCCGGACTCGACACCGTGGAGTCGCAGTTGGCGTTGGCCATGCACTACCTGTCACAGCACCCCGACCAGCGTGATGTCCTCGTGGCCAGGCCGGAGCTGATCCCCAACGCCGTCGAGGAGCTGATTCGCTACGAGTCGCTGGTGAGCGAGTGCCGCAAGGCCACGAGAGACGTTCTGATCGGTGAGACGGCGATCCGTGCCGGCGACGTGGTGTGGATGCTGTTCGGCTCGGCGGGCCGGGACGAGGACCACACGCCCGACGCCGACACCGTGAACTTCGAGCGCGAGTCGATTCGCCACTTCGGCTTCGGCGGTGGCGTCCACCGCTGCGTCGGATCTCACCTTGCTCGCGCCGAGTTGCGCATCGCCATGGAGGAGATCCATCGGCGCGTACCGAAGTACCGACTCGACGAATCGAAGCCAGCCGTGCGGCGCAATGGATACACGCGGGGGGTCAAGCGCCTCCATTTGCGCATCGACTGAACAGGAACCGTCACGATGGGTGCGCTCGACGGGCTGCGGGTGCTCGACCTCTCGACCCGGGCCACGGGACCGTTCGCGACGCAGATGCTGGCCGAGCTGGGTGCGACGGTGCTCAAGGTCGAGCGCCCTCCGGCGGGAGACCCGGAACGGCACACCGAACCGGCGATCTTTCGCGCCTGCAACCGCGGCAAACACAGCGTCGCCCTCGACGTCAACGTCGACGCCGACCGTCGCCTGCTCGACGAGCTGCTGGCCGACACCGACGTCTTCGTCGAGGGCTTCCGGCCCGGGGTTGCCGACCGCATCGGGCTCGGCTTCGCGGCCGTGCGCGCGCGTTCACCGCTGGTCGTGTACGTGTCGCTGCCCGGCTTCGGTTCCAGCGGGCCGCGGGCGAGCACTCGCTCCTACGACACGCAATTGCGCGCGGTCGCCGGAGAGTTGGCGCTGAACGCGGGAGCCGACGGGGTCCCCCGCTACGACGCGGCGTCGCCGACGTTCGACTTCGCCGCGGCGATGTACGCGGCCCTCGGCGTGGTCACGTCGCTGCTCGGTGGCCGTACTGATGCGGTCCGCCTCGAGGTGCCGATCCTTGCCGCCGGACTGGCGTGGAGCTTCGCCCGGCTGACCGACGATCGGCTACGCGGATGCGTCCACACGACCGGGGCGCTACGTGTTTGCCACCAACGATGGCCGCTACCTGACGATCAACGCCGGGCAGGACGATGAGTTCGTCGCCCTGTGCAATGCGATCGACCGCCCCGACCTGCTCCGGCGATGGCCTGCGCACGCGTGCCGGCCGGCAGCGCGCCAGAGCCGAGATCGACGAGGCCGTGGCTGCGGCGATCGGTTCAGCCAGCTTGGCGCACTGGATGGCACGGTTGACCGCGTTCGACGTGCCCGCCGCCCCGGTGCTGAACCCCGATGAGGTGTTCGACGACCCCCAGGTGCGCGAGCTGGGCGTCGTCCACGACGGTCCCGACCCGTGGGCGGAACTGCCGATCTTCGGCCTCGATCGACGCGTCCTGCATGACGTTCCCGGCTACGACCAGGACGGGCCGAGCATCCGAGCCAGCGGATGGGCCGGCCTCGCAACCGATGGGTGAATTCCTGACCGAAATGTCAGGTAGACACCCATCGGTCGAATCGGGCGTCGGCTGAGCGTCCGGCTACCCCGCGAGCGACGCCGCGGCGAAGTCGGGAAGACCGTCGTCGATGATGCGGAAGTCGATCACATTTGGTCCGACGACGGTGGCGTAGGGCAGGCGGAACGTCAGGATGTAGGGCACCTGCTCCCAGAACGCGGCTTGGAAGTCGTTGTATGCCGCGATCCGCGCGTCCAGGTCCGTTGCGACCCTGCCCGCTTCGAGCGCGGCGTCGATCTCGGGCGAGGAGAACTGTCCGAAGTTCAGCGGGCTGCCGGTCTCCAGGAAGCTCGACATGTACGGCTCCGGGTCGACGCCGGAGATTGCCGATCCAGCCACACTGAACTCACCGGCGAGTTGCCGGCGCAGGAACTCCGTGGTCTCGACGAGGTCGATCGACGCCTCGACGCCTTCCAGGCGGTTCCATTGCTGCTGCACCGTTTCGTTGGCGATCCTGCTCTGCTCGGTTCCCAGCAGCGTCACCTCGATGGGTCCGCCGACCTCGGCGACGTACTCGTCGATCAACGCCTGTGCGCCGGCGAGGTCGCTCGCCGGAGGTGTCAGCTCTGGATTGTGGAACGGCGAACCCTCCGGGAACATCGTGTCGACCACCGCCGCGTTGCCCCCGGCGACCTTGTCGTTGAGGTCGGCGGTATCGGTCGCCATGTAGAGAGCCTGGCGCACCCTGACGTCGTCCAGCGGCGGTTCCGACACGTTGAACACGAGGCCCTGCCCGCCGCTGTTCGGCCCGATCCGCACGTCCATGCCGTCGTCGATCGATTGCACGAGCTGCGTGTTCCACACCACGTTGAACGAGAACTCAGCGTCGCCCGCGGCGAGGGTGTCGAACCGTTGCTGGTCGTCAGTCACCGGGCGAAAGATGAGCGAGTCGAGGTACGGCCTCGGGGCGTCCCAGTAGTTCGGGTTGCGGACGAGCGTCAAGTGGTCGTCGCGTGCGTACTCGGACACCATGAACGGGCCGGCTCCGACCGGCGCCGAGGCGAACTCGTCGCCGAGCTCGGCGACCGCAGTCGGCGAGGGGATCATGCCGAGCGCGCGCATCAGGTGGCGCGGCCATTGGGCGTTGGGCTGGAGCAGGGTCACCCGCACCGTCAGCGGATCCACGACCTCCCACGACTCGATCTTCGATACTTCACCGATCGCCGGCGACGCAGTCTCCGGGTCGGCGATGCGCGTCCAGTGCGCGACGACGGCATCGGCGTCGAATGGTGTCCCGTCGCTGAAGACCGTGCCTTCGCGTAGCGTGATCGTCCACACCAGGGAATCCTCAGACTCCACCGACTCGGCGAGCCGGCCGGTAACGGTGCCGTCGGGGGCGACCTCGGCAAGCATGTCGTAGATCGGCACCAGCGGGATCTGACCACCACCGGTGCTGCTGCGAGCTCGACCGGCGTCGAGGGTTGGTACCTCGGCGAAGCTGAGGAAGGTCGCCGTACCGCCGGCCTGCGGCGCAGCCGTGGCCGGCCGATGAGCACCGGCGGCCTGCGCGTGGCTGACGCCGGCAATCGCCAGTCCGGCCGCGGCAAGCGCGAGAACGAATCGACGCGACAAACGATTCATGGTGCCTTCTTCCCCCAATGGATCCGTCGACGGCAGGTCCGCCGAAAACCAAGTGTAGTATACTCTTCATCCGCCGCTGACCGCAAGGGCAGCGCGTGGACCTGCGATGTCGCGGCGCACTCGTGCGGACTTGTGGACAAAGAGTGCGCTATGTTCAGGTCGCGGTCGGTTCGGCGGCACCGACGGCAGGGCTCACCCCGGGGAGGACGTCGATGGACGATCGTTGCGCAATGCTCTGGGAGATCGAACAGATCAAGCAGCTGAAGGCGCGCTACTTCCGGTTGATGGACCGGCGGGAGTGGGACGAGCTGGCGGCGGTGTTCGCCAGCGATGCCATCGCCGGCACGGGTGCGAACGCACTGCACGGTCGCGAGCAGATCATCGCCGGCATCGCCACGATCGCCGAGTCGGCGCGCACCGTGCACCACGGCCACATGCCGGAGATCGAGCTCACCGGCGACGGCACGGCTCGCGGCACGTGGGCGATGTTCGATCACTTCGTGGAGCGGGTCGGTGACCCGCCCAAAGGGTTCACGGGCTATGGCCACTACCACGATACGTACCTGGTCGAGGACGGCCGCTGGCGAATCGCCACCACGGTCCTGACCCGCCTGCGGATCGACGCGCTACCGGGTGGGCTGCCCGACCTCTACGCGCGCCGCCGAGGTCAGTGAGTCGTCGCGCGCGACACCAGCGTGACCGGCGAGCGATCCGAGCCCGGCGACATCATCGTCGGGAAGTGGCACGCCACGAAGTGATCATCGCCGAGCCGTCTGACCTCCGGCTCCTCGACGCGGCATCGTTCCTCGGCGTGCGGGCAGCGAGTATGGAAGCGGCAGCCGGCCGGCGGCGACATCGGCGACGGCAACTCGGTGGCGATGTCGGCCTCGGCCTCGTCGACGATGGTCGATCCGTCAGGGACCGCAGCGAGCAGCGCCCGGGTGTAGGGGTGCGCCGGCGTGTTGAACACGGCATCGCTGTCGCCGATCTCGCACACCTTGCCGAGGTACATCACCAGGACCCGGTCGCTGACGTTGCGGATCACCGACAGGTCGTGGCTGATGAACAGCAGCGTCAGACGGTACCGCGCCTTCATGTCCTGCAGCAGGTTGAGGATCTGCGCCTGGACTGACACGTCGAGTGCCGACACTGGCTCGTCGCACACGACGAGCTCCGGGTCGAGTGCGAGCGCACGGGCGATGCTCACCCGCTGGCACTGGCCTCC
This sequence comes from Ilumatobacteraceae bacterium, assembly GCA_963764455.1. GTDB lineage: Bacteria > Actinomycetota > Acidimicrobiia > Acidimicrobiales > Ilumatobacteraceae > Desertimonas. The sequence goes on from CAVXSN010000023.1 coordinate 66,685, forward strand.
CGACAGCTCGTGAGGTCGGCGATCGCCCGTGACCACCGGATCCATGCCGACCCCGCCGAGGAGCTGGTCGGTGAGCTCGGCGTCGTCGATCGCCGGCGTCGGTCTCGGGCGTTGACGCCAGACTCTCAGTGGGTCGGAAACGATCGCTCGAATCCTGCGCCGGGGGTTGAGCGAGGAGATCGGGTCCTGGAAGATGACCTGCAACAGCGGGCGCAGCTCACGCATCTCGTGGGCGCTGAGCCGAGTCAGTTCGCGGTCACGGAACTCGACCGAGCCGCCGGTGGGAGGCGGCAGTTGCAGAACCGCGCGGGCCGCCGTCGACTTTCCGCACCCCGACTCGCCGACGATCCCGAGCGTTTCGCCGGCCCTGACGTCGAACGAGACGTCGGACACGGCGTGCACCCGGCGTCCGCCGCTCACGGGGTATTCGACGACGAGGTGCTTGACTCGCAACACGATGTCGTCGCGGTCGCGAAGCTGAGCGAGACCGCTGCCGGCCATCAGCGGGCTCCCGAGGTCACCGCGACGGGAACCTCCTCGTCGGACGCGCCGGAGTCGGTCGAGTCGGTGTCGGCCCGGAGGCTGCCGGGGAAGAAGCAGGCATACGAGTGCCCGTCGGCCAGGGTGTGCAGTGCCGGGTCGTCGGTGTGGCAGCGATCGGCGGCCCGGGAGCAGCGGGGGGCGAAGCGGCAGCCGGCGGGCGGAGCGGTGAGGTCGGGCGGCCGACCGGCGATCGCCAGCAAGCGAGCGTGACGGGGCTGGTCGACCCGCGGGATCGAGCCGAGCAACGCTTCGGTGTACGGGTGCAGCCGGCGTCCGAACAACTTGGCGGTCGCGGCGTGCTCCATCACGCGGCCGCCGTACATCACGAGGATCTCGTCGGCGCGACCCTTGACGACACCTAGGTCGTGGGAGATCAGGATCAATCCCATGTCGCGAGCGCGACGCAACTCGTCGAGGAGGTCGAGGATGCGCTTCTGCACGGTTACGTCCAGCGCCGTCGTCGGTTCGTCGGCGATGAGCAGCCGAGGCTCGCAGGCGAGCGCCATGGCGATGACGACCCGCTGGCGCATGCCGCCGGAGAGCTCGTGCGGGTACTGGCGCAGACGGCGGGCGCCCTCGGAGATGTGGACCTGGTCGAGCAGGTCGAGGGCGACCTTCTGGGCGGCCGCCGCGCTCAGGTCGCGGTGATAGCGCAGGCCTTCGGTGAGTTGGACGCCGATCCGCTTGGTCGGATTGAGCGACGTCATCGGGTCTTGAAAGACCATGCCGAACTCGGCGCCGAGGAAGTGCGTCTGCTCCGCCTTGGACAGGCGGCTGACGTCGCGGCCGGCGAACGTGATCGTGCCCTGGACGTGCGCCGTCGGGCCGAGCAGGTTCATCACCGCTCGGGCGAGGACGGACTTGCCCGAGCCCGACTCACCGACGATGGCCACGGTCTGACCGTGGTCGACGGAGAACGAGACGTCGTCGACGGCGTACAGACGGCCGCGCGGCGTGTCAAAGCTGACGTGCAGGTGGTCGATCTGCAGCAGGCCCCCAGCCATCTCGTCCTCTCCGTGGAAACTAGAGCAGAGTATACTCTATCCTTGAATGGCAGGGGAACGGCAGGCCGTCCCCAGTCCGTCCAGTCGAGCGGGTGGCGCAGTCGTCGAAGGAGAGTTGCGTGGGTCGATACATAGCACGGCGGCTGCGGCGTCTTGTGCCGGTGCTGTTCATCGTGACGATTGCCACGACGTTCATGCTCGATCTCGTGCCGGGGGATCCGGCAACCGAGCTCGCTGGTGAGAGCGCCACGCCTGAGGTCGTCGCCGCCGTGAACGAGCAGTACGGATTCGACGACCCGCCGGTCACTCGCTACCTCGACTGGGTGGGCGATGCGGTCACCGGCGACTTCGGCGTGTCGTATCGGACCAAGCAGCCGGTGACGGACGCGATCATGGAGCGCCTGCCGGTAACGCTCGAGATCGCGATCCTCGCGTCCGCCCTGTCGATTCTGTTCGCCATCCCGCTCGCGCTCTACACGCGCAAGTCGCGCCGGCAGCCGTGGCGACCGCGCGGTGGGCATGTTCGGGTCAGGCCTCATCTCGATCCCCGTCTTCCTGATGGGATTGTTGCTGGTCTACGTCTTCAGCGTGAGGTTGGGGGTGTTCCCCGTCACGGGGTGGGTACGCCTCACCGAGAACCCGGCCAGCAACCTCCGCCACGCGTTCCTGCCCGTGCTGACCCTTGCGCTCGGCGAGGCGGTCATCCTTCAGCGCGTGCTTCGCGCGGACACGATCCAGACGCTGCAGGAGGACTACATCTTGATGGCGCGGGCCAAGGGTCTGCCTCGCCGGCACGTCCTCACTCGGCACGCCCTGCGACCGTCGTCGTTCTCGATGCTCACGCTGGCGAGCTTGTCGCTCGGCCGGCTGATCGGTGGCACGATCATCGTCGAGAGCGTGTTCGCCCTCCCCGGCGTCGGCCGCTTGGCGATCACGGCGATCAACAGCAAGGACTTGATCACCGTGCAGGGCGTGGTCGCCGTTGTCGCGATCAGCTACCTGCTCATCAACGTCGCCGTCGATGTGCTGTACGGGTTCCTCGACCCGAGGATTCGGGTGAGGGCGTCATGACGGCGCCGTCGCCGGCGGTGCAGTTCCCGCCATCGCACGAGCCGATCGAGCTGGAACCCAGCCCCGTCCGACCACCGGTCATCCTCGAGGTGGATGTACGACCGCGCCGACGCCGTCGCTTCGGCCATTGGGTCGCGCTTGGTTGGCTGGGCTTCGTCGTGTTCCTCACGATCTTTGCCGACCTGCTGCCGCTCGCCGATCCGTCGGTCGACGTCGGCCTGGGAACCATTCGACCGTTCGCCAACTGGCCGGAGTTCCTCGGCACGGACCGGCTCGCCCGCAGCCAGCTCTCGCGCGCGATCCACGGTGCCCGTGTGTCGCTCACCGTGGGTGTCGTGTCAGCCCTGATCGGCATGTTGGTCGGCGGCGCGATCGGCGTGCTCGCGGGCTACTCGCGCCGCAAGTTCGACGCGGTCGTCGGCATCTTGACTGACTCGTTCCTCGCGTTCCCCGCGCTCATCTTGTTGATCGCACTGTCTGCCGTGCTGAGACCGAGCATCAGCACGCTCATCGTGGGATTGTCGCTCGTGTCGTTGCCTTCGTACATCCGGCTCACCCGAGCCAACACGCTGCGCTTCGTCAACCGTGAGTTCGTGCTCGCAGCAAGGGCGATCGGCTCGAAGCCGAAGAAGATCGTCCTGCGCGAGCTCGTGCCGAACGTGATTCCTCCGGTCGCCGCTTATCTGCCGCTGATCACGGCCACGCTGATCATCGCCGAGGCGTCGCTCTCGTTCCTCGGGATCGGCATCCGGGCACCGACTCCGAGCTGGGGCAACATGATCGCCGATGGTCAGTCGTACCTCCGCACCGAGCCGTTTCTCGTGTTCGTGCCGGCCGCGGTGCTCTTCGTGACGGTCGGCTCGATCAACGTCGTCGGTGAATGGCTGCGATCGCGCGCCGACGTCCGGCAGACGACGCTCTAAAAAGAGGGTACTGAATCTCGAAATCGGGAGGACGGTCGGTGGCAGCGTCGCCATCTTTTTTACGACGTGTGCGGACGACGCGCACGTGATGCAGATGTCCAATGGTGGACACGGTGTGATCGTCGAAATCGACCGGGAGACCGGGTTCGTGTGGATCGAGAAGGTCTACGCCGCCGAGGGCTGTGGCGTGATGATCAATCCGATGATCGTCGATGGTCAGCTGAGAGGCGGGTTGGCCCAGGCCGTCGGCATGATGCTCTACGAGGAGATCGTGCACGACGATGAGGGTCGAGCCGCCGGGGCGATCCTCAACGCCGTCAACGACGCCCTTGCGCCGCTCGGCGTGTTCGTCGACCAGACGCCGATCACGCCCGAGCGCGTGCTGGAGGCGATCTCGTCCGCAAAGGCCGGCGCCGCCGCCTGAAAGCCGGGACCTTGCAGGTAGGTGTACGTCAGATCGGTGTGATTTCGGTGCCGTCGGGTCGGAAGGTGTGCCAGCGGCCGCGTGCGTCGCGGTGAACGCGGTAGCCACGGGACTTGAACAGGTTGTGGGGCGAGCACTCACGTCCCGCGTTCGGCTGGCTGGTCGGACCGAGGTACTGCCAGTCGTCGAGGTGGTCGATGTGAATTCGAGTGGTGCGCCCGCAGCCGGGCCAGGTACATCGCAGACCCTGGAGCAGCGCGGCGATCCGGGCTGAACCGCGGTACAAGCGCTGCTTGCGTCCCAGATCGATGACGACGCCGTCGGAATCCATGACGACGCGCCGGACGTACCCCACGATCGCCGCCGCGACGACCGTGAAGGGATCGACGATTACGCCGCTGTCGGTCTCACAGCGGCGACTGACATCGCCGGGATCCGGCGGCCGCGGCCGCGTCCCCGCCGCGGCCGCCGCGATGTGGTCTTCGAAGGTTTGACGATCGACGATGATGTTGACCACGGGCTCGGGTCGTTGCGCGTCGGGCGAAGTCGATGCGGCGGCGAGGAAGATCGCATACATCGCGTCGGCGTGCCGCTGCATCGCGGTCCGATCGAGCATCGAGGGCTTCGCATCATCGCCGAACCGAGCGCGGAGTTCGTCCCACTCGGCGGCGAACTCCGCCCGCTCGAAACGTTCGAGGATCTCGGAGATCGCCGCCCCCTGGATCGCACCGAACTGCGCAACGAGGTGGAAGGTGTGATCCAGCCTGGCCGTGCTGGCGCGGCGACCGGCGTGCGCAGCCTCATGACCCTTGTGCGCGCCGTCCTCGTCATTCAGCGACTCCCACCGCCGTGCGATCACCCTGAACTCGAAGAACGGCAGGTTTTCGGCGTGTTCGATCAGTGCCGGCGCGGCTTCGATGACGCGGTCGCCGCAGCGCGGGTTCGCTCGGATGCGCGGCAGGCTCACGCGTCTGGGCGATGCCGATCCGCCCGGACCGCAGCTCGTCGGAGACCTCGGGCACGTCTCGCATCAGCCGCACGGTGCGGCACCGGTCGCGGAGTTCGGCCTCGGACCAGCGCACGGTCGCCCCCGCCCACCCCCGCACCGAGCGATGCCCGTCGAGGCTGAACGAGCCGGCTGCGGTCGGCATGGTGGAGCACCTCGATCATCTCGGCCTCACACCTCCGCATGTGGCGCTCGAGGTCCTGCAGCCGCTCGCGCGCGTTGCACTCCGTGCGCCGCTCCTCGATGATCGGCAACGAGACACCGAACTCGTCGTGGCCGACCACGGCGTGAATCGTTCGTTCGGGCCCGAGCACAGCACTCATGGAACCCAGTATGACCACAGGGTGTGGCAGGCCTTGTCAGCTCATATTCCAGGTCGTTTGGAGGATGCTCTCGGTCCGCGCCTTCCGTCATTATCGGGCGTCCTCGCGGACCAAGACGTTTGCGTCCGCGGTGGCGCGATGGTCGTGACCCGCGAGTGCCGTCGGGGCCGCGTGCAGCCGTCGAGAGTTTGGTGGCATGACGCGGATTACTGTGTGGCACACAGTAAAGTGTGACTCGTGAGCGCCGCGAGCATCCTGCCTACCCACTTGCAAGAGCTACGTCGCGGCACCGTCGTCGTCGCCAGCCTCATCGCCCTGGAGCAGCCCGGCTACGGCTACGGGCTGCTGCAGACGCTCGCCGAGGCTGGCTTCAGCGTCGATGGAAACACGCTGTACCCGCTGCTGCGCCGCCTGGAGGACCAAGGGCTCCTCACCAGCGAGTGGGACACCAGGCGAGCAAGCCGCGGAAGTTCTACCGCACGAGTGACCTGGGGCGCGAGGTGCGCGCCACGCTGCTCGACGATCTGGCCGCGCTCTCCCGCGCCTTCGACCTCCCTGCAGAAAGCGAGCTCGTCATGACCAGCCTGACCGACCGCTACGTCTACGCCACGACCCGCGAGCTGCCGGCCGCGCGGCGGGCCGAGATCGGTCGCGAGCTGCGCGCTCGATCACCGACCAGGTCGACGAGCGGATCGGGTCCGGTGAACCACCGGAGCAGGCGGAGCACGCCGTGATCTCCGAGCTCGGCGACCCCATCCGCCTTGCTGCGAGCTACACCGGCCGGCCGCTCGCCCTGATCGGGCCGGCTGCGTACCCCGCCTGGCGGCGCCTGCTCGTGCTGCTGCTGGTGATCGTGGTGCCGATCATCGCGGCTCCTGGCCGGCGTCGGAGCAGTGCTCGACGACGACTCCTTCGCCGGCGTGCTCGGTGCCGTCTGGGTCGCCGCGATCACGGTGGCCGTGCATCTCGCCGTCTGGGTGACGGTCATCTTCGCCGTCCTCGAGCGGCGTCGGCGTGTTCGAAACGGACACCGAGGGCGCCGGCATCGACGGCCTGGCATGGAACCCGGAGCAGCTCCCGGCCCTCGTCGACGATCCACAGGTCGGTCGTGGCGAGACCATCGGTGCCGTCGTGGCGAGCACCGTCATGATCGCGTTCATCGTCTACCAGCAGCGCTGGTTCCGCGTCCGACGGTGAGCGGCTGCCGATCCTCGACCCGGACCTCTGGTCGTTCTGGATCCCGCTCATGCTCGTGGCCCTTGCGGCGGGCGTCGTGCTCACGATCCTCATCGGCGTGCGACGGCGCGTCACCTGGACACATGCCTGGGTCAACCTGGGCATCGCCACGGCCTTCGCCGGCCCGGTGATCTGGCTGGCTGCGAATGACCGGCTCCTCAACCCGGACTTCGTCACCCGCTTCGACTGGCTGACGGAGAACGTGAACGCCGTGAACACCGCCATCGCCGCGGTCGTCGCGCTGGCCTGGGGGCTCGACGTATACGACAAGTTCCGCCAGGCGTGGCGATCTGCGGCCGCCGCTCACGCTTCCGGCTGAGCAGCTCATCCACCGTCGACGACGCCGGCGCCGCAGCCGGAGCGTCGGGTGCCCGCTCGGGCGGCGGAGGCAGCGAAGGCGCGGGCCGTGGCGGCAGCGCCGTCCGCTCGGGTGCCCGCATTGTGATGCAGAACGAGCGGGACCGCCGGCACGACGACAACCAGAATTGCGTGATCACAACGATCCCCACCGAGTACGCATCGAGCCGCTGGCCCGTGAGCTGCGCGTGGCGTCGTCGCCGGAGCGAACATGTCCTCGCCAGTTGCGGTGATGGAACGCGTCGCGTCACCATCGCTCTCCTCGACGGCCAGTTCGAGCTCGAAGGCGTTGTAGCCGCCGCCGGCTTCCCAGGCGACGGTCAGCGTGTCAGCGACCCCGCCCGCCTCGAGGGCGGAGGTACGACGGCGACTGCGCCGGGTCGTCGACCGGACCCCCCACGTGCCTTCGCCGTAGACGTAGCACGGAACGTCGGTGGTGCAGATCGTAGGTGCCGGGATATTGCCCGCCGTCGATCTCCAGATGGATCGACGTGCCGCCCTGGGCCGCCGCGGACGACACCGTCACTCCAAGGTGACCCGGCGACGCCCTCGCATCACGGTCCTTGTCTCCGTACAAATCTCATGAGGAACTGTTGACGCGGTCCGTGACATGCTTCATCCTGAGCGGGTGACCGACGCCTCGCGGCAGCACGACCTCGCCGTCGTCGGCGGCGGCATGGCCGGCCTCACGGCCGCAGCACGCGCTGGCTCGCGACGGTGCGGCCGTCTTGCTCGTGGAGCGCGCCGCCGAGCTCGGCGGGTCGGCCCGCTACGCCGGATATCTCTGGACCGCGACGTCGCACGAGGTGCTCGCGGAGGTCGATCCCGGAGGCGACCCTGCGCTGCGCCACGCGTTGGTCGCCGGGTTCCCCGAGGCGGTCGAATGGGTGCGCTCGTTGGGCGTCGCCGTCGGGGAGGAAGTGACGATCCTCCGCTACGGCCGTGGCCGGACGATCGACACGGCCGCCTACGTCGGTGCTTGCGAGAAGGTCGTCGGCAACGCTGGGGGCGAGATCGTGCGGGGCGCGACGGTCGAGGAACTCGTGGTGGACGAGGGCGCGGTGAAGGGCCTGCTCCTGCGGATTGCTGACGGCACCCAACGTCGCATCGACGCGACGTCGACGCTGCTCGCCACCGGCGGCTACCAGGGCGATCGCGACCTGGTAGCGACGTTGATCCACCCGAATGGGCCGCTGATGCCGCTGCGGTCGAACCCGGTGAGCGCGGGCACAGGCCTCCGGCTCGCGCGGCAGGCGGGCGCCGCCTTCGGGAAGGACAACGCCGGATTCTACGGCCACCTCGTGCTCGCCGACGTACCGCTGGACGACCCGATGCAGTTCGCCAACCAGACGCTCTACTACTCGGAGCACGCGCTGATGTTCAACCGCCGGGGTGAGCGCTTCATCGACGAGACCCTCGGCGACCATCTCAGCGCCATCGCGGCAGTCGCGCAGCCCGAGGCGCGGGCGCTGGTCGTCGCCGACCAGCGGGTCCGCGACGAGTGGATGCTCGGCGAGTACGTCGAGGGAATCACGCCGGTCGACCGCTTCGACCTGTGCCGGCGACGCGGCGGGCGCTGTGCCCTCGCCGACTCACTCGAGGACTTCTCGTACCTCCCGGAGGAGTGGGGTTACCCCGGCGACGTGATCCGGGCGGCGATCGAACAGTTCAACGACGCGGCCGCGGCGGGCGGCCGCTCGCGCCTGGCCGACGGTTCGATCCGCTCCCGCTCGACAAGCCGCCGTACTACGTCGTCGAGGCGCAAGCTGCGATCACGTTCACGTTCGGCGGGATCCTCGTCGACGACCGGGCGCGGGCGCTCGACCTGCGCGGGCGGCCGATCCCGGGACTGCTCGCCGCCGGAGCCGACGCCGGCGGGTTGTTCGTACGGGCGTACGCCGGCGGGCTCGCCGCCGCCGCGGTCCTCGGTCTGCGTGCCGCCGAGACCGCGCTCGACAGGTGTTCGGCCGCAATCGGAGGGAGCGCAGATGCCGTCGCGGAATGAAACGACCCCGCTTCGGGGGACGGAGCTCACGTTGGATCTGCCGACCGTCGGCGAGCCCGGACGGCGTCGCGGGGCTCGCGATCGCCGCGACGGTGTACTTGCCCGCCGAATTGGATGCGCAGAACGTTCGGGTGCTCGCGTGCTGGCCGGGCGGCTCCTACGGGAGGGACTACTGGGACATCCGCCTTCCCGGCCGCGACGGCTACAGCTTTGCCGAGCACATGACCGCCCGCGGGTTCGTGGTGATCGCCGCCGACCCGCTCGGCGTCGGCGGGAGCGGCCGACCCGAGGACGGCAGCCTGTGCACGTATGACTCGCTTGCCGACGCCGCGCACGCAGCGGTCCAGCTGATCCGAGCCCGCCTGGCCGATGGCACGTTGAACGCCAGCCTGCCGCCGGTCGGCGCGCCCAGGATCGTTGGAGTCGGTCACTCGATCGGCGGCGGGCTGGTCGTGGTGCAGCAGGCGCGATGGGGCAGTTACGACGCGGTCGCCGTTCTCGGGTTCACGCACGGAGCGAAGGCTCGTGCGGTTGCGAGCGGCGACGACGCCACGAGGCGGGCCACGGCCGTCGAGCAGGCCAAGGGCTTCTGGGGCGATCAGTGGGAGGCGCGTTACGGCGTCGTCGACAAGACGCCGCACCAGGGCTGGCTGAACGGCCCCGACGTGCCGGCGGACATCATCGCGGCCGACAACGCCAACGCGGTGACTTGGCCGGCCGCGCCCTACGTCGACGCGCTCCACGTCGGCTACACCGCCGCCTCCGCGGCCCGCGTCACCGCGCCGGTGATGATCGCCTTCGGTGAGTTCGACATCGCCGAGCAGCCGCGCGATGAGGTCGCGTTCTACGAGCAATCGACCGACGTCACGCTCTTCGTGCTCGCGGGGAGCTACCACTGCCACAACTTCCAAGACGGTCGAGCACGGCTGTGGAATCGCCTCGGTGCATGGGCGAGGGAAGTGAATCGGCGTGGGTGAGCTCACCGGCCGTGTGGCGATCGTTACCGGCGCGGGTCGCGGGCTCGGCCGGCAACACGCCTTGCTGCTGGCGCGAGAGGGATCACTCGTCGTCGTCAACGACCGCGGTGGCAGCTCGACCGGCGAGGGCGGCGGATCCCGCACCCGCCGAGGACGTCGTCGCCGAGATCCGGGCATCCGGCGGCGAGGCGGTCGCCAACGGTGATGACGTGGCGACGACCGAAGGCGCTCAGCGCCTGATCGACACCGCGCTCGACGCCTACGGCGACGTCCACGTCCTCGTCAACAACGCCGGGATCCTGCGCGACCGGTCGCTCGTGAACACGTCGGACGAGGAATGGGACGCCGTGATCACCGTGCACCTGCGTGGCCACTTCTGTCCGACGAGGGCGGCGGCCAGGCACTGGCGTGACCAGTTCAAGTCCGGCGTGACGGTCGATCGGGCGCTGATCAACACCACGTCGACCTCCGGGCTGCTCGGCAACTTCGGCCAGGCCAACTACGGCTCGGCCAAGGCGGGCATCGCGGCCATGACGATCATCGCCCAGCTCGAGCTCGGGAACTACGGCGTGCGGGCGAATGCGATCGCTCCGGCCGCGCGCACGAGGATGACTCGACCCGACCTCGACGAGTCGGCGCCGATCCCGGGTGCCGGGGGCTTCGACGACGGCGACCCCGCCAACGTGTCGCCGCTCGTCGCCTACCTCGCCACCGAGGCCTGCCCATTGCGCGGGCAGGTGTGGTTCGCCCATGGCCGGACGGTCCGGCAGATGCAGCCGTGGACGATGCTCGACGGGATCCGCAGCGAAGAGCGATGGACGGTCGCCGCGCTGCGTGACGCGCTGGCCGGCTACGCGGACACGCGCTTCCCGACCGTCGCCGACGTCTTCGGGACGTGACCAGCCGCGCTACCGGCTGATCGGGGCGAGCCGGTAGATCCGCTCCGCGGTGCCGTGGAGCACGGCGGCGCGTTCGTCCTGGCTCAGCTCGCTGAGGGTCTCGCGGTACGCGTCGACGAGCCGGCCGTAGGTGCCGTAGAGCCGGTCGATGGGCCAGTTGGTCGCCACCATGCATCGGGTCGGTCCGAACGCCTCGACGCAGCCGAGGACCCAGGGCCGCAGCGAGTCGACCGTCCATTCTGGGTCGGATCCGCTGGCGAGGGCGGAGATCTTGCACACGACGTTGGGCGCCGCCGCGAGCGCGCGCAGTGCTCGCTGCCACGCCGTGCGGTACTCGGGGGTGCGCTCCAGAGGCAGCCCGGCATGGCCGAGCACGAGGCTTGCCGATGGTGCCCGGGCGGCGAGCGCCGCCAGCTTCGGGAAGTGCTCGTGGGTGACCATCAGCTCGACGGATCCGGCCAACGGTGCCAGCTCGGCGAAGCGGTCGGCCAGCGCGTGGTCGCCGAGGCTCGACGGCGGCACCGCGAGGTCCCGCACACCGCGAACTCGTCGCGAGGTTCGGTGCGTCTTCACGACGCGCGCTGCGTCCTCGTGGACGAGGCGGACCCCGGCCACCAGGGCCTGCGGCCATCCGGTGTCGGTGGCCACCCGGTCGAGCCATCGGGTCTCGAGCTCGGGCCGACCCGACCACGCCGCCGCCTGGACGTGAACGACGGCGACGACGCCGGACCCGGCGGCCTCGGCGAGGAACTCGGGCGTGGTGTAGCGGGGCGCATCCAAGCGATGGGTGCCCCTGAGGCGCGGGTGCTCGAAGCCGGGCTCGAGCCAGCTCCACGTGAGGCCCGGCACCGAGTGATCCCAGAAGTGGACGTGGGCGTCGACGAATCCGTCGTTGACAGGGTCCAGGACGAATGAGTCTACGGAATAGCGTGATTGCCTGATGGACGCGATGAGCTTCGAGCCGCTGACGCCGACGTCGTTCCTCGATCGCAGCGCGGTCGTCTACGCCGGGCGGCGGGCGGTGGTCGACGGCGGGCAGTGCTGGACCTACGCCGCGCTCGCGGAGAGGTCCCGTCGCCAAGCCGGGATGCTGCACGCCCTCGGGGTGGAACCGGGCGACCGTGTGGCGGTGCTGGCGCCGAACTCGGCGCTGCTGCTCGAGTCGCACTTCGGCGTGCCGTACGCCGGGGCGGCGCTGGTGGCGCTCAACGTGCGCCTGACCGTCACCGAGCTCGGCTACATCCTCGCCCACTCGTCGGCCAAGGTCCTGTTGGTCGATGCGTCACTCGGCGACCTCGGCCGGTCCGCCGCCGCGACCGCTGCGGCGAACGTCCGTGTCGTCGAGACGGGCGGCGACTACGAGCTGCTGCTCGACGCCGCCGGCGAGCTCGTGGAGCCGGTGCCGGATGAGCTCGGCCTGCTCGCCGTCAACTACACGAGCGGGACCACGGGCCACCCCAAAGGCGTCGAGTACCACCACCGCGGCGCGTTCCTCCAGGCGCTGGCGATGGCCTTCCACGCTCGCCTGGAACCCTCGTCGGTGTTCCTCTGGACCCTGCCGATGTTCCACTGCAACGGGTGGTGCTTCCCGTGGGCGGTCACCGCCGCGGGAGGCGAGCACCTGTGCCTTCGCGCGATCGATCCCGGGAGGATCTGGCACCACCTTCGCGAGGACGGCGTCACCCACTTCAACGCCGCTCCCACCGTGCTGACGATGATGGCCAGTCATCCCGCTGCCGCGCCCACGGCGAAGCCGGTGCGGGTTGCGACCGGCGGCGCCCCGCCCTCACCGACGCTGCTCGCCCGCATGGCCGACTTCAACATCGAGGTGACGCACCTCTACGGGCTGACGGAGACGTTCGGTCCGGTCGCGATCTGCGACTGGAATCCGGACTGGGACGCCCTCGACGCCGCCGCGCAAGCGCGCCTCAAGGCCCGGCAGGGAGTGTCCAACGTCGTGTCCCGCCCGCTGCGGGTCGTCGACGACAAGGGCGACGACGTGACCGCCGACGCGGCGACGATCGGCGAGGTTGCGGTCCGCGGCAACAACGTGATGCGCGGCTACCACCGCGATCCCGGCGCCACGGCGGCCGCTTCGCCGCACGGCTGGTTCCTCACCGGCGACCTCGGTGTGATGCACCCCGACGGCTACGTGGAGCTGAAGGACCGCGCCAAGGACGTGATCATCTCCGGCGGAGAGAACATCTCGACGATCGAGGTCGAGCAGGTCATCGCCACCCATCCTGGCGTTCTCGAGGTGGCGGTCGTCAGCATGCCCGACGAGCGCTGGGGCGAGCGGCCTGCCGCCTTCGTCACCCCGATCGAAGGCGTCACGGTCAGCGCCGAGGAGATCATCGAGCACGTCCGGGCCAGGCTCGCCGGCTTCAAGGCACCCGACTCCGTGCACTTCGGTCCGTTGCCCAAGACGTCCACCGGCAAGATCCAGAAGTACCTGCTGCGCGATCAGGTGTGGGCGGGCCACGACCGCAAGATCCACTGACCGCGGCCGCAAGCGCTTCGTCGATCTGGGCGGCCCCCAGCTCGCAAAGCCGGCATCTCGCCGCCCAGAACGCCGATTGAGGCGTTCGCCGCCCAGAACGTCGACCGGCTCGCGCACGGCACATACCGCAAAGTTAGAGTGAGCGCAGGGGGCACCGTTGAAGCAGGGATACCGCATCATCGACACCGACACCCACGTCGGTCCGAGCATCGAGACCCTCGAACAGTTCGCCGGTCCGGCGTTGCGCCGCCCGCTGGGACGAGCTGCGTCCCTACTACCAGGAATCGTCGGAGGGCGGCCACTTCTTGAGCATCGAACCGATGGCGTACAAGCGTCGGATGGGCGCGCTCGTCGGAAGACGTCCCGGCGATCCGTGGCGGCACGAGCCCGCTGAAGGGCAGCGTCAGCAAGCCACGCCCGCCATACGAGCCAGGGAGTCAACGACCTCAACGCCGACGGCCGGCTGCGCGACATGGATCGGGAAGGCGTCGACGTCCACCTGATCATCCCCGGCACGTTCGCCTACGCGGTGTCCGCGCTCGACACGGCGCTGGCGCTCGAGATCTACGCCGCCTACCACCGCTACCTCGACGCCTACTGCGCAGCCGACCCCACCCGTCTGAAGGCGACGGTGCCCGTCTCCGGCGCCGATCCAGACGCAACGGCCGGCGACATCAAACTCCTGGCCGACGCGCCGTGGGTGGCGGCGGTCACCGTCGTGCTCCCGGAGGGCCTGCCGGTCGACGACCCGAGCCTCCACCCGATCTGGCGCGCGCTCGACGAGCACGATCTGCCGCTCCTGCACCACTCGTTCTTCTACGAGCCGCCGTACTTCCCCGGCTACCGCGACGTGTGGGGCAACGTCGTCGTCGCTCGCTCGGCGGCTCATCCGTGGGGCGCCCAACGGCTCGTCGCCTACCTCATCCTCAGCGGGTTGTTCGACCAGTACCGCCGATTGCGCATCGGATTCTCGGAGTGCAGCGCCGGCTGGCTGCCGGCCTGGCTGATCCGGCTCACCGGCCAGGCGCGGTATCTCAGCCACGCCCTGCCCGACCTCGCCGAGGAGCCGCTCGCCTACGCCCGGCGCGGCCAGATCTACTGCGGGATCGAGCTCTACGAGGGCGAGGCGATGGCCACGTCGATCTGCGACATCGTCGGCGACGGCGTGCTGATGTACCAGTCCGATTATCCCCACAACCAGGCCGAGTTCCCTAACTCCCCGGACATCGTGCTGGCGTGGTCGGGCCTCGGCGAGGAGCGGATGCGCAAGATCATGAGCGACAACGCCGAGCGCTTCCTGCGGATGTGACGCGGTGCCGGCGGCGGCTGCGACGTCGGACCCACGAGCCACCGCTGCCGCGGTGGACGTCCTGCGCGCGGGCGGCAACGCCGTCGACGCCGCCGCTGCTGCTGCCCTGGTCCTGTACGTGGTCGAGCCGCAGTCAGCCGGCGTCGGCGGCGACGCCTTCTTGATCGTCGTCGAACCAGGCCGGCAACCGGTGGCGCTCGACGGCGCCGGCGCGCTGCCGCTCGCCCTCACCAGCGAGGCGCTGGCCGCCGACGGCTACGACACCGTGCCGGTACGCGGCGCCCGGACCGCGACCGTTCCGGGGGCCGTCGGACTGCTCGCGGAGGCGTTGCGGTTGTTCGGCTCCCGGTCCCTGGCCGAGCTGGCGCGGCCGGCGATCTCGCTCGCCGACGAGGGGTTCGAGGTACGCCCGACACTCGCCGCGGCCGCAGCTCGGGCCGCAGGCGAGATCGTCGCCGACCCGGTGCTCGGTCCGCTCTTCGTCCCCGACGGCACACCGGTCGCCGCCGGAGACCGGATTCGCAACGCGGCGCTCGCCGAGTGCCTGCAAGCGGTGGCGGACGGGGGAGCGTCGGTGCTCTACACCGGCCGCGCTGGCGGAGGAGCTGATCGCCACGATCGCCGGTCACGGGGGCTACCTCACCCTCGACGACCTGGCGCGGCACCGGACCACCGAGATGGCCCTCGTGGCGGGACGCTTCGCCGGTCACGTCGTGTGGGAGCTCGGGCCTCCGACGCAGGGACCGGCGGTCGTCGACGCGCTCGGTCGGATCGAGGCGGCCGCACCCGTCGACTGGATGGCGGTGCTCGACGCAGTGCGATCGGGCATGCGGACTGCCGGGCTTCGACCCGGCCGGAGTCGGCGCACGCCCTTCTCCGGCTCGAGGTGACACCACGTACGTCGCCGTCATCGATTCAACGGGACGGGGCGCGTCGCTGATCACGAGCGTGTTCGGTGACTTCGGCAGCCACCTCGGCGTCCCCGCGATCGGAGGTCCGATCGGCAACCGGGCAACGATGCTGCGGGCCTTGCGCCAGGAGCCGACCCCCGGGGCGAAGCCGCCGCACACCACGATCCCCGCCGCCGTCACGGCCGACGACGGCGCCTTGCGCTACGTGCTCGGCGTCGCCGGTGGGTTCATGCAGCCCCAGGCCCAGGTCCAGCTGCTCGTGCGCATGCTCGTCGAGGCGATGGCGCCGCAGGAGGCGATCGACGCAGCACGGTTCAAGGTGCTGTTCGGTGGGGACGTCGCCGCCGAGCCGGGCCATCCCCTGCTCGTCTCGATGCCCGAGTCGGGCGAGCGCCCGCCCGGCCCAGAGGGCTTCGGGGCGGCCCAGGTCGTCGGGTGGCACGAGGGCGTGCTGCTCGCCGGCAGCCGATGCCCGCCGCGGCGGCCACGCCGAGGTGATCTCCGAGTGACCCGCGCCCTCGCCGGTCCGCCGAAGTTCTTCGGCCTCGCCGTGCTGCCGTCAGGCGAGGTCGTCGCGGCGACGTTCGGCGCGGGCGTGGTGCGGACGAGTGGCGGCGCGTGGGAAGCGGTTGCGAAGCTCTCCGCGCTCAGCACCAATGCCGTGCTCCGGACGTCATCGGGGGCCGTGCTGGTCGGGACCAACGGCCGCGGCCTGTTCCGCTCGTGGGACACCGGCGGGTCGTGGACGCCGGTCGATGCCGGCCCCGACACGGTCTACGCGCTGGCGGAAGGCGACGCCCTCTACGCCGGCACGGCGGGCGAAGGGGTGTGGCGGTCGGGCGACGACGGCATGACGTGGACCCCGGTCGCGGGCGGACCGAGTCCCCGATCACGCGTGTACGCGCTGGCTGCCCGGCCCGACGGGATGATCGTCGCCGGCACCGATGGCGCCGGGCTGTGGCGTTCGGGGGGTGCGACGGACGCGTGGCGCCAGGTCGGGCCGCCTGGGATCACCGTGCACGCCCTCGTCGACGACGTGACGACGATGTTCGCCGGCTGCAGCGGGCAGGGTGTTCTGCGATCGTCCGACGGCGAGACGTGGACGACGGCATCGACGGGGCTCGATGACCTCCACGTCCACTGCCTGGCGGTGGACGGCGGCGACACGCTGCTGGCCGGGACCGGCGCGGGCGTGTTCTGCTCTCGCGATGGCGGCGCGACCTGGTCGGCCGCGAACGCGGGGATGGGACGACTCCCGGATCTTCTCGCTGGCGCGCCGCGGTGACGGGTCCCTCCTCGCCGGCGGCTACGACGGCGTGTGGCGGTCGACCGATCGCGCCGCGTCGTGGAGACCGGAACCCACGGGGCTCACCGCATCCCACGTCTTCGCCGTCGCGGTCGGCCGAACCGGCGTGTACGCGGGGACGGGAAACGGGCTGGTCCATCTCGTCGGCGAGGGTCGATCGTGGACGCCGATCGACATCGGTCTCGACGAGGACACCACCGTCTACTGCGTGACCGTCACCGACGACGGCTGGGTGCTGTGCGGCACCGCCGCCGGATGTGTGGTCTCGGCCGACGAGGGTCGGACGTGGCGCTCGGAGAACGAAGGACTGACCCACCTCGACATCTACGCGCTGGCGACATTGCCCACCGGCGAGATCGTCGCGGGCACCAACGGCGGCGGCGTCTTCCGGTCGGACCGGCACCGCCCGCGATGGACGGCGTCCAACGACGGCCTCGGCGACCGCGTCGTCCACGATCTGCGCGTGGACCGCGCCGGCCGGCTGTCCGCGGCCACGAGCAACCTCGTCGGCGGGCACAAGGGCGGTGGGGTCTATCGACAACGGCACGGGGAGTGGATCCCGGCGGCCCCCGGGCTGCCCGACGCCGCGGTCTACGGCCTTGCCGTCGACCGGGCCGGCGGCCTCTACGCCGGCGTCCGCGGGGCGCGCGGTGTACCGGGTGGACGGTGAGGATCGGCTGGCGCGACGTGTCGCCCCACGTCGTGGACGCCAAGGGCTACGGGATCGCGGTCACGGAGGTCGGGTCGGTGCTCCTCGGCACCAACGACGGGGTGTACCGCTCGAACGACCGCGGGATGACGTGGGCGCTCCGTGACGAGGGGCTCGCCAGTCGCACCGTGTACGGCTTCGCCGGCGATCACGACATCTACGCCGGGACGGCGGCCGGCGTACAGCGTTCGGTCGACGACGGGCTCACGTGGGAGCGCTGACGGTGGGTGCCGACAAGACCACCGCCGGCTGGACGGCGATCGTCGGCGGCACGGTGATCGACGGGCGCGGCGGTCCGCCGACCGTCGACGGCACCGTGCTCGTCCGGGGTGACCGCATCGAATCGGTCGGCCGCCGCGACTGCGTCGACCTCCCCGAGGGCGCCACCCTGATCGACGTCACAGGGCGGTTCGTGCTGCCCGGTCTCATCGACATCCACGTCCACTACTTCGACTGGATGGGCGAGCTGTTCCTGGCCCACGGCGTCACCGCCGTGAAGGACGTCGGCAACGACGTCGACTGGATCGCCACCGCCAGTGCGGAGGTCGCCCGGGGAGTCGCCAGCGGGCCGCGCATCTTCTACACCGGCAACGGTCTCGACGTGCCGCCTCCGCGGCGCGACCACTTCATCGGGCTGGAGGATCCGGAAACCGCACGCCGGGTCGTCGCGCTGCTCGCCGAGCGGGACGCGATCGCGATCAAGGTCAGGGAACGGCTGCCCGTCGAGCTGCTCCGCCCGGTCGTCGAGGAGGCCCATCGGCTCGGGCTCAAGGTCACCGGCCACCTCCGGGCAACCGACGCCCGCCAGGCAGCCCACGCGGGGATCGACGGGCTCGAGCACGCCAGTGGCATCGTCCAGGCGACGATCGACCCGTGGCTCGGCATCGACCTCGACGGCTTGGAGGCGCGCGACATCTACGCCAAGTACGTGGCCGAGCGGAAGTCCTACGCGTTGATCAACGAGTCCCGCGCCGGCGAGCTGATGACGATGCTCGCCGACCGCCAGGTCGCCCTGATCCCGACGATGGCCGGATGGTGGCGGATGGCCAGCCACCGGCGCGACAGCTTCGCCGCCGAGGACCGCGCCTACGCCGACAACCCGTCCTTGGCCTACGTGCCCGACGAGGCCCGATCGATCTGGTCGACGTCGAAGCTGTACCAGATCGACGACCCCGACGACATGGCCCAGTTGCGCTCCGGGTTCGGCAAGGTGATCGCACTCCTCCGTCGCCACCACGAGGCCGGAGGGTCGCTTCTCGCCGGATCGGACACGTATCTCTCGGTGCCGGGCCTGAGTCTGCAGCGAGAGCTGCTGTTCCTCGTCGACTGCGGGTTCCCGCCGATGGACGCGATCTCGATCGCCACGTTCGCACAACGCCCGGTTCATGGGACAGGACCGCGACATCGGTTCCGTCGAGCCTGGCAAGCTGGCGGACATCATCGTGATCGACGCCGATCCGCTGGCGCGGATCGAGAACATCGCCACGGTGTCGATGGTCGTGCAGGGCGGCCGGGTCGTCGACACCAGCTATCACGCCGACCACTCCGTGCCGACCCCGCGCCCGGCGCTGCACCGACCGCTCGGGATCGAGCGTCGACTCGCCGCCCGCGACACAGCGTGAGAGGGAGCATGCCGATGCCCGCGTTGCCCACCGTCACGATCACCCCGCTGTCACCGGCGCTCGGAGCCGCGGTCACCGGGATCGACCTCAACGAGTCGCTCGACGACGACACGTTCACCACCGTCAACGATGCGTTCCTCGACCGTCTCGTGCTCGTGTTCCCTGATCAGCACCTCAGACCGGCCGAGCAGGAGGCCTTCGGCGGTCGCTTCGGCGAGCCGCTCGTCGTGCCCTACCTCGCTGCCCACGCCCTCCCCGGCCATCCGGCGGTGCTGCGGGTCACGAACATGGGCAAGGCGGGCACGCTGACCGAGAACTGGCACTTCGACTCGGCCTACTTCGACGAACCACCGCCGATTGCGATCCTCGCCGCCCAGCAGATCCCCGAGGTCGGCGGGGACACGATGTGGGCCAACGCCTATGCCGCGTACGCGGCCCTCTCGGAGACCATGCAGCGGCTGCTCTCCGGGCTCAGGGCCGCGTTCACGGGCACGGTCGCCGACGACGACGGGCAGCGCCGTGACGTGGTGACCTACCACCCGGTCGTGCGCACCCACCCGCTCACCAAGCGCCGGGCGCTGGCCATCGGCCGCATCGAGTCGGTGCCGCATTTCGAGGGGATGTCCGCCGCCGAGAGCCGGCCGCTGCTGCAGTTCCTCTACGAACACTGCACGCGGCCGGAGTTCGTCTACCGGCACCGGTGGGGCCAGGGTGACGTGGTGATGTGGGACAACCGCTGCACGCTGCACTACGCGATCCACGACTACGGCGACACCGCCGAGCGACTGATGCACCGCATCACCATCCTCGGCGAGCAATGCACGTAGTGCTCAGAATGCGATGAGCGACTCGCGCTATTCGTGCGCATTGCTCAGCGCATTGGGCTCCAATCGGTAAACACGCTCGGCGGTGCGGTGGAAGATCGCCGCCCGCTCATTCGGATCGAGCTCGGCGGTCGCCTCCCGGTAGCCGTCGATGAGCGCCCGGTACGTACCGAAGAGCCGGTCGACGGGGAAGTTCGAGCCGAGCATGCAACGTTCGGCACCGAAGCTGTCGACACAGGACAGGATCCATGGACGGATGCTCGCCGTCGTCCACTCGGGGTCGGACGCACCGGCGACGGCGGAGATCTTGCACACCACGTTGGGCCGTGTGGCGAGGCGGCTCATTGCCGAGGACCACTTGGCGAGGTCGGCCGGGGACCGCTCGAGGGGCAGGCAGGCGTGGCTGAGGGCGACCGTCACCGACGGCCATCGGGCCGCGATCTCGTCGAGCACAGCGAACTCGTCGTGAGCCCGGCGAAGCTCGATCGACAGTCCCAGCTCGGCGGCGACGTCCATCGCCGGAGCGATCTCGTCGACGTCCAGGTGCGACGGCGACTCCCAGTCGCGAACACCGCGGAACCGCGGGTGGGCGGCGTGGCGCCGGAGCGCGTCGGGTGCGTCAGGTCGTCCGAGGAGGCAGCCACCGACGATGGCCTCCGGTGACCCGTGCTCCTCCGCCACGGCCTCGAGCCACCTCGTCTCGACCACCGGGTCGGCGATCGGGTGGGCGCAGTGCACGTGCACCGCGGCCGTCAGGCCGGTCCCGGCGGCCTCGGTGCGAAGCTCGGGGGGCAGGTAGTGCGGCGCGTCGAGCTCGTCGGATCCCTCCCAGCGCCGGAACGTGTAGCCCGACTTCAGCCACGCCCACTGGAGCCCGTCGACCGAGTGGTCCCAGAAGTGGATGTGACTGTCGACGAACGGCTCGTCGGCCATCGGTCCTCCGCCGGTCAGGACAGGAGCCGGGGCCCTGGTGCGAACCGGGCCGGGAGGGCGAACGTCCCGTACGTCACCCCGATCGTCTCCGCCTTGACGAGGCGGTCGCGGTCGAGCTCGTAGTCGGGGAGCCGGCGCAGCACGGCGCGCAGGGCGAGCAGGATCTGGCGGCGGGCGAAGTTCGAGCCGAGGCAACGGTGGGCGCCGAGCCCGAAGGCCATGTGACGGTTCGGGAAACGATCGAGCACCACCTCGTCGGGTCGTTCGAAGACGTCCTCGTCGCGGTTCCCCGACGCCCAGACGAGCAGGATCCGGTCCCCCGCGCGGATCTGCCGGTCACCGATCGTCACGTCCCGCTTGGCGGTACGGGCGAGCGCGAACTGGGGGACTCGTAGCGCAGGAACTCCTCGACCGCCGACGGCAGGAGGTCGGGCTCGTCGATCAGCCGTTGCCTGGCGGCGCGGTCGTGGTCGAGGTGGATCAGCGCATTGCTGATCGCCGATCCGGTCGTTTCGAGCCCTCCCTGCAGCGTCAGCATCACCATCTCCGAGACCGCGTGGTCGGACACCGGTGCGCCGAACACCTCGCCGCGGGTCAGGTACGTGATCATGTCGTCACGGGGGGTCTCTCGGCGCTCGGCGATCGTCGTGTGGATCAGCTCGCCGATCCACGCCAACTCCTCCAGCACGCCCGCTCTGGCCGGGTTGTCCTGGCGCAGGAAGACGGTCTTGTGCATCGGCTCGGAGAACCGCCGCCATTGCGCCACGGGCAGGCCGAGCTTGTGCAGCGTGACCATCGCCGGGAGCGGGTCGGACAGGTCGTGGACGAGATCGGCCTCGCCGCGCTCGATGAACCCGTCGATGCATCGGTGGACGAACGTCTCGATGACGGGTTCCAGGCGATCAGTCGCGGCAGGTGAGAACATCGGATGGAGCAGCCGGCGGTACTCGAGGAAGTCCGGCGGGTCCATCTCGATCGGGATCGACTTCTGCTTGGCGTTCTTCTTCGGGGGCACGATGATCGTCTCGGCCGACGAATAGGTCTCGTCGTCGAGGGCGACCCGCCTGATGTCGTCGTAGCGGCTCAGCACCCAGAACCCGTCGTAGCGGTCGCTGCGAGCGACCGGGCAGGTCTGGCGCAGCTCTGCGAGTGTCGACCACGGATCGGCGGCGAACTCGGCGCTGTGGTGGTCGAAGTGGACCACGCCTGCCGAAACGTCGCCTGACGCCGTCACGGACTGCCTCCTGAACCGGGGCCGCTGCCGTCCGCGGCGAGCTCGGCGAAGCGGTCGGCACCAGCCTGGGCGACCTTGGCGTCGTCGGCGTAGTGCCCGCCGCTGACGCCGACCGCGCCGACGGTGACGCCGTCGAAGACCAGTGGGACTCCGCCGGGGACCATGAACGTTTCCGGGTTGGCGCTCATCGCGCGCCACAGCACCTCGTCCTGTTTCAGCCGCTTCTCCAAGAAGTCCTCGGTCGAGCGTCCCAGTCCGGCGGCGGCGGTGGCCTTGAGCAGCCCGCCGCGCCACGCCTTGGCACCGGCGCGGTCGGTCTTGCCGGCGGCGACGATCTCGCCGCGTGTGTCCGTGACCACGACCCCGGCCCCCACGCCCAACTCGTCCGCCTTGGCGAGGGCGGCGCGCAGCGCCTCGGCGGCACCGGCGTACGTCACGTTTCGCTGCACCTTCACGATGTCGTCCACTGCACCTCCCGGGTCGCGGGAGAGGAGCGTACTGAATTGTGATCACTCGATGAGCGGCGAGGAAGACCGTTGAGGCATCACGCGACCGGGCAGCGAGCGGGCCAGCAGCAGGCCGACCACCGCGAGTCCGGCGGAGACGAGGAAGCCACGGTTGTACGCCGCCTGGGCGTCGGCGAGCTCGGCCTCGGTCGCCGACGACATCGTGAGCTCGCCAACCTGCGCGGTGATCATCGTCGCCAGCACCGCCGTGCCGAGGGCGCCGCTCACTTGGCGGGTCAGCGAACGCAACGCCGCCGCCTGGGGAACGAGCCTGCTGGCCACCGCTGAAAGGCCGGTCACGACGAGCGGCATGGTGCACACGACGATCCCGACGTTGTTGACGACCATCAAGACCATCACCACCGCGAGCGGGGTGTCGACCCGCAGCATCCCGAACGCGGCCGCCGAGGCGGCGACCAGGGCGAGCCCGAGCGTGACCGGCGCCCGACCCCCGGATCGATCGGTCCAGCGGCCGCTGAGCGGCATCGCCACCGCGCTCGCCACGGCCGCCGGCAGCAGCGCGAGCCCGGTCTCCAGCGCGCTGAGGCCGCGCAGTGACAGCAGCTCCAGCGGGAGGAACACGGTGCGAGCGAACTGGGCGACGGCGACCGTGGCGACGATGCCGAGCACGAGCCGGAAGGTGGGGACACGGAACACCGACATCTCGACCAGCGGGTGCGCTGATCGCGCGGCATGGCCGCGGTAGGCGACGAGCAAGGCCGACCCGCCGGCACAGACCCCGACGGTGAGCGGTACCGGCCATCGATCGGCTTCGCTGAACCCAAGCAGCAGGGCGACCAGCGCGCCGGCGACGAGAGACATGCCGATGAAGTCGAACGGCCGTGGGCGTGGCTGGCGCTCGCCAGGGTTGCGGATGACCGATGCGCCGAGGACGACGACGACGGCGACCAGCGGGACGTCGATCAGGATCAGCAGTCGCCAACTGGCGACCGCGAGCACGACGCCCGACAGCAGCGGCGCCAGCAGCGGTCCGAGCATCACCATCGTGCCCGAGATGCCCACGGCCGTGGCCCGCCGTCCCTCGGGGAACATGGCGAACGTGAGCGACGTCGCCAGTGGGACGATCAACCCCGCGCACAACCCCTGCAGAATGCGGGCCGCGACGAGCCAGCCGAAGCTCGGGGAGACGGCGACCGCGACGGCGAACAGGCCGAAGCCGGCAACCGCGGCGAGGAACACGCGCCGTTCGCCGAACCGTTCGGCGGACCAGCCGGCCGTCACCTGGGAGATCGCGGTCGCCATCAGGAACGCGGTGACGGCCCATTCGGCACCGGAGTCGACGCCGAGGTCCTCGGCGATCACGGGGAGGGCGAGGACGATGAACGTCGTGTCCATCAGCACGACGAGCGAGGCGAGGGCGATCGCGGTCATCGCCGCGATCGGGTAGCGGTCGGTGGGTGACGCCGTCGTCGTCACGCCAACGAGACGTACACGTTCTTCTGGCGGAGGAACTCGTCGAGGCCGGCCCGGCCCCCCTCTCGTCCGAAGCCGCTCTGCTTGACCCCGCCGAACGGCGCGCCGGCCGGCATCGGCGGGAAGGCGTTGATCCCGATCGAGCCCGCTTCGAGTCGCGCCGCGACGCGGTGAGCGCGGCGGAGATCGTTGGTGAACACGATCCCGCCGAGCCCATAGGCGGTGCCGTTGGCCAGGGTCACGGCCTCGTCCTCGTCGCGGAAGCGGAGCAGCGCCAGCACCGGCCCGAAGACCTCGTGCTGGGCCAGGTCGCTTCCGTTGTCGACGTCGCCGAACACCGTCGGGCGGACGAAGTAGCCGGCGGCGAGGTCGCCTCCCATTCGCTCGCCGCCGGTCAGCAGCCGGCCGTCGCCTTCGGCGGCCGCCCGCTCGATGATCCCGAGGATCCGCTCGCAGTTGCCGGCGTCGATCACCGGGCCCATCTGGACCCCGTCGTCGAAGGGGCGACCCACGACGAGTCCCTCGGTCAGCGCCACGACTCGCTCTTCGACTGCGTCATACACGGAGTCCTCCACGAGCAGGCGGGTGGGCAGCACACATCCCTGTCCGCTGGCCGGCACCAGCCCGGCGTGGACCGCGGTGGCCGCGGCTGCGTCCAGGTCGGCGTCGCCGAACACGACGTTGGCCGACTTGCCCCCCAGTTCGAGCACGATCGGGGTGAGGTTGCGCCCCGCGGCCTCCATGATCCTGCGGGCGGTCGTGGTGCCGCCGGTGAAGCTGATCTTGCCGATGCGGGAGTCACCGACGAGGGCGGCGCCGGCGTCGGCGCCTCCCGTCACGACGTTGACGACACCGGGCGGCACGCCCGCCTCGAGGCACAGCTCGGCGAACCGCAACGGGCCGAGGGGAGCCAGCTCGGCCGGCTTGAGCACGACGCAGTTGCCGGCGGCGAGGGCCGGGGCCACCTTCATCGCCGGCGACACGATCCCGCCGTTCCACGGCGTGAGTACGGCGATGACGCCATAGGGCTCGAGCCGCGTGTAGTCGAGGGCCGGTCCGGCCGACGTCGGCACCGTCGTCCCCTCGATCTTGTCGACCCAGCCGGCGTAGTACCGCACGTACTCCGCCGCCAGCGAAGCGCCCCGGTTGCGCTTGAACGGGGCGCCGGTCTCCAGCGAGCGCATCACCCCGAGCTCGGCATCGTTGACGTCGATCAGCCTGGCCAGTTCGGCGAGCACGTCGCGTCGCCGGGCCGGCGGCCACTGCGACCACTCGGCAAAGGCGGCCGATGCCGCGATGATCGCCCTGTCGATCTCGGTGGCGCCGCCCACGGCGACGCTCGCGAGCAGCGCACCGGTGGACGGATCGATGTGGTCACGGCGACCGCCGCTCGTGTCGGCCTCCCACCGGTCGCCGATCAGGACATCGCCGCTCGGCAGCCTGACGTCGCGGACGAGCTCAGCCGGGTCGATCATCGCCATCTCCTCCGTCGCATCTCAGATCAGCCATCTCAGATCAGCAGGGCGCCACCGTCGACGTGGAGCACGGTGCCGGTGACATACGAGGCCGTCATCAGGAACAGCACGGCGTGGGCCAGTTCCTCCGGCCGGCCGAGACGGCCGAGCGGGAGCTGAGCAAGGTACGGACGCATCGCCTCATCCTTGCGTTCCCCGAACGCCCGATCGAGGACCGGGGTGTCGAACGATCCCGGGCACACCGTGTTCACTCGGATCGGCGCCAGCTCGACCGCCATCGCCCGCGCGAACGACTCGAGTGCGGCCGTGGCTGCCGCACCCGCGGCGCGATTGGCACGCGGCCGGAACGCCGAGACGCCGGAGCAGAACGTGAACGAACCGGTCGGCGGCATTCGCGACGCTGCCGCCGCGCACAGGTTGCGGGCCGCCCAGACCCGGGCGTCCATCGCCCGCTGGTACAGATCGTGGCTCGTGTCGGTGACCGAGGCGTGGGGCTGATCGCCGGTGAACGAGGCGACGTGGTCGACCCGATCGAACGTGTCGAACAATGCCTGCACGGCACTGTCGTCGGCGCCGTCGAGCGATTCCGCCCGCGTCTGGCCGCCCACGTCGTCGCGGGCGCGGTGGAGGCGTTGCGGCTCGCGGGCGACGATGGTGACGTCGGCACCTGCCGCCCGAGCGGCCTTCGCCGTCGCCAGGCCGATCCCCGAGCTGGCGCCGAACAGGACGACGGTCTGACCCTCGATCGAGAACACGCCTAGAACCTCGGCCGGCAACCGGAGGTCGCCGGCCGAACTCTCGCCTCCGCGCCTGGCGGGGCTCCGGCTCGTGACGAGCGGCCTTCGGCCGCTCGACAGTCGTTTCCGGTCACGGCGCTAGCGACCTCCTCCCGGTTCCTGGGCCGCGTTCCAGCGCCCAGTCGAAGTCGGTGACGGCGCACCACGCGCCACGGGCAGCGTCCCAGCGCACGGTCCGGGCCGAGCGAAAGCCCCAGTGCTCGCCACGCGCGAACGTCACGTCGGAGCCGCTGGCCATTGGGACCGAGCGGAGCTGCTCCAGCCCGGCGACGAGAGCCGGGCGCGTGGGGTCGGGACCGGCGCAGCCGGAGTCCTCGACCAACAGGGTCACGAGATCGCTGCTGATCAGCACGTTCGACCACTCGCCCGACGTCACCGGGGCAACCGTCGCGACCTCGACGCCGGTCCAGCGCTCGTACGCCGTCAACGCCGTGGCGGTCTCGGCGGCGAGCGGCCAGCCGGCGGCGACGTCACCGACCCGGCTCATCGTCATCGCCAGCGTGCCGTCGTACAGATCCTGCGGAAACCGTCGGGCGGTGACGTCGTTGGTGTGCTCTCCCGTCTCCAGATCCACGAGGTGGGGTCGGTAGCCGGCGCCCGCCGCCGCGTGGAGCGTGTTGATCCAGCTCGACCCGCCGACGAAGCCGAGAACGAGGTCGACGCCGTTGGCGGCGAAGCGGACCGGAGCCGACCCGTCCCGCTCGCTGCCCGCTCCGAGCCCCTCGGAGTCGATCACGGTGCGCACCTCGTGGTCCATCCGGTGCAACTCGTCGACGGCCGCAGCCGCCGACTGGCGCGTCAACCGGTCGCAGAACACGCCGATCACCCGGCCGTCGAGGTGGCCGCCCCGTTGTGCCCAGTGGACGAACGACCGGTAGAGGACATCCTGCGCGGTGCGCAGCGTGAACAGCCAAGGCGCGGCGGCGTCGAGCATCTCCGAGGGCAAAGCGTTGACGTCGATCACGGGCACTCCCGCCGCCGCCAGCCACAGCGATCCGTCGGTGAAGTCACGTCCGCCCAGGACCGCGAACGCGTGCCTCCTCCTCGGCGAGGAGCCGAGCGACCGCGACCTTCTCGGCGACCTGGTTCGTTCGGTAGGAGGCGAACACGAGGCGCACGTCACGACCGTGAACCGGGATCCTGCCGTCCTCGCGGCATCGCTCGACAGCCGCTGCGCATTGTCGCCGCGGGATCGCCGATGCTCCAGCCCGGGTCGAGCACCACGTACTCGGACAGGTCGGGGACCGCCACCCCGATCGTCAGCTGCTGACCCACATCGCGCTCCGTTGACGTCGCGGCAGCCCGGCACGCTCGCGCCGCTCGCCGACTCCCGACCGAATAAGGTGTGCTAAATACCCTAGGCGGTGGGGCAAGCGCGAGCAACCGCAGGGTGGAGGCCGACGTGTCGGACACGCTGACCCTGCCCTTCATCGGCTTCGACATCCCGTTCAACGTCGTGATCCTCGGCCTGATCAGGGGGCTGACCTACTCCCTCATCGCGATCGGACTCACCCTCGTCTATCGCACCTCGCGCGTGCTCAACTTCGCCGCCGGCGAGATGGGTGCGCTGCCGGCGCTGCTGATCCCGATCCTGGTGATCAACAAGGGCTGGCCGTACTGGCTTGCTCTACCGCTCACCCTGATCGGAGCGGCGGCGATCGGCGGGGTCACGGAGTCGCTCGTGATGCGCCCGCTGTCCCGCGGTCCCCGGTTGACGATGCTCGTCGCGACGATCGCCCTGGCGCAGGCCCTGTTCGGCTTCAGTCTGCTCATCCCACGAGGCGGTGACTTCACCGGCAAGCTCTTCCCGACGCCCTTCCAATGGCGCCTGACGATCGGCACGCTGGTGCTCGGACCGGGGTCGCTGTTGATCCTCATCGTGGCCCCGCTGTGCGCGCTGGGCGTCACCTTGTTCCTGCGCCGCAGCCCGCTCGGACGGGCGAGCCGCGCCGCGGCGGAGAACACCGAGGCGGCCCGACTCGCCGGAGTGGCGACGGGGCGGGTGTCGTTCGCGATCTGGGTGATCGCCGGTCTGCTCGCGGGGATCGGCGCCGTGCTGATCGGTGGCACCCGCCCGCTGACGTTGTCGGTCGCATTGGGACCGGCGCTGCTGCTGCGCTCGCTCGGGGCGGCGATGCTCGGTGGCCTCACCAGCGTCTGGGGTTCGTTTCTCGGCGGCATCGCGATCGGGATCTGCGAAGCGCTCGTGCTGTGGAACTATCCCGTGGGAGGCGTGCTCGAGTTGCTGCTCGCCGGCGTGATCCTCCTGAGCATGCTCCTCAAGCCCGGCCTCGGCCGCACCCGCCAGATGCGTTCGGGCGCCGACTGGACGTTGACCAGCGCGGTCCGCCCGCTCACCCCGGCCGAGGCCCGTCTCCCGCTCGTGCGCACGGCGCACGTTGCGGTGCTGACCGTCGTGATCGCCGTGGCCGTCCTCGCCCCGCTCGCCGTCAAACCATCGTTGCAGGTGACCCTGACTTCGATCGTCCTGACCGCCTTGATCGCCCTGTCGCTGGTCGTCCTCACCGGCTACGCCGGACACGTGTCGCTCGGCCAGTTCGCCTTCGTCGCCGTCGGAGCAGCCGTCGGTGGGCGCCTGTACCAGCTCGGCTACCCGCACCTCGCCATCGCCGCCATCGTGGTCGTGGTCGGTGCCGCCGTGGCGGTCGTCGTCGGTCTGCCCGCGCTGCGTCTGCGCGGCCTCTTCCTCGCCGTCTCCACGCTCGGATTCGCGCTCGCCGTCTCCAGCTGGCTGTTCTTCCAGGACTGGCTGGTTCACAAGTCGCCAGAGACCGGGAGCTCGCTACAGATCAGGCGCCCGAAGCTGCTCGGCATCGATTTCGACCAGGAGGATCGCTACTACTGGCTCTGCCTCGGCGTGCTCCTGGTGGTCACGTTCATGGTGTACCGGCTGCGTCGCACGGGGCCGGGTCGGGCGATGATCGCCGTGCGGGATAACGAGGCGTCGGCGGCCAGCCTGTCGCTGGCTCCGTGGAAGGTGAAGCTCAGCGCGTTCGCCCTGTCCGGCGCGATCGCCTCGCTCGCCGGCTTCCTCTACGGCGGGATGCTGATCAACTTCGCTTCCGATCCGGGCAACACGTTCGCTCCGAGCGAGTCGCTGAGCTTCGTGGTCATCGCCGTCTTCGGGGGGATCACGTCGGCTACGGGCGCGGTGCTCGGTGCCCTGTGGGTCGAGGGCATTCCGCGCCTGCTCGGCGAGGGCTACGCGCTGCTCTCGTCGGGGATCGGGGTGATCCTGATCCTGCTGGTCATGCCGGGAGGCCTGGCGACGCTCGTGTTCGGGCTCCGCGACCGGTTCGTTTCGTTCGTCGCCGGTCGCCAGCCGGCGGGTCGCGTGGTCGACCCGACCGGCGGTTCGCCCATCGGTGACCGTGGCGAGACCCGCGGCATGGGCGCGGATTCGCCAACGCTCGTCCCGGCGGGAGCGACGCCGAGCGCCGCGCCGCTCGTCGCGTCGTCGGTGACGGTCCGATTCGGCGGACTGCGCGCGCTCGACGGCGTGACCGTCCAGGTCGCGGCTGGTGAGGTCGTCGGGCTGATGGGCCCCAACGGGGCGGGAAAGACGACGCTTGTTCGACGTCCTGTCAGGCAACGTGCGCCCGGTGCGCGGCCGCGTCGAGCTCGACGGCCGTGACATCACGCGGCTGCCCGCCTTCCAGCGGGCCCGGCTCGGGCTCGGCCGCACCTACCAGCAAGCCCGGTTGTTCGCCGACCTGACGGTGATCGAGTCGGTCACCGTCGCCCTCGAACGCCACCACCGATCGTGGCTGGTCCCTTCGGTGGTCGGCTGGCCAGGCGCGGTGCGCAAGGAGCGTGCGCGGATGGCCCGCGCCGCCGAGGTGCTCGAACTGCTCGAGCTCCAGGCCTACACCCACCGGTTGGCGTCCCAGCTGCCGACCGGGCTCCGGCGGATGGCCGAACTGGCGTGCGTCATCGCGCTGCAACCGCACGTGCTGCTGCTCGATGAGCCGACGGCGGGGTTCACCCAGCGAGAGACCGAGGCGTTCGGCGCGACGATCGACGCAGTGCGCCGTCACCTCGGCGCGACGATCGTGATCATCGACCACGATGTCCCGCTGATGCGCAGCCTCGTCGACCGTCTCTACGTGCTCGCCGCCGGTGAGGTGATCGCCCACGGCCCGCCTTCGATCCTCGACTCCGACGCCCGTGTTGCCGAGGTGTACCTCGGAGCCGCGACCGCCGCCCGTGTCGCCGCACCCGCCGTCGGGGACTGATCCAGCGTTGAGCGCCACCCGCGCCAAGATTTCCACAGGCCAGATTCACCGAAAACGTGCGATCTGGCCTGTGGAGTCTCTCACCGGGCCGGTGGTGCCGACCGTCAGCGCAGCGGGGCCCACTCCCCGTTCGGCTCCCAGCACGGGCAGTCGGGGTTCCAGCGCACCTCCCGGGCGGTGTCGGCACCGGTGTGGTCGTCGGCGGAGAACCCGATCGTCTCCCAGTAGGCGCCGTGGAACTCGGTGATCTGCTCGATCCCGGCGCGGTACGACTCCTGGGTGAGCTCGGCGCCACCTTCGGTTGCGTTGCGCAGTCCCTCGACCATCAGGTTGGCCAGGTCGCACGTGATGAGGATGTTCGTGTACTCGCCGGACTGCTCCGGCGTCGTCCGCGGAATCGCGATGCCGGAGAAGGCCTCGTAGTCGGCGAGGCACTCCTCGGCTTCCGGACTGAGGCCGACCGACAGGTCGCCGGCTCGTACGCTCGCCAGCGCCGGCACGTCGGTGTACTGGCCAGGCGCGTATGCGGCGGTGGCGACATCGGCGAGATGCGACGCCCAATCGGTGTCGATGTACGACGGCGTGTAGCCCTGCTCGCTGGCCGCCGCCGTGAAGCCGATGATGCTCGAGCTGCCGACGATCGGGATGACGAGATCGACGCCGTCGGCTTGGAACCGCTGGGCGGCGATCGCGTCCTGCTCGGCGCCGACGCCCTCGCCCCCGGTCTGGACCTCGGAGGCGATCGTGATGCCGGCGCCGCTGAGCACCTCCTTGAGGGCGTTGACGGCCTCCTCGGCCGCCGTCTCCCAATAGAGGCCGATGGTCCTGCCCTCGAGGTAGCCACTCTCGACGGCCCACTCGCCGAACGCCGTCAGGATCGTCGTCTCGTCGGGCTTGACCGTGAAGAGGTCCGGCCCGGCCTGCACGTACAGCGAGGCGGGCAGTCTGGTTGACGCTGATGATCGGCGTGTTGAACCGACTCGCCATGCACTCGGCGCCGTTCGGGAAGTCCCGCCCGGCGAGGGCCGCGAACACCTGGTCGTCCTGGCCGAACTGCTGGCACACGGCGAGCTGCTCGTCGCCCTCGATGGCGCTGTGCGAAGCCGGGACGAACACGACGTCGACGCCGTTCACCGGCAGGTCGCCGTCGGCGTGGAGGGCGTCGAGGACCGCCAGGATCTGCTCCTCTGGGTCTCCGGTGCCGAACGCCGGGTTGACCTCCTCGAACGCCGAGTTGTCCGACCACGCGAAGCCGACGGTGATCGTCTGGGTGACCTCGCCGTCTCCTGTCGTCCCTGGGCTCGGTCGTGTCAGTCCCTGGCTCGGTCGTGCCGGTCCCAGGCTCGGTCGTGTCAGTCCCAGGCTCTGTCGTCCCTGGCTCTGTCGTGCCCGCACTGACGTCGCCGACGTAGGCGGACGTCGCCATGACCAGGCCCGTCGCCGCCACCACGAGTCCGCGCTTTCCTCCACCGTCGAACCATCGCCGTCCTCCCCCAAAGGCGCCACGGCACATCAACGCCGGGCAGGCACAAGACCATACTCTTCTGTGAGGAGCCGCAAGCAAGGCGTCACCGACCGTGGCCGGAAGGATCAGCGTGACCAACCCACTGCAGCCGCTCGTCGAGGGCCTCGCGTTCCCCGAGTGCCCGCGCTGGCACGACGGCGAGCTGTGGCTCTCCGAGAAGCGCGCCGGTCGGGTGCTGGTGGTCTCGGCAGCTGGCGAGGTGCGCACCGTCGTCGCCGTGCCAGGCGGTCCCGGCGGCCTCGGTTGGACTGCCGACGGTGAACTGCTGGTGCTCGACATGAGCGGGCGACGGCTACTTCGCCTCGAGCACGACGAGCTCACCGTCGTCGCCGATCTGGCCCCGGTCACGGTCGGGCGCTGCAACGACATGATCGTCGACCGCCGCGGCCGGCGCCTACGTCGGCCACTTCGGCTACGACCTGCTCGGTGGGGCCACGCCGGCGCCGGCGACGCTGGTCCTGGTGGAGCCGGACGGGGCGGTGCGCACGGTGGCCGGCGACCTGAACTTTCCCGAACGGGTGCGCGTTGACCCCGGACGAGACGACATTGCTGGTCGCCGAGTCGTCGGCGAACCGGATCACCCAGTTCGACGTCCACGACGACGGCTCGCTCGCGGGACGGCGGGACTTCGCCAACCTCGGCACGTCGGTCCCCGACGGGATCGCCCTCGACGCCGAGGGCGCGCTCTGGGTCAGCGACCCGGTGGGATGCGCGCTCCTTCGCGTCGAGCCGGGCGGCGCGGTGACCGCCACGGTGTCGACCGCACCGGCACGGAGCCTTCGCGTGCGAGCTCGGTGGTGACGACGGCCGCACGCTGTTCGCCTGCCTGTATACGGAGCAGGCGTCGCAGCTCGCCGACGGCGCGCCGCCGATCGGCTCTGTGGTCACGATGCGCGTCGACGTCCCCGCCGCGGCGTTCAGCTGACTCGTCGGCCCCGCAACCGATGGGAACTGGGCGGACGGTTCGGTCCGTTGGTTGCCGATCGGTCGCCGACGCGTCGCGACGCCGCTGCTTCTCAGCCGAAACGCAGGCACGATCACGTGGGGTCGACTCGCCGATTGATTCGTCGCTGCAGCCGGGCTCCGTAGTAGCGCAGACGCGTTGGCGCCGAGCAGCCGATCCTTGGTCTCGTCGCTGAGGTCGCCGCGCTCACGCACCGCCTTCACCGAGTGCGGGAACTTGCTGTCGGTGTGCGGGTAGTCGGAGGCGTACATCACCGACGACTCGCCGAAGACCTCCAGCGCTTCGGGCACGAGGCGCTCGTCCGGCTCGGCGGTGACGAAGCAGCGCCCGTCGGACAGGTACTCGAGCGGCGAACGCGACATCCGGGGCATCTCCGCCGAGCGCCGCTCGTAGTGCTCCTCCAGCCGCTCGACCCAGTAGCGGCACCCACCCGCACCCGGCCTCGAGGAAGCCCACTCGCAGCGCGGGGTGGTCGTCGAGCACGCCGCCGCACACGATCGCGGCCAACGCGATCATCTGCTCGAAGGGATGGCCGATCGCGTGGACCATGAAATGGGTGTCGAAGCGCTCGGTTCCCGCCGCGGGGAGGTGAGAGCCGTTGCCCCAGTGCACCGAGATCGGCACGTCGAGCCGGGCCGCTTCGGCGAACAGCGGACCGAGGGCCGCGTCGTCGAGCTCCCGCCCGGCGACCGCCGGCGGAACCGTCCCCCCGACGTGGCCCAGCTCCTCGACCGCTCGGCGCAGCTCCTCGACTGCGGCCGGCACGTCCTGGGCGGGCAGCGCCGCGACCGCCAGCCAGGCGGGTGGGTGCGGTGTCGCAGAAGCGCGCGTAGTAGTCGTTGAGGGCGCGAGCGATGGCGATGGCGAAATCGGTGTCGCGGATCGTCGTCAGCGCGAGCCCGAGGCTGCCGTACACGACCTGCACGTCGATCCCGTCGGTGTCCAGGTCGTCGAGCCGGGCGTGGGGATCGACGGCCCCGCGGTGAACCCCGCCGAGATCCTTGCCCTGCACGTTGCGGCTGTGGCGCTGGCGGAGGCGCGGGTCAGGGTAGAGCCGGCCCTCCATCAGGATCCGGGTCAGGCCGAGCGTGTCCTGCAACAGTCGCGGCGCGCGGCTGCGGTACGGCGCGTCGAGTCGTTCGGCGAGCTCGTCGAGCGATTCGTTGATGTGGGCGTCGCTGTCGATGACCATCGTTCCTCCTCGTGGGTCAGCAGGCGCGGCGAGCCGTCACGAAGGCGAGATACTCGTCGAGCTCCTCGTCCACCTCGGTCGCCGTCAGGTCGGTGAGCTCGGCGGCGAGGTTGGCGGACTGTCCCGGCGCCAGCCTCGCCTCGCCTCGGGTGGGGGCGGCGATTGCCTCGGCCAGGGTGAGCCCGTCCCCGTCGACGGCGGTGATCGTGACCTCCACGCAGTACGTCGTCGTCGTGGAGTCGTTGCGCGCCAGCACCTGCGCCCTCGGCGCACCGCCCTCGTCATCGCCGACGCGCACCGCGCTGAGCGTCACCGGCGGGCGGTCGATGATCTCGCGCACGCCGAGCGAGAACCCGACGATGATCCCGGCGACGATCACCGTCCAGAACAACGGCGCCCACCGATCGTGGGTCTCGGGGACGGTCGCGATCGTCTGCTCGACCGAGCGTGATCTCACGTCGTCACCCCGCTCATCATCATCCGCACCAGCCCGTCGCCGTCCCCCAGCGCCGCGGCATCGCCGAGCATCGACACCGTGCCGCGCTCCATGAACATGACCGTGTCGGCGACCTCGAGCGCCACCGCCACCGACTGCTCGACGATGACGACGGTCGTGCCGAGCAGGCGGATCGACCGCACGATCGGGAGCAGCTGTTCGATGACGCGCGGCGCAAGTCCGAGCGAGAGCTCATCGACGAGCAGCAGTCGCGGCCCGGCCATCAGCGCCCGCCCGAGGGCGAGCATCTGCTGCTCGCCGCCCGAGAGCGTGCCCCCGGTCTGGCGCAACCGCGACGCGAGCTGGGGGAACACGTCCAGCACGGCGTCGAGCCGTTGGCGCACCAGGGCGTCGGCGTGGTGGAACGGATAGGCGCCCATCCACAGGTTCTCCTGCACGGTCAGCGACGGGAACGTCGAGCGCCCGCCCGCCATCAGGGTGATCCCGAGCTTGACCCGCTGGTCGGCCGGGACTCCGGTGAGGTCGATTCCGGCGTAGACGATGCGACCCCGTTGGGCGTCGAGCAGGCCGGCGATCGCGCACAGCAGCGTCGTCTTGCCGACCCCGTTGCGTCCGACGAGCGCGTGCACGCCTCCATCGGGGACGCGCAGGTGACGTCGAACAACACCTGGATCGGCCCCCAGCTGAGGTCGAGATCGTCGACGACGAGCAGATCTCCCCCGGCGCCCGCGGCGCGGATCAGCTGACCGTGCTCGATCACCGCCGGCTCGGTGCCGGCTCCGTCGTCTCCGACCGGCGCGGGCGGGTCACCATCGGGACCGTCTCCGGTCGAGTCGTCGTCCGGCTCGGCGTCTCCGTCGGCGAGCGCCTCGGCGCGCACGATCTCGCGCAGCCGACGCTCCTCGCGAACGTACGGCCGGACCGCCAGCAGCAGGAGCACGCTCGACACCGCCATCAGCGGGACGAGCACGAGGAACGCGGACCGAAGGCTGTAGGCGTCGGCCATGACGCCGACGAGCGTGGGGGCGATCGCCGCGCAGACGCTCTGCAGGACGACGTCCGTCGCCGTGCCTCGGCCGCGCAGCCTGGCGTGCAGCACGTCGGCGCGTGCCGCGTTGAGTGGGGCCTGGGGAGCGACGAGGCACATCGACGCGAAGCGTGAACGTGACGAGCATGATCGGCGTGCTGGTGATCACGAACGTCAACACGAACAGCGGGAACCGAGATCAGCCGAGCGAACCCCCCGATCAGCACCCGTCCGGCCCGGAAGCCGCGGAACGTCAGGTAGTCGGCGAGCCAGCCGGAGAGCAGCACCCCGGCGAGCCCGCCGAGGGCGAGGAGGCTGAGTGCGGCGGCCGCTTGGGAGATCGACATGTCGTGATAGCGGACGAAGAACGTCGGCGACCACGTGCCGATGCTCCCGTAGAACAGCGCTCCGACCGTGGAGGACACCGCGAACAGGGTGAACGAGCGGACGCGGAACAGCTCGCGGTAGGCCTGACCGGCCGGCATCGTGTCGTACTTCGAGGGGCTGTTGAGGCGGGCGCCGAGGTGCTGCTGCAAGCGGTCCTGCTGGCCGCGCACCGGCTCGGGAAGGCGGCGGGCGAGGATCGCCACGATGAACGCGGGGACGCTCAGGAAGTAGAACGCCGAGCGCCAGCCCCACTGGGTCGCCATCGCCGCCGAGATCGGCACGAGCAGGATGCCGAGCAGCTGGCCGGTCTGGTAGACGCTCATCACCTTCGAGCGTTGGACCTTCGGGTAGTAGTCGGCGAGCAGCGACTGGGACGTCGGGTTGTCGCACGGGTCCCACGCGCCGAGCATCATCCGCGCGACGAGCAGGCTGGCGTAGTTCCACGCGGCTCCGGTCCAGATCATCGTCACGCCCCACGCCGCGGTGCCCCAGGAGATGACGCGCGTCCGTCGCATCCGGTCGGCGAAGTAGCCGAACGGGACGGTGCCCAGGGTGACCACGATGACGTAGCTCGACGAGAGCACGCCGAGGGCGCTGTCGGACAGCCCGAACTCCTGCTTGAGCAGCGGGAACAGCGTCGGCACGACGTACTGGTCGGTGACGTTGAGGGCATAGATCGCGGTCAGCAGGAACAGCGGCCAACGGGTTGCGCCGACCAGCCGGCGGGTGAGCTGGAACGGCGGCCGAGGCGTGCGGCTCGACGCCAAGGGCGTGCCGGGGTCCGCGTCCGGCGTCGCCGAGGTCGGAGCCGTCGCGACCGCCATCCGACCAGAGTAAACTCAATTGCGTGACGCCGACCGAGCCGTTGGCTGTCGGCGACGTGCTGTCGGTCGCCCACTTCGACGAGATCGAGTGGACGAACCCGGCGGCGACCGAGCAACTTCCTGCCCACCTCGTCGCGGTGGCCCGGCAGATCAAGCGCAAGGGGCTCGTCGCCGGGGCCTGCGGGTTCTTCGCTTCCCACGTGACGTTCCCGGCCGGCCACGTCGCCGACCCGCACAGCCACAGCCACAGCGAGCTGTTCGTCCTCCTCAGCGGTTCGCTCGAGCTGCGCGCCGGTGACACCATCGCGGTCCTTAGGCGCCAACGATGCGGTGGCGATCCCGGCCGGCCAGACCTACGGGTTCACGGTCGGTCCCGAGGGGGTGGCCTTCCTCCTCGTCCGCACCGCGCCGGCGACCCACACGATCGCGTGATGTGAACCGCCGGTCATGTGGTGGCGGTCAATCCCAACGCGTTGCGTGCGATCAGGCCGCGCATGATCTCGCTCGTCCCTCCGCCGATCGTCTCGGACATCGACTGGCGCCACAGGAACTCGACTTCCGTGCCGCGTACCAACGCCTCGGGCGCGCCCAGCTCGGTGGCCAGGCGGGCGATGCGCTGGCAGACCTCGCTGCCCCACAGCTTGTTCGCCGCCGCCTCGACCACGGCTGAACGACCATCCTGCACCGCCTGCAGCATCACCAGCGACAGCGCCTCGACCTCGGCGACTTCGACCGCGAGGTCGGCGATCCCGTGGCGCGTCACCGGATCCCCGTCGAGCCCATTCGCGCGCACCCAGTTGACGACGCTCCTCGAAGTCGCGCTGACCCGCTTCGGCGAGAACTGCACGTGACGCTCCGTCGCCAGCGAGTCGACCATCAGCGTCCACGCGCCGTTCTCCTCGCCGACCCGGTTGCCGACCGGCACTTCGACGTCGTCGAGAGCGCACCTCGTTGAACCGTTCGCCGTCGACGCCGGGATCGGCGAGATCGTGATCCCCGGCGAGCGGCGATCGACGATCAGCAGGGTCAGCCCCCGGGATCTGCTCTCGAGCGTGCCGGTGCGGCACAGCAGCCACAGGTAGTCGGCCCGATGGGCGGCCGAAGTCCAGCGTTTCTCCCCGGTGACGACGTAGCGATCCCCGCTGCGCACCGCCCGGGTGCGCAGCCCGCCCAGGTCGGAGCCGGCCTCGGGCTCGGAGTAGCCGAGCGAGAACGAACAGTTCCCGCGGCGCAAGCCTGGCAGGAAGCGCTCCTTCTGCTCGTCGGTGCCGTAGGCGATGATCGTCTTGGCGACGATGCCGGAACCGATCGGCGGGCGGGCGGCACGGGCGTACGCCAGCTCGTCCCAGAGGATGAACTCGAACACCGGCGGCCGGCCGAGCCCGCCTGCCTCGACCGGCCAGGCGATCGCCAGCCAGTTCCGCTCCCCGAGCGCGCGGTAGAGGCGACGTTGATCGATGTCGGCCCGACCCTCGTGGGCGAAGAACGAGCGAACACCGTCGTGCTCGCGCAAGGAACCGCGCACGTCCTCGCGGAAGGCCTGGTGCTCGGCGCGACAGGAACGGTCTCACGATGCCGGCGCGACCTCTTCCTCCCCGGTCGTCCACACGGGATCGCGCTTCTCGACGAAGGCGCGCGGCCCCTCCTTGAAGTCGGGGTGATCCCAGTGCATCCGGAGCAGCGCCCAGCCGTACTCGAGGGCGTTCGTGTAGCCCATCTCGATCGCGCTCCAGACGGCCTGCATCGACAGCGAAACGGCTGCCGGCGAGTTCTTGCAGATCTGCTCGGCGATCTCCTCGGCGACCTCGAGCAACCTGTCGGGTGACGCCAGCTCGTCGACGAGTCCGAGCTGGTACGCGCGCTCGGCCGGCATCCGGTAGTGCCGCCCGCAGAGCGTCATCCGCAGCGCCGATCCGAGCGGCAGCCGCTTCGCCAGGCCGATGTTCTCGACCGCGCCGACCATCCCGACGTTGATGTGGGTGTCGACGAACGTCGCCTGGTCGGATGCGACGATGATGTCGGAGTCGACGACGAAGTGGAAGCCGGCGCCGGCGACGAGTCCGTTGACGGCACAGATCGTCGGCTTCCACACGTGGTTCTGGCGCGGCGACCAGTGAACCTCCTCGTTCAGCGGTCCCTTGCCCGCCTTCACGGTTCCCCGCGCCGCCACCGCGCCGAGGTCGGCGCCGGTGCAGAAGTGTCGCTCGCCGGTGCCGGTGACGATCGTGCAGCGGATCCACGGGTCTTCGCGAACCTCGGCCCAGATCGCCTTGAACGGCTCGATCATGCTGGCGTGGAGGGCGTTGCCGCGGTCGGGCCGATTGATCCGGATGTAGGCGATGTGGTTGCGCTTCTCGTAGACCAACCCCTCCAGCGGGGCGGTGAGATCGACTTCCATTGAGCTACTCCCTTGTCTCGTGACTCTGGTCAGATTCCGGCCGCGGCCAGCGCGGCCTCGCGCGCGCCGCGCCCGGGCCGGGTGGGTGCAACGACACTTGGCGGACCTGCTGACCGATCCGCGCGACCGGGCCCTCGACGGTGAACCCCAGCGCGCCGAACGATTGATGGGCGCGGTAGGTGGCGTCGAGGGCCGCCCGGGTCGCCGACAGGCGCGCCGTCGCAGCCGCCGACGACGCCGCCGCCTCGTCCGCGGAGTCGGCGGCGTACGCCGCGATGCGCGTGAGGGCACGGGCGGCTCGGGCACGGATCGCCACGTCGGCCAGCGGGTGGGCGAGCGACTGGAACTGGCCGATCGGACGGCCGAACTGCACCCGGTCGCGCAGCCATTGGCTGGTGATCGTCACCAGATGGCCGGCCGCACCGACGAGGTAGGCGGCGACTGCGACGTCGCCGACGACCAGCGCCCGTCGCCAATCCGACCCGTCGACGGCTGCGACACGGTCGAGCCGGGTGCGACCCCATGGCTCGCCAGCGAGGGTCGACACGGTCTCGATGTCACCGGCCGGCCGGGCCAGCCAGGCGCCGTCGTCCGCCAGTTCGACGAACACGTCGGCGAACGGCGCCCACGGCATGAGCGGCGGCGATCCGACCGACGCGATGCCGGAGCCGCGGGCCAGCCGGTCTCGCTCGGGTTGCGCCACGAGCTGGGTCGCCATGAACGTGGCGACGAGCGGACCGGGCGTGCCGGCTTCGCCGAGCACCTCCATGACGGCGGCGATCTCCTGCGCACCGCCCCCGCCCTCCGGGGTGGCCAACCCGAGCACGCCGAGCTCGGCCAGCGCCTTCCACACCCGGTGCGGGATCCCGGCCGGATCATCGGAGTCGATGTGACGGGAGACGACGCCGCGAACGGAGTCGGCCAACGCGTCCTGCTCGGCGCTGTACGACAGGTCGAGGTGCCCGGCGTCCGTCATGGCCCGGTTGGCGACCAGTGCGCACTCGTCAGCGCAGAAGCCGGCTCGCCCAACGCGAGCAGCTCGGCGCGCAGGGCGGGCAGCCGCATCGTCCACAGGTGGAGGTCGTACTCGACCGCGAAACCGAGTGCCCCGGAGACCTGATGGGTCTCCCAGAACGTCCGCTCGCCCGCTCGCAGCGCCTGCACCGCCGCGGCCGCGGCCCGTCCGGGGTCCGCCCACGACCATGCCGCCTCCAGAGCCAGCCACCGTGCGCCCTCGATCAGCACCTCGCACTCCGCGAGCCGGTGCTGCAACGCCTGGAACGAGCCCAGCGGGCGGCCGAACTGCCGCCGCTCGCGAACGTGGGCGACCGCCGTCTCGAGGGCGGCCCGCGCGGTGCCACACATCTCGACCGCGAGGGCGACGCGCCACCATGCCCGCACGATCGCCGCCGAGCCGCGGCCGAGCCGGCGCCCGTCCCACCGCTGGATCGTCGCCATCGGGTAGCCGAACCGGGTCGCCACGGACCTGGTGTCACCGCGCTCGAGGTCGACGAGCTTTGCCTCGTCGTCGCCGACCACGACGAGCGTGGAGGCGTCTGCGGCGAACCGCACCGGACCCGCCGAACCGGCGAGCGCCACCGCCACCGGGGTGGTCACGGACTCGCCGGAGATCGCGCCCGGCGCGACCAATGCGTCGGCGCCTGCCGCGACGACGCCCGCGGCCCGAGCGATCGCGTCGACGACGAGCGCGGCCTCGAGTGGCCCGGCTCCTTCCTCGAAGCGAAACCCGAGGAATCCTTGGTCGTGCAGCAGGCGGGCGAGGTCGTGGTCGTACCTCGGCGCGTCGCCCCCGAGATCGCGTGCCCTGGCGGCGCCGGCATTGCCGTCGAGGATCCGCTCGACCGCGTCGAGCAGCGCCCGCTGGTCGGCGTCCAACTCGAACAGCATCCGTGCCGGTCAGCTCTTTGGCAGCCCGAGCACCCGCCGGGCGACGACGTTCAACTGGATCTCGTAGCTGCCCGCGGCGATGCCTGCGGCCATCGACCTGCGCAGGGCGCCGTCGGCGATCGACCCCCGCTCGAGACCGGCCGGGCCGAGCAGGTCGGCGGCGAGGCGCCCGACGAGACGCTCCGCGTCGACCATCGCGATGCGGGCCATGTTGGCGTTCGGCGACGGCGGATGGTCGTGCTCGCGCTCGTCGATGACGAGGTAGAAGAGCATTCGTGCCGCTTCGGTTGCTGCGCGCGCCTCGCCAAGCCGCTCACGAACCCACGGCATGTCGAGCACGCCGTGCCCCGCGCCCACGCGGCGAGCTCGTCGAGCACGTGTTGGGCACGAGCCCAACGGGGGGCCCCGACGCGCTCGTACGCGAGCGCCTGACGGACGACCTCCCACCCGTCGTTCTCGGCGCCGAGGCGGCACGACGACGGCACTCGGAGGTCGGTGAGGAAGAGCTCGTGGAACGCGTGGTCACCGACGACCGAACCGACCTCGCGAACCTCGAGTCCGGGCAGGTCCATGGGGACCAGCAGGACGGTGATGCCGCGGTTGCCCGACTCCTCGCTTCCGGTGCGCACGAGGAGGTAGCAGAAGTCGGCCACCGACGCGTATGACGTCCACACCTTCTGGCCGTTGACGACATACTCGTCGGCGTCGCGGACCGCCCTGGTGCGCAGCGCTCCGAGGTCGGATCCGGCCTCCGGTTCGGAGAACCCTTGGCACCAGATCACGTCACCGCTGGCGATCCGCGGGAGGTGGTCGCGGCGCTGCTCGTCGGTGCCGAAGCGCATGATCGAAGGACCGATCCAGTTGACGTTCATGTACTGCGGCCCGCGCGGCTCGCCGATCGACCACAGCTCTTCGCCCAGGATCGCGTGCTGCCAGCTCGACGCCGCGCTGCCGCCGTGTTCGACCGGCCAGTGCGGGGTCAGCCAGCCGCGCTCGGCGAGCGCGGCGGCGAAGCGCCGGCTGAAGGTGACGTTCTCGGGCGAACCCAGCACGGCCGTGGGACCGGTCCACGCGTCGCCGAGCTCAGCGTCGAGGAACGCCCGCACCTCTTTGCGGAAAGTCAGGTCCTCCTCCGACCAGCCGAACTCCACGTGGATCTCCAACTCTCGTGCGCGCCCCCCACATCGGACGTCATCAAGAGATACTAAATTCCCCGAACGGCTGCGATCTCAGCCAAGGACGTGCACGGATAGGCCGCGACGGGTTCTCGGGTGGCGACACGGCGCCGGTTGCTGCTCTTGAACGGAGCGTGGCAGACGGCTCCGACGGGTCCGATGCGTCGGGTTTCGCGGAACGACCGTTTCCGCCAGTTCGGCGAGGAAAGGACGTTTATGTCGACCAGAAACGCCTATTTCGGTCGTTTGGCTCGACATAAACGCTGTCGGCTATCCGCTCAAATCCCGACTCCCGGATAGCCACCACCGCCGAACCGAGCGTCGACCGCGTCGCGATCCACGATCCTCTGCGCCGTTCGCGGCAGCTCTTCGGTGAACACGACCGAGCGCGGCTTCTTGTACGAGGCGATCCGGTCGCGGCAGTGTTCGATCAGACTCTCCTCGGTGACCTCGGCGGACCCCTCGAGAACGACGACCGCTCGCACGGACTGCACCCAGCGGGCATCCGGGACGCCGATCACGCACACGTCGCGCACGCCTGGGTGCTGGCGGAGACATGCCTCGACCTCGGCCGGGTAGATGTTCTCGGCGGCCGACTTGATCAGCTTCGCCATCGGTCCGACGAACGACAACGAGCCATCGCGCTCGCGCCGGCCGAGATCGCCGGTGTGGTGCCAGCCGTCGCGTCCGCGCTGGGTGTTGAGCTCCGCTCGGTCGTGGTACCCGACCATGACGGTCGGGCCGCGGACGACGATCTCGCCGACCTCGCCGGCAGGGACGTCGTGTCCTTCGACGTCGACGATGCGCACCGTGCTCGCCGGGGCCGGCCGGCCGGCCGAGCCGACGGACTCGAGGCCGAGGCCGCGCAGCGTCGTCAAGCCGACGACCTCGGTCTGGCCGTACCCACCGGGGCGTTGGAACCATGCACTGCTGGGGGGCGAGATCATCCCGCTGCGGTAGCGCTCCGGATCGGGTCCGTCCCAGAGGCTCGACAGGTCGTAGCGGCCGTCGGCGTTGAGCTCGCGGATCTGTTCGATGGTCGGCGACATGAGAAAGGCATGGGTGCAACGCATCGCGTCGACGAGCCGGCAGATCTCCTCGGCGTCGCTACGCCTCAGGAACACGTTGGTCCCCCCGTGATGGTACGTGGCGCTGGTCGTGGCGAACGTGGCGATGTGGAACAGCGGCCCGGAGTTGAGGAACACCGACGCGTCGGTGACGTCCTGCATCCGGCCGAGGATCAGGTCCTGGAACAGCAAGGCGGTGTGCGACAGGACCGCGGCCTGGGGGGAGCCGCCGAAGGCGGCGGTGTACAGGGCGAGGAGGCCGGTCCCCGGATCGATGTCACGCTCGCCGACCGGCTCGCCCGCGGCGAGGACCGCCTCGTAGTCATCGGCACCACCGGCGTCGTGACGGATCCACCGGGCCGGGTGGCTCGTCTGCTCCCTCGCCGCCCGGACCGCGTCACCGACCTCCACCTCCTGCCAGACGACGATGCGAGGGGCGAAGTCCTCGATGACGAACTGCAGCTCGGCGGGACTCTGGCGCCAGTTGGCCGGGCAGAACACCGCGCCGACGCGGGCACAGGCCAGCAGCAGCTCGAGGATACGAAACGAGTTCTGCCCGAGCCAGAGCACCCGCCCGCCGTCGCCGACGCCGTCGGCGACGAGCACCCCGGCCAACCGGTCGACCCGCGCGTCAAGCTCTGGGTATCGAAGCGAGACGTCGCCGTCGATGACCGCGACCTGGTGCGGCCGGCTGCGCGCGTGCTCACGCAGCAGCGCGTCGTAGGTCAGAACGTGGCGGCGATCGACGCTCATGGATCGGGGGACTGCGCCGATCGCTCGGCGAACTCGCGCATCGCCTGCGCGGTCAACGACCGCGGCGCCAGGGGCAGGCGACGACCGTCGATCGCGCCGATC
Source organism: Ilumatobacteraceae bacterium (assembly GCA_963764455.1). Lineage (GTDB taxonomy): Bacteria > Actinomycetota > Acidimicrobiia > Acidimicrobiales > Ilumatobacteraceae > Desertimonas. The sequence goes on from CAVXSN010000023.1 coordinate 111,048, forward strand.
GGATGGATGTCACGACTCGTCGAGGTGAGGAACGCCTCCTGGGCGGTCGCGAGGACGTCGACCGGCACGTCGCGCTCGGCGATGCCGGGAACCCATTCGAGGACGAGGCCGCGGGTCACACCGGCGAGACATCCAGCACTGAGCGGCGGGGTGATGAGCTGGTCGTCGTGCACGACGAACACGTTGGTGCCACAGCCCTCGCACAGGTTGCCGATCGTGTTGGCAAAGATGCCCTCGTCGGCGCCGCGTTCGGTGGCGTACTGCAGACCGAGGCCGTTCTCCAGGTAGGACAGCGTCTTCAGCCCGGTGAGCGCGCCCCGTTCGTTCCGTCGCCACGGGAGCACGACCACCGACGAGTTCGGCGCCCAACTCGCCATCGGGGCGCTGGCGACGATCACCGTCGGATCATCGGCGCCGGCTGCCGCGGCCATGCGGGCCGGCCCCGCGGTCACCGTGATCCGCAGCCAGCGCCGCGCCTCTGTTCCGGCCTCGCCCGCCGCTGCGGCCGCGAGCACCGCCGCCACTCCGTCGCGGACCCGCTGGAGATCGATCCGCAGACCCAGCGGCGCCGCCGAGGCGACCAGGCGGTCGAGGTGGCGGCGGAGCGCGAACGGCGTGTCGCCGACGACCTTGATCGCCTCGAAGACACCAGCGCCGACGAGACCCTTGTCCTCGGGACGGATCGCTGCTGCACCGGGAGCCACGATCGCGCCGTTCACCCACGAGACGGTGCCGATGCCGGCGCCGCGGGTGCGGCCCGGCGGCACCGCCACGCTCGCCACCGTCACGACCGCAGCTTGACGATCGCGTCTACTTCGACGCTGGCGCCACCCGGGAGCGCCGCCACGCCGATGGCCGTCCGTGCCGGGAGGAGGTCGGCGCCGAACAGGTCGCGCAGCAGCTCGGAAGCACCGTCCATCACCGCCGGCGGGCCGGTGAAGTCAGGCGTGGCGCGCACGTACCCGACCAGCCGGAGGAAGCGCTCGATGCGAGACAGATCGCCGAGGGCGCCCTTGAGGTTGCCGAGCGTGCTCAGCATCGCCCCGCGTGCCGAGAGCTTGCCATCCTCGATCGACAGGTCGTCGCCGAGCCGCCCGGCGAAGGCGAGCTTCAGCGGTGGGCCCTCGACCGCCACGGTTCCGGACGCGTAGGCGACATCGCCGTCGACGACGACCGACGTGTACAGACCGCCGGCCGGAAGCGGGTCAGGGATCACGATGCCCAGTTCGGCGGCGCGTTGTTCGAGATCGGTAGGCATGGTCCCTCTTCTCAGGCGTCGAGGCGGAGGAACCGCTCGGCGTTCTCGCTGCAGAGGCGGCGTAGATGGTCGTCGCCGAGGGTGTCCCGCCAGGCGAGGACGACATCGGTCGACGCCGGGAACCGGCAGCCGCCGTGGGGGTAGTCGGACGAGTACATCAGCACTCCCTCGCCGACGACGGCCGCCACGCCGAGGGCGACCGCGGGGCCCTCGTCGAGCTCGATCCCGCAGTAGACCCGCCCGTCCTGGGCGTACTCGAGGGGCGTGCGCTTGATCTCCGGCAACCGGGCGGCCAGGTAGGCGGCCTGGTACTCGAGGCGGTTGAGCCATCCGCCGACCCACCCTCCCGAGCACTCCGAGAACCCGATGCGCAGGTTCGGGTAGCGGTCGAACAGCCCGCTGAGCAGTACGTACGCGAGCAGCCGCTGGGCTCCCCAGGGATGCGCGGCCATCCTGGCGATCGCCAGGTTTCCCCAGATGTCGCGGTACCCCGGGAAGTACGGCGGCTCGTAGAAGAACGAGTGGTGGACGAGCGGAAGATCGGCGTTGTCCATCGCCTGCCAGACCGGCTCGAGCGACGGGTCGTCGGCCGGCATCCCTTCGGCGAGGACGATCGTCACGGCCGAGACCCACGGCTCGGGAGCGAGCCTGGCGACCTCGGCCGCCGACCACTCGGGGTCCGCCGCGCTGGCGAGGATCGTCGCCTTCAACCGATCGGGTGCGGAGCCGCAGTAGTCGAGCAGGTAGCGGTGGTAGGCGGCGTAGAGCTCGGTCTGCATCTCCGTGTCGAAGACGGAGGCCGCGGTGGAGAACGTGGCCGGGAAGATGAGGTGGACGTCGACGCCTTCGCGATCCATGTCGGCGAGCCGCCCCTGCCAGTTGGCGTTGTTCACCTCGGCGACCGGCTTCTCGGTGTAGTTCAGGGAGATCGCCTTGCGCAACGGGATCGCACCGCCGGCACCGCCGGCCTGGATCTGATCGTCGCTGGAGCCGGTGTTCAGGTCGCGCGTGAACGGGATCGGGTCGACGCTGAGATGGTGGCCCTCGGTCACCTTCTGGTAGTACGGCCGCAACTCGTCCCAGCGGCGGCGCAGCGACGGTCCGGCGTACTGCTCGAGGGTCTCGACGTTCGGCCCGACGTGGGTATCGGTGTCGATGAACCGGAACCCGTCCTTCACGTGGCACCTCCTGAGCCTCAGGATTTCAGCTTGCTATATTACGCGCATGGGTCTCGACCTGGTCAGTGTCGATGATCACGTGATCGAGCACGCCCGGGTGTGGGTCGACCGGCTCCCGGCGCGTTTCCAGGAGGCCGGCCCTCACGTCATCGAGGCCGATGATCGCGAATATTGGGAGTTCGAGGGCGAACGCATCCCGACGATGGGACTCAACGCCGTCGCCGGCAAGGAGAACAAGCAGTTCTCGATGGACCCGGTCCGCTTCGAGGACATGATCCCGGGTTGCTACGACCCGGTGGTCAGGGCGCGCGACCTGCTGTCCGACGGGATCCGGGGCAGCGTCTGCTTCCCGACGTTCCCTCGCTTCGCCGGAGTGCGCTTCCTCACCGCCAAGGACAAGGAGCTCGCCGACGCATGCGTTCGGGCGTACAACGACTTCATGCTCGACGAGTGGAGCGCGTCGGTGCCCGGCATGTACATCCCGATGATCATCGGCCAGCTGTGGGATCCCGTCGCGTTCGCCGCCGAAGTGCGTCGGTGCGCGGCCCGCGGTGCTCGCGCCGTTTCGTTCCCGGAGAGCACCCACGCGATCGGCCTTCCGTCGTTTCACAACCGCCACTGGGATCCGTTGTGGGAGGCGGTCACCGAGACGGACGTCGCGATCTGCATCCACATCGGCACGAGTGGTCAGACTCGCATGCCGTCGCCCGACGGCGGCTATGCGATCGAGATCGCTCTCGCCCCCGTGAACGCCCAGATCACGCTCACCGATCTGCTCCTCAGCGAGATCCCACACCGCTACCCGACAATCAACTTCGCGATGTCCGAGGGCGGGATCGGCTGGGTGCCCTTCGCCCTCGAACGAGCCGATCGGACGTGGGAGAAGCACCGCTTCTGGGCGAAGATGGGGGAGTTGCCGCCGAGTGATGTGTTCCGGCGCAACTTCTGGGTGTGCTTCATCGACGAGCGACTCGGCGTCGAGGCCCGCCACCACATCGGCATCGATCGGATCCTGTGGGAGTGCGACTATCCGCATGCCGACACGCCCTGGCCGTACAGCCAGCGCGACGTCGGCCAGGCCCTCAAGGGCCTACCCGACGACGACGTGTCGGCGATGACCCACGGCAACGCCGAGCGGTTGTTCCGCTGGACCTCACGGCCGGACGCCAGCGCACTTGTCGCAACCGCGTGATCGAGGCCAGAGTGGTCGCGACGCCGATCGTCACGGGTATCGTCCGGCCATGCCTCGACGGGACCGCTCGCTGAGAGCGCTCGCACCGGCGGCCGCAAGCTCGGCGAGGTTCTCGCCGAGCAGATCGAGAACGAGATCATCGAGCGTGGTTGGACCGTCGGTGAGGTCCTCGGTTCGGACGTACTCCTTACCCACCACGGGTCCCGCAGCAAGCGCGCTCTCACGGAACTCGGCTGGAAGGCGGCCCCATCCGCGACGACGGGTTGCCGGACGAACGGCGTCGACGAGGGCGTCGGCATCAAGGAACTCCGTGCGGCACAGGCGCAAGTTCGCACATCTCGTCGCGGCGGTCCGGCTGCGCCGGCATCGCACGTGGAGGACACGGCTGACGGGGCCTTGGCCGCACGCCTGAGGACGCGCGAAAGCGGACGCCGACTCGTAGCGGCGCTCGAGTCGAGGGCCGGCACTTCGAGGATGCCTCGGATGGCCACCCGCTGAGCGTTTGGGTAGCGCGGTTTCGGACGCTGGGCCTTGACGCTCGGAGCAGACCGGCACACCTTGAGAGTCTGGGGCGGCCTCGACCGCACGGGCACGGAAATCGGGGGCGGTTTCAAGCGGTCGACGCGACGAGTTGGTTGTAGACCTCTAATGGTGTCAGGTATCCGTGGCGGCGTCGAGGTCGTGCGTTGAGTTCGTCGGCGACGGCGTCGAGCTCGTCGTCGGTGACCGTGGACAGGTCGGTGCCTCTGGGGTAGTACTGGCGCAGCAGTCCGTTGGTGTTCTCGTTGCCGGGTCGCTGCCACGGGCTGGTGGCTCGCAGAAGTAGACCTTGATGCCGGTGTCGATCGTGAACTGGGCGTGCTGGGCCAGTTCTTTGCCTTGATCCCAGGTGATCGACTCGAAGACCCGCTGTGGTAGTGCCCGGATCTTGGCGGTGAGCGCTGTGCGGGTCTGGGCGGCGGTGTGCCCGTCGGGCAGGCCGGCGAGCATCACGATGCCGCTGGCGCGTTCGACCAGCGTGGCGATCGCCGACGTGGCCGGGGTGCCGATGATCAGATCGCCTTCCCAGTGACCGGGCACGGCACGGTCGGCGACTTCGGCGGGTCGTCCGCTGATCATCGTCATGTCCACGATCCGACCCGTGTTGACGGTGCGCCCGTGCGGCTTGCGTTCGCGCGGCGGTGCGCAGGTAGCGGGTCAATTCCTTGCGCAGCCCGCCGCGTCCCTGCACGAACAGGGTCTGGTAGATCGTCTCATGCGACACCTGCATCTCCGGATCCTCAGGGAACTCGAGCCTCAGCCTGCCTGCGATCTCCTGTGGCGACCACTTCAGCTCGAGCTTGTCTTCGACGTAGCCGGCTAGCCGCGGGTTCGTGTCGAACACCGTCGGCTCGGGCGGGCTGCCAGCTCACACGCCTGCTGATCAGCCTTCCAGGCGCGATAGCCGCGGCGGCCGCCGTGCTGCTTCACCTCCCGGGAGGTCGTGCCCGGATGGCGGTCCAGCAGCGCCGCGATCTGACGGAACGAGTCACCCGGACCAGACCACGCGAGATCTCCTCACGCTCGGCGGTCGACAGCTGACGAGGGGAACGATCCTTACGACGCGGCCCAGGCATCCCCTCAGCGTGCACGAACCGCCGGATCGTCTTCGTGGATACCCCGACCGCCGCCGCCACAACCTTCTGACCTTCGCCACGCGCCAGCCGGCGAGCAATCTCGGCCGACACCACCCCGGCACCCCCCGACCCGACCCGCCATAACGACGCTGCACAGCACCCATCCGACACCTCAATCACGAAAGGCGTCGCGTCGACCGGTTGAAGCCACGGGGTAATGCGGGCAGGCATGTCGGAAACCGGGGATAGCCACAGACGTGCCATGTTCGGACGAGCGATCGTGTGCGCAGCCCGGTGGCGGCGCCGATGGGGTGAAGAAAGCCGCGGTCGCACCACCGAACCGACCGAGTCAGGTCGGCTATCCATTGGTGGGATGCGACAGGATGTGCTGAGCCTTGTGATAGTCGTGCACAAGAAGCACCGCGCCGTGGCCTCACCGAGGACCGCGGGGTCACCGTCGCTGAGCGCCTGCTCGTAACGCTGCACCACCGCTGCCGCCGACTCCCGCTCTTCGGCGGATGGCGCAAACACCTGGTTGATCACGTCGACGTGCGGAGGGTAGAAGGTGCTCATTGCAGTGAAGCCCAAGCGCCGGACGCCATCGCGCCTGCGAACGTCCTCAAAGGTCGCGAATGTTCGGGCTGATGGCGAAATCAGTGATGGCGAGTCCGTGTGCAACCCGGTGAGGACTGTAAGCACTTTGGTGACCAGGAACGCTCGATTGAGTTCGCCATCGAGCTCGTACATCTCGATACCAGCGTCGATCGCAAGGTCGCCTGGCCCGGACATCAAGGCCACGACATTCGGTACGGAACACGATCGCCGACAGATTCACCACCGAACCCGCGGTCTCGATGGTCGCGAAGTTCGTTTCAAACTCTTGTCGGGCGGCGTCGAGGGCGTCGTCGGCGAGGGCTGAGGTGCCGGTGCCGATCCCGGCGTTGTTGATGAGCAGTGTGACGTCGCCGCAGCTGGCAGCGGCCACGGCGATGTCTGTCGCGGAGGTCACGTCGAGTTGCACGGGGACCACGCCGGGGTGGTCGAGGCTGTGGAGGTCGCGGCCCCGGCGTACACCTTGGCTGCGCCTCGGTCGAGCATGTGCGGCAGAACGCGGCGCCGAGACCTCGGTTGGCGCCGGTGACGAGGGCGACGGATCCTTCGATCTTCACGCTGGTTCTCCTCTAGGGATGGGGGCGACGACGGGCGACGCGACGGTGACGACCTCGCCGGTGTCGGGAGTCGGCGTGGTGGAGGTGTGCATCGGCAGGACGAGCGGGGACGTCGCGAGCCCTCCGATGACGACGAGCCACCAGATGGGGTTGAACCCGTCGATGACGGCGCCGGCGGCGCCGAGGAAGGCGACGGTGAAGGCGACGCCGAAGGTGGCGCCGAACTGGCGGACTGCTTGGGCGGCGGCGCCGCCGACGCCGGCACGGCCGGGGGGCAGTGCTTGGGCGACGACGCTGGAGAGCTGCGGGAAGACGAGCGCGACGCCGAGCCCGCTGAGCAGCATCGAGGGGAGGAAGTCGCGGGCGTAGTTGACGGCTGGGCGAGGGTCACCAGGCGGAGCAGGCCGCAGCTGGCGAACAGGGCGCCGCCGGCGATGAGCAGCGGCCGCTGCCCGATGCGGCCGGCGAGCTGGCCGGCGCGGGGCGACGACTCCGACGACGACGGGGCCCGGGGCGACACCGAAGCCGGCCTGGAGCACCGACCACCCCCAGATGTCGGTGAGGAACAGGATCGAGCCGAAGAACAGCGCGGCGAACACGGTGCCGAACAGCAGCATGGCGAGGTTGGCCCAGCGGAAGTTGCCGATGCGGAACAGGTCGAGGTCGAGGGCCGGCGCCTTGGTGTGCCGCTGGTGGACGACGAACACGGCGAGCACGACGAGTCCTGTGATGAAGATGCCGAGGGTGTACGCTGAGCCATCCGTAGTCGTCGGTGCCGACCAGGCTGTAGGACAGCAGTCCGGCGGCCGCGGCGATGAGGACGACGCCCACGAGCGATGGCACCTCGGTCGGGTCGGACGACTCGTGCAGGTTCTTGCGGCCGGCGATCACGGTGTAGATGCCGACGGGCAGGTTGATGAAGAACGCCCACCGCCACCCGAGCCCCTCCACGATCGCCGCGCCCAGCGGGGTCCGAGGGCGCCGGCGACGGCGCCGGCTGCACCCCAGATGGCCACGGCCCGTGGGAGCTGGTCGTGGGCGAACACGTGCATCACCAGCGCCAACGACGACGGGATCAGCGCCGGCGCCGACCGCTTGGACGATGCGGAACACGATGAGCAGCTCGGCCCTCGGCGCCAGGCCACAGGCCATCGAGGCGACCGTGAACAGGATCGAGCCGGCCAGGAACACCTTGCGGTGCCCGATGCGGTCGGCGAGCTTGCCGGCTGGGATCAGCATCGCGGCAAACACGATCGTGTAGGCGTTGAGCACCCACGACAGCTCCGACACGCTGGTGTCGGAGAACGTCGCCGTGATGTCGGGGAACGCGACGTAGAGGATCGTCGTGTCGAGGAACGTCGCCAGGACCGCCAGCGACGCGATCGTCAGCGTCCGACGGGAGTGCTCGTACACGGCGCTCAGCCCTGCGCGGTCAGGCGGGTCTGGAACGACTCGGCCACCACCGTGCCGTCGAGCTGTGTGATCCGGCCACGCTCGACGGCCAGCCCGCCGGTGCTGTCGTGGATCTCGAAGCTGCCCGCCAGCCAGCCGTCGTCACCCAGTCGAAGCCCGCTGCGGTGGACGTGGACGGTGAGGTCGATGCTCATCCCGCCCGTCGGGGGCTCGACACGGGCGAACACGGGCGACGGGAAGCAGTCGGCCGCCATCACCAGCGAGGCGGCATCGATCGGACGACCTTCGAGCGGCCGCACGTAGCCGCCGATGTCGGCGCGGTCACCGGCGAACGCATCCGCTCCGGGTCGAACCGCAACTCGAACCGTCCGAAGATCACCACATGAGCGGGCGGCCCGAACGGCACGCAGTCCGCCGGCGTCGGCAGCTCCACTGGCCATGGCTCGCGCCACTCGACCCCGGCTCGTGCCGCCATCAGCGTCAGTCGGCTGACGATCAGGACCTCGTCGTCCTGGACCAGCTCGGCGACCATCGTCGTGATCGTCCTGCCCTCGCGGACCTCTCGCACCGTCAGCGTCGCCGGCCCAGCCCCGTGCGCAGGAAGCTCGTCGACATGGTCCGCATCTCACGGCCCGGTGCCATCGATTCGGCGGCGCGCACCGCCAGCGCGCACATGTAGCCGCCGTGCACCCCGACCAACGACGACCAGCCGGCGTCGAGGTCGACCAGGAACTCGCCGCGGACGGTCCGCGACCGGGACTGGTGCTGTCGTCCGGTCGAACTCGGTGACGACCGTCGACCCCGTGAGTTGCGTCATAGAACGCAGCATGCCATACTTCAGTCCTGTCACGCAACTCAGGTAGGGTGCTCGTCATGCGGAAGGCGTCGTTCGCCGACATGCACTGCTCCATCGCCCAGTCGTTGGAGGTCGTCGGCGAGTGGTGGACGTTGCTGATCCTGCGCGATGCGTTCCTCGGCGTGCGCCGCTTCGAGGACTTCGTGGAGCGCTTGGGGATCTCCCGCAACGTGCTGACGATCCGCCTCGACAGCCTGGTCGCCGCCGGGATCCTGGAGCGCCGCCCGTACGACGAAGGCCGCGGCCGTTACGACTACCTCCTCACCGACAAGGGCCGGGCCCTGTGGCCGGTCATGACGGCGCTGCGCCAGTGGGGCGACGAGTGGATCTACGGCGACGGCAACGAACCGCTGCTCATCGAGCATCGCAGCTGCGGCTGCGTCACCACCGGACAGATGACCTGCAGCGCATGCGGTGAGGCCCTCGATGTCCGGTCGGTGCGCGCGGTGCCGGGACCCGGCGCCACGAGCGACGAAGCGCGAGACGTCCGCTGGACACCACGTACGCGGCTCGCCGACGGCTGACGGGTCGGCGAGCGTCCCGTCGGACGCCAGCGCCAGCGCGAGACCGCTCAAGCCGTCGCCCCCGACAACACGGACTCCCTAGCCTCTCCAGCGCGTCCTCGATCGCCGCCTCGGACGCCTGGTCAGCCGACCGACTGAACAGGTACCGTCCGACCGCCTATGGCGAGGTCGATCTGGAGCGGCACGATCACGTTCGGGTAGAGCGGCATTTTCCGCTCCAGCCGCGATCGCCGCCGATGGCCGTCGGACAACCGCGTCGTGGGTGGGCCGGCTGTCCTCTACCGGCGCTTATACGGGTGATCCACCGGCTGGGCTGACCGTCCGGGGAGTCTTTCCTCGGGCGGAGCTCGAGCGAGGAGGATCGCCATGGTCTGGTTGCCGCAGGTTCGTCGAGTCGCCGGTGATGGCGATGTCGGCGACGTGTATCGTCGTCGGTCATCCGCTGGTCGATGACTTCTTGCAGTTCGCCGGGGGTCGAGCGCGGCCGAACACGGTGCGCGCCTACGCCCACGACCTGAAGACGTTCTTCAGCGTCGTCGCCAAGGACCCGGTCGACGTGCGAGCTCAGGACGTGTTCGGCTTCATCACCGCGCAGCAGCAGGCTCGTGTCGGCGCGGAGAACGTGGCGCGGATCTCCGACGGCGGGTCGGGGCTGTCGGCGGCGACGGTGCGCCGCCGGTTGGCGGCGGTGTCGGCGTTCTACGGCTATCTGATCGCCCGCGGCGACGTCGGTGTGGAGACGAACCCGGTGCCTCGCGGTCTGCCGACGCGTCGCCGCCGTCGTGACGGGCGCGGGTTGCCGTTGGTGCGCGGGGTGCGTCGACTGCCGCGCATCTTGGAACCCGGCGAGGTGGCTGCCCTGATGGGAGCGCTGCGCACGCAGCGGGATCGGGCGATGGTGCAAGCGATGGTGCTGGGCGGGCTGCGTCGCTGCGAGGTGCTCGGCCTGCGTCTGGAGGATCTGCGCCTGGGCGAGTGGCGGGTGTTCATCGCCGAGGGCAAGGGCGGCCATCAACGGCTGGTGCCGCTGTCGCCGACGCTTCTTCACCACGGTCGCCGCGTACATGAACACCGAACGACCGCCGGGTGCTGCGACGGATCGGGTGTTCGTCGTGTTGAAGGGCCCGAACCGGGGTCGGCCACTGTCGGCCGAGGGCGTCGATGAGGTCATCAGCGCGGCGCCGGGCCCGTGCCGGGCTGGTCCACGGCACGTGTCACGAGCTGCGTCACACCTGTCTGACCCGGCTGCGCGAGCACGGGCATGTCGCTGGAGGCGATGCAGGC
>CAVXSN010000024.1:0-125228 GCA_963764455.1 Ilumatobacteraceae bacterium
GGTGAGGTCGTCGCCGATATTCGCCGGCCACCGAAGATCCCCTCGCTACCGTTCGACCGCACCTTCGCGCGCGCGGAGGGAGGGGTTTGATGAGGCGAGCGTGGGTTCTGCTGGTCGCCGCGGGACTCATCGCGAGCGCGTGCTCGGACGACGACGACACCGCCGCGACGACCGGGACCCCGTCGCCCGAGACGACCGAGGTCGGCACCGGCGACATCGTCGTGCCTGAATGGGAGCCGGCGACCCGGCTCGACGAGCTGGCCCTCGACATCGGTACCGATCCCGGTGGGCCGGAGGTGCAGGACGCGGTCGACCTCTTCGCGTTGTACGTCCCGGACTTCCCCGGCGCGACGCCGAGCGACCTACCTCCAGGCACCGGGTTCAGCGGAACGTCGGCGCTGGCGCTGCTCTCGTCGTTCCGCGACGAGCTGACCGACGAGCAGGTGGCGGCGCTCGACGCCAACCTCGAGTCGGGCGACATCGTCGCCACCATCACCCCGGAGGGCGAGATTCTGGAACCCGCCGCATCACCAGCGACCACGTCCGGCTGGCGCAAACCCGAGGGCGGCCCGGTGACCCCCCAGGACATCCAGGAATTCGACGCGCTGCTCGCCGAGGTGCAGCAGCTGTGGGCGGCGCACCTGCCGAACCACCCGAAACACCAGAGCTACGAGCTCGCGTTCACGAGCGCGGCGACCGGTGTGATGGATTCGAACGAGCCGGCCGGCCAACCCGAGCGATGTGTGATACGGGTCCGCTCGGACTTCGTGGCGAAGGGGCCGTCGGCCGACGAGATTCGCTTCGACTTCGCCCACGAGCTGTTCCACTGCATGCAGTTCCGCTGGCGGGCTTCCGGCGTCGGGCCGTGGAACCCGCATCTGTGGGTCGTGGATGGCAGCGCCGAGTTCGCCGCCGCCGACCTGTTCCGCAGCCGGCCGATGGACTACAACAACCTGTTCGAGGACTGGTTCACGTCCGAGAACAAGCCGCTCGGCAGCAGGCAGTACGACGCGTGGCCGGTGTTCGAGAACGCCCACCTCAACGGGGAAGACGTCTACGGATCGATCAGGTCGATGTTCCATTCACCGATGACTGGCGTCGCGCCAATGCTCGCGATCGGAGGCCTCGACGGGCAGGTGTTCCGGATCGACTGGTCGACGCGAACGCTGCGCTGGCCGGACTTCGGACAACCGTGGCGTCTCGACTGGCCGTGGAACGGGCACGCCACCCATGGTCCCGCGTACAACAACGAGTTCGCCGGGACGCGCGGGGTTGGCGGCTACAGCGTTCAGGGCATCGGCAAGTTCGCCCAGCCGCAGATCCTCGTCACGATGACCGACGACGTCGGCCTCGTCACGGTCCTCCCAGTGGGCAGCCCGCTCACGACCCGGACCGCCAACGGAACGCGCACCGTCGGTGACGGGCTGACCGGCCGATTCTGCTTCAGGCCCGACGGTTGCGTCTGTCCGGCCGGGCAGACCGCGGACGCTTCGCTGATGGACGGTCCGGTGATGGTGTTCTCGTTCGCGGCCGTGCAGGCTGCGCCGCGAGCCGAGGTGGTCGCCGAGGAGTGGGACCCCGAGAAGCACTGTCGCGAGAAGCCGCACAAGGACGGCTCGTCCGACGGCGATCCGCACCTCGTGTCGTTCGACGGGATGGCGTTCGACGTGAGTGCTCTCGGCGAGTTCGTGCTCTCGAGTGACCCGGAGGGTGGGTTCGAGGTGCAGACCCGCCACGAGCCCGTGTCCTGGGCGGCCGGCACGACCGCCGTCGCGATCGGCACGACCGGCCACCGCGCCACGTTCACGATGCCGTCGTTCGTGTCGACCGACCCGGTGACCGTGCGGGTGGATGGCGCCGACACCGTCGCTCAGAACTTCCTCGTCGGCGACGTGCGCGTCGCCGTCGAGCCTGACACCGTCATCACCGGCGGTGACATCGTGGCGGCCTGGCCCGACGGCAGCACGGTGCGCCTGCACTGGGCCCTCGGATGGTTCGTCCAGGTCAGCGTGCCCGAGGACCGGGCAGCCCGGCTGCAAGGCCTCCTCGGCGCGGCCGACGGCGACCTGCGCAACGACCTCGCGCTCCCCAACGGTACGATCCTCGACTCGAGCGACGTCTCGGCGCCCGATGCCGTGTACCCGCTGGCGTGGGCCGTGGACGAGGCGAGCACGCTGTTCGACTACGACGCCGGCCAGGACGCAGAAACGTTCCGGATCCCCCACCCGGCCCCGACGACGCCGGCGATCGACCAGGACGCGTTCGACCGCTGTGCCGCGGCCCTCGGCGGTGACGTCGCGGCGCACGTGGTGTCGTCGTGCGCCTTCGACGTCAGCGCCACGGGCGACGAGAGCTTCATCGATGCGTACACGACCGTCCTCGACGATCGCGCCGAACCGGCGGACGTCGGGCCGGACGTCGAGTTCACGCTGCCGGCCATGCCCACCGAGCCGGCCGCGACCGCCGGCGAGGGCGTCGAGAGCGTTGCCGGACAGCCGACGCTCACACTCGGACTCGAGCAGCCGGTCGGGACCGTCGAGGCGGTCGAGGGCACGGTGCTCGTCGCCAGAACGGAGTCCTGTGGCGAGCTGTACGCCGACATCGTCGTGACCCGATCAGGCCAGCCGGACCTGATGGCGAGGTCGGCGTTGTGCGATCCGTCCGGTCTCCCCGGCGTCGCGATCGGCCCCGACGACGAGTGGGTGAACGGCGAGGCGTACGTCTGGCTGCCCGGCACGGGCTCCTACGACGTCGCAGTGGAGGTCGTCCTCGGCGACGCCGACACGCTCGACGCGGTCGATATCTATACCGACCCGACTCCCGTCGTGCTCGATGCCGCCGCCCTCGGCGACGGCGAGCGCTCGGCGCTGTCCGGGATCGGCGACACGATCGTCCTGCTCCCCGACCCCGCCGCCTCGTTCACCGCGATCGGCCTCGACGCCGCGTCCGCGGTCGAGGTGTACTGGGGCGCGACGTTCCCACGTGAGGAGCCGTTCGCCCTCGGGGCTTGCACGCACGACGCGGACATCTCGTTCCCGCCCACCGACACCGTCATCCCGCTCGTCGTGTTCAACCGCGCCGGCGACGAGGTCGCCGTCGAGTTGCAACCGATCGGCTGCAACGCGCTCGGCTCGCGTTGGTGTGCTCAGCGAACGACGCGGTAGCGGATGTGCGTGACGCCGTCGGACGCGGTCGCGGCGACCTGCTCCAGCGTCGTCGTCCCCGGACCGAGGTGATCGAAGAGCCGAACTCCATCGTGGAGCAGGATCGGAGCGATGCTGACCTCGATCTCGTCGAGGAGCCCGGCCCGCAGCAGCTGCTGGACCGGGTTGGCGGCGCACACCGAAACGGCGCGCTCCCCTGCCGCCTCCTTCGCCAACGCCACCGCGTGCTCGACACCCTCCGTGACGAACTGCACCCGCGGACTCCACGCGCCTTCCGTCGGTGGGTCGTGCGTGACAACGAAGATCGGGACGCTCGCATCCGGCGGCGCGAACCATCCATGCATCCGGTTCGTCTCGGGACCCGCTCCATCCACACGAAGAGCCCATGTTGTGTTCCTCCTTGTCCGCGTGGTACCACGATGAGGACGCTCGTCGCCGTCCGGACTCATCGCTCGCCACGGGCTCGCACGGAATAACCCGGCTACGCGCTGCGTTATTATTTGTGATCGCAACAACTTGGAGAGGAAACGACCGCCAATGCCAGCAGTGACCGCAGACCCCGTCACCGTCCCGTCGATCTCAGTGCCCCCGCCCGCCGCCGTCGACCGGCCGGTCAGGACGGTCACGACCGCTCCGTCCGGCCACGAGGGCGAGGGCTTCCCGGTCCGGCGAGCCTTCGCCGGGGTGCCGATCGCCGAGCTCGACCCGTTCATCCACATGGACCAGATGGGCGAGATCGACTACGCACCCGGTGAACCCAAGGGGACCCCGTGGCATCCGCACCGGGGATTCGAGACCGTCACCTACATGATCGACGGGACGTTCCTGCACCAGGACTCCCACGGCGGCGGCGGCGTCATCGAGAACGGCGCGACCCAGTGGATGACAGCAGGCAAGGGCATCCTCCACATCGAGACGCCGCCCGAGGCGCTCGTCGTGTCCGGCGGCCTGTTCCACGGCATACAGCTGTGGGTGAACCTGCCGTCGGCCGACAAGATGATCGACCCCCGCTACCAGAGTCTCGACGGCGATGCCGTCACGCTGCTCTCGTCACCAGACGGCGGAGCGCTCGTGCGCCTCATCGCCGGCGACCTCGACGGCCACCGGGGACCAGGGTCGACCCACACTCCGATCGTCGTCGCCCACGCAACGCTGTTCGCTGGGTCGCGGATCTCGATCCCGTGGCGCGCTGACTTCAACGCCCTCGCGTACGTGCTCTCCGGCCGCGGCACCGCCGGCAGCGAGCGGGTACCGGTGCGCACCGGCCAGCTCGCCGTGTTCGGCGCCGGTGACTCCGTCACGCTGTCGGCGGACGCGTCGGAGCAGCTCGACGTGGTCCTGCTCGGTGGTCGCCCGATCAGGGAGCCGGTTGCCGCCTACGGTCCCTTCGTGATGAACACGAGGGCCGAACTGCAGCAGGCGTTCGAGGACTTCCAGGCCGGCCGCCTCGGCACCATCCCCGCCGACGGCATCCAGCCATTTCACGGCTGATCCAAGGGATACTCCCCTCGGACAGGTTCACGAACCCCGGGGACAAAGCAGAGCGAGCTCCAACACCGGTCTGCGCCTCATTCAGCATTCTGGGCGGCCCACGGCCCGGATTCCGGGTCGCACGCCGCCCAGAAGCGCCAATGGTGCGAAGGCCGCCCAGTTTGCCGGACCCGTCGTCGCATTCACCGCAACGCTTTCTAGAGCCAACAACGTCGCAACGGAACACGATCGAACTCGTCGCGACGCGAAACCGAACGGTATTGGAGCTAGCCCGGTATTTCGGCGCGGAGCACGATCGGTCCCGTCTGCAGCGGGTTGCCGTCACCCGGTTCGGCACTGATCTCGACCGTCGGATACAGCTGCGGATTGACGGCGGCCGTGAGCTGGACGTCGCTGCGCCCTTCCGGGTCGGGATGGAACGTCCCGGCCGAGATGCGCCGCGGCGCCGCCGGTCCGTCGAGAGCAGCGACGAACCACACCTCGTAGAACTCGCCGGTAGGGAGGATCGGTAGCGCGTCGGTCTGCAGTTCGACGACCCGGCCGATGCCGATCGCGGTGACGGTGAGGTCAGCGGCGGCCGGCGCCCCGTCGGCACCGGTCATGCCGCCGTCGTACTCGACGTCGCCGGCGACGCCGTCGTCGTGGCGGTCGAGGACCCGAGCCGTGGTGAAGCCGGCGGCGATCGCGATGACCAGGGCGGCGGCCGCGAGCCAGGGCGATGTGCCGCGCCGCGAACGAGCGGTCCGCCACCGCGAGGCCTCGGCTCGGGCTCGGAGAGCGGCGACCCGTTCGGGTGGCGGTGCCGCGGGAGCGTCACCGTTCAGGCTCCGCTCGAGCATCTCGATCAGTTCGTCGTCACCGGTCACCGCGGACCTCCTCGAGCATCGTACGCAGGCGTTGCAGAGCCCTCAGCTGAGCCATGCGGACGGCACCTGGTTGCTTGCCCAGGAGCCGGCCGACCTCCTCGGAGCTGAGACCGCCCTGCACCCGCAGCTCGAGGAGCTCACGGTCCTCGGGACTCAGCCGGTCGAAGGCCAGCCGGACCGCCGTCGCCTCGTCACGGGCGACAGCCTGCTCCTCCGGACCGCGCTCGGCGGCCGAATCGGGCCCGACCGGGGTGGCGACGCAGCGCGAGCTGCGACCGAACTCGTACACCACGTTGCGAGCGATGCCGTAGAGCCAGGCATCAAAGCCGCCGCCGCGCCACGTGAACCGGTCGATGTTGTCGAGCGCCCTCGTCATCGTCTCGCTCACTGCGTCCTCGGCGGCCTGGATGTCGAACAGCCGTCGGCGGGCGAACCCGTACAACCTGCAGTACGCGCGCCGATACAACTGCTCCCACGCCTCCGGTTCGCGCGCCATCGCGCGAGCGACGAGCTCTCGCAGTTCGTCTCCGACCGGCGTCGGTGCCCGCGCGGATCCTCATCGGCGTGTCTTGGTCATGTCGAGCAACGACAACGCTTCGGAGCGGTCGCCGGCACGGGTTTTCAGCCGTCGATGACGACCGCGCCTCGCCACCGGCTCACGGTGGCAGGCCGCCACCGTTGTTCATCTATGACCGCCGCCGTCCTCGCGTCACCCGATTCCCGCCATCGCTTCGACGGTCGCCTCCAGCACCGAGGGACTGCTGGCGAAGTTGAGCCGTACGAACCCCGACCCGAGCGGGCCAAACCTCTGTCCGGAGTAGACCTCGACGCCTCGGTCGCGGAACGTCAGCCGCCGGGTCGTCGCCGAACCCCAGGTCGCGGCAGTCGAGCCAGGCGAGGTACGTCGCCTCCGGCATGCGGTAGCCGACTTCCGGCAGATCTTCGGCCAGCAGTTCGCCGAGCCGCCGTCGATTGGCATCGAGCTGGGCGAGGACCGCCCGTTGCCAGTCGTCGCTCTGCGGCCCAGGCCGCGTCGGTCGCCTCGACGGCGAGCAGGTTCGGCGTGCCGAGGTAGTGCGGCGGCAGGGCGGCGAGCTGCTCGTGCAGCCGGGCGACGCCGACGTGGATGACCCCCCACCGCAGACCGGCCAGATTGAACGCCTTGGACGCCGACGAAAGCGTCACGGTGCGCGCCGCGATCTGCTCGCTCAGCGACGCGAACGGCACGTGCCCGTTCGGCGGGTACACCAGCTCGCTGTGGATCTCGTCGCTGACCACCACGAGATCGTGGCGTTCGGCCGACTGCGCGCGATGCGCTCGAGTTCCGGCCGTGCGAAGACATGACCGGTGGGGTTCTGCGGGTGGCACAGGATCCACAACCTGGCCGGCTCGGTGGCGAGTCTGCGGTCGAGCTCGTCGTAGTCCCACTCGAAGCCACGGTCGGTGGGTGATGCCGGGACGTCGACGAGCCGGCGTCCGGTGCGGGCGATCGAGGCCAGGAACGGAGGGTATGCCGGCAGGTGGAGCACGACACCGTCGCCAGGCCCGGTGAGGTGGTGGATCGAGATCTCGACGCCCTGCATCACATCGGCGAGCTCGCGGAGCCGTTCCGGCGACGGCGCCCACCCAAACCGCCTGTTCATCCGCTCGGCGAACCGCTCAGGCAGCGAGGACCGTCCGATGGCCGGCCAGTCGGGGTACCCGACATCGAGCGCAGCGCGAGCCTGCACGCGCTCGACGATGGCCGGGGCGATCGGGAAGTCCATGTCGGCCACCCACGACGCCAGCCTTCCGGCCGCGAACGACCACTTGATCCCGGGCCGGCGGGCGGCATCGGCGGGTCCGAACGACGTCAGTCCGAACGGGTCGTCGGCCGAGCGGGACCCGGATGTCATGCCGGGTCGAGCATACGGATCGACCCCGAGGTGCTCGAAGCGCCTGCGCATCGGGATCGGCAGATCGATCTCGACGCCGTTCCGCAGCTGCCGGACGAGCTCGCCGTCGTCGTCCCACACGTGGCAGCTGTTCAGGCTCGCCGACCACCGCTGCTCCCGCTCCTCGGGCGAGAGATCTTCGCCGCGCTGCATCGGCACGCCCGTGCGGCGTGACTCTGACGCGTGCATCGACCAGATGCACTGAACCGCGACGGGTGCCATGGCCATCAGCAACGCCGTGGTGTGGGTACACCCGCGCGGCCCGCCGAACAGCTCACGCACCTTGTGCGTGAAGCCCCGAGCGATCGACAGCCCGACCAAGCCCTGGTAGGTGTCGACGATCGAGGGGCACTGGTCGTGCGGGTGGGCCTCGAACAGCACCGCCGACGCCGACGATCTGCATCGACGGGAACGCCACCACCAGCTCGACCTGCATGTGGTGGATCGTGATCGGGTCGGGATCCTCGGCGATGTAGAGGTGCGCCGGCTTCTGGTCACGCACCGCCCCGCGGATGAGCAACCGTGCGCCGTCCTCGGTCGCGGGCAGCCGATAGGCGCGCACGCGGTACTCACGCTCGTGGAGCACCTCGGCCCCGTCGGGGTCGGGCGGCAGGATCGGGGACTGGTCGAACTCGAGCGTCGAACGCGCTCGACGGATTGGGTCATCGTCCTGTCGTAATCGGAACCGGAGGGTCGATGTCGACTCGTGAGCCGGGCGTCACGCAACCGAGCCCACGCGGGTTCTCCTCTTCGAGGTACGTTCGGCGCTGTGACGCTCGCCGCGCGGACCGGCCCACTCGTCGGGCAACAGGTCGATCTCGTCCCGGTCGACCCGCGCATGGCCGCGCGATCTCGCTGCGGCCGCGGCGGTCGACCGCTCGTCCTACCGCTACGCGTTCGTCCCCGAGGGCGAGGACGACGACGGCTGCCTATCTCGCCGGCCAGATCGCCGATCGGGACGCCGGCAAGGTCGTCCCGTTCGCCCATCGGGTCCGATCGTCCGGGCGGTACGTCGGATGCACCCGCTTCCTCGAGCTGCGATGGTGGAGCGGCCGGCCGGACCCCGACGAGGTGGAGATCGGTGGCACATGGATCGGCGCCGCCCACCAGCGATCGGCGGTGAACACCGAAGCCAAGCTCCTGATGATGACCCTCGCCTTCGAGACGTGGAACGTGTGCCGCGTCGCGATCGCCACCGACGAGCGGAACGAGCGCAGCCGCACGGCGATCGCCAGGCTCGGCGCGACGTTCGAGGGCGTCATCCGCAAGCATCGCGGCTCGTGGGTCGCCGACGAGATCGGCCTCCCGCGGAACACGGCGATGTTCGGCGATCACCGACGACGACTGGCCGGCGATCAAGCAGCGCCTCGTCGACCGGCTGGCCACCTCATGAGATGGCGATCCGCCGATCGGGCGCGTTGCTCATCGCGTTCGCCTTCGCTTGAGTACGGTCAGCGACGATGGAGGGGGGATCGTGTTGAAGGCCTTGCTCGTTTCAGCCCATCCGTGCGCGGACAGCTATACCCATGCGCTCAGCGCAGCGGCCGCTCGCGGACTGGCGACCGGCGGTCACGACGTCACCCACCTCGACCTCTACGAGGCTGGATTCGCCACCGCGATGAGCGAGGCGGAGCACGATGCGTACCGGGCGCAGGACCCGCCAACCGATCCGATGGTGCGGGAGCACGGCGAACTGGCACGCACTGCCGATGCCCTCGTGTTCGTGTACCCGACGTGGTGGAGCGGTCCGCCGGCGATCCTCAAGGGCTGGCTCGAGCGGGTGCTCGTACCGGGTGTCGCCTTCACGTTCGATGATCGCGGCAAGGTCAAGCCGGGCCTGACGAACATCCATCGCATCGTCGGCGTGAGCACCTACGGGTCGCCCTGGAGCTACATCAAGCTGATCAACGACAACGGTCGTCGGATGCTGACCCGGGCGCTGAGGTTCACGTGCGGGCGGCACACCGCCACGACGTGGCTCGGGCTGTACTCGATCGATACCACGGGAATGCCCGAGCGCGAGGCGTTCCTCGACCGGGTCGAGCACGCGATGGTGAAGCTGAAGTGACCTGGCCGACGTGAACACGCTCGTCGTCTACTGCCATCCCGACCCTGAGTCGTTCACGGCCGCGATTCGCGACGTCGTCGTCGAGACGTTGACCGCGGGCGGCCACGACGTGCGGGTCCGCGACCTGTACGCCGAGGGTTTCGATCCCCGGTTCAGCGCCGAGGAACGGCGGACCCACTTGAGTCCCGGCCCGCACGCCTCCGTGGCAGCACATGCCGAGGAGCTGCACTGGTGCCGACACATCGTGCTCGTGTACCCGACGTGGTGGAGCGGGCAACCGGCCATGCTCAAGGGCTGGATGGACAGGGTCTGGGTCAGGGGCGTGGCGTGGGACTTCCTGCCGGGAGCCACGCGGGTGACCGCGCGGCTCACCAACGTCCACCGGATCACGGCGGTCACGACCCACGGCTCGTCGAAATGGGTCAACGCGCTGGAGGGCGAGGGGGGCAAGCGCACCGCGTCGCGCGCCCTGCGGGCGGTGTGCCATCGCTTCGCGAGATCGACGTGGATCGCGATGTACGGACTCGACACGTCCACCCCGGAGCAGCGCGCCGCGTTCTTGGCCACCGTGCGGCGCAGGCTGGCGCGGATCAAGGGATAGGTCGCGACCCGTCTCCGCCGGCCGCGGCGACCGCGACGGCGATCGCCGCGGCCACCGACGCGTTGTGTTCCGCGAGCGCGAGGTTGGCCGGAATGCTGTCGCCCCCCGTTGCCTCGGCGATGCGGCCGAGCAGGAACGGCGTGACGGCGGCACCCACGATGCCGTCGTGGTCGGCGTCGCGCAGGGCCTGGTCGAGCGCCGCGTCCAGCTTCGTCGGCGTCGAGCTCGTCGCCGGCCGGGATCGGCGCCGCGACAAGGACGCCGGAGCGCGGGCGGGCGCGGCCGATGAAGATCCGTGCCACCTCGTCGGCATCGTCGACCCGATGCGGGACCGGGAGCCCGGACGATCGGGTGTAGAACGCCGGAAACTCGGGGTGGTGCCAACCGAGCACCGGCACGCCGCGCGTCTCGAGGTACTCCAGTGTGCGGCCGAGATCGAGGAAGGCCTTCGCCCCCGCGCTGACCGCGATGACCGGCCACGACGCGAGCGCGTCGAGATCGGCCGAGATGTCCCCGGTGGTGTCGGCACCGCGGTGGACGCCCCCGATTCCGCCCGTCGCGAACACCGTGATCCCGGCGCTGGCCGCGACCGCCAGCGACGCGCTCACGGTCGTCGCCCCGAACGGCCAGCGTTGCGCCACGGCGACGGCAAGATCGCGCTCGGCCACCTTGCGGGCGGGGCCGAGGATCCGCTCGTGCTCCGCCGGGTCGATCCCGGCGCGGGGCACCCCGTCGAGGACGGCGGTGACGGCAGCGACCGCACCGCCGCACTCGATCGCCGCGATGCATCGGTTCAGCGCCTCCCGGTTCGCCGGCGAGGGCAGCCCGAGGTTGGAGAAGATCGTCGATTCCAGCGCGACCACGGGACGGCTGCGGGCGACCGCGTCAGCGACCTCAGGTGACAGCACCGGCTCGAGCACCGGCTCAGTATGGTCCCCTCATTGCACCACGAAGCGCGACACGACCTCGACGTGAGTCGTCTGCGGGAACGTGTCGATCACCTCGGAACGGTCGTGGCGGTAGCCCCCGCGCACGAGCAGCTTGGCGTCGCGCCCGAGCGAAGCCGGATCACAGCTGACCAGCACCAGGACCGGTGCGGCCGCCCTGACGAGGGCGGCTGCCCCGGCTGCCCGAGACCGCTGCGGGCCGGGTCGGCCACGACGACGTCGATCAGGAGGTCGTCCGGCGCATGCCATCCGCCGACCTCGCCGCGAACGATCTCCCCCCGCCGGCCATCGAGGTTCTCGTGGGCGTCGTTGACCGCCGAGCGTGACGTCTCGATGGCGATGACGTGCGCGTCCGGGTGGGTGGCGCACGCCGCGAACATCCCGATGCCGGCGTACGCGTCGACGACCACGGACGCGTCGGCGAGCTCGGGTGCTGCCCGGCGGACCGCGTCGACGAGCAGGTCAGCGGCCTGCGGACCGGACTGGAAGAACGACCCGAGCGACACCCGCAGGCGGCGGCCGGCGACGTCCTCGTGCATGACGACCGAGCTCCCGGTGAGTACGTCGCTGGGCAGCCCGCGCACCGCGCCCTGCGCCTTGTCCCAGCGCGCCCCGACCTCGCCGGAGGCGACGGAGAGCCGCAGTGTCGGCTCGACGCCGGGATCGAGCCGGAGGCCGCCGATGATCGACCGGATCGTCGGGTGAGCGATGAGACACGCCGGCGCGGCGACGACGTCATGGGACTGCTCGGCCCGAAATCCGGCACGCCCGTCTACGGTCGGGGCGACGCGAATCGTGGTGCGGTACCCGGTGGGCGCGACCGTCGGGCCGAGGACGACACGGGCATCGCCGACCTTGCCGAGCCGGCGCAGCGCATCCTCGACGATCGTCACCTTGGCCCGGCGCTGGGCGTCGTGGGTGAGGTGCTGCCAGCCGCAGCCGCCACAGCCGGCGCGCCGTGACTCGCAGGGCGGCACCACCCGGTCTGGAGACGCGTCGACGAGCTCGACGATATGGCCGCGGGCCCAGTCCCGCTTCTCGTGGGTGATCTCGGCCCTGACCACCTCCCCCGGCAGCGCGCCGCGCACGAACACGACGCGGCCGAGATCGTCCCGTGCGATCGCCTCCCCGCCCGCGGCGAAACGATCGGGCCGCAGTTCGATCGACGCCACCGCCGAATCGTAACGACGGGACGCATCTCCGCGAACCGCCGCCCGAGGGGATACCTTCGCGGGCGATGGCGCTACCGATCCAGATCGCCCCGTCCGTGCTCCCGGCCGATTTCTCACGGCTCGGCGAGGAGGTCGCGGCGCTCGAGAAGGCGGGCGTCGACCTCATCCAGTGGGATGTGATGGACGGCCAGTTCGTGCCCAACCTCACGTTCGGCCCGGACATCATCGCGTCGGTCCGCGACCGCGTCGCGGTACCGTTCGAGGCGCATCTGATGGTCGAGACCCCGGACGTGATGGCGCCGCGGTACATCGAAGCCGGCTGCTCGCGGCTCATCGTCCACGCCGAGGCGTGCCAGCACCTGCACCGCACGCTGGGGAACATCGCCGAGCTCGGTGCATCGGCCGGCGTGGCGTTGAACCCGGCGACGCCCGCATCGGCCGTCGCCCACGTCCTCGACCTGGTCGAGCTGGTACTGGTGATGACCGTGAACCCCGGGTTCGGCGGCCAGACGTACCTCGCCTCGATGGAACCGAAGATCGCCGAGGTCAGGGCGATGATCGTCGCGACCGGTCGCGCCGATCTCACGAACATCGAGGTAGATGGTGGGATCACGGCTGACACGGTCGGCGGCGCAACTCGCGCCGGCGCCAACATCCTGGTCGCCGGCAGCGCGCTGTTCCGCCATCCCGACGGCTTGGAAGCGGCCGTCAGCGAGCTGAGGGAGCTCGCCACCAGCGCCCAGCCCACGTGAGCACGCGGCCGAAGCCTGTGGTTCGATGACCCTGTGGGGGAACGCGACGACGATCCAGGCCTGCCGTTCAAGCTCTGGCCGTGCTCGAACGGCGAGTACCTGCCGGCGCCGCTCGACGAGCTGCGATCGGAGGCGATGCGCAGGGCGCGGGCGTCCGCCGACGATCACGCCACACGTCACGGCACGTCGCGAAGGGAGTTCCTCCTGTCGTCGGCGGGATTGGCGGCCGGGCTGTTCGCGCTCGAGTCGGCGACCAGCGACCGGGCGAAGTTCCTCGGCGTCGGCCGCGGCGGGCGCTACGACGTGGCGGCGACAGCCGCCACCGAGCAGGCCGAGGCCGAGGTCGTCGTCCACGGGGTCAGCGGCGCTGCGCCCGTCATCGACGTGCAGACCCACTTCCTCGAGAACATCGGCTCATTCGGCGGCGGGTTCCCCCAGGCCGAATGCGGCGAGGCCGACGCCGCTGACTGCTTCGCCGTCGACTACTGGTACGACCTCGTCCTCGGCGGCAGCGACACCAGCGTCGCGGTCATCTCCGCGGTACCTGTGGTCGGGGAGGCCGATCCGCTGTCGATCGACGCGATGGAACGCGGCCGGGAGCACGCCGCGCGCCTGTGCGGCGACGGCCGGGTGCTGATCCAGGGGCACGCGGTTCCCGACGTCGGTCCGCTCGACGCCGCGCTCGCCGCGATGGCCGACGTCGCCGCCAGCTCACGAGCTGAGCGCGTGGAAGGTGTACACGCACTCACCCACGGGCTGGTACCTGGACGACCACGATCCGGCCGGCAACCAGGTCGGCCGGGCGTTCATCGATGCCGTGCGGGCGTCCGGCGTGCCTGTCATCGCCGTGCACAAGGGACTCTCCGGCGGGAGCACGATTCGCTTCGCCGGTCGACATCGGCCCGGCCGCGGTGGCCAATCCGGACATCTCGTTCCTCGTCTACCACTCCGGTTTCGAGGGTGGAAACACCGAGGCCGAGTACCGGCCCGATGGCGGCGGTGTCGACCGGCTGATCCGCAGCGTCACCGAGGCCGGCATCGCGCCGGGTGGGAACGTGTACGCCGAGCTCGGTTCGACGTGGCGGTCCGTGATGGGCGATCCCGACCAGGCGGCCCACGTGATCGGCAAGCTGCTCGTCGCGTTCGGCCCCGACCGGATCCTCTGGGGCACCGACTCGATCTGGTACGGGTCGCCGCAGGATCAGATCACGGCGTTCCGGAACCTCGAGATCACCCCCGAGTTCCAGGAGCGGTTCGGGTACCCGGCGCTCACCGACGACATCAGGCAGCGCATCATGTCGATGAACGCGGCGACCTTGTTCGGGATCGATCCGCCCGCAGCGCTGTGCGAGCCGACGGGCGACGCGGGGATCGGCTCGAACCGGACCTACGGGCCGGTCAGCCGGCGCGACGTGGCGGCGACGTTCGCCCGAGAACATCCCTGGATCGCGGCGCACGTTCGGCCCTAGACGCGACGAGCCCGGCCGCTACCGTCGCCGCGATGGCTGCCGAATCGAAACGGGTCGCCCTCGTCACCGGCGGAGGCCGGGGCATCGGCAGGGCGATCTCGCTGCGCCTGGCCCGCGACGACATCGATGTCGCGGTCAACTACCACCGCGACGAGGCGGCGGCCGCCGCCACCGTGACGGACATCGAGGCGCTCGGCGGGCACGCCAAGGCCTACCGGGCTTCGGTCGACTCATGGGACGACGACGTCACGTTGGTCGAGGCGCTCCTGGCCGACTTCGGCCATGTGGACATCCTCGTGCACAACGGTGGCATCGCCAGCCGCGGCAACTCGGTGGCCGACACCGAGGCAAGCGAGATGGAGCGGGTCGTGCGCACCCACGCCTTCGGCCCGTTCTACCTCTCCAAGCTGCTCGTGCCGCAGATGCGTTCGCTCGGGCGGGGCGACATCATCTTCATCTCCAGCGTCGCCACCGAGCAGTACACGGTCAACGGCAGCCCCTACAACATGGGCAAGGCCGCCGCCGAGGCGCTCGCTTACACGCTGGCCAGCGAGGAGCAGCAGCACGGCATCAGGGTGAACATCGTCGCCCCTGGGCTCGTGGCGACCGACATGGGGGATCGCCTCGCCAAGGCGACGACCGGTGGTGCGGCGACCTCGGCCGCCGAGCTCGACGACCGGTTCCCGTTCGGGCGGGTCGCCCGGCCGGAGGACGTTGCCGACGTGGTTGCGTTCTTCGTCTCCGACGCCGCCTCCTACGTCAGCCGCCAGCGAGTGACGGTCAACGGCGGCGGTCAGCCGACGCTCGCGTAGTCACGCCGCACGAACTCAGCGGCGCCGGCGGCGTGGGTCCTGGCCGCCGGCACGCGGTGGCCGCTGGGACTGGTCACCTTGCGACAACGCCCGCCGCTGCACCCGATCCACCTCGCGCTGGGTCGCCGTGGGCGGCGACGACGCGTGCGATGGTCCCCCGGCGCCGGCGGGCACGGGACGGCGTTGGCGCGGCCTCTGGCGAACGGCCCGATTGCGGTTCGACGACGTGGCCAGCGACTCGACGCCGCGACCGAAGCCGGTCAGGATCCAGCGGATCGATGCAAGCGTGAAGACGGCGCCGATCACGACGACGATCGGCACGAGGAGGACGCGGAGCAACCCCTGTCGGTCATCGACGAGCGGCCGTAGCAGCCCGGAGTCCACGCTGCTGCCGTCGACATGGATCGTGCGCATCGGGTCGACGATCTCCGGGCACTCCAGCTCGCTCTCGGTGGCACCGATGATCTCGTCGCCGCCGTAGATCGACTCTTCGGGCTTGACTCGCGATCGAAGGCCGTCGATGCTCGGGTCGTACACCGCGGCGATGAGGTACTGCCGCCCCTCGCGGAGGTACTTGGTGTCGATGCCGTACCGGACGTCGACCAACTCCCCGGCCGCGAACTGGGTGATGTCGCCGGAGCGGGACTGGTCGATGCGCAATCGTGTCGTGCGGTAGTCGGAGGCGACCACCGTGCCGACGAACACCACGTCGGGCAGCGGCTGTATCGGACACCCAACCGGGATCTCGACGAGCGCGGTCCGCCCGGTGGCGGCCGCCGCCGGAGGGCCGGTGGGTGGTGGCTGGGCCGCGGCCGGCACGCCGCCGCCGAGCACTGCTGCGACCGCGAGCAGCAGCAATCCCGGACCGCGTCTCACGGGCGCCAGCGTAGGCGGCACCCGCCGGTTCGGCGGGGCAGCCCGCGATACTGGCGCCGTGGGCTACAACCCATACCGCCGTTTCAAGGCCAAACCGTTCGACTACGTGCTCGTCGCGGCGTGCATCGTGATCGCGGCAGCGCTGCTCATCTGGGCGCTCGCCGGCTGATTCGACGATCAGAAGGCGTGCTCGTAGACGTCGACCCGGTCGCCGGTGATCGCCACGACGTCGAAGCGGACGTCGACCCGGCCGCGGATCCGGTGATCCGCCAGCCAGGCGGCGGCGAGCCGCCTGATCCGTTGCTGCTTCGTGACGTCGACGGCGAGTGCCGGGACGCCGAAAGCGTCGGTGCGGCGGGTCTTCACCTCGGCCACGACGACGGTCCGGCCCTTCCTGACCACGAGATCGAGCTCGCCAATCGAGGTCCGCCAGTTCCTGGCGAGCACCCGGTACCCCCGGTTGCGATACCACGCCGCGGCAAGCTCCTCGCCCGTGCGGCCGAGCTCGATGTGGGCTGACACCATTCGGACGACCTCCGTCGTGACACCCGGGAGGGGCCTCGTTCAACTGGGTCGGCCGCAGGCCGACGATCAACTCGCTTCAGAACTCGCGCTTCTCGCGGATCTTGGCGGCCTTGCCGACGCGATCGCGGAGATAGTAGAGCTTGGCCCTGCGGACGTCGCCGCGCTTGACGACCTCGA
The DNA here is from genome assembly GCA_963764455.1 of Ilumatobacteraceae bacterium. Taxonomy (GTDB): domain Bacteria; phylum Actinomycetota; class Acidimicrobiia; order Acidimicrobiales; family Ilumatobacteraceae; genus Desertimonas. Next base: position 16,855 of record CAVXSN010000024.1, read on the forward strand.
TCTTGGTGACCGTCGGTGCGTGCAGCGGGAACGTGCGCTCGACGCCGACCCCGTAGCTCAGCTTGCGGACCGTGTAGGTCTCCTGCAGGCCGCCGCCCTGGCGGGCGATGACGTTGCCCTGGAAGACCTGGATCCGCTCCTTGTTACCCTCGACCACCCTGACGTGCACCTTCAGCTCGTCGCCGGGAGCGAAGTCGGGGATGTCGTCCCGCAACTGGTCGTTGTCGATGAAGTCGGTGGCTTTCATGGCGAATCGTCCTGATGCTTGGCGAACGGGGCTTGTCCGGGATGGCGGGCGGGCCGGTCAAGGATACGGGACCGCGGGGAACTCTTCCAACAGCCGCCGCTCCTGCTCGGTGAGCCCGCCGCGGCCGGCGATGACGTCCGGGCGGGCCGCGATCGTGCGGTGCAGCGCCTGGGCGTGCCGCCAGCGCTCGATTTGCGCGTGGTTGCCGCTGAGCAGGACGTCGGGGACCGGCCAGCCCCGGAACGTCGCCGGCCGGGTGTACTGCGGCTCCTCGAGGAGACCGCGCTCGCCGAAGCTCTCGGTGACCGGGCTGGCGTCGTTGCCCATGGCGCCGGGGAGAAGGCGGGTCACGGCGTCGATCACCACGCAGGCCGCGGCTTCGCCGCCGGACAGCACGACGTCACCGACGCTCAGCTCCCCGTCGACGAGGTGCTCGCGCACGCGGTGATCCACGCCCTCGTAGCGCCCGCAGAGCAGGCTGAACCCGCCGGACTCCGCGAGCTCCCTGGCCGCCGCCTGGTCGAACCGGCGCCCGCCCGGGCCGAGCAGGAGCAACGGCCGCGGCGGCTCAGCCGCCTCGACGGCCGCGAAGATCGGCTCTGGCTTCATCAACATCCCCGCTCCGCCGCCGAAGGGGGCGTCGTCCACGGTTCGGTGGACATCGGTCGTGTGCCCACGAATGTCGTGGCAGCGCAGCTCGAGGATCCCGCTCGACCTGGCCTTGCCGAGCAGGCTGGCCGCACAGAATCCGTCCACGGCGCCGGGGAAGATGCTGAAGACGTCGACGCGCATCACTCGTCGAACAGACCCTCGGGTGGATCGATGACGATCACGTCGTCGCCGTGCCTGACGACGAACGCAACGGGTACCAGCGCCCCGCTGTCGAGCTCGAGCAGGTCGCTGGCGGGGTTGGCCACGACAGAGACGCAGCGCCCGCGCTCGCGGCCGGAGACCTCGACGACCTTCGCGCCGATCAGTTCGTGCACCCAAAGCTCCTCGGAGTCGTCGACGGGTTCGGCGTAGATCGTGGCGTTCGTGTACCGCTGGGCGGCCGAGCGGTCGGTCACCTCGCGCAGCGTGACGAGCCACCGTTCCTGGTGCGGGCGTGCCGACACGACCGTGAGCCAGCCGTCACGGGCCCACCAGCGGGCGTCGGGCTGGACGCGCTCGAGACGGTCGGTGCCGAGCTCGACCGACACCTGGCCACGGACGCCGTGGGCGCGACGGATGTAGCCGATCTCGAGCAGTCCGTTTGGGCGAGTCATGAGACTCTTCAGTCGTCGAGGAACTCGATGTCGACATCGGTGTCGTCGCGGGTCGCCGCCGCCCGCACGACGGTGCGAATGCTCTGGGCGGTGCGGCCGCGCCGGCCGATCACGCGCCCGAGGTCGCCGGGGCCGACGCGGACGTCGAGACGCACGCGACCACGGTCGTGGGAGGTTTCGACGCTGACCGCGTCGGGGTCGTCGACGATGGACGTGACGATGTGGGTGAGGACCGCCGCCGCGGTCGGCGCGGCCACGCGATTCGCAGCCTCGACGTCGGCGGGTGGTTCGACAACGCCGTCGGAGCCGGTGTCGTCGCTCACGTCGCTGGCTTGGATCCGGCGAACTGCTCGAGTGCGCCCGAGATCTCGAGCAGCTTGCGCACCCGGTCGGTCGGCTGGGCACCCTGGCTCAGCCACTTGACGGCCTTGTCGTTGTCGACGGCCACCGTGGAGGGCTCGGTGCGCGGGTTGTAGTGGCCGAGAATCTCGATGAACCGGCCGTCACGGGGCGAACGCGAATCAGCCGCCACGATGCGGTACTGGGGCTGCTTGGTCTTGCCGACCCGGGTGAGGCGCAGCTTCACTGCCATGGAGTGGATCCCTTGTTTCTGAATGAGGCGTAGGTGCGTGAACGAACCATCCGAGGATAGCGGTCGCACGCCCGAGTTCAGCCCGACACCCACCTTGTGCACCCGCGCACAAGATTTCCACAGGCCAGATTGCCCAAAAACGGTGAATCTGGCCTGTGGAAATCTTTGTGTCGCGGCCGGGGTCAGCGGCTGGGGAGGCCCGGGAAGCCGCCGGGGCCACCTTGGAGGCCGCCGGCCAGCTCTTCGAGTCCACCTAGGTCCGGCATGCCGCCGCCGCGGAGGCCGGCGAGGGCGGCGCGACGCTTGCCCTTCTTGCCCCCGCCCATCATCCCGAAGCGCTTCATCATCTTCTGCATCTCGGAGAACTGCTTCACCAGTCGGTTGACGTCGGTGGGCGACGTGCCCGACCCGAGGGCGATGCGGTTGCGCCGCGACCCGTTGATCAGCTGCGGCTCAGCGCGCTCCTCGAGGGTCATCGAGCGGATGATCGCCTCGACGGGCTTGAGATCGTCGTCGTCGATCTTGGCGCCTTTGAGCTCCTTGGGCATGCCCGGCATCATCCCGAGCAGCCCGCCCAACGGGCCCATCTTCTTGAGCTGCTGCATCTGCTCGAGGAAGTCGTCCAGCGTGAACTGGCCCTCCATCAGCTTCGCCGCGGCCTCCTCGGCCTGATCCTTCTCGAACGCCTGCTCGGCCTGCTCGATGAGCGTGAGCATGTCGCCCATGCCCAGGATGCGCCCGGCCATGCGGTCGGGGTGGAACTGCTCGAACGCATCGAGCTTCTCCCCCGTGGACGCGAACGCGATCGGCTTGCCGATGACCTCCTTGACGCTCAGCGCCGCCCCACCGCGGGCATCGCCGTCGAGCTTCGACAGGATCACCCCGTCGATGGCGAGTGTGCGGTGGAACGCCTCGGCCGTGTTCACCGCATCCTGACCGGTCATCGCATCGATGACCAGGAACGTGTAGTTCGGGGCCACGGCACCGGAGATCAGGCGCACCTGCTCCATCATCTCGGCGTCGATGGCGAGGCGCCCGGCAGTGTCGACGATCAGCACGTCGCGCCCGAGGCGCCTGGCCTCGGCGAGGCCGCGTGCCGAGGTGATGACGGGGTCGCCCGGCTCCGAGAACACCGGCACGTCGACGCGCTTGGCGAGCGTCCGCAGCTGCTCGACGGCGGCAGGGCGCTGGAGGTCGGCCCCCACGAGTAGCGGGTTGCGGCCCTGAACCTTGAACCAGCGGGCGAGCTTGGCCGCGCTCGTGGTCTTGCCGGAGCCCTGGAGACCGGCCATCAGCACGACGGTCGGCGGCCGGCTGGCGTAGGTGATCTTCAGCGTCTCGCCGCCCAGGATCCGGGTCAGCTCGCCGTTGACGATCTTGACGATCTGCTGGCCGGGGTCGAGCGCCTGCGATCGGGTCGCCCCGACCGCCTCCGAACGGATGCGGGCGACGACGTCGCGGGCGACGCCGACGTTGACGTCGGCCTCGAGCAGAGCCGTGCGGATCTCCTTCAGCATCTCGTCGACATCGGCCTCGGTGAGCCGACCCTTGCCACGGACGCGCCGGACGATCCCTTCGAGGCGGTTGGACAGGTTCTCGAACATCAGGCCGTTGAGCGTACTGCCCGCCCCGCGCCGTCAGCCGAGAGGTCGAAGGTCACAGTTCCTTCGCATAGGTAATGAGTTATGCTAACGACATGAATGTCGACGCTCCCAGCACCGTGACTGCGGACGGCGCGGACGTCGACGAGGAGCTGGTCTCGGCCGTGCGCATGGGCGTGATGCGCCTCGCCCGCCGCCTGCGTCACGAACGCAGCGGCCGCGACCTCACCTGAGCCAGCTCGCCGCGCTCGCCACGCTGCACCGTGAGGGACCGCAGACCATCGGCGAGCTGGCGAACGCCGAGAACGTCAAGCCGCCCTCGATGACGCGTACCGTCAACTGCCTCGAGGAACTCGGGCTGGTGAGCCGGCGAGCCCACGCGTCCGACGGGCGCCAGGTCGTCGTGGCCCTGACCACCAAGGCCGAGGCCGTGCTCGCCGAGGACCGCCGGCGCCGCGACGCCTGGCTGAAGCGGCACCTCGCCGACCTCACCGATGCCGAGCGCCGCCTGCTCGGCAAGGTCGCGCCGCTGCTCGACCGGATGGCCCAGCAGTGAACCGGATGTTCGCCGCGCTGAAGGTGCGCAACTACCGCCTCTACGCCACCGGCTCGCTGATCTCCAACGTCGGCACGTGGATGCAGCGCGTCGCCCAGGACTGGCTCGTCCTGGCGCTCACCGGCAGTGCCGGCGCCCTCGGTCTCACCACCGGCCTCCAGTTCCTGCCGATCCTGCTGTTCTCGCCGATCGCCGGAGTGTTCGCCGACCGCTTCGCCAAGCGTCACGTCCTCATGGTGACGCAGGTGGTGATGGCCACGATGGCCGCGATCCTCGGTATCCTCGCCGTGACCGGCGCGGTCGAGGCGTGGCACGTCTACGTCATCGCCTTCCTGTTCGGCACCGGTGCTGCGTTCGACACCCCGGCTCGGCAGGCGTTCGTCAACGAGATGATCGGCAAGCAGTTGCTGACCAACGCGGTTGCGCTGAACTCGGCGACGTTCCACCTCGCCCGCATGGTCGGCCCGGCGATCGCCGGCGTGATCATCGCCCTGCTCGGGTCAGGCGTCAGGGCCACCGGCTGGGTCATCCTCGTCAACGCGCTCTCGTACTCAGCCGTGCTCGTCTCGTTGAAGCTGATGCGCACCGAGGAGTTGCGGCCCGCACCACGCGTGCCCCGCGCCAAGGGGCAACTTCGTGCGGGTATCGCCTACGTCCGGTCTCGAGCCGACATCGTCCTCGTGATGGGCGTGGTCTTCTCGGCCGGCACGTTCGGGCTCAACTTCCAGATGACCACCGCCCTGATGGCCACCGAGGTCTACGACAAGGGCGCGGGCGAGTACGGCATGCTCGGCTCGATCGTGGCGGTCGGGTCGCTGGCCGGCGCGTTGCTCGCCGCCCGCCGGACGACGTCGCGACAACGATTGGTCGTCGGATCCGGCATCGCCTTCGGCGCGGTCACGATGGTCGCCGGATTGATGCCGTCGTATCTCACGTTCGCCCTGATCCTGCCGCTGTGCGGGTTCACCGCGCTCACGCTCATCACCGCCGCCAACGCGTTCGTCCAGATGGCGGTCGACTCCTCGATGCGCGGCCGGGTCATGGCGCTCTACATGGCGGTGTTCCTGGGCGGCACCCCGTTCGGCGCTCCGCTGCTCGGCTGGATCGCCGACCACTGGGGCGCCCGCTGGACCCTGATCGGCGGTGGCGCGCTGACTGCAATCGGCACCGTCGTCGCGGTGCTCGTCTCATCTCGTCGCCAGGGTTTCGTGATCACCCGCTACTTCCGGTCACCCGCCCGCCGGTCCGACGAGCTCGGACCGGTCGTCACCGATTGACTCGCACCTCGGCCGGGTATTGACACGGTGGCGAAAGGACCTGCCTCAGAACAACGCGTCGACGAAGTCGTCGGAGTCGAACGGGATCAGGTCGCCGATCGTCTCACCGAGGCCGACGAGCTTCACGGGGATGCCGAGCTCGGTCTCGATCGCGAACACGATGCCGCCCTTGGCCGAGCCGTCGAGCTTGGTGAGCACGACGCCGGTGAGGTTGGTCGCCTCCCCGAACTCACGCGCCTGCGCCAAGCCCGTTCTGACCGGTTGTCGCGTCGACGACCAGCAGCGACTCGGTCACCGTTCCGGCGCCCTTCTCGGCAACCCTGCGCACCTTGCGCAGTTCCTCCATCAGGTTCGTCTTGGTGTGCAGTCGCCCGGCGGTGTCGGCGAGCACGAGATCGATGTCTCGAGACGCGGCGCGCTCGATCGCGTCGAACACGACGGCGCTCGGATCGCCGCCCTCGCTCCCCCGCACCAGCTCGACGTCGGCGCGCTCGGCCCACGTCGTGAGCTGCTCGGCCGCGGCGGCGCGGAACGTGTCCCCGGCAGCCATGAGAACCGAGCGACCGGCCTGGGTCTGCTGGTTGGCGACCTTGCCGATGCTCGTGGTCTTGCCGACGCCGTTGACGCCGACGAACAGCCACACGTTCGGCCGGGTATCGGCGTCGAAGCTGCAGCGCCCGGTCCGGGCCGGCAGAGCCGTCCCTTCATCTCGTCGCGCAGCGCATCCAGGAGCTGATCGGGGTCGGTGATCTCCTTCGCCTTCACGTGCGCACGCAGCCCGTCGAGCAGCTCCGTCGTCACGCCGATGCCGACGTCGGCGCGCAGCAGCGCCTCCTCGAGGTCGTCCCACGTCTCGTCCGTGATCCCGGTGCGGCTCCGGACGCCGGCGAAGACCCCGGCGAGTGCCGCCCGGGCGCGGGCCATGCGCCCGCGCATCGTGGCCGGCTCGTAGACCACCTCGACCTCGGGCTCGGCTTCGACCTCGGTTTCGCCGGAGGGTTCAAGGACCGCGGTGCCGGCGGCGGATGGTTCTGGCGGCCGGTCGACTCTCGTGGGCGACTGGGTCGGCAGGGCACCCACGGCCTCCTGGTTGCGACGGCGGTTCCACACCAGCACGCCGATGCCGAACAGAACGACGACCGCGATGAGAACGAGATAGATCCACTCCATCGTCGAGCGACGCTAGGAGTTCCGGCGGGAGAAGGAAACCTCTCGCTCCGCCTCGCTGATCGGCCGTGGAGAGTGTGGCCCCGCTTCGGAGTCGCCATGGCGATGACCGCAGTCGAGAAGATCCTGGCCCGCGCGGCCGGTCGACCGAGCGTCGCCCCGGGCGACTGCCTGGAGATCCGACCGCCAACGCCTCGACCGTGCCGTCCTTCGCCGGCTTGTGTTCATCGGCCGAACCGAACTCCATCCAGTCGCAGTGCCTCGTGAGCGCGGCGTGGAGGTCGGAGTTCCGAGGGCGTCGAGGTGCGCTGCCGCGGTGCTCACGAAGGCTGTGTCTCGACGCGGTTGGTGAGGCGCCCCGTTCCGCATCGTCGCGGTGCCGAAGTGAGCCGGTTGCTGGCGACCCGGCGGAGCATGCACGATTGCGTTGAGTGAGAACGCTGTTCCTTGTGCGCCACGCCAAATCAAGTTGGGTCGATCCAACTCTGCCCGATCACGATCGCCCGCTCGCACCCCGTGGCCGTCGTGCCGCGAGGCGAATGGCCGAGCACATCAGGTCCGAAGCGGTTCGGCCGGATCTCGTGTTGTGCTCGTCGGCGCGGCGAGCGCGTGACACGCTCGCCCGGCTGAGGCCGGCACTCGGCCGCAAGGTCGCGGTGGTCGTCACCGACGAGCTGTACGCCGCTGACTCGGGCGGCCTGTTGCGCCGGCTTGGCGACATCGATCCGGGCATCGCCGCCGTGATGATCGTTGGCCACAATCCGGGACTGCATGACCTGGCGCTCGAGCTCGTCGGTGACGGAGACGCGGCCGCGATCGCCCAACTTCGCGTCAAGTTCCCCACCGGGGCGCTGGCAACGCTGCAATTGGGTCGAATCAGCTGGGATCGGCTCGCGCCGGGCGTGGCCTACCTTGCAAGCCTCGTCCTGCCCAGGCAGCTGCCGTGACGACGGCCTCGCGGACCGAGACGACTGCACCGTCGACCGTCGACGGGCCGGCACGACACCGCACCCGATCTTCGTGGAGTGTGCGGCCGGGACGTACGATGACGGTTCCTGTTTCATCGTCGAGGGGAGGCGCTGTGAGCTGGAGGGCGAGTTTTTCGAGAACTGCTCGTGCGACGCGATCTGCCCGTGTACCTGGTCGAACATGTCGCGCCCGGCGACCTACGAGGACTGCCGGTTCGCGCTTGCCTTCCAGGTGGAGCGGGGCGACATCGAGGGCACGGACGTGTCGGGGCGGACGTTCGTGCTCGTCGCCCAGACACCCCGCCTGATGCCGGAGGGAAACTGGAAGCTCGGCGTGATCATCGACGACGGCGCCAGCGAGGATCAGGTGGGTGCTCTCGGCCGGGTGCTGGGCGGCGAGCTTGGTGGCCCGCCGGCAGCGGTGGCCCCGTTCCTGGGCGAGTTCCTCGGTGTCGAGCAGCTGCCGATCACGATCACCAACGACGGCCGCCGTCACCATGTGCAAGCGGGCCAGGCCATCGATTACAGCGGGGAGCGGATGCTCACCCCGGATGGCGAGGCGGTGTCGCTGACCAACATCGTGGTGCACCCCGCGGGCCCGACGCTCGGTCTCGCGCCGGTGGACCGCGTCGACAACAACGCCTTCGGCATCGACTGGAGCGGTGAAGGTCGGAGTGGGTCGCGAACAGGTTTGCCTGGTCGGCCTGATGGTTGACGTGGCCGGGGCGGCCCATCCGCTCCCGCGACGAGTGCGGCTGCCCGCGTCGGGCGCCGTGTTGGTTGCGTTGGCCGTGCTTGCGTGGGTCGCCACGATCGCCTGGCCGAACAGCCGGGACATGTCGGCGATGCCGGGCACGATGGGCTTGGGGCTGGCTGAGTTCGTTGCGATGTGGGCGCTGATGATGGCGGCGATGATGCTGCCGTCGGTGTGGCCGTTCGTGGCCGTGTACGAGCGGACCATCCGGGCTCACCGTGTCGCTCGCCTCGGCGCGTTGGCCGCTGGCTATCTGCTGGCGTGGGCGCTGGCGGGCGTCGTCGCCTTCGGCGTGGCCTGGGTGTTCGGGGAGTTGGCAGCCGGTCGTCACGGGTTGGCCCGCGTCGTGGGTGTGGCGGCCTTTGCGGCCCTCGGCATCTACCAGCTGACGCCGCTCAAGTTCCGCTGTCTCAGCCACTGCCGCTCGCCGCTCGCCCACCTCTTGCACTACACGTCCTTCAAGGGCTCGTTTCGTGACCTGCGAGCCGGCATCGAGCACGGCCTGTTCTGCCTCGGTTGCTGCTGGGCGCTGATGTTGGTGCTCGTTGCCCTCGGCGTGATGAACCTGCCCGCAATGATCGGCGTCGCCGTCATCATCGCCGTGGAAAGGTGTGGCGCTTCGGTGAGACCTTCGCCCGCGTGGTCGGGGTGAGCGCGTTGGTCTACGCCGCCCTCGTCGGCATCGAGCCATCGCTGGCTCCGGGCCTCGATCCCGCCGTTGTGATGAACGACGACATGGAAACGGACGACGAGATGGAAGCGCCCGGTCCGGCGCCAAACGAGCCGATGGACATGGAGCCGTCGGAAGGCCCGTAACGGCCCGCCCCGGCCTGCCTCAGGCTTGATGTTCGATCCTGGCGTCTCGAAGTTCAGCCGTGTAGCCGACGAGCAGGTCCGTCAGTTCCTTCGGGCGGCTCAGCGCGACACCGTGGCCAGCGGTGATCTCGTCGGGTTCGATCGCGAGCCGCTCGGCGACGACGCGGCGCATGAAATGGGGCGGGAAGAAACGATCCTCGCTGCAGAGCACGAACTTGGTTGGAACGGCTGGCCAGGCATCGAGGGGCCAGGGGGTGTGGTAGGCGGCGTCCGATTCGGCGCGCTCCTTGCTGATCGCTTCCTCTGCGATGGCGCGGGGCACGTCATGGTAGAAGGCGACGAACGGGTCGTCGCTGCCGGTCTGGCCGCCGTCTTGCCGGGCTTGTTCCTGCACGGCCTGTCGATAGCCAGTGTTGTCCCACCACTCCGCTGGGGTCTCGCCCGGAGACGGGACCATCCCAGCGACCAAGACGAGCAGGTCGACGGGAACCCGATCGGCCACCAACGGTGCCGTGAACCCACCGTAGGAGTGGCCAACGACGACCAGGTCGGTGCGGTCACCGATCGCGTCGACGACGGTGTCGGCGTAGTCATCGAGGTCGGCCGAGTCGTCTTCGCATGGCAGGTCCGGTGCCACCGCCTGATGGCCACGCTCGTGCAACTCCGCCACCACCAGGTGCCAGTACCAACCCACGTCCCCGCCGCCATGGATCAACACGAACGTTGCCATCCCGTCTACCTTTCGTGAGCCTCGCCCGCGACCGTCGCTGTCGGTGTTGACCTGATGCGGCCATTCCTCCCTATGACGGCGCGGCGGCGCCGAACTCATCGTGCCGAACCCCGCGGACGATTTCGGCTGTCGCCAGCGACGTCTCCTGGGTCCTCGCTGCGGTTGTTCGGTCGAGTCGTTTGCTAGATCGTCGTTCGCCTGACCGGTGTCGACCTTGTCCTCGCCCAACGCCGAGGCGAGGCTCTCGGCATCCGCAGGTCCGACAGCGGCTCAACCCTCCATCGGCAGCGGATAGCCGGGATCGAGGATCTCCTGTAGCTCGATCACGTTTCCGTCAGGGTCGCGGCCATAGGTGGAGCGGATGGCGCCTCGGCTCATCTCCGAAGCCGGCGGCGGCGGGCTGTGGAAGCGCATCCCGGCGGCCCTGAGCCGCTCGTACTCGGCGTCGATGTCGGTGACGTCGACGCAGAAGTGGGTGTAGCCGTGGTCGCTCACCGGACGATCGGGATCGCCCGGGCGGCCCGGCGGCGACAGGTACTGGAACACTTCGATGTAGAGGTTGCCGGCCCGCAACACGGCGGTGCGGGCAGCGGAATCGTCGAGGCCGACGATGCGGTCGACCACGGCCGAGCCGGAGTCCCAGCTGCTCTGCTTCAGCAGCGTGAACCCGAGCTGGTCGCAGTAGAAGCGGACGAGCCGATCCAGATCGCCGGTCGCCACCGCGACGTGGTGCACCCCTCGGATCATGACGCCTCCTTCGTGGGGACCGACTGCACCACAACGTGGTCCCGGTTCTGCGCGAACCTAGTGCCAGCCCGTCCCCGGAGAGGCTGTGCATGAACTACGACCCGTTCGATCCCGACACCCACGCTCATCCTGACGAGCACTTCGCCATCCTGCGGGACCACTGCGCGGTTCACTACCACGCCGACCGCGACTTCTACACGGTCGCGCGCTCTGACGACATCACGATGATTCTGCGGACTCCGGAGCTGTGGTCGAGTCGCTTCCGCAACGGGCTCGCCTACCGCGCCGCCGCCGGCCAGCCCATGTTGCTGGATGCCGATCCCCCCACCCACACCTGGCAGCGCCGGCTGCTCCAGAAGGCGTGGACGCCGCGGCTCATCGGCCGGCTGGAGGGCCGCATCGAACGCCTCCTCGATGACCTGCTCGATCCTCTTGTTGCAACCGGCCAGTGCGAGTTCCACGACGCCGTCGCCGCCCCGCTGCCAGCTACCATGATCGCCGAGCTGGTTGGCGTTGCCATCGAGGACCGCGACCGTTTCCGCGCCTGGTCCAGCGCCCGCGTGGGAGCCACCGGAGGAACACCGGGCTCCGAGCAGGCCGAGGAGGTCGCCACGCGCGAGCTCGAGGAGTACTTCCGCAGCCACATCGCCGACCGCCGCGAGCGCATGATCGCCGGCCGGCCGGTACCCGACGACTACACCACGATGATGCTGACGGCCACCCACGACGGGCGGCGGCTAACCGACGAGGAAGCACACCAGGTTCTGCAGCTGTTGCTCATCGGCGGCATCGAGACCACCACGCTGCTGCTGAGCAACCTGCTGCACCGGGTCATCGGACAGCCCGAGCTAGCGACCCAGCTGCGCGACCGGCCGGAGCTCTATGAGCTCGCCGTAGAGGAGAGCCTCCGTCTCGACTCACCCACCTTGGGACTGTTCCGCACCCCAAGGCGCACATGCGCTGTGCGTGGCGTGGAGATCCCCAAGGATGCCAAGACGATGGTGCTGTTCGCAGCCGTCAATCGCGATCCCGAACTCTGGGACGACCCCCACACATTCAAGCTTGACAGGGACGCCACCGTCCTGCGACGCCACTACGGCTTCGGTCACGGGCCCCACCTGTGCCTCGGTGCCCCGCTCGCGCGTCTCGAGGGACGGGTCGTGCTTCGGGCGATCGTCGAGCGGCTGCCGGGCGTGCGCTACGAGAGCGAGCCGCACCGCGTGGACACCATGATCTTTCGGGGATATGACTGCCAGCAGATTGCCTGGGACGTAGTCGCAGCGAACGCGTCCCGGTGATCCCGGGCCCGCACCGCGCCGTATTTCCCTGCTGACGCTGCGCGACCGACGCGTACGCTCCGTGGCGCGGGTGTCGCCGCGACTGTTGCGACGTGGGCAACCCGCGGGAGGTGAACACCGTGGAGCGTGAGTTCGACAGGGGGTACCAACGACGCCGCTTCCGTCTGCTGGTGGCCGACTACCCCGACGAGTCGGTGTACCCGGCCGATTCGTTCCGTGTGGAGTGGGGACCGGTGTTCCACCGCGGCCGACTTGACGGCACCGCCAGGGTGCTTGTCATCGGTCAGGATCCGGCGACCCACGAGACCATCACCCGTCGGATCCTGGTGGGCGAGGCCGGGCAACGTGCCCAGGGTTTGCTCGCCCGTCTCGGCATCACGCGCAGCTACGTGTTCATCAACACGTTCCTCTACTCGGTGTACGGCCAGGGTGGTGGGACCCGGCATATCGGTGACAGTTCGATCACGCGTTATCGCAACCGCTGGATCGATGCGATCGTCGCCGAACAGCCGATCGAGGCGATCATCACCCTCGGCCAGCTCGCCGACACGGCGTACCAGGCGTGGCGAACGACCGCCGCGGGCGCGGCGAGCACGGCGGCGTACGCCAACGTCCGGCATCCCACCTACCCCGAGTCGGCGAGCCGGAGCGGCCAGATCACCAAGGCCGAGGCGTTCAAGCGTCTCTGCGAGTCGTGGAACGCGGCGCTCGACACGCTGCACGGTGTCGTCACCGCCGATGTGCCGGTCCCGTTGCGTCACTACGGCGACACCATCACCAAGGACGATCTAGCACCGATCCCCGACGTCGATCTGCCGGTTGGGTTGCCGCCGTGGATGGGCGCGCTCGAGGCATGGGCGTCGCGCACCGGCACCGACGCCCAGAAGCAAGCGGGCGACGATCACGGTGACCGTGCCGACTCGTGCGCGCACCTGGCCCCCGATCAACTGAGCGAGACCGATGAGCGAGTTGGTCGTAGCCGGCCAGATCGTACCGATGGACGGCGATGTCCCGGCCGACCCACGCCGCGGCCGGGTGTGGATCCGTGACGACGCGATCGTGGCGGTGACCACCGGCTCCAAGCAGGTCAGCGGGTTCAGCCGTGCGCCCGAGGTCGACGTCGGCGACGCGTACGTGCTGCCGGGGTTCATCGACATGCACAACCACCTTGCCTACAACACACTCCCGCTGTGGTGCGAGCCGGGGCGCACCGCGCCGTGGCTGCACAACAAGCACTGGCCGACGGCCGACACCTACACCGAGTCGATCACCGAGCCGGCCTGGACCTACGCCAAGGCCTGCCCGGAGGCGCTGCTCGCCTACGTGCAGGTGCGCGAGATGGCCGGTGGTGCCACCGCGGCGCAGGGGTGGCCGTCCGCGAACCGCGGCTACGGCACGATGCTGCGCAACATCGACGCCGAAAAGGCCGGACAGAGCCGCGACGACCTCATCTACACCTCGGTCGTCACCAAGACCGGCGATGCGCTCGCCAACTCGGTTCGACGCATGGTCGAGGGCTCGGGCTTCATCTACCACTGCGCCGAGGGACAGCGTGGCTCGCGCGTGCGCCGCGACTTCACCGATCTCGAGCGCGCCGAAGGGCTGCTGCCGACGTTCATCGGCATCCACTGTTGCGGCGTCGAGCCGGCCGATTGGGCGAAGTGGACGCAGCAGCCTGCTGGCGGAGTCGTCTGGTCGCCGCTGTCGAACATCGTGCTGTACGCGCAGACGACCCTCGTCGACGACGTCCGGGCACGGGGCGTGCGCGTCTGCCTCGGCTCGGACTGGGGGCCGTCGGGGACGAGGAACCTCCTCGGGGAGATGAAGGTGGCGCGGATCGCGGCGCGCCACTTCGGCTTCACGCTCACCGACCGCGACATCGTGCAGATGGTCACCACCAACCCCGGTGTGCTGCTCGAGCGCTGCTGGGGTCGGCCGATCGGGCGGCTCGTACCGGGCGCGTTCGCCGACCTCACCGTGATACGTGGCCACGGACCCGGGGACGCCTGGCACCGCATCGTCGCCGCCACCGAACGCCACGTCGAGCTCGTCGTCATCGACGGCGTCCCGCGCTACGGCATGGCGAAGCTGATGCGGCTGGGCCGGATCGCCCGACGCGTTCGGGATCACCGTGCGCGGCCGGGCGCGCCTCGTCGGCGCTGCCCGATCCGCGCGATCCCACCAAGGCGTGGTCCTGGCCGGCGATCATCGACGAGCTCACGGCCGTCCAGCGCGACCCGCAGACGGCGATCGCCAACGCGACCGCACGCGCCGCCTCGGGACAGCGGTTCGCCGCCGACGCCGACGCTCGAGCTGTTCCTCGACATGCCCGACACCCGCCGAACCGGCCGGGCCGGGCCGCCCAAGGACCCGGCGACGGTGCGCATCCCGCCGATCCCGTCGATCGAGCACGACGCCGCGTACTTCGACGCTCTCGACGAGCTCCCGATCCAGGCCGGCGTGCTCTCGCGCCTCCGCACGGAGTTCGGGCGATGAGCGAGCTGTCCGCAGACACGATCGCGGTCCGCCGCGGCATCCCCCTCGCCGACGTGGTCGTGCCGAACTGAGGACGCGATGTGGCAGCCGGTGCGAGCTGACCGTGTCGCAGCGTCACGACCTCATCGATCTCTGGACGGCGATGTTCACCGACGTCTACGTGCACTACGTGCAGAAGCGCGCGCTCTACGGCTACGACCCGTTGCGGGCGCTGATGGCGCTGCGCCGCCAGATCCCGTACCTCGACTCGGCGGGCTTCTTGCGCGAGCTGACGCTTGTCATCAACCGGCTGCGCGACCAGCACACCCAGCTCTACGTCAGCGCCGCCGATCAGTCGCTCACGCCGTACGTCGCGGCACTTCCGTTCCTCGTCGAGGTGTTCGGCGAGTACCGCACGCCGACCTACATCGTCACCAAGGTCAGCGACGACGTGACCGATCCCGGCTTCGGCGCCGGGGTACGGCTCACCACGTGGAACGGGATCCCGTTCGCACGACAGGTCGACCTCTACGCCGAGACCCTGACCGGCGGGCGGCCCGACGCCCGACGCGCCCGCGCGCTCGAGACCCTCACCCAGCGCCCGCTCGAGTACCTGCCGCCCCCCGACGAGCTCTGGGTCGATGTCGGCTACCGGCGCGCCGACGACCCCGCTGAACAATCGGATCGCTCGATCCGCTTCAAGTGGCGGGCGATCGAGCCATCGAAAGCGATCACCGCCCCCGAGGCGGTCGAGCTGCGCACGCGTCGGGCCGTCGACGCGACCAGCGAGGCGGCCCGCCGCGCGCGCAAGCTGCTGTTCCAGACCGCCCTGTGGGAGCAGGATCGCTGGACCAACCAACCCGTGGCGAAGGCCGCGGCGTGGATCGAGACGACGTTCCCCGACGCGATTTCAGCCCGACGGCTCCGCACTGCACACGGGACCGTCGGCTACCTACGGCTGTGGACCTTCGACGTCGAGCACAGCGCTCGGTTCATGGAGGAGGTCGCGCGGATTCTGCGCAACCTGCCCAGGAAAGGGCTGATCATCGATCTGCGGTCAAACCCCGGTGGCGTCATCGACACCACCGAGCGACTGCTGCAACTCTTCACCCGACAGCCGGTCCAGCCGATCAGGTTCGCGCTGCGCGCCACGCCGGCGATGGCTGCGCTCGCCGAGGCCGATGCCAACGGCGCCGATCTCGCCGATTGGGCCGGAACCGTCCGTACCGCGCTCGATCTCGGCGAGGAGTTCTCGCAGCACTTGCCGATCAGCGATCCCGGAACGCTGCAACGGACACAGGCAGGCGTATCACGGGCCGGTCGTCGCCGTGGTCAACGCCAACACGTTCTCGTGCGGCGACATCTTCGCCGCGGGCATCGCTGATCACGGGATCGGCCAGATCGTCGCCATCGGCGAGGCGACCGGTGCCGGCGGCGCCAACGTCTGGACGAGCGACGACATCGAGTACGCCTACCACGCCGCCCGGCAGCGCCTGCCGCCCCGGCCGCCTGGCATCAGCTTCTCGATCTCGGTGCGCCGCATGGCGCGATCCGGACTGTCCTCGGGCTCGCCATCGAGGACCTCGGCGTCCGCGGTGACGATCGCTACGAGATGACCGAGCGCGACCTCCTCGACGGCAACCAGCGACCTCATCGACTTCTGCGCCGGCCTCCTCACCGCCACATGAACTCAGAGAACCGCCAGCGCCCAGATCGCACACGCTGGCGACCGCCCGTAGGTTCCGACCGATCGTTCTGGGCGGCCGACGACCCGGAAACCGACACGTTGGCCGCCCAGATCACGAAATGAGGCGTTGGCCGCCCAGTTCGTGGCGTCCCAACCGGGACGCGTCAGACTTCGGCGGCGACGCGCTCGGCGATGACCCTGCTCGAACCGCCCGGTTGCATCGTGACGCCGAACAGGCAGTCGCCCGCCTCCATGGTGCGCTTCTGGTGGCTCACGATGAGCAGCTGCGCCTCTTCCCGGAACTCGGCGACGAGGCCGAGGAACCGGTGCAGGTTGACGTCGTCGAGCGCCGCCTCGACCTCGTCCATCACGTAGAACGGCGACGGGCGGCTGCGGAACACGGCGAACAGGAACGCCAGCGCGGTGAGGCTGCGCTCACCGCCGGAGAGCAGCGACAGCTTCTTGACGTTCTTGCCGCCCGGCTTCGCTTCGACCTCGATGCCCGTGTTGAGCAGGTCGTCCGGCTGCGTGAGCAGGAGTCGCCCCGTCCCACCGGGGAAGAGGCCTCCGAACAGCGCCGCGAAGTGACCACTGACGTCGGCGTAGGCGGCCGCGAACACGCTCTGGATCTCCTGGTCGACCGCCTTGATGACCCGGCTCAACTCGCGCCGCGTCGTGCGGACGTCCTCGAGCTGCTCCTCGAGGAACGTGTGGCGCTGCTGGAGCTCGGTGAACTCCTCCAGCGCCAGCGGGTTGATCGGACCGAGCAGCCGCAGCTCACGGTCGAGCCGCGCACCCGCGCCTGGGCACTCACGCCGTTCGGAAGCGGCGGCGGATCGGCCGCCTCGGCGACGGCGGGTTCGACGTCGAGGTCGTGCCGGAGCATGTCGACCGCCGACTCCAGCCTGAGGCGCGCCTCGGCCTCGTCGACGTCCGCCCGTCTCGCCCGCTCGCGGACCTGGTCGAGCTCACGCTCGGCATCCGTTCGCCGGCTGCGCTGCGCGTCGAGTCGCGCCGTGAGCGCTGTCACCTGCTCGCTCTGCTGCCGGCGGCGCTCAGCGAGCGTGGCGTGATGGGCGTCGACGACGGCACGGCGACCTTCCACCACGACCCCTAGCCGCCGGAGCGCGACGAGCGTGGCGTCGATGGTCGAGCGCCGCTGCTCGGCGACCGCTCGGGCCTCGACATCGGCCTCCAACCGGCGCTCGGTCTCGCCGAGCCGCTGTTCGAGGAACTCGACACGCTCGCGCCGGGCGGCCGAGCGCACCTCGAGATCGCGGCGGCGACCGGCGAGCACCGCGGCCCGCGCATCGAGGGACGCGCGGACCTCATGGCGCGCTCTCGCCGCTTCGGCCTCGGTCGACTCGCCCGCTTCGAGGCTCGGGACGAGTGTCTGCAGCTCGTCGATCCGGTCCCGTTCGCCCACCAGCGACACGGCCAGTTCGTCGATGCGGCCGAGCAACGGCTCCATCTCGACCTGGATCTCACGGCGCTCCGCCTGTGCCCGCGCGAGGCCCTCAACCGACGCGTTGAACCGGGTGTCGTTGGCGTCGAGCCTCGCGGCCACGTCGGCTTCGTGCCGCTCGGCGCTGGCGAGGTCGGACGTGAACCGCTCGACATCGGTTGCGGCACCCGCCACGGCCGAATCGGCGTCGGCCTTGCGTCGCGCCGCTTCCTCGATCGCCGCGGCCGTGACGCCGCCGACCGCCGCGGCGCCGACCCGCCATCCCGACGCGCCGAAGCGGTCGCCCGCGGCCGTGACGATCACGGCCGTCGGGTTGGCGATCGCGGCTTCGATCGCGTCGTCGATGCTGTCGACCCGGGTTGCCGGGGCGAGCAGCACGTCGAGCAGACGGTTCACATCGCCGCGGTCGGCGTCGACGTGCGGGCGAACTGGTGCGCCGGCCGCGACCCGCCACGCCGCCGGTCCCGGATCGAGGCCGAGGGCGAGCACCGCACCGTTCGTGTCGGACTGGCGGAGCGCCGCCAGCGCTCTGGAGGCGGTGGCCGGATCGGCCACGACGACTCCGGCGAGGGCCTCCCCGAGCGCGGCCTCGACGGCCGGTTCCCAGCCCTCCTCGATGCGGATGAGGTCGAGCAGCGTTCCGAGCACCCCGTCCCGCACGCCCTCCAGGTCAGCGAGGTGCGCGGCGCCGGCGCGGGCGTGGGCGAGGTCGAGCGCCATCTGCAGTGCCTCGACCCTGGCCGAGCAGCTCGACGCCGTCTCGGCGGCCTGCTGGCGGGCCTCGACGGCTGCGTCGAGCGCAGCCTGGGCCCGAGCCGTGTGCACCTCGGCCCGTTCCATGTCGTCGATCAGCGGACTCTCCAGCAGCTCGGCCGCCCTGCAGTCGTGGCGGTACTGGTCGCGGAGCCGATCGAGCTCGATCGCCCGTGTGTCGAGCTCGTCGAGGCGATCGCGACAGCGGTGCAGCTCCGACTCGACGCGGTCGCCGGCGGCCAGGCGCGACCGCAACTCGCCGCGCACCTCGGCGATCGCGTTCGACGCCGACGCAGCAGGCAACGGGTCGAGCGACGCCAGCACGTCCGCTCGCTCGGTGGCGAACGCCGCCTCTTCGGCGGCGAGCTGCGCGGCATCCGGCGCCGAGCTCTCGATCGCTGCGGCGACCTCGTCGAGCTCGATCCGGTAACGCGCCGCCTCGGCCTCGAGGGTGGCGATGACGCCCTCGTCGAGCAGCTGGCCACGGTCGCGCTCGAGGCCGCGCGTCCGCTCGGCGATGAGCGCCGCCAATCCCCGAGCGCGCTCGCTGAGCTGGTCGGCGCGGGCCAGCCGATCGCTCACGTCGTCGGCGCCGCGGGCGCTCAGCTCGGCGCCGAGCGCCACGACGTCGGCATCGAGCCGGGCCAGCTCCGATTTCAGCCGTGACTCATCGGCGGTGGACTCGTTTCGTGCGGCGGCGAGCGACGTGAGCCGGGTACGCAGCGCCGCGATCTCCCGCCCGGCGACGTACATCCGCAGCGAGCTCAGCTCGGCGATCAGCTCGCCGTGGCGCTTCGCCGCCTCGGCCTGCCGCTCGAGCGGTCTCAGCTGCCGGCGAACCTCGCGCAGGAGGTCCTGCACCCGCAGTAGGCTGGCCTCGGTGGCGTCGAGCCGGCGCTCGGCCTTCTCCTTGCGTTTGCGGTACTTGAGGACGCCGGCGGCCTCCTCGATGATCGCCCGGCGCTCGTCGGGTCGCGCGTTGAGCACGGCGTCGATCTGGCCCTGGCTGACGATGACGTGCTGCTGGCGGCCGACACCGGCGTCGGACAGCAGTTCCTGCACGTCGAGCAGGCGGCACGGCACGTTGTTGATGGCGTAGTCGCTGTCGCCGCTGCGGAACAGCGTGCGACGAACCGTGACCTCGGAGAACTCGATCGGCAGGATCCCGGACGAGTTGTCGATCGTGAGGCTGACCTCGGCGCGACCGAGAGCCGGGCGCGCCGCCGTGCCGGCGAAGATGACGTCGTCCATCTTCTGGCTGCGCACGGCCGACGGCGCCTGGGCCCCGAGCACCCACGCGATGGCGTCGACGACGTTCGACTTGCCCGACCCGTTGGGACCGACGACGACGGTGACTCCGGGTTCCATTTCCATGGTCGTCGCGTCGGCAAACGACTTGAAACCCTTGAGGGACAGAGATTTCAGGAACACGGCGTGCGCGACGCTACCGGCCGGACCGGCCGCGTGTGGGGGATGCTCGGCGGGATCCCGTGTCGCGTGCCGTTCCCGCTGGCACACCGGGCAGAAGTGCGTCGATCGTCCTCCGAACGGCAGCCGCCTGATGACGCCGCGCCCGCACGTGAGGCAGCGCTCTCCCGTCCGCCCGTACACGCGATGGTCGTCCTGGTACGACCCGCCCTCACCCATCAGGTCGACGTACCTGGCGTCCCTGAGCGTGGACCCGCCGGCGCCGACGGCGGCGTTGAGGATCGCGATCATCGACTGGTGCAGGCGCGCAATGTCCTTGCGGCGCAGCGCCGATCCGGCGGTCTCAGGGTGGATGCGGGCGGCGTGGAGGATCTCGTCGGCGTAGATGTTGCCGATCCCGGCAATCACGTGCTGGTCGACCAGCAACGGCTTCATCCGCATGTTCCTGCATCCGATCAGCCGTGCGAGATCGGAGACGGTCGGCTGATCGACGAGCGGGTCGACGCCGAGCTTGGCAACCTCCGGGAGCTCGGTGGCCACGAACTCAGGGTCGAAGACGACGACCTCGCCGAACGTGCGGGGGTCGACGAACCAAAGCTCCTGGGCGCCGAGGCCGCGCCGGGGATCGGGAGCCAGCGACATCGCGACGTGGGTGTGCGGTGGCCGTTGCTGGCATGGCTCGGCGAGCAGCAGCTGCCCGCTCATGCGCAGATGGATCATCACCGTGTCGCCGGTGTCGAGTGGGCAGAGCAGGTACTTCCCTCGCCTCCCGGCCCGTAGCATCACGGCACCCGTGAGGCCGTCGATCACCGAACGGGGGGACGTGCGGCGCACCGTCCGCTCCCGGCCCACGGCGACCGCCTCGATCCGCCGGCCGACGACGAGTCGTTCGAGCCCACGGCGAACCGTTTCGACCTCGGGAAGCTCAGGCACCGATCGGCGCGCCTTCTCGGTCAGCCATGGTGATGCGGCCGGAGCACCTGCTTCAGCGAGACCAGTGCCTTCGACGCCACGGCCGCCGCGGCCTGCTCGGCAGTGCGCTTCGATCGGCCATGGCCAGTGCCGAGCACGGCGTCGTCGACGATGACCTTGGCGAAGAACCGCTTGTCGTGGTCCGGGCCGTCCTCGGAGAGGTCGTAGATCGGCGCCGACTTGCCGGCCGCGGCGACCAGCTCCTGGAGCGTTGACTTGTAGTCGAGCTGGTCGAGCCGCTCGGCCGTCGCTGCCAGCCGGTCGGCGATGAGCGCCTCGACGACGCGGTAGGCAACCGCCGAGCCGCCGTCGAGGTACACCGCGCCGATCAGCGCTTCCAGCGCGTCGGCGAGGATCGACGGTTTCTCCGCACCCCCGGCCGCTGACTCCCCCTTGCCGAGCTTGATGTGCCGGCCGAGGCCGAGCTCGGTGGCGATCTCGGCGAGCGCGGTCGTGTTCACGACGCCCTTGCGAACCCCCGTCAGTTCGCCCTCGGACATCGCGGGGAATCTCCGGAACGCCACGTCCGCGGTGACCCAGCCGAGCACCGCGTCACCGAGGAACTCCAGCCGTTCATTGCTCGCGTGACCTGGGTTCTCGGCACACCAGGAGCGGTGCGCCATCGCCGGTGCCGAGGACGGTCTCGTCGGACAGGCGATACCCCAGTCCTCCGACGAGGTCGCCGAGCGATGTGCGGTCGCAGCCGGCCTGACTCAATCAGCCACCCGCGCGCGTCCGTTCGTGAACGTAGTCGACGGCGTCACGCACCGTCTTCAGGTCAGCCAGGTCCTCGTCGTCGATTCGGAACCCGCCGGCGCGCTCGCTCAGCTCCTCCTCGAGGGCCTCGACGAGCTCGATCAGCGCGAGCGAATCGGCGTCGAGGTCGTCGACGAATGACTGTCCCTCCGTGATGATCGACGGTTCGATCTCGAGGATGTCGGCGAGCCGGTCGCGCACGATGCCGAAGATCTCGTCCCGCTCGATCGGCCCTGATGCAGTGTCAGGAGACATGATCGCCGACTGTATCCGCGGCTGGCCGGCGGTTCGCGTTCCCGGGTCAGTCGAGCGAAACGGCGGCGCGGATCTCGGCGACCATGTGGTGTTCGACCATCTCGGCGGCGACGCCGATTGCGTTCCGCATCGCGGTCGCGCCGCTCGAGCCGTGGGAGATGATGCAAACACCGTCGACCCCCAGGAGCACGGCGCCACCGTACGTGTCCGGGTTCAGCGTCGTGTAGAGCGGCATCAGCGCCGGCAGCAACGCCTCAGCGTGCTCCTTGTACTCGGCGGCCGAGAACGCGGCGAGCAGCGCGCCGATGACCGTCTTCATGCCCCCCTCCAGCGTCTTCAGCGTGACGTTGCCGGTGAACCCGTCGGTCACGGCGACGTCGACGGCGTCGCTCATGATGTCGCGACCCTCGACGTTGCCGATGAAGTTGATGCCCGGGGCATCGGCCAGCAACGGGAACGCCTCCTTGCGCAGCGAGTCGCCCTTGCCCGGCTCTTCGCCGATGGACAGGAGCCCGACTCGCGGTCGCTCGATGTGAAACCGTTGCCGGGTGTAGACGGCGCCCATCTGGGCGAACTGCACGAGCCACTCTGGCTGTACCTCGGCATTGGCGCCGGCGTCGAGCAGGACCGTCGGCGTGGAGCCGGGAACCGGGATGGGCGTCGCGATCGCCGGCCGCTTGACCCCCTTGATCCGTCCCATCCGCAGCAGCGCAGACGCCATCGTGGCGCCGGTGTTGCCGGCCGAGATCATCGCCGACGCGTGCCGTCGCGCACCGCTTCGGCCGCGCGAACCAGCGTCGAGTCCTTCTTGTTGCGGACCGCCGCGCCTGGCTCCTCGTCCATCGCGATCAGCTCGCTGGCCGGGATCAGCGGGATGTCATCGTCGTGGTCGAGATCGGCAGGACCGACCAGCACGACGGGGATGCCGTCATCGACAGCGCGGCGAACGCCGACGACGATCTCGCCTGGCGCCTTGTCGCCGCCCATGGCGTCGACGGCGATCGGGAGCATCGAGCGAGAGCTCAGGCGACGTCGACGGCGACGCGGTTCTTGTACCAGCCGCAGGAGGGGCACACGGTGTGCGGCGTCTTGGCCTGGCCGCAACGCGGGCAGACGCTGCGCGCCGGCGCGGCGAGCTTCCAGGCGCCGGCGCGGGTGCTACGCGACTTCGATTTCGACTTCTTCTTCTTGGGAACGGCCATCGTGGTTGTCTCCGGACGAGAAATTCGGGCTGTTGCAGGCTAGCGTCACATCCCTGCTGATCCCCCGGAGCCGGACTCCTCGTACGGTCAGTCGTCGGCACGGAGCTGGTCGAGGACGGACCAGCGGTCGTCGACCAGCGTGGGGTCGCAGTCGCACGGCTCGACGCTCACATCCTTGCCGCAGACCGGGCAGAGCCCGGGGCAGTCGGGCCGGCAGAGCCGGGCCTCACCGACCGCGAGCAGCACCTCCTCGCGGACCATCGGGCGGAGATCGATCTGGCCCCGCACGATCGGGAACGCTTCACCCTGACCGGACTCGTCGGCATAGCGCTCGTCGACGTCGATCTCGACGGTCTCGGCCATCGGACGCAGACAACGACGGCAGTGCCCAGACCACTGAGCAGAGCGAACCGGACAGCCCGATGTCGTCGACCGTGGACTCGAGGTCGACCTCGACGGCAATGTCGCCCACGATCGCCTGCGACGCGGCGTCGACCTCGGCCGGCGGCACGCAGATCGGAGACGTGCTTGCGCGTTCCCGGAACACGCAGCAGTTCGAGCGCATTGACGAGCAGCGCGGGTCGCCCACTCATCTCAGTGGTCCTGGTCGAAGAATCCCTTGGTGGGGTCGTCGACTTCGATCTGGTCGACCGGCTGGGAGGGCGCGCCGATCGAGAGCCGCTGGCGCCCGGCCCCGACGGTCTTCTGGAGCTTGTCGAGCAGGATCTCGAAACTGCCGAGCCGCTGGTCGAGGAAGTCCTCGGTCTCGTGACGCAGGCGCCGCGAGTCGGTCTCGGCGGCCTCCATGACCTGGCGGGCACGCTGCTCGGCCGCCCTGACGACCTCGGTGCGCTGCACCATCCGCTCGGCCCGAACCCGCGCCGCTTCGAGGATCTCGTCGGCTTCGCGGCGGGTCTTGGTGACGAACTCCTGGCGCTCCTTGAGCATCCAGCGCGCCTGGCGGAGCTCGTTGGGCAGGCGCTCGAGCGCGTCCTGGAGCAGCTCGATCAGCTCGTCGCCGTCGACTCTCGGCGACGAGGACAAGGGCATCTTCGGGGCGTTGGCGATGATGTCGATGCAGCGACGGAGCAGCGTCTCGGCATCGCCGACGTATCCGGTACCCGGCTCGGGGTACTCGTCGTCGATGTCGTCGTAGTCGTCTTCTTCGTAGTAGTTCTGATCGTCGTAGCTCATGGGTTGTCGCTCGAACCGGAAACCGCGTGTGGTGAGGGCTTGGCCACCGGTGCGGGAACGAGATGGCTGATCGCACCACCGTACCGGGCGATTTCTCGCACGAAGCGGCTGCTGATGAATCCCCGGTCGGCCCGGCAGGGCAGGTACACGGTGCGTATGCCGGTGACCGAATAGTTGGTGAGCGCCATCTGCTGCTCGATCTCGAAGTCGGCGGCGGCGCGCAACCCTTTGACGATGAAGTCGACCTCGGATGCCGTTGCTGCGTCCACGGCCAGACCGCTGTGGCTGGTGACCGCGACGTGGTCACCGATCCCGGCCTCGGCTGCGCTCCGCGTGATCAGGTCGATGCGCTCGTCGACGCCGAACAGCCCGGACGGCTTGTCGAGGTTGTGCATGACCGCGACGACGACGTCCCCGAAGAGCTCGGCCGCCTGCTCGATGACGTCGAGATGGCCGAGGTGAATCGGATCGAAGCTTCCGGGATAGAGCACGCGCGTCATGGGTGGGGGCAAACGGTAATACGTAGCTGCGCGGGTGATCACGACTCGCGTCGGAGGAATGTCACCCACGTCCGGCCGTAGCGCTTGACCCGAGTCGATTCCCAGCCGGCAGTCGCTTCGACCTCGGCGGCCGACTCGGCCACGATGAAGCCGGCGCCGACGTTGGCGAGAGCGCCGGCCACCCGTCGAATCCATAGGGAGGGTCGACGAAGGCGACGTCGACCGCGAGGCCCTTCGACTTCACGAGCGCGTCGCCGGACACGACGCGGGTGCGCCCGGAGATCCCGAGCGTTCCGATGTTGGCGTGGATCGCCGAGAGCGCCGCTCGATCCTTCTCGACGAACGTGCAGTGCCGGGCGCCGCGCGACAACGCCTCGATCCCGAGCGCGCCACTCCCGGCGTAAAGGTCGGCGACGGTGGTATCGACGAGGATGTCGAGGCTGGTCAGCGCGTTGAAGATCGCCTCGCGCACCCGATCCGTGGTCGGTCGTGTGGCCGTGTTCGCGGGGGCGACCAGCCTCCGCCCCCTGAACTCGCCGGCCACGATTCGCATCACGGCAGGCTAAGGGTTGACCGTGTGGCCCGGTTGGGCACACTGGTGGTGATGCTCGAACCCGATCTCGTCATCACCTGCATCGACTGCGGGGGCCGGGCCCACCTGCTGACCGAGCCCCGTGTCGATGAAGAGGAAGCCGGCGCCGCGTTGTGGCAGCCGGGCGACATCGTCGCCTACCGCTGCGAGGACTGCCTCGACCGCTGGGACATCGTCCTTGCCGACGACGACGAGACTCGGCACCGACTGACGTTTCAGCTGCGGGTCAAGAACTCCTCGGCGTCGTCGGTGAACAAGAGCGCCAGCTCGTCGAGCAACGCGGGGTGATCGGCGAGGTCGGGGTCGTCACCGATGATCTCGAAGGCGATCTCGCGGGCGAGCTTGATCAGCTCGGCGTCGGTGCGCAGCGACGCCAGCCGCAGGTCGTTGCGGCCCTTCTGGGCCGAGCTCATGATCGTTCCCTCGCCGCGAAGCTGCAGGTCGATCTCGGCCAGCTCGAACCCGTCGGTCGAACCGACCAGTGCGGCGACCCGCGGGCTGATGCCATCGTCCTTCTCGGCGTCGGTCGACGGCTGGGTCAGCAGCCAACACTGCGACCTCGCCGCGCCGCGGCCGACCCGGCCGCGGAGCTGGTGGAGCTGGGCGATGCCGAAACGGTCGGCGTCGAGGATCACCATCACCGTCGCGTTCGGGACGTCGACGCCGACCTCGATCACGGTCGTCGCCACGAGCACGTCGAGGTCGCCGCGCGCGGAACCGTCGCCATCACGTCGTCCTTCTCGGTGCTCGCCATCCGCCCGTGCAACAGCCCCAGGCGCAGGCCCTTCAGCTCGTCCTCGGCCAGCCAGCGTGAACGTCTCCTCGGCCGACGCGACCTCGAGCTTCTCGGAGTCCTGGATCAGCGGGCACACGACGTAGGCCTGGCGGCCGGCCTCGACCTCGGATCGCACCGCGTCCCACGCCGCGGCGTGGTCGAGCGGGCCGACGGCGCTGAACGTGACGATGGGCGAGCGACCCGGCGGCAGCTCGTCGAGCACGCTCACGTCGAGGTCGCCGTACACCGTCATCGCGGCCGTGCGCGGGATCGGCGTCGCTGTCATCACGAGCACGTCCGGCACGGCCTCGCCGGCCTTGTCGCGCAGCGCCGCGCGCTGCTCGACGCCGAAACGGTGCTGCTCGTCGACGACGACCACGCCGAGACGGTGGAAGTCGACTGCGTCCTGGATCAGGGCATGGGTGCCGATGACGATGTCGACGTCGCCGGATGCGAGGTCGGCGAGCAGCGCCTTGCGGGCATTGCCGGTGACCCGGTTCGTCAGCAGTTCGACGCTGAGCTGGCGCTCGCCGAACAGGTTGCTCGGCCGGGACCGCCAGCCCGTCGACGCAGAGCCCGCACGCCGGCGAGGTGCTGGTCGGCGAGCACTTCCGTCGGCGCCATCGAGCGCGCCCTGGTTGCCCGTCTGCACCGCCGACAACAGCGCGGTGAGCGCGACGACGGTCTTGCCCGACCCGACGTCGCCCTGCAGCAGCCGGTGCATCGGGCGGGGCGAGGCCAGGTCGGCGTCGATCTCGCCGATCACTTTGCGCTGCGCGCCGGTGAGCTCGTACGGCAGGGCTGTCGTGGAACCGGCGCACCAGCTCCCCGCCGACATCGTGCGACCAGACCGACCGAGTTCGCCTCGAGCGACTTCTTTCGGCGGACGAGCACGAGCTGCACGCGGAGCAGCTCGTCGAACGCCAGCCGGCGCCGCGCCCGCTGCTTCGCCTCGATCGTCTCGGGCAGGTGGATCTCGTGCAACGCGTCGCCGCGCTCGAGCAGCCGGAGCCGGTCGCGGATCGATCGCGGAACCGGGTCGAGGATGCCGCGCGGCCGGCAGCGGTCGAGCGCATTCTCGACCCAACCCGCCAGCTCCCACGTGCTCATCTGGGCCTTGTCGCTCTGCGGGTAGATCGGCACGATGCGCCCGGTGCGGTCACCGATCAGGTCGACGATCGGGTTCGTCATCTGGAGCCCGCCGCGGTAGGTGTCGACCTTGCCGAACAGCGCGACGTTGAGCCCCTCGCTGAGTTGGTTCGCCCGCCACGGCTGATTGAAGAACACGACATGGAGGCGCCCCGTGCCGTCACCGACGACCGCTTCCACCATCGTGCGCCGGTTCCGCGTCGTCCGCTTGTGGGCCGACCGCACCGTCACGAGCACGAGCGCCTCGACGCCGGGTACGAGGTCGGCGACCCGCGCCTCGTTGGTGCGGTCGACCCAGCGCCGCGGGTAGGTCGTGAGCACGTCGAGCACGGTGTCGATGCCGAGCGAAGCGAGCGCCTGCCGCTTGCGGTCGCCGACCCCCTTCAGGACCCCGGCATCGAGCTCGTCGAGCTCGCGCAACGAGATCGGCGGACGGGAAGGGGCGACCGCGGCGTCGGTCATCGATTCGGCCGCCTCACTCCACGCCAAAGAGGTACGGGTAGAGCGGCTGGCCACCGTCATGCAGCTCGAGCTCGACTCCAGGGAAGCGATCGGCGAACCACGCCTCCAGCTTGGCGGTCGTGTCGTCGGTCGCATCGGCGCCTGCGATGACCGTGACCAGCTCGCTGTCGTCGACGACGAGGTGCTCCAGCAACGACTCGGCGGCGCCGAGCAGGTCCTCGGCGATGGCCACGATGCCACGCCGTTCGCTGTCGGCACCGCTGACGATGCCCATCCAGTCGCCCGCCTCGACCGGCCCGGCCTCGGTCTTCGACGAGCGCACGGCCTGGGTGACCTCGCCGGTGACGATCGCCTCGGCGGCGCGGCGCATCGGCAGTACGTTGGCCGGCGGCGTCGGCCTCGGGGTCGTAGGCCATCAGCGCGGCGAGCCCCTCAGGCATCGAGCGGGTCGGAACGACACGGACGGTCTTGTCGGTGAGCGCGTCGACCTGTTCGGCGACCGGGATGATGTTCTTGTTGCCGGGCAGCAGGACGACGTGGTTGGCGTTGGCTCGTTTCACCGCGTCGAGCAACTCGGCGGTCGAGGGGTTGAGCGTCTGGCCACCGTGCACCACGACCTGGACGCCGAGGTCCTTGAACAGCTCGGCGATCCCGTCGCCGCTGCTGACCGCGACGACCGCGCAGGCAACCGCCGGCAGCTCCTCGGCACCCTCACCGCCCAGGTCGCCGGCCATCGCGGCGGCAAGCGCGGCCTCGCGCTGGGAGTGCTCGGCCGAGATCTCCTCGAACAGGTCGGTGACCCTGATCTTGAACGGCCGGCCGTCGGCGTCGAGTGCGGTTTCGATCGCCGCGCCGATGTCGTTCGTGTGCACGTGGCAGTTCCAGATGCCGTCGCCGCCGACGACGACGATCGAGTCGCCGATCTCACCCCAGCCGTTCTTCAGGTCGCCGATCCGCTCGTCAGGGAGGTGACAGAGGAACATCACCTCGTAGCGCTGCTCGCTGACGTCGAGCTCACGATCGACGATCTGGCGTGCGGCGGGCGACGGCTCGAACGCCGCGGCCGTGCCGCCGGCGTCGACGTCGTCGGGTTCGGGGATCGGCTCGCCGTCGACCACGTGCAGCGCCGAGTCCAGCAGCAGCAGGTAGCCCGCTCCCCCGGCGTCGACCACGCCGGCGTCCTTGAGCACGGGGAGCTGATCAGGAGTGCGGGCGAGCGCGGCCCGGCCGGCGTCGCGGGCGGCGCGCAGCACGCCGGCGAGCGAATCGCCGGCGGCAGACGCGGCCTTGGCCCCGGCCGCGCTCTCGCGCACGACCGTGAGGATCGTGCCCTCGATCGGCTTCAGGACCGCGGTGTAGGCGGCATCGGAGGCGGCCGTCAGGGCGTCGGCGACGACGGAAGCCCCGGCGGCCACCTTGCCCTTCAGCGTGGACGCGATGCCGCGCATGATCTGCGAGAGGATGACGCCGCTGTTGCCGCGGGCACCCATGAGCGCGCCGTAGCTGATCGCATCGCAGGTGGGATCGAGCTCCTCGGCTGCACCGTTCATCTCGGCGACGACGGCGTCGAGTGTGCGGGCCATGTTCGTGCCGGTGTCGCCGTCGGGAACGGGATACACGTTGAGCCGGTTGATCGACGCCTGGTGGGTCAGCATCGTGTCGCGGAACGTCGTCACCGTGTCGCGCAAGGCGTCGGCGTCGAGCAACTCGAGCGTTGGCACGCCGCTCACTGTACGTGGCACGGGTCTCGGGTCAGTTGGCGGCTGGTGGGGGCGCGTTGGGCGATGAGAGTGGTGAGGTCGATCCGGCGGATGGTGCGTGGTGCACAGCAGTTGGCCGTTGCACAGGCAGGTGAAGTCGGAATCCTCAAGGTCCGCGAGACGACGTCACTTCGACGGAGAATGCGGACCTTGAGGAACTGGTTGCGGCATCCGGGTCTCACGGGCGAGCCGGGCGCCGGCGGCTTTCGATCCGTTCGAGGCCCAGAGTTGCGATCGTCCCACTCCGCCAGGAACCGGCACAGCTGGGCTTCGAGCCGCGACGTCAACCGGGTGAGCTCGACCACCGAGCCGTGCAGGTCAGCATCACCGAGCGTTCGAACGTCGACGTCGGCGAGCTGCTCGATGGCGTCCCGGAGGTTGTCGACAGCGCTGGCCAATATGGGCAGAGTTTGCGAACATACGTTTGAGACGCAACCGCTAACGCCGATTCTCGCGTTCGATCTTGAGGTGTGTTGAGTCTGTATCGGCTGGTGGTTGTCCCTGGTAGGTGACCGGTTTGATGGCGTTGGTGGGGTTAGTTTCGGTGACTGGTCAGGTTGATTTCTAGTCGTTCTGTCCGGCCGGGTTCTCCGGGGCGGGGTGATGAGACGGCCACGTCAAATCACAGTGGTGTGATTTGCTGGGAATTATGTGGCCTCGCTCGAGGTGGGGTGGTCGACCATCCACCAGTTCTGTCACCACAGATGCTTTACTATGTTCATCGACCAGTCAGCGATATCATGCCCATCAAGTGCGACCGGGAGCAGAGTTCTTCACCGCCGCCACCGAGCCCGCCCACCGCCGCTACGAGGCGCTGCGCGCCTACTTCGTGGAGGGCCGACCAGCCACCGAGGCTGCCGCCACGGTGGGGGTACACGACCGCCGCGTTCAACTCGGCGGTGCGCGACTTCCGGGCCGGCGACCGCGAGTTCTTCGTCCAGCGTCGCCCCGGGCCGAAAGTCGCGCCGGCGAAGCAGGCGGCGCGGGCACGGATCGTCGAGCTGCGCCGGGCCGGGCACTCGATCGACGAGATCGCCGTCGCCCTGCGCGTCGAGGGCACACCACTGAACCGCACCGGCATCTCCGAGGTCATCGCCGCCGAAGGCTTCGAACGGCTGTGGCGCCGCCCCGAACCAGCACGCGGTGCACCACGACGTCGAGACGCTTGCCACGAGCCAAGGTGATCGACTTCGACGAATGGCCCGAGCGCTGCGACACCAAACTCGCCGGGCTGCTGCTCGCCGTGCCCGACCTCGTCGCCCTCGATGTCCCCGGCATCGTCGCCGCCGCCGGCTACCCCGGCACACGGAGTCATCCCGGCGGTGTCGTCGGTGCTGTCACTGCTCGCCCTCAAACTCGTCGGCGTGCGCCGCGTCTCCCACGTCGACGACCTCGCCGCCGACCCCGCCGCCGGACTGTTCGCCGGGCTCGCCGCGCTCCCCAAGGCGACCGCGCTGACCACCTACTCCTATCGCCTCACCCACGAGCGGCAACTCCGCTTCCTCGCCGCGCTCGGACCGCCAGATGCTCGACGGCGGTCTCGCCGAAGGCGGCGACTTCGATCTCGACTTCCACGCCGTGATGCACTGGGGCGAAGACGCCGCCCTCGAAAAGCACTATGTACCACGACGTTCCCAGCGCACCCGCTCAGTGCTCACCTTCTTCGCCCAAGACGCCGGCACCCACAACCTCGTCTACGCCAACGCCGACATCTCCAAAGCCACCCAGGCCCGCGAGGTACTCGCCTTCTGCGACCACTGGCGCAACCTCTCCGGCACCGACCCGACCACCGTCGTGCTCGACCAGCGCGTCACCACCCACGACGTGCTCGCCGAACTCGACACCCGCGGCATACGGTTCATCACCTTGCGGATGCGCTCAGCATCGCTCGTGCGCCACATCGACGCCGTCGATCCGAAGGCGTGGAAGACGGTGTCCCTCGACCGTGACGGCGGCTACCGCAAACCGCAAGTCGTCGACGAACACGCCACCATCACCGGATACCCCGGCACCGTCCGCCAACTCGTCGTGCGCGGCCTCGGACATGACACCCCGACGGTGATCATCACCAACGACCGACACGCCACCGCCAAGAGACTCATCGAACGCTACGCCCGCCGCATGAGCATCGAACAACGACTCGCCGAAGCGATCCGCAGCTTCCACCTCGACGCCCTCGCCTCCGCCGTCGCCCTCAACGTCGACTTGGACGTCGTGCTCTCCGTGCTCGCTGGCGCAGTCTGCGCATCACTACGCCGACGACTCGGAACCGGCTACACCGCCGCCACCCCCGACACCCTGCAGCGCCGCTTCCTGTCCACCGGCGGCACCATCCACACCAACGGCGACACCATCATCGTCCGCCTCAACCGACGCACCTACACACCCGTACTCCGCTCAGCCGACATCCCCGACACCACCATCCCCTGGTGGGACGGACGCACTCTCCACTTCGACTACGACTGAAAGTAGGGCCGAATACGTTGTGTGAGAACGCAAGCCCTAACCAGGAATTTGTTTTCACTTCTTTGGTGCTTGAAACGCCGCGTGCGCCCACGGGTGTTCCACCGGCCGCCATCTCCCGCAGCGATGGACTTGACGGCGGCGGTGGTCATCACCCACGAACCCGAAGTCGAGTCCCCCGCGGCAACGGAGTCGCCATGGCGCCGTTGTGGTTCGTCGTAGGTATCAGCCCCAAGGGATCCTCGCCGTGCTGGCAGGATGAGCGGCGTGTACGTGCCGGGCGAGCTCAGCACGGCGCGGCTCGTGCTGCGCCGGTGGCGCGACGCCGACGTCGACGAGATGGCGGCCATCAACGCCGACCCCGACGTGATGCAACACTTCGTCGCGCCGCTCACGCGCGAACAGACCGCGCGCACGATCGCCGGCTACGAGGCGTCGTTCGCGCAGCGCGGGTTCGGCCCGTGGGCCGTCGAGGTCGCCGCCAGCGGCCAACTGATCGGATTCATCGGCCTGCTCCCCGTCCGCTTCGACGCGCACTTCACGCCGGCGGTGCACCTCACCACGAAGTTCGCAGCACATTCGTGGCGCCAGCACTACGCCTCCGAAGCGGCGTACGAGGTGCTGCGCGACGGCTTCGAGCGCGTTGGGCTCGTCGAGGTCGTGGCGTTCACGTCGCGGCGCAATGAGCCGTCATGGCGCGGCATGGCGGCGATCGGGATGACCCACGACGCAGCCGACGACTTCGCCCATCCCGACCTCGCCGAAGGCCATCCGCTGCGCGACCAGGTGCTCTACCGGATCCGCAGCCCGCTGCTCGGCTGAGCGCTCACGTGAACCGGAATCCGGTGAGGGCGTCGACGACCGCCTTGCCATAGGTGTCCTGGTGCTCGGTCGGCGCCGACGCGACGAACTGGAACAGCTCGCGCACACGGTTGTCGCCCTGGAGCGGCGCGAAGAAGTACGTGTGGAGCTGCGACACGGCGCGTCCGTCGTCTCCAGTGACCTCGACCACTCGCACGTAGGTCTCACGGTCGTCATAGGCAGCGAGACGCTCGCCCTGCAGCTTGGCGTCGGGGTAGCGACGAAGGAACTGGAGATACGTCGTCTCGACCGCCTGGCGCAGTTTGAGTCCCGATGGCACACGGTTGGCGGTCACGATGATGCTCGCCCAGAAACCGTCGTCGGCGACGGGGATGCGCGCCACGGCGAGCGCGTCGAGCGAGGGTTCGACGACCCAGCCCTCGGGGACCGGGAACGTGAACGACGGGATCCCCGGCAACGTGTCGCTCGGATAGACCGCGCCGGTGCCGGTGCCGTTGCTCGTGGTGGTGGGGCCGGTTGTCGTCATGGCGGGTCTCACAATCCGTCGAAGAAGCTGTCCATGATGTCGGCCGACTCGTCGATGGCCTCGATCCTCTGCTCGAACTCGGTCGGCGGCGCCTCGTACGCCGGCTGCTCGAACGCCGGTGGGTCATACGCCTGCTGCGCCACGTCCGCGGCGTAGCCGGAGTCGAAGCCGTCGTCGGCCGCGACGGCTGTGGGTGTCGACCTGCCGCTCAGCCGTCGTCCAGTCCGCCGCCGCGCGAGAGGCCGTATCGTCGAAGGCGTCGCCGAGCGCGCCGAGCGGCGACAGCGGTCGCCGCCGATCACGCCACCGACGCCCTGGGCGAGCCGGCCGACGGTGCCGACGCCGCCCGCGATGTCGCTGGCGCCGTCGACGCCGAGCGCGTCGAGCGCCGAGCCGGCGGACTTGGCGAGGCTGTCGACGTCGAGCGAGCCGAGCCCGCCGTCGAAGGCCGCGTCGAAGTTCGTCGTGGTTCCCTGCGGACCACTGACCACGCTGCCGCCGCCGGTCCCCCGTTGGCCGAAGCCACTGAGCGAGCCGGCGCCCTCGAAGGCGTCGAAGTCGCCGTCAGGCGTTTCAACGTGTGTGTAGCCGCCGCTGACGCCGGCCTCGAGCCCGTATGCCCGCGCCGCGGCCGACGTGCTGACGCCCTGATACGACACGTCACCCTCGCGGCCCTCGTTGTAGTCGATCGTGCCACGCACCTCGGGGCCACCCACGATGCCGACCTCGCCGTGCACGCCGACGTTGGCGTGGTAACCGTCGGCGTCTTCGCCGTAGGCGCCGTGCACGCCCGCGCCGACGTAACCACCGGCCGGGCTGAAGTAGCGGCCTGTCGCCGAGCCGGACACCTCGAAGCCTTCGGGGGTCTCCAGGTAGGCGCCCTCGACCTCGCCGCCGACGAGGCCCGCGGGGGTTGGAATGTAGAGCTCGGCGCGTCCCGACACGCCGACATCGCCGCCGGAGTCCTGCGCGACGTGCGCACCGAAGTTCGGCAACGGACCCCAGTTGACGCCGACGTCGGCGCCGATGTCGAAGCTGCCGTCGGCGTTGCTGCCCACGTGACCGCCGGCGACGCCGACGTTGAAGTCGCTGTCGAACCCCTCTGCGCCGGAATGGACGCCGACGCCGAACACGTCGGGGTCGCCGATCTGGAAGTCGAAGTTGCCGTCGCCGGCGTAGACGTCGACGATCCCGCCGGTGACCGTGTCGACGGCGTCGAAGACCCCGACCTGGTCGACCGCTTCGAGCAGGCCCTGTGGCACGGTCGCCTGAAACATTCCGCCTGTGAAGTTGGCGGCGATGCCTGCGGCGCCGACGACGCCCTCGCCGATGTCCTCGAAGTGGTCGACGAGCGCGCCACCGACGTCCTCGCCGGCGTCGACGACGCCCTCCCAGTCGCCGGCGGTGACCGACGCACCAATGTTCACGGCCGCCTCGGTCGTTGCGGCGACGAACTCGACGCCCGACTGCGCTGCCTCGGCAGCCCAATCGACGGCTTCCGTGACCGTGTCGCCGACGACGTCGACGGTGTCGCTGATCGCGTCCCCGATGTCGTCGATGACGTCACCCATGGCGACGCCCCGGACGCGACCGGGCACGGGCGTCCCGGCACGTCGCCCGGGCGTTGGTGATCTCCCCGGTCCTAGTCGACCCGCTCGTGGTCTTCACGGTGACGACAGTAGAGATCCTGTCGGTGGTGCGGCATCGGGCAAATTCCCGGTTTTAGGACTGCCGATCCTCCCGGTTGCCGCCATCTCCGGAGCGATGAGACCTCGACCGGTCGTGGCCGTCGGTGGACACGGCCTCGTGAGCGCCCGCTACGCCGGGCCGAGAACGAAGGCGGCGACCGCGTCGCCGAGCCGCTCGCCGGCGTCCTCCTGGAGGAAGTGGCCGGCGCCCTCGATCACCGGGTGGTCGATGCCCTGGGCGCCCGGGATCGCCGTCTTGAAGATCGGCGCCATCGGGGTGGTGATCGGGTCCTTGTCGCTGAACGCGATCAGGAACGGCTTGTCCCACGAGCGCAGGACCTCCCAGGCGTCGCGGTTGGGCTGGGCTTCGGGATCATCCGGCTCGGCGGGAACCAGACCGGGCATGGCCCGGGCGCCGGCCTTGTACGCCTCGTCGGGGAACGGCGCGTCATAGGCCGCAAGCACATCGGGCGACAGCGTCGTGCGGCACCCGGACTGGATGTTGCGGGGGATGTCGAACTCGGGCGCGGTCCGTACGGCGCGGCGGAACTTGAGCCACACCTCCGGCATCGGGAAGTCGCCCGTCGGCAACCCGGTGTTGGCGGCGACGATGCGGGCGAACCGATCGGGGTGCGCCACCGCCAGCCGGAGCCCGATCAGGCCGCCCCAGTCCTGTCCGACGAGCGTGACGTCACGCAGGTCGAGGGCGTCGAACACGAGCGATCGGGTCCACTCGATGTGGCGAGCGTAGGTGTGGTCGCCGATCTCGGACGGCTTGTCCGATCGGCCGAACCCGACGAGATCGGGGGTCACGACGTGCAGCCCGGCGCCGGCGAGCACCGCGATGACGTGCCGGTAAAGGAACGACCAGCTCGGTTCGCCGTGCAGCAGCAGCACGACCTCGCCGCCCGGCGGACCGGCGTCGACATAGGCCATGCGCAGCGTGCCGCCGTCGAGGTCAGGCACATCGGCGTAGCTGGGCTCGTACGGAAAGTCGGGCAGGTCGGCAAAGCGCTCGTCGGGAGTTCGCAGTACACGCACCGCGCCATGTTGCCGCGCTACGCGCCCGAGCCTCGCAGCGGGGCCGGCCGGCCCGTCATGCAGCCCTGACCGCCTCGACGAGGCCAACGCGACCGAGCATGGCGAGGTCGCGGCTGAGCCGGTCGGCGCCGGCGGGCTCGAGGGCGTCGCCGCGCACTGCGAACCGGGCCTGGCTGTTGGTGGCGGCATAGTAGGGCATCGACTCACTGCCCCCGGCGACGAGGAACCAGATCGCCTCGTCGCCCTCCGCCAGCCGGGTCATCCCGTCGAGCACGATCGGGGTCCCGTCTGCGTAAGCCGCCGCTTCCTCCACCACGACCTGGTGGGTCGCCTCGCCGACCAGCGCGTCGGTCACCTGGACCCGGACCAGGCGGGTGTGGA
Organism: Ilumatobacteraceae bacterium; assembly: GCA_963764455.1. Lineage (GTDB taxonomy): Bacteria > Actinomycetota > Acidimicrobiia > Acidimicrobiales > Ilumatobacteraceae > Desertimonas. The sequence continues at coordinate 53,219 of CAVXSN010000024.1, forward strand.
TGCCGGCACCGGGATCGCCGGGCGCGGTGATCGTGCGACCGTCCGCGACGCCGGTGATCGTTCCCACGACCACGAGATCGCTGGCGGCCGCGAGGTCGCTGAGCGAGTCGAACGTCGCGGCTGATGACTCCACGGCGACAGGGTCAGGCTCGTCATCGCCGCCGAGCAGCACGAATCCCGCGACCACGGCGGCGGCCACGATGCCGGCCGCAGGCAGCCAGCGCAGCGACCGCGTGCCCGTCACTCCCGAACCGCGGGGTCGAGCGCCATGACGAACTCCGCGGCGCCGGCCCGCCGGTCGAGCGCCGCCAGGTCGACCGTCGGGTCGATCATGCGTTGACGACGCCGGCCGTTGAACGACACCCAGGAGCCGGCGCGCACCTCGACGTGAGGGTGGCCGCGGTCCGCGAAGTCGTCGGCGACGAGGTGTGCCGCCGCGAGCGCGAGGTCGGGACGCACCGCGGCCTGACGCGCCTGCCAATCGCGGAGCACGCTGGTCGGATCGACGGTCCACGTCTCCCCGGTCGCCGGGTCGGTGACATCGAACGTGAGCAGTCCCGTCTTCTCGGTCAGCATCACCCGGAACGAGCCGTAATAGCCCTCCTCGGTCCAACGAACATCGCCGGCGTAGACGAGGTGACGCAGCGGGATCGCAACCTGGAACACCCCCCACACGAGCGCGGCGAGCACCATTCTCGGCGGCGTGCGGGTCGGTTTCCGGGTCGCCGGCCACCCAGTTCGTAGACCGAAGCGCCGCGGCCAAGCGGGATCGAAGAAGATCGTCGTGGCCACGATCATCACCCACGGGAAGACACCGATCGCGAACAGGCGCCAGGTCAGGACGTGGAACACGACTGCGGCGATCCAGGCCGCGAGGCGGGTGCGACGCCAGAGCAGCCAGCCGACGATCGTCAGATCGAAGGCCGCCCCCAGCCAGCTCGCGGGGCGGCCGAGCCATGGCCCGTCGAACAGCCACCCAACGACCGGCGTGTCGGTCCGCGACGCGAGCCACATCCCCATCGGTTGGCCGCGGACCAACCAATCCTCGTTCAGCTTGGCGATGCCGGCCATCACGTACACCACCGCGATCTGGAACCGCAGCACCAACACGACGATCGCCGGCACGGAGCGCCCACTCGTCGGGAGCACGGTGAGGAGCATGAGCACGAGGGTCAAGAACCAGTAGTGATTGAGATACAGCGCCGCGTCGATCAGCTCGCAGTAGGCGAACAGCGCGAGGCACACGCCAGCGGCGAGCCGGGTGTGCCGTCCGGCCGCGATCGCCAGCCCGAGCGGGACCATCGACGCCACCGCGGCGTACATCAACGGTCCCGGCAATGGGCGGACCCACGTGAACCACGGATAGGTCAGGTGGTGCTGGGGCGCGAGGTACAGGGTCTCCACCCACCCCTTGGCCAGAAACCGCCCGGCGCTGAACGCAACCAGCCCCCCGAACAGCACGCGGAACACGACCACCGACGCCGCATCGACCGGCGCCATCGCCCCGGTGAAAGATTTCCACAGGCCAGATTGCCCGAAAACAGTGAATCTGGCCTGTGGAAATCTTGGTTCGGGCCGGGCAGGGGGGCCGCGGGCGCGTCAGCCGGCGCTGTCGCCATCGGCATCACTGAATCCGATCGTGACGTCGAGGCGGGCGGCGACCTCGGTGGCGAGCGTGGCTTCGACCGCCTGCGACAGCTCGCGGCCCCGCTCGACGTCGCCGTCGGCGTACGCGGCACGGGCGTCGTCGATCTCGTCGGTCGAGTCGCGCCGACAGTTCGTCGCCGAGCAGCGGACCGAGCGCTCCGAACACCGCTCCGACACCTGCGAGCTGCGCCGCACGGTCAGTACCGACATCCATCGGTTCGTCGCCGAGGTCGCGGGGCTCTTCGGTCAGCTTGTGCACGAGAAAGATGTTGGCGTTGACCAGCATGCTCAACCATCCCTGTGCAGCGTCATCGTCGGCGAGCTGGTCGGCGAACGACGCACCGTCGAGGAACGACCCGGTCCAATCTCCCACGATCAGGCCGGCCTGCTCGGTGATCACGCTCGCCGCCGAGCGGACGTAGTCGCACCATGCGCTGTCGCTCAGCCGGTCGCCGACGTCGTCGGCCGACAGTACGTAGTGGATCGCCGACAAGCCGCGGGTGTCGGCACCGACGTTCTTGGCGACGACCTCCGGCGTGATCGAGCCCGGCTCGGCCTCTCCGACGAACGCGTCGATGTCGCCGGCACGGATCGGCCACTCGACGAGCGCGTCGGAGCGGCGCTCCATGACCGGCCCGGTCCAAACCGCTTGGGTCGACAGCCAGGCAACCCGGGCGTCCTCGACCTTCGCCAGCGCGCGTTGACACGTTCTCCTCGGTCGGTTCGTCGCAAGCCAGATCCACCGCGTCCGACACGCTGGTCGCCGTCGAGGCGAACGTGTCGAACCGCGGAATCGCGACCTCGGTCGCAAGTTCGCCGAGCACGTCGCCTCGTGACCGGCCGTCGTCACCGCAGGCGCCGAGGACGATGCACGGAACGACGACGAGAACGGTCGTTCGGAAACGACGTCTCACAGTGCCTCCAGGAATGCCAGAAGCCGGCGCCGGTCCGCGACGGCTGCGGTGCGGAATGCCTCGGCGGCCGCCGCGCCCTCGCCACCGTGCCACAGGATCGCCTCCTCGAACGTCGCGGCCCGGCCGTCATGAAGCAGGTAGCGAACACCGTTGATCTCGTCGGCGAGCCCGAGCCCCCACAGCGGCGGCGTCCGCCACTCCGAACCCGACGCCTCGAAATCGGGCCGGTCGTCGGCCAGGCCCTCGCCCATGTCGTGGAGCAGCAGGTCGGTGTAGGGAGAGAACGTCTGGTTCGACAGCACGTCGACGTCCGTATCGCCCGTCGTCTGCGAGGGCGTGTGGCACGACGCGCACCCGAGCGATCTCGAAACCTCGGATGCCCTCGCGCACCTCCTCGTCCTCGACGTCACGCATCGCAGGAACCGACAAGGTCCGCCCGTAGAACGTGACGTCGGCGAGGCGCTCGTCGGTGATCTCGGGCTCGCCGCCGTCGATCGCCTCGGCGCACTCGGTCTGGGCCGGTCCGCAGTCCTGGTCGGGGTGCGCCGATGACGTGATGCCGATGTCGCCGATGAACGCCCCCGCCACTTGCTGTTCGACCGTCGCGACGTTGGCCTTCCAGCCGAAACGGCCGAGCACCGTCGCCTGCGCCTCGTCCCCCCACACCATGTTGGGTCGCCCGGAGACCCCGTCGCCGTCCTCGTCCTGCGGGTCGGCGGCACGGAGGATCGCGTCCTCCGGGATCGCCTCCAGCAGCCCCATCCCGATCACCTGCGGCGCGAGCCGGGGCGAGATCATCGTGTCCTCGCCGAGCGGACCGAACTGCGGCTCGGCGACGGTGTACGTCGGCCGCACCAGCGTGTATGGGCTGCCGTCGGCGTATGCCCCGTCGATCAGCTCCCAGCTGACGTCGACTGCACCCTCGGCCGGGACGCCCAGGATCGAGCGATCCTGGATCTGCCCGCCGTACTCTGGGTGCGGCATCGGCGCCCCAGTGGAGGTCTCGCCGGGGACCGAGATCCGCAGCAGGAGTCCGATCGGCACCGTCGAGCCGTCCGGCACCGCGGGCACGCCGCGGCCATCGAGCACGTGGCACGACGAACAGGCCTGGGCGTTGAACACCGGTCCGAGCCCATCTCGGGCATCGGTCGACGCTGGCGCCGTGACCCAGTTCTTCGTGAAGAAGCTGTCGCCCAGCTCGAACTGCCGGCGTTGGGCCGCCGTGAGGTTCGGCGCCGGGAACGCGAAGGACGTCCTCGTGTCGCCGTGGCGCGTCGTGTCGCCGCCGAGGTCGGCGTCGAGCACCGGCGCCGCCCCGTCGTCGTCGTCGGCGGCACGGCGGACGCGCCGGCGACGAGCAAGCACGCGAGCAGCGGCGCCGCGACGCGCGTCATCCGATCAGATCTCGAGCGTCACGCCGATGGTTTCGGCGGCGGTGACCAGCGCGCCGGCCTGAGCTTCGAGGGCGTCGATGGCGGTGAGCACGCTCGCCCGGCCGGGGTCGTCGTCGGACACCCCGTCGGCGAGGTGCTGGTCGAACGGCGCCGGGATCGCCTCGAGCGCGCCGAGCGACGCATCGAGCGCGTCCTGGAGTGCGGCGGCCGTTTCCTCGTCGGCTGCCGCGAAGAGATCGAGCAGCCCCGGCCCCTCGACGCCGGGATAGCCGCCGGTGAGCACCATCTCGATGCCGCGGGCGTTGCCGACCAAGTCGTTCGTGGTGTTGTCGGAGAAGCACGAATGCTCGTCCTCCTGCGACCGCTCCGAGTAGGCGACATACATTCGCTCGCCGGCCAGCTCGCCGCGGGTGAGCTCGCCGATCCCGGTGATGATGTTGGTGAGTGCCTCGTCGGGAGCGAGGGCAACGAACGCAGCCCGGTAGTTCTCGGCATCCGGTGCCCACGCGTCGACGAGCGACGTCAGATGCTCGACGAGCAGATCGCTCACGACGGTGAGGTAGGTGGCGCGGCGATCAGCGTTCTCGGCGATGGCGTAGTCGGTCGCCGGACGGGCGCCCGGCCCGTCCGCCGAGAGGTCCTGGCCCCAAAGCAGGAACTCGATGGCATGCCAACCGGTGGAGATGTTGGCTTCGCCGCCCTGCTCGTTGAGCGACGTGACGAGCTCGGCGTCGATCGTCGGGTAAGCGTCGGGGTCGTTGATGACGCCGGCCGCCGGGTCGCCCTCGACGTAGTCGATGTACGCCTCGTCGAGCGGCCAGGCGTTGATCAGCCCTTCGGGGCCATCCTCCTCGTCGTCGATCGGGCCGCCGTAGAATCGGAATGCCTCGGTCAGGCCATAGTCGTCGCGTGCGGCGAGCCACGCGTCCTTGGCCGTCGCGAGAGCGTCGTCCGTCGGGTCGGCGACGAAGGCGTCGATCGCCTCGTCCAGATCGGTGGCCGACGCGAGCGATGCCGCATAGGCGGCGTAGACGCCCGCCGCGTAGTGCTCGACGGCCGCCGCTTTGTCGTCGTCGGTGGGGCCGGCCGATGCGATTCCGGCAGGGACCACGCCGAGTCCGCAAAGCACGGCGATCGCGACGAATCGCAGGCGTCGTGAACGCTTCACACGACTGTTCGGCGATGAATAACTCTGCATGAGCCGTGAGAGTAGGCTTGCTTTACATCTCACGCAAACGCGGGCACGGTGCGGCCCGGCACGGTTGTCGATAACGTGTCTCAGACGTTCGGCGACCATCACCGCTGGGTCCCATCCAGACCGTCGAACCCCTCAACGGAGAACGCAACCATGTCCTCAGTGTGTGAAGTGTGCGGAAAGAAGCCCTCCTGGGGCATGTCCGTGTCGCACTCCCACCGTCGCACAAAGCGGCGTTGGAACCCCAACATCCAGCGTGTACGCGCCCTCGTGAGCGGCTCGGCCAAGCGTGTCAACGTCTGCACCGGCTGCCTCAAGTCGGGCAAGATCGTCAAGGCCGGCTGAGCCCCGGTGCAGGGCGTGGTCAAGGCGTACGACCCGGTCACCAAGACCGGCGTGGTGATGTGTGACACCGACCTCGCCGACTACGAGCTGAGCGCCAACGCGCTGGACGGGTCGGTGCTGCGCATGTTGCGCCAGGGCCAACGAGTCATCTTCGACCTCGACGACGTTGGGCGCGCCACGACGCTCCGCCTCGGTTCCGAGGTGGACATGAAGACGCCCGGCGACTAGCAGCAAGCCTTCACAGAGAGTGAGTTCGATGAGCGGTCACAGCGGCAACCAGAAGCTCAACCGATGGGTCGAGGACTGGGCGGCGATCCTGCAGCCGGACGACATCTACTGGTGTGACGGCTCGGCCGAGGAGTACGACCGTCTGTGCGGCTCGCTGGTCGCGGCGGGGACGTTCACTTCGCTCGACCAGGCCAAGCGCCCGAACAGCTACTGGGCCCATTCCGACCCTGGTGACGTCGCTCGTGTCGAGGACCGCACGTTCATCTGCTCGGAGCGCCAGGAGGACGCCGGCCCGACGAACAACTGGCGCGACCCGGCCGCGATGCGCGAGGAGATGAGGCAGCTCTACACCGGCGCGATGAAGGGGCGCACGATGTACGTGGTGCCGTTCTCGATGGGCCCGCTCGGCTCCCCCATCGCCCACATCGGCGTGCAACTGAGCGACTCGGCCTACGTGGCCGCGAACATGCGGATCATGACCCGCATGGGTCAGGCTGCGCTCGACGTGCTCGGCGACGGCGAGTTCGTGCCGTGCGTCCACTCGGTCGGGGCCCCGCTCGCTGCGGGCCAGACCGACGTCGCGTGGCCGTGCAACCCGGACAACAAGTACATCGTCCACTTCCCCGAGACCCGTGAGATCATGTCGTACGGATCGGGGTACGGCGGCAACGCGCTGCTCGGTAAGAAGTGCTTCGCCCTGCGCATCGCGTCGGTGATGGCGCGCGATGACGGCTGGATGGCCGAGCACATGCTGATCATCAAGGTCACCAACCCGGCGGGTGAGTCGAAGTACGTGGCGGCGGCCTTTCCGTCGATGTGCGGCAAGACGAACCTGGCGATGCTGGTGCCGACGATCCCGGGCTGGACGGCCGAGACGGTCGGCGACGACATCTGCTGGATGAAGTTCGGCGACGACGGCCAACTGCACGCGATCAACCCGGAAGCCGGCTTCTTCGGCGTCGCCCCCGGCACCAGCTACGACACCAACCCCAACGCGATGGACACGTTGTGGGGGAACTCGATCTTCACCAACACGGCACTGCTCGACGACGGCGACGTGTGGTGGGAGGGCATGACCGACGGCAAGCCGGCCCGCGCCACCGACTGGCGGGGGAACTCGTGGACGCCCGAGGTCGAGACCCCGGCCGCGCACCCGAACGCTCGCTTCACGGCGCCGGCGTCGCAATGCCCGTCGATCGCTGCCGAGTGGGAGGATCCGGCCGGCGTGCCGATCTCGGCGATCCTGTTCGGCGGCCGGCGACGCACCACGGTGCCCCTCGTGACCCAGGCCTACGACTGGGAGCACGGCGTGTTCCTCGGGTCGATCATGGCCTCGGAGACCACGGCCGCCGCCCAGGGCGCGGTCGGCAAGCTGCGCTTCGACCCGATGGCGATGCTGCCGTTCTGCGGCTACAACATGGCTGACTACTTCGCTCACTGGCTGTCGATCGGCAAGCGCACCGACCCGAGCAAGCTGCCGCAGATCTTCTTCGTCAACTGGTTCCGGCGCGACGAGGACGGTCGCTTCCTGTGGCCAGGCTTCGGCGAGAACAGCCGGGTGTTGAAGTGGGTGTTCGAGCGGGTCAACGGCGACGCCGAGGCGGTCGACACGCCGATCGGCCAGCTCCCGACGCACGACGCCATCGACACCAATGGACTCGATGTCGACGCGGCCGACCTCGACACGCTGCTCGCGGTCGATGCCGAGGGCTGGCGTGAGGCGATCCCACAGATCCGCGAGCACTATGCCCAGTTCGGCGACTCGATCCCGGCCGCGCTCCTCCTCGCCGTCGACACCCTCGAGGACAAGCTCGCCTCGGCCTGACCGCGCCCTCCACGCGCTCTCCGGTGGCTACGTGAGGGCGAGGGTCTCGCGCAGGCCGAGACCCATGATGAACAGGCAGCCGCCGGCATAGAGCAGGTACTCCTTGCCGCGCATGAACGTGCTCGTGCGGTAGCTGTAGAGGATGCCGACGGCGATCACCGCCGAGAACCCATACGAGCGCGTGCAAGCGGGCCGGTTCGAGGTCGTACCTCGACATCAGGATCGTGCCCGTGAACGCCTGAGCGAACGCGAAGAGCTGGCCGACGATGATCGCACCCCAGAGCAAACGACTCCTCAGGCGGGGCTCGAAGTGGGCCCCGAGCGCCCAGGCTCCAGCCGCGGCGTTGGTGATGACGAGACCCCAGGCGAGTGCCCGGTGCCAGCTCAGCAACGCGAGCGCGATCACACTCCGCAGGGATCTCCGCCGATGATGACCGTGACGAGGTCGTCGCCTGCACCGCCGGTGAGGCGCCCGCTCAGGCTCTCGTCGACGAAGAAGCTCGGCTCGATCACATCGTCCTCACCCGGTTCGATCACGACGTCGGGATATGCGGCGCCGAGGTACACCACCGTCGAACCGAGCCCGATCCCTTCGGGCGTCGCGAGACCGACCGGCTCCGATTCGAGATCCTCGACACTGCCGTAGGAGTAGGCGAAGAGGTGCGGCGTGCCGGACGCGACCGTCGACTCGTCACCGAAGAACAGCGACAGCGCCCCCCACGTGACCCGGCGCACCTGCGTACCGGGACAGGCGCTGATCGAGAGCGGGTCAGACCAGCCGGTGTCGGCGCTCGGATCGCCCAGCACCGCGGCCACCGCGGTGATCGCCCCCTCCGGATCGTCACCGAAGGTCACGATCCCGAGCCCGTCGGTGTTCAGCCGCAGCACCCCGGCCACCGGCGGGACGCTTCCGGGAACCGCTCCGGCCGCGGTCGTGGCCGGGAGCGTGGTTTCCACCGCGGTCGTCACGGGCGCCGGAGCGGCGTTCGCCGGCTGCGCCAGCACCGTCTCACCGGCGGCGTCGTCGTCTCCGCCGCACGCTGTCGCGCCGGCGGCGAGCCAGGCGGCCGCCAGCGCGAGCAACCCGCGACGTCGATGCACGGACATCATCTTGCTCAGGTGTCGACGACCGCGCCGCGTTCAAGGAGCTCGTCGACGCGGTCCTTGGCGATCCCCCAGTCTTCGAGGATCTCACGCGACTGCTGGCCGGGGAACGCCGGAGCGATCGCGAGCGTCGCGGCCGTGCGGCTGAACCGGGGCGCCGGGGCCGGCTGCATCACGCCGTGCGACTCGACGAACGTGTGGCGGGCGACGTTGTGTGGATGCTCGGCCGCCTCGGTCATCGTGAGCACGGGGGCGAAGCACACGTCGGTCATCTCCATGATCTCGCACCACTCGCTCCGCGTCCTCGTGCGGAAGAGCTCAGCGAGGCGAGCCTTCAGTTCCGGCCACGACGACCTGTCCATCTGCGCCGCGAACGCCGGATCGTCAGTCGAGCCCGGTGAGCCGGAGCAGCTCGGCGTAGAACTGCCGCTCGATCGAGCCGATCGAGATGTACAGACCGTCGCTGCACTCGTACACGTCGTAGAAGTGAGCGCCCGTGTCGAGCAGGTTGGTGCCGGGTGCGCTCTCGTCGAACATCCCGATCGCTCTGAACGACCAGAACATCGTCATCAGTACCGCCGCACCATCGACCATCGCCGCATCGACGACCTGTCCGGCGCCGCTGCGCTGCGCTTCGAGCAGCGCGCACACCACGCCGAGGGCGAGGAACATCCCGCCCCCGCCGAAGTCGCCGATCAGGTTGAGCGGCGGCGTCGGCGCATGGCCGGCCCGACGGAAGTGGGCCAGGGCGCCGGCGAGCGAGATGTAGTTGATGTCGTGACCCGCCGCCATCGCGTACGGTCCACCCTGGCCCCACCCGGTCATGCGGCCGTAGACGAGCTTCGGGTTCCGCGCCCGGCACTCGTCTGGTCCGACGCCGAGACGCTCCATCACCCCGGGGCGGAATCCCTCGATGAGCGCATCGGCGTGCTCGACGAGATCGAGCAGCGTGGCGACGCCGTCGGGATGCTTGAGGTCGATGGCGATGTTCCTACGACCGCGCAGCGTCACGTCGGCGTGCGGGCGATCCGGCGCCGGCCCGGCGGCCGACTGCGCCCGCTCCACCCGGATCACCTCGGCACCCAGGTCGGCGAGGAGCATCGCCGCGAACGGACCGGGCCCGATGCCGGCGATCTCGATGACCCGGTACCCCGCGAGCGGGCCGGTCACGCGCCGGCCCCCGCGCTCGCCACGTGCGGCGATTCCGTTCATCGCGGCCACGATGATCGGCCACAGCGGCCTGGGTAGATCGTGGCCCATGTCGGCGAGCAACAGCAGGTTCGCGCCGGGGATGGCCTCGGCGGTGGCCGTGCCGCCGTCGAGACCGATGAGCGTGTCGTCGCGTCCATGGATCACCAGCGTCGGCGTGCTCAGTCCGGCCAGTTGCTCGCCGCGATCGCCGGTGGCGTAGATCGCCGCGAGCTGGCGCGGGCAGGCCCTCCGGGTAGAAGCTGCGATCGAACGCCGCGCCGGCCCGCTGGCGGATGTTCGGTTCGTCGACGTAGCGCTTCGACGCCCAGACCACGCAGCGCGGCCGACGCATCGATGAACGCTTGGCGCTCGGTCGGTGGCGCCGTGAGCAACACGGCGAGCGCGTCAGGAGTCGGCTTCCCGACGAGCGGGTCGCCCGTCGAGCTCATGATCGACGTCAGCGAGAGGATCCGATCGGGGTGCTCGATCGCCATCGTCTGGGCGATCATGCCACCCATCGACGCGCCGGCGACGTGGGCCCGCTCGACAGCGAGGGCGTCGAGCAGACCGATGCCGTCGTTGCCCATGTCGGAGAGGGTGTAGGGGACGTCAGGGAGCTCCGTACCGGAAAGGCGTGCGCTGAGCGTCGCTTGCGGCGATGCCTTGGCGCCGTCGAGCTTCGTCGACAGTCCGCAGTCGCGGTTGTCGAATCGGATGACGTACCGCCGGGACGCGGCGAGCATCTCGCAGAACTCGGCCTCCCATGACGTGAGCTGAACGGCGAACCCGGCGACGAGGATGAGCGCGGGGTCGTCGGGCGAGCCGAACGTCTCGTACTCGATCTCGATGGTGTCTGGACGCGTCGTCGCGACCTTGATGCTCGGCATCGGGCCAGTCTCGCACGACGAGCTACCGTGCGACGAGATGACGCGTTTCGGGGTCCACGGCGGCCTGCAACACACCACCGTGGATGATCTGCGGTCGCTCTGGAGGCTGGTCGAGGACCTCGGGTTCGACTGGATCTCGATCTGGGACCACTTCTACGGCGCCACCGGGCAGGCAAGACGACGCCGCCTGCTTCGAGGCGGTCACGATGCACGCCGCGCTCGCCATGGAGACGCGCCGGGTGCGGTGCGGGTCGCTGGTGTACTCGATCGGCTACCGCCATCCCGCCGTGCTGGCGAAGGCGATCACCGCGATCGACTGGCTGTCTGGCGGCCGGGCCGCGATGGGTCTCGGCGCCGGGTGGGCCGAGGTCGAGTACCGGGCCTACGGGATCGACTTCCCGCCGACCGGGACCCGCATGGACCAGCTCGAAGAGGGCGCGGCCGTCCTGCGGGGCCTGCTGCACGACGACGTCACGTCGTTCGAGGGCAAGTGGTTCAGGGTGACCGAAGCCCGCAACGAGCCGCGGCCGTTGCAGGCCAAGCTGCCGATCTGGATCGGCGGCCAGGGCGAGAAGCGCACACTGCGCATCGCCGCGAGGTTCGCCGATGGCTGGAACGTGCCGTTCGTCTCGCCGGAGACGTTCGCCAGGAAGCGTGAGGTCCTGCACGCGCACTGCGCGGACGTCGGGCGGGATCCCGGGGAGATCGCGATGCGCCGTGAACCTCGGGCTCGCCTGGACGGAGGACAGCCTCCAGCACCAGTTCGGAGCGATCGCCGAGTACGTGAGGCCTGGAGTGCTCGGCGGTTCGACCGACGAGGTCGTGAACCGCATCGGCGAGTACGTCGATGCCGGCGCCGACCAGGTCAACCTCGCCCTGCGGGCGCCGTTCGACATCGCATCGCTCGAGCGGTTCGCCGACGGGCTGAAGCTCACGCCGTGAGCGCGGCGGCGAGCCGGAGCCGCGCCGCGGGAGTTCTGACCCCCCACCAGAACAGGTCCTCCCCGTCGACTCGCACCGTTCGAGCCGTGGGGATCGCGTCGGCCAACTCGGCGACGTGGGCGTCGGTGAACGAGTACGGCTCGCTCGGCACGAGCACGAGGTCGGGACGACGTTCCGCGATCTCGGCGAGCTCGACGGTCGGGTAGTCGAGCGCGCTCTGGGCCCTGACCACGTCGACGCCGATCGATTGCAGCAGCGACGCCCCGTACGTCGACTGGCTGATCGTCATCCAGGGACGGCGCCAGATCGGCACGAATGCGATGCGGCGCCGCGCGACGTCATCGCCGGGTTCCGTGCCGGTCGAGGGCAGCAGACGTACCGGCCGCCGCAGCGAGCTGACCGACCGCCGCGAGCGCGTCGTCGAGCGTGCGCACCGACGTGACGAGCAGCTCGAGCCCGGCGGACCGCAGCGCGTCAGCGTCCTCGCGGCGGTTCTCCTCGGTGTCGACGACGACGCAGTCCGGGCGCAGCGCCACGATCGCCGGCACGTCAGGGTTCTTGGTGCCCCCGACCGCCGGGAGCTGGGGCTGCTTGCAGAAGCGTGTGCACGCGACGACCTCGGCGCCGAGGGCGAGGAGGGTCTCGGTGGCCGAGGGACGAGGCTGACGACGCGCCTCGGTGACGTCACTGACGCGCCGTCACTGGTCGAGCAGACGCTGCTTCTGAGTCTGGAACTCGTCGTCGGTGAGCGAGCCTCGGTCGCGCAAGCGCCTCGAGTCGCTCGAGCTGCGTCGTCAGGTCGCCCCCAGCGGCGGGACCCTGGACACCCGGCGCGCCCGGCGCCTTGTACATGCGATTCTCGTTCAGCTCCATCTGGGAATGGATCAGATTCTGGATCTTGTCCGGGTTGTGGACGTCGGTGAAGCGCTGCTGGCCGCCTTCGGCGCCCGATTCGATCAGCAGGTCGCCGGCCCCGATCATGCGCTCGAACACGGACTGGTTGAAGTGCACGCTGTTGACGCGCTCGAGCGGGATCTCGATGCCGCTCTTGGCGATCACGCCGTGGCGGAAGATCACGCGGTCGCTCGTGATGACGAAGTTCGTCGTCGCCCACTTGAGGAAGCGGACCAGCACCCATACCGCGCTGCCGGCGATGAGTCCGAGGGCGATCCACTTCAGCCAGGACTCGTCCGTCCCGAGCACGAAGATGCCGATACCGATCGAGACGACGAACGCCAACACCGCCTCGGCGAAGTACCACCAGTGCGGATGAAGATCGACTGCGAGCTCCTCGTAGTCGTTGAGCAGCTTCTTCGGGTACGGCATGGCCAAACAGTATCGGTCTCGTGCCGCCGGGAGCCATGATCCCCGGAGGCGGTCCGACGGGCGCGTCCTATCGTGAACGGTGTGGATGCGGCCCACCTGCTCGGCGACCTCGACGAGCAACAGCGAGCCGCGGTGACGACGCCGTCGACCCTCGTCGCCGTCGTCGCGTCGGCCGGCTCTGGCAAGACCCGCGTCCTCGCCAGGAGGATCGCGTACCGGATCGCCACGGACACCGCCGACGCTCGTCACACGCTCGCGCTCACGTTCACGCGGGAGGCCGCCGGTGAGCTGCGGCGCCGGCTGCGGACGCTCGGCCTGCGGGAACACGTCGACGCGGGGACGTTCCACTCGGTCGCGCTCGGGTTGCTGCGGCAGCGGCGGGCTGATCTCGGCAAGCCGGCTCCGATCGTGCTCAACGACCGGGACCGGCTGATCGCCGAGATCGCCGAAGGATGCCCGGTCGACGTGCTCGCCACGGAACGGACCTGGAGTGCCGCCCGCGGCATCGTCGCCGAGGGCTACGTCGGCGCGGCCAAGCGGGTGAACCGCCGCGTGGGCGTGTCCGCGGATCGGATCGCCGATGCGCTCGGGCGCTACGAACTCCTCAAGCGCCGCCGGGGGGTCGTCGACCTCGACGACCTGCTCCTCGTGTTCAGCCGGGAGCTCGCCGCGGACGGCGTCGTTCGCTGACGCGATGCGGTGGCGGTTCCGCCACGTCCTCGTCGACGAGGCCCAGGACCTCAACCCGGTGCAGCATCGGATCCTTCGGCAGCTCGCCGCAGGTCGGAACGACCTGTTCCTCGTGGGTGATCCCGCCCAGGCCATTTTCGCGTTCAACGGCTCCGACCCGACTCTGCTCACCGACGTCGACCGGCACCTGCCCGGCATCGAGGTCGTCAGGCTGTCGACGAACCGGCGCTGCACGCCGCAGGTGGTTGCGGCGGGCAGCGCACGTACTTCGAACCGCGGGCCAGCCCTCGGACATGGTGTCGGCACGGGCCGACGGGCCGCCCGTCGAGATGTTGGTCGCGACCGACGAAGCCGACGAGGCCGCGCTGGTGGCCGCGTACGTCCGCGGCCTGCCCCCGGGCGCGTGGAGTCCGGGGCGGTGGCGATCCTCGCCCGGACCCACGAGCAGCTGCACGGCCTGCGGCGCGCGCGATGGCCGGCGCTTCGGTGCCGGTCCACAAGGTCGCGCTCGGCACCGGGGAGCGCGCTCGAGGCCAGCGTGCGGGACGCCGCCCGCACGAAGTCGGCATCGCAGCTCCGGGCGTGGGCGCACGACATCCTCGACTCGCCTCCGGGCAACGTTCCCACCGATGCACCCGAGCGGGAGCAGGCCGACCGTCGCGTCGCCGCGGCGGTGCTCGACTTCGTGCGTGAGCAGCCGTTCGGCGACGGCTTCGCGCTCCGCTGCGTGGATCGCTGCAACCAATCCGTTCAGTGACCCTGGCGACGGTGTCGGCGTCGAGCTGCTCACGTTCCACGCCGCGAAGGGCCGCGAATGGCACACCGTGGTGGTCACCGGAGTCGAGACCGGCTTGGTTCCCCATCGCTCGGCGACGACGGTCGAGGCCCGGGCCGAGGAGGCGCGCCTCCTGCACGTCGCGATGACGAGGGCGAGTGACGAGCTGGTGGTGACCAGGGCCGAGCGGCGCCGCGGCTACGCCCGGCAGGCCAGCCCGTTCATCGTCGGCCTGCCCGTCGATCGGGCCGATCCGGTGGCGATCCCCGATGAGATCCACCGGCCGCCGGACCCGACGTCGCTGCGCGTCGCGTCGTTGAAGACGTGGCGGAACAACGCGGCGCGGGCCTCCGTGATGCTGCCCGATCAGATCCTCTCGGACGACGACCTGGCCGCGATCGCCACGCTCACCACCGACGAGCCCGGCGGAGCTGACGGCACTGACGAGCATCGGCCCGATCGCCGCCACCCACCTCTTCGAGCCGATCCGCGCCGCCCTCGACTCGGCCGACACCACGCCCGCGTAGAGATTTCCACAGGCCAAATTGCACGTTTTTGGTGAATCTGGCCTGTGGAAATCTTCAGTCGCGGAGGTCGACCACGACGGGGGCGTGGTCGCTCGGCTGGCTGCCCTTGCGCGCGTTGCGGTCGATGACGCACCACTGGACCCGCTCGGAGACCGGCTTCGTCGCGAGGACGAGGTCGATGCGCATCCCGCGTCCCTCGTGGAAGTCGCCGCGCCGGTAGTCCCACCACGAGAACACCGACGTCGGCCGCAGGGTGGCACGTGCGCAAGACGTCGTCGAATCCCCGCCCGAGCAGGTCGGTCAGCGCGTCGCGCTCGGGCTGGCTGGTGTGGGTGGCCCCGACGAACGCCTCCGGGCTGTACACGTCGACGTCGGCCGGGGCGATGTTGAAGTCGCCCGCGACGATGACCGGATCGCCGGGTGACGTGACCGCGTCGATGTGCTTGCCGAGCCTGGCGAGCCAGCCCAACTTGTACTGGTAGTGGTCGCTGTCGAGCGATCGCCCGTTCGGCACGTAGACGTCGACGATGGTGATTCCACCGCACCTCGCCGTGAGGACCCGGGCCTCGGCGTCAGGGTCAGCCCCGTCGGCGAAACCCATCACGACATCGTCGAGTCCGACCTTGGACAGGATGGCGACCCCGTTCCACCGGCCCTCGCCGTGATGGACCGATTCGTAGCCGAGGGCCTCGAACGCCAGCGCCGGGAACGCCTCGTCGGCCAGCTTGGTCTCCTGCATGCACAGGATGTCCGGCTTGACGTCGGCGATCCACTCCTCGGCGCGGGGCAACCGAACGTTCAGTGAGTTGACGTTCCATGTGGCGAACCTGGTCACGCCGCTGCTCCGTTCAGTCGATCACTTCGTAGGGGTGGGCTGCGCCTTGCGCCGGCGTGACGCCGGCCTCGCGGATGGCTCGGGGGCGGACTCGACGGTAGCGGCCGGCGGGGAGACTGTCGTCTGCTTGGTCGCTCGCTTCGTCGCCGGCGCCTGCTTCGTCGCCGGCGCCTTCCTTGGCGTGGCGACGGTCGCTCGACCTTTTCGACCGCCGGCGACGGCGCTGCCCCTGCCGGGGCGGCCGCCTGCCTCGACCGCGATCGCTTCGCCGGCACCGCGGCCGGCTCGTCGACGCCCGTCCCCGGCCGCGTCGGGCTTCTCGGCCACCGACGTCTCGGCGGCCGACTTCTTGGCGGCCCGCCTCGCGGGCGCCGCCTTCTTCGACGATCCGGGGCCTGGGGCGCCTGCTTGCTCGGGGCGGCGTCGCTCGGCCGCCCTCCCGCCGCGGCGCGGTGCGGCCTTCTGCTCCTCGACCGCCACGGCCGCCGCCGCCTTGCCGCGGACGGCGGGGCTGAGCCGGCTCGCCGGCTACGTCGGCAACGGGAAGCGCCGCCGACGCCGGGGACGGCGAGGTCGACGCTGCGGCGGGCGGGGGCGAAGCTGGCGACATCGAGGACGACCGTCTCGCCGACCCGCATCACCTCACGGGCGCTGCGAGGCGGCGGCGAGCCCATCAGGCGAAGGGGGACGTACCCGCGCACCTCGCCGATCGTCACGTAGGCACCGTGCGACGAGTACGACTCGACGGCGCCGGTGACGGTGCTGCCGACCGGGTGATGCTCGACGAAGTCGAGGAACGGCAACAGGTCGTTCACCGGTCCGCCGCTGACCGGCGCCACGGCCGCCGTCGCTGGGACGGCATCGCGGCCGGTCGCCGGCACAGGCTCGGCAACCGCCGGATCGTCCGCCTTGCGACGCCGACCCGTTGGCGCCGACGCCGCCGGCTCCAGCGCCGCTGCCAGCTTCGCGGCCCGCCCGGGTGGCGGGCTGGTCGGCACGGGCATCGGCAAGCTCGCGAGCTTGCTCGCAGGACGCCGCGACGCATCGCCGTCCTTGGCAGCGCGGGCCTTGCGACTCAGCGGCCCTTTGACCGGTACGCGGTTCACGAAGACCCACCCGACGTGGGGAACCGGTTTGCCGCCGATGAGGCGTCCCTCGTCGAAGAGCCACGGGTACACGCCGTGGAATTCCTGGAAGGAGTCGTTGCTGAAGATGCGGGCCCCGACCTTGTTGGCGATGCTGAGCACGAACGCGTCGCCTCGTCCGATCGCTCCGGCCGGCGGCGTCACCAGCTCGTTGTGGGCGACGGCCTCGTCGAACTCGGCGACCTCCGATTTGTCGATGCGGTGGCCGAACGTGGCGTCGACAACGACCGTCACCGTGATGTCGGGGAACTCGTGGGTGAGGCTGAGGACCGCGTCGTTCAGCTGGGCGAGGCTCGGAACGCTGCGACCTTCGGTCGCGATGTTGGAGCCGTCGACGACGACCAGATTGGTGCCGGCGGGCTTGGTGTTGGTCATTGGTTGTCTTCGTGAGCTGGGTGAACGCGCCCGCCGATCGGCCGGACGCCGCTGATCACGAACCACGCCAGGCGTCGGTCCGTGGCCTCATCGTAGAGTCGGCCGCAATGATCGGAGCGGACCGCCTCGTCTCACGGCCGGCCCGGGATGGCTGACCTGCTGAGCATCCCTGACCCGGCCGTGGTCGTCCTGGTCGGACCGACGGGATCGGGGAAGTCGACGTGGGCCGTGTCACGCTACCGGCCTCGCGAGATCGTTTCCTCGGACGAGCTCAGATCGTTGGTCGGCAGCGGTCGGCACGACCTCGAAGCCTCCGCTGACGCGTTCGCCGTCCTCGATCAGATCGTCGCCGCCCGACTCCGGCGTGGCCTCACGACGGTGATCGACACGCTCGGGCTCGAGCCTGGAAGGCGAGCGGCCTATCTCGCGGGCGCTCGCGCCGCGGGCCTGCCAGCGGTGGCGGTGATGTCCGACACACCGCCGGCGCTGTGCCGGTCCCGCAACGCCGCCCGCGACCGCCCGGTCCCGAGCGCGGCGTTCGACAGCCAGGTGCGCTCGATGCGAGCGGCGCAGGACGCAATCGCTGACGAGGGATGGGACTTGATCGTGCGTTTCGGCGAGGACGCCCGACCCGAGGCTGACCACACGACCGGCGCTCGGGCTGCCGCGGCGGTGCAGCAGGAGTCGCCGGTCGAGCTCGAGTTCGTGCTCCAGATCTCGCAGTTTCCGTGGGGCGACGATCCTGCCCGCTGGCTGGCTTCGGTGGTCGAGACTGCGGAGTCGGTGGGGTTCTCCGGCATCGCGCTGATGGATCACCTCCTCCAGATCCCGCAGGTCGGACGGACGTGGGATCCGATTCCCGAGCCGCTCGTGACGCTCGGCCTGATCGCCGGGCAGAGCAGTCGGTTGCGTCTGGGCACGCTGGTGACGCCGGTGACGTTCCGCCCCGCTGGCGTGCTGGCCAAGTCGGTGGCGACGCTCGACGCGCTGAGCGGTGGACGAGCGTTCTGCGGCATCGGTGCAGGGTGGTGGGATCGCGAGCATCACGCGTTCGGACTGCCGTTCCCGGCAGCTCGGGCGCGACTCGACGCCCTCGAGACGACCATCGAGACGATGCGCGCGCTGTGGGCGAAAGGCACGAAGGCGTACGCCGGCGCGCGAGTCGCTCTGCCAGAGACCACGTGCTACCCGCGGCCCGAAGGGCACATCCCGATCATCGTCGGCGGCAACGGGGAGCGCAGGACGCTCCGCATCGCGGCACGCGTCGCCGACGCCTGCAACCTGCCGTCGGACCTCGCCACCCTGGACCGCAAGCTCGCCGTGCTCCACCGCGCCTGCGACGAGGCCGAGCGCGATCGTTCCGAAGTCGCCGTCACCGTCCTCGACATCCCCGTCGTCGGCCGGCGACCGCGATCGCGTGGCTCACCTCGTCGAGACGCTGCGCGGGCGGACCACGGCGGCGGCGTTCGCCGCAGCGGCATCACGCCGGTACGGTGACCGACCAGATCGGCCGCTACCGGCTGCTCGCCGATCGTGGAGTGCGGACGGTGTTCGTGGCCCTGCCCGACCTCGCCGGCCCGGATCAGGTCGCCGCGTTCGAGCCGATCGTCGCTGCGTTCGGCTGAATCCGAGTGCCGGACCGTAGAGTCGCGTGTCGTGATCAAGGCCGTGCTCTGGGACTTCGGTGGCGTGATCCTGACGAGCCCGTTCGAGGCGTTCGCCCGGTACGAAAGCGATCGCGGGCTGCCGGTCAACTTCATCAGGATCGTCAACTCGACGAACCCGCACAGCAACGCGTGGGCCCGGCTGGAGCGCAGCGAACTGAGCGGCGAGGAGTTCGACGACGCGTTCGCTCGTCGAGTCGGCCGCGCTCGGTCACGAGGTGCCGGGACGTGACGTGCTCGCCGTGCTCTTCGGCTCCGTTCGCCCGCAGATGGTCGCCGCGCTCGATGCCGTCAGGGCGGCGGGCCTCGCCACGGCCTGCCTGACGAACAACGTGACCGGCGAGCACGACCGGCCTGACATCGAGGACGTGATGCGCCGCTTCGACGTGGTCGTGGAGTCGTCGAAGGTCGGCGTGCGAAAACCGGAGCCGCGGTTCTACGAGATCGCGTGCGAGCTGCTCGGCGTCGCGCCGCCGGAATGCGTCTTCCTCGACGATCTCGGCATCAACCTCAAGCCGGCGAAGGCGATGGGCATGACGACCATCAAGGTCGGGGACCCGGCGACCGCGATCGCCGAGCTCGAGTCGGTCCTCGGACTCGGCCTCGCCGGCGATCCCGCGTGACCGAGCGGTTCGCTTTGACCAAGCGATTCAGGGCCACGATCCAGGCCACCGACCGGGGCGGCGCGTACGTCCTCGTGCCGGCGGGCGTCGTCGACGCGTTGGGCGGCGGTGGCCGGATCCCCGTGCAGGCCACGTTCGACGGTGCTGGGTACCAGGGGTCGATCGTGAGGATGGGCGGGAGCCACGTGATCGGCGTCCGCAAGGACATCCGGACGAAGCTCGGCAAGGCGATCGGGGACTCGGTGGTGGTCACGCTCGCTCGGGACACCGCCAAGCGAGAGGTCACGGTGCCCGCCGACCTTCGGGCCGCGCTAGCCGACCGAGGCCTGCAGGCCGCGTTCGCCAAGCTGTCGTTCACGCACCAACGCGAGTACGTGGCGTGGATCGAGGACGCGAAGCGTTCCGGACGCGCGCCAAGCGCATCGCCGAGACAGTGGCTCGACTCGTCTAGGTCCGCAAGCACCGCTCACTCTGACGGAAATTGCGGACCTTGAGCGGGTGACCGCGGGGCCGCGGCTCAGAGGCCCTGGAAGGTCACGTCCATGAGCTCGACGAACTCCTGGTCGTGGATGATCTTCGAACCGGTGGCCGGGCTGCCGGACTCGACCCGGCAGACGCTGCGGATGTCGTAGCCCTGCTCCTTGACCCGCCACGTCCGGGCCTCGATGAACCGCCACGGGCCCATGTTCTCCGGCTCCTCCTGGAGCCACACCAGCTCACGGGCGTTGATGTAGCGACGCTTGAGCAGGTCGAGCATCAGCTCGGTCGGTAGCGGGTAGAGCTGCTCGACCCGCACGACGGCGACGGGCGCCTCGCGCTTGTCGCGCTCGGCCATCGCATCCCAGGCGACCTTGCCGCTGCAGAACACGACCCGCTGCACCGCGTCGGCGTCGCCGACGCCGGGATCGTCGAGCACCTCGCGGAACGATCCACTGCTCAGCTCCTCGATCCTCGACCGGGTCTGCTTCAGGCGCAAGCCCTCCTTGGGCGTGAAGATGATCAGCGGCGTGTGGCGCTCCGTGTAGACCTGCCGGCGCAGGAGGTGGAAGAACTGCGCCGCGGTGGTGGCGTTGCACACCTGGATGTTGTCCTCGGCCGCGGCGGACAGGAAGCGCTCGACGCGGGCAGAGGAGTGCTCGGGGCCCTGGCCATGGTACCCGTGGGGAAGTAGCAGGACGAGCCCATTGCGCTGCCCCCACTTGTCCTCGGCGGCCACGATGTACTGGTCCACGATGACCTGGGCACAGTTGATGAAGTCACCGAACTGCGCTTCCCAGAGCACGAGCGTCTCCGGCGACGTCTGGGCGTATCCGTACTCGAAACCGAGCGCGGCGTACTCCGACAACAGCGAGTCGTACACCCAGAACCGCGCCTGGTCCGTGCTCAGCTCGTCGAGCGGGATCCACGGCTCGCCGGTCTCGTAGTCGATGAGTGCGGCATGACGGTGCGAGAACGTGCCACGCCGAGAGTCCTCACCGGCGAGCCGGACGCTGTGGTTCTCGAGCACGAGCGATCCGATCGCGAGCGCCTCGGCCGTCGCCCATTCGACCTCGCCCTCGGCGTACAGCTTGGCCCTCGCCTCGAACTGCTTGGCCAGCTTGGGATGCGGGGTGAACGACTCCGGGTAGGCGGTCAGGGTGTCGAAGATCTTGTCGAGGGTGAGCCGGTCGACCCCGGTCGGGATCGGCGGGAGGACCCCGAGCGGCTTGGGCGGTCGCGCCGCCTTGTGCTGGACAGGCGCCTGGGCCCTGGTCTCGTCGAGGGCCACCTGGAGCTTCTCCTGGAAGTCGTCCAGTGCCTGCTCGGCCTCCTCGACCGTGATG
Organism: Ilumatobacteraceae bacterium; assembly: GCA_963764455.1. Taxonomy (GTDB): domain Bacteria; phylum Actinomycetota; class Acidimicrobiia; order Acidimicrobiales; family Ilumatobacteraceae; genus Desertimonas. Next base: position 74,674 of record CAVXSN010000024.1, read on the forward strand.
TCGCCCCGCTTGACGAGGGACTCGACGTACAGCTTGCGGACGCTGCGATGGTCGGCGATCGCCCGGTACATCAACGGCTGGGTGTAGCTCGGGTCGTCGCCCTCGTTGTGCCCGTGGCGCCGGTAGCACCACATGTCGATGACCACGTCCTTGTGGAACTTCTGGCGGTACTCGAACGCCAGCCGCGCCACCCGCACGCAGGCCTCGGGGTCGTCGCCGTTGACATGGAAGATCGGGGCCTGGACGGTCTTGGCCACATCGCTGCAGTACAGCGACGAGCGGGCGAACTCAGGCGCGGTGGTGAAGCCGATCTGGTTGTTGATGATCAGGTGGATCGTGCCGCCGACGCGGTAGCCCTTGATGTCGCTCATCGCCAGCGTCTCGGCCACCACGCCTTGACCGGCGAACGCCGCGTCGCCGTGGATGATGATCGGAAGCACCGGGTAGGAGCCGGCCGGCTCGGTGCGGTCCTGCATCGCCCGCGCCATGCCCTCGACGATCGGGCCGACCGTCTCGAGGTGGCTCGGGTTCGCGGCCAGCTCGAGGCGGATGTCGGCGCCGCTCGGGCTGACGTGCTTGCCGGTGGCGCCGAGGTGGTACTTGACGTCGCCGGAGCCCTGCACCGAATCGGGGTCGACGTAGCCCTCGAACTCGCGGAAGATCGCGTCGTAGCTCTTGCCGAGGATGTTCGAGAGGACGTTCAGGCGGCCGCGGTGGGCCATGCCGAGGACGCTGGAATCGAGGCCGTCGTCGGCCGCCGCGGTGAGGATCTCGTCGAGGATCGGGATCGCCGACTCGGAGCCCTCGAGCCCGAAGCGCTTGGTGCCGACGTACTTCGTGGCCAGGAACTTCTCGAACGCCTCGGCAGCGTTGACCCGTTCGAGGATCCGGTGCTTGGCAGCCTTGTCGAAACCGGTCCAGGCGCGCTCGACCTTCGACTGGATCCAGCGCTGCTCAGCGGTGTCCTGGATGTGCATGTACTCGACGCCGATCGTGCGGCAGTAGGCGTCGCGGAGCACGCCGAGCAACTTGCCGAGCTGCATCTTCTCGGTCCCGCCGACGCCGCCGGTGAGGAACTCGCGGTCGAGGTCCCAGATCGTCAGCCCGTAGGTGAACGGCTCGAGCTCCGTCGGCATCACCGGCTCTTTCCAGTGCAGCGGGTCGAGGTCGGCGATGAGGTGGCCGCGCACCCGGTAGACGCGGGTGAGCGTGGCGACCTGCATCTGCTTCTGCAGCATCGCCTCTTCCTGGTCGATCGGGTTGACGTCGGGGTGCCACTTGACCGCCTCGTACGGCATGTCGAGCGCAGTGAAGATCTCGTCGTAGAAGCCGTGCTCGCCGAGCAGCAACTCGTGCACCCGCTTCAAGAACAGGCCGCTCTCGGCGCCCTGGATGATCCGGTGGTCGTACGTGCTCGTGAGCGTCACGATCTTGGAGATGCCGAGCGACGACAGGTTCTTCGGATCGGCGCCTTCGAACTCCGCCGGGTAGTCGATCGTGCCGACGCCGATGATCGCGCCCTGCCCGGGCATCAGTCGCGGCACGCTCTGCACCGTGCCGATGGTGCCGGGGTTGGTGAGCGAGATGTTCGCGCCCTGGTAGTCGTCGACGGTGAGCAAGTTGGCCTTGACCTTGCGGATGACCTCTTCGTAGGCGGCCAGGAACTCGGCGAAGTTCATCCCGCTCGCACCCTTGATCACCGGTACGACCAGCGTGCGGGTGCCGTCGCCCTTGTCGACGTCGACGGCGAGACCCATGTGCGTGACCTGGTTGACGATCAGCCGCGGCTTGCCGTCGGGATCGATCGCATAGGTGTTGCGCATCGCCGGGACGGTGTCGCTGATCGCCCGCACGACCGCATAGCCGATGATGTGGGTGAAGCTCACCTTCCCCATCCCGGTCCGCGTGCGATAGCCGTTGACGACCTTGCGGTTGACCTCGAGCAGTTTTGCCGGGACGTTGCGGAACGTCGTTGCGGTCGGGACGGTGAGGCTGCGCTCCATGTTCGTCGCGATCGCGGCGGCTGCGCCCTTGATCGGCTTGCCGACTTCGTCGCCGGTCGCCGCGGCGATCGGCGGCTGCCGTGTCGCCTGGGCGGCGGGCGTCGCCGGGGTCTGGCTCTCGGTGCTGGGTGCGGGCGCGGGCGCAGAGGTCGCGGGAACGACCGAGCTCACCGGCGGCGCGGTGTCGGTGACGTGGGCGGGCGTGACGGACGCCGGCGTGTCCGCTGCCGGGGATCCGGCGCGGTAGTCGGTGAAGAACTCGCGCCAGGCGTCGGTCACCGAGCTCGGGTCGTCACGGAACTGCTCGTACATCTCGTCGACCAACCACGAGTTGGTCCCGAACTCGATGCCGCCCGCACTGCCTGCCGAACTGGTCGTTGTCACACGGTTCAGGCTAGTGGCGGCGACAACGGCGGGTACCGGCGACGACGCCGACGAACCCGGACAGTGAGCGTCCACAATCGGTGCGAGGCTGTCGCGATGGACACACCGACCTCAGGCCTCGCGTCGCTCGGCAACGTCGTACTCGACTGTCCCCAACCTGCGCCGCGCTGGCCGAGTTCTACGGCAGGATCACCGGGTGGCCGATCGACGGCGGCTCCGACGAGACGTGGGCGCAGCTCGAAAGTCCGAACGGTGTCGCGATCGCCTTCCAGCGAGTCGACGAGTACGTGGCGCCGCAATGGCCGAGCAGCGATCATCCGCAGCAGTCACACCTCGACTTCTATCTCGCCGACCTCGACGACGGCGAACGCCAGGTGCTCGAGTGGGGGCGCGACCAAGGTGAGCACCAGCCAGGCGACGTCGTTCCGCGTCTTCCTCGACCCGGCCGGCCACCCGTTCTGCCTCTGCCAGGCGTGACTCATGGCGTGGGCGGCTGCACCACGTCGACGAGGCCCCATTCGAGCGCCGTTTCGGCGTCGATCGGTCTGGCGGTCGGCGCGCAGGAGCCGTCCGGTGGCGGCCGACCCGTTGCGGGATGCTCAGCACGTGCCACCCGCCCCGGGGATGAGGCCAAGCCCCAGCTCGGGCAGGCAGATCCTCGTGTCGGCGCGGGCGACGACCCGGTTGGCCAGCGCCGGGAGCTCGATCCCCGACCCGAAGCACGCGCCGTGCAGCCGGACCTCGCACCGATCAGCGACGGAGTGCAGCTGGCGTGCGATGTTGTACTGCTGGCGGACGAGGTGGGCGGTGGCCGGATCACTGAACGAACCGAACTCGGCCAGGTCGCCCCCGCTGCAGAAGCTCGCGCCTGCGCCTTCGATGACGACATTCCGCGATGGTGGGATCCGCACGCACGAGGGCCAGCGCCTCGATGAGCTGGTCGCGCATCACGGTGTTCAGGGCGTTGTGGACCTGCGGCCTCGTGAGCGTCACCACGATCCCGTCGCCCTGCCGCATCACGTCGACCGCGACCTCCATGGGGTCCGGCTCGACCGGCGGCGGGCGGCCAGCCGCGCCAGCGGGCGAACTCGGGCCCGGCCTGCAACGCCGAGTACACCGCCGACTCCATCAGCATGGCGTCCTCGAACGGCCGCCGGTCGGCGCCGCGGAGCACCTGGACGAGCGACGTCGCGGCGATCGGCGCCCGCTCGACCGACTCGATGATCCGATCGAGATCGTCACGCCGCCCGTCGACGACCACGTCGCACCAGCCGGCCCCGGGCGCCTCCCGCGGCGCGGCCCCGGCTCCGGTTGTTCCGACGATCACCGCTCCGAAACCAGCGAGACCCAGCGGCGGAGGCGGCCAGCCGCCCTCGATGCCGGCGTCGAGTGACACCCGGAACACTGTTCCCAGGGCGATGTCGCCTGGTGCAGAGAGCGTGCCCGAGAGCAGCATCTCCACCAGCTCGTCGGCGTCGAGGTCGACGACTGTCATCCGCGTCGGCGCTCCTTGCGCCACACGACCCGCAACCCCGACCACGTGTCGTCGATCGCACACACCTTGTTGTCGACCAGGCCGTGAGGGAGGAAGACGTCACGCACGGTGTCCTCGGTGATATCGGTCGGGACCTTCGACGCCTTCTTCGGCCACGCCACCCAGATCGCGCCGTCGGGGAAGATCGCCTTGCCCAGCAACTCCCGCCGCCGCCTCAGCTCGGCCTGCTCGGTGACGAACACGACCACCACGTCGACGTTGCCTCGCAGCGACACCTTGAACGTCACCTCGTCAGGGCCGGTGTCGAGGAGGTCGCGGAATCCTGGCGGTTCGTTGACCACCACGACGTGAAGCCGTCATCGAGCCCCAGCTTCTGCTTCAGCGGCGTTCCCGAGTACCCGGCCATCATCGGGTCATTCGAGCACAGAGGGAGCCAGCGCCCGTTCACCCGAGTGCCGCAGGACCCCCGTCGGGGCGTCCCGCACTCGGGTGCGCTGCCGCACTCGGGTGAGGGCACCGGGCGGCGAAAACTGGTGCCGGTAGCCTGCACGGCGCAATGGCCCACGAATACATCTACACCTGCTACAAGCTCACACGCTTCTACCCGCCCGACCGGACGGTGCTCGAGAACATCTCGCTGTCGTTCTTCCCGGGCGCCAAGATCGGCGTGATCGGGTCCAACGGGGCCGGCAAGTCGTCGCTGCTCAAGATCATGGCCGGCCTCGACGACGGGTACTCCGGCGAAGCCCGCCTCACCCCTGGATTCACCGTCGGCTACCTCGCCCAGGAGCCGCAGCTCGACCCGGCCAAGGACGTCAAGGGCAACGTGATGGACGGCGTCGCGGCCGTGCAATCGATCATCGACCAGTACAACGCGGTGATGGCGAAGTGGGCCGATCCCGACGCCGACTACGACAAGATCGGAGCCGAGCAGGCGGCGCTGGAGGACAAGATCGCCGCGGCCGACGCGTGGAGCCTCGAACGCAACGTCGAGATCGCGATGGACGCGCTGCGCTGCCCGCCCGACGATGCCGACGTCACGACGCTCTCCGGCGGCGAGCGGCGCCGGACCGCGTTGTGCCGCCTGCTCCTCAGCCGACCCGACCTGCTGCTCCTCGACGAGCCCACCAACCACCTCGATGCCGAGAGCGTCGACTGGCTCGAGCAGTTCCTGCAGGGCTACGCCGGCACCGTCGTGGCGATCACCCACGATCGCTACTTCCTCGACAACGTCGCCCAGTGGATCCTCGAGCTCGACCGCGGACGCGGCTTGCCGTTCCAGGGCAACTACACCTCATGGCTGGAGCAGAAGCAGGAACGGCTCGCCCGCGATGAGCGTTCGAACGAGGCCCGTCGCCGAACGCTCGAGCGCGAGCTCGAGTGGGTACGCATGGCGCCCAAGGCCCGCCAGGCCAAGGGCAAGGCGCGCCTCGCCGCCTACGACAAGTTGCAGGCCGAGGCCGAGGCGATCCGCGGCGACGACCAGCGCGTCGAGATCTCGATCCCGCCCGGCCCGCGCCTCGGCGACACCGTCATCGCGGTCGATGGCCTGCGCAAGGGGTTCGGCGACCGGCTCCTGATCGAAGATCTCTCGTTCACGCTGCCGAGGGCCGGGATCGTCGGCATCATCGGTCCCAACGGCGCCGGCAAGACGACCCTGTTCAAGATGATCACGGGTGTCGAGCAGCCGGACGCAGGCTCGATCACGATCGGCGACACGGTCCAGTTGAGCTACGTCGACCAGAGCCGCGACAGCCTCGACGACGATGCCACGGTGTACGCGGAGATCACCGGCGGCGCCGACCACCTCAAGGTCGGCAACCGGGAGATCCACGGCCGGGCGTATGTTGCCAGCTTCAACTTCAAGGGCGCCGATCAGCAGAAGCGGGTCGGCGACCTCTCCGGGGGCGAGCGCAACCGGGTCCACCTCGCCAAGCTGCTGAAGAGCGGCGGAAACGTGCTGCTCCTCGACGAGCCGACGAACGACCTCGACGTCGACACCCTCAGGGCGCTCGAAACCGGCCTCGAGAACTTTCCCGGCTGCGCCGTGGTGATCAGCCACGACCGCTGGTTCCTCGACCGCATCGCCACTCACGTGCTCGCCTTCGAGGGCGAGAGCCAGGTGCGCTGGTTCGAGGGCAACTTCACCGAGTACGAGGAGTGGCGCCACAAGCAGCTCGGCTCGGCGGCCGACCAGCCGCACCGCATCAAGTACAAGAAGCTGGCCGGCTAGCACAAGCGACAGCCAGGTGCAGCCCGATTTGCAACCGGGGTGCAGCACCGTTTGTCCCGCAGGGGATACGGCGGAACCCCGAACGGGGAGGCGGCGGCGGGACGGGACCCGCCGCCTCCCGCACCGATTGGTCATGGGAAACGAGGAGCGGGATGTTCCGGCTGCAACCAGACGATGTCGCGAGCATCACCCGCGACACCGACGAAGCGACGGTGGAGTCACACGCTGACCTGACCGCGGTCGCGGCTCCATCGCCACCCGGCGATGACGAACCAGATGGCCTGTAGCGCCGTGCCGGGTCCCGCGAACAGCCCGAACGCGTGGTCGAAGAACCACCCGAACTGGAGGACGTTGGCCACCACGGCGGCGGCGCCGACGCGCGCCAGCACTGGACGCCCACCCCATGTCGCCACCGAGACGAGCGCGGTCGCCGCCGTCATCGCGCCGACGCCGACGAACCAGCACGTGTCGGCGAGCGCGTGCACGAGCTCGGCATCGAGGATCAGCGACTCGGGCAGCGGTCCGTCCGTCACCTTCGAGGCCAAGTGAGCGCCGAACACGCCGTGGAACACACCGCTCGCGATCAGCGCCCCGGCCACAACTGCGAGCAGCCCTCGCAACAGACCGGCTGCGGACGGGATCACCAACGGGGTGAGCACGGGTGCGCCCGCGATGAGCGCAACCTGCTGCACGATGAGCACCACGCTCGCCGCGATCCAGAGCGCGCGCTGCCCGGCGACGTCGCGGAGCAGTTCTGCTGGAGTCGGCACCTGCATCCGGATCACCACGGCGACCATCCCGGCGACGGCCAGCCACGCGAAGCCCACGCAGATCAGCGCGACTCCGGGAATCCACCCGCCGGGCTCCTGGCCTGGCAAAGCTGGCGCACTCACGCGACACCAATCAGAGGAGACCGACGATGATCAGCCTGCCGATCTCGGCCGAGGACATCACCCAGATCGTCGCCATCGACGACCCCGTGCTGCGCAACCTCTGGATCACCCAGTCGTACGCCGATTTCGCGTCGCGTCTCCGGACGGCGATCGGCCCTACCGACCACTCGTGGTGCGGGTTCGCGGTGTGGGCGTCGGCCACCGCTGGACAGTCGATCCGCGAACAGGAACTGCCTGGCATCGTCGACGAGCTCCTCGGTGCAGAGCACCATCAGCGTCACATCGCCGCGATCAACGAACAGCTCCAGCGGCCGCGGTTCGTGCGGGCCGTGCGGCGACTCGACGGCGAGCACATCCGCCGGGCGATCCGCGGTGCCCTCGACAACGTCAGCCAGCACATAGCCCACGGGAACACGCTCGTCTTCGCCGAGCTCGCCCCCTTGTTCGTGGCGTTCCTCGAACTGTTCGACCGCGGTGGCCCCGAGTCCCAGGATGCGGTCGACGCGGCACTCGATCGGGCTGCGACCGAGCCGATCGACGATGGGCTGCGCGAAGCGTTCACGTGGTACTGGCGCGCCGCTCGGCCCGCCGACGAACGGGAGCGGGCACGTGCGATCCTGGCCGCGAACGTCCTCGCAGTCGCCCACGAGCAGAAGCGGCTGCAGGCCGACATCGCCGACTCGCTGGACGCCGGGCTGAACACGGCCGGACAGATCCTCGACGAGGTGTTGCCGCGATGGGTGCCCCGCTTCGCCGCCCGGCTGCTCAACCGAACCGCCGCGCACGAGATCGACCGACTGGTCACGGACGTGTGGGAGGCCACGACAACGGAGTTGCTGATGACGCTGCGGGTCCCGGGTGCAACGTTGCACCTGAGGGACGACGTCCCGCCCGGACCAGGCGACCGTCGCTTCCCGGCCGACCTGGCGGACCTCACCGATGCCCCGCCTGACTCGGTGTTCACATCGTGGGATCGAACCGGTGGCACCGGCGTCGGGTGCGGCGCGCGCGATTGGGCGGTGCTCCAGGAACGGATGAACTACATCGTCAACCTGTTCCGTAGCCGGCAACAGGATCCCAGCCTCGACGAACCGCCGTTCACCGGGCTGCAGCTCGACGCGATGCAGCACCGCCGCGTTCCGCAGGGGTCCTTGCTCCCCCGCCGCTGAGCCAGACGTCACCGGAGCCCGCCGAGGTGGTCCGGGATCGCGAACGGCACCCTGGCCCCCTTGCGGTCGGCGGAGAGCAGGCCGTCGAGGAGTCGGCGACCGACGTGCTCGCCGAGCCAGGACGGGAACGGGTCGGCGAGCCGCGCCCGCGTCGTCAGGCGAGTGAACGCCACCAGAACGGCGAGGATGAACCGGGCCGGGCCGGCGCGCGGCACATCGATCAGGTCGGCGACATCGTTGCCGACGTATCGCCTGAGCAGCGCCGGCGCCAGGCCAGCAAGCCAGCGGGGCATCCGACTCCTCGCCAGCCCGAGCAGCGTCGCGGTCAGCTCGGCGCCGACCGCTGACGGCGCGTGCTGCCGGCGAAAGATCAGATCCTGCAACGCCCGCCCGGCCGCAAGATCGGCCGGGAGGATGCCGTCGGCGATCCCGAGCATCGACCCGATCACCCGCCAGAGCGCGAAGTAGTCCTCGGCGTCAGTCTCGGCGAACTCGACCCCGCCGCGGCGGAACGCGTCGAACACCACGGTTGTGAACGTCAGCATCGTGCCGGCCAGGTCTTCCTGGTTGATCGGCCGGCCCCACGACGCCGCCCACGTCGGTTGCGGCGGGAGTGGCCCGGCATCGGCCGCGGCCGGCCGAGCGACGCGGGGATCGTTGTCGATCAACCAGCGCACGGCGGCGTGCATCAACCGAACGTGGAGCACCCGCTCGACGGCCGCACCGCCCGGCTCGAAGCCCTTCGGCGCGGTGACGTCCATGAGGAACTGGGCAGTCTCGTTCAGCCGGCGCTCAGCGTCGTGTTCCAGCCTCGCGGTGAGCCACAGGACGTGAACGCCCTTCGCCGCGGCGTAGGCGCTCGGCAGCGACGCCAGGTACAGCGCGGTGAACTGGTGCAACCCGAAGCGTGCGAAGAACGCCTGGCCCCGCGCGATCTGGTCCTGTTCGGCCCAGCGGGGCACACGCGCCGCAGCCTCGAGGAACTCGGCGATAGCGGGCACCTGATCTTCGGGCGGAAGCCGGATGTGCTGCACCAGCAACGCCACCAAGGCCGCTGGTTCCTCGTGATCGACGGACCCGAAGAAACCGGCAACCGCCGAGTCGGCCGGGTCATCCGCCACCGTCCGCCAGTGGTCGAGCTCCTCGTCGGTCATCGCATCACTCCCTCGCGCCGTCTCGGCAGATCCGCACAACGTACGTTGCCCCCATCTCGTCCCCCAGCGTCGAGGCTTCGTCGAGCGCGGCCAGCGCCTCGTCCCGACGTCCGGCAACGTCGAGGCACCGAGCCCTCGCCACGTGCAGCAGCGGCACCCACAGGAGCTCGCCGCTCGCCGATGCGACGTCGAGCCCGGCATCGATTCGCGCCATGCCCTCCCCCGCGAGCCCGTGCTCGGCCAGCCGGGACCCGAGGAGGTAGGCGAAATACGGCGCCGCCTGCTTCGTCGCCGTGCCATCGTCGAGAACCTCTCCCATCATCGCCAGCCCGTTCCTCGCCGCTGACTGGTCGCGGTCGGACGACACCGCCCAGCCGAGAAGCATCTGCGCCCAACGCATCCAGAAGTCGCTGGACAGGTCCATCGCCAGGGACCACAACGGCTCGACAGCGGCGCGAGCGACGTCGACGCGACCGGCAAGCTGATCGACGGTCGCGCCGGTGGCCCCGACGAGGCACCGGCCGTAGCCATCGTCGTCCGGGATCATCGCCCGTGCCCGGGCGAACAGCTCGGCAGCATCGCGGGGCCGGTCCTGGAACTGCGCGGCCAGCCCGAGGAGCGACCACAGCGCTCCGAGCGCACGGGCCGCGGATCCGGCGGGGACCTCCTCGCCATCCCAGTAGGAAGCGGCAAGCTCGAGTTCGGCGATCCCGCTGTCGAGCCGCCCACGCCAGACGAGCGACGCCCCGAGGAACTGCCGGGCGAACGCGGCCGACCGCTGGTCGAGGCGCTCGGCGTCGTCGAGGGTTTCCCGGGCGACGCGCTCGGCGCCGTCGAAGTCGCCACTCGCCTGCCGATTGCTGACGTCGATGAGCCCGACCACGACGCCGCGCAGTGGATCGACTCCGCCCAGGCCGCTGGCTCGAATTCGGTCGATGACCTGCAGGAGCTCAGCCGAGCCGTGGCTCGTGGCTTGCAGCGCCATCGCGAGGTTGACGAGAGCACGGCGCAGGTTGTCCCCGCCATCGGGCAGCACGGCGTCGAGGGAGTCCAGGAGATCGATCGCCCGACGAGCATGATGCTGCGCCGCGACGTGCCGGTTGGTCGTGATCGCGTGCGAGCTCGCCCGCCGCCAGGCGACCGCAGCATCGAAGGTTCGGCCGGCTGCCTCGAGGTGGTACGCGAGGCGCTCCGGTTCGGCTCGGCCTTGCACGGCGGGGAACGAGTCGGCGATGGCAGAGTGGAGCGCCAACCGTTCGGACTTGAGGAGCGACTCATAGGCCGCGGTCGCGGTCAGTTCGTGGCTGAACCGGTACTGGCCGTGCCCCTCATCGACCAACACGTCCAGGTCCACCGCCGTGGCGAGCTGTTCTCTCGACACCGTTGCCGCGCCGCCGATCCGTTCGAGGTCGGTCTCCGCGAACGTGACGCCGAGCACCGAGCAGCGCTGGATCGCTGCTCGCGCCGAACCCAATCGGTCGACATCGGCCATCAGCGAGTCGTACAGCGTCGATGGGACGGCGGATGTCTGAGCACCGCCGTCGAGGACGGCACGCGTGAGAGCGCACACGTAGAGCGGCACCCCACCGGACCGTTCGGCGATCTCGTTCATCGTCTCGATGTCGAGGCGCCGGGAACCGGCGACCTCCGACGCCAGCCGCCGGGAGGCCGCACGATCGAGCGTGAAGATCGGCACGGCCGGCACGGTGCTGCCGCCGAGCTCGATCGGCACGCGCGATCGGCTGGTCAACAGGACCAGTCCGTTGGCCAACTCGTTCACCAGTGCCTCGAGCACCTCGAGCGTCGCCGGGTCGGCGGCGTCGACGTCCTCGACGACCAGCACCGGCCGCGCCGTCCACCGCCGGCGCAGCCCGGATACGACGGCGCGCTCCGACGGCTCGCGGCCATCGTCGAACAGCTCGCTCAGCACGAGCCGGAAGGGATGCAGCGGTGTTGCGCTCTGACGACGGTCGCACCGCACTCGGACGGTCGACCAGGTCTCGCCGAGCTCGGCGAGGAAGGTGTCCACCAACGCCGACTTGCCGATTCCGGCTGGACCGTTCACGGTGATCACGCAGATGCGGTGGTCAGCGTCCGACGCCAATCTCGCCAGGTCCCCGGCCGCCCCCTCGCGCCCGATCAGACCGGGGAGGTCCCCTTGGCCGGAATTCCGGATCCTCACGGCCCGCGTCCCGACCCTCGCGGGCTCCAGCTCGATCGCGCCCGCCACCGCGACCGCCGTCTCCGCCCCCAGCAGCACCTCGCCAGATGCCGCCGCCTCGCTCAGCGCACTGGCAGCGCGGAGGGGCTCGCCCGCCATGCCGACCAGCTCCGGCGCGCCGCCGCCCTGTCCCACGGCCTCGATCACCACCACGCCGGTGTCGATGCCGATACGAGTGCGTAGTGCCTGCTCGCCGGGGGTCTCCAGGTCGCTGATCGCGAGCCCGGCGCGAGCGGCCGACTCGGCCGAGCGCTCGCGGGCCGGGTACCCGAAGCACACGGTGAGCCCTTGGCCGGCCTCGGCGAGCACGACCCCGCCGAAGTGGAGGATCTGGGCGCGCGCCGCCTGCCGCGCCGGCGACACAAGGGCCAACTCGTCCTCGGGGTCGAGCGACGTCTGCAAGCCGGCGGTCCCGACGGACATGTCGAGCGAGAGCACGGTGACCCGCCGCCGCTGCCGCTCTGGGACCCCCGTGGCAACCGGCGGCGCGATCGTCAGTTCGTGGCGGAGAATCCGTCCCTCGAGGTCGCGGACCGCCGGCCCCGGTTCGAGTCCGAGTTCGTCACGCAGCCGGCGGCGGAGCGCCTGGTACGTTGCGCAGCGCGTTCGCCTGGCGACCGGCCCGGTACTGAGCGCTCATCAGTTGCGCCGCGAACCCCTCGTGCAGCGGGTTCGCCTCCACCGCCTGCTCGAGATCGCTGATGACCGCCCTCGGGTCGCGTCGGATCTCCCGCTCGTACAGGTCCTGCATCGCCCTGAGCCGCAGCTCGTCGAGCCGGACGGCCATCGGCACGATCGCCGGGCAGTCGCGCAGGTCGACGAACGCATCACCCCGCCACCGGTTGAGCGCCGACCGCAGACGTTCGGCCGCGTTGACGTCGTCGAGGTCAGGGGTGACCAGGTCGAGGTCGGCTTCGAACTGGTCGGCGTCGACCGGGAGCTCGGGATCGAGCCGGTATCCGGCGGCTTCGCTGCGAATCGCTTCGACCCCGCCGCCGAATGTGCGCCGGAGTCTGGTGATGTACACCTGCACCGTCTTTCGCGGCTGTGCTTGGGGACCCTCCGGCCACAGCCCGTCGACGAGTTCGTCGAGCGTCACCGTTCGCCGCCGGGCCGCGGCGAGGATCCCGAGGACGAGTCGTTGCTTCGGCCCACCCAGTGCCAGGCGATCGGTTCCGGACACGACTTCCAACGGTCCGAGTACCGCCAGCTGCATTTCTCGACCGTACTGCCCGCGCAGTCGTGAACCCGGAGTCGCGGGTAGCGTGACGGCATGTGCATGAACTGCTTGTCGACGGCCGAGGCGTCGGTCGCCGGCGCGGCGTTCGTCGGCTACGCCGTGAAGCCACGCGTGCACCGGGCCCTGGCCGCGCTCGGGCTCGCCAACGCGCCTGACCCCGTCGCCCACGACGTCACCACCGTGGCGTTCCTGCGCAGCCTCGACCTCGACCCGGTCGCGGTGCTCGGCGCCGACGTCGTCGCCGCCGCCGAAGCCTGGACGAAGCCTCAGCCGGCGCCCGGGTTCGCCGGTCTGGCCGCCCGCCTCGCGGCTTCGGCCCGGCCCATCGGTTCCCAGAGCTTGGCCACCGCCAAGTAGACCAGCCCGAGCAGCGCCAGGGTCACCGGGGGGACGATCCACGGGTTGACGTGGGGCAGCGTCCGGTACCCGCCCGGGATCCACCACGGCCCCGTCCAGGTGAGGTCGAACGGGAAGCCGCGCCCGCTCACACCCGGGATGTCCTCGGGGTGGGCGAACACGTGCGCCCAGGCGCTCCACGCGATCATCCGACACACGCCGTAGAAGAACGTCGCGCGGTAGAGGGCGAGCAGCCCGCGCTCTGGCAGCCACTTCCCGAACCAGGCCCACGTCCGCGCGTCGGCGCCGACGACCTGGGTCCGCCAGTAGTCACGGGTGAGGCAACGCCACGACAACAGCACGACGACGAGCCAGAACACATCCATCACCATCCCGAGGCTCGAGTAGTAGGCGGCGGCGTCGAGATACTTCCCGCCTGATCTCGTGGCCGCGTACGCCCAGGTCTGCGTCGTCCAGTTCAGCGACGTGAACGGGAACAGCAGGATCGTGCCCACCGAGTCATTCACGTCGGTCAGCGCGTGGGCGGCGTAGCCGAGCAGGTAGCCGATCGTGAACGCCCGGTTTCGCTTCCACAGCCAGAACGCAAGGGAGAGCACGATGCCCATGAACAGGGTGTGCGTGACCCCCATCCCGGGCCAGCCGCGGTGCCACTGGTGCGGGATCGACGAGCCGTAGTGACGGCCGTTGATCGTGATGCCGTACACCCAGAACTTCGACAGGAAGTCGGGCGTGAAGTCACCGAGGAAGATCCCCCAGAAGCTGACCTTGCCGCGCATCTTCTTCGGCAGGTGGGCATGGACCGCATAGACCTCGAACTGGTGCGCCGCCCAGCTCACGGCTGGTCACCCGACGTCCGTCCTCGCCCTCTCGCGCGATCCCACATGACCGGGCCGAGCACCACGAACACCACCAGCCACGCTGGGCCGATGAACCAGTTGAGCAGGAACTTCTGCCAGATCCCGCAAGCGATGTAGGTGACCCCGGCGAGCAGGTACCAGAACCACTCCTCCCGCCCGGTCAGCCGGCGGGAACCCCGGACGTCGAAGTTCCGCTGTGCTGAACCAGCGGACCCGGGAGACGTCGAATCGGCAGGCCCGGGGGACGACACGGCGCCGGACGCTACCATCGGGCAGGTTGCGAGCGAACACGTGAACGAGCCGGAAACCGACACCGAACTGGCGGCGCGACTGGCGTCGGAAGCCGGAAAACTCCTGGTCGCGCTGCGCGAGCAGCTCATCGAGACGCACGCGCCGTCGTGGGTCGTGATGGACGAGGGCGACGCGGCCAGCCAGACGTTCCTCGCCAAGGAACTGCTCGTCAACCGGCCAGACGACGCGGTTCTGTCCGAGGAGGGGCTCGAGGATCCGCGACGGTTCGACAGCGACCGCGTGTGGATCATCGACCCGCTCGACGGCACGAGGGAGTACGGCCAGTCCGGGCGCACCGACTGGGCGGTCCACGTCGCGCTCTGGGACCGGGACGCCTTCACCGCCGGCGCCGTCAGCCTGCCCGCGCTCGGCGTCACGCTCGCCACCGACCCGCCGCCGGAAGTCCCGATGGTCAGGCGGCCCCGACCGGTGGTCGTGACGTCGCGGTCGCGCTCGTCGTACATCACCGCGATCGCCGCCGAGGCGATCGGCGCCGACGTCATCTCGATCGGTTCCGCGGGGGCCAAGGCGATGGCGGTGGTCACCGGCGATCGCCGATGTCTACGTGCACGCCGGCGGGATGTACCAGTGGGACTCGGCTGCGCCCGCCGCCGTCGCGCTGGCCGCCGGGCTGCACGTCAGCCGCATCGACGGCTCACCGGTGGTGTACAACGATCCCGACCCGTGGCTCCCCGACTTCCTCGTGTGCCGCGCGCCGTTCGCCGACCCGGTGCTCGCCGCGATCGACCAGGCGTGGCAGGAGTGGCAGCGCGGTAACCGGCCGTGATGAGTGAGCCGCCCGACCTGTCCTGGGGCGCATTCGGCGACCGCGGCCCTTGGGTGCTCGATCGCGACTCGATCGCATGGCGACGCGCTGCCGACGACGCCCGGGGCCGCGCTCGCGGCTCCGTGCCCGGCCTCATCGCGGCTCGGAGAATGCCGCCTGGGCGCCGGGCCGGTGTCGTGGCCGGCCGCCTCGCTCTCGCCACCGTGCCCTGGCTGATCCGACGCCGGCGCGGCAAGCCGGCGACGACGGCGCAGCTCTCCCGCTCGCTCCGCCTTGCCGCCGAGGCGCTCGGGCCGACGTTCATCAAGCTCGGCCAGATCATCTCGTCGGGCGAGGGGCTGTTCCCTGCCGAGCTCGTCGACGAGTTCAAGCGCTGCCGCGATCGCGTGCCGCCCGAGGAGTTCGTCGATGTCATGACCATCGTCGAGCACGATCTCGGCACGTCCGTCGAGTCGGTCTTCGCACAGTTCGCGACCGAGCCGATCGCGTCGGCGTCGATCGCCCAGGTCCACGCGGCGCGCTTGCGCACCGGCGAGGACGTCGTCGTCAAGGTGCAACGACCCGAGGTCGACCGGCTGGTCCGCGAAGACCTGCGGGCGATGGCGTGGCTGGCTCCGCACCTCATCGGGCGGATCCCGGTCACGGCCCTGGCCAACCCGCCGGCGCTCGTCGAGCTCTTCGCCGACACGATCGTCGAGGAGCTCGACTTCCGCATCGAGGCCGCCAACATGCTCGACATCGCGGCGATGCTCCACGACCTCGGCCAGACCGGCTACGTCGTCCCCCGACCGCACCCGTCACTCGTCACCCGTCGGGTCCTGGTGATGGAACGTCTCCACGGCTTCAAGTTCGATGACGTCGCGGGAATGCGTGCAGCCGGGGTCGACACCGAGGGCGTCGTCCGCACCGCGATGGTGGCGCTGATGGAAGGGGCGATGATCGCGGGCATCTTCCACGGCGACCTCCACGGCGGCAACCTCCTCGTGCTGCCGGACGGACGCACCGGGTTGCTCGACTACGGGATCGTCGGGCGACTCAGCGACGAACGCCGACAGGCGTTCCTGAGGCTGATGGTCGGGGCGACGACGAACGACCTCAAGGGCCAGATGGCGGCGCTCCGTGACCTCGGTGCGCTGCCAGCCGACGCCGACCTACGAGCCGTCATCCGCGACCTCGGGCTCGACCAGCCGCTGGTCGACCCGACGACGCTGACCGGCGAGGAAATCCTCGACGAGGTGCAGCGGATGGTCAAGGCGCTGCTCGGCTACGGCGCGAGCATGCCCAAGGAGCTGATGCTGTACGTCAAGAACATGGTGTTCCTCGATGGCGCGATCGCCACGCTCGCTCCCGACCTCGACATCCTCGCCGAGATCACGAACATCGCGATGCTGTTCGCGTCACGCCACGGTGAGCAGCTCGGCAGGGACTTGGGCTTCGACCCGCGGGCGGTGCCGATCGACCTCGCCGGCGTGAAGCAGGGTTTCGGCGTCGATCCGAGCACGACCCGCCTCACCCACCGCGACCTGCAAGCCGGCCGCGCATTGATACAGAAGCGGATGCGCGAGCGCGTGATCGGAGCCGGTACCGTCGACCGCCGTGCGCCTCGTGATCGCCCGCTGCTCGGTCGACTACGCCGGGCGGCTGTCGGCGCACCTTCCCGAGGCGACACGCCTCATCATGGTGAAAGCGGACGGATGCGTCGCGATCCACAGCGACGGGGGCGCCTACAAGCCACTGAACTGGATGAACGCGCCCAACCGGCTCGTCGAGGGCGACGGCGCGTGGGTCGTCACGAACCCGAAGGGTGAGCGGCTGACGATCACGCTGCACGAGGTGCTGTCCGACGTCTCGTCGGAGTTCGGCGCGGATCCGGGGTTGCGCAAGGACGGCGTCGAAGCCCACCTCCAGGAGCTGCTCGCCGCGTCGCCGCACGCCATCGAGGACGGCCTCACGCTCGTGCGGCGCGAATACCCGACGGCGATCGGTCCGGTCGACCTCGTCTGCCGAGACGGTACCGGCAGGGTCGTCGCGATCGAGGTCAAGCGACGGGGCGAGATCGACGGCGTCGAGCAGCTGGTCCGTTACATCGAGCGGCTTCGCCTCGACACTTCGCTGGGCGAGGTCCGCGGCGTTTTCGTCGCCCAGTCGATCAAGCCGCAAGCCCGCGTGCTCGCCGAGGTGCGCGGCCTGCGCTGGGTCGAAGTCGACTACGACGAGCTCCGCGGCCTGGCGCCGGAAGACCTCCGGCTCTTCTGACGCGGTAGCTTCGGCCCATGTCACAGCACGTGCGGGGCGTTGTCGCCCGCTCCAAGGGCGCGCCGGTCACCATCGAGACGATCGTCGTACCAGACCCCGGACCCGGTGAGGCGGTGGTGGCGATCCAAGCCTGCGGCGTGTGCCACACCGACCTGCACTACCGCGAGGGCGGGATCAACGACAACTACCCGTTCCTGCTCGGCCACGAGGCCGCCGGCGTCGTCGAGTCGGTCGGGGACGAAGTTTCGGAGGTGCAGCCGGGCGACTACGTGATCCTCAACTGGCGAGCCGTGTGCGGCCGCTGCCGGGCGTGCCTGCGGGGCCAGCCCTGGTACTGCTTTGCGACCCACAACGCGAGCCAGAGGATGACGCTCGAGGACGGCACCGAGCTCTCGCCGGCCCTCGGCATCGGGGCGTTCGCCGACAAGACGCTCGTCGCCGCGGGGCAGTGCACGAAGGTGGACCCGGAAGCGCCGGCCACGGCTGCCGGGCTGCTCGGCTGCGGGGTGATGGCCGGAATCGGCGCGGCGATCAACACCGCCGGGGTCACGCGCGGCCAGTCGGTCGCAGTGTTCGGGTGCGGGGGTGTCGGCAACGCCGCCATCGCCGGGTCCCGCCTCGCCGGGGCGTCGACCATCGTCGGGGTCGACATCGACGATCGGAAGTTGACGCAGGCGGTCGAGTTCGGCGCCACCCACACCGTCAACTCCACCGAGCAGGACCCCGTCGAGTACATCCGCTCGGTCACCGGAGGCTTCGGCGCCGACGTGTGCATCGAGGCCATCGGGCTGCCTGCGGTCTACCGGCAGGCGTTCGAGGCACGTGACCTCGCCGGCACCGTGGTCCTCGTCGGTGTGCCGCGGCCCGACGTCGTGCTCGAGCTGCCGTTCATCGAGGTGTTCGGTCGGGGCGGCGCCCTGAAGTCGTCGTGGTACGGCGATTGCCTGCCGTCGCGCGACTTCCCGATGCTCATCGACCTGTATCGCCAAGGCCGGCTCGACCTCGATCGCTTCGTTTCCGAAGAGATCGCGCTCGACGATGTCGAGGAGGCGTTCCACAAGATGGAGCGGGGCGACGTGTTGCGCTCCGTCGTGGTGCTCTGAGCCGATCGGCACCTCCCACCGATGCACCCCGTCGCCGGCGTC
Source organism: Ilumatobacteraceae bacterium (assembly GCA_963764455.1). GTDB lineage: Bacteria > Actinomycetota > Acidimicrobiia > Acidimicrobiales > Ilumatobacteraceae > Desertimonas. The sequence continues at coordinate 93,159 of CAVXSN010000024.1, forward strand.
GTCCAGCACTACAGCTGGGGGGATCGCCAGTTCATCCCGGAGCTGTTCGGCCGTACGCCGGATGGGCGGCCGTGGGCCGAGCTGTGGCTCGGCACCCACCCCAACGGGCCGTCGCAGCTCGCCGACGGGCGGCCGCTAAGCGACCTGACGGGGTCACTCCCCTACCTCCTCAAGGTGCTCGCGGCGGCCGAGCCGCTGTCGCTGCAGACCCACCCCGGTGCCGACCAGGCGAAGGCCGGATTCCACGCGCGCCGGTTCCCCGATCCGTACCCGAAGCCTGAGCTGCTCTGCGCACTCACGCCGTTCGAAGCGTTCTGCGGCGTGCGGTCGATCGACGAGACCGTCGCGATGCTCGAGGACATCGGGCTCCGCCGGTTCGCCGCGGCGTACGAGAACTCCGGCGTCGCGGCGACGATCGAGGCGCTGCTCAGGCGGAAGATCAACATCGCACCGATGCTCGATGCGTGCTCGACGGATTCCCGTCCCGAGGCCCGCTGGGCGACGCGTCTGGCCTCGCTCTACCCGGACGATCCGAGCGTGATCGTGGCGCTGCTGCTCAACTACGTGCAGCTCGAGCCAGGCGAGGCGATCCAGCTGGGACCGGGAAACCTGCACGCCTACCTCAACGGCGCGGGGATCGAACTGATGGGGGCGAGCGACAACGTCGTGCGGGCCGGGCTGACCAGCAAGCCGGTCGACGTCGACACGTTGCTCGATGTCATGGACCCGACCCCGCTGCTCGATCCGGTGATGTCCGAGAGCACCGTCTACCCGCTCGCCGGCACGACGATCCGGCTGCTCCGGCTGGCCGGGCCGGCAGAGCGGCGGGCCGAGACCCATGAGCTCGTCGTCACGGTTCCAGGCCGCACCGGCTACCTCGCGCCCGGAGAGCGGTTCGACATCGCGCCGGGCGAGACCGCGTACATCGCGACGGCGTGAGCGCGGCGCAGCTGGCCGAGGCCGCCGCAAGCGAGTCGCCGGCGCGCATCCCAAGATTTCCCCAACCGATGTGATGCAGAAATGAAACAAATCGCTTGTGGAAATCTCAGTTGGCCGGATCGCGGGCGACGGTCTTGCGGATCTCGACGATCTTTTCGGCGGCGTGGTTGGCGTCGTCGCCTTGTTCGGCGAGCAGCATGGAGCGATCTCGGGACGCCTCCCGCTCGGCCTTGGCCGTGTCCGCCTTGGCGATCGCGGCCTCGGTCCCGTGCTCGTTGATGAACTCGGCCCACTCGACCAACGCCTCGACCATCTCGTCCTCGGGGACGACGGCGATGTTGCGGCCCTTGACGAAGAGGTGCCCGCGCTTGTTGCCGGCGGCGATGCCGAGGTCGGCCTCGCGGGCTTCGCCGGGACCGTTGACGACACAGCCCATCACCGCCACCTGCAGCGGGAGCTGTCGCTCACCGAAGGCGTCCATGGCCCGGTTGGCCACATCGATCACGTCGACCTCGGCCCGCCCGCACGACGGGCAGGCGATCAGGTCGACGTTCTTGCGCTCGCGCAGGCCCAGCGACTCGAGCAGCTGACGCCCTGCCCGCGCCTCCTCCACCGGATCGGCGGTGAGCGAGTAGCGGATCGTGTCGCCGATGCCTTCGAGCAGCAAGGTGGCGATGCCGGCGGTCGCCTTGACCAACCCGGCGGGGGGCGGACCCGCCTCGGTGACGCCGAGGTGCAGCGGGTGGTCGGTGGCCGCCGAGAGCTGGCGGTACGACTCGACCATCAGCGGGACGCTCGACGCCTTCACCGAGATCTTGACCTGGTCGAACCCGACCTCGTCGAAGTAGGCGAGCTCCTGCATCGCCGACTCGACCATCGCCTCCGGCTTGACCCCCCCGTACTTCTCGTACAGCGACGGGTCGAGCGAGCCCCCGTTGACGCCGATGCGGATCGGCACACCCCGGTCACGGGCCTCGGTGGCCACGGCCTTGATGTGCTCTGGCTCGCCGGATGTTGCCGGGGTTCAGCCGCAGCCCGTGGACCCCGGCCTCCATGGCGGCCAGTGCCATCCGGTACTGGTGATGGATGTCGGCGATGATCGGCACGGGCGAGCGGGGCACGATCTGCGCGAGTCCCTCGGCCGCCTCGGCCTCGTTGCACGTGCAGCGCACGATGTCGCAGCCGGCCGCGGCCAACGCGTAGATCTGCTGCAACGTGCCCTCGACGTCGGCGGTCTTGGTGATGGTCATCGACTGCACGGTGATCGGGGCGTCGCCCCCGACCGGCACCGAGCCGACGGCGATCTGCTTGGTCGGCCGCCGCGGTCCGGAAGACTTCGTCAGCATGATCGCCCTCGGTCGGCCATCAGAGCGGATCGGTGATGTCGAGGTACAGACCGGACATGAAGAGGAACAAGAGCACCACGATGACACCCATTGCGAACGGCATCAACCTGGCCACGTCGGTGAAGTAGCGGCGCCCGCCGCGGCCGATCTCCCTGACCCGCTCGTAGATCGCGATCGCCGCGTGCCCACCGTCGAGCGGCAGGAGCGGGAACATGTTGAACACCCCGACGAACACGTTCAACGCCGCCAGCAGGAACAGCACGCCGCCGAGCCCCTCGTCCTCGCCGACATCGCCGGCGACGCCGGTCACACCGGCGACCGTGGTCGGCCGGGTCGCCAGATCGTCGTTGGAACCGGACAGGTGCTCGAAGATGTTGACCGGGTTGAGGACCTGGACGATCCCCTTCGTGGAGTCCCACGTGGCAGGGACCAGGTCGGTCACGCTGTTGACGGCGGCCTCAGCGACCGACAACTCGCGCCATTCGCTCAGGCCGGCGGACGTGACGCCCAGGAGCGCGGTCCCGAAGTGGTCGCCCGCCATGGTGTTCGTGCCGAGGGTCGCCTCGACCGTGCGAACCTCACCGTCGCGCTCGAACTCGACCACGACGACGTCGCCGGGTGAGAACTGGCGAATGACCTCGCCGGGTTCGTCCGTGCCGATCTCGATCCCTCCGATCGAGACGAGGATGTCACCCTCGCGAATCCCTGCCGCCATGGCCCCGCCATCCTCCGAGACCGCCATCACCTCAGCACCCGGCGCCTCCTTCGGCTCGCCCTTGGTCGCGAAGACGCCGAAGAACAGCGCGATGGCCAGCAGGATGTGCATGATCGATCCGGCGGTGATCACGAGCATGCGGCGTGGGAACGTCGCTTGCCGATACGTCCGCGCCTCGTCCTGCGGCGGGACGTCGTCGAGGTTGTTCATGCCGATGATGCGCACGAATGCCCCGAGCGGGAGGAGCCGGACGCCGTACTCGGTCTCGCCGCGATGGAAGCTCCACAGCCGGGGGCCGAAACCGATGAAGAACTGCGTCGCCTTCATGCCCGTGAGGCGGGCGGTCACGAAGTGACCCATCTCGTGGAGGAACACCGACACGAAGATGCCCACCACGAACAGGAACGCCCATCGGTTGACGAGCAACAGCCAGCCGAACAGCGCGAGGATGCCGATCCCGGCGAGAGCGCCGTTGACTCCCCCGCCGGCCGGCTCACCCGCAGCCGACGGTGGGCGCTCGGTGACGGACCCGCCGGCCATCACCTCGCTGCGGAACCGGTCGAATCCGGCGTGCGGCTCCGCGCTGCGAAGCGAGCGAGCGAGCAGCGGTCGTTCGTGGGGGGAACGCAGTGAGTCATGATCGTTGAATGTAGGCCACCTGTTCGGCGGCGATCCGTCGGGCGTCCTCGTCGGCGGCGACAACGTCGGCCACCGTCGACGGCACCCATGCATCATGCCGGTCGAGCGTCGATTTGCACACCTCGGCGATCCCCGGCCAGGCGATCCTTCCGCCGAGAAACGCGTCGACGGCCACCTCGTTGGCCGCGCTCAGCGTCGCTGGCGCCGTTCCGCCGGCCCGTCCTGCGTCGTACGCAAGGGCGAGGCAGCGGAACGTCGCGATGTCGGGGGTCTCGAAGTCGAGGCGCTCCAGCCGGGCCCAGTCGATCCGCCCGAACGGCGTGGCGATGCGGTGGGGGTATCCGAGCGCGTACCCGATCGGCAGCCGCATGTCGGGCAGGCTCAGCTGGGCGACCGTCGACCCATCGGTGAATTCGACCATCGAGTGGATCACCGACTGCGGATGCACCACGACCTCGATGTGCTCGTAGGGAACTGCGAACAGCTCGTGGGCCTCGATGACCTCGAGGCCCTTGTTCATGAGCGTGCTCGAATCGATCGTGATCTTCGGGCCCATCGACCAGGTCGGGTGGGCGAGGGCCTGCTCGACGCTGACGACGGCGAGGTCGTCCAGCGTCCGCCCGCGGAACGGACCTCCGCTGGCCGTCACCAGGATCCGGGCGACCTCGCGCGCGGTGTCAGCGGACGAACGCAGGCACTGGTGCACCGCGCAGTGCTCGGAGTCGACCGGTACGAGCTCGGCGCCAGGCACCCGACGCAACGGCTGGACCACCGGTCCGGCGGCGATGAGGCTCTCCTTGTTCGCCAAGGCGAGCCGTTTGCCGCGCTCGAGGGTCTCGACGGTGACCGGCAGCCCGGCGAACCCGACGACGGCGTTGACCACCACGTCAGCGCCGTCGACGAGCTCGGCGAATTCATCGACGACGGTGGTGAACGGGAGCGCATCGGCGACTTCGAGCCGCCGTCCCCGGTCGGCGACGGCCACGACCGCGGGGCGGAACTCCCTGGCCTGCTCGATCAGGACGTCGACCGACGATCCGACCCCGAGGGCAACGACCTCATAGGCACCGGCCTCGGCGCGCACGACGTCGAGCGTCTGCGTTCCGATCGAACCAGACGACCCGGCAATTGCGACGCGGATCGTCATGTCAGCGAACTCCTCTCAGAGCAAGCCGACCGACTCCATGCGCTCCTTGAACAACAACAGCGTCACGTAGTAGCCGGCAGGAAGTGCAAAGAGGAAGCCGTCGAACCGATCCAGCACGCCGCCGTGGCCCTGGACGATGGTGCCAAAGTCCTTGACGTCGAGGTTGCGCTTGAACATCGACTCGGTGAGGTCGCCAAGCGGCGCGAACACGACGATCGCCACTGCGAGAACCAGCGCATCCGACGTGTCGGACCAGAACGACGCGTCGTCGAGCAACTTGCTGGCGACGAACAACGAGATCACCGTGGCCAACGTCCCGCCGAGCAGGCCTTCGACCGTCTTGCTCGGGCTGATCCATGCCGCGGAGCGGCGACTTGCCGGTCGCCGACCCGACGACCAGCGCCCCGATGTCGTTCGCCGCGATTCCGAGGGTGATGACGAGCAGCGTGTCGGTGCCGGCGTGCCCGCCGGGCGTCAGATACGTGCCGTTCAGCAGCAACGGCCCGGTCGACAGCCGCAGGATCAGCCCGGCGTACGATCCGAGGACCGCGATCCACACGACGCCGAGCGTCGTGATCGCCATGTTCGGAAGCGGGCCCGACTCAATCCCTCGTGTCGCAATGAAGCCGACGGCGCCGACGACGAACGCCAAGAACAGGGCCATCGGAAGTGCCCGCTCGCCGAAGTTGTACGCGGCGATCGGGGTGATGGCGCACGCGACGAGCCCTACCACGACGGCAGGCCGGTAGCCCTTCTCCGTGATCTTTCCGAAGTACTCGTATCCGGCGATGGCCAGGATTGCCACGACGATGCCGAGCACCACCAACTCGTGGATCATCAACGCCGCGATGAACACCGCCGCCAGCACGCCACCGGCGATGAGCGCGCTCTGCATGTCGCGTGGCGTCTGCGGGGCGACGCCACGGGTCGGTCCCGGACGGGCGTCCGGCGCGCGGGGCGGGCCGGAGCGACGGCGGCCAGGGTCGGGCTGGCGGCGTGTCATGCCGGACGGGTCGGTGCCGATCGTGATGCGGCCAGGTTCGCGACGCGGGATCGGAACCGAACCGCTCGCCTCGACACCGCGGTCCGCAGCGTGTCCGTAGGGGCGGCTGGTGCCGGTGGAGATCTCGCTGCTCGGATCTGATCCGTGATTGCCGAGGCTGTCGTAGCCGCCACTCGGGTCCGTTCGACTGGTCTGCCCAGTCGAACGGTCGTACCCGCCGCTCAGGCTGCTGTCCCGCTCGAACCCGCCGCTGGGCTCGGACCCGGCACCGAAGTCGTTGGGCACCTGCTGCATGACGCCGGTGACCGTTGCCGGGTCGTCGTCGCGCCACACCGGCGACTCGGTGGTGAACGTCGACCACACGTCGACGTCGTCGTTGTCGTCGTCGTCGGCGTCCTCCTGGCTGTGCGTCGGAGCGAGCCGCGGGATCTCTCCCGTCGGCGGCGCGGTCCAGTGCTGGAGCGGGCCGGTGTCGTCGGGGCCGAAGCGGAGCCGGCGCTCGTCGGTGTCGTCACCGTTCTCGCTGCCATGGTCGTCGGCATGGTCGGGCGCCTGATCGTCAGCGGGGTCGTCAGGAAACAGCGGTCCACCGAACTCGCTGGTCTCGGACTCGTTGCTGCGGCCATCTCGCCGCCGCCACATGTCGTCGCTCATCGCTCTTTACTTCCCTTCGTCCGGTCCCGAACGCCCGGAGGTCAAACCTCGAGCAGTTCCGCCTCTTTGCGGTGCAACGCGGCGTCGATCAGCTCGGTGTGCTCATGGGTGATCTTCTCCAGCTCCTTCTCTGCCCGCTCGAGGTCGTCGGCCGAGATCTCCCCCTTCTTTTCCGAGCCCTCGAGATGCTTACGAGCTTCGCGCCGAACGTTGCGCACCGCGACGCGCCCCTCTTCGGCCATGTGCTTGACGACCTTCACGTATTCCTTCCGCCGCTCCTCGGTGAGGGCCGGGAATGAGAGGCGGATCGACACACCGTCGTTGTTCGGGGCAACGCCCAGGTCAGAGTCGATGATCGCACGTTCGATGCTGGCGAGGGTGTTGCGGTCGTGTGGGCGGATGAGCAGCTGGCGCGCCTCTGGCACTTGGATGCTCGCGAGCTGTTGGACGGGCACGGGCGTGCCGAAGTACTCGACCGTCAAGCGTTCGACCAGGGCAGGAGACGCTCGTCCGGTCCGTACGGTCTGGAACTGCGATTGCACATGGCTCACCGCTTTGTCCATCTTCTCGATGGTTTCGAGCAGGGTCTCGTCGATCACGGGACCAGCGTAACCAGCGCTCCGCAGGGCGAAGCGGACCCGTCGCGGCTGCGTTCGGCGAACGTCAGCGCACGATCGTCCCGACGTGGCCGCCGAGGACGATGTCACGAAGCGAGCCGGGCTTCGACATGTCGAAGACGACGATCGGGATCTTGTTGTCCCGGCAGAAGGCGATGGCAGTGGCGTCCATGACCTTGAGGTCCTTGTTCATGACCTCCATGTAGCCGATCTCGTCGTACTTCGTCGCGTTCGGGTTCAACCGGGGGTCGGCGTCGTACACCCCGTCGACGCCTGAGTGGGTGCCCTTGAGCAGGGCGTTGGCGTCGATCTCGGCGACGCGAAGGGCCGCCGCAGTGTCGGTGGTGAAGAACGGGTTGCCGGTGCCTGCCGCGAAGATGACGACCCGGCCCTTCTCGAGATGGCGCACGGCGCGCCGGCGGATGTAGGGCTCGGCGATCCGCGGCATCTCGATGGCCGACTGAACGCGCGTCGGCTGGCCGAGACGTTCGAGCGCGTCCTGAAGCGCGAGCGCGTTCATCACCGTGCCGAGCATGCCGATGTGATCGGACTGCGTGGCGTCCATCCCGGTGAGCTCGCCCTCCCGGCCGCGCCAGAAGTTGCCCCCGCCGACGACGACTGCGACGTCGACGTCGAGCCCCTGGCGCACGTCGATGACCGATCGGGCCGTGTGTTCAAGGGTGGCCGCGTCGATGCCGGTACCGGTCGGTCCGGCCAGCGCCTCGCCGGAGGGTTTGAAGACGATCCTGCGCCAGCGAGGCGTTGGCGAGCTCGTCATCTCCGGTCAGCCGATCGCGATCTGGGCGAAGCTGGTGACCGTCGCATCCCCGAGAACCTGGGCGATCGACTGCTTGTCATCCTTGGCGTAGGGCTGGTCGAGCAGGACGGTGCTCTTGAAGAAGCCCTGGAGGCGTCCTTCGACGATCTTCGGCAGGGCACCTTCGGGCTTGCCCTCGTTGCGGGAGATCGTCTCCAGCGTCGCCCGCTCGGCTTCGACGACGTCCGCCGGAACGTCCTCACGGTTGAGGTACGTCGGGCGGGCGAACGCGATGTGGACCGCCACGTCGTGGGCGAGCTCGGCGCTGCCGCCGTTGAGGACCACGAGCACACCGTTGACGCCGCGACCGCCCTGCACGTGCAGGTAGCTGTCGAGCGTCTCGCCCGCCGTGGCTTCGAGCCGAACGACTCGCCCGAGCTCGATGTTCTCCTTGAGCGTGATCTTCAAGTCGTCGAGGTTCGCACCACGGGTCGCCGCCGCGTCGACGCCCTCGGCGGCGACGAGCTTGGCGATCGCGTCGGCCTCCGACTTGAACTGGTCGCTGCCGGCCACGAAGTCGGTCTCGCACTTGAGCTCGACCATCGCTCCGACGTTGCCGTCGACGACGAGGGCGACGACGCCCTGTGTGTTGTCGCGGTCGCTGCGCTTGGCGCTGGCGGCGAGACCCTGCTCGCGCAGCCATTGCGTGGCCGCTTCGATATCGCCGTCGTTGGCCTCGAGGGCCTTCTTCGAATCCATCATCCCTGCGCCGGTGGCTTGGCGCAGGGCCTGGACGTCCTTCGCGGTGAATGACATGGGTGCAGTGCTCCAGAGGGTTGTTCGGTGCGATCGGTGAGGTCGTCGGCGTGGGTTCTCTTCAGTCGGTCGACGACTCATCTGCGGGCTCGGCGTCGGCGGCGACATCGGCCGAAGGCGCCTGATCCGCCACAACCTCGGCGACCGCGACCTCGGTGGCAGGCTCGGCGACAGCCGGCTCGGCGACAGCAGGCTCGGCGACAGCAGGCTCGGCAACAGCAGGCTCGGCGACAGCAGGCTCGGCAACAGCAGGCTCGGCAACAGCAGGCTCGGCGACAGCAGGCTCGGCAACAGCAGGCTCGGCAACAGCAGGCTCGGCAACAGCCGGCTCGGCGAGCAGCGACGGCTCGGCGACAGCAGCTCGGCAACAGGCTCGGCGACAGCCGGCTCGGCGACAGCAGGCTCGGCGACAGCCGGCTCGGCAACAGCAGGCTCGGCCCCGGCTGCGGCCGCCTTGTCGGCGTCGTCCTCGGCCGCCGACTCAACGGCTGATGCCTCCTGGAGGCGACGTTCACGGGCGGCCTGCGCCGCAGCCGCCTCGCGGCGAGCGGCTGCCTGCTGGGAGTTGAACTCGGCCTCCTGCTCGGCGGTGCGGGTAGCGGCGCCGAACCCGGATCGCGCTTGGCGGCGATGAAGCGGCCCTCCTCCACGGCGTCGGCGATCACGCGTGAGAGCAGCGAGTTGGCTCGAATTGCATCGTCGTTGCCCGGGATCGGGTACTGCACGAGTTCAGGATCGACGTTGGTGTCGACGACGGCGACTACGGGGATGCCGAGCTTGTTGGCCTCGGTGACCGCGATGCTCTCCTTCTTCGTGTCGAGTACGAAGACTGCGTCGGGGCGGCGCGCGAGGCCGCGGAGACCGCCGAGGTTGCGCTGGAGCTTCTCGAGCTCACGCGACAGGAGGAGCGCCTCCTTCTTCGGCATCGCGTCGAACTCGCCCGAGTCGCGCATCCGCTCGTACTCGAGCATCTTGGCGACGCGCTTGGAGATCGTGTCGAAGTTGGTGAGCATGCCGCCGAGCCAGCGCTCGTTCACGAAGGGCATGCCGCACTTCTCGGCGAAGCTGCGCACGGGGTCCTGCGCCTGCTTCTTGGTGCCCACGAACATGATCACGCCGCCGCCGGCAACGAGGTCGCGGACGAAGGCGTACGCCCGGTCGACGCGTGTCAGCGTCTGCTCGAGGTCGATGATGTAGATGCCGTTGCGCTCGCCGAAGATGAAGCGCTTCATCTTCGGGTTCCAGCGCCGGGTCTGGTGACCGAAATGGACACCGGCCTCCAGCATCTGCCGCATGGTGATGACAGCCATCGAGATACTCCCTTGTAGCGGTTGAGACCGTCCACCAGGCGACCGTGACGCCGGCGTCGGCCAGCCTGACGGTCGACCGCGATGCGGCGGACGGGACAGTTGAGGGTGTCAGCCCACCGGACGGTGAGCCGACCCGAAATGCTACCGGGAAAGCAGGCCCTTGGGCGGCTCGATCAGGCGCACCGCAGAACCGGGTCCGGCGGACGCCGGGCGGCGCTGCCGTCCGTGGGAACGAGGTACGGCGGCACGACCAGCTCCCCGATGAGCGGGGCTGGATCGACGTAGGCGTCCGGCCCGGAGCGCAGACCGAAGTACAGCTCTGGCCCCGTGCGGCCGATCGTCGAACCGGCGGCGACCCGGTCTCCACTCGCCAGGGTCGTCGACCGCAATCCACCGTACGTAGCCAACAGACCGTCGGGATGACGGACCACCACGTAGCGGGTGTCGACGACGACACCGCTGAACGTCACGACTCCTGCGGCGGCCGCCGCGAACGACGGTTCCCGCGCCGACCGAGTACGTGAGGCCACGGTGACCCGCGCACCACGGGCACGGTGGGGCGTCGAACGCCCGGGAGATCGGCGCATCGACCGGCGGGAGCAGGCAGTCGGCCGCGCGCGCCGCCGTACGCGCCGACAACCATCGGCGCGAACACCGTGACCAAGACGGCAACCGTGAGGTGCAGCCAGGTCCGAATCTCGCCGGATTCCGGCGAGATCGGCGCCCCGCTCGCGGCAACGAACATCGGGACCCCTTCCTTGGGTCAGGCAACGCCGGCGGCGGTGAGCCGCGATCTGAGGTGCAGCACCGACTTGGAGTGCAGCTGGGGCACCCTGCTCTCGCTCACCCCGAGCACCCGCGCGATCTGGGCGAGGGTCAGCCCCTCGTCGTAGTACAGCGAGAGCACGAGCTTCTCCCGCTCGGGCAGCTTGCTGATCTCGCGGCGCATCAGTTCACTCAGCTCCTGATGCTCGACGATCGCCGACGGCATCACCGGGACGTCACCCGACAGCGCAACCGGCTCCGCGCCTGCATCGAGCGCCCGCTCCAGCGGGCCGACCGTCGTGCTGGCGATCGATGACAGCCACCGGTCGAGCTGCTCGCGTGGAATCCCGAGCTGATCGGCAAGTTCCGGATCGGACGGCGACCGGCCGTTGACGTTCTCGAACTCGCTGATCGCCCGCTGGACGTCGCGAGCCTTGGTCCGCACCGACCGTGGCACCCAATCGAGTTGCCGCAGGCCGTCGTAGATCGCGCCGCGAATTCTCGGCGTCGCAAACGTCTCGAACTTCACGCCCTGTGCGGGATCGAACCGCTCGAGCGCATCGATGAGACCGATCACCCCTGAGCTGACGAGATCGCCGGGATCGACACTCGCCGGAAGCCCAGCACCGACACGGCCGGCGATGAACTTCACGAGCGGCGAGTAGGACACGATCAGGTGATCGCGCGCCGCCGCGCTCCGCCGCCGGAACCACCGCTCCCATTGCATCGCGAGATACGGATCGAGATCGACGATGCTCACCGGCGCACTCCGGTCACGCCCTGGGATGGGTGGTGTTGTAGGCGGTGCGCAGCCGCTCCTTGCTCACGTGCGTGTAGCGCTGCGTCGTGGCGACGTCGCTGTGGCCGAGCAACTCCTGCACTACCCGCAGGTCCGCACCGCCATCGAGGAGATGGGTGGCGAAGCTGTGGCGGAGCGCGTGGGGATGCGTCGGCTGCGGCGCCCGCCGGTCGACGATCCGGCGGACGTCCCGCGGCGTGAGGCGGCGCCCGCGCTCGTTGGCGAAGAGCGCAGTGGCGACCTCGCCCTCGGCCGGAACGACCTCGTGGCGCACGCCAAACCAGGAGCGCAGCGCGTTGACCGACGGCTCCGACAGTGGAACTCTGCGCTCCTTGCCGCCCTTGCCCCACACGACGACGGCAGCCGAATCGAGATCGACCGCTGAGAGATCGAGGCCGCACAGTTCGCTCACCCGCAGCCCGGAGCCGTAGAGAACCTCGAGCACGGCGTCGTCCATCGTGCGCCGCCACAACGGCTCGTCGTCGGGACGTGTCCCGTCGAGCAGTTCGCCGATGTCCTTGGCGTCGAGCACCCTCGGGAGTCGCCCCTCGCCGGCCTGCGTGTGCACCCCGACGGTTGGGTCGCTCGACAAGGCACCCGTCCGCACCATCCAACGGAAGTACCGGCGCAACGCGGCCGTCTTCCGAGCGATGCTGCGGCGGGCGAAATCCCTGGTCGTGAGGTAGGCGAGATACCGGCGTACCACGGTGCGCTTCACGCCAGCCGGGCCGATGATGCCGCTTCGTGCCACCCAGTCGGCGAACCCGCGTACGTCCGTGCAGTACGCCGTGACGCTGCGCTCGGACAACGAGGTCAGCGACTTGGCGAACGATTCGACGCGCCACGCTGCCGAGTCGTGGCCGGCGTCGGGGAGGACGTCGCTGGAAGAGGGCACTGAGCCGAGGGTATTCGCTGCGGCACGGCCGCTGGAGGACACTCCCGGCCACAGTCACGTTCCTGCCGGTTGCGACGACCACAACCGCACCTCCTCGAACCATCCACCGCTCTCCCGGAGCCAGCCCGATCGCTCGAGACGGGCCAACGTCATGGCGGCATCGGTGACCGTGAACCCGAGCTCGGACACGATCGTGTCGAGCGTGCACGAGTCGACACGGCATCGCTCGAGCACGATGGCCTCGTTTCCCCTCGGGAGCGGCCGGGGATCGAAGCCGGATTGGTCGGCGTGACGATGATCCATGCCGAGCGACAACAGGACGTCGGCCACCCCGGTCACCGGGATCGCGCCGTCCCTGATGAGCTGGTTGGTCCCAGCGGCCGCCCGATTGTTGATCGAACCGGGTACGGCCATCACGTCGATCCCGCGCTCCAGCGCTTCCCTGGCCGTCGTGAGCGACCCGCCGCGTTCGCGGCTCTCGACCACGACGAGCACCTCGCTGAGCGCGGCGATGATCCGGTTGCGCTGCGGGAACCGAAACCTCTCCGGCTCGGTGCCCGGCGGCCACTCCGACAGCAGCAGCCCCGTCGACGCGACCGCGTCCCAGAGGTCTCGGTTGAGCCTCGGGTAGGCCGAGTCGAGGCCGTTGGCGACGACCCCGACAGCGCGGCGTCCATCGCCTCGGAGCGCACCGCGGTGGGCTGCACCGTCGATGCCCTTGGCCAGACCCGACACGACCGTGACACCCTCGGCCGCGAGCTGGTGGCCGAGCGTGGCCGCGAAATCACAACCTGGTCCGGTGGCGTTCCGCGTCCCGACGATGCCGACTCGGCGAGCATCGAGCGCGGACCACTCGCCGCGGAAGAACAGGACCGCGGGAGGCTGCGGGTCGTTGACCAACGCGGCGGGATAGTCGGAGTCTGATTGGGTGATTGCGCCGATGCGCAACCGGGCGCAGCGCTCGGCCCACACGAGCGGATCACGCTCGGCCGCCGACGCCGCCCACGCGGCACGAAGTTCGGAGTTGAACATCGGTTCGACGGCCGGGTGTGGCCGCAACCGTCCGGCCGCGACGGCATACGACTCCTCGGGCTCGTGGTAGGCGAGCAGCACGCGCAGCCGGGCCGACGTCACGAGGTCGAGTCCGGCGAGCGCCGCCAGCGCGCCGGTTCGACGATCGCCGCCCATCACGCGATCCACCGTGCATCGGTCATCGCCGGCCCGCGGAGGGCGGCCCTCATCGACAGCGCCAGCTCGACGTGATCGAGCGTGACCATTACCTCGCCCGGATCCCGGAGGTCGGCGATCGTTCGGGCGACCCGCCGGATGCGGTGGTAGCCGCGGCCGGTCAGCCGCTCGCGCTCGATCTCGTTGCGTAGGACGCTGCGCGCGTCGGCGGCCAGGGGCGCCACCTCGTCGAGCTCGTCCGGCGTCAGGGCGGCGTTGAGCTTGCCCGATCGGGTCAGCGCGACGTCTCGTGCCGCGATGACCCGTTCGCGCACGACCGCCGATCGCTCTCCGACGGCGACACCGAGGAGCTCGTCGACCGCCGGTCGGTGCACGACGACCCGCAGGTCGAACCGGTCGGCGAGCGGACCCGACAGGCGGCGCAGGTAGCGGGCGCGCGCGTTGTCGTCGCACTGGCACGACGCCCGGGGGTCCTCCGCCACACGGACACGGGTTCGTGGCGCCGACGAGGAGGAACCGAGCGGGCATCGCCAGCCGCCCGACCGCCCGGGAGACTCGAATGACCCCTTCCTCCAGTGGTTCGCGCAGACCCTCGAGCGCGGCCCGCGGAAACTCGCCGAGTTCGTCGAGGAACAGCACGCCGTTGTGCGCAAGGCTCAACTCGCCCGGCTTCAGCTGCTGCGAACCACCTCCGCACATCCCGATCACCGACGTCGTGTGGTGGGGAGCCCGGAACGGTGGAATCTGGATCAGGCCACTCGGCGGCAACCTCAGGCCGGCGGCCGAATGGACCATCGTGGACTGCAAGGCTTCCTCACGATCGAGCGGAGGCAGCAGGCTGGGAAGCCGTTGGGCGAGCATCGTCTTGCCGCTGCCCGGAGACCCGATGAGGAGCATGTGATGACCGCCGGCCGCGGCGATCTCGAGGGCCTGCCGGGCGACGGGCTGGCCACGCACGTCGGCGAGGTCGGACATCCGGTCGGCGCCGGTTTCCGGATCGACGGCGGCGGGCATCGGGTCCCACGCTCGGCCGCCGCCGAGACACTCGATGACGTCGCCGAGCTGCGCCGCGACCCTCGGCCGGCCCCGCGCCGCAACCGTCGCTTCCAGCGCATTGGCGACGGGGACGACGACGTCGACCTCGCCGAGCGCGTCGACCATCGGCGCCACGCCAGTGACCCGGCGCAGCGTTCCATCGAGGCCCAGCTCGCCGATGAACGCGTGCCCGGCGACCGCGTCGGGGGGAATCTGCTGCGTGGCCACGAGCAGGCCGACCGCGATGGCGAGGTCGAGACCGGCCCCCGACTTGCGCTCGCTCGTCGGCGCCAGGTTGATGGTGATGTTGCGGCTCGGCCACGCGAGTCCGCAACTGGCGAAGGCCGCCTTGACTCGGTTGCGCGACTCCTTGCACACCGCATCGGGCATGCCGACGAGGCTGTACGCCGGGAAGTCCGTCGCCCACGAACACCTCGACGGTGACTGGGCAGCCTCGGACGCCGATCAACGAGGCCGAAGTGATGGATGCGAGCACGCTGGGTCTCCTCCGCAGCGCTCACCGAGCACGGCGAGCGGATCAATGAGTGCGGAGGGCGGGTACCGGCCCACAACGGCTGAGTCAGAGACTAGCGAGAGGGTGTCGCACTCTTGCGCGGCGGCCGGCGATCACCGGCGATGCCGGGGAATTCAACCGCTCAACTGCCAGAATCGTCCGATGCGCCGAACGCCGACGCCGTCGCGACGCGCCGCCGGCATGGTGGCCGTGATGTTCGCATCCGTCGCGCTCGCGGCGTGCCGCGACGACAGCAGGACCGGCGACACCGCCCGATTCTGCGGGCGAGTGGAGGACAACCTCGACGCGCTGCGTGCGATTCCGCAGTCCCGCGAGGACGTCGACACGCTCATCGACCTGTGGCAGGACGTCGGCGAGGACGCGCCGCTCTCGATCGAACCGGACTGGCAGGCCCACATCCTGCTCTTCGAGACCGCGCTCGAAGGCGAGGACGAGGAGGAGATCTTCGCCCGGATCTACGCCACGGAGCGATCGTCGGTCGCGGTGTCGACGTGGATCGCCGAGCACTGCGGCTTCGACTGGGGACCCGTCACGACGATCGTCCCCCAGACGACCACGACGATCGCTCCGCCTGACGACGACCGCCGGTTGACCCGTTGAGCGCCGAACTGGGCGGCGATTGCGTCAAACTGCTTTCTGGGCGGCCACAGTGTCGGTTTCCGGTATTCGGTTCCGGACGTAGCCGCCCAGTTCGCGGAACGGCGACCGAACCCGCCGGCGGCCCCGCCGCAACCACCCACTTTCAGAGCAAACAACCGTGAGGTCGCGGCGAGCTGACCTGTCGCCAGTTGGCCGACGACCGACGTCAGCCGATCTCGCCGCGGCGCAGGATGACCTTGTCGCAGAGGCCGTAGTCCTTGGCCTGCTCGGCCGAGAACCAGCGGTCGCGGTCGCTGTCCGTCTGGATCTGCTCGAACGTCTTGCCCGAGTGCTCAGCGGTGAGCTCGGCCATCCGGCGCTTGACGTAGGCGTGCTCCTGGGCCTGGATCGCGATGTCGGCGGCCTGGCCGCGCAGCCCGGCGAGCGGCTGGTGCATCATGATCCGGGCGTTGGGCAGCGAGTAGCGCTTCCCCGCGGCGCCGGCGGTGAGCAGGAACTGGCCCATCGAGGCCGCGAGCCCGATGCACACGGTGGCGACATCGCAGCTGACGAATTGCATCGTGTCGTAGATCGCCATCCCGGACGTGACCGACCCACCGGGGCTGTTGATGTACAGCCAGATGTCCTTGCTCTGATCCTCGCCCTCGAGGTACAGCAACTGGGCGCAGAGCTGGTTGGCGATGTCGTCGTCGACCGGCGCGCCGAGCAGCACGATGCGGTCCTTCAGCAGACGGTTGAACACGTCGGAGCGCGGGTCGAACCCGCCCTCGAGCATCTGCGGGTTGAATCCGGTCATGGGCGTCAGGCTATCGACGCACCACACCAGGTGCCGCTCAGACCTCGCTGATCGACTCGACGATCGGCAGCAGGAACGAAACCCGGTCCCAGCCGTTCTCGGGGAGCAGCGTCCCCAGGGGGGTCCCCTCGCCGCGTGAGTCGCTCGGGTATCTGCCATACAGGTTGGGTTCGGCGATGGCCGGTCCGTCGAACTTGAAGTAGGTCCCGTTGCGCACGACCACGAGGTCGAGGCTCGGGATCACGTAGATGTACTGGCCGTCGTGTCCCTGCGCCGCGTACGTGTCGTCGGGCAGGCCGTCATCCTCGTCCCCGATCAGCCACCACTGATAGCCGTAGCCCTCGAAGGCCGGCGACGGCGTGAGCGAGTCGGTCACCCACTGCGACGGCACCACCTGATCGTCGCCCCAAAGCCCCTCGTTCAAGAACAGCAGCCCCATCCTGGCGAAGTCACGCGAGGGCATGTCGAGGCAGCAGTAGGTGAGCGTGTGGCCAGCGCCGTCCTGCCACCACTCGACCTGGTCGATGCCGATCGGCCCGAACAGCTGCTGCTCCGCGTACTCGGCCACCGACATCCCGGTCGCCCGCTCGATCACCCCGGACAGCAGCATGGTGCCGCCGCTCGAGTAGTTGAAGACCGTCCCGGGCTCGCTCTCCGCCTGCTGCCCGGTGACGTAGGCGAGCTGGTCGGGCTGGGCGGCGACGAGCTGGATGATCTCGCTGTCCTCCGGCGGCCCGGCGGCGGGATCATATTCCTCGTCCCAGTGCAGACCCGACGCCATCTGCAGCACGTGGCGCAGCGTGATCTCGTCGCGGGGCGATCCCGCCCACTCCGGGTAGTACGTCGTCATCGGCTCGTCGACCGACGGGATCAGTCCGTCATCGATCGCGATCCCGATCAATGCGCCCGTGAAGCTCTTCGCCATCGACCAGCTCGCGGCCCACGAATCCCGATCCCGCCCCGGCGCGTACCACTCCGCCACGATCGCCCCGTTCCGCACGACCACGACACCTTGCGTGTTGCGTGGTTCCTGGAACGCATACACCCGCGACCAGCCCAGCGTGTACGGATCCATGCCGTGGTCCTCGGGCGCGTCGACGGTCCAGTCCGATCCCGGTTCGAACGGCCCGCTGGACGAAGGTGCGGCGGCGCCGGCGGAGTCGCCCACGACCAGCGTCAGCCCACAGACCAGGCACGCGGCGAGGGGTACGCACAGGCGGCGCATGATCCGGATCGTACGCGTCAACGGGCGACGCCGGAGAACACGACCGCCACCTGTTCTCCGTCGGCCGGCCGGCCCTCGCGGACCAGCAGGCCCGCCACGCCCGCAGCACCGGTCGGGCTGACGGGAATGCCGGTCGCCGCTCCCAGCGCGGCGGCCTTGACCACCGCTTCCTCGGGCGCGACGAGCGGGCGCCCGCCGCTCGCCCGCATCACCTCGAACGCCCCGAGCCAGTCGTAGGTCTCGTCGTCGAGAATCCCGTCGGCCAGCGAGTGCGGCCGCTCCCAGGGGGTCATCAGCTGCGCCCAGCGATGCGGGATCGCGGCATCAGGCAACGACGAGGTCCTTGGCCCGCCACCACGCCCTGGCCAGGGGCGCGCATCCGTCCGCCTGTACCGTGTCGAGCCGGACGCCCGCTCCGAGCCCCCACCCCAGGCACGTGGCGAACGCTCCCCCGCCGACCTGAACGACAACGCGGTCGAGGTGCGAAGGCCCGTCATCGCCGCCGACCGCGTCGGCGAGCTCCCAGCCGATGGTCCGCCCACCGTCGAGGCACATCCCGTTCTCGGGCCCTTGCACGCTGAACGGCAGCGCGCCGACCGCGACCGCCTCCCGGAAACGCAGCACGGCGGGATCGCCGGGCGGATCCTCGTCGCGACGCTCGCACACCGTGATCGACGCGCCGAGCGACTCCAGCATCGCGAGCACCGGCGGTGAGGCCCAGTCCGGGACGAACACCCGCAGCGGCCATTCGCAGCGCTGCGCGAGCGTCGCCGCCGCGATCGCGGCGTTGCCGCACGACGCGATCGCCAACGGCGGGCGCTTCCCAGCGGGCACGAGGCCGAGCGTTTCGACGGCGCGCAGATGAAGGAGGATGCCGGCAAGATGCCTGCCCTTGTGGCTGCCGCCGACGTTCCCCGTCTCGTCCTTGACCCACACCGCGACGTCGCCGGCGCCGAGATCGAGCTCGACCGCGCGGATCGGCGTGACCGCAAAGTCGCCGGCGACCTCCCGCGCCAGCGCCACCCTTGCCGGCTCGGTCATGCCGTGCGCACCGGCAAACGCCCACCACGCCATTCGCCGTGCGTAGGCGACGAACGGGTTGGGATCGTCGATCGGATCCGGCTGCTCGGGGGTTGCCAGCGGATGGAGGACATGGCGCCGATCGGAGGGTGACGAGCTCGGGCACACGAACACTTGCGGCGTCGCGATGTCGACCGTGGTGCCACATACCGCACAGCGCCACGCCAGGACGCCGCCCATCACGCGGCGGCGACCCGGGCGTTGAACTCGCCGATCATCGCGTCCCACACGCCGAGGTACCTCCGCAGGCCGGTCCAGAACGACTGCGAGCGGCGAGCGTCGAACAGTTCGATCGGCGTGCCCTGCTGCTCGACCCACGTGTAGTAGCCGAGGTTGAAGATCCGGTTGCGGACGTGTTCGGTGCACTCGATCGCGTGGGCGATCGGCACGTTGGCGAGGTGCTCACCCCACACCGCGGCCGCGTCGAGGTTCGTGAAACCGCCGCCGAAGTCGCGCGCCGAGATCTTGTCGCGCTCGCTCGGATACATCGCCGCGCCATCGGTCGCGACCGTGACGACGGCGTCATCGCCGTCGAGTCCGAGCAGCTTCGCCGTCGTGATCGCCGCCAGCACGTTGCAGATCGAGGACAGGCCGAAGTGCCGCAGCGTCGACAGCGTCGCCTGGGGCACGAGCCGGCGATCGGCGAGGTAGCCGAGCCCCTCGTCGCTGTTGAACATGACCTGCAGCTGGTCGGTCGCCCTGTCGCTGACCGCGACGACGACGTCGGTGTTCATCACGTTGTGGATCAGCGGCACGTGCTTGTCGCCGATGCCCTGGATGTTGTGCTCGCCGTAGCCGTTCTCCAGCAGCGTCGGGCACTCGAGCGCCTCGACTGCGACGATCTTGGCGCCGTAGGACTCCTTCAGGCGGTCGCCCGCCGCGATCGTGCCCGCCGAGCCCGTCGCCGACGTGAACGCGGCGAGGCGCAAGCCCGGGCTACCGGCGGCGACCGTCTCGAAGACATGGCCGAGCGCCCGCCCGGTGACCTCGAAGTGCGCGAGGTGGTTGCCGAACTCGCAGAACTGGTTGAAGATCACGTTGCCGGAATCCTTGGCCAACTCGTTGCAGGCGTCGTAGATCTCCTTGACGTTCGACTCCGTGCCAACGGTGCGGATGACGTCGTCCGCCGGGTTCTCGCACCACCGCTCGAGCCAGTCGAAGCGTTCCTGGCTCATCCCCTCCGGCAGGATCGCCACCCCGCGACTAGCCATGATCCGGCTGATCGCGATGCCGCCCCGGGCGTAGTTCCCGGTCGACGGCCAGATGGCTCGCTGCGAGGTGGGGTCGAACTGCCCGCACACGACCCGCGGCGCGAGGCACGCGTACGCCGCAAGCACCTTGTGGGCAGTGATCATCGGGAACCGGTCCCCGAACACGACGATGATCGGGCTGTCGACGCCGGTCAGCTGACGCGGGAGCACGACGTGGTCGGGCACCCGGACCCGCTCGCCGGCGGTGTCGTTGTACCAGTGGTTGCGCCAAAGGTTGCGGGCGTCCGGCCCCTGTGGGTCGGCATCGCCGACCCGTGTTGTGCTGATCGACGTCGGGTCGGCGAGCTCCGCGAACGTCGGCAGCGTGATGCCACGTTCGGCGAAACGATTCACGCTGTTGGCCAACGCGGTCTCGTCGACGATGCGGTCGGCGAGGCCGAAGCGGTCCTCGAGCGGGGCGGGGGTCGTCACGGTCGTCAGTCTGTCAACCGAGCACGCTCACGCACGAAGACGGTTGACGAGGAACTCCCCGACGTCCCCGATCGCCTTGACCTCGTTGCTCCGCTTCGTGAACCCGTGACCCTCGTCGTCGTACACGTCGTAGCGAACCTCGACTCCTCGGTTGCGGAGCGCGTCGACGATCTGGTCACTCTCGGCCTTGACCACCCGGGGATCGTTGGCGCCCTGGACCACCATGAGCGCTGCCGAGATCTGATCGACGTACGTGATCGGCGATCGCTCCATCAGCATGTCGTAGTCATCCTCGGGATCACCGACCCACGACGCCATCAGCGGTCGCCACGTCGGCGGGACCGACTTGGTGAGCGTCACGAGGTTCGATGGTCCGACGATCGACACGCCGGCTGCGAAGAGGTCGGGCAACCGGCTGACGCACGACAGCGCGGCGAAGCCACCGAACGAGCCGCCGAACACGGCGATCCGGTCAGCGTCGACCCAGTGCAGCGTCCGCAGGTAGGCAACGGCGCGTTCGAAGTCGCCGAGCTCGGCCCCGCCCCAGTCACGGTGGATCAGCTTCTGATAGCTCACCCCGTAGCCCGTCGACCCCCGCACGTTTGGCGCCAGCACCCCGATGCCGCTGGCGAGCAGGTAGTGGTACAGACCGGAGTACATGTACTCCGCCCGTTCCTGCGCCTCCGGCCCGCCATGGATCGAAAGCACCACGGGATGCGGCCCGTTCCCGGCCGGCTGGTACAGCCAGGAGGGAATCCGCCGCCCATCGTGAGTCGGATAGTCGACCGCCACGGGTGCGACCTGGTCGGAGTCGAGCAACGCCGGTGGCCGGCTCTCGGTGAGAAAGGCGGTCGCGCCGCTGTCGACGTCGATCGCGACGAGCTCGGTCGGGCGTGTACCGGTACCGAACAACCCGACGACCGTCGAGCCGTCGGGAGCGACGTCGAACCCGTCGATCACGCCGTCGGCGATCGCGATCCGGGTCCCATCGATCCACTCTGACGCCGGATCCAGACGCACCGCGTAGGGCACTGACGTCCCCGACTCGTTCACCGTCCAGACGAGCGTCGAACCGTCCTTGGACGCCACGACGTCCTCGACATCCCAGTCCGGAGACACCTGGGTGATCACCCGGCCGTCGAGGCCGCACACCGCGAGCGACCTGAACTCGCTGTCGGCATCGGTGATGAGGTACACGCCGGAACCGTCGGGCAGCCAGCCGGACGGCAGATACGTCGTGTCGCCCTCATGCGCGGTCAGCAGCCTGATCTCGCTGTCGGAGTCGACGAGATCGACGATGGCAGCGTCAACGTCGGTGTTGCTCCGTGCGATTGCGGCGAGCAGCCACCGCCCGTCCGGCGAGACGGCCACCGATGACGCCATCTCGCCGGGGACCGACGCAATCCGGCGGACTTTTCCGTCCACGAGGTCATGCACGAGCAGGTCCTGGACCGACTCGTCGCGGTCGTTGCCGGCGTAGACCAGCACCTTTCCGTCCGGGCTGAACGGCATGCCGGAGAGCTCGTGCTGGCGGTCGAGCGCCGATGTGAGGCGGCGGGGCTCGTCTCCTGCCGTGCCCACCAGGTAGATCTGGTGCTGCTCGTCGCCGTCGTGATCGGCGGCGAACGCGAGCGACGCGCCGTCCGGGGCCCACGCGACCGTCCTCACCGAGTGCTCCGTGAACGTCGTGACCTGGTGAGCCGGCCCGCCCGCCACGGGACGAAGCCACAGGTTGTACTGCCCACCGTCGTTGGCGACGTATGCCACGGTGCTGCCGTCGGGACTCACCGCGACCGATCGCTGGAAGCGGCGTTGGGGCACGTAGCGGTCGAACCGGACGACCGTGGCCGCGGCGAGCTCTGGCTCGGTATCGGCGGGAGCTGGATCAGACATCACTGTCTCCAGGTTGAGGATCGGGGCGACGTTAGCCGCCGCCGGGGGCGGTGGGAGGGCGGGCAAGCGGGAGCGCTGAGAGGACGAACGCCACCGGTTCGGCAGCGTCGTTCCGATTCTTCGCGTTGCGGCCGCGGAACGGCGCGACGAGCACTTCCACCGCGCGGCGCAGCTCGGCGAGCTCCGATGCGGAGAGGGTCAGGACGAGGTGGATGTCACCCGCGGCGTCGCGCCACTCCTTCGGGTAGCGGTCGCGGATCGCGAACCATCGCAAGCCGAACCGAGACGTAGCGTCGGACCGTTGCCACGGCCGATTGCGGCCCACGGTGCCGCCGGCCTCGACGATGAATCCGTGATTGGCCAGCACCCGCAAGTGGAACGAGCAGTTGGCGGGAGTCGTTCCGAGGTGCGCCGCAGCGACCGTCGCGGTGAGCGGCTCTCGCCTGCTCGAGGAGCTCGAGGATCCGCAGTCGCAGCGGATGACTCAGACAATGCGATGAGCGATCCGCGCGCCGATCGTGCGTGTATTGCTCATCGCATCGGGTACTAGAGCACGACGACTTTGGTTCCGACGTCGGCGAACGCCCACATGAACTGGGCGTCGCGGTTCGCCTGGCGCTGGCATCCACCGGACAGGCGCTGGCCCAGCTCTGCCTCGGTCATGTACGGGGTGCCGTCGGAGACGTGAATGGGGATCCCGTGGAAGCCGATCGCCCCGATGTCCGTCTGCAGCCAGCGGATCATCAGCGGCAGGATCGCCCGGCCGTTCCACGCCGTGGACTGCTCGGAGCGGCTGTACACGTAGTGCGTGCCGGGCATCTCGTTGTTGTACTGGCTGCCGGCGACGAGCCACGAGCGGATGATCTCGCCGTCCTCGCTGACCGCCCACACGCGCTGGCTTATTCGCTCGTACACCACCCGCCGGCCCGTGCCCGAGTTCTCCGGCAGCGGCGGCGCGTCGTCGCCAACCGACGAGACCGAAGAGAGCGGGAAGCCCCAGCTGTCCATGGCGCCGTCGGGCGGCGGTGGCGTCCGCACGACCTCGAGCTTCTCCTCGGGCCAGATGCCCAGCTCGAGCCCGGTCTCGCGGCCGGCGATCCCGTCGACGAACAGGCCGCGGTCCTCCTGCAGGGCATGGACGGCGGCACTGGTGGCGAAGTCGAACACACCGCTGATCTCGCCGTCGTAGAAGCCCTCGCGCGCCAGCGCCTGCTGGAGGCATTGCACCTGGATGCTGTCGGTCTCGGTCGTGATCGTCTGCGGCTCGATCGTGCAGTCGGCGGTGAGCTCCGTCTCGACCTCGACCATGGCCAGGTCGGGCAACGAACCCTCGGGCGCAGACTCCGCCGAAGCCGGATCAGTCGGGCGCCGACGCTGCGGCGGCCGGCTGAACGACGACCTGGACCGATCCGGCATCCGGTGCCGGCGCCGCCGCTGCCGATCCGGAGGTGCCGGCGTCGCGCGCCGACGCCACCACTGCGAACCCGCCGACCGACACGACGATCGACGCGACGACGACCGTGCGCATCAACCGTTCGTGTTGATTTCGAGGGGCTTCGAGCTCGCGCCTTGCCCGCGTGTCTGGCCGGTCCACGCCGCCTCCAACGTGCTCGGTCTGCTCCTGATCGGTTCCGGGAGTCGCGAGAGCACCGGTGAGCCGGGCCGACACGACGTCGCCGTCGATGATAGGCAATCGCGCGCCGGCTGCTCGCGGCAATCGCGATTTTGTCGAACATCGACGGGATCGCGCCGGCGGCGTCGACGCCTGCGAATCGGTCTACCTTGACGCGCCATGGCAGAGCTCTTCGTCGGTGGCCTCCTCGATCCCAACCAGCCGACCGAGCAAGGCCACGAGCGCACCGGCGGGGACGCCAGGCTGGAAACCGCGGACTTCACCACCCACGGCGTCATCGTGGGCATGACCGGCTCGGGAAAGACCGGTCTGGGCGTTGTGATCATCGAAGAGGTCCTGTCCGCCGGCCTGCCGGCACTGCTCATCGACCCGAAGGGCGATCTCACCAATCTGTGCCTCACGTTCCCCGATCTCGCCCCCGAGTCTTTCCGGCCGTGGATCGACGAGGCGCAGGCGAACGCCGCCCGGCAGACCCCTGCTGAGTATGCGGCCGCCCAGGCCGCCAACTGGAGGGAAGGCCTCGCCCGGTGGGGCTACGGACCGGAACAGATCCAGAAGCTGCGGGACACGTGCGACTTCACGATCTACACCCCAGGGTCGCGGGCCGGCCAGCCGATCGACATCGTCGGCTCGCTGCGGGTTCCCGACACGGACGACCCCGAGACGATCGGCGACGAGATCGAGGGGTACGTCTCCGCACTGCTCGGCCTGGTCAAGATCGAGGCCGATCCGCTGGCCAGTCGGGAGCACATCCTGCTGTCGAACGTGATCCAGCACGCGTGGTCGAACCAGCAGGCCGCTCGACCTCGCCACGCTCGTCGGCCAGGTGCAACAGCCGCCGATCAACAAGCTCGGCGTCTTCGAGCTCGACCAGTTCTTCCCGCCGAAGGACCGCCAGAAGCTGGCGATGCAGCTCAACGGGCTGCTCGCATCACCTTCGTTCGCGGCGTGGGGCGACGGCGCCCCACTCGAGGTCCAGGACCTCCTGTACCGGCCGGACGGCAAGCCGCGCTGTGCCATCGTCACGACCGCCCATCTCTCCGACGACGAGCGCCAGTTCGTGACGTCGCTGCTGCTCGCCAAGGTCGTCACGTGGATGCGGCGCCAGAGCGGCACCACCGACCTGCGGACGCTGCTCTACATGGACGAGGTCGCCGGGTATCTCCCGCCGACCGCAATGCCGCCGACGAAGAAGCCGATCATGACGCTGATGAAGCAGGCGCGCGCGTTCGGCGTCGGCGTGGTGCTGGCCACCCAGAACCCGGTGGACATCGACTACAAGGCGATCAGCAACGCCGGGACGTGGATGGTCGGCCGGCTGCAGACCGAGCGGGACAAGGACCGCCTGCTCTCCGGCATGAGCGCCGCCGACGGCGGCGTGGACATCAGCTCGGTGAGCGACACGATCAGCGGCCTGAACAAGCGCGAGTTCGTGCTGCGCCGGGCAGGCAAGGACACGCCGGACCTGTTCACGACCCGCTGGGCGATGAGCTACCTGCGCGGTCCGATGACCAAGGACCAGATCAGGCAGCTCGCGGGGAACGCCGACGCGGCTGCCGATCCGGCGACGTCGTCCGCCGAGGCGGCGGCCGTTGCGCCGGCCCCAGCCGGGGCGGCGGAGCCGCCAGCCAGCGCCGTGATGCCGATCGTTGCCGACGGGATCGCGGTTCGCTGGGCCGACGTCAGCGCGCCGTGGCTCGCCGATGTCGGCGGTGATCCATCGGGCACGCGGTACGAGCCGGCCATCGTCGCCACGGTGCAGCTCCGTTACGACGAGGCAAAGGCCGACCTCGTCCACGACGAGGTCTACCGCGGGGTGCTGTTCCCGCTGCCGGACACGATCGACGTCAGCCGCGTTGTCCCGGTCGCCTTCGACGACCTCTCGCTGCTGCGCCGCGGCGCCGTCCGGCGTGCAGTACCGACTGACCAGTGCACCGGTCGGCGAACCGCGGACCTGGAAACGGGTCGAGCGCGACCTCGTCGATCACCTGGTTCGCGTCGGATCGATCGACCTGCACGTCAACAAGGAGCTCAAGCTGTACTCGAGCCCCGGCGAGTCGGCCGTGGACTTCCAGACCCGCTGTGCCAAGGCGGCGCAGACGTTCATCGACGCGGCCGGCGCCGAGCTCGCCACGAAGTACTCCACCAAGCAGGCGCGGTTGCAGAGCCAGCGGGAAGCCGCCGCCGATCGTGCCTCGGTGGTCGAGGAGCAGGCGAAGGAGCGCACGCGCGGGAACTGGGTGCGGGCTGCCGGCGACGTGCTCGGCGGTCTGTTCGGAACGCGCCGAAGCGCGGCCGGCCGGATCGGACGCGCCGCTGACCGGCTCACCCGGAACTCCGATGGCGAACGGGTCGACGAGGCCCAGGGCAAGATCGGCCGCATCGACGAGCAGATCGTCGCCCTCGAATCCGAACTGGCCGCCGAGAAGACCGGCATCGAGACGAAGTGGGCGACGGCGGCCGCGGCCATCACCACCGTGCCGGTGACCCTCGAGCGCACCGACGTCAAGGTCACCCAGCTCGCGCTGGCGTGGATCCCGGTGCCGTAGGCCGGCGTCGTTATGCCGACGTCGTTCATGTCGAGCGAAACCGCCCAGACCGGCGATTCTGGTCGACATGAACGGCTGCGTGCCGGCGGTGGGACTCGAACCCACACTGGCGGGTTCTAAGTCCCGTCTCTCTGCCAGTTGGAGTACGCCGGCGACGGGACTCACGATACGAGCCGCATCGAGACGCACGGCGGCCTGCGAAACGCTGCGCGTCCTGACACACTCTCGCTCCGTGCTCGTCGAGCAAACTGGGACCTCCGCAACCGATGGGTGCGTGACGGACGGAACGGTCATGCGGGCTCCCATCGGTTGGCCCGCGTGCTGACCATCGCCGGATGGATCGTCGTCGGCACGATGGCCGTGCTTGTCGCGAGCCAGATCGCGGGGTGGAGCAACTCCCGCATGGTGATCATCCTTCAGGCGCTGACGCCGTACCTCTTCGGGCTCACGCTCCTCGTGGCGGTCGCGGCGCTTGTCGGGCAGGTCTGGATCCTCGGAGCTGCTGCTGCCGCACTCGCCGTCGCGCTGTGTCCGCTCGGCCGGCCGCTGCTGAGTCCCGCGCCGCAACCGCCGCCGCTGGACCAGGCGGTGCAGGTGAAGGTGTTCCACGGCAACCTGCTCTGCGACAACGGCGGGACGGCCGAGCTCCCCGCGATGCTCGGCCGGCTCGGTGTCGATGTGCTCGCGTTCACCGAGTACACCGCCGTTCACGCGGCGCTCCTCGTCGACAGCCCGCTCGCTCACGGATACCCGCACCGGATCGAGCACACCGAGGGCAGGGCCGGCGGGTCGGCGATCTGGAGCCGGTACCCGTTGACCGAGGTCACCGCGCCGCCCTCTCGCAATCGGTCGAGCGCCGCGGTCGTGGGCGCACCACAGCCGCTGACGCTGCTCGTGGTCCACCCGCCGAGCCCGATCATGTCGCTCGGCGGGTGGAACCGCGAGCTGGCCGCGCTCTCCGCGCGACCTCGAGCCCGGGCGTGACGTCCCGACGCTCGCCGTCGGCGACTTCAACGCGGCCTACTGGCATCCGCCATTCCGGCGCATCCTCGCGACTGGCTGGCGCGATGCCCACCAGGCAACGGGAGCCGGGTTCTCCAGCTCGTGGCGGACCGACAAGCCGCCGCTGCCTCCCTTCGTCCGTCTCGACCATGCACTGGTGAACCACCGTCTCGTCGTCGACGCCGTACTCGACGTGGACATTCCCGGCAGCGACCATCGCGGACTCGTCGTCACCGTCCGCGCCGCTGTCCGGGTGACCGGGCTCAGCTCGAGATCGGCAGCCTGAGGAGCGCGTTCTCGATCACTTCGGGCAGGGCCGGGTGGATCCAGTACTGCTTCGTGGCCACGTCGTGCGCTGTCTGTCCGAAGTGCATCGCCTGGATCAACGGCTGGATCACGGTCGCGGCCTCCGGCCCGATGACGTGGGCGCCGAGAAGCAGCCCGGTCCTGGGATCGGCGAGGATCTTCACGAACCCGGTGGTGTCCTCGCGCGCCCAGCCAGCCGCGATGCCGGCGTAGTCGTAGCGTGCCGCGACATAGTCGATTCCGCGGTCGATCGCGTGCCACTCGGTCAACCCCACCGTCGCGATCTGCGGATGGGTGAACACGGCCGACGGGACGAACCGGTGGTCGCTCCGGATCATCGCCTCGGGATGGACGAGGTTGTGCCGGACCACCCGCATCTCGTGGTTGGCGACGTGCTTGAGCTCCCACGACGACGAGATGTCCCCGAGCGCGAAGATGCCCTCGACGCACGTCTGCTGGAAGTCATCGACGATGACGTAGCCAGAGCGGTCGACGTCGACCCCCGTCGCCGTCACGTCGAGGCGGTCGCTGTTCGGGACCCGGCCGGTGGCGACCAGCACGATGTCGGCGGTGATCGACTTGCCCCCCAGCTCCATCGTGACCCCGTCCGCGCAGGCGTGGAACGCCGTCGGCTCGTCACCGATGAGCAACGTCCACCGCTTGGCGGCGGCGGCCGTGAAGGCGTCGGCGATGTCGCGGTCGTGGGCCCGCAGCATCCGGGATCGCACGACCTGAGTGACGTCGCAACCGACGCGCGGAAGACGTGGGCGAACTCGGCGGCGATGAGCCCGCCCCCGAAGACGATGATCGACCGTGGCAGCTCGTTCAGCCGCATGATCGAGTCGGACGTGTGGACGCGCGGCCCGAACGCGAGCCCCGGGATCTCGGGGACATGAGCCCGTCCGCCGGCGGCGATCACGAACCGGTCCGCCGTGACCATCGTGCCGGTGCCCGTGTCCAGCGCCTTGTGGCCGACGAACTTCGCGATGCCGGTGTACACCGTGATGTTCGGGCACTCGGGCCCTTCCCGGTATGCCTTGCCCTCCGACGCGATCGGATCGATCCGTCCGAAGATTCGGTTCCTGATCGCTGGCCAGTCGACCGAGTCCACCGTCATCTTGACGCCGAGCACGCCACCTTCCCGCGCTCCCTCGACGAGGTCGGCGGGGTACACGTACATCTTCGTCGGGATGCAGCCGACGTTGACGCAGGTGCCACCGAACCTCCCCTGCTCGACGATCGCGATGTCGAGGTGATCGAGGTCCGGCCCGGGGATCGAGTTGCCAGATCCGCTCCCGATGATCACCAGGTCGTGGTGGCGTTCAGTCACGCTTCCTCGCCCTCGGATTTGCCGGCCCGCCGCAGCGCGGTGAGCTTGCCCAACAGCGCGGCGAACGCCCGGCCGCGGTGACTGAGGGCGTGCTTCTCGTCGGCCGTCATCTCGGCGAACGACCGCCCGTCACCGGCCGCCGGGACGAACACACTGTCATAGCCGAACCCCTGGCTGCCTCGATGCTCGAGCGCGATCGCACCATCACAGAGACCTTCGGCCCAGAGCTCGGAGCCGTCCGGCCAGACGACCATGGCGATCGTCCTGAACCGGGCGCGCCGGTCGGTCGATCCGGCGAGGTCGGTAAGGAGCTTCGTCCAGTTGTCGACGTCGGACGCCCCCGGCCCGGCGTAGCTCGCGGTTTCGACACCTGGGGCGCCAGCGAGCGCGGCTACCTCGAGCCCGGTGTCGTCCGCGACCGCCGGCAAGCGGCTCGCAGCAACGATGGCCGACGCTTTCAGCCGGGCGTTGCCGACCAGCGTGCCGGAGTCCTCGACGACGTCGGGAACGTGTCCGGGCCGGGGCAGCAGGTCGACGACCTCACCGAGGATGGCGCGGATCTCGCCCACCTTGCCGGGGTTGGCCGACGCGCACACCAGTTTCATTTTGCGGGGCCGCAGCGGCGCGGCGGCGCCGCTCATCACGCGCCGCGGCGGCGGAGCGACCGAAACCATCTCCGCCTGCAGGTCGATGATCTCGCTCACGCCGCGCTCGGCCAGGCCGAGGAGCGAGTCCAGCTCCGACCTCGTGAAGGCGTCGCCCTCGGCGGTGCCCTGCACCTCGACGAAGCGGGCCTCGCCGCCGGCGATCGGACGCAACGTGACGACGTTCATGTCGACCTCAGCCGTGCTGTCCTCGTGATACGGCAGATCGAGGACCGGGACCCCGTCCACGATGCCGACGCTGATCGCGGCGCAGAACGAGTGGAGCGGCTGAGCCCTGATCGTGCCGTCGGCCACGAGGCGGCTGAGCGCATCGTGGAGTGCGAGATAGCCGCCGCAGATGCTGGCCGTGCGCGTTCCCCGTCGGCCTGGAGCACGTCACAGTCGACGAGCACCTGCCGCTCGCCAAGCAGCGTCATGTCGCACGCCGCCCTCAGGCTGCGACCGATGAGGCGTTGGATCTCGACCGTTCGCCCGCTCTGCTTGCCTCGGGCCGCCTCGCGGTCGACCCGCACCGGCGACGATCCGGGCAGCATCGAGTACTCGGCCGTCACCCATCCCTTGCCGGTGCGCTGCATCCAGCGGGGCACGCTGTCATCGATGCTCGCCGTGCACAGCACGCGGGTCTTGCCGAACGAGACGAGACACGAGCCGGCGGCCATCTCGGTGTAGTCGCGTTCGAACGTGATCGGGCGCAGTTCGTCGTCGGCGCGTCCGTCGGGTCTTGTCATCTCCGCGTGCTTTCTGTCTGGTCGCCGCCGCCGGGATTCCAGGGCTCAGCGGCGTCGAGCTCGGGGAGCAGGCGGGATCCGAGGTCGCGGAACGTGTCGACGTCGCCGCTCGACAGGAATCGATGACGACCGAGCGTCGACCTGGGATCGCGCAACACGCCAAGGTCGCCGAGCAGGCGCGCCGCTGAGAACGCGGTCTCGTCGGCGGAGCTCACGAGCGTCACGGACGGCCCCACGACGTCGGCGATGACCCTGGCCAGGAACGGATAGTGGGTGCAGCCGAGCAGGAGGGCATCGACGTGGGCAGCACAGACCGGGGCCAGCAGACGCTCGGCCAGCACCGTCACTTCGTCGCCTCGTGTCTGGCCCCGCTCGACGAACTCGACGAATCCTGGGCAGGCCTGAGACGTCAGCGCGATCTCTCGACCGGCGACCGTGGCCGCCTGGTTGACGGCGCGCACGTACGCACCGGACGACACCGTGCCGACCGTGCCGATGACTCCCGCCCGCCCCGATTCCGTGGCCTCGACGAGCGAGCACGCGCCCGGCTCGATCACGTCGAGAATCGGGATCCTCAGTTCGTCGCGGAGGTCGTCCAAGCCGGCGGCCGCCGCGGTGTTGCACGCGACGATGATCGCCTTGACCTCGTGGTCCTCGACCAGGCTGGCCACGATCTCGCGGGCGTACTTGCGCACCTCCCCGAGTGGCTTGGGTCCGTAGGGATAGCGCCCCGTGTCGCCGATGTACACGAGGTCCTCGGATGGCAGCAGGTCGATCACGGCCCTGGCGACGGTGAGCCCGCCGAACCCAGAGTCGAACATCCCGATCGGCCGATCCACGCCCGGCAGGTTAGGCCCGTGATCGCGAGCAACCGCTGTCACGCGAGCGCCTCAGCGCGGCACGATCTCGGTCTGATCGACGCGCCACCGACGATCGAATTTCGGATTCTGGGCGGCCAGCGACCCGGAAACCGGTTCTGAGGCCGCCCAGTTCGTCGCTAGACGGTCGTGGTGGTCGTCGTGCCAGCGTCGCTCGACGTCGTCGTCGTGGTCGTCGTCGGGTCAACGAGCGGTCCATCCATCGTGTGCAGGTAGCCGTTCGTCCCCTCCGTGTCGGCCGCGACGAAATGCCGGCCATTGACCGTGCGGGCGACGCCATCGATCACCAGCGTGTCACCGGACAGCGCGGTCAGCTCGAACGAGGCAAGCACCTCAGGTGACGTGAGCGCGCCGTCGACTGCGTGTCCGTCGACGAATGCAGCGAGCAACTCGTCGTCCGCGCTGATTCCAGACCACTCCGGCATCGCGGCAAGGGCGGCGTTGGTCGGCAGGAAGAGCGTGAGTGGCTCGGGACGGCTGAGGAGCGTGACGAGCTCGGGGCGGCTCTGAACCGCTGACGAGAACATCGACAACTCCGGGTCC
>CAVXSN010000025.1:0-119843 GCA_963764455.1 Ilumatobacteraceae bacterium
ATCTTCGACGAGCAGCTTGTGATAAAGGTGGCCAAGCGCATCTCGCCAGGTCCTGACGGTGAGGACGTCCCGGTGAACTGCCCCGCCGACGCGTTCTCCGGACCGATGAACGCCCTGGAGGACATCGGCGCGGCGCTGCCGGTGCCGACCGCCTGCGCAGCGCTTCCTGGCATCCGGCCGTCATCGGACGTGCCGGTGACCACCGGGCCGCGCCCGAGCGGCTGAGGTCCTCGAGCCAGCGTTCGTGTCCGCGAGCTACGGCTCGTGCGGGCGGCGGGCGATCGCCAGCAGGTTCTTGCCGAACGGCGGATCGGGCACCAGCCGTTGGACCGCTCGGCTGAGCGGGACGATGACCTTGTCGTAGCCGCTTGACGAGACCGACGCCCAGCGACTTGACGTCGAGCAGCCGGTACATCGCGAAGTACGGGGCGACACCGAGCACGTCGAGGTAGCGGATGTCGACGAGCTCGAAGCCTGCCTCGGTGACGACGCCGCGCAGCGACTCGCGCGACGTAGCGTCGGTGGTGGCCGGACTTGTAGTCCAGGCTGCCGTACAGCCGAGGGAGCGCGGGAACGAAGACGGCCAGCGTGCCGCCGGGCACGAGCAGGTCGCGGGCGGTGCGGAGCTCGCCGACGTCGTCGAGGATGTGCTCGAGCACGTTGACGTAGACGACGGAGTCGAACGACGGTGCCATGTCGGAGTGCACGAGGTCGGTCGACGTGACGTTGAGCGTCTGCACCTCGGGGTGGCGCTTCGTGCGGGTGACGAGCTCGTCGTGCAGCTTCGGGTCGGGCTCCAGTGCGGTGATCTGGGCGCCGGGCAGGCGCTCGAGGAGCTGCAGCGACACCGTGCCGATCCCCGCGCCGACCTCGAGGATCCGATGTCCGAGGTGCGGCACCAGCTCGTCGGCGATCCAGCCGAAGAAGTGGTCGGCCTCGGCGAGCCGTTCCAGTTCGACGTCGGCGCCGAACGACGACCCGGCGGCCGCCTGCTGGTCGAGCATCCGGTTCGACCGGCTCGCCCACGTCGCCTGGTCGGCCCGCATCTCGGCGCGGATCTGCTGGGTCCGCCGGCGGATCACGGGAAGGCTGCGGACGAACTCGCCGAGGTCGTCGAGCGAGACGCTGTCGACCCCGGAGTAGCGGGGCCGGAACGAGATCGGTACCTCGTCGATCGAGAAGCCGTAGGCCTGGGTGAGGGCGACGAACGTCGAGTAGAACGCGAACCCGGGCTCGAGCGGGATCGTCGCGAGCACGGTCCGCGCGACGTCGGGGTCGAGCACCCAGAACGACGTCGTGGCGTCGCGGACGGTGCGCATGCCGCCGGCCCGGCGGACGAGCGCGCCGGCGACGCGGCTGCCGAGCGCGCGCAGCGGTCGGGCGCCGGGCGCCGAGCCGCCGCTGACCCAGCGCGAACCGATCGTGAGCCCGCTGCGGCGGGCGACGAACGCGCGGACGAGGTCGGTGATCTGACGGGCGTCGTGGTGGCCGTCGGCGTCGAGCGTGACGATGAATCTGGCCTCGCCGCGTCGAGCACGTGCCGGAGCCCGGCGACGAGCGCTTCGCTGCGGTGCGGTCGCCGCCGAGTGATGACGTCGATCACGAGTCCGAGCGGAGCGGCCTGTTCACGGGCGATGCCGACGGTGCCGTCGGGCGAGTCGTTGTCGACGAGCAGGATGTCGAGCTCGAAGCCGCGTGCGGGCGAGGATCGACGCCGCCTCCTCGACCTCGGCGAGCACGGCCTGCGATCGACCCGGCCGAGTTGTAGGTGGCCATCACGACGGTGCCGCGCACGAGGTCAGGCTAGGGTGGCGGTCCCACAGCGCGGCTCGTGTACCCTGTCGGCCGGACCGTGAAGCGGGTCCCGTGAGGCCCGGACGGAAGGAACGCACGTCGAATGACGCTAGTGCGGGGGCCCGACCGTCAAGCGGGCCCCGTGGGCCCGTGACGGCAGGAGCCTGACCAAGCAGGTGCTCGGCGCCGACGACGTTCGTCGGGCGCTCACCCGGATCGCCCACGAGATCATCGAGCGCAACCAGGGTCTCGAGGGCGTCGTGCTCGTCGGCCTCCAGCGCGGCGGCGTGTGGATGGCCGAGGCGCTCGCCGACGAGATCGAGCGCATCGAACGCCCGTCCCGGTCGGGTCGATCGACGCCTCGCTCTATCGCGACGACATCGGCCTGCGGCCGGTGCACCCGAGCGGTCGCAGCGAGCTGCCGGTGCGACGTCGACGGCGCCACGGTGGTGCTCGTCGACGACGTGCTGTACACCGGGCGCACGGTGCGGGCCGCGCTCGACGCGCTCGTCCGACTACGGGCGGCCGCGGGCCGTGCAGCTCGCCGTGCTCGTCGACCGCGGCCACCGTGAGCTGCCGATCCGCCCCGACTTCGTCGGCAAGAACCTGCCGACCAGCCTCGACGAGACGGTGGTCGCGACGTCGCGACGGGGTGCGTCGATCGGGACGGCCCGATGAAGCACCTCCGCTCGATCTCGCGAGATCGGCCCCGAGGCCGTCACCCGCGCATCCTCGACCTCACCGACCACATGGTCGAGGTCAACCAGCGGCCCAACCCGAAGGTGCCGGCGCTGCGCGGCCGCACCGTGTGCAACCTGTTCTTCGAGGACTCGACCCGCACCCGGCTGTCGTTCGAGACGGCGGCGAAGCGGCTGTCGGCCGACGTGATGACGTTCACGGTCGGCTCGTCGAGCGTCAACAAGGGCGAGAGCCTGCGCGACACGATCGAGACCGTCGCGGCGATGGGCGTCGACGCCTTCGTGATCCGGCACAAGTCGAGCGGCGTGCCGTGGCAGGTGTCGCCGCTGGACGACGGCGAGCATCATCAACGGCGGCGACGGCTGGCACGCCCACCCGACCCAGGCGCTGCTCGACGCCTACACCGTGCGTTCGGCGCTCGGGCGCACGGGCGGGCTCGACGGGTTGCGCATCGCGATCGTCGGCGACATCCGGCATTCGCCGGGTCGCCCGCAGCAACATCGAGGTGTTCACGGCGCTCGGCGCCGACGTCATGCTCGTCGCGCCACGCCACGCTGCTGCCGCCGACAGCCGCTGGCGGCCGTCGACCGACGACCTCGACGAGGTCGTCGGCAAGGTCGACGTGCTGTACCTGCTGCGCATGCAGACCGAGCGGATCAACGACGCGGTCGTGCCGAGCCTGCGCGAGTACAGCACCCGGTTCGGCCTCACGCCGGAGCGGGCCGAAGCGGCTGCGGCGACAGGCGCTGGTGATGCACCCGGGGCCGATGAACCGGGGCGTCGAGATCCTCGTCGACCCGGCCGAGATCCCTGGGGCGATGATCACGCAACAGGTGACGAACGGCGTGGCGGTGCGGATGGCGGTGCTGTTCGAGCTGCTGGCCTCGACGGACGCCAAGAACCTGGAGCAGGCGGGATGACGCGGTTCCGAACCGAGGATCACGACTGATCACCGGCGGGCGGATCGTCGATCAGCACGGTGAACGTTCGGGCGACATCGTCATCGACGGCGACCGCATCGTCGTCCGTCGGCGACGACGTCGACGCGCCGCCGAGCGGCGCGACCGTCGCTCGATGCCGAGCGGATGCGTCGTCTCGCCCGGCTTCGTCGACCTGCACGCCCACCTGCGCGAGCCGGGCCGCGAGGACGCCGAGACGATCGAGACCGGGAGCCGGGCGGCGGCGCTCGGCGGCTACACCGCGGTCGTGGCCATGCCGAACACCGACCCGGCGGCCAGACGCGCGCGACGTGGTCGAGTTCGTCCGCAGCCAGGGCGCAGCGGGCCGGACTGTGCGACGTCTATCCGAGCGGCTGCATCACGCGTCGGCCGCGCCGGCGAGCAGCTGGCGCCGTTCGGCGAGCTGGTCGCCGCGGGCGTGCGGATCTTCACCGACGACGGCAACGGCGTGCAGGACCCGCTGCTGATGCGCAGGGCGATGGAGTACTCGCTCGGCCTCGACATCGTCCTCGCCCAGCACTGCGAGGTCGCCGCGCTCACGAAGGGCGCGGTGATGCACGAGGGGCACTGCTGCAGCGAGCTCGGCTTGCCCGGCTGGCCGTCGGTCGCCGAGGAGCTGATGGTCCATCGCGACATCGAGCTGGCCCGGCTCACCGGGGCCCGCATCCACATCCTCCACCTGTCGACCGCGGGGAGCGTGGAGCTCGTCCGCCGGGCCAAGGCCGACGGCATGCGCGGTGACGGCCGAGGCCGCGCCGCACCACATCAGCCTCACCGACGAGCAGCTCCGCGGCTACGACCCGGTGTTCAAGGTCAACCCGCCGCTGCGCACGAAGGCCGACATCGAGGCGATCATCGGCGGACTCGTCGACGGCACGATCGACGCCATCGCCACCGACCATGCGCCGCATCCGGGCGACCACAAGGAGCGCCCACTGGACGAAGCCCCCCCGGCATGGTCGGTCTCGAGACCGCGCTCGGCGTGTGCCTGCCGATCCTTCGCGAGGCGGGGATGTCGCTTGCCGAGATCGTCGCCGCGCTCTCGTGGAAGCCGGCGGCGATCGCCGGTCTCGCCGGCCAGCACGGCGGGCCGATCGAGGTCGGCGCAGCGGCAAACCTGGTCGTGTTCGATCCTGAGGACTCCTGGGAGGTCGTGCCGGCGAGATTGTCCAGCCGGAGCCAGCAACACGCCGTACGTCGGGCGCGAGCTGCGCGGCCGGGTCAGGCACACCGTGCTGCGGGGCTCGCCGACGGTGATCGGCGGAGTGGCCCAGCGATGAGCACCCGAGTGCCGGAGCGCGCCCGAGTGCCGGAGGTACCGACGGGGGGCGCCCCGAACTCCGGAGCGCTTCAGCACTCGGATGGAGCTCGGGAGCGCAGGATCTGATCGATGAATGAACATACAATAGAGCGCATGAACATGCGTGAACGCCGGGGCCGGTGTGCTGGTCCTGGCCGACGGTTCGGCGTTCGAGGGCGAGCTGGTCGGGGCCGTGGCAAAGCCGCCAGCGGCCGGCGAGGTCGTTTTCAACACCGCGCTGTCAGCGGCTACCAGGAGATCCTGACCGACCCCAGCTACGCCGGCCAGATCATCACGTTCACGAACCCGCACATCGGCAACTACGGGGTCAACGAGACCGACTTCGAGTCGCGCCGTCTGTTCTGCCGCGGCGTCGTCGTGCGCGAGCTTGCCCGTCGCCCGAGCAACCGCCGATCGCAGGGCGACCTCGACTCGATGCTGCGCCGCTACGGCGTCCCCGGCATCGCTGGCATCGACACCCGGCGCCTCACCCGGATCATCCGCGAGACCGGGGCGATCCCCGGTGCGATCGGGCCCGCCGATGACGTCGAAACGGTCCGCGCCGCGGCGGCGGCCGAACCGGGCACCGACGGCGTCGATCTCGTCGCCCAGGTCACGACGCCCGAGCCGTACACGGTCACCGGGTCGGACCGCGGGTTCCGGATCGTCGCCTTCGACTTCGGGATCAAGCGCACGATCCTGCGCCACCTCGCCGGACTCGGCGCCGTCGAGGTCGTGCCGGCCGGCACGGCCGCAGCCGACGTGGTCGGCCCGCGACCCGGACGGGATCTTCCTCTCCAACGGCCCTGGCGACCCGGCGTGCGTCGCCGGGGTCAGCGACGTGCATCACCGAACTGCTCGGCTCCGGGATTCCGATCTTCGGCATCTGCCTCGGCCACCAACTGCTCGGGCGGGCGCTCGGGGCGGAGACGATGAAGCTGCCGTTCGGTCACCACGGCGCGAACCACCCGGTGAAGGATCTCACGACGGGTCGCATCGAGATCACCAGCCAGAACCACAACTTCGCGGTGGCGATCGACGACCTGGGCGGTGTGGCGTCGCTCACCCACGTCAACCTGAACGACGGAGTCTGTGAAGGTTTGCAAGCCGACGAGGCCGACGCGTTCTCTGTGCAGCACCACCCAGAGGCGGGCCCCGGTCCGCACGACAGTCAGTATCTGTTCCGAACGGTTCGCCGAGCGCATGGCCGGCTACCGGGATCTGTCGTCGTTCGCCGCCGGCGGGCCGATGTACGGGTACGAGCCCTCCGGGCTTCCGGGCAGCGACTGGGGCGTCGCCTGATGCCGCGCCGTGATGACATTCACACGATCCTCGTGATCGGCTCGGGGCCGATCGTGATCGGCCAGGCCTGCGAGTTCGACTACTCGGGCACCCAGGCGTGCAGGGTGCTGCGCGAGGAGGGCTACCGCGTCGTCCTCGCCAACTCGAACCCGGCGACGATCATGACCGACCCCGACTTCGCCGACCGCACCTACATCGAGCCGCTCACGCCGGCCGTGCTGGCGGCGATCATCGAGCGCGAGCAGCCCGACGCCGTGCTGCCGACGATGGGCGGCCAGACCGGGCTCAACGTGGCGATGGCGCTGTACGGACGAGGTCTCGTCGGAGTCCCTGGCACGCCGGAGATGATCGGCGCCAACGCCGAGGCGATCGCCACCGCCGAGGACCGCGAGAAGTTCAAGAAGGCGATGGTCGAGATCGGCCTCGAGGTGCCGCGGTCGGGCATCGCGCACAGCCTCGAGGAGGCCGTCGACGTGGCCGACGAGATCGGCATTCCGGTGATCGTGCGCCCGGCCTACATCCTCGGCGGCCGGGGCACCGGCATCGCCGAGTCCGTCGCCGAGCTCCAGCGGCTCGCCGCGGCGGGCCTCGCGGCGAGCCCGATCGGCGAGATCCTCATCGAGGAGTCGATCGCCGGATGGAAGGAGTTCGAGCTCGAGGTGATGCGCGATCGCGCCGACAACTGCGTGATCATCTGCTCGATCGAGAACGTCGATCCGATGGGGGTGCACACCGGCGACTCGATCACCGTGGCGCCGGCCCAGACGCTCACCGACGTCGAGTACCAGCAGATGCGCGACAGCGCGTTCCGGTGCATCCGGCGCGTCGGCGTCGAGACCGGCGGCTCCAACGTGCAGTTCGCGGTCGAACCGGCGAGCGGGCGGCAGGTGATCATCGAGATGAACCCGCGCGTGTCGCGCTCGTCGGCGCTGGCTTCGAAGGCGACGGGTTTCCCGATCGCCAAGATCGCCGCCAAGCTCGCCGTCGGCTACACGCTCGACGAGATCCCGAATGACATCACGAAGGCGACGCCGGCTTCGTTCGAGCCGGTGATCGACTACGTCGTCACGAAGGTGCCGCGATGGGCGTTCGAGAAGCTGCCGGGAACCTCGGGCATCCTCGGCACGCAGATGCAGTCGGTCGGCGAGGTGATGGCGATCGGGCGTACGTTCACCGAGAGCCTGCAGAAGGCGCTGCGGTCGCTCGAGCAAGGGCGTCTCGGACTGAACGCCGACCCGGCCGAGGCGGCGTTGGTCGAGCGATCGACGGGGGATCTGCTGGCGGCGATCGCGGTGCCGACGCCGGACCGCGTGTTCCAGATCGGCGAGCTGCTCCGGCGCGGGATCACCGTGGAGATGATCCACGAGGCGTGCCGCATCGACGTCTGGTTCCTCGACCAGATGCTCCAGATCGTCGAGGCCCGTCTCGGTGCCGAGGCCGGGGGCGCGGCGGCGCTGGCGGGTCGGGCCGACTGGCTGCGGGTCAAGCGACTCGGGTTCAGCGACGC
Organism: Ilumatobacteraceae bacterium; assembly: GCA_963764455.1. Taxonomy (GTDB): domain Bacteria; phylum Actinomycetota; class Acidimicrobiia; order Acidimicrobiales; family Ilumatobacteraceae; genus Desertimonas. The sequence goes on from CAVXSN010000025.1 coordinate 7,562, forward strand.
CCAGCTCGCCCACCTGTGGGACGTCGATGTCACGTCCGTCGCCGCCGCCAGGCGGGCGGCGGGCGTGCTGCCGACGTACAAGACGGTCGACACGTGCGCCGCCGAGTTCGCCGCGGCGACGCCGTACCACTACTCGACGTGGGAGGACGAGAGCGAGGTCAGGCCGTCCGACCGGCCGCGGGTGATCATCCTCGGCTCCGGTCCGAACCGCATCGGCCAGGGCATCGAGTTCGACTACTGCTGCGTGCACGCCAGCTTCGCGCTGCGCGACGCGGGCTTCGAAACGGTGATGGTCAACTGCAACCCGGAGACCGTTTCCACCGACTACGACACGTCTGACCGGCTCTACTTCGAGCCGCTGACCGCCGAGGACGTGCACAACGTGATCGACGCCGAGACCGAGGCGTCCGGGGGGGTGGCGCCGAGGGTGATCGTGGCGCTCGGCGGCCAGACGCCGCTTGAAGCTGGCGTCGGAGATCCCGGCCGAGCTCGTCGCCGGCACGTCGGCGGCGTCGATCGACGCCGCCGAGGACCGCGAGAAGTGGAACCAGCTCTGCGACGAGCTGTCGATCCCGCAGCCTCCCGGAGGCACGGCGATCGACGTGCAGCAGGCACTGGCGATCGCGACCAAGGTGGGCTACCCGGTGCTGGTCCGCCCGAGCTACGTGCTCGGCGGGCGGGCCATGAGGATCGTCCACGACACCGACCAGCTCGTGAACGCGCTCGCACGACATCAGTTCCTCGCTCGGGCGTGAGGGCGGGCTGTCGGCGAACCGGCCGGTGCTGATCGACCGGTTCCTCGATGACGCGATCGAAGTCGACGTCGACGCCGTCCGCGATCACACCGGCGAGGTGCTGATCGGCGGCGTGATGGAGCACGTCGAGGAGGCCGGGGTGCACTCCGGTGACTCGGCGTGCGCGATCCCGCCGCCCACGCTGGTGCCATGGGTGGTCGAGGTGATCGAGGCGTACACCGTCGCGATCGCGGCGCGGCTCGACGTGCGGGGGTTGATCAACGTGCAGTACGCCGTGTCCGGGACGACCGTCTACGTGATCGAGGCGAACCCGCGGGCGAGCCGCACCGTGCCGTTCGTCGCCAAGGCAACCGGGGTGCCGCTGGCCAAGGTGGCGACGAGGGTGATGCTCGGCGCGACGCTCGCCGAGCTGCGTGACGAGGGCCTGCTCCGCGAGTCGGTGCTCACGAACGGCGGGCCGGCGACGGTGGCGGTGAAGGAGGCGGTGCTGCCGTTCTCGCGGTTCCCGGAGGTCGACCCGGCGCTCGGGCCGGAGATGCGCTCGACGGGCGAGGTGATGGGGATCGACTCGACGTTCGGGCGGGCGTTCCACAAGGCCGAGCAGGCGGCCGGCACGGAGCTGCAGCCGGAGGGCACGGTCTTCCTCTCGCTCGCCGACGGCGACAAGCCGGCGGGACTGGTGGTGGCCAAGCGGCTGCGCGAGCTGGGCATGGGCATCGTGGCCACGAAGGGCACGGCCGACTATCTCGCCCGGTTCGACCACCCGGTCGACGAGATCGTGGCCAAGGTGTTCGAGATGGGCAGGGAGGAGCCGCACGGCCCCGACCGCAAGACGGCCGTCGATCTCATCGGGTCTGGCAAGGTGACGTTCGTCGTCAACACGCCCCAGGGCCGGGGAGGCCGATCGGACGGCGAGGCGATCCGCAAGGCGTCGATCCTGCACAACGTCGCGTGCGTCACCACGATCAGTGCCGCCCTCGCCGCCGTCCACGGGCTCCACGAGCAGATCGGCCGCCCGCTGTCCGTCCGCAGCCTCCAGGAACACCACGGCACGGCCTCCTCCAAGTTTTCCCCAACCGATGTGATGCAAAAGTGAAACAAATCGCTTGGGGAAATGTCGCGGTCGGGTCGGTGACGCTGAAGAACCCGGTGATGACGGCATCCGGGACGGCCGGCTACGGGACCGAACTGGCGGGGTCGTTCGACCTCGCCGAGCTGGGTGCCGTGGTCGTGAAGTCGCTCGCTGCGTTCGATTGGGCCGGCAGCCCAGCGCCGCGGCTGCGCCCGACCCCGGCGGGGATGCTGAACGCCGTCGGGTTGCAGGGGCCGGGGGTGCCGTACTGGCTCGACCACGTGCTGCCCGGGTTGCTGCGGACCGGTGTGGCCGTCGTCGCCAGCATCTGGGGGCGCTCGGTCGGCGAGTACCGGGCGGCGGCCGAGCTGCTGTCCGCCGCGCCGGATGATGTCGTCGCGGTCGAGGTCAACCTGTCGTGCCCGAACCTCCACGGTGCTGATGGCACGGGCTCGGCGATCATCGCCCACGATGTCGATCTGTCCGCCGAGGTGATCGCCGCCGCCGCGTCGGCGGTCGGGCGCCCGTGCTGGGCGAAGCTGAGCGCCAACACCGACCGCATCGTCGATGTCGCCCGCGCCGTGCAAGGCGCCGGTGCGGAGGCGGTCACGTGCATCAACACGCTCCTCGGCTTGGTGTACGACGAGCGCACTCGTCAACCGGCGCTCGGTGCGGGTGGCGGGGGATTGTCTGGCCCGGCGATCCACCCGGTCGCGGTTCGTGCCGTCAACGACGTCCACGGGGCGCTGCCCGATCTCCCCATCGTCGGCGTCGGCGGCATCGCCACCGCCTGGGACGCCGCCGAGTTCCTGCTCGCCGGAGCCACCGCGGTCCAGGTCGGCACCGCAACGTTCCACGACCCGAAGGCCCCGATCGAAGTGCTCAAGGGTCTGCGTACGTGGCGCTGACGTCCAAGGCATAGCGGCACGCCCGCTCGGATGAGCCTTCGAACGACACGCGGTCGACCAGCTCGAAGCCGACGCTCTCGTAGAAGCGCCGCATCGGGGGGCGGTCAAGGCAGTCGAGGCGCAGCCAGCGGCAGCCGACGCGGCTCGTCTCGTCGATCGACCACTCCAGCACCGCCTTGGCCACGCCGGTTCCGGCTGCCGACCGCCTGATCGCGAACTTGTGGAAAAAGCGGCTGCCGAGGTCGTCACCGAACTCCGGCCACCACAACGTGTCGTGCCGCGTTGAGGAACCAGGTCGCGACGTCCGCACCGTCACGTCTTGCCACGTACGCCTCGCCCGCGGCGACGGTGGCCGACACCTTGTCCGGGATCGACTCGAGCGGCCACTGCGGTTGGCCGATCTCGATGAGCCACGTCGCGGCCTCGGTCAGGATCGACGCCGCCCGTGCCTCGTCGCCGACCGCGACCCGCTCGACCTCGATCATCCGCTCATCGTGGCACGGCCCGAGCCGCCTCGAAACGCCCCGAAATGCCGCGCGTCCAGAATCCCCAGTTCACGCACGTGATCGCGCTAGCGTTTCCGGTATGGCTACACCTCCGACACTGACTCCGGAGCAGCGGGCAGCAGCCCTGGAGAAGGCAAAGGAAGCGCCGCGCCGCGCGAGCGGATATCAAAGCCCGTCTCAAAATGGGCTCGATGTCGCTCAAGGACGCGCTCAACTCCAACGATGTGAACGTCGGGAAGCTCAAGGTCGTGTCCTTGCTCGAATCGCTTCCCGGCGTCGGCAAGGTCAAAGCGCGCAAGGTCATGGATGAGGTCGGCATCGCCGACAATCGCCGCATCCAGGGCCTTGGCTCGCAGCAGCGCATTGCGCTGCTTGAATCTCTCGGGTGACTCCGGGTCTGGGCGGTGCCCAGAAGAGACCTCGCCGCCGCGGCCGCCGCTCACGATCGTGATCTCCGGCCCGGGTGGCGTCGGCAAGAGCACGGTCGCGGACCGGCTCGTGGCCCGCGATCCGCAGCTGTGGCTGTCACGGTCGTGGACGACCAGGGGCCGTCGCGAGGGCGAGTCCGACGCTCGCGTACGTCTTCGTGACCCCAGAACAGTTCAAGGAACGGATCGCAGCCGACGGATTCCTGGAGTGGACCGAGTTCCTCGGCAACCTCTACGGAACCCCCTTGCCGGAGCCAACCGCCGGCACCGATGTCGTGCTCGAGATCGAGGTCGACGGCGCTCAGCAGGTCAAGAAGCTCCAAGAGGACGCGATCCTGATCTTCGTCCTGCCGCCGACGCGCACCGAGCAGGAGCGTCGGCTCCGCGAGCGGGGTGATCGAGAGGACAAGGTGCACGAGCGGCTGCACAAGGCCGAAACCGAGGAGCCGATCGGCCTGCAGCTCGCCGACCATGTCGTCGTCAACGACAACCTCGACGACACGATCGACGAGATGCTGCGCATCATCAACGAGGCCAGGGCCGCCACACGGTAAGCTTCCCCGTCCACATTTCCCGAGAACCCCCGAGAAGACACCAATGGAACGCTCGCACGACACGATGATGAACCCGGCGATCGAGGAGCTCCTCGGTCGCGTCGAGTCGAAGTTCGGCCTGGTCACGCTCGCCGCCCGGCGGGCCCGCCACATCAACGCCTACTTCAACCAGCTCGGCGAGGGTCTCGGTCACATGATCCCGCCGCAGGTCTCGTCGGTGTCGCGCAAGCCGCTCACGATCGGGTTCGAGGAGATCGCGGCCGACAAGATCATCTGGACCGAGGCTGCGCTCCCGGTCGAGGAGTCTGCGGACCTTCCTGAGGGTTTCGACGGCGAGACCGTTGAAGATGCTGCCATCGACGCCGCGCCATCCGACGACGACTCCTGACTCCTCGCTCGCCGTCCACCTGCATCCCCATGAAGAAGGAATGACCACATGTCCCGTTGGACCTTTACCTCAGAGAGCGTGACCGAGGGTCACCCGGACAAGATGGCCGACCAGATCAGCGACAGCGTGCTGGACGCCATCCTCGCCGAGGACCCGAACGGTCGGGTGGCCTGTGAAACGCTCCTGACTACGGGTCTCTGCGTCGTCGCCGGTGAGATCACCACCAGTGCCTACGTCGACATCCCCAAGCTCGCCAGGGAGACGATCAAGTCGATCGGCTACGACGACGCCCTGTACGGGTTCGACGGCGGGACGTGCGGGGTCATCGTGTCGATCGACGAGCAATCACCGGACATCTCCGTGGGCGTCACCGTCCTCAGAAGAGGTGCGCAGCGGCGCAGCCGGCGAGGACCAACTCAACAAGCAGGGCGCCGGCGACCAGGGGATGATGTTCGGCTTCGCGTGCGACGAGACACCCGACCTGATGCCGCTGCCGATCTGGACGGCACACCGCCTCGCCGAGCGCCTCGCTGAGGTCCGCAAGTCGGGCCAGGTCCCGTACCTGCGCCCCGACGGCAAGACCCAGGTCACCTACGAGTACGACGATGGCGTCCCTGTGGCCCTGAAGACCGTGCTCATCTCGACCCAGCACCAGGGTGGCATCGACCGCGACACCGTGATCCGCCCCGACCTCATCGATCAGGTGATCCGCCCGACGGTTCCTGAGCAGTTCGCCGACGACGCCTACGACATCTACGTCAACCCCACCGGCACGTTCGTGCTCGGCGGCCCGCACGCCGACTGCGGCTTGACCGGTCGCAAGATCATCGTCGACACCTACGGCGGCATGGGCCGCCACGGCGGGGGCGCCTTCTCCGGCAAGGACCCGAGCAAGGTCGATCGCTCGGGGGCGTACGCGGCTCGGTGGGTCGCCAAGCACGTCGTGGCGTCCGGTGCGGCGTCGCGGTGCGAGGTCCAGGTCGCGTACGCGATCGGCGTCGCGCACCCGATGAGCGTGCTCGTCGAGACGTTCGGCACGAACACCGTGGATCCCGAGCTGATCGTCAAGGGCGTGCTCGACGTGTTCGACCTTCGCCCCGGCGCGATCGTTCGCGACCTCGACCTCAAGCGCCCGATCTTCCGCGACACCGCCGCATACGGGCACTTCGGCCGCTCGCTGCCGCACTTCACGTGGGAGCAGACGAGCCGCCTCGACGACTTCAAGTCCGCCGTCGGCGTGTGACCGAGGGCGGCGGACGCGCCGTCGCCGGCGCGTCAGAGCGTCGCCCGGGTCCTGCCTGACGTCACCGGACTCGACAAGGAGTTCGACTACCTGGTCCCTGACGATCTCGCCGGCCGCATCGCGGTTGGCGAGATCGTGCGTGTCCGGCTGAACAACCGGAGCGTGCGCGGCTGGGTGACGGCCGTCGACCCGGCCGACGTCGGCGTCGATCGGGACAAGCTGCAACCGATCGTCAAGCGCTCCTCGATCGGCCCGTCCGCCGACTTGGTCGAGCTCGCACGCTGGGCGTCTGTGCGCTGGGCAGCCGGACGGCTGCGCCCGTTCCTCGTCGCCGCCAGCCCGCTGGTCAATGTGCCCGCCCCGCCGGCTGCGGTCCTTCGACCGGCGGTTGACGTTCCGTCGTCGGTCGTCGCCCAACGGGCACGGCAGTTGCTCACCTCCGGCGGGGGAGTGTTGCTGCTGCCGCCGGCAACGTCCCCGATCGACGCAATCGTCAGCGCGGCTGTCGAGGGCCCGACGCTCGTCGTGATGCCGACGACGGCCAGGGCCGAGTCGATGGCCACCGCGTTGCAGCGGCGCGGGCTACCGACCGCGGTGATGCCGCGGCAGTGGGCGCTGGCGGCTTCCGGGGCGAACGTCGTGATCGGTGCTCGGGCGGCCGCGTGGGCACCGTGCCCGGGCATCCGCGCCGCCGTCGTGATCGACGAGCACGACGAGACCCTGCAGGAGGAACGATCGCCGACGTGGCACGCCCGCGACGTCGTCGCTGAACGGGCAAGGCGGGCCGGCGTCCCCGTGCTCGCGACTTCGCCGTGCCCGAGCGTGACCGGATTGGCGTCGATCGGCCGCTCTGCCGTGCGGCTTCCGACCGACGCCGAGCGCGCCGGATGGCCGATCGTCGACGTGGTCGACCGGAGCGGCGAGGAGCCTTGGAGGTCTTCGCTGCTGTCCTCGGCGCTGATCAGCGAGCTCCGCCGCACGGATGTTCGCGTCGTCTGCGTCCACAACACGCCGGGTCGCGGTCGAATCCTGGCCTGTCGGACGTGCAAGGCGCTGGCCCGCTGCGAGCGGTGTGACGCCGCGGTCGCGCTCTCGGACGAGTCCAGGTTCCGATGCGGCCGGTGCGGCGACGAGCGCCCACCCGTGTGCCTCGAGTGTGGCGCATCCGGGTTCGCCAACCTGCGCCCGGGCGTGACCCGCCTGCGCGAGGAACTGGAGGCCGCCGCGGGGCGACGCGTCGTCGCCGTCACCGGATCCGGCGACGGGCGTCCGCCGAATGCCGACATCTATGTCGGGACGGAGGCTGTTCTGCATCGAGTAGACCGAGCCGACGTCGTCGCGTTCCTCGACTTCGACCGGGAGCTGCTCGCGCCGCGCTACCGCGCTGCCGAGCAGGCCATGGCGCTGCTCATCAAGGCAGCCCGTCTGCTCGGTCGGCGCGAACGGAGCGGGCGACTGCTGGTCCAGACCTATCTGCCTCACGACGAGGTGATCCGAGCGGCGCTGCTCGCCGATCCCACCCGTCTGATCGCCGCAGAGCTCACCCGCCGGCGGCTGTTCGGGATGCCTCCGGCGAAGGCGCTCGCCGGCGTGAGCGGTCCAGGGAGCGGAGCGGTGATCGATCAGCTCCGAGCGATGGACGGGATCACGGTCGGCGGGGCGGTCGACGACTACCTCGTCCGTGCGGACACCTGGGAGGTTCTCGGCCGGGCGCTCATCGCCGCGGCACGCCCGAAAGGGTCGCGCGTCCGGGTGGTCGTCGACCCGCCCCGGGCCTGACGGTGGCGGTACGGGCGACAGGTCGACTCAAGGTCCGCGCCTTCCGCCAGAGTGACGTGGTTTCGCGGACCTTGAGGGTCTGCGACGCCATGAGTCACCGGGTCACCCGCAGCAGCCGGTAGCCGCGCGACGATGCGATCCGCTGCGTCGGCCGGTCGTGCTCGATGAGCCAGCGTTGCAGGGAGTCAGAACCGAGATGCTTGTGCACCACGAACACCGCGGTCCCCTCGGGGGCGAGCCGGTCGAGCCAGCGCACGAGGAGGTCGTGGAGCGCGCTCTTGCCGATCCGGATCGGCGGGTTCGACCAGATCAGATCGAAGCGGACGCCCGGGTCGACATCATCCGGCGCGAGGACTTCGACGTTCGTGAGCCCGTTGGCCGCGGCATTCGAGGAGCTGAGCTCGCGGGCCCGGTCGTTGACGTCGACCGCGATCACGCGGGCATCTGGTGATCGCCGGGCCAGCGTCAACGCGATCGCGCCGGTCCCGGACCCGAGGTCGAGGAACAACCCCGACGGCGGCGGCGGGGGGGCCTGGCGGAGCAGGAACGCGGTACCCGGATCGAGTTTCCCATGACTGAACACGCCGCGGTCGGTGGCCAATCGGAGCGGCGGCTGGACGAGCCCGACGACGATCTCCTTGACGTCGGACGGCACCGACGGAGAGGCCTCGAAGTACTGGTTCATGAGCGTGGATAGCCTGGCATCGATGGCAAAGCAGATCCGCACGTTCGGGGACCCGGTCCTCAAGTCGAAGGCCCTTCCCGTGGCGGACATCGACGGCAAGGCGGTGCGCCTCGTCGATGACATGTTCGACACCCTGTACACGACCGACAACGGCCTAGCCCTGGCCGCGCCGCAGATCGGCGTGCAGAAGCAGGTCGTGGTGTGGGACTTCGGCGACGACCCGCACACCGTGTTCAATCCCGAGATCGCGGAGTCCGACGGCGAGTGGGTGTACGAGGAGGGGTGCCTGTCGATCCCTGGCCTGTACGTCGAGATCGTGCGCCCGAAGACCGTGCTCGTCAGGGGCATCGACCTCGACGGCAACCCGATCGAGCGCGAGGCGGACGAACTGGAAGCGCGCATGTTCCAGCACGAGCTCGACCATCTCAACGGCGTGCTGATGTTCGACCGGATGAGCGACGACCAGCGCCGGGACGCGATGGCCGAGTACCGTCGGATCTCCGAGGCGCAGGCCGAGCCCGCACCGCGCCGGCGGCTCCGTCTCGGCTGATTCCACTGCCCAGGTTCGGCAAGGACGATGCCTGACTCGTCGCGCGAAACGGCATCTCGTCTACCTCGGTACGCCCGAGATCGCGGTCGCTCCACTGCGGGCGCTGCACGAGGCGGGGCACGACGTCGTGCTCGTCGTCACGCAGCCGGACCGGCGCCGCGGCCGCGGCGGCGCCACCTCGCCCAGCCCGGTCAAGGCGCTCGCCCTCGAGCTCGGGATCCCGGTCAGCCACGACGTCGACGACGTCCTGAGCGTCGCGGCCGAGCTCGGCGTCGTCGTCGCCTTCGGGCGTCTGATCAAGAAGCCCGTGCTCGACGCGGTCCCCTTGATCAACATGCACTTCAGCCTGCTGCCGCGCTGGCGGGGAGCGGCGCCGGTCGAGCGGGCGCTGCTCGCCGGCGACGCCGAGACCGGCGTCTGCATCATGGACGTCGACGTCACGCTCGACACCGGGGCGGTATATGCCAAGCAGGTCGTGCCGATCGGTGCCACGGACACCGCCGACGATGTCCGCGAGACGCTCGTTGCAGCCGGAACGCGACTGCTCCTCGACGTGCTCGACGGCGACCTCCCGACCCCCGAACCGCAGCGTGGCGAGCCCACCTACGCCGACAAGCTCTCGCCGGGCGAATGGCAGCTCGACTGGGCGACCCCGGCGGTCCAGCTCGACCGCTGGGTCAGGGCCGGTCACGCGTGGACGACGTTCCGCGGCAAGCGGTTGCGTGTGCTCGCCGCCGAGGCCGCCGACATGCCCTCCGACGTGCCGCCGCCGGGAGCGCTCGCCGAGGACGGGATCTCGGTCGGCACGGGGAGCGGCGCCCTGCGCCTCGTCCGGGTCCAGCCCGAGGGCAAGGGTCCAATGCCGTGGCGTGACTTCGCCAACGGCGCCAGGCCCGAGCCCGGCGAGACGTTCGGATAGGTTTCGCTTGGCAAGGCGAAGCGTTGCCAAGCGAGTTCTCGCCTCCGCCCCTTTGGGGCTCCGGCCGCGCCGAGGGGGTCGCGGAGCGCCCCCCTCGGGCTCCCCCCACGGCGGCTCACCGGTGCCGATCGAAACGGTTAGCGTCCCGGCATGGGCGACTTGCGGGCGAAGGTGTTGACCGTCAGTGACGGAGTCGTGGCCGGCACCCGCGAGGACAGCAGCGGGGAGGCGCTCGTCAACCAGCTCCGTGCCGCCGGGTTCGAGGTCGTGGAATGCGACGTCACGGCCGACGGCGCCGACGCCGTGGCCGCCGCTCTGGAACGGATGAGCAACGGCTTTTCCGGCCTGATCGTCACCACCGGTGGCACCGGCTTCGCGCCGCGCGATCAGACCCCTGAGGGAACGCTCCGAGTGGTCGAGCGCGACGCCCCTGGCCTCGCCGAGGCGATGCGCCTCGCCAGTCCGCTGGGCCGGTTGTCCCGCGGCATCGCCGGTGTACGTGGTCAGGCGTTGATCTGCAACACCCCCGGTTCACCCAAGGGTTGTGTCGAGCAACTCGCGGCGATCCTCGACATCGTCCCGCACACGTTGCGCCTGCTCCACGACGCCCCGACGTCGCACTGAGGTCAGGCGAACTGGGCGGCCCGCGAGCCGGTTTCCGAGCTGTCGGCCGCCCAGAATGCCGAATGATGCGCACGCCGCCCAGTTCGCGAGCGGCTGCTTGCACTCGGAGATTCGGCCGAACCGCTCGGGCTGCTCCGCCGTAGAGGAATGTGCCGGTCACCGGCGTACAGACGCAACCGATCAACGAAAAGAGACCTCATCTCATGATCATCGAAATCAAGCGCCCTCGGCGCGCCCTGATTGCTGTTCCCCTTGCCGCCTTCGCCGTCGTCGGCGTGATCGGCGCGGGCGCCGTCACTGGTGCCTCGGCGTCGTCGACGTACGGCGGCACGGAACCACCCGAGACCACCGCCGCCGCCGCCGTCGCGGAGACCACCGCAGCAGCCACCGAGGGCACCGCGACCGAGGAAGTCGCGCTGCCGGTGGGCGGTACATCCGTCGGCGTGGCCGAGTCGGTCGTCGGTCCGATCCTGGTCGACGGCAACGGCATGACGCTGTACATGTTCGCCAACGACGTCGACGGCGAGTCGACGTGCGCTGGCGAGTGCTTGACGAACTGGCCGCCCGCCGTGATCGACGGTGAGCCTGACGTCGGGGACCTCGACGCATCCCTGTTCACGACGGTTTCCAGCACCGACGGCGGGACCATGCTCAAGGTCGGCGATTGGCCGCTGTACACGTTCGGCGGCGACGCCGCTCCTGGCGACATCAACGGCCAAGGCGTTGGCGGTGTGTGGTGGGTCGTGACCCCGAACGGCAACCCGATCGGGGTCGCATCGTCGGCCGAGACCGCCCTTGGCGCGACCGTCGTGGACGCCCAGGGCATGACGCTCTACATCTTCATGGACGACACCGAGGGTGTGCCCACGTGCACGGGCGAGTGTGCCACGAACTGGCCGCCGGCCCTCGTCGGTGGCGAGGAAGCCGCCGCGTCGTCGGTGCCAGCCACGGAGCCCGCCGAGCCGGCCGCGCTCCTCGTGGGCGACCTCGACCCGGCGCTGTTCAGCGTCGTCGACGGCCAGCTGAAGATCGGCGATTGGCCGCTCTACTACTTCGCCGGTGACAGCGCCCCCGGCGACGTCAACGGCCAGGAGGTCGGCGACGTCTGGTACGCCGTCCACCCCGACGGAACGATCATCGAATCCGAGTGATCTCACCGGGCGCACCGAACTGAGTCCGGTGCGCGACCGTTTCGAGGCAGGCATTCGCCAACGGTCGCGCACCGGTCAGCCACTACCGTCGGCGTGTGCTCAAGATCGTGCTGCCCAAAGGTTCGCTCGAGCGGGCCACGTTCGAGTTGTTCGAGGCCGCCGACCTGCACGTGTCGAGGTCGTCGTCGGTCGACTACAGGGCGACCATCGACGACCCACGAGTCGAGGACGTCCGCATCCTGCGCCCGCAGGAGATCCCGGTGTACGTCGCCGAGGGGCTCTTCGACGTCGGGATCACCGGCCGGGATTGGATCGAGGAGACGGCGAGCGAGGTCGTGTCGCTCGGGGAGCTGAGGTACTCGAAGGCGACGTCGGACCCGATCAAGCTCGTCGTCGCAGTCGCCGGGGACTCCCCGGTCACATCCGTGAAGGAAATGAGCGACGGCGTGCGGGTGTCCTCGGAGTATCCCGAGCTGACCCGGCGCTACTTCGCCGAGCAGGGCATCACCGCGGACGTGCGCCTCAGCTACGGCGCGAGCGAGGCCAAGGTTCCCGACATCGCCGACTGCGTGGTCGAGATCACCGAGACCGGGCGGGCCCTGCGCGCCGCCGGTCTGAAGGTCATCGACACCGTGCTCGTCAGCTACACCGAGGTCATCGCCAATCCGGTCGCCCACGCCGATCCGGACAAGCGCCACGCCATGGGCCAGCTCATGACGTTGCTCGTCGGCGCGCTCGAGGCCCGCGAGAAGGTGCTGCTGAAGCTCAACGTGTCGGCCGAGCGGTACCAGGACGTGCTCGCCGTGCTCCCTTCTGCGAAATCGCCGACCGTGTCCGAGCTGGCCGGCGGTGCGGGGTACGCGGTCGAGAGCGTCGTCGAGAAACGCACGATCAACCTCATCATCCCGGCGCTGCGCGACGCCGGTGCGACCGACCTGCTGGAGCTCGCGATCTCCAAGATCGTGCCGTGAACGGCACGATCCGGAGTTCGGCTCACGACACCGGACTCGGCACCGTCCACGCGAGTGACGGACTCGACTACCTGTTCCACTGCGTCGAGATCGCCGACGGCACCCGCACGATCGAGGTCGGCGCGGCCGTCGAGTTCACCCGTCTCGCGAAGCTCGGGGCGTACGAGGCGGGATGCCTGAAGAAGCGCTGACGCCGCCCGAGCGGTACTCGGCCCTGGCGCAGGAGATCGTCGCGGTGATCGCGTCCCTGGCCCCCGGCGAGGTGGTCAGCTACGGCGATGTCGCCCACGACGCCGGCCATCCCGGCGCGGCGCGAGCCGTCGGTTCCCTGCTCAGCACCACCGACGTCGATCTGCCGTGGTGGCGGGTGGTGCGCAGCGATGGCCGCATCGTCACCGCCGACCCCGACCGGCAGGCCCGGCGCCTGCGCACGGAGGGCGTGACCGTGACACGCAGTGACGTCGGATTCCGTGTGACCAGCTCGCCCGCGGGACGCTTCGCGAGCTCAGGGGATCGTTCTGGCCAGCAGAGAGGACAGAATCATCCGGTCGCCTGACGCGACCGGAACGAGGGTTCAGCCGTGGTCGGCGGGTGGCGGTTGGTTCGCCGCCGCCTTGATCTGCACGAAGGCCATGCGGATGTTGGCGAGGGCGTCCCGCATCGTCGACGCGTTCTCACCGAGGCGGTCGCCGAGGCCGTCGACGAGACATGCGACGGCGTCGATCGCGAGTGCAGCCGACTGTAGATCTGGCGCGGGCGAGGACAGGTGGATCGCGGCCAGCTCATAGAGCCCCATCACGTGGTTGGTCACGACGACCTGAGCGGGCACCTCGGCGAGGCGCTGGCGCGCATCCTGGATCGCTTCCTGAGCGTCGCCGAGCACGTCATCGTGGCTGGGGTCATCTCGCGAGGATTCGCTCGACACGTGGGCTACCCTAACGGGGTCATATTGCGTGAAGTGGGGGCGACCCCCACCCGGCCACCACCATCACCACGACCATGAGGCAATGCGGTGCGTCCGGGTCCAACGGCCAAGGCTGAGTCCCGCGTCCGCGGAACTCCGGGTTGTGCTCCGCGGGCTTCGCGTCGAGAACAACCACGATCAGGAGAGATCAGCCATTGCACAGGGGTGAACAGCCATAGCCGCGCCGCCACAACGCGAGCAGCACCGGATCAACGATCGAATCCGTGCCCGTGAGGTCCGCCTCATCGGCCCGGAAGGCGATCAACTCGGGATCAAGACCGTTCCCGACGCCTTGCGGATGGCCAGAGGACTCGACCTCGACCTCGTCGAAGTCGCGCCGATGGCAAATCCACCGGTCTGCCGGATCATGGACTACGGGAAGTTCCGCTACGAGGAAGCCCAGAAGGCCAAGGAGTCGCGCAAGAAGTCCACGAACGTCTCGGTCAAGGAAGTGAAGTTCAAGCCGAAGATCGGGCGCGGTGACTTCGACACGAAGGTGCGCAAGATCGACCAGTTCATTCACGAGGGCCACAAGGTCAAGGTCACGATGCAGTTCCGGGGTCGCGAGATGGCCCACCCGGAGCTCGGGTCCAAGATCCTCGACGACGTGCTGAGCGTCGTCGGTGAATTCGTGAAGGTCGAGACGCAGGCCCGGCTCGAGGGCAGGAACATGTCGATGGTCCTGTCGCCCGACAAGAAGGCGCTCGAGGTGCCGAAGGCGCCGAAGGCACCTGCGGAGCCGGCGCCCGCCGCGGCCGCGGCCGCAGCAGCGGTCACGCCGGCCGTCGAACCCGGCTGAACCCCGCCGCAGACTGATCTCCCCGAAGACCAGGAGCACAGGAGCCCATCCATGCCCAAGATGAAGACATCGAAGACCGCCGCGAAGCGGTTCAAGAAGACCGGAACCGGTCGCGTGCGCCACGAGCAGACGAACCGCCAGCACCTGTTCGAGAAGAAGCCGTCGACGCGCACGCGCCGCCTCGCGGCCGATGCCGATGTGCATCCCAGCGACCTGAAGAACGTCAAGCGCATGCTCGGAGAGAGGTAGGCAACGATGGCTCGTGTCAAGCGTGGCGTGACCGCGAAGCGGCGCCACAAGAAGGTCCTCGAGCAGGCCAAGGGGTATTACGGCAACAAGAGCCGTTCGTTCCGGGCTGCCAACGAGCAGGTGATGCACAGCGGGCAGTACACGTTCCGCGACCGCCGCGCCCGCAAGGGTGAGTTCCGCCGACTGTGGATCCAGCGCATCAACGCCGGGTGTCGCGCCCACGACCTCAGCTACAGCCGGTTCATCGCCGGCCTCAGTGCGGCCGGCATCGAGGTCGACCGCAAGATCCTTGCCGAGCTGGCGGTGTCCGATCCGGCGGCATTCGGCCGGTTGGTCGAGGCGGCGAAGTCGTCGCTGGCGTAAACGTGCCGGCGACGTGAGCCACCAGCCGGAGCTTGGCTTCACGAACCCACGGGTTCAGCGACTGCGACGCCTCATCGGGCGCCGCAACTCGCGTTCCGAGGAGGGTGCGTTCGTCGTCGAGGGCCGGTTGCTGATCGCCGAGGCGATCGCGGCAGGGTGGTCCGTCGAGTCGCACTTCGTCGCGGCCGGCGAAGCCCCGGTCGTCGACGCGGGCCCGGCGTACGTGCTCGCCCCCGGTGTGGCGGAACGGATCACCGACCTCGAGACGTCGACCGGCCTGTTCGCCGTGGTCCGCGAGCGCCAGAGCGACCTGGCGGCGCTCGACGCGGCCACGTTCGTCGTCGTCGCCGACCGGGTGTCGGAGCCCGGGAACCTCGGCACGATCATCCGCTCCGCCGAAGCGTCGGGCGTCGACGCCGTCGTGGTCACCCCGGGCACGGTCGACGAGACCAACCCGAAGGTGTTGCGCTCGTCGGCCGGAGCGCTGTTCCACGTCCCGGTGATGCGCGCCGAGTTGGCCGCGGTCTCGAAGGCCGGGCTCCGGCTCATCGGGACGTCCTCGCACCGCGGCACCCCGCACACCGCCGCCGACTGGACCGGACGCATCGCCATCGTCGCCGGCAGCGAGGCGCTCGGCATCGATGACGACGCCCCGATCACCGAGTGGGTGCGGATCGAGCACCGCGGCCGGGCTGAGAGCCTCAATGTGGCGATGGCCACCACGGTGCTCTGCTTCGAAGCGGTCCGCCAGCGAGGCTGAGTTACGCCGGCGGCGGCTGGACGCCGACGGGTGCGACGAAGAGGCGGTGGTTTACTCGTCGACACGTCGGCGCGACATCGGGCGGCATCCGGGACTGAGCAGCAGGCCGAAGAGGTTGTTCTCGGCCAGCGCACAACTCGTCGAGTCCGCTCTGGAGGCGAGGATGACACGGAGCTGCTGTTGAAGCGACAGGGCGCGATCCGGTCGTGTCCGATCTCGACGCTCGACTCTCGCATCGATCGACCACACCGGACACGACACTGCTGCGCCGTGCGCGGACTCGATGCCGCGCGTACGCGTAGTGCACTATCAGTACTCGAGCCGATCGACTCGTTGACGCGAAGCGACCTGCCTTCGACGTGAGATGGACTGAGCGTGCTGAGAACGTCGAACTTGTGTCCGAGAGCGCGTCGCGTCGGGGCGATGGCTCGATGTCTGCTGATCGCGACCAGGATGTCGGCATCGGCGAAAGACACGGTCGACACGTCGCACGCGCCCTGCGAACGCGAGAGCAGCGTGAGACGTGCCACGGCGACGCAGGGGGCGCACCTCGGTGATTGCGCAGCGTCACACGGACAGACACGCGCGACGACGAGAACGGTGAGCTCAAGCACACGTGGTAGGGACGGCGGCGATGATCGCAGCATCGAACATCCGAGGAGCGCACCCGAGCGACGTGCAGCCCGCAGATCGTGCGGTGCGTCTCACTCGACCGCGTGGAGCACATCGCTACATGAGCGTGCCGCGCCACCACGCCGGACCGGGCGGAGCCAAGGCCGCCAGATCACCACGGAACACGGCGACGACGTCGAAGTGCTCGAGCGCGAGCGCAACGCGTCGACCAACCCCAGGCCGGCTCCGAGCCGTTCGTGAAGTGATCGACCAGCGCGCATGTTGCCCGGATCGTGCACCGCTGGTCGAGCAGCACCGGGCTCCAGAGCACCACGCCGACACCGCGCCACGACGGCGCGGCGCCAGCTGACCACGGCGACGAACACCAGGGCCGCGCTGGAGACCCGAACGCGAGCGCGGCGTACGAGATGTGCCCCTGGGCGCAATAGCTCGCCGCGCGACCAGCGGAACCGCCATCCAGGTATCGCCGCAGAAGACGACCAGGTGGCGAGGAGCACGACATCCACGCGAGCAAGGGCAGGTGCGGGTTCCACGGTGGGTCAGCGAGACCTGGCCGAACATGTGGACGGCGACGACCATGCCAGTGCCGACGCCAACACCCCGACGACTGCCCCGCCGGTACCCGATCCACAGTGCCCTCCGATGGCGGCGGACTGGATCAGGCGCTGCCGAGCTCCAGCGACCATGAGTCTGACCGAGCAGGCGATACACCGGCGCGAGCAGGTAGAAGCTGAGCGGGCCAGGGTGGCTTCCCGGGCGGGCTGACGTTCCGAGGCGTCCCGGCAGACCGACCAGCGGTGTGTGCGGGTGAACACGTCGCGTACTGGAGCTCGTCATCGCCATGTCGAGCGCGGGTGCCAGGAGCGCGACTCAGCGAGACGACCGCGCGGCGAGCGGCGCGACGGCGAGCAGCGCAACCGCCACGAACGCTGAAGTGTCGGTCCGGGTTCGCATCGCTGCCTTGGCGTAGCGACGGTCGATCGTTCGCTGCCGACGACGTGTCGACGAGGCTAACTTGTCGCACTTGCCAGACAGGTCGCCCGCCGGTTTGCCCGACACCCCGCCTGGGCGGATCCGGGCCGTCCGTCGCCGGGCCGAACCGATCGAGTGGATCAGCTTGGCCGCGGCACTGGCACCGTTCGTCGTGGCGATCGTGCGGGCCGCCGTGCAGCATTGGATGCCCGTGGGCGACGCCGCGCTACTTCACCGTGCGCTCCCGTGACGTGTTGACGTCGCACTCGCCATTGGTCGGCAGCGTGGTCCTCGGGATCGTCCGTCGTCGGGATTGCGGTGAACAACCTCGGCCCGCTGCAGCTCGACCTGCTCGCGCCGTTCACGACGATCTCGCCCTACCTCGGGACCGGCATCGGATCCGCCGCGATCAATGCCGCTTGCGTAGCGATCGTGTGGAGCGTCGCCCGGAGTCTGTTCGGGCCAGCGTCGTGGTCGTCGTGATGGCGGGCACGCTGCTGCTGATCGCGACGCTCGGCCTCTCGTGGCTCCTCGATGCTCGCCAGCAGTTCGGATTGGTGCTCCCGTTCTACACGTTGCTGTGGTTGACCGCGGCGATGTGGGCCGCGAAGGGTTTCGCGGTGCCGCTCGCGCTGGCGGTAGCCAGCCTCGTGCTCCAGACCCACTTCACGTACGCCTACCAGGCCGTCATCGTGACCGCCGCCGGGGTCGCCGCGTACGCGGCGTCGGTGATTCGAAATCCAAGGACCCGATCGGTGCGCGTCGTCGTGACAAGCGGAGTCGTCCTCTTGTGCTGCTGGATCCAGCCGCTGTTCGACCAGTTCTTCGGATCCGGCAACCTTGGGCAACGTCCTGGGACCTGCCCGCGGGGGTCAGGACGGTGCCGGTCTGAACGCCGGCGCGCAGGTGCTCGCCGGCGGCGCGCTGGTACCGGTTCTGGCTCCCGGATGATGCCGTTCTGGCTCCCCGGATCGATCGGCCTGTTCCTGCACCCGCACGACGGCGTGTCGATCTGGGGTGCTGTCGTCACGATCGGGCTGTGGGTCGCCGGCGCGGCCATCGTCGCGGTCGCCGGGTGGCGGTCGGAGTCGTCGGCTGCCGCCGGCAGCGGGAATCGCCACGGTCGTGGCGCTTCTCGCCGGACTGGCCGGGGCGTCGTTGATCCCCGTCTCGATGTTCGGGCTCGTGCCCCAGAACTACTACTGGGTGTGGTCGATCGCGGCGTTTGCCTCGATTGCGCTGATCGCCGGCGCGGCCACGTTGCCAGGCCTCCCGACGAGGATCGGTTACGTGACCGAACGGTTCCGCACGGTTCTCGCGTGCGGCCTGCTCGCGGTCACGTGCCTGGTGGCATCGTGGCCGCGCTATCCGGTGGCGTCGGTCGCCTTCGACGAAGTCGAGGCCGAGCGCATCGGACGACCGTTGCGAGCCGAGCTGGCCGGTGTGCTCTCCTCACCCTCGTTCCCGAGGACCGTCGAGGTCGACCTCACGCGGGCATTCTTCGGCAACAACTACCCCTACGTGCTCCTCACGGAGTTGCAGCGCGCGGGCATCGATTTCCGGTTCCCCGCGGGCACCCTCAATCTCAACCGCTTCGGTGACTCACGATGCGCGATGGCGGGTGACCACCCGCGGCTGTTCCTCATCATCGGCAGGGACCCGCGTCTCGAGCCAGGGAGCCGGGTGCTCCTCCGCCTGGCCGCGATCACGGACGACGAGCTGATCGAGCTCGAGGAGCTCGATGAACGATTCGGCGATCTGCTCCGAGACGGAACGGTGCGTGTCGACGTGGACGACGTCGTCGCGGTCCTCGGCGACCCGGTGTCCCGTCTCGAACACGTGTTGTCGACGCCGGACCAGCCGGCGACGCGGATTGGCCCGCTCTCTCCACTCGTGGCGCTTGTGGGGCTACGTCGACATCCCCGCGGCCGAGCGCAGGAACTTCGACCGCTGGGTCGACCTCGAACGCCGAGTGGTGACCGACTACCAGACCGTCGTGCTCATGCCGCCAGGCGTGTCGACGAATCGCGAGCCGACGTATTGGACCGCGGACGGCGACGCGACCTGCTGATAGCGTTCGGCCCGTGGCATCCATGAGTCGGCGATTTCGATGCCCCGGGTGATCCCCGGGGCCCTCGACATCAACCGCTGCTGACTCTGGAGGACTCGTGCTCGACGACATCGCCGCCGCCCGTGACGCGGCGCTGCAACAGATCTCCGCCGCGACGACCCTCGACGACGTCGTTCACGTCGACCAGGACGTCCTCGGCAAGCGCGGCTCGCTGACCGTGCTGAAGACCAGGCTCGGCTCGCTGGCCTCGCACGACGACAGGCGCGCCGCCGGTCACGAGCTCAACGCCGCGCAGGGGGAGGTCGCCGACGCGCTGGCGATGCGGCGAGCGGAGCTGCGCGTCGCCGAGCGGGGCGCGAGGATCGCCGCCGAACGACTCGACCTCACCGAGTACGCCAAGGCTCCGCGCCGCGGCCACACGCACATCGTCACCCAGGCCTGGGAGCGACTGGAGGACGTGTTCACCGGGCTCGGCTTCACGGTCGCCGAGGGCCCCGAGGTGGAGACCGACTGGTACAACTTCGAGGCCCTCAACATGCCGGCGAGCCACCCGGCGCGCAACGAGTTCGACAGCCTGTTCGTCGATCACGCCGGCGCGCCCCGGGGACCACCGTGCTGCGCACGCACACGTCACCGGTGCAGATCCACGCGATGCTGTCGTCGGAGCCGCCGATCTATCTCATCGCCCCGGGGCACGTGTTTCGACGCGACACGCCCGACGCGACCCACATGCCGGTGTTCCATCAGATCGAGGGCCTGGTGATCGACCGGGACATCAACCTCGGGCATCTCGCGGGCACGATCGAGGCGTTCACGAAGGCGTTCTTCGGCGAGCGGTTCACGTCCCGCCTGCGCCCGAGCTACTTCCCGTTCACCGAGCCGTCCGGCGAGTTCGACATCCGCACGCCGAGCGGCGAGTGGCTCGAGCTCGGCGGGTGCGGCATGGTGCATCCCAACGTGCTGCGGTACGGGGGCATCGACCCCGAGGAGTGGAGCGGCTTCGCGTTCGGGTTCGGCATCGACCGCATGGCCAAGGAGCGCCACACCGTCGAGGACTTCCGCGAGATGTTCACCGGCGACATCCGCTTCGCGGAGCAATTTTAGTGTCCTCGCTCACTCGTTCGCTCGCTGCGCTCGCTCTCTCCGTTCGCTCGGGTTGTTTGCTCGGTGCAGCGAGGTTGCTGATCGTCCGGCGGAGCCGGCCGACTCCGCGCGAAATCCTCCGCCTCCGTCACTGTGCTCCGGTTACCTAACCTCCGGCTCCCCACTGCCGTGGGATGGGGGGCTCGTGAAGATCGTGCTTTCTTGGTTGGGTGACTATCTGGGCGGGGGGGATCTCGACCTCGATGCGGTTGTTGACGCTTGCGCGGCGCTTGGGCTGCCTGTGGAGGAGGTCATCCATGCTGGGGGCGTTGCCGGTGTGATCACTGCCCGCGTCGAGCGCACCGATCGCCACCCTGACGCCGCCAAGGTCATCCGGGTCTGGGTCGACGCCGGCGACGGCATCGAACGGCACGTCTGGTGCGGCGCCTCCAACTTCGCCGCCGGCGATGTCGTGCCGCTGGCGACGTTGGGCACGGAGATGCCGGACGGCCGCACGATCGGCTCGCGGGGGATCCTCGGCATCGACTCCGACGGCATGCTGTGCTCTGCTCGAGAGCTCGGGCTCGGCACCGACCACAGCGGCATCCTCGTCCTGCCCGCCGACACGCCGATCGGCGTGCCGTACGGCGACGTCACCGGGCTCGTCACCGATGTCGTGCTCGACCTCGACGTCACCCGCAACCGCCCGGATGCCCACGGCTACGTCGGGGTCGCGCGCGACTCGCGCCGCAGCTCGGGATGCCGTTCACACCACCCCGTCGACGCTGACCGTGACCGGCGATGAGCGAGCGGCGAGCGTCGAGATCGTCGACGGCGACCGGTGCGGGCGGTTCACGCTCGCCGTGCTCTCGGGAGTCGTCGTCGGTCCGAGCGCACCGTGGATGTCGGCCAGGCTGCGATCGGCAGGGCAGCGCCCGATCAGCAACGTGGTCGACGTGAGCAACTACGTCATGCTCGAGCTCAACCAGCCGAACCACGCGTATGACTACGACACGCTCGGCGGCCACGGCATCCGGGTGCGAGTCGCCGGCGACGGCGAGCGGCTGACGACACTCGACGGCGTCACGCGCACGCTCGGACCATCGGACCTGTTGATCTGTGACGCCAACGGCACGCCCATCGGCCTGGCCGGGATCATGGGCGGCGCCGACAGCGAGATCGCCGAGGGCACCACCACCGTGGCGCTCGAGGTGGCTTGGTTCGAGCCGCTCGGGATCGCTGCCAGCGTCATTCGCACCGGCCTGCGCAGCGACGCCTCGAACCGATTCGAACGGGACGTCGACCCGTACTCGATCGATCTCGCGATCGCCCGCTTCGCCGAGTTGCTCGCCGAGACATGCCCCGACCTCGTCGTCCACGCCGGAGGTGTCGATGCCCGGGCCGAATCGTTGCGACCGGAGGCTCGGTCGTGCCGGGTCAGGGTGAGCCAGGTGAATCGGATCCTCGGCACCGAGCTGAAACGCGATGACGTGGCGAGGCTTCTCGACCCGATCGACTTCACCGTGTCCGGCGACGATCCGGAGTCGCTCACCGTCGCGCTGCCGTCCTGGCGCCCGACGCGGCAGAGGAGATCGACGTCATCGAGGAGGTCGGGCGCCACTACGGCTACGGCAACATCCCGAAGCTCGTCCCGCGGTCGCCGCTGCACGGCCACCTGACGCCGGTCCAGCAGCGCCGCCGCCAGCTCCGCGGCGTTCTCGTCGGCCTGGGGATCTCCGAGGTGATGCCGTCGCCGTTCCTGTCCGCCGAGCAGGTCGCCGCGGCCGGGCTGGACGGCGATGTCCTGCACGTCACGAACCCGCTCGTTGCGGACGAAGACATCCTCCGACCCTCGCTGCGCCCTGGGCTCCTGCGTTCGGTGGCGTTCAACGAGTCCCACCGGCGTCCCGGTGTCGCCCTGTTCGAGATCGGCCACGTGTACCCGCCCGGTCCGGGCGAGCTCCCCGACGAGCACGAGGTGCTTGGCGTCGTGCTCGCAGGCGAAGAAGCGCCGGCGGCAGTGGCCGTGTGGCGCCAGATCGCAGCGGTGCTCGGAATCGGGGCGCAGATCGACCAGGGTCAGGTGCCGCCCGGATTGCATCCCACACGCTCGGCGACGCTGCTCGCCGGTCGCGACCGGATCGGTGTCATCGGGGAGATCGCCCCCGACGTGCTCGAAGCACTCGGGATCGACGAGCGGGTGGCAGTCGCTCGAGCTCAACCTGTCGATCGTCCTCCCGGCTGAGCCGAGACCCGCCCGCTGGAAGGCGACGAGCCGCCACCCGTCGAGCGACCTCGACCTGGCGTTCGTCCTCGATGACTCGGTGCCCGCCGAGAAGCTCGACAAGGCGATCCGCCAAGGAGCGGGCGGCCTGCTCGTCGGCCTCGAACTGTTCGACGTGTACCGGGGCACCAACGTGCCGAACGGGTCGCGCAGCCTGGCCTACCGCCTACGACTGCAAGCTCCGGACCGCACGCTTTCCGACGCCGACACCGCTGCCGTCGTCGCCGCTGTCAAGACCGCCGCGGCGAAGCTCGGCGCCGCGTTGCGGGCCTGACGACAGCGTTTATGTCGAGCCAAACGACCGAAATAGGCGTTTCTGGTCGACATAAACGTCGTCTCTTCCCGATCGTTCACGTCGGTTCGTGAGTGAGTAGGGCCCATCCGCGGAAGTGCCCGCCTGAGCTGGGATTCTGGTGCTGCTTACACGCCAGGAACCGAGATCGGGAGGGCACTCGCGAGGTGAACAGTAACAGCACCGTTCCAGTCGTTGTGGAGATGGGCGGCACACAGGTCGTCGCTCATGTCGGGCTGCATTTGCTTGGTTCGTTTGCCGACCGTCTCGGGCTCGGCGATTCACTGTCGGCGGGGTTCGCACCGGGCGGTGAACGCCTGCCGGTGCATGACCGCGGCAAGGTGCTCACCCAGGCGATGTTGATGCTCGCCGGTGGCGGCGATGCGTGTGCCGACATCGAACACCTTCGGGCTCAGCCGGCACTGTTCGGGGCGGTGCCGTCGGACTCGACGCTGTATCGCACGTTCCGCGACATCGACGCGGACACGCTCAGCGCAGTGCGCGACGCGTTCGGCGAGGTGCGCATGAACGCGTGGCGGCGGATGGGATCGACGACTGGCACGGCGCCGGTCGTGTTGGACATCGACTGCTCGCTGCATGAGGTGCACTCAGAGAACAAGGCCGAGACGGCGCCGCACTACAAGGGCGGGTTCGGGTTCCATCCGATCTACTGCTTCGCCGATGCCACCGGCGAATGTCTCGCCGAGCTGCTCCGACCGGGAAACGCGGGTGCGAACACGATTGCCGACCACGCCACGGTGCTCGACCGAGCGATCGCTCAGCTACCCGCCGAGATCGCTGTCGGTCACCGTGCCGGCGACGACCCGGAACTGGTGCGTCGGCCGATCCAGGTGCGCACCGATTCGGCTGGGTGCACCGACTTCGTGTGGCGTTGCCGGGAACGCAACGTCGGCTTCGCCGTCATCGCTCGTAAAGAAGCCCAGGTACATGCCGCAATCTCGAAAGCGATCAGCGACGAAGGGCGCTGGCAGCAAGCGATCCACCAGAACGGCGAGGAACGCCGCGGCGCCCAGGTCGCCGAGCTCACCGACCTCGTCGATCTGAGCGACTGGCCTTCGGGCACACGGTTGATCGTGCGCCGGGAACCGTTACATCCCGGCGCCCAGGGCTCGCTGTTCCCGTCGCTGCAGTTCCGCTACTGGGGTCACTACACCGACGCCGCCGACGTTGACGCGGTCGCCCTCGACGTGCACATGCGTGCCCACGCTCACGTCGAAGACAACATCAAACGACTCAAGGACTCCGGCGCCGACCGCTTCCCATTCCGCGACATCGACGCCAACCGTGCCTGGCTCGCCGTCACCTGCATGGCCGACAGCCTCGTGCGCTGGTTCCAGCAACTCTGCCTGCACGGCATCTTGGCCACCGCCGAACCCAAGACGTTGCGCTGGACGCTGTGGCACACACCCGCCCGGCTCGTGCGCCGCGCCCGCCGACACGTCGTGCGCATCCTCGACGGCTGGCCCACCGCCACCGACATCATCGACGCGTACCGGCGCGTCGCCCTCATCACCTGACCCGAGCCGAGCCACCCCGAACCCGGCGGGACCCGCCGACCTGACGCGCCCCGACTCACCCGACGACGACTCGATCACCACGAAATGAGCGGCACAGCGGACCAATCGGTTCCACGCAATGACCGACCCGGCACCAACGACCATCACAGAATCGACCCAGCCATGGCCCACGCCGAATTCTCGTGAACGATCAGGGTTAGTCGCACGCCGGCGTTTCGGCGCGCTCAGAACCCCTCAGTTCGAGGACAGGTCGTCGGGCGCCGAGGCCAGCCAGCCGAGGCGCCCAGGCTGGCGGCGCAGCACGGCCCGCCACAGTTCGCCGGGTTCGGCGGTGAACACATCGTCCGGGCCGGTGTCGAGCACCAGCCACGATCCGGATTCGATCTCGGCTTCGAGCTGGCCCGATCCCCATCCGGAGTAGCCGCGGAACACGCGGAGCTCCGTGATGCTCCCGACGACGAGCGCCGGATCGGCCGCCAGATCGGCCGATGCGATGTCGCCTGACAGCGGAGCGAGGTAGGAGCTGTCGGCGTCGTCCGTCGACTCGGAACGGATCTCTCCCCCGACGCGCGCCAGCGCGATCAACGCATCGGGCTCGACCGGACCGCCCGAGAACACCTGGGCCGGCTCCGACTGGGCGCTGACCCAGCCGTCCAGAGGGTCGTTGAGCGATTCGCCGCTCGGCCGGTTGAGGATCAGCCCGAGCGCCCCTTCGTCGTGGTGCTCGACCATGTAGATCACCGTCCGATCGAAGTTCGGATCGTCGAGCATGGGGGTGGCAACGAGCAGGCGACCCTTCGTCGGCGACACCCCTGGCAGCACACGGCAATTCTACGGTCGTTCTCAGACCGGGTGGCTCCGGCAGCCCGCGCGCGAAGGTTGCTCGTCGGCGACAGGACGTTGCATGAACATGCAACATCCTGTATGGTCATGCGCTCATGGTTCGCGCCGGCATCATCGGGGCGTCCGGGTACACCGGCGCCGAGCTGCTGCGGTTGCTCGCTGGGCACCCGGAGATGGACCTGGTCGTCGCGACAGCCGATCGCAACGCCGGGGGAGCAGCGGCCGACCTGTACCCGTCGCTGGCGGCGTCGTATCCCGGTCTGCTGTTCGAGCCGTTCGACGTCGACCGCGTCGCCGACCTCGGCCTCGACGTCGCCTTTCTCGGCCTCCCACACGAGACGTCGATGGCGCTGGTGCCCGAGTTGACCGGCTCGGTCGGGTGCATCGTCGACCTGTCGGCGGCATTCCGGTTGCGGGACGCGTCGCTGTACCCGCGGTGGTACGGCTTCGAGCACGATCAGCCGGACCTGCTGGCCAACGCGGTCTACGGACTGCCCGAGCGGACGCGCAAGGAGCTTCCCGGCGCGTCGCTGATCGCGACCCCCGGCTGCTACGTCACTGCCGCCACGCTCGCACTGGCACCGCTGCTCGATGCTGGGTTGATCGAGCGAACGGGCATCATCGTCGACGCGGCGAGCGGTGTCTCCGGCGCCGGCCGCGTGCCGACGGCCGCGAACGCGTTCTGCACCGTCGACGAGAACTTCACCGCGTATGGCCTGTTGAACCATCGCCACACGCCCGAGATCGAGCAGAACCTCGATGCCCCCGAGCAGAAGAGCACAGTGCTGTTCACGCCGCACCTCGCGCCGATGAGCCGGGGGATCCTCGCGACCTGCTATGCCCGGCCGGCCGGGAATGCGAACGTGTCCAACGACTCGTTGCTCACCGACTTCGGGACCGCTTACGCCGACGAGCCGTTCGTGGTCGTCACAGCCGGCTCACCATCGACGAAGGCAACGCTCGGCTCGAACTCGGCCCACGTCACCGTGCCGCGTCGACGAACGCACCGGCTACGTCGTGGCGATTTGCGCGATCGACAACCTCACCAAGGGGGCTTCCGGCGGGGCGCTGCAAGCCGCCAACGTCGCGCTCGGACTCGACGAGACGGCCGGGCTCCGCGCGTCGGGGTCATGCCGTGAGACCGGTGCGATGATCACGAGAGATGCGACCATCCACGAACGGGCGGCGACGTTGGTCGAGGCGCTCCCGTACATCCGCCGGTTCTCCGGCAAGACGGTCGTCGTCAAGTACGGCGGCAACGCGATCGCCGGCACGTCAGACCACGAAGCGCTGGAGCGTGTTCGCCCAGGACATCGTGCTCATGCGGCTGGTCGGGATGCGCCCCGTCGTCGTTCACGGCGGCGGACCGCAGATCTCAGCGCTGATGGGGCGGCTCGGCAAGACGGTCGAGTTCCGCGACGGCCTCCGCGTCACCGATGCCGAGACCGTCGACATCGCCCGCATGGTGCTCGTCGGCCAGGTCAACCCGCAGCTCGTCGCCGCGATCAACGTGCACGGCAACTATGCGGTCGGCGTCAGCGGCGGCGACGGCGGCCTGCTGCGGGCAACCGCCCGCCACGCCGACCTCGGCTTCGTCGGCGACGTGAGCGCGGTCGACCCCTCGGTGCTCGAGGGCCTGCTGGCTGACGAGTTCATTCCGGTCGTCGCCACGATCGGCACCGACGAGCACGGCCAGGCGTACAACATCAACGCCGACACCGTTGCCGGGGTGATCGCCGAGGCGCTGGCCGCCGAGAAGCTCGTCTACCTGACCGACATCGAAGGATTGCGCCATGACGTCGACGATCCCGCCAGCCTCCTCCGGCAGGCGACTGCCGACGAGCTGGACACCCTGGTCGCCGACGGCACGATCGCCGGCGGGATGATCCCGAAGGTGACGAGCTGCATCCACGCCGTCCGCAACGGCGTCGGACGGGCGCACATCCTCGACGGCCGAATCGCCCACGTCCTGCTCCTCGAGATCTTCACCGACGAGGGAATCGGCACCATGGTCATGGACAAGGGCCGCAACGGTACCGAACCGTGAGCGCGTGCACGTCTTCGAGCAGCTCGGCCTCGACGATTCGCCGTTCATGCCGGTGTTCGCCGCCACCGCAGCGCATCTTCGTACGCGGGAGCGGCACCGAGCTGTGGGATGTCGACGGCAACCGATACCTCGACTTCCTGTCCGGAATCGCCGTCACGTCGCTCGGTCACGCCAACCCGGTGGTGGCCGAGGCGATCTCGACCCAGGCGTCGACAGCTGCTGCACGTCAGCAACTTCTTCGCCAACCCGCCGGCAGTGAGCGCCGCCGTCGCGATCAACGAGCTGCTCGCCGAAGCCACCGGTCTCGGCGGCCGCACGTTCTTCTGCAATTCCGGCGCCGAAGCCGTCGAATGTGCGATCAAGCTGGCCCGCAAGTTCGGTGGCCGGGGGCGCCACACCGTCGTCAGCGCGCTGGGGAGCTTCCACGGGCGGACCCTCGCCGCCCTGGCGGCGACCGGTCAGCCGACCAAGCACGAACCGTTCCAACCGATGCCAGAGGGCTTCCGCCACGTTGCGTTCGGGGACATCGACGCCCTTCGGGCAGCGGTCGACGGATCCGTGGCGGCTGTGCTCATCGAGCCGATCCAGGGTGAGGGCGGTGTCCGCCCGGCGCCATCCGGCTACCTCGCCGCGATCAGGCAGCTGTGCGACGAGACCGGTGCGCTGTTGATGGTGGACGAGATCCAGACCGGCCTCGGGCGCACCGGGCGCTGGTTCGGCTTCGAGCACGACGGCGTCAATCCCGACGTCGTGATGCTCGCCAAGGCGCTCGGCAACGGGATGCCCGTCGGCGCCTGCTGGGCACGCGAGGACGTGGCCACGGTGTTCGAGCCCGGCGACCACGGCAGTACCTACAGCGCCACCGCCCTGGCCACCGCGGCCGTGAACGCGGTGCTGGCGGAGATGCGCCGGATCGATGCTCCGGCACTGGCGCTGAAGCAGGGCGAGCGCCTCGGCACCGGGTTGCGCGAGATCGCCAGGAGTCAGCGAGGTCCGCGGTCGGGGGTTGCTGCTCGCCGCCGAGATTCCCGGGCACGACGCGCCGGCGGTGTACCGGTCGCTGCTCGACCAAGGCCTCGTCGCCAACGCCGTCGGCCCGACCTCGCTGCGGTTCGCGCCGCCGCTCACGGTCAGTGACGACGAGATCGACGAGGCCGTCGCGATCGTCGACGCCGTTCTCGACGCTCAGTGAAGGAGCGTCCGGCGTGAAGCCCGACCCACCTGCTCGATGTCGCCGACTTCTCGGCGGCCGACGTCCGGCGCATCCTCGACCTCGCGCAGCGTGAGCCGGCGTCACTCGGGCGGCCACTCGGGGGACCGCAGGGCGTCGCGCTCGATCTTCGAGAAGCCGTCGACCCGCACGCGGCACTCGATGGAGATCGCGGTGGTCGAGCTCGGCGGTCACCCCGTCTACACCAGCGGCGACGAGATCGGTATCGACACGCGCGAACCGGTCGAGGACATCGTGCGGATCATGCAGGGCTACCACTCGGTCATCGCCGCGCGGGTCTTCGAGCACTCGCTGCTCGACCGGATGGCTGCAGTGGCCGATGTGCCGATCGTCAACATGCTCTCCGATCACTCCCATCCGCTGCAGGCGTTCGCCGACGCGCTCACCATGGAGCAGGCGTTCGGCCCGCTGACCGGCCGCAAGGTGGCGTGGGTGGGCGACTACAACAACGTCGCCCGGTCGCTCGGCGAGGTCAGCGCGCTGCTCGGCGCCCATCTCGCGTTTGCGTGCCCGCCCGGGTTCGAGCCGGCGACCGAGGAGCTGGAGCGCTTCACGATGCTCGGCGCTTCGTCCGCCGAACACGCCTGGCGCGCCGAGGAGGCGGTCAACGGCGCTGATGCGGTCCACGCCGACACCTGGGTGTCGATGGGCCAGGAGGACGAGAAGGCGGCCAGGGTGCGAGCGTTCGAGGGGTTCACCGTCGACGACCAACTGATGAGTCGTGCGTCCCCGGACGCCGTGTTCATGCACTGCCTGCCGGCGTACCGCGGTCTCGAAGTCACGAGCGAGGTCATCGACGGACCGCGCAGCCGGGTGTTCCAGCAGGGCCACAACCGGCTGCACGCGGCCCGCGGCGCGCTCGCGTTCCTGCTCGGGGTGCATTGATGTCCGCCAAGCAGCACCGTCAGCAGGTGATCGGCCGGCTGATCGGCCAGCAGGCGATCGGCACCCAGCCGCACCTCCTCCACCTGCTCGCCCGCGAGGGGGTGCGGACGACACAGGCGACGTTGTCGCGCGACCTCGACGAGCTCGGGGTGATCAAGGTCCGGGCGTCGGGCGGCCAGAGCGTGTACGCGCTGCCGGCGATCGAGACCGACCGCATCGCGCCGTTCGACCAGCTCCGCCGGGTGCTCGGTGAGTGGGTCGCCGATGTGGCCTCGTCGGGGAACATCGTCGTGCTCCGCACCCCGCCGGGGTGTGCCCATGTCGTCGCCTCGGCGCTCGACCGCGGCGGCATCGACGGACTGCTCGGAACCGTCGCCGGAGACGACACGCTCATGTGCGTCGCCGCGCCGACGATCGAGGGCGAGGAGCTCGCCGCACGACTGCGGACCCTGTCCGGTCTCGGCGATCGAGCCGGCCGATGAGGAGGCAGAGCCCGGCGAGGCGCAGCGCGGCTCGACGCTCTGGCACGGCCGGTTCGCCGAGGGCCCAGCCGACGCCCTCATGGCGTACACGGCCTCGATCGCGTTCGACCGACGGTTGTGGCAGGACGACATCGCCGGCTCCCGCGCCCACGTGAAGGGCCTCGCCCACGTCGGCCTGTTGACCGAAGCCGAGCGGGACGCGGTGCTCGCGGCGCTCGACGCCACCCACCGCGAGATGGAATCTGGCGCGTTCGAGTTCCTGCCTTCCGACGAGGACATCCACACCGCGGTCGAGCGGCGGGTCACCGAGCTGGCTGGTCCGCCGGGGGCCAGGTTGCACACCGCCCGCAGCCGGAACGACCAGGTCGCCACCGCCCTGCGTCTGTGGTGCAAGCGCGAGCTGCGGCTCGTCGCCGCTCGCGTCGTCGATCTGCAGCGGGTGCTGCTCGACAGGGCGGAGGCCGACCAGACGACCGCGCTGCCTGGCTACACACACCTGCAGCGCGCCCAGCCAGTGCTGCTCGCACATCATCTCCTCGCCCACGGCTGGGCGCTGGGCCGCGACGTCGACCGGCTCCTCGCCACCATCGACCGCCTCGACGTCTCGCCGCTCGGGGCCGGGGCGTTGGCGGGCACGTCACTACCGATCGACCCGGCGTTCACCAGCGCCGAGCTCGGGTTCGCCCGGCCCTTCGACAACTCGCTCGACGCGGTGAGCGACCGCGACTTCGTCGCCGAGGCGCTGTTCGACCTCGCCCTCGTCGGCGTCCATCTCGCCAGGCTGGGCGAGGAGTGGGTGCTGTGGACGAGCGAGGAGTTCGGGTTCGCCCGCCTCGACGATCGCTACGCCACCGGGTCCTCGATGCTTCCGCAGAAGAAGAATCCCGACATCGCCGAGCTCGCGAGGGGCAAGTCGGGTCGGCTCATCGGCAATCTCACCGGACTGCTGGCGACCCTCAAGGGGCTGCCGCTCGCGTACAACCGCGATCTGCAGGAAGACAAGGAGCCGCTCTTCGACTCGGTCGACCAGGTGTCGCTCGCCCTCGTCGCGGCTGTCGGGCATGATCGCAACGGCGACGTTCGTGCCCGAACGCATGGAGGCTGCCGCCAACGCAGAGACGAACTCCGCAACGGACCTCGCCGAGTGGCTGGTGCGCGCCGGCACGCCATTCCGCGACGCTCACACCATCGTCGGCGAGGTGGTCCGTGAGCACTTGACGTCCGGGACGCCGCTCTCCGATCTGGTGCGGGCCGATGAGCGGCTGGGACCCGACGCGGCTGCGCTCGTCGCCCATGGTGTGGCGGTGCAGCGACGCACGTCGCCGGGCGGTGGCGGCCCGGTGCCCCTCGGCGCCCAGCTGGCGGCGTTCCGCAACGCAATCCACCGGGACGGCGATCGGGTGTCAGGATGACGACGCGATGACGTTCCGGGTTTCGATCGCGGTGCGCTACGGCGAGTGCGACATGCAGGGCGTGGTGTTCAACGCCCACTACCTGGCGTACGCCGACCATGCGATCGCTGAGTGGTTCAAGGCCGCCCTGCCGCCCAACGCGATGTACGTCAGCGGCAACGGCGACGCGACGTTCGACTTCATGGTCAAGAAGGCGGTCGTGACCTGGAGCGGTGGCTCGACGTTCGGCGACGTGATCGACCTCGACTGCACCGTCGAGCGTTGGGGGAGGACGAGCTTCGACGTCGTCGTCCGGGGCAGCGTCAATGGTGGCGAGCGGGTCGAGATCGTGCTCACGTATGTCAGCGTCTCGCCAGGGACGCACCAGCCGTGCGCGGTGCCCGCGGACGTGAAGGCGCTGCTGGAGCCGAGTTGACGCCAGGGGTCCCCGTCGACGTCGCCGTGCGCGATGCATACCTCACGCGCCTCGGACTGGCGGAGGTTCCACCGCCGACGGTCGAGACGCTGATCGCGATCCACCGCGCCCACGTCGAACGGGTGCCGTACGAGACGTTGTGGATCGCGCTCGGTGAGCGCCGCGGGATCGACCTGCTCGAGTCGGCGACCAGGATGGTCAACGGCACCGGCGCCGGCGGCTACTGCTATCACCTCAACGGCGGCCTCTCGCTGCTGCTCGAGTGGTTGGGCTTCGATGTCCACCGCCACCTCGGGGGCGTGCAGGCGAACCCGACCGCGAGCAACCCGGAGCCGATCGCCGGGGCGAACGGCAACCACCTCGCGCTGACGGTCACCGGGCTCGATGGCGGCGGTGACGGCGGGGGCTGGATGGTCGACGCCGGCCTCGGCGACGCCGTGTACGAGCCGGTCCCCCTCGTCGAAGGCGACGTCGTGCAGGGGCCGTTCACGTTCCGTCTCCGGCCCTCGTCGGCAGAGCCCGGCGGTTGGCGGTTCGACCACCACCCGGCCGGCTCGTTCAGCGGCTTCGACTACCGCCCCGGTCCGGTCGAGATCGAAGAGCTGATGGAACGACACACGTTCCTGTCGACATCGCCAGAGTCCGGGTTCGTGCGGGTCGTCACGGCGCAGCGCCGGGACGCGACCGGCGTCGACGCCCTGCGCGGCAAGGTCCTCACGCGAGTCGGCGCCGACCCGGACGGCACCCGGGAGCTGACGTCCGAGCGGGAGTGGCGCGAGGTCCTCGCGGACGTCTTCGGCATGTCGCTCGCCCACCTCGCGCCCACCGCGGTCACTGCGGTCTGGCAGCGCATCTGCGTCGACCACGAAGCGTTCCTCGCGTCGCAGGCGTAGCTGCCGTGCGAGAGCCATCCCCACGCCGGTCAGCGCGTGGATTGCTCATCGCATCGCTCCGGCAGGCAGTTCGCCGCGATTCCCGGAGAACCAGTGCATCCACGCGCCATGCGGGTGGGCGTCGGCGACGTGGTCGGCGTTCCTTCGCCCGCCCCGCCACCTCACGACGACCACGGCGGTCGGCTGGTCGGCGCTGGTCGACGGCGGCACCCCGGGCAGCTCGGGGCAGAGCGCCGGGCTCTCGGCATACACGAATGAGAGGTCGGACGCTGCGCCGATCCGATCGAGCTCGCCGACGAACCCGCTCCGCTCGTCCGGCGAGAGGTAGTTCATCACCCAGGTCGTGGTGACGACCGGGTGGCCGGACCGGCCGACGTCGGCCACCACCCCGGCCACATCACCGACGGCGTCGCCCTGCCTGACTTCGACGCCCACGTCGATGGCGATCTCGATCGCCGCTCTCAGCCGCTCGAAGCGCTCGACCTGGTCCGGCCACACGCATGCCTCGAGCCAGCGGGCCTGCAGGGCGTCGGTGACATCGATCGGGGAGCGGTCGATGCCGGCAGCGGCGGCGATCGTCGGACGCGCGGCGGGACCGGCACGGCACCGCGAGTGCCGCACGTCAGCCGGACGGCCGACCCGGTCTCGATCGACCCGCCGGGTTCATACACGAAGTCGTAGTACGGAATCAGCAGGTTGAGCCCGGCACTGGCCCCGACGTCGACGTGGGCGAGCGGCCCGGTCTCGGCCTCGATCGACGCAAGGCACGGGAGCAGCAGTGAGGTCCGGCCGATCTCATTGGTCTGGGTGTGCCTGCTCGCGAGGAGCTGGACAAGCTCCCCGCGGTGAGCAGCGCAGAACCGCTCGAACGCGACGACCGGGTCGCCGGTGGTGGCCACCGATCGTCCGGTGAGGTTGGGGTAGAACCGCGCCAGCTCGGAGTCCGGCTCATCGAGAACCAGCGAGTGCACGCATGCGAACAGGAGGACCGGCAGCCGCTGCTGGACCGGCGCGACGAGCAGCAGTCCGGCGAGATCGGGGTTGGCGGCGACACCGGCGGCGAGCTGCGAATACAGCGGCGTGCCCTTGGCCGTCTGCCTGGCGAAGTCGGCGAACATCTTCTGGCACGCCGCCACGGCCTTGCGCCGGTCGGCGCTGCCCTCTCCCGGCGAATCCTCCATCGCGGGAACGTAGTTCAGGATCGCCGCCGACCCCGTGATAATGATCGGGCTATGGACCTCCTCGCCGATCTCAACGGTCGTGGCCTCGTTCACGACTCGACCGATCAGGCGGCCCTCGCGGCCCGCCTCGCCGAAGGTCCGATCGGCGTGTACTACGGGTGCGATCCCACGGCCGACAGCCTCCACGTCGGCAACCTCATCGGCTTGGTGATGCTGCGAAGGTTCCAGGACGCCGGCCACCGGCCGATCGCGCTTGCGGGCGGCGCCACCGGGATGGTCGGCGATCCAAGTGGAAAGTCGGAGGAGCGCAACCTGCTCAACTCGCGAGACGCTGGCGCACAACGTCGCCGCGATCAAGCAGCAGATCGGCCGCATCGTCGACCTGTCCGATGGCCGTGGCCAGCTCGTGGACAACCGGGACTGGACCGCGCCGATCTCATACCTCGACTTCCTTCGCGACGTCGGCAAGTTCGTCACGATCAATCAGATGCTCGCCCGCGAGAGCGTCAAGAACCGGCTCGCCAGCGAGCACGGCATCTCGTACACCGAGTTCAGCTACATGCTCCTCCAGGCGAACGACTACCTCTGGCTGCACGACCACCTCGACTGCCACCTCCAGCTCGGGGATCAGACCAATGGGGCAACCTCGTCTCGGGGGTCGACCTGATCCGGCGGACGCCCGCGGCGCCCAGGTCCACGCCCTCGCCTGGCCGCTGCTCCTCGCGCCCGACGGGTCGAAGCTCGGCAAGACCGCCGGCGCGCGGACGTGGCTCGACGCCGCCAAGACCAGCCCTTACCAGCTGCACCAGCACTTCGTGAACCTCAGCGACGCCGAGGTTGCCCAGCACATGCCGATGCTCTCGTTGCGGCCGCTCGGGGACGTGCGGGACGTCCTCGCGGCGCACGCCACGGCGCCGGAACGGCGCACAGCCCAGCGGGCACTCGCCGACGAGATCGTCTCGATCGTGCACGGCAAGCCGGCGATGGAGGTGGCCAGAGAGGCCGCCGGCGTGCTCTTCGGGGACGATCCGTTGACCGCGTCGGAAGCCGCCATCGAGGCGATCGCCGGCGAGGTGCCGACGACGACGGTGAGCTCGGACCGCCTCGCCGACCCGGTCGACGTGCTCGTCGCGACCGGTCTGGCGTCCTCGCGGAGCGAGGCGCGCCGGCTGCTCGAGCAGCGTGGCGTCAGGGCCAACGGCGTCCAACTCGACGCGAATGTCCTGGTCAGCGACGTGAAGCCGCTGCACGACCGGTTCCTCCTGTTGCGCAAGGGCAAGTCGACGTATCACCTCGTTGAGATTTCTTCGCACGAAGGTTGACGCGGTCGTTGCCGGTCGATAGCGTTTCACTTCGCCTCACGGGCCGGTTACACCAGCTCAGAGGCACAAGAAGGCACCAACGCCGAGTCCGCCAGCGCCCTCCCGTGGGTTCGTAGGGCGACGCGAGTGCCTTCGAGCTCCGGCTCCTTGAAAACGGAAGAGAAGACGAAACGCCAGTGCGGGCAGCGGGTCGACGAGCCACTCCTCGGAGTGGCCGGAGGCGACGCTGTCTGTCAATTCTGTGGCCGGTTTCCCAACCGGTCACAACACGGACGAACCCGGGTTTCCGGGGAGTCAGAGGCCGGAGCTAATCACCCGGCCGGCAGGATTCGGCACCTCGGCACGAAGGTATCCCCTTCGGAAGGTGTCGAAACCTCTCAACAAATCGATTCGACCAGCTACTTCGGTGGATGGTCGGGCCGGTTCTTGACGGAGAGTTTGATCCTGGCTCAGGACGAACGCTGGCGGCGTGCTTAACACATGCAAGTCGAACGAGGTCCAATCATTCGCAAGAATGAGGAATACCTAGTGGCGAACGGGTGCGTAACACGTGAGGAACCTATCCCAGTCTCTGGAATAACAGGTGGAAACACCTGCTAATACCGGATGCCGTTGGAACATCGCATGGTGAACCAACGAAAGATTTATCGGATTGGGAGGGCCTCGCGGCCTATCAGCTTGTTGGCGGGGTAACGGCCCACCAAGGCTTCGACGGGTAGCTGGTCTGAGAGGATGATCAGCCACACTGGGACTGAGACACGGCCCAGACTCCTACGGGAGGCAGCAGTGGGGAATCTTGCACAATGGGCGCAAGCCTGATGCAGCAACGCCGCGTGCGGGAAGAAGGCCCTAGGGTTGTAAACCGCTTTCAGCAGGGAAGAAAATGACGGTACCTGTAGAAGAAGGTGCGGCCAACTACGTGCCAGCAGCCGCGGTGACACGTAGGCACCAAGCGTTGTCCGGATTTATTGGGCGTAAAGAGCTCGTAGGCGGTTCGGTTAGTCGGGTGTGAAAACTCTGGGCTCAACCCAGAGACGCCACCCGATACTGCTGTGACTAGAGTGCGGTAGGGGAGCGGGGAATTCCTGGTGTAGCGGTGAAATGCGCAGATATCAGGAGGAACACCAGTGGCGAAGGCGCCGCTCTGGGCCGTGACTGACGCTGAGGAGCGAAAGCGTGGGTAGCAAACAGGATTAGATACCCTGGTAGTCCACGCCGTAAACGTTGGGCACTAGGTGTGGGTCTCAACCAACGAGATCCGCGCCGTCGCTAACGCATTAAGTGCCCCGCCTGGGGAGTACGGTCGCAAGACTAAAACTCAAAGGAATTGACGGGGGCCCGCACAAGCAGCGGAGCGTGTTGCTTAATTCGATGTTACGCGAAGAACCTTACCTGGGTTTGACATGTAGGGAAAAGCTCTAGAGATAGGGTGTCCTAACGGGCCCTACACAGGTGGTGCATGGCTGTCGTCAGCTCGTGTCGTGAGATGTTGGGTTAAGTCCCGCAACGAGCGCAACCCTTATCCTATGTTGCCAGCGGGTTATGCCGGGGACTCGTAGGAGACTGCCGGGGTCAACTCGGAGGAAGGTGGGGACGAAGTCAAGTCATCATGCCCCTTATGCCCAGGGCTGCAAACACGCTACAATGGCCGGTACAGAGGGCTGCGATCCCGTGAGGGTGAGCGAATCCCACAAAGCCGGTCTCAGTTCGGATTGGAGTCTGCAACTCGACTCCATGAAGCCGGAGTTGCTAGTAATCCCGGATCAGCACGCCGGGGTGAATACGTTCCCGGGCCTTGTACACACCGCCCGTCACACCACGAAAGTCGGCAACACCCGAAGCCGGTGGCCCAACCCTTTTGGGAGGGAGCCGTCGAAGGTGGGGTCGGTGATTGGGGTGAAGTCGTAACAAGGTAGCCGTACCGGAAGGTGCGGCTGGATCACCTCCTTTCTAAGGAGTCCATTCCACATCGTCGGTGACCATCTGTGTCACCCGGTGTTTGGACATCCCAGTTGGTGCACTGGTGGATCGTCGGCAGCTGACCTTGGGGTCGTAGGGTTCGTCCCTCCCTCGCTGGAACGCCACCGGCGACTACTGTCTTCTCTTCCGTTTTGAGGGAGTTGGATCTCCAACGGCCTCGGGCGCCACTGCGTCGAGCGTCGCTCGCGACGGACTCCGCAGCTGCGCCACAGTCGGTCGCACCTTGAGAACTGCAGAGCAAGCACGAGCATCTTAATCTTTAGTCGGACTGCGGTCCACGTGAATTTAATTTTGTTCTTTCCAAGCTACTAAGAGCCAACGGTGGATGCCTTGGCGCCAAGAACCGATGAAGGACGTGAGTGACTGCGAAAAGCTGCGGGGAGCCGTCTACTAGGCCTCGATCCGCAGATGTCCGAATGGGGAAACCCGGCACTCGTCATGGAGTGTCACCCCGGTCTGAACACATAGGGCCGGCGGAGGGAACCAGGGGAATTGAAACATCTCAGTACCCTGAGGAAAGGAAAGCAACCGCGATTCCCTGAGTAGCGGCGAGCGAAATGGGAGGAGACCAAACCGGGACAGTGCCAAGCCTGGTGGCGTTGCTGTTCGGGGGTTGTGGGACTCGAAGGGATACCGCACCAGAGGTATCACAGAGTTACAAAGTTGCTGCGTAGGAGAACGGATCAGGAAAGTCCGGCCAGAGTGGGTAACAGCCCCGTATCCGAAACATACGCAACCTCTGCTTCGATCATCCCAAGTAACGCCGGGACCGTGAAAACTGGCGTGAATCTGCGGGGACCACCCCGTAAGTCTAAGTATTCCTTGGCGACCGATAGTGAACCAGTACCGTGAGGGAAAGGTGAAAAGTACCCCGGGAGGGGAGTGAAATAGTACCTGAAACCGTTGGTTTACAAGCAGTCAGAGTGTCGTCACCTTGGGTGGCCACGATGGCGTGCCTTTTGAAGAATGAGCCTGCGAGTTACGGTATGTGGCAAGGTTAACCCGGAGCGGGGTAGCCGAAGCGAAAGCGAGTCTGAATAGGGCGTAGAGTCGCATGCTGTAGACCCGAAGCCAAGTGATCTATCCATGGCCAGGTTGAAGCGGAGGTAAGACTCCGTGGAGGACCGAACCCACGTCAGTTGAAAATGGCGGGGATGAGCTGTGGATAGGGGTGAAAGGCTAATCAAACTTGGCGATAGCTGGTTCTCCTCGAAATGCATCTAGGTGCAGCGTCGTGCGTTCAGTACCGGAGGTAGAGCACTGGATGGGTACGGGGGCCTACAAGCTTACCAACCCCAGCCAAACTCCGAATGCCGGTACTCCAGAGCACGGCAGTGAGACCACGAGGGATGAGCTTCGTTGGTCGAAAGGGAAACAGCCCAGATCATCAGCTAAGGCCCCTAATTCAGGACTAAGTGGAAAACGATGTGGGATTGCATAGACAGCCAGGAGGTTGGCTTAGAAGCAGCCACCCTTGAAAGAGTGCGTAATAGCTCACTGGTCGAGTGATCCTGCGCGGACAATGTAACGGGGCTCAAGTCCTGAGCCGAAGCTATGGACTTCTCCGCAAGGAGGAGTGGTAGAGGAGCGTCGAGAGTGCTGCGAAGCCTCGGTGTGAACCGGAGTGGAGCGCTCATCGAGTGAGAATGCAGGCATGAGTAGCGAGAGAGGGGTGAGAAACCCCTCCGCCGAAAGCCCAAGGGTTCCTGGGGAAGGCTAATCCCCCCAGGGTGAGTCGGGAGCTAAGACGAGGCCGAAAGGCGTAGCCGATGCACAACTGGTTGATATTCCAGTGACCACCATGTCCGCGCCAGGCCCAAGAGTTGCAACGTGGGGGCTGTTTCCTTCGGGAAGCGATCTCACCGAGCGGCTGGCGGGTAGCTGACGGGGGACGCAGGAGGATAGGTGATGCCGGGGCGATGGTTGTCCCCGGGTAAGCATGTAGGAGGGTCCCGATGAGAGTTGGGGCCGTAACTCTGAGACGTGATACCGAGCCTCATTTGGCGAATCCACTGATTCCATGCTGCCAAGAAAAGCCCAGCAGTGAGTTGGCACGGTGCCCGTACCCCAAACCGACACAGGTGGGCGGGTAGAGAATACTAAGGCGATCGGGAGAACTATGGTTAAGGAACTCGGCAAATTACCTCCGTAACTTCGGAAGAAGGAGGACCCCTACTGGTGACGACCTTTACGGTCCGAGCTGGCGGGGGTGGCACAGACCAGGGGGTAGCGACTGTTTACCAAAAACACAGCAGCGTGCGAAGCCGCAAGGCGCTGTATACGCTGTGACGCCTGCCCAATGCTGGAAGGTCACGGGGAATGGTTAGCCGCAAGGCGAAGCTATGAACCTAAGCCCCAGTGAATGGCGGCGGTAACTATAACCGTCCTAAGGTAAGCCCTGCGTGCAGCAGGGTGTTGCCCCTCGACACGGCGACGTGTCGAAGAGCAGCTGGCTATATGCTGGAAACCCCGAGTATCCGGTGGTACTCGTTCGCAACGTCTGTCACACCCTGGTGGTATGACGGCGTCGTGAGCAGTGAAAATCCATCCGGTGCGGACAATCAGCAGGAAAGGCCAGGTGCTGAGGAGTGGATCGTCGGCTTTGTCGACGGCGAGGGATGCTTCTCGATCTCGGTGGTGCGCAACCCAGGTGTGCGCTCGGCTGGCAGGTCCAGCACGAGTTCGCCGTGACGCAAGCTGCGTCGTCGCGAGCAGCGCTCGAATTCCTCGGTGAGGTGTTCGGGTGCGGCGTGGATCGTGAGCAGCATCGACCGACAACCATCGCACCTCGTTGCTGCGCTTCAGCGTGAAGCGGAGGGAGGAGCTGGTGACGTCGGTGGTGCCGTTCTTCGAAGAACATCCATTGAGAACCGCGAAGCGGCAGGACTTCGAGAGGTTCGCTCATCGTACTGCAGCTGATGCAGGCGGGAGCGCACCTCGAGGAGGAGGGCCTAGCGCTCATCGCCTCCATCACGGAAGCGATGAACCGCAAGCAGCGGTCTCGGTATCTGGAATCCTCAGAGGCCATACGCCAGCCATCTCAGCTCGACACTGAGATGAAGATATGGTCCTAGCCGTATGGCGACATACGGAGCTACTAGAGCGAAATTCCTTGTCAGGTAAGTTCTGACCTGCACGAATGGCGTAACGACTTCCCCACTGTCTCAACCATAGACCCGGCGAAATTGAAGTACGAGTAAAGATGCTCGTTAGCTGCGGAAGGACGAAAAGACCCCGTGGACCTTTACTATAACTTGGTGTTGAGTTTTGACCTGCATTGTGTAGGATAGGTGGGAGACTTGGAAGCATTGGCGCCAGCCAGTGTGGAGTCATCGTTGAAATACCACCCTGTGTATGTTGGAGCTCTAACCTCGGTCCGTGATCCGGATCAGGAACAGCGCCAGGCGGGTAGTTTGACTGGGGCGGTCGCCTCCTAAAATGTAACGGAGGCGCCCAAAGGTTCCCTCAGGCTGGTTGGCAATCAGCCGTCGAGTGCAATGACACAAGGGAGCTTGACTGCGAGACCTACAAGTCAAGCAGGTGCGAAAGCAGGGCATAGTGACCCGGCCATCGCGTGTGGAAGCGTGGTCGCTCAACGGATAAAAGGTACCCCGGGGATAACAGGCTAATCTTCCCCAAGAGTCCATATCGACGGGAAGGTTTGGCACCTCGATGTCGGCTCATCGCATCCTGGGGCTGAAGCAGGTCCCAAGGGTTGGGCTGTTCGCCCATTAAAGCGGTACGCGAGCTGGGTTCAGAACG
Organism: Ilumatobacteraceae bacterium; assembly: GCA_963764455.1. Classification (GTDB taxonomy): domain Bacteria; phylum Actinomycetota; class Acidimicrobiia; order Acidimicrobiales; family Ilumatobacteraceae; genus Desertimonas. Next base: position 48,556 of record CAVXSN010000025.1, read on the forward strand.
TCGTGAGACAGTTCGGTCTCTATCCTCCGCAGCCGAAGGAATGTTGAAGAAGGCTGTCCCTAGTACGAGAGGACCGGGACGGACGTAGCTCTGGTGTGTCTGTTGTCCTGCCAAGGGCACGGCAGATTAGCCACCTACGGAAGGGATAACCGCTGAAAGCATCTAAGTGGGAAACCCGTTCTAAGATGAGCATTCCCATGCGGTTAACGCAGTAAGGCCCGTGACGAGACCATCACGTTGATAGGCCGGAGGTGTAATCACAGCAATGTGTTCAGCCGACCGGTACTAATCGGCCGAGGGCTTGGATTGAACGCTCGTGCTTGCTCTGGAGTCCTCGGTGGGTCGACCACCTCATTGACAACTGATTTCGGTGGCCATAGCGACAGGGTCACACCCGTTCCCATCCCGAACACGGAAGTTAAGCCTGTCAGCGCCGATGGTACTTGGGGGTTGACCCCCTGGGAGAGTAGGACGCCGCCGGATTTCGATCGAAGTGAGCGCCCCCGGCAGACCGGGGGCGCTCCTTCGCGTTCCGGCCTACAGCAACGTCAGGATGCCGGCCGTCGGCGGTGACCGCGATGGTGTGCTCGGCGTGGGCGGCGCGGGTGCCGTCGGCGGTGCGGATGGTCCAGCCGTCGGGGTCGACGCCGTAGTCGTCCCCGCCGCCGGCGATGAGCATCGGCTCGAGCGCGATCACCAGGCCGGGCTGGAGCCGCATCCCGGTCCGGACCTCGCCCTCGTTCGGCACGGACGGCGACTCGTGCATCGCACGGCCGATGCCGTGGCCGCCGTGATTGGCGAGGAGCCCATAGCCGGCGACACGCGCGACCGCCCGATCGCGTGGGCAACGTCGCCCATCCAACGACCTGGTTGAGCAGCGGCGATGCCCGCGGCGAGGGCCCGCTCGGTGGTGTCGATGAGGGTCAGGTCGTCCGGGTCGGCCTCCCCGACCACGAAGCTGATGGCGGCATCGCCGCACCAGCCGTCGATGCGCGCTCCGCAGTCGATGCTCACGAGGTCACCACCATCGAGCGGCTGAGAGCCGGGGATGCCGTGGACGACGACGTCGTTCACGCTGGCGCAGATCGTCCCCGGGAACGGCGTCGGCGACCACCGCGGGTGGTAGTTCTTGAACAACGGCTCACCGCCGCGGTCACGGATCACTCCTTCGGCGAGCTCGTCCAGCTCGCGCAGCGTCGAGCCGACGCCGGCCAACCGCCGGATCGTGTCGAGCGCCTCGGCGACGACACGTCCGGCCTCGCGCATCACGGCGATCTCGGCATCGGACTTGAGCCCTGAGCGACGTGGCGGAGCAGCGACTACACCGGAGCGAGCGAGTCGACTCTGGATGACTGACCGGCTGCGGCGACCCATGTCCATGAGTCAATCACGCGGCCCGGTGTCTGCGGTCGAGCGAGTCGAATCAGGCGGGGTTGTCAACCGACATGCGAACTGGACCGCGCCGAGCGCCGTAGCATCGTCGTCATGTCCGACGGCCGACCTGCTCGTCCGCCGCGCCGTGGCGGCGGTCAGGGTGCCCGCGGACCGCAGCGATCCGGCCCCACGCGTGGCCCTCGTGCGACCCGCGGCGGTCGCGGCTCCGGGGAGCAGCGGCCTGAATCCAGCCGACCGCCGGCCCGTGGCCGTCGCCCCGAACGTCGTCAACCGAAACCGCTGACGGCGGCGCAGCGCCGCGCGGCGGTGGTCGCGGCGAGCCGGCCCCCGCGACGAGAGCGCGACCCGACGCCGAGCGAGCCAAGATCGAAGCGCGGACGCTCGACGCTGGATCGACGAGGGGTCCGCGGACGTCCGCCACGAGGCGGCCGGCGCCGCAGCCAGGGCGGGTACGACGCCCCGCCGCCGTCGCGAGACGCAAGCCGCTCGACCCGTCGATCGCCGCCGAAGTGCGGAGCACTTCGGCCGACCGGCGGCATGGCGACCGCCTCGTCGAGCGCCTCGCCGAAGCCCAAGCGGCGCTCGACCGTGACCGTCTCGACGAGGCCCGGCGCCTGATCGCCCCGCTCGTGAAGGAGATGCCGGGCGTGGCCGCGGTGCACGAGATCGCCGGCCTCGTCGCCTACCGGCTCGGGCGATGGCGCGACGCGGTCAGGGAGCTGGAAGCGGCGCAGGCGCTCGCACCGCGGGTCGATCTGCTCCCGGTGCTGGCGGACAGCTACCGGGCGCTGCGCCGCTGGGCCGAGGTCGAGCGCTGTGGACGGAGGTCCGCGAGATCTCACCGAGCCACGACGTGATGGCTGAGGCGCGCATCGTCGCCGCCGGCGCCCACGCCGATCGAGGCGATCTCACGGCGCGCTGCGCACGATGGCGAACGTCGCGGCAGCCGCCCAAGCGGGTGCGCGACTACCACCTCCGCCAGTGGTACGTGCTCGGCGACCTGCACGACCGCGCCGGCGACACGATGGACGCCACCCGATGGTTCGAGCCGTGGTCCCGCGAGGACCCCGACTTCGTCGACGCCGCGGCCCGCCTCCGCGCGCTCGGCCGCTGATCGCACCCGAGCCACCGTAGCCTGCCGGCGGTGGCGAAGTCGACACTTCCGGGCCGGCGTGGTGGCCGTCGTCGAGCGATCGGACGGCGCGGTCCTCGCGTTCGAGCGCGCCGACGCGCCCGGAAGCTGGCAGCTCCCGCAGGGCGGGATCGAGGTCGGCGAGGAGCCGATCGACAGCGTGTGGCGGGAGTTCAAGGAGGAGACCGGACTGACCGCGGACGACGTGACGCTGGTCGGCGAGCACCCGGACTGGGTGCGCCTACGAGTGGCCGACCGAGGTCGCCGCCGGCCGCAAGGGGATCGGCCAGGTCCAGCGCTGGTTCAGTTCCGGGTCGCGGACGACGACATCGAGCCGGCAGCCCGACGGCAGCGAGTTCACGGCCTGGCAATGGGTCGAGCGAGCCTGGCTGATCGACCACGTCGTCGGCTTCCGGCGCGCAGGCGTACGGCGGGTGCTCGGTTCGCCCGAGGCCGGTTGAGCGATGCCGGACGATCTCTTCAGCGGCGCCGCCGCGGAGCGACTGGCGCGGCAGGCACCGCTCGCCGCGCGACTGCGGCCGCGCACGATCGACGACGTCGTCGGCCAGGAGCACCTGGTCGGACCCGGCAGGCCGTTGCGCCGGCTGGTCGAGACCGACGCCTGTCCTCGGTGATCTTCTGGGGGCCGCCGGGCACCGGCAAGACGACGCTCGCGCTGGCGGTCGCCGGCACGCACGTCGAAGGCGTTCGAGCAGATGTCGGCCGTCACCGCCGGCGTCAAGGACGTGCGCGAGGTGATCGAGCGGGCGCGGCACCGCCTCGGCGAGCAGGGCCAGGGCACGATCCTGTTCCTCGACGAGATCCACCGGTTCAACAAGGCGCAGCAGGACGCCCTGCTGCCGGCCGTCGAGGACGGCACGCTCACGCTCATCGGGGCGACGACCGAGAACCCGTTCTTCGAGGTCAACCCGCCGCTGCGCAGCCGGTCGACGCTGTTCCGGCTCGAGCCGCTCGACCGCGGCCAGCCTGCGCACGCTGGCCGAGCGCGGGCTCGAGGCGCTCGGCACGACGGCGGCCGACGAGGCGATCGACGCTGCTCGTCGAGCGGGCCGGCGGCGACGGACGCCAGGTGCTGACGTCGCTCGAGGTCGCCGCGCGCGCTGGCCCATCCCGGCCCGGTCGACGATCGAGCACGCCGAGGCGGCGCTCGTCGCACCAGCGCCGTGCGCTACGGCCGCGACGACCACTACGACGTGATCAGCGCGTTCATCAAGTCGATGCGCGGCTCCGACCCGGACGCCGCGGTCGTACTGGCTGGCCCGGATGCTCGAAGCGGGTGAGGACGCCCGCTTCATCGCCCGGCGGATGGTCGATCTTCGCCAGCGAGGACGTCGGCATGGCCGATCCGCAGGCGCTGCTCGTCGCCGTCGCCGCGGCCCACGCGGTCGAGTTCGTCGGGCTGCCGGAGGCGCAGCTCAACCTGTCGCAGGCGGCGATCCACCTGGCCACCGCGCCCAAGAGCAACGCCAGCGCGTGGCGATCTGGAACGCCCGCGGCCGACGTCGCCGCCGGCGCGCTCGGCGAGGTGCCGGCGCACCTCCGCGACGCGCACTACCAGGGCGCCAAGGTGCTGGGCCACGGTGCCGGGCTACGAGTACCCTCATGACTCACGAGGGCGGCTGGGTCGCTCAGCAGTATCTGCCCGACGAACTCGTCGGGCGACCGTGGTACCAGCCGAGTGCCCACGGGCACGAACAGGAGGTCACGGACGAGATGCGACGTCGCAGGGCAACAACGGAGTCCGACGCGTGACCGCCGGTGAGCTGGCCCTCGTCGTCGGCGCGGTGCTGTGCGCGCTCGCGTTCGCCGCGCTCGCCGTCATGCTGGTGCGGGTGCTCGACACGCTGGCTGACCTGCGTCGACGACGTCGCGGCGATGCGCCGGGAGACCGCCGCTGCTCGCGCGACTTCGGCACGACGACGCGAGAGGCCGCGATGTCGACGGCCCGAGCCGATCTCGAGCGCTTCGACCGAGTGCTCGGCTCGGCCGAGGCGATCAGCGATGCGGTCGGCAGGTCGCAACCGAGTCGCGCGGACGGCGTTCTCGACGCCGATGATCAAGGCCGCCGGGATCGCCACCGGCACGTCGCGGGCCGTCAAGCGGATGCGGAGGGGGGCGTGATGCGCAGGGCTGCCTGGTTCGTCGGCGGTGTCGCCGCCGGGGCCGCCGGGGCCGGGTACGCCAAACGAAGGTCAGCGCGCGCCGCCAACAAGCTCGCGCCGACCAACGTCGCCAACTCGGCGACGAGCGCGCTCGAGCCGGGGCTGCACCGCGTCATCGACGCGGTCCAAGGAGGGCGTGTCACCGCCGCCCGCCGTCGCGAGCACGAGCTGCAAGGCAGAGCGCGACGGCACCTGGTGCGCCTCGGCGACCACCTCGCCGACGGCGACCAGCTCTTGGTCGACGGCGAGGCTGGTCGAGTCGGACGCGTCATCGTGATGCGCCAGCGCGACCGCAAGCGCTGATGCCGGCGACGCTGATGCCGAGCCTCGTCGCCGACCTGCGGGCGGGCCTCGCGCCCGACCGGGTCCGTGACGGCGCCGCCGACCTGTCGCTGTACCGGCGCGACGCCGGTCACATGGAAGGCGTCGCCGCGGTCGTGTGCTTTCCGGTGTCGACCGCCGAGGTCGCGCACTGCGTGCGACCGCGGTCCGGCACGGCGTGCCGTTCGTCGCCCGCGGTTCCGGAACCGGACTGGCCGGGGGGGCGGTGCCGCTCGACGGCGCGGTGGTCATCGCGATCTCGAAGATGAACCGGGTCCTGTCCGTCGACGTCGACGGCCCGGCAGGCGTGGGTCGAGCCGGGGGTGCTCAACCTCGACCTGTCGCGCCACGTCGCCGACCGTTCGGGCTGCACTTCGCCCCCGACCCGAGCAGCCAGCAGACGTGCACGATCGGCGGCAACGTCGCCAACAACTCGGGCGGTCCGCACTGCCTCGCCGAAGGCGTCACGTCGAGCCACATCCTCGCGGTCGAGGTGGTGCTGCCGGACGGCAACGTCGCGGTGCTCGGCGGCGAGGATCCCGAACCGGCGGCTACGACCTTCGCGGCGCGTTCGTCGGCAGCGAGGGGATGTGCGGCATCGCCACGGCGATCTGCGTCCGGCTCACCCAGAACCCGCCGGCGGTGCGCACGATGCTGCTCGACTTCGACAGCGTCGAGGACGGAGCGGCGACGGTGAGCGGCATCATCGCCGCCGGCATCGTGCCGGCGGCGCTGGAGATGATGGACCAGCTGTGCCTGCAGGCGGTCGAGGCGTACATCCACGCCGGGCTTGCCGGTGGACGCGGCGGCCGCGCTGCTCGTCGAGGTGGTCGGCGAGTCCAGCCGGGTCGAGTCCGACACCGACGTCGATCGTCGGGATCGCCGAGAGCCGGGGAGTTCGGGACGTGCGGATCGCCGCCGACGAAGCGGAGCGGGCGCTGCTGTGGAAGGGTCGGAAGTCGGCGTTCGGGGCGATCGCGCGGATCAAGCCGAACTACTACCTGCACGACACCGTGGTGCCGCGGCGCGAGCTGCCGGCCGTGCTCGCTCAGGTGTACGAGATCGCCGCCCGCCACGACCTGCAGGTGCTCAACGTGTTCCACGCCGGCGACGGCAACCTCCATCCGTTGCTGCTGTTCGACGCCAGCGCGAGCCCGGGGTGATGGAGCGCGTCCACGCGGCCGGCGAGGAGATCGTCGCCGCTTCTGTCGCGGCCGGCGGGGTGCTGAGCGGTGAGCACGGCATCGGCCTCGAGAAGCGCGACCTGATGCCGCTGATGTTCGGCCCGGCCGACCTCGCTGCCCAGGCGGCGCTGCGTGGCGCGTTCGATCCCGTCGGACTGTCGAACCCGGGCAAGGTGCTGCCGAGCCCGGCGACGCTGCGCCGACGTCCAGGCCGTGCCGGCGGGCGCCTGGATCTGACGCATTCGGCCCGTGGTGCGACGTAGCCATGGATCTCGCCGAGTTCGCCGAGGAGGTCGGAACCGACCGAGCCGGTGACGATCGCCGGGAGCGGCGAGCCGCGGTGGGCCGGTGCGCCGGGGTCCGAACGGTCAGGGCGCCCGGCGGGATCGACTGGCTGCGGGCCGACGAGATGACGGCGTGCTGCGGCGCGGGCACGCCCGTCGCCGAGCTCGACGACGCGCTCGTCGGCTACGGCCAGTGCGTCGCGATCCCGCCCGCACGGCACGGTGGGCGGGGCGCTCGCCGTCGGCCGCAGCGGCGTGCGGCGGCTCGGGCTACGGACCGGTCCGCGACACCCTGCTCCAGGCGCGCTACGTGTCGGCAGCGGGCGACGTCGTCAAGGCGGGCGGGCCGACGGTGAAGAACGTCAGCGGCTTCGACCTGTGCCGGTTGCTGGTCGGGTCCTGCGGCACGCTCGGATTCTTCGGCGAGGTGATTCTGCGGACCCGCCCGCGAGCCCGGTTCGAGCAGTGGTTCACGACGAGCGCCGATCCGATCGCGACACTGGCCGCGCTGTACCGGCCGACGTCGGTGCTGTGGGACGGCGACACGACCTGGGTGCTCCTCGAAGGCGACGAGCGAGACGTGACCGCGGCGGCCACCGCACATCGGCTCACGCCCGTCAGCGGTCCGCCCGAGCTGCCGACCGGCGGCCGGTGGTCGTTGCCGCCCGCGTCGCTGGTGAACCTCAGCGGGACGTTCGTCGCCGAGATCGGCGTCGGCGTCGTGCACCACGCCGAGCCGGCACCGCACCCGTTGGTGAGCGACGAGGTCCGGGAGCTGCACCGCCGGATCAAGCACAACTTCGACCCGACCGGCCGGCTCAATCCGGGCGTCGACGTGCTCGATGCTCGCTGAGCGCCCGTTCGTCGACCGGCCTCCTGGCGATCTGGCGGCCGCGAGACGCTTTGCGGTGCGCGGTCGCGGCCGCTCACGACCTGGCCCCGCCGGCGCTCCTGAACCTCGGCATGAACGCGATCTTCCGGTGCGGTGACGCTCGTGTTGCGCGTATCACATCTCAACGGCCCGCCGGTGAGCGCGTACGCAGCTGGCCGCCGCGCTGACCGCCAGCGGTGTGCGAGTCGGCGCTCCCGGCGGCCGGCCGGCTCGTCGAGCACGATCCCGAGACCGGTCTCGCGGCGACGGGGTGGGACTACGTCGAGCCGGCTGACGAGGATGCCGACTGGTTCGCGATCGGCGCGATGGTCCGGCTCGTGCGCGGTCCTGTCCGTCGGCCGACGTGCCAGCGGGCTACCCGGTGCCACTGTGCACGTCGTATCCGTGGTGGCGGTTCGACGAGCTGCTCACGGACGTCGGGCCCGAGATCGACGACGGCGCACGGCGACGGGATTCGGCGGGCCGTCGACGAGAATCGCGGCTGGGTCGAGCAGTCCGGCGGACCCGAGCGTTGGGTGCTGTGCCACGGCGACGTCCACCCGAACAACGTGATCGCTGGTCCCGAGGGGCCGGTGATCATCGACTGGGACCTGCTCTGCCTCGGACCGCCTGGCTGGGACCACGCCCCGCTGTGCTCGATGGTCGCAGCGCTGGGGTTCGCGTCCCGAGTGGTACGCGGAGTTCGTCCGTGGGCTACGGCGAGGACCTGTCGCGGGATCCGGTGACCCGATCGCTGACGATCCTGCGCCTCGTGGCCGCCACGCTGATGCGGGTGAGGGCGGGCCGCACCAACTCCGTCGCGGCCGCCGAAGCCGAGCGCCGCCTGCGCTACTGGCGCGGCGATGCCGAGGCACCCGTGTGGACGATGTCGTGACGGGCTCGCGGGCGGTAGTCGGCATCGTGGCGAAATGTGATCGAGATACGTGGGCCGACGGGTCGCGACACCTTGGGGACGGAGTGCTGCCAATCGTGCTGGCAGGCGCCACCCATGACGAGCAGGTCGCCGTGGCCGATGTCGAACGAGCGGCTGCGGCCACCGGACCTCGGCCGGAGGCGGAACGGGCGGGGCTCGCCGACGCTGACGATCGCGATCGTCGGGTTCACGACGGTCCTGGCGAAACGGTCGCTGTGCCAGGCGACCGAGTCCTCGCCCGTGCGGTACCAGTTGTAGCCGATCGAGTCGAAGCGGCACTCGTAGCGGGCGCCGAGCACTTGGCGCGCGCCGTCGACGATCGGGAGCGGTCCCGGCTCGTCGGACCCCTCCCGCCACCACGACGTCAGCCGGGGCTCCGGCAGCGTGCGCTCGTACATCGTGACGATGCGCTGGTGCCATTCCATCCCCGCGGCCAAGGCGTCGAAGACGTGGTCGGCTCCGGTCAACCACCCAGGAGCGATATCGAGCCACGATGTCGAGTCGAGGGCGATCCGTTCCAGCGCAGCGAACGTCCCGTCGACGTGCGGAGCGTTCTCGGTCCCGAACAGCGTCCCTTGCCAGAACACGCGTTCGAGTCTAGCGCGGTTGCGAATGATCGGCTACGGGTCCGGGCCACGCGACCTCACGTCGGCCGGCTCTTGAAGTGGTCGATCGCTGGCTCTCGCAACGGGTCGCCACCCGCGGGTGCCCGCGACCGCAACGACAGCCGACAACCTCGGAAGATGTCGGGTTCTGTTGCGAATACCGCAACGTTTCCCGACATCCTCCGAACATGTCGGGTTCTGTTGCGGCACCGGCGGCCAGACTCGTCGGCAGTCGGGTCGCGTACCCACTTCAGGAGCAACAACCGACGTGATGTCCGCGAATAGAACCCGTCAGCGCCCCCGACGAGACCCTCACATCACCCGCCGAAGGATCCGCTCCTTCCAGCGCTTGTATGGCGGGTACATCAGGCTCGGATCCGGCTTCGTCGGCTTGACGAGCACCGAGCGCCGGTGCGAGAACGTGCTGAAGCCGTGCTCGCCGTGGTAGGAGCCCGTGCCGCTGGCGCCGACTCCACCGAAGGGCAGGTCCGGGACGCGGCGTGGAGCAGGGCGTGGTTCACCAACACCGCCGCCTGACGACGTGCGCTCGACGACCCGATCCGCCATGCCGTCGGTCTTTCGTGAACACGTACAGCGCAAGCGGGTGCGGCCGGTCGTTGACGAACGTGACCGCCTCGTCGACGTCCTTGACGGCGATCACCGGCAGGATCGGGCCGAAGATCTCGTCCTGCATCACCGCTGCCGCAGGATCGACGCCGGCGAGCACGGTCGGCGCCAGGTACCGGTCGTCCCGATTGCCCACGCCGCCGGTGACGACGGCCTCGAATCCGCCGGCATCGAGCAGCCCGGCCAGCCGGTCGTAGTGGCGCTCGTTGACGATGCGGCCGTAGTCGGGCGACGTCTTGCGGGTTCTCGCCGTAGAAGTCGTGCACGCTCCGCAGGAGTGACCCGAGGAACCGGTCCTCCGCGTCGGCGGCGACGAGCACATAGTCGGGGGCGATGCACGTCTGGCCGGCATTCGTGAAGCGTCCCCAGGCGATTCGCCGGGCGGCCACGTCGATGTCGGCGTCGGCCGCAACGATCGCCGGGCTCTTGCCGCCGAGCTCCAGCGTCACCGGCGTCAGGTGCTCGGCGGCGGCGCGCATCACGATCTTGGCGACGTTGCCACCGCCGGTGTAGAGGATGTGATCGAACGGTTCGGCGAGCAACGTGGTGGTCTCGTCGACCGCGCCCTCGATGACGGCCACGATGCGTTCATCGAGGTACTGAGGCACGAGCTCGGCAACCGCTTTCGACGTCGCCGGCGCCAGCTCGGACGGTTTGACGATCACCGTGTTCCCGGCGGCCAGGGCGCCGACGGCCGGGCCGAGCAGCAGCTGGAGCGGGTAGTTCCACGGGGCGATGATGAGCACCATGCCCAGCGGCTGGGGCACGATCTTGGCGGAACCCGGTTTGAACGTGAGCGGCAACTTGACCCTGGTCGGTTTCATCCACGACTTCAGGTTGTCGAGCGCGTGGTCGACCTCGCCGATCGTGAAACCGATCTCCGTCAGGTAGCCCTCGACCGGCGACTTGCCGAGGTCGTTCGCCAGCGCGTCGGTGAGCTGGTTCTCGTTCTCCTCGAGCATCCGCTTCAGCTGGACGAGCTGGCTCCGCCGCATCTCTTCGTTCCGCATGACGCCTGACCGGGCGCCCTCGCGCAGTCGCCTGACGGTCGTCGCGATGTCGGAGACAGCAGTCACGTCACCAGCCTATTTGCGCGTACCGCTGAGGCAGATCGCCGTCTATGAGAGTGTTGCAGCGTGTTGCATCTCGACGACACCGAGCTGGCGGCGTGCGTGAGCTGCGGGCTGTGCCTTCCGCATTGCCCGACGTTCAGGGTCACGGGCGAGGAGGGGCTCTCGCCCAGGGGCCGGATCGATGCGATGCGGTCGGTGCAGTGGCGCGACGCGCCCGTCGACGAGGCGTTCGTGCGCTACGTCGAGACCTGCGTGCAGTGCCGGGGTTGCGAGCCGGCGTGCCCGAGTGGCGTGCCGTTCGGCCATCTCATGGAAGGCACGAAGTCGGCGCTCGCGAGCCGGCACTCGATCACGCCGCGCTGGCAGCGGCTCGCGTTCCGGGTGCTCGGGCATCACCGGGCGCTGCTCGCCGGGTCCACAGCGCTCGCGGTCGCGCAACGGCTCCATCTCGTGCCGAAGCGGCTCGGATTACCAAGGCTGTCGGTTCGGCGCGGGCCGGTGACGGCACCGATCCGCTCGGTCGGCATCCCGGACTCGTGGCTGTTCACGGGGTGCGTGATGGACGCGTGGATGCGCCCGACGCACCGGAACACCGCCACGCTGATCGAGGCGACCGGGGCCTCGTTTGCGGTGCCCGGGCCGGGTGCGGCGTGCTGCGGAGCCCTGCACGTGCACGCCGGCTTGCGGGCTGAGGCGAAGCGGCTCGCCGAGCGGACGATGGCCGCGATGCCCGGCGCGGCGCCGGTGCTCGTGAACTCTGCCGGCTGCGGAGCGGCGATGAAGGATTACGGTCACCTGCTCGGCACCGAGGCAGCGAGCGCTTTCGCATCACGCGTGCGCGACGTGCACGAGTGGTTCGCCGAGCGCGTCGACGCACTGCCGCCCGCTGGCCCGACCCGCCTGGCGATCATCGTGCAGGACCCGTGCCATCTCCGCCATGTGCAGCGGGCCCACGAGTCTGTTCGCACCGTGCTCGGTCGCTATGCCGACATCGTGGAGCTCGACGACGACGGCCTCTGTTGTGGCGCCGGCGGTGCGTACTCGGTGCTGCAACCGGAGCTGGCCTCGTCGATTCGCGATCGCAAGCTGGCGGCGATCGACCGAGCACGCCGACGAACCGGTGCGACGACCGTGGCCAGTGCCAATCCGGGATGCGCTCTGCATCTCGCCGTTGGAGGTCCCGGCACCGCCGGGCTTGACGTCCGCCACCCCGTCGACATCGTCGCCGAAGCCGCAGGCGTCGCCACGTCATGAGGCGCTACCAGCTGCTCGCCGACCGGCTGCGCGACATCGCCGACGAGCTCGACGACGTGTCGTTAGGGCTGCTCCACGATGCGGTCGCGGACGGCGCCACGAAACGCCCCGACGCCGACAAGGTCATCACCCAGGCCCGCCGCGCCGTCGAGAAGGCTGCTGCGCTCCTCGACGGCCTCGACTGATGACCGCCCGCACACCGACCGCGCCCATCGCGGCCTCAGTCGGCGAGCGCGCGAATAGTGCGCGGATCGCTCATCGCATCGCGAATGTGTTCAGCGTGTCGATCATCGCGCGGAGGTCGCCGTACTTGTGCTTGGCGAACTGGAAGCGGATGCGCGGCAGGTCGACCCGGTCGTCCTGGCGGACTTCGACGCCGAGCGGCGCCGACGTCTCGATCCGGCCGTCGGCCACGAGGGACGCGAACCGCTCGTTCAACTCGGCGAGCTGCTCGGTCGTCGGCTTGTTGCGCAGGCGGATGATCGCCTGGTTGCCGACGTAGCGGATCGAGTCGTAGTTGGCGTAGAAGCGCTCGATCTCCCGGCACGCCTCCTCGCTCGAATCGGTGACGAAGTACAGGTGTGTGTCCATCGCCGACACCAGGTTGCGGGGGACCAGCTGGGTCTGGACCAGCTCGGTCGACCGCGCCCCAGAACGAGCCGCGCCCATCACCATCATTCGGCACGTCGAGGAAGATGATCGGCACGGGCAGCCCCTTGCCCGTCTGTGTGAGGGTCAGCAGCTCGAACGTCTCGTCGAGCGTGCCGAACCCGCCCGGGAGGCACACGAACGCCCGCGACTCCTTCACGAGCATCAGCTTGCGGGTGAAGAAGTACTTCATGCTCACCGACTTCTCGTCGCCAGCGATGACCGGGTTGGCGCCCTGCTCGAACGGCAACCGGATCGACACGCCGATCGACCGTTCCCGGCCGGCTCCCTCCATCGCGGCCTGCATGATTCCCGGCCCGGCACCGGTCACGACCATCCAGCCGCGCCGGGCGAGCAGCCTCGCGATCTCCGTCGCCTGCGAGTAGAGCGGGTCGTTGGTGTGGGTACGGGCCGATCCGAACACGGTGACCTTGGGGACGTCGCGGTAGGGGGCGAACATCGCAAACGCCTCGCGCATCTCGGCGAGCGCCGCGGCTGCGATCTTGAGGTCGAGCGTCGCCGGCGCGTCGCCGACGAGTCCGAACGCAGTGTCCAGCATCTCCCTGGCCAGGCGCGCCCCGGTGACGTCGGTGAGCCCGCTGATCGCCTCCTGGATGACTGCGTCGAGGGGGGTCGCCCTGCCATCGACAGACGACATCGGATCGGGTACACCTGTATCCATGGGTGACCGATCGTACGGCGCCGACTCGTTCGGCGGGGGTTGGTCACGCCGACTCACTGGAGTGGTGCTCGGCGTCGTGGCGACCGGCGGCGGGGCTCGCCGTGGCCGAGCTGCTGGTCGGAATGATCAGCGGGTCGAGCTCGCCTGTCGTCGCCGTCGGGCAGAAGGTGATCGACCTCGTGCCGCTCCCGCTGAAGAACTGGGCGGTCGAGACGTTCGGCACGTCGGACAAGGTGGTGCTCGTCGTCACGACCCTGTTCCTCGTGTTCCTCGCCGGGATCGCGATCGGAGGGCTGATGCTGGAAGGGCGGCGCGTCGCGGCGTCGATCGGGTGCGGCTTGATCTCCGGCCGTCGGCGTCTTCGCCGTCCTGACGAGGCCCGACCCGACGCTCGGCAAGATCGCCCCGATCCTCGTCGGCGGTATCGTGTCGCTGGCTGTGCTCTGGTGGCTCGCACCGCGCGGCACCAGCCCGGCGATGTCGTCGCACCGGTCGACGGCCGTGGCGACGGTCGGCGACACGTCGGGGGAGCCGGCGCTGAGCTACACGCCGATGATCATCCCCGGGTTCGGTTCGACCGATCGCCGGCAGTTCCTCACGCCGCGGCGCCGGCGCGGCGTCGATCGCGGTCATCGCCGGAGGAGCCGGGCGCCTTCTGCAGCGCCGCTACAGCGTCGGGAACGAGCGCGCCGCCCTCGCCCTCCCGGAGGCCTCGGCCCGTCCGGCTGCCCTGCCGCCGAACACCGATTTCGAAGTGCCTGGTCTCTCGCCGTTCGTGACGCCCAACGGCGAGTTCTACCGGATCGACACCGCGCTCGTCGTGCCGCAGCTGTCGAAGGACGACTGGAAGCTGCGCATCCACGGGATGGTCGACAACGAGCTGGAGTTGTCGTTCGACGATCTCCTGGACCGTGAACAGATCGAGGCGCTACGCGACGCTCGTCCTGCGTGTCGAACCCGACTGGCGGGCCGTACGTCGGGAACGCGCTGTGGCAGGGCGTTCGGATCGCCGACCTGATCGCCGAGGCCGGCGTCGATCCCGGGTCGACCCAGCTCCTGAGCACGTCGGTCGACGGCTGGACCTGCGGCACGCCGGTGTCGTCGCTCAACGACGGGCGTAATGCGCTGCTCGCAATCGCGATGAACGGTGAACCGCTCCCTGCCGAGCACGGCTATCCGGTGCGGATGGTCGTCCCAGGGGAGTACGGCTACGTGTCGGCCACGAAGTGGGTCGTGGAGTGGGAGTTCACGACTTGGGAGGACGCCGAGGCCTACTGGGTCCCTCGCGGCTGGTCACAGCAGGCGCCGATGAAGACGATGACGAGGATCGAGATCCCCGCCCACGACCAGACCGTCGACGCCGGCACCGTGGCCATCGCCGGCTCGGCCTGGGCCATACACCGCGGCGTCTCGGCCGTGGAGGTGCGCATCGACGGCGGCGAATGGGTGCGCGCCGAGCTGGGCGGCGTGCCCTCGCAGGACACGTGGCGCAAGTGGCTCGTCGAGCTCGAAGTGGAAACCGGCGAGCACGCGGTCGAGGCCCGCACGACGGACGGAACGGAGCGGTCGAGACCGAGGAGGTCGCCGACGTCGCCCCCAACGGTGCGAGCGGCTACGACATGATCACGATGATGCGTTGAGGGTCGAAGGGCGCTGCGCTCACGCCGCGCAACCCGGTTCCGAGCGAGTGCCGGCTCGATCGGCGACGGGTCGAGCCGTGCGAACAGAACCCGACACCTTCGAAGATGTCGGCTCTCGTTGAAACCGCAACATCCGATTCCGAGGGTTCGAGCTCACTCCGGTCGCGTCGGAGTCTCGCTGCGGCCTTGGTGTCGAGGGCGTCGATGAGTCGGTGAAGCTCTTCTGGAAGCTGGCTACGCCCTCGCGTTCGAGTTGCGCCGCCACGTCGTCCATGTCGACACCGACGGCCGCGAGGCTCGACCACACCACATCGGCCGCCTCGACATCGTGGTCGATGGTGCGCGAGAGCGTGCCGTGTTCTGCGAACGCCTCGATCGTCGAGTCGGGCAGCGTGTTCACGGTGTGCGGGCCGATGAGGTTGTCGACGTACAGCGTGTCCGGGTACTCCGGGTTCTTCGTTGAGGTGCTCGCCCACAGCGGACGCTGCACACGGGCGCCGAGTGCGGCGAGGGCATCCCAGCGCTCGCCCGAGAACGTCTCCTGGAACAGCTTGTACGCCAGCTTGCCCTGGGCCACTGCCGGCCTTGCCGCGCAGTGACAGCGCCTCCGAGGTTCCGATCGCCTCGAGGCGACGGTCGACCTCGGTGTCGACCCGGGAGATGAAGAAGCTGGCCACGCTGGCGACACGGCTCACGTCGGCGTCGTCCCTGGCGGCGAACGCCGTCGAACCCCTCGATGTACGCCTCCATCACCTCTCGGTAGCGATCGAGGCTGAAGATCAGCGTGACGTTGATGTTCCGCCCTTCTGCCAGCATTTGGCGGATCGGCGCGATGCCCGCCGCGGTGGCCGGGATCTTCACCATCACGTTGCGCCGACCGAGCCGCTCGTGCAGTGCCCGGGCGGCCGCCTCGGTGCCGGGGCCGTCGTTGGCGAGACCCGGATCGACCTCGACGCTCGCGTATCCGTCGACGCCGGCCGACGAGTCGTACACGCGGGTCGAACACGTCGCACGCTCCGTTGATGTCCTGGAGCACCATCGCCCAGTAGTCGTCGAGCGTCGGGTTCTCGTCCGCGGCGAGCACCCGGAACTGGTCGTCGTAGTCGGCCGAGCCGCCGATCGCCTTCTGGAAGATCGTCGGGTTCGACGTCAGGCCGCGAATGCCGCCGTCGCGTAGCGCGAGCGAGCTGACCAGAGGTGAGGTAGCCGCGCTGCAGGTTGTCGAGCCAGGGGCTCTGGTCGAACTCCTCGTGCAGGCGGATGAGGCGATCGGTGTTCGAGAGATCCATACCACCAATGCTACGAGCCCCGTGCGACGAGCGCTTTCGCGCGCTCCGACGACGTTTGCGACGTTGATCCCGAGCCTGTCGAGCACGACGTCGCCCGGCGCGCTGGCGCCGAAGCGGTCGATGCCGACCGAGTCGTCGGCGAACCGCGCCCACCCGAACGTGGTGGCCGCCTCGACGGACAGCACCGGAACGCCGGCAGGGAAGAGCGTTTCGCGGAACGCGGCGTCCTGGGCGGCGAGCCGGTCCCAGCTCGGGAGACTGACGACCTGCGCGCCGACGCCGTCACCGGCGAGCTGCTCGGCTGCCGAGACCGCGAGGGCAACCTCGCTGCCCGTGCGCGACGATGACCAGCGTCGGGAACGCCGTCTGCTCTGCGCACGACGCCGCCGCCGCGCTCGACCGCTGAGCCGTCGGTGCACACTGGGATGCCCTGACGCGACAGCACGAGCGCGGTCGGCCCGTCGTGCCTCACCGCCGCCTTCCATGCGGTGACCGTTTCGTTGGCGTCGGCCGGCCGGATCACCTGGAGGTTCGGGATGGCCCGCAGGGTGGCGATGTGCTCGACCGGCTGGTGGGTGGGTCCGTCCTCGCCGACACCGACCGAGTCGTGACTGAACACGAAAACGACCTTGGCAGCGGACAGCGCGGCCAGGCGCACGGACGGGCGCATGTAGTCGAGGAACACGAAGAACGTGCCACCGATCGGCAGGATGCCGCCGTGACGTGCCATGCCGACCATCAGCGCGCCCATGCCGTGCTCGCGGACGCCGTAGTACGTCTGTCGCCCGCCGGGCGTCTCGGCGGTCTGGGCCGTGGCGTCCGTCAGCTTGGTGCCGGTGTTGCCGGTCAGGTCGGCCGCTCCGGAGATCAGCCCGGGGAAGTAGTCGACGCACACCCCCAGCACCTTGGCGATCGCCTGACGTGTGGCGATGTTCTCACCCTGCTCGAACGCCGGCAGCGCGCCGTCCCAGCCGACGATGCCGGTCGCGGCCCATGCCGCATCCCACGCGTGTCGCTCCGCCGGCTCGATCGCCTCGAGTGCCTTCTGCCACCGTTCGTGATCGTCCGCGCACCGTTCGGCGGCGAGCTCGCGGTACGCGGCCACCACGTCAGGCGGGGACCAGAACGGCTCGTCCGGGATGCCGATGATGGCCTTCGTCTCGGAGACGTCCTCGGCGTTGAACGGGTTGCCGTGGGCCTCGTAGTTGTCGGTGAACTTCGGCGACGGGTACCCGATGTGCGAGCGCAGGACGAGCAGGCTCGGCCGGTCCTCGACGGCCTTGGCGGCGAGCAGCGCTTCCTCGAGGGCGTCGCAGTCGTCGGCGATCTCGCCGAGGTACTCGACGTGCCAGCCGTAGGCCGCGAACCGCTCACCGACGTCGTCCGTCGTGCGCGAGCTGGGTCGGGCCGTCGATCGTGATCGCGGTTGTCGTCGAACACGACATTGAGCCGCCCGAGCCCGAGGTGCCCGGCGAGCGAGGCGGCTTCGTGGCTGACCCCTTCCATCAGGCAGCCGTCGCCGGCGATCGCCCAGATGTGGTGATCGACGAGCGCCGGGCCGAAACGATCGCGGAGGAAGCGCTCGGCGACGGCCATGCCGACGGCGTTCGCGAAGCCCTGGCCGAGCGGACCGGTCGTGGCCTCGATGCCGACGGTGTGGCCGGCCTCGGGATGACCCGGCGTGAGCGAACCGAACGAGCGAAACGCCTTCAGGTCTTCGAGCTCGAGGCCGTACCCGCACAGGTACAGCATCGAGTACTGGAGGATCGACGCGTGGCCGTTGGACAGAACGAAGCGGTCGCGGTCCGGCCAGTTCGGGTCGGACGGGTTGTGGCTTATCACCCGGCTGTAGAGCACGTGAGCGAGCGGAGCGAGGGCCATCGCCGTGCCTTGGTGCCCGCTCTTGGCGTGCAATGGCGCGTCCATGGCGAACCCGCGGATCATCGCGATCGCCTGGTGCTGGAGGTCGGGGGAGAGCGGCGTCGACATCGTTGTCATCGCGCGTGACCCTATCGATCGCGGCCGTCCGGCGCCGCCTGCGCACCGTCGCCGGCGGCCATCCGACGCGGCCAAGCCTCGATGCCGATGCGAGTCAGCCGCGGGTGGCAGGAGCGTGAACGGAACGACGAGCCACGGGCCGCGGTCGATCCGGCAGTGGGCGAACACCTGGCCGTAGTCGGAGAACTCGAGCTCGCCACGTACGAGCCGGTAGGTGAACTTGCCTGGCTCGACGGTGAACGGGCTCACATTGCGGGCGACCTGGTCATCGTCGGTGACGGGTACGTCGGGATCGTCGCTGCGCCGGAACACGACCTCGAACACCCCCTGGCCAGAATGCGACGGCGGGCAGTAGATCAGGCCGACGAGGTGGGGAGTGATCGTGAGCGGCGCCGGCGACGGGGCGGCCATCGAGAACATCGCACCGGTGAGATCGATCCGTGTCGACGGTCCGGGCGCTTGGCGCAGCTCGAAGTTCTCGACAAAAAGGGCCGACACGATGTGCATGAGGCGGGAGGGTACCGGCTGGCGCGAGTTAGGTCGCGCCTACTACTCGCTGTTGGGCAGTCGAAGTAGCACCTGCTGTTGAAAAGCGATATGCCTAGGTGGACACCCAGGAACCCGGTGAAAGGAACTCCGATGGCTTTCTCACTCCCCGAACTGCCCTACGCCACCGATGCACTCGCCCCGTATCTGTCCGCCGAGACGTTCGAGTACCACTACGGCAAGCACCACAAGGCGTACGTCGACACGCTCAACACGCTGGTCGCCGGGACGGATGACGAGAACGCGAGCCTCGAGGACATCATCGTCAAGGCCGAGGGCAAGCTGTTCAACCAGGCCGCCCAGGTGTGGAACCACACGCTGTACTGGAGCTCGATGGCCCCAGGCGGTGGCGGCGCCCCGACCGGCGCGTCCGGCGACGCGATCAACGAGGCGTTCGGCAGCTACGACACGTTCCGCGAGGATTTCAAGACGGCGGCGACGGGCCAGTTCGGCTCGGGGTGGGCGTGGCTCACGTACGACGGCGGCAAGCTCGCGATCTCGGCCACGAGCAACGCCGACCTGCCCCTGAAGCACGGCTCGAACGCCGTGCTCACGTGCGACGTCTGGGAGCACGCCTACTACATCGACTACCGCAACGCCCGCCCGGGTTACGTCGACGCGTTCCTCGACCACCTCATCAACTGGCAACTGCTCGAAGACGCCCTCGGTTGAGTTCTTCGCGGAAGGCTGCGCCTTCCGACAGTCCGATGCAGCCGGCCTGCGGCCGGCGCTGAAGCACTGCAGCTGGACGCCGGCGAGCCGGCCCGTCCAGCAGGCGGGCTCCGGCGGGTGCCTCCGCTCCCTCGCCTTGGCTACGCCGCGCCGGCCTTGCCCGCGGCAGCTGATGTCATCACTCTGAGTTTGGCGAGGCGCACCCACGTGAGCGTCTTGATCAGCCACCAGCCCGGGTCGATCTCGAACCAGCGGTGCGACAACTTCGCCGACGTCGGCTTGGCGTGGTGGTTGTTGTGGAGGCCCTCGCCGGCGGTCACGAACGCAAGCCATTGCAGGTTGCCGGCGTTGTTGTCGTAGGGGCGCCGGCCGAAGTGGTGCCCGATCGCGTTCACCGCAGCCGAGCCGCCGAGGTAGATGTTCACGTGGGCGAACGCGGCGACGAGCCCGATCTGCCACCCGAACAGCAGGCACAGCGACGCGACGCCGATGGCGAGACCGATCAGGGCGTGGTCGTAGAGCACCCGGTCGAGGCGGGTCGGCGGGAGATCCTTGGCGTAGCGCTCGATCGTGCGCGGGTTGTTCGCCTCCCGCCGGTACATCGCGACGTTCAGCATCTGCACCTTCACCCAGCCGTTGAGGACCGGCGAGTGCGGGTCGCCCTCGACGTCGGTGAACGCGTGGTGCTTGCGGTGCACGGCCACCCACTGCCGCGGCCGGATGCCGGTGGTCACCCAGATCACGAAGCGGAAGGCGTGCGTCGCCGGAGCCCTGCATCACGAGCGCACGATGGGCGAGCGCACGGTGCAGGTAGACGGTGGTCGCCATGTTGGCGACGAGCGATGCCGCGACGCCGAGGACGAGGCCGAGGAGCACGATTCGCATCCGCGTCAGAGTAGCGTCTCTACCTACCAGTAGGTAGGGGAGACCTGATGACGCGGTACGATCGTCGGAGTGCCCCCTGACCCGCGTGTCGAGACGTCGGATTCCGCAGGGGCCCGTGCGGTCGACCCGTGAGACGATCCTCGACGAGGCCGTGATCTGCTTCGCCTCGGCGGGGTACGAGGGCACGTCGCTGAACGACATCGCCGCCGGCGTCGGCATCCGCCGGCCGAGTCTGCTGCATCACTTCCCGTCGAAGGAGGCGCTCTACGGCGAGGTGTTCGAGCGACTGCTGTCCGACTGGTTTCGCCGCCTCGACGCCGCCGTCGTGTCGACGAAGCAGGGTTGGGAGAAGGTCGAGCTCGTGCTGCTCGCCGGCTTCGACTTCTTCGTGCACAACCCGGCGTACGTCCGGCTCGTGCGCCGCGAGGCCATCGACGGCGGTGGCCATCTCGGCATCGATCTGGCCGCCGTGCTGCGTCCGATGTTCGACCGCGCCGTCGAGCTACTTCCACGGCGAGATGGCAGCCGGGACGTTCAGGGAGCAGGACGCCGAACAGTTGCTGCTGACCGGCTACGGCGCACTGCTCAGCTACTTCAGCGATGCCCCGTTCCTCGAGGGCCTGCTCGACATCGACCCGCTCGATCCGCGAGCGCTCGCTCAGCGCCGCGACCACGTCCTTGCGTTCTTCAAGGCCGCGCTCGTCCCCGAGCGAAGCTCTGCCCCCAGAGGTCGTGGCACTGTGACAGGTACTTGGGCGGGCAGTGGGGACCGTCCGGAGCGCCACGACGCCGGGGGGCAGTAAGGGGGGCGTTGGCCCTCCCCCTCGCTAGCGGGCGGTCCACGCTGGCTACCGTCTCGGCGATGTCGGAGTGGTCGCGTGCCGAGCAGTTCGAACCGGTCGACGCCGAGACCGAGGTCCGGTGGCGCAAGTTCGGCGCCGGGCCGGAGGTCAACTTCCCGCAGCTCCTCGGGCTGGTCATCGAGGACGTCCGTCACGGCTACTGCCGCATGCGGCTACCGATCCGCAGCGCCGTGAAGCAGGCCCACGGGCTCGTCCACGGCGGGGCGCTGGCCTCGCTGCTCGATTCCGTGCTCGTGCCGGCGATCGGCGTGACGGTTCCGCTCGGGAGCACGTACTCGACCGTCGATCTCCACGTGCAGTACCTCGACGCGCTGCGCGACGACGACGCCGTCGCCGAGGGCTGGATCGTGCGTCAGGCCAAGCGAACGGTGTTCGGCGAGAGCGAGGCGCGCGCCGCCACGTCCGGCCGGCTGGTGGCGAAGGCGATGCTCACGTACAACGTGCGCATCCCGAGCTGAGCAGGAAGCTCACGTACAACGTGCGCATCCCGAGCTGAGCGAACCACGCCGCGGACGACGTCGTATCACTACGGTGATCGCCGCATGAGCAGCACGCTGTCAGAACGCGCGTCGAAGGAGCTCTTGGCCTCGTACGGCGTGCCGACCGCCGTGGAAAGGTTCGCCGACGACGCGGCTGGTGCAGTCGCCGCGGCCGACGAGATCGGGTATCCCGTCGTCGCCAAGCTCAACGGTGACGCGATCGCCCACAAGACCGAGCGTCGCCTCGTGCGCCTCGATCTCCGGAGCCCGGCCGATGTCGCGGCCGCGGCCGCCGAGCTGCTCGCCGCGGCGACGCCGGAGGACGGCACGGTGAACGTGCTCGTGGCGGGGATGGTGAAGGGCAATCGCGAGTTCATCGTCGGCGCGCTTCGCGACCCGCAGTTCGGCCCGACCGTCATGCTCGGCGTCGGTGGCGTCCTCGCCGAGGCGATCGCCGACGTCGTGTTCCGGCCCGCTCCGCTCGACGACGTCACGGCCGCGGAGATGATCGGCGACCTCGTGACGGCCAGGCTGCTCGGCCCGTTCCGCGGCGAGGAGGCGGTCGACCGTGACGTCCTGGCGCGGACGCTGATCGGGATCGGGCGGTTGATCGCCGAGCGTGACGACGTCGAGAGCATCGACGTCAACCCGCTGATCGTCGCGGCCGACGGATCGCCGGTCGCCGTCGACGCGTTGGTCGAGGTGCGCCGACCGGGCGGGGGTCCTGGCCGGTCGCTCGCCGAGGCGCAGCGCCCCGAGCGCCGAGCAGTTCGCCGCATTGTTCGAGCCGCGGGGCGTCGTGGTCGCCGGCGCATCCGACCCATCCCGGGAAGTTCGGGTTCGTGTCGCTGCACA
The DNA here is from genome assembly GCA_963764455.1 of Ilumatobacteraceae bacterium. GTDB lineage: Bacteria > Actinomycetota > Acidimicrobiia > Acidimicrobiales > Ilumatobacteraceae > Desertimonas. The sequence continues at coordinate 70,976 of CAVXSN010000025.1, forward strand.
ACCTGCTCGCCTCCGGCTACGCCGGGCGGGTGTTCGGGACGAACCTGCAGGGCGAGGAGGTGCTCGGCGTCCGCACCGTTGCCGACGTGTCGCAGATCCCGGACGGCGAGGCCGACCTGGTTTTCGTGTGCACGCCCGCCTCGGCGAACGTCGACCTGCTCAGGGCGTGCGCGGCGAAGGGCATCAGGGCGGCGTTCCTCACGTCGGCGGGCTACGGCGAAGCCGGCGAGGAGGGCAAGCGCGCCGAGCAGGAGCTGGTCGCAACTCGCCGACGGAGCTCGGCATCCTGCTCGCCGGTCCGAACGGTCAGGGCGTCGTCAGCACCCCCGCCGCGCTCTGCGCCCAGATCGTCGCCCCGTACCCGCCGCCCGGCCGGATCGGCGTCGCCAGCCAGAGCGGCAACTTCGTGTCGAGCTTTCTCAACTACGCCAGAGCGACCGGTGTCGGCATCTCGCGGGCGGTGTCGGCCGGGAACGCGTCGGCGGTCACGGTGGCCGACTACCTCGACTTCTACGCCGGCGACCCCGCCACGGGCGTCGGCCTCGCGTACATCGAAGGGATCGTCGACGGCCGGGCGCTGCTCGACCAGCTCGCCGGCGCGGCGTCGCGGAAGCCGCTCGTCCTGGTCAAGGGCGGCGCCACCGAGGGTGGCGCTCGCGGCGGCGGCGAGCCACACGGGGGCGCTCGCCGCCGACGACAAGGTGTTCGACGGCGAGTGCCGGGCCGCCGGCATCACGCGTGCCGCGACCGTCGAGGAGGCGTTCGAGGCCGCGGCGACGTTCGTCACCCAGCCCGCGCCACGCGGTCCGCGAGTCGTGGTCCTCACGACGGCCGGTGGCTGGGGCGTGGTGACGTCCGACGCGATCATGCGCGACCCGGATCTGCAACTGATCGCCTTGCCGCCCGACTTGCGGGACGCGATCGACGAACTCCTGCCGCCCCGCTGGAGCCACGGCAACCCGATTGACTGCGCGGGCGGCGAGACGCGTGACACGATTCCTGCCGTGATGAAGCTGATCGCCGAGCACGACTTGGTCGACGCGATCGTGTACCTCGGGCTCGGAATCCAGTCGAATCAGGCCCGCATGATGCGCGAGGGGCCGTTCTACCCTGATCACGGGCTGGACCGGATCGCCGAGTATCACGAGCGCCAGGACGCCCGCTTCGCGCAGGCCGCCGCCGAGCTCAGCGACGTCACCGGCAAGCCGATCCTCGCGGCGACCGAGCTGGCCGTCGCCGATCCCGGCAACGCCGGACCGGCGGCGGTGCGCGCCACAGGCCGGCTCTGCTACCCGAGCGGCAACCGGGCTGTCACCGCGCTCGGTCACCTCTACCGCGATGCCCGTCACCGGCAGCGCCGGGCGGCCTCTGGTTCATGAGCGGCCGGTCGACCTCGACGAACCCGCTCGTCGTGTTGACGGCGCTGATCGTGCTGCCGGCGCTGGCGCTGTTCGGGCTGTGGCGGTTCGCGTCAGGCAGGGTCGGCGAGCAGGGCGAACCGCTGCCGACCACCGTGCCCGGTGCGGCTGCACCACCGGCGCCGGGTCCGCCACTCAACACTCCACTGCTCTCGTTCCGACGGGTCCCCGGCCTCATCGCCCGCGACCTCAACGACGACGCGTTCAGGGAGCAAGTGGCCGGGCTTCGCGGCCACGCTCGACGCCACGTCGTGCCTCGTGGTCCAGCTCGACGGCATCGAGGTCGGGTCGCACAACCCCGATCTGCCGGTGATCCCGGCCAGCAACCAGAAGCTGCTCATCGCCGCGGCCGCGCTCCATGCGCTCGGCCCGGAGTACACGTTCACCACCGAGGTGCGCGCCGGCGGCGTGTCCGGCGGCGTTGTCGCCGGCGACCTGCTACCTGGTCGGCGGCGGCGACCCGCTGCTGACGACGAGCGACTATCCAGCCGAGACGATCAATGGCTACCCGGTTCTGAACGCCACGTCCCTCGATGCGCTGGCCGACTCCGTCGTCGCGGCCGGGATCACCCAGATCGAGGGCAACATCGTCGGCGACGGGTCGCGCTACGACGACGAGTGGTTCAACCCGAGCTGGCCGGAGGAGATCCGCTTCACCGAGGCCGGACCGGTCGACGCGCTCGATGGTGAACGACGTCAGGTTCCTCACGGACGAATGGCAGCCGGCCAACGATCCGAATGCCGGCGCGGCCGAGGAGCTCGGGCGCCTCCTGGAGGAGCGCGGGGTGACGATCGGGGGGCAAGGCGAGTCCGGCATCGCGCCGGCCGACGCGGCAGCGATCGCGTCCATCGAGTCGGCGCCGCTGCCGATGGTGATCGCCGAGATGCAGGCGTCGAGTGACAACAACACGGCCGAGATGCTGCTCAAGGAGCTGGGCGTGGCCGCTGGGGCCGGCGGGTCGTGGGAGTCCGGCGCCGCCGCCACGCTGGCGGCGCTCGCCGAACTGGGGCTCGATACCACTGGCGTCGTCATCGACGACGCGTCCGGCCTGAGCACGGAGAATCGGGCGACGTGCCGGCTGCTGGTCGACATCCTCTCGCAGCACGAGCCGGGCGACGCGTTCGCGGCCGGGCTGCCCCTCGCCGGAGACCAGAGCACCACACTGCGGGACAACTTCGTCGGATCGCCGGTCGAGGGCCGGCTGTACGGCAAGACGGGGACCCTGCACAACGAGCCGTACAACGCCGACCCGCCGGCGGTGAAGGCGCTCAGCGGATACGTGACCGTCGACGGCGGCGGCACGATCGAGTTCTCGTTCATCCTCAACAGCGCCGGCACGTTGCCGGAGCAGACGGTGTACCGCCCGATCTGGAACGAGTTCGCGAGGGTCCTCGGGACGTACCCGTCAGGGCCGACCGCCGCCGACCTCGGCCCGGGCTAGTGGCAATACCGTTCAGTGAGGGTGCATGGCTAGTTTGGTCGGGTCTGGCCGTGTCGCGATCCACGGTTGCCTGCTCTGGAAGACGTCGGTGGGCGGGCGTCGCGCCGTGTCTGAATCGGCGTGTCGCGTTCTGGGCGGTCTGCGCTTCATTCAGCATTCTGGGCGGCCCACGGCCCGGATTCCGGGTCGCACGCCGCCCAGAAGCGCCAATGGTGCGATCGCCGCCCAGTTTGCCGGACCCTGTCGTCGCAGTGTGGCAAGTTCTTGGGCGGGCAGTGGGGACGTGCGCCTCCGGTATGTCGTGATCCACACGGACGGGAGTGGCGACGTAGTAGACCGGAGTCATGCGGCTGCCGATGTTCCCGTTGGGCAACGTCGTGTTCCCTGGGGAGGTCTTCCCGCTCCACGTGTTCGAGCCGCGCTACCGCAAGCTGGTCCTCGACTGCCTGGCGATGACCGAGAGTCGGCCGGAGTTCGGGGTCGCGCTCATCGAGCGGGGCAGCGAGGTCGGTGGCGGCGACGACCGGACGTCGGTCGCGACGGCATCGCGGATCGCTCGCGTCGACCCGCTCGACGGCGGGCGCTTCGCAGCTCGTCACGCTGGGCACCCGACGGCTGAGCGTGCTCGAGTGGCTCCCGGACGATCCCTACCCGATCGCCGACGTCGAGGACTGGCCGGACGCCACGATCGACGATCCGGGTGGGCTCCGGCCGGTCGTCGAACGGCTGACCGAGCGGGTGGAGGAGATCAGGCGCCTCGCGGTCGAGGTCGCGCGAGCGTCGAACCAGAAGACCGCGGTTCGTCCGTCGACGCCGCGCAAGCTCAGCGACGATGTCGCGATGGCCACCTACCAGCTCGCGGCCAGGGCTCCGATCGGTCCGGCCGACCGGTATCGCCTGCTCGCGGCGCCGTCCGTCGCGGTCCGACTCGACACGTTCACCGAAGTGCTCGACGACGTCGAGGCGATGTTGCGGTTTCGGCTCGCCTGAACCAGCCGCGGGACGGGCGGGACGATCGCCGCGCTCGCGCCTCGGGAGCTGAGCCACACGCGAGGCGACCCATGAGATGGTGTCCTCGCTTCGGCTGCCCAACGGCCGAAACAAGGACCGGATCGCAGCGAGTGGCGAGCTGTCCGCTCCGACCCTGCTAGAAACTCCGGGGTGACTACTCGATCCGACGATCGTGTCGCGGTCAGCCGCCAGGACGACACGTCGATCGCCGACATCATCGAGCTGGTCAAGAGTTACGCCGAGCAGGAGACGCTCGGACCGCTGAAGGGTGCCGGTCGGTGGCTCGGTGCCGGCGTGGCGGGGGCGGCTCTGCTCGGGATCGGGTTGGTGCTCATCGCGCTCGGGTCTGCTCCGCCTGATCCAGACCGAGTTCTACAATCTGGCCCGCGGCGGGTGGTCGTTCGTGCCGTACGCCATCGTGCTCGCCTTCTGTCTGCTCATCGTGGCGCTCGCGGTGCTACGCATCAACAAGACCAGCCTCAACAAGGAGGGTGACTGATGGCCAAGCGGGCAGCAGCCACCGAGAAGATCACTCGCGACGACCTCGAAGCCAGGTTCGCAGGGTTTCAGAGCGGCCTCATGGGCAAGGTCGAGTCCAAGAAGAACACGCTCATCACCGCCATCGGTGTCGGGTCCGTCGTGCTGGTGATCATCGTGTTCCTGCTCGGCAAGCGCAGCGGGAAGCGCAAGACCACGCTCGTCGAGATCCGGCGGGTCTGAGCCGATGGCGCGCCCGTGGTCCCGCCTCAGCCGGGTAAGCATCAACAAGGGCCTGCTCGGCGACGACCGAGTGTGGCGGACCGTCTTCATCCTGGTCACCGGGTTCAAGGTGCTGCGGCGCGTTCTCGGGTCGGAGCCAGAGGTCGTGGCCCTCGAGAAGCTCAAGCCCGGCCAGTTCGTGCGGATCGAGGCGATCGACCCGCGCACGATCGAACCCCCGAAGAAGCGGCGCCGCAACGGGTGATCATCCTGCTGCGGAACCCGCGGCGCACGGTCGAGCTGGAAGGCGCCCGCACGGTGGGCCGGCTGCTCGACGAGCTCGGGCTGAACCGCGAGGCGCACCTGGTGATCCGCAACGGCACACTGGTACCCGGTGATGCACGGTTGGAGGACTCCGACACCATCGAGGTGCGTCCGGTGATCTCGGGCGGTTCGCGGTGAGCAAGTGCCGGGTCTGCCGGGGGCCGGCGGTGATCGACCTGCCGCGCCACAACGCAAACTTCTGCGGCGAGCACCTGCTCCAGCTGTGCCGCAGGCAGGTCGAGAAGGCGATCAAGGACTTCCGGATGCTGGAACCGGGGGAGCGCGTGCTCGTCGCGGTGAGCGGCGGCAAGGACTCGCTCGCGTTGTGGGACATCTTGCTCGAGCTCGGCTACGAGGTCGACGGCCTCTACCTCGGGCTCGGCATCGGCGAGTACTCAGGCGAGAGCGGCGAGTACGCAAGAGCGTTCGCGGCCGACCGTGCCGTGACGCTGCGGGAGCTCGACCTGCGCCACGAGCACGGATACGACGTGCCGACCGCGGCGAAGGCGACGCGCCGCGTGCCGTGCTCGGCGTGCGGTCTGTCGAAGCGGCACCTGTTCGACTCGGCGGCGCGCGAAGGCGGTTACGACGTCGTGGCCACGGGTCACAACCTCGACGACGAGGCGGCAGTCCTGCTCGGCAACGCGCTGCGCTGGGATGTCGACTATCTCGCCCGTCAGTTGCCGGTGCTTCCCGGCGGCGCGCGGCTTCGCGCGCAAGATCAAGCCACTCGTCAGGCTGACCGAGCGGGAGACCGCCGCGTGGTGCCTGATCCGCGGCATCGACTACCAGGTCGAGGAGTGCCCGATGGCCGCCGGCAACAAGCACCTCGGCTACAAGGCGGCGCTCAACTCGCTCGAGCAGGACTCGCCCGGCACGAAGTCGTCGTTCTATCTCAACTTCATCGAGAACATGGCGCCGCTGCTCGCCGCGCGGCGGGCGGTGGTGGTCGATGCGCTCAACGTGTGCGAACGATGCGGTGCTCCGACGACCGGCGAGATCTGCGCCTTCTGCCGGCTCGTCGAGACGGCCTCGGCGCACGACCAGGTGCCCGTCGAGCTGATCGCGGGCAAGCGCGGCCGCCCGATGACGACGGAGTCGCGGACGGTTGCGAGCGATCGCGCGGCCTGCGTGGCCGGGGAACGCTGCAGCAGGGCGAACGGGTCATCCTGCTCGACGTCAAGAAGCGGCGCTACCTCGTGACGCTGAAACCGGGCGGTGAGTTCCACAGCCACAACGGGTTCGTCCCCCACGCCGACATCGTGGGTCAGCGCGAGGGCTGTGTCGTGCGCTCGACGAAGGGCTCGGAGTACCGGGTGCTCCGCCCGACGCTCGAGGACGTCGTGGTCGAGATGCCCCGCGGCGCGCAGGTCATCTACCCGAAGGACCTGGCCGCGATCAGCATGCTCGCGGACATCGGTCCCGGCTGCCGCGTGTTCGAGACCGGCGTGGGGTCCGGAGCGATGTCGATGACGATGCTGCGCCACGGCGCCGAGATCACCGGCTACGAGATCCGCGAGGACTTCGCCAACCGGGCCAGGACGAACGTCCGCGAGTTCCTCGGTGACGGAGCGCTGGAGCGGTACCACGTCGAGCTGCGCGACAGCTACGAAGGGGTCGACCCGCCGGCCGATGCCGACGGCTTCGATCGCGTGGTGCTCGACCTGCCGGAGCCGTGGCAGGTCGCACCCCACGCAGAGCGGGTGTTGCTGCCCGGTGGGATCCTCGTGGCCTACACGCCTTCGATCACCCAGGCGGCGCAGACGAGAGAGGCGCTCAAGGGCAAGTGGATCGACGCCAGAACGCTGGAAGTCCTCCATCGCGGCTGGCACATCGAGGGCCAGGCGGTCCGCCCCGACCACCGCATGGTCGCCCACACCGCGTTCCTGACCGTCGCGAGATTCCTCGGGTGACGAATGCGATGAGCAGATCCGACGCGGTAGTCGCCGCGCATCGCTCATCGCATTGCGTTACGGCTCGATGTAGATGCACTCGCCGGGGCACTCTTCGGCGGACTCGATGACGGCGTCGAGCTGGCCGTCGGGGATGTTGGCCATGCCCTCTGCGCCCTGGGGGTTTCCCTTGGCGGCGGCGAAGATGGTGGCGCCTTCCTTCACGTAGGCGAGACCGTCATCGAGCAGCGTGAAGACATCGGGAGCGATCTCCTCGCAGAGCCCGTCCCCGGTGCACAAATCCTGGTCGATCCAGACCTTCATGATGAGCGGTTCTCCATTCCGAATGTCCGACGGTTCGAGATTACACGGTCTCGAGCGTGAAAACGATTCTGGTCGAGCGTGCCACGCGACACCCGACTCTCGTTTAGTGCCGCGACCGACGGCGGCGCGTGGATATGGTTCTGCTCAGGCGAACAACCGAGAGAGGAGGATTCCGTGGGAGGAACATCCGACGAACGGTCACCACAGGGTTCCACTTCGCAGGATCAGATCGAGGCGTTGGTGGCCGAGGTCGAACATCTCAGGTCTCGCCTGGCCGACGCACCCAAGCGGATGCGCACGCTCGAGGAGCGCCTGCTCGAAACGAAGGGACAGCTCTCGCAGGCAGTGGCGCGCAACGAAAAGCTGTCGTACACACTGCGGGAGGCGCGTGACCACATCGCCACGCTCCGGGAAGAGGTCGACAAGCTCACGCAGCCGCCGTCGGCGTACGGCGTCATCGTCGGCAAGAACGACGACGACACCGTCGACATCCTGACCAATGGCCGCAAGATGAAGGTCGCGATGCACCCCGAGATCGACCTCGAGCACCTGGACATCGGCTCAGAGGTCGTGCTCAACGAGAGCTTCAACGTGATCTTCGCCCGTTCCCCGGAGGTGACCGGCGAAGTCGTCACGATCAAGGAAGTGCTCGAGGACGGGGTGCGTGCCCTGGTCGTCGGGCGGGCCGACGAAGAGCGGATCTGCGAGCTCGCCGACAGCGTCCGGGGCATGCACCTGCGCGCCGGCGACACGATGCGCCTCGATCACCGCTCCAACCTGTTGCTCGAGAAGCTGCCGCGGCCGGAGGTCGAGGACCTGCTGCTCGAGGAGGTGCCCGACATCTCCTACGACGACATCGGCGGGCTCGACGACCAGATCGAGCAGATCGCCGACGCGGTCGAGCTGCCGTTCCTCTACTCCGAGCTGTTCGCCGAGCACCGGCTGCCGGCGCCCAAGGGCATCCTGCTCTACGGACCGCCGGGGTGCGGCAAGACGCTGATCGCCAAGGCGGTCGCCAACAGCCTCGCCAAGAAGGTCGCTTCGGCGACCGGCGACGAGAAGGGCCGTAGCTACTTCATCAACATCAAGGGCCCCGAGCTGCTCAACAAGTACGTCGGCGAGACCGAGCGCCAGATCCGCATGGTGTTCCAGCGAGCGCGGGAGAAGAGCGAGGAGGGCTGGCCGGTCATCGTGTTCTTCGACGAGATGGACTCGATGTTCCGCACCCGCGGCACCGGGCGTCTCGTCCGACATGGAGTCGACGATCGTGCCGCAGCTGCTCGCCGAGATCGACGGTGTCGAGGGGCTGCGCAACGTCATCGTGATCGGGGCGACGAACCGCGAGGACCTCATCGACCCGGCGATCCTGCGACCCGGGCCGGCTCGATGTGAAGATCAAGATCGAGCGCCCGAACGCGGCCGCTGCGACCCAGATCTTCTCCCGCTACCTCACCGACGAGATCCCGATCGCCGGCGGCGAAGACGTGCCGAAGATGATCGAGGCCACCGTCGACGAGATGTACCGGGAGGACGACGACAACCGATTCCTCGAGGTCACCTACGCGAACGGCGACAAAGAGGTCCTGTACTTCAAGGACTTCGCGTCGGGCGCGATGATCGAGAACATCGTGCGACGGGCCAAGAAGCTGGCGATCAAGCGCGTGATCAGCGGCGGTCGCCAAGGGGGTGTCGACCGCCGACCTGGTCGCGTCGATCAAGCAGGAGTACAAGGAGCACGAGGACCTGCCGAACACGACGAATCCCGACGACTGGGCGAAGATCTCTGGCAAGAAGGGCGAGCGCATCGTGTTCATCCGCACGCTCACCACGGGCGCCAGCCCCGAGGATCCCACGGGCGGCCGTGCGATCGAGCGCGTCGCCACCGGCCAATACCTGTAGACTGCTCACTCGTCGCTCGCTGTCGCGGCACCCCGTCGGTCGAGGGTGCGGGAGCGGCGCGGTAGCGCTCCTCGCCCGGCGGCAAAGGCCAGCTTGCTGGCCGCCGCCTTGCAGGGACGGGGCGGCGACAGCCGCTCGACGAAACTCGACCGAACGGAGAGACCGAGCTGCAGCGAGCGAACGAGTGAGGTCGAACGGCGATAGTCGCGCCATTCGGTGGGTCGCCAGGGGTAACGTCCGCGTATGGCGCTGCCGAAGGTCTGCGGTATCGAGACCGAGTACGGCATCATCGTCCGCGGCGGCGAGTCCAACCCGGTGTCGGCCTCGTCGTTGCTGATCAACGCCTACATGGCGCAGGGTCACGGTCGGGGACGTCCCGCACCGGTTGGGACTTCAACGACGAGCAGCCGGGAAGCGATGCCCGCGGATTCAGCCTCGACGACGTCATGGTCCCGGAACTGGAGACATCACTCGTCAACGCCGTGCTCACGAACGGTGCCCGCTACTACGTCGACCACGCCCATCCGGAGATCTCGAACCCGGAGACCACGACCGCACTCGAGGCCGTGCGCTGGGATCGGGCGGCGGAGGAGATCATCCGGATCAGCGTCGATGCGGCCAACGCCCAGCTGGCGTGGGACAACCCTCGCGCCGGCCGGCGGCGAGATCGTCGTCTACAAGAACAACTCCGACGGCAAGGGCAACAGCTACGGCTGCCACGAGAACTACCTGCTCGCGCGGGAGACGCCGTTCGGGCGGCTGGCCACGCAGATCACGCCGCACTTCGTGACCCGGCAGATCTACTGCGGCGCCGGCAAGGTCGGGTGCGAAGCGCCCGGAGCCGCGCACGACTCGGTGCCCTACCAGCTCAGCCAGCGCGCCGACTTCTTCGAGGAGGAGATCGGGCTCGAAACCACGTTGAAGCGCCCGATCGTCAACACGCGGGACGAACCGCACGCCGATGCCCAGAAGTACCGGCGGCTCCACGTCATCGTCGGCGACGCGAACATGTCGCGAGGTCGCCACGTACCTCAAGGTGGGCACCACGCAGCTCGTGCTGTCGATGATCGAGGACGGGGCGCTCGGCGAGGACTGGTTGCTCGGCAACCCGGTCCCGGCGATCCGGCAGGTGAGCCACGACCCGGCGCTCTCGGCGACGATCCTGCTCGCTGACGGTCGGCGGGCGACCGCGCTCGAGATCCAGTGGGGGTTGTTCGAGCGGGCCGTGAAGTACGAGCAGCTGCACGGCCTGGCGAGCATCGGCGAGGACGTCGGGCGAGACGTCCTGTCGCGATGGGAGCGCGTGCTCTCCGGCCTCGAGTCCGACCCGCACTCGGTGGCGTCGTGGGTCGACTGGGTCGCCAAGAAGCGCATCGTCGACGGCTACGCCGACCGGCACGGCATCGACCCGGGTGACGCGCGGCTGAAGGCGATCGATCTGCAGTACCACGATCTGCGCCTCGAGCGCGGGCTGGCCCGCCGGGCCGGGCTCGAGACGCTCGTCACCCCGGACGAGGTGAAGGCGTCGATCACGAACCCACCGACGACCACGCGGGCCTACTTCCGCGGGCGCTGCCTGGCGAAGTTCCCGGACAGCGTCGTCGCGGCGAACTGGGACTCGATGGTGTTCGACGCCGGGCGCGAACCGCTCAGCCGGGTGCCGATGATGGAGCCGCTACGCGGAACCGCGGACCACGTCGCTAAGTTGATCGACGAGAGCGATACCGCGGCAGAACTGCTCGCCCGGCTCGGTTCGTAATGAACACCGAGCGGGTAGTCGATGCGAGCAGGTCGCAGCGAAATGGAGGTGTAGCGGTCATGGCCGAACGAACCCACAAGTCAAAACAGGCGCCGCGATCGGACGAGGCGACCGCCGACGCCGAGGTCGCGGCCCCCGCTGCGACCGAATCCGGTGAGAAGCTGAAGGCCGAGCTCGACGATCTCCTGGACGAGATCGACGGCGTCCTCGAGACCAACGCCGAGGACTTCGTGAAGTCCTACGTCCAAAAGGGCGGCGAGTAGTCGAAAGGGCCCAAGCCGCCGCCAAAGGCGCGCCGTCGTGTCGCGGTCAGTCGGCGGAGCCTGAGCTGTCCTCCGCACGAAATCCCTCAAGCCTCCGATGACTGGCAGGCGAAGTTTACAGCCCGGTGTCGGAGCGGCTTCGCCACTGCAACACCGGTGCTACGGCTGTGCGGGTTCCACAAGGGGGGAAGGTCTCCTTCCCTGCCCGTAGCCTTGCTACGGTCACACCCGCATGGGAGTTCCGATGTTCCGACCGGGTGACGACCCCGGGTCCAGCTTCCCCGAGCTGCTGCGGCGGCTCGGATCCGTTCCTGCGGTGCCCACCGGCGACGCTGGCGAGCCTCGGCTCGGTGCCCCACGCGACGACGTGCGTCGCGGTGCGCTTCGCCGACGGCGTCGTCATGGCCGGCGACCGGCGGGCCACCGCCGGCAATCTGATCAGCCACCGGGCGATGGAGAAAGTGGTCGAGGCCGACCGGCACAGTGCCGTCGCGATCGCCGGTGCTGCCGGCCCGGCGATGGAGATGGTCAAGCTGTTCCAGCTCCAGCTCGAACACTACGAGAAGGTCGAGGGGACGCCCCTCAGCCTCGAGGGCAAGGCGAACCAGCTGTCGATGATGATCCGCGGCAACCTCGGTGCGGCGATGCAGGGCATGGCCGTCGTGCCGATCTTCGGTGGGTACGACCTGCGCCGGGCCACCGGCCGGGTATGGGACTACGACGTCACGGGCGGCCGCTACGAGGAGAAGGAGTACGTCGCCACCGGATCGGGGAGCCTCCATGCCGGCACGGTGGTGAAGCTCGGGTACTCCGCCGACCAGACCCGCGACCAGGCGATCGAGCTCGTGTGCCGGGCGTTGTGGGAAGCCGCCGACGCCGACTCCGCCACCGGCGGACCGGACGCGTTGCGGGGGATCTACCCGTAGTCGCCGAGATCACCGCCGACCGGGTTCGACCCGCGTCCCCGACGACGAGCTGGCGACCCGTTACCAGGCGATCGCCGACTCCGTGAGAGTCCGAAACGGAGGCGCCACCTCATGACGATGCCGTTCTACGTGGCGCCGGAGCAGGTGATGAAGGACCGCGCCGACTACGCGCGGAAGGGGATCGCCCGCGGCCGGGCACTGGTGGCGATCCGCTACGCCGATGGGGTGGCGATGGTCGCCGAGAACTCGTCGGCGACGCTGCGCAAGATCTCGCGAGATCTACGACCGCATCGCGTTCGCCGGGGTCGGTCGGTACAACGAGTTCGACCAGCTCCGCGTCGCCGGCGTTCGCGCCGCCGATCTCAAGGGCTACCAGTACAGCCGTGACGACGTCGACGCCCGCAGCCTCGCCAACCAGTACGCCCAGATCCTCGGCCAGATCTTCACCCACGAGATGAAGCCGATGGAGGTCGAGATCCTGGTGGCCGAGGTCGGCCAGACTCCCGACGGGGATCAGATGTTCCACATCAACTACGACGGCACGGTCGTCGACAAGCGCGACTACGCGGTGCTCGGTGGCGACGCCGGCGGCGATCTCGACCCGCGTGGCCGAATCGTGCGGCGACGGTCTGTGCGACGGGCTCGATCTCGGCGCTGCGGTCATCGCCGCGGTGAAGGCGCTCGCCGGCCCCGACAGGACGATCCCGGCGACCGAGCTGGAGGTCGCGCTGCTCGTGCGCGGCGAGTCGCCGACGGTGCTTCAAGCGGCTGGCCGACGAGGAGGTCGTCGGCTTCATCGGCGCCGACGAGGACGACGGGCTGACGTCACATGACCGCGTTCCGTCGACCTCAACAGTGACGTCGGTGAGTCGTACGGCGCCTGGAAGGTGGGCGACGACGACGCGATGATGCGCGTCGTGTCGAGCGCCAACGTCGCGTGCGGCTTCCACGGCGGGGATCCCACGACGCTGCGCACGGTGTGCACCTCGGCCGCTGCGCACGGCGTCGTGATCGGCGCCCAGGTGTCGTACCCCGACCTGCTCGGCTTCGGACGCCGGTTCCTCGCCATGACCGAAGCCGAGCTGCGCGACGCGGTGCTCTACCAGCTCGGCGCGCTGGACGCATTCGCGCAGGTCGCCGGCGCCGAGGTCGCGTACGTCAAGCCCCACGGCGCGCTGTACCACGCCACGATCGACAACGAGGAGCACGCCCGAGCGGTGGTGCAGGCGGCGGCGGAGTACGACCCGTCGTTGGCCGTGCTCGGGTTCCCCGGCTCGCTGCTGCTCGTTGAGGCCGAGCGGGCCGAGCTGGAGGCCGTGCCGGAGGCATTCATCGACCGGGCCTACGGAGTCGACGGTCGCCTGGTGCCCGCGCTCGGTGCCCGGCGCTGTGATCACCGATCCGGAGGAGGTCGCGGCGCGTGCGGTGCGGCTCGCGGTCGACGGCGCGGTCACCGCGATCGACGGCAGCGTGATCAACGTGCGGGCGCGATCGCTGTGCGTGCACGGCGACAGCGCCGGGGCGGTCGACCTGGCGACCGCGGCGCGCCACGCGCTCGACGCCGCCGGCGTCGGCGTGTTCGCGTTCACCGTGGTGACGGCCCAACACACGGTCCGGCGCTACGGCGGCAGAGCGCTGCTCGTCACGCCGATCGAGGGGGTGCGGCCGGCGGACCTCGCGTCGCGTTCTCGACCTCGCGGCCGGATGTGGTCGAGGTCGTGCCCGCAGCAGAGACCGTGCTGGTCATGGTGCTCGGCCGTCGGCGCGATCGGGCCGGTGTGCCGACTGGATTGCTGGCCTCGAAGTGACATCGGGTGGGTCGGCGGACGGGTCCGGTCGGCCCGGTGGTCGATCGACGTCGTGTACGACGGCGAGGATCTCGATGCCGTTGCGGCAGCGTCGGGGTTGGCCGTGGACGACGTGATTGCCCGGCATGTCGCCGGCGCGTACGTGGCCGACTTCTGCGGGTTCGCGCCCGGCTTCGCCTACCTGTCGGGGCTCGATCCGGCGCTCCGGCTGCCCCGTCGGGCGACGCCGCGGACGTCGGTTCCGGCCGGCTCGGTGGCGATCGCCGGGCCGTACACGGCGGTGTACCCGACGGCCTCGCCGGGAGGTTGGCACCTGCTCGGCCACACCGACGTCGAGTTGTGGGACGTCGTCGGCGGATCCGCCCGCGCTGCTCGCGCCGGGCACGCGTGTCACGTTCCGGCGTTCTGGGCGGCCTACGGCTCGGATTCCGGGAGCGTAGGCCGCCCAGAACGCGGAATGAGGCGGTGGCCGCCCAGATCCTGGTGGTCAGCGCCGGGATCTCGACCACGTTCCAGGATCGCGGACGGCCGGGGTACGCCCACCTCGGCGGTGCCGCAGTCCGGGGCTGCTCGATCGCGAGCGGGCCGATCTCGTCAACCGGCTGGTCGGCAATCGCGGCGACGCAGCGGTGCTCGAGACCGCCGGCGGGCTCGTGCTGCGAGCGCATCGAGCCGGTCGTCGTCGCCGACTCGACGTCGCGGCGCCGTGCGGGCGCTCCCGGCGGGCGAGAGGGTCACCGTCGACCCGCGCCGACGGCGGGCTCTACGCCTACGTCGCCGTGCGCGGGGGCTTCGACGTCGAGCCGGTGCTCGGCTCACGGAGCTGGGACTCGCTGTCGAAGCTCGGTCCGCCGCCACCCGAGCCAGGCGGATGCAGCTGACCGTCGGCGCCGGACCCGCGCACGGAGCTGGTGACGGATCTCGCGCCGCCACCGGCGGTGGAGCGGGTCGCTGGCGGCGCACGTTGGCGCGGTCCCGCGGCTCGGATTGGTTCGCCGACGACGCATTCGAGGAGCTGCTGTCCGGGCGCGTGGACGGTGTCGGCGGACGTGTCACGCGTCGGCATCCGGCTGAGCGGGCCGGCGCTGAAGCGCCACCGCGAGCGCGCCGGCAGCGAGCTGCCGAGCGAGGGCCTCGTGACCGGAGCGGTCCAGGTACCGCCGGACGGGCAGCCGGTCGTCATGCTCAACGACCACCCGACCACGGGCGGGTATCCGGTGATCGCGTCGTCGTCGACGATCTGGCGACATCGGGCTCGCTCGCCCAGGCCCGTCCCGGCGCTGAACTGGTGCTGAGAGAAGTGACCGGTTAGCACGCGAGGGCGTAGCGATAGCGTGCAGTCATGGAGCGCCGGATCTACGGACTCGAGAACGAGTACGGCGTCACGTGCACCCTGCGAGGCCAGCGCCGGCTGAGTCCCGACGAGGTCGCCCGCTACCTGTTCCGACGGGTCGTGTCGTGGGGACGCAGCTCCAACGTGTTCCTCCACAACGGCGCCCGGCTGTACCTCGACGTCGGTTCGCACCCCGAGTACGCCACACCCGAGTGCGACTCGCTGTACGACCTCGTCGTGCACGACAAGGCCGGCGAGCGGATCCTCGAGGGCCTCGTGTCGTCAGCCGAGGAACGCCTCGCCGAGGAAGCGATCCGCGGCACGGTGTACCTGTTCAAGAACAACACCGACTCGGCCGGCAACAGCTACGGGTGCCACGAGAACTACCTCACCCGGCGCGCCGACGACATGGCGCACTACGCCGAGGTGCTGATCCCGTTCTTCGTGAGCCGGCAGATCTACACCGGCGCCGGCAAGGTGCTGCACACCGCCCGGGGCGCGTCGTACTCGATCGCCCAGCGGGCCGAGCACATCTGGGAGGGCGTGAGCTCGGCCACCACCCGCAGCCGGCCGATCATCAACACCCGCGACGAACCGCACGCCGATGCCGAGCGCTACCGGCGCCTCCACGTCATCGTCGGCGACTCGAACATGAGCGAGTACACGACGTTCGTCAAGGTCGGGCGCCGCGGCAGTGATGCTGCGGATGCTCGAGGACCGCCGCGTCGTGCTGCGCGACATGACCCTGGAGAACCCGATCAGGGCGATCCGCGAGATCAGCCACGACCCCTCGTGCCGGCGCCTCGTGCGACTCGCCAACGGTCGCGAAGTCAGCGCCCTCGACATCCAGCGCGAGTACCTCGACCGGGCCCTGCGCTACGCCGAGACCCGCGGCCTTCCGCCGCTCGAGCAGCGGGCGCTGGAGATGTGGGAGCACTGCGTCGCGACGATCGAGAACGATCCGATGAAGCTCGACCGCGAAGTCGACTGGGTCATCAAGTACAAGCTGCTCGAGGCGTTCCGCGATCGTCACGACCTGTCGTTCGGGCACCCGCGGGTGCAGCTCCTCGACCTCCAGTACCACGACGTGTGCCGACCGCGCAGCCCGTTCTACAAGCTGCAGGATCGGGGCTTCGTCGAGCGGGTCTGCACCGACGCCGACATCGACACCGCCGTCGACACCCCGCCGCAGACCACCCGGGCCCGGCTGCGCGGCGAATTCGTGCGCCGCGCGAAGGAGCGAAAGCGCGACTACACGGTTGACTGGGTGCACCTGAAGCTCAACGACCAGGCGCAGCGGACCGTGCTCTGCAAGGATCCGTTCAAGAGCCGTGACGAGCGGGTCGAGAAACTGATCGACTCGCTGTAGGCGCGGTCCCGACTCTCCGAACACTCATGACCGAACACCACCTCGACCACCCGAGCCTCGACGGGCTCAACCGTCTCTCGGCGCCGGCGGCAGACGACGTCGGCGAGCGGATTCGACGTCGAGCCCGAGCCGAGCCCGATGGCGACGAGACCGCTCCCGACGTCGCCGGCCAAGCGGCACGCCAGGGGGCTGCTCGACTGGATCGTCGTCATCGGCATCGCGCTGCTGGTCGCGTTCCTCGTGCGCACGTTCGTGCTCGCCCACTTCGTGGTCGACGGGCACTCGATGGACACCACGCTGCACGACGGCGACCGGGTGTTCGTCAACAAGCTCTCGTACCGCCTCCATGACCCGAACCGCGGCGACGTCGTCGTGCTCCACGAGATCACGGGCGCAGCCGAGCGCGACCTCATCAAGCGCGTGATCGCGCTCGAGGGCGAGACGATCGAGATGCGCAACTGCGAGGTCCGCATCGATGGCGACGTGCTCGAGGAGCCGTACCTCGACCCGCCGAGATCGGTCACGCCAGGAAACTGCGGCGGCGACATCGGGCCGACGCGTCGTCCCCGAGGACCACGTGTTCGTGATGGGCGACAACCGGGACGGCTCGCAGGACTCCCGCGCCATCGGACCGATCGACGAGGACGACATCGTCGGCCGCGCGTTCGTCGTGTTCTGGCCGACGAGCCACTGGCGCTGGCTCTAGGCGCGATTCGGCCTGCGGCGGTGCGCGCCGCTGGACGGGGACCCCACCACCGAATATGGAACCGCCCGGTGGTAGGGCCCCCGCCCCATCTTTGGGCCTTCCCGCCCCAGGCAGCGCGTCACCGGGGGAGTCTGGTGACACACTCACCTACCTAGAGTCGGCTCGACGCCGCAGATTGCGCGGTTTCCCGAAATTTCGCGATGAGCGATGCGCCCGCGGATATTGCGCGGATTGCTCATCGCGACGTGTGCTCGCCCCGTTCAGACGATCTGCGATCGGAGGTCGACGGCTCCCGGCGGGACGTACTCGGCCGCGAGCGAGTCGACCATCACGTCGACGTGGTCGCTGAACACGCCGTCGAGTCCCATCCGGATGGCGGGCCGCAGCGATGTGGTCGAACTGCATGTCCCAGCCGAACGCGACGCGTTCGAAGCGGTGGAACAGGGCGGCGAGCCCGCCGCTCCAGTCGGTGTGGTGCAGGTTGACCGCGTCGATGCCGAGCTCGGCGAGCGTGGCCGCCCGGCGCTCGGGACCCCGGCTCATTCTCGACAGCCGGGTCGAGTTGACGAGCTTGACGTGCGGGTCGTGTGTGCGCAGCGCGGCGAGCTCCTCGACGCCGGGGTGGCACAGCCACAGGCGGGGGAGCAGGTCGGGCGCCGCGCCGCGGACCGCGTCGATCACTGCGGGTCCGATCCGTCCTGCTTGAGGTCGAGCGACAGGTGGTATCGCGGTGCCGCACTCCTCGAACAGCTCGCGCAGCGCGGGAATGTGGTCGGGCAGGTCGGCGGCGGCGCACTCGGGAATCGTGCGCTTGCGCCGGCCGACCGCACGACGCCGTCGTGGTCGAGCACGGCGACGCCGTCGGCGGTGATCCACACGTCGCTCTCCAGGCCGGTGGCGCCGAGCCGAAGAGCCAGCGCGAACGCCTCGATGGTGTTCTCCCTGGCGTGCGCCCGGGCCCCCCGGTGGGCGAACAGGATCGGCGTCTCGAGCAGCGACGGGAGTCGTTGTTGCACGCTCACGATCATGCCAGCACGCGGCTCGGTCACGCCGGGTGTCCTGACGGCTCGCCTCGTAGACTCGGCGTCGTGTTCAACCTGTCCGGCAGCGAGATCATCGTCATCCTGCTGCTGGCCCTGGTGGTGCTCGGGCCGGAGAAGCTCCCCGACGCAATGCGAAGGCGGGCAAGACGTTCGCCGAGCTCAAGAAGCTGAGAGCGGGTTCCAGGACGAGGTCCGCAAGGGCTTCGACGAACCGGTGCAGCGAGGTCAAGCAGACCGCCGCGGCCGTCGAAGTCGGCGACGCCAAGCTTCCCGCACGATCGACAAGGCCACGACCCGGCGGACGACAAGCCCCGCTACAACCCGGCGACGGATCCGCCGCCCGAGTCGCCCGATGGGCTCGTCGGTGGCCGAGCCCTCTGGCGCCGCGCGCCGACGGCCGCTGACGCGACGCCGTCGACGGTGCCGGCGATCCGACCGAGGCGGCTCGAGCACGCCGAGTCGATGAGCGGTCGGACAGCGTCGAGCGTCGTCGAGGCGCCGACGCGCGGACATCGAGACCGTCGACGAGACCGCCCGCCGTGGAAGCAGACCGCACCGCATGAGGTTCTCCGCCGGGGCGCACCCGAAGCCGGAACGCACGCCCGAGGCCGTGATGACGCTCACGGAGCACCTGGCCGAGCTGCGCACGCGGATCATCCGCTGCGCGCGCTCGCCGTCGATCCTCGGCGCGATCCTGATCATGGCGTTCTACAACCAGGTGATCCGGTTCCTTGCCCAGCCGTACAAGGAGCTGTGCGAGGAGCGCGGCACCCGAGTTCTGTGCCCAGGCCCTCGACGGACGGCCAGGTCCAGTTCCTCAACCTCGACCCGGTGGCAGGCCTGTCGACCCGTCTCAGCGTCGCCATGTACGGCGGCATCGCTGATCGCGATCCCGATCATCATGTGGCAGATCTGGAAGTTCGTCGTGCCGGCGCTGAAGTCGAACGAGAAGAAGTACGCGGTGCCGTTCATCACCTCGTCGGTCAGCCTGTTCGCGCTCGGCGGGTTCCTCGCCTACCTCACGCTCGGGCAAGGCGCTCGAGTTCCTGATCTCCTGGGCCGGTGAGGACGTCGAATCGAACTTCACGATCAGCAGCTACATCCGTCTCGTGCTGCTGATGGTCGCCGCGTTCGGCATCGGCTTCCAGTTCCCGGTCTTGCTCGTGTCGTTCCAGTTCGTGGGGATCCTCACGCCGCAACAGCTGCTCGGGGCGTGGCGCTACGCGATCGTCGGCATCGTCGTCCTCGCCGCCGTGATCACGCCATCCGGCGACCCGATCTCGCTGGCCGCGCTCGCGGTCCCGATGCTGGTGCTCTACTTCATCGCCGCAGGCATCGGCCTGCTCGCCCAGCGTCGCCGCGCCACGCGACCGAGCACGCGCCCGTCGGCTGATCCCGGTGGGATGATGAACGACGTACGTGCCGACATCGTCGGCATGTACCCGTTCGGGCTCGACCGGTTCCAGGTCGAGGCGTTGGACGCCCTCGACGCCGGCAACCACGTCGTCGTCGCCGCGCCGACCGGGAGCGGCAAGACGGTCGTCGCCGAGTACGGGATCGAGGCCAGCCGACGGAACGGGAAGCGGTCGTTCTACACCGCACCGCTCAAGGCGCTGTCGAACCAGAAGTATCGCGATCTGACCGGCCGCTACGGATCCGGGAACGTCGGTCTGCTGACCGGGGACAACGCCGTCGACGGCGACGCCCCGATCGTCGTGATGACCACCGAGGTGCTGCGCAACATGATCTACGGGCGGTCACGAGCGCTCGACAACCTCGGCCTCGTGGTGCTCGACGAGGTGCACTTCCTCCAGGACGCGTACCGGGGACCGGTGTGGGAGGAGGTGATCATCCATCTGCCCAAGCACATTCGCCTGGTCTGCCTCTCGGCGACGGTGAGCAACTCAGCCGAACTGGCGGCGTGGATCGAGACGGTGCGCGGCCCGACGACGTCGGTGGTCGAGACCAGGCGCCCGGTGCGGCTCGACGATCACTACCTCGTCGGTGACCGAACCAACGAGCGGCTCCACTTCCTGCCGACGTTCGTGCAGGGCTACCCGAACCCCGACGCGGCCAAGATCGACGCGACGGCGGTGCGCGGTCGCGGTGCCTACGGGCGGCGGCCGGTCACCCGGGTCCGGGTGTCCCGGAATCTCGGGAGCGGCCAGCGAGCGCTGTATCCACCGAGCCGCCACGAGACGATCGAGCTGCTCGCCGACGCGCAAGCTGCTGCCGGCGATCTTCTTCATCTTCAGCCGGAACCAGTGCGAGGACGCAGCACGCAGCGTCGTCGCCGCGGGCGTACGACTCACGAGCCGCGATGAGCGCGAGGCGATCAAACAGATCGTCGACGATCGCCTCGGCGGCCTCGACGAGGCCGATCTCGCCGTGCTCGGGTACGGCGAGCTCCTCGCCCAGCTCGACTCCGGCGTCGCACCGCACCACGCCGGGATGGTGCCGGCGTTCAAGGAGGCGGTCGAGCAGTGCTTCATCGCCGGCCTGCTCAAGGTGGTGTTCGCCACCGAGACCCTCGCCGTCGGCGTGAACATGCCGGCTCGCACGGTCGTGATCGAGAAGCTGACGAAGTTCACGGGCGACCACCACGAGCTCCTCACGCCCGGCGAATACACCCAGCTCACGGGGCGGGCTGGGCGGCGGGGCATCGACGACGTGGGTCAGGCCGTCGTGCTGTGGAGTCCGTTCGTTCCGTTCGACCGGGTCGCCGCGCTGGCCGGGAGCCGGTCGTTCAACCTGCGCTCGGCGTTTCGCCCGACGTACAACATGGCGGCCAACCTCGTGCGGGCGTACAGCCCCGAGGAGGCGCATCACCTGCTCAACCTGTCGTTCGCGCAGTACCAGGCCGACCGCGACGTGGTGCGCCTGGAAGCGCGGACCGAACGGCTGCGCCAGAGCGCGGCCGAAGCCCGCCAAGCCGCCGAGAGCCCCTTCGGCGACATCTGGGAGTACCGCGTCGAACGGGCCGACGAGAAGGTGCGACACGGCGCGCTCGCCGACCGCGAGGCGACGCTCGCGAGACTCCGTCCGGGCGACGTGCTCACCGTGAAGCGAGGGCGCTACAGCGGTCCGGCGGTGATGGTGGCGAGCGCTGTCGCGGAAGGCAGGGATGCGGCTCACGGTGATCTCCGAGGATGCCGAGGCGATCCTCGTGACGAGCGAGGACATCCCGGGACCGATCGCCGTGATCGGTCACGTCAAGCTCCCGGGAGCGTTCCTCCCGAAGTCCCGCGAGTATCGCCGGGACGTCGCTCGCCGGCTGAGCCGGGCGTCGCTGAAGCAGCGGCCCGGCCGGGAACGGCGCAGACGTGAAGGAACGACTGCTGACCGGCGCGGTCTGCATCCAGTCGAGTTCGACCCCGAACTGCGCGAGCGGATGCGGGCCGCGGGGCAGGTCGAGCGGTTCGAGCGCGAGCTGGTCGAGATCACCACGCGGGTCGACGGCCACAACCGTTCACTTGGCCGCGAGTTCGACAGGGTCATCGACGTGCTTGGCCGACGCGGCTACGTGTCCCGGACACCGCTGGGGAAGGCGGCGATCGGTGGTCGCTCACGAGGAAGGGCACGATGCTCGCCAGCGTGTTCCACGAATGCGATCTGCTGATCGCCGAATGCCTCGCCTT
The DNA here is from genome assembly GCA_963764455.1 of Ilumatobacteraceae bacterium. Lineage (GTDB taxonomy): Bacteria > Actinomycetota > Acidimicrobiia > Acidimicrobiales > Ilumatobacteraceae > Desertimonas. Next base: position 92,830 of record CAVXSN010000025.1, read on the forward strand.
CGGCTTCCTCGACGACGTCGGTGCTCCGGTTCTTGCCGGGCTGCTCTCGACCTTCGTGTACGAGCATCGCAGCCCCGAGCCACCGGCGCCGCCATGGTTCCCGGACGAGCTGGCCAGGAAGCGCTGGCGCAGCATCGCCGCCGCGAGCGAGGATCTGGCCGCCGACGAGCTGTCGAGCGAGCTGGGCGTGCACCGCCCGCCCGACCCTGGGTTCTTCGCCGCGGCCCATGGATGGACCGCCGGCCACGACCTCGGCACCGTCGTTGGCGACGAGGAGCTGACCGGCGGCGACTTCGTCCGCACGATGAAGCAGCTGATCGACCTCGCCCGCCAGGTCGGCGACGTCGCGCCGTCGGTGGCCACCCGCGACCTCGCGCTGGAAGTTGCGAGCCTCGCGTTCCGGGGCATCGTCGCCGACGGCACGCTCTCCGGGGTCGACGAAGAGATCGCCGACGAGTGACGATCATTGCGCTCCCCGGCCACGCAGGCCGCTTCTGGCCGCTCACTCGCTGGCGCTCGCTCGCTCGCATCGGAAGGCGGGTATAGCGGTGACCATCAGACCCGGCGCCGCGGGGCGAGGTGGTGGCCATCCCGGATGGATCGGTTGACCTGGCAGGTGACGCGGAGCTCGCGGCCGCGATCGAGCGCGGCGAGTCGCGTCCGATGATCGTGCGCGGCGGCGACCTCTTCCGCACCGCCGGGTCGCCCGTCCCGTCGGACACGGTGGTCCGGGTCGCTCTCGACGTTCTCCGGCTCGACGCCGACGGTGTCGAGTTCACCGCCGTTGCCCACGCAGTCGTGCGCCGGCCGGGACACCTCGGCTGGTGGCGCGGGCGAATCCTCGCGGTCATGAACGTCGAGCACGTCGGGCGTCTCGACGTCGCTCCACGCGCCCATCCGAACGACGGTCGCTTCGACGTGGTCGACGTGTCCGCATCGCTGCCCGTGCGGGTCCGGTGGCACGCCTACCGTCGGCTACCCGCGGCAGTCATGTCCCGCACCCCGGGATCACGACTCGGCGCGGCAAGCAAGAGACGTTCGTGTTCGACCGCCCGATGCAGCTCTGGGTCGATGGCGTCGCACGGGGAACCGTACGCTCGCTCGGCGTCCGTGTCATTCCCGACGCGGCCGTCATTCACGTGTGAGGGAGTTGTCGATGGACGCCTGGATTCTGGACGAGTCGCCCGGCACCTACCGCTGGGGGGCGATCGACCTGCCGGCGTTACGCGACGACGACGTCCAGGTCAGGGTCGTCACCAGCGCCTTGAACCACATGGACCTCTGGGTGACCAGAGGGATGCCGAAGCCGCCGCTGCCGCATGTGCCCGGTTGTGACGTGGCCGGGATCGTCGAGGCGGTGGGCGACGAGGTGACCAGCGTCGCAGTCGGCGACGAGGTCGTCATCAACCCGGGCGTCTCGCCGGTGGCCGACATCGTCGCCCTGGGCAACGACAGCCCGATGGGGCCCGGCTTCTCGATCTATGGCGAGCACGATTGGGGTGGGCATGCAACGTTCGCCGTCGCCCCGGAGCGCAACGTGTTCCGCCGGCCGGCTGGTCGCACGTGGGTGGAGACCGCGGCCTACCCCCTGGCGACGCTGACCGCGTACCGGATGCTCAGGCGGGCCCGCCTCGAGGCCGGACAGACCGTGCTCGTCGTCGGCATCGGATCCGGTGTTTCGTGCGCGGCCCTGGCGATTGCCAGGCACCTCGGAGCGGACGTCGTGGCCACGAGCCGAAGCGAGGCGAAGCAGGCAGCGGCGTTGACCATGGGAGCGTCGGCAGTGGTCGACTCGGCGGCTGAGCGCTGGGCCGTGCAGGCCGACATCGTCGTCGAGAGCGTCGGCGCCGCGACCTGGGAGCGATCGCTGCGTGCGCTGAAGCCGGGCGGTCGCATCGTGGTGTGCGGTGGCACGTCTGGCGCCACCGTCACGATCAGTCTGCCTCGCCTGTTCTTCAAGCAGCACGAGATCATCGGCTCGTCGATGGGCAGCTACCAGGAGTTCTCCGAGGTGACGAAGCTGATGGCGAGCGGGTTGCCGGTGCACGTCGACCGGGTGTTCCCGCTCGCGAGCTACCCGGAGGCGCTCGCTCGCCTGGAAGCGGGTGAGCAGCTCGGCAAGATCGTGCTCGAGCACTGATTTCTCGGTCGCCGGGCCGGGCGTTCTGCGCGGGATGCTGGTGATTCGCGCCCTGAAACCGCACTGAACTGGGTTCTGGCTGATATACGACCAAACCCGGTTCTACGGGTTCGGTGCCGAAAGCGCCAGCAGCTCGCGGACCGCCACTCGAGTTCTGAACTTTTCGGGTCGCCGGGCGTCGGAGTTCTGGCTCGCCGGACGACGACAACAATGTGGGAATGACGCCCCTCGTGGAGCCCGACCCCGGGCTCGGTCTCCTCGACCTGTACGACGAGGCCCTGCCGCGGGTGTACGGGTACCTGATGTCGCGGTGCGGCGATCGGACCTTGGCCGAGGATCTCACGGCGGAGTCGTTCATGGCCGCGGTCGCCGCGCTGCGGAAGCCCGACGCTCCCACGCTCAGCATCCCGTGGCTCATCGGTGTGGCCCGTCACAAGCTCGTCGATCATTGGCGCCGTCGCGAGCGCGAAGATCGAGGGCTGCGCCTGACCCACGACAGCGAACGCGACTCCGACGATCCGTGGGAGGACGTGCTCGACGAGGTGAGGGCGAGAACGGCGCTCGAGCTGCTCGGGGCTCACCACCGTGCCGCGCTGACGCTGCGCTACCTCGACGGGCTGCCGGTGGCAGCCGTCGCGGAGTGCGTCGGACGTAGCGTCCATGCCACCGAGGCGCTGCTCGTGCGGGCCAGGCGGGCGTTCCGGCACGCCTACACGCAGGGCGAGGGGGAGTCATGACCGACCCGATGATCGCGCTCTACCTCCCGTCACCGTCGATCGATCCCGACCCTGCGTTCGCGGCCCGGCTGCGTACGCAACTCCAACAACTGCTGCTCAACTCAGGAGGAACGAATACCATGACCGACAGCACAACTGCGACTGCAGTATCCAACGAGCGCCTCGCATGGGGCCCGACGCTGACCCCGTACATCGCCGTTGCCGACGCGCGCCAGGCGATCGAGTGGTACCTCGCCGTGTTCAGCGGGCATCAGCGCGGTGAGCCCTACGTGATGGACGATGGCCGGATCGGCCACGCCGAGATCGGCATCGGCGACGCCGTGCTCATGCTCAGCGACCCGTTCACCGAGCTCGGGGTCGAAGCGCCCGCCGGGCCGGTGCACAGCCACAGCATTCACGTGCAGGTGCCCGATGTCGACGCGACGGTGCGCAACGCCGCTGCGCGGGGTGCGACGATCGAGCGCCAGCCCGTCGACGAGCCGTACGGACGCGTCGCTTCGCTGCTCGATCCGTTCGGACATCGCTGGCTGCTCAACCAGCCGCCGAGCAGCGCCACCCGGCTGCGCGAAGGCGACATCGCGTACATCACGCTGCACGTGCCCGACGACGAGCAGGCCAAGGCGTTCTACGGCGCGGTGCTCGGCTGGCAGTTCTCGGCGGGGGCCGTCGCGCGCGGGCTGGAACGTCGATGGCGTGAACCCGCCCGTCGGCATCGGCGGTGGCGCCAGCGATCGCTCCGCCGACCTGTGCTACCGTGTGAACGACATCGCCGCCGCCTGCGAGCGGGTGCGCGACAACGGCGGCACCGCCGGCTCCGCCGACAGCCGCCCCTACGGGCTCCTCGCCGAGTGCACCGACGACCAGGGCATCCCGTTCTACCTCTGGCAACCCGTGTAGGCGGAAAGATCCAAGATTTCCACAAGCGATTTGTTTCATTTCTGCATCACAATGCTTGTGGAAATCTCGTGACCGGCCTGCGTGGGGGACATCCCCGCCGGAACAGGGGGGCGCTCATAGAATCGCCCGCTGTGACCTTGTACGTCCCGGAGGAGTTCACCTCCGCGGAATCTGACGTTCTCCGCCGCTACTTCACGAACCTCGACGGGCCCGTGTTCGCCCTGGTCAACCTGCCAGAAGTCGTGAAGGGTGCGCTGTTCGCCCGTTACAGCCGCAGCCCGAAGAGCCTGCGCAGGCTGTTCCTCGACGAATTCGTCGGCGACCTCGACATCTCCGGCGACCACACGATCGATGCCACGGTCGGACTGAAACGGGCGGAGGACCTCTACGAGAAAGTGTTCTTCGAGTACGGCGACGACTCGGTCGCCCAGCTCGGCGGCGTGCACTTGGCGTGCGAGCAGGCCTCGAACATCCTCACGAAGGTGCTCGAGTGGGGTCGCTTGATGAGCTATCTCGAGCAGAGCACCCGCTACATCGCGTACGACAACCGCCTCGGCGGCCGGTATCGCTTCTTCCGCGACCCGGCGGTGCTCGCCAGCCGTCTGGGGACCCGCTACGTCGGCGAGATGGACCGGATGTTCGACGCGTACGGCGACGCCGTCGCCGCGGTGACCGACCACGTGCGGGAAACGGTGCCGCGAGATCCTGGCGACTCAGAGTTCGTGTACCGCCAAGCCACCCGGGCCAAGGCGCTCGATGCCACGCGTGGCATGCTCCCGGCGTCGTCGTCGTCGAACGTCGGCGTCTACGGCACCGGCCAGGCGTTCGAGGCGCTGTTGATCCGGCTCCAATCGCACCCGCTGCCCGAGGCCAGGTCCTACGGCGAGATGATGCTCGAGGAGCTCCGCAAGGTGATCCCCAGCTTCTTGCGACGCGTCGACCTGCCCGAGCGGGGCGGACGGTGGGCCGACTACTTCGCCGAGACGCGCACCCAGACCGGCGCGCTGGTCGAGGAGCTGTTCGAGACCGAGACGGTGCAGCCGGCAGGACCGGTGACGCTCGTCGACTTCGACCCCGAGGCCGAGGACAAGCTGCTCGCCGCGATCTGTTACCCGCACACCCAGCTATCCGAGACCCAGGTGCTCGACCGGGTGCGCCGGCTCGGCGCTGACGAGCGCGTCGCGCTGATCAAGGCGTACGTGGGCACCAGGGACAACCGCCGGCACAAGCCCGGCAGGGCGTTCGAGCGGGTCGACTACCGCTTCGACGTGCTGTCGGACTATGGCGCGTTCCGTGACCTCCAACGCCATCGCATGCTCACCATCGAGTGGCAGCGGCTCACACCGTTCCACGGCTTCGTGCGACCCGACCTCATCGACGAGGCGGGCCAGGCCGAGCTGTTCGACGAGACGATGGACCGCTCGGCGGCGCTGTACCGCGACCTCGACGACGTGTTCCCCGATCAGGCGCCGTACGCCGTGGCGATGGCGTACCGGGTGCGCTACGTGATGCAGTTCAACGCCCGCGAAGCGATCCACCTGCTCGAGCTGCGATCCGGGTCGCAGGGTCACCCCGCGTACCGCCGGGTCGCGCTCGACATGCACCGCCTGATCGCCGAACAGGCCGGACACACCGCGATCGCCGCGGCGATGACCCACATGACCACCGAGGTGCCCGAGCTGGAGCGGCTGGAGTCTGAGCGACGCGCCGAAGCCCGCCGGGGTCATTAACCAGCCGCTTTCGGGTCACCAGTGTGACCCCTGTCACACAGCGAGGTTCCGGGCTTTGTGAGCCGCCCGCCTATGCTCCGCCGCGATGGCAGCGCAGGACGACGACGTGACGAGTGACGACCGCGATGACGTTGGCGTGGAGCTCGACGTCGAAGAGCTCGACGACGAGTTGACCGACGATGACGAGGACGGCGAACCCGACCCCGACGAGCTCGAGGCTGAGGAGGACATCGACGCCGTTCCGGACGAGGACGACGACGATGATGATGTCGTCGCGGATGACGAGGACGAGGACGAGGACGAGGCCGACGAGGCACCGACCACGCGCACCAAGAAGCGCGGTGACGACGAGGAAGACGAGGACGACGACCTGCTCTCGCCGGACGACGTCGAGGCCGACCTCGATCGGATCCTCAAGGACCGCATGGTCACCGTTGAAGACGAGGACGAGGACGAGGAGGTCGAGCCGGACGAGCGTGGCGAGGGAGCCGATCGCATCCAGCCGAAACGGCCGGATGAGCAGCTCTGTCCGAGCTGCTTCCTGCTCGTCAGGGCGTCCGCACCGGCGTGCCCCGTGGGCGACGACGACTGCCCGATCTTCTCAGCATGAGCGCAACGGCGGCGGCCGACCCCGTTCGGAACCAGGTCGAAGCAGCGCTCCGCCAGCTCGTCGACGGTCTGGCGGCCGTGCCGTGCCGGATGACCCGCCGCGCCCGCGGCGCGGTCACCACGTCGATCGGTCTGGCCCGCACGATGTTCGAGCTGACGCTGAGTTCGTTGGTTCCCGGTGGCGCCCATCGCTCCGACCCGGCTCCGGGGACGCGACCCACGACCCTGCCCGCCCGACCCCGGCGCGCCGACGTGACGACCGGGCGGGAGGCTCCGGTGGGCGGCGCAGCGGCGGAAACGCTGCCGCTCGAGGGTTACGAGAGCCTCGCAGCCAGCCAGGTCGTAGCCCGGCTTGCCCGACTCTCGCCTGCGGAACTGCATCAGATCAAGAAGTTCGAACTGGCCAACCGGGGCCGCCGGACCATCCTCGGCAAGATCGAGCAGCTGCTCGGTTCATGATCGACCCCATCGTGCGCCGTGCCGCCGCGGACGATGCGGGCGCGTTGCAGGCGCTCGAGCGCTCGGCGCGTGGCGCCGTCGCCGAGACACGAGGTGGGAGTCGCTGGCTCGACGAACATCCCGAGGTCGGGGCGTACTGGGCCAGCGCGACGCTCGAGCGCGGCGTGTTCGTGGGCACGATCCCGGCCGACGGTGTCGATGTCCCGGTCGGGTACCTCGTTGCCGACCTCCGCAACGATCCGATGCGCATCGTGCACGTGGACCAGGTCTACGTCGAGCCTGATGCCCGTGAGCTGGGGTTCGGCGACGAGATGTTGGCGGCGGCGATCCGCTGGGGCCGCGAAGCCGGCGCCGAGCTCGTCGAGGGCCACGCGTTGCCTGGCGACCGCAACATCAAGAACCTCTACGAGCGCGCCGGCGTCACGGCCCGCCTGATCACCGTGTCGCGACGGCTCACGTCCGCACCCGATTCGCCGCCGGCGACCACGATGCGATGAGCGATCCGCGCACTATTCGCGCGTATCGCTCATCGCATTCCCCGGCTCTCCCGGCTCGACGACCTCGACGGTGGCTTCCGGGGCTTCCCCGACCTCGGCCACTTCGGGCTGCGGCGCGTCGACGACCTCGACCACGGCTGCCGTGGTCTCGACCAGCTGGGCCTCCACCGCCGTGTCCGCCGCCTGCGTCTCCTTCTTCGGGCCCGGGTGTGAGGCAACCTTTCCGTGGCGCGACACGGCCTCGCTTGCCTTCGGTGATTCCTTCTTGCGCGGCGTCGGGCGAAGCGGCTTCGGAACGGGTGCCTTCTCCGGTACTTCGATGCCGAACAGCGCAGCGATCTGCGGCAGCAGGGGAGCGAGGCGGGTCACGGTGGCGATCAGCTCGGGTGCCGGCTGGGCGGGAGCCGCAGCGGGTGTGATCTGGGTGCGGATCGGCGAGAACGCCGCGGCCTCGAGCACCGCGATCCACCGGTCGGCCGGGTCCTCCGCTGACAGCGACGCGATGGTGGCCTCGCCGAGCTTGCTGCCGAGCTCGTGTGGGAATGGCACGCCCGCCTTCGGGGGCATCGCCGACAACCGCAACGCGCGCACGACGCGACCGACCTCGACCGCCGCCTCGACATCGGACAGCCACAGGTTGAGCTCCTCGTCCTGCTTGGTGACGAGCGCTCCCTTCAGTTCGGCAGCGAGCTCGCGAGTCGACTCGTCGCGCGCGACCACCGGATCGTCAGAGGCAGCAACGACGCTACGCAGGTCGCGCAGGTCGAGATGGGCGAGCTGGCGCTTGGCGGCCTCGGCGCGATCGAGCCAATCGGCCACGCGGAGCTGCGGGAGCAGGTTCTCAGCCATCTTGAGCACCGTGGCCTCAGGCATCTCCGGTTTGTCCTCGGCCTTGAGACGGCGCGTTGTCCTCGCGCAACCGCTGTCGAACCGCCGCCATTCCCTGCAGCGCCAGCTCGGCGACAGGGCGCTGCTCCTCGGGGAGCCCAGCGAGTACTTCGATGCGACGCTGCTTGCCCGGGCGGAGGCGCTTTGGCTTCGGCCGCTGAGGGAGCTCGGGCGGTGGGGTGAAGTGCGGCCGCGGGTGCCGGCGCTCGCCGTCGCCGCTCCGCTCGCCGTCACCACGCCGCGGCCCGTCTCGGTGGTCGCCCCGGCGTTCGCCAGGACCGGGCCGATCGCCGACCGGGCCGCGATCGTCGCGGTCACGGCGGTCGCTCCGGTCGCCACGGTCGCTCCGCTCAGCACGGTCGCCGCGGTCGCTCCGCTCACGGCGCGGGCGCCCCCGGCCGCCTTCGTGCCGATCCCGGGTCGCCCGCTGCTGGATGACCGGCTCGAAATCAGCGGTGGGGAGCAGCTCGAGAAGGCCCTCGCGTGCGCCCTTCTGCTTGGGGGTGACGATCGACAGAATCCGGATGCCGTCGATGTCCTTCTCGGACTCCACCTTCAGCTGATCGCCCACGGAGGCGCCCTCCGGCAGGATCGACCCGTCGAGCGTGCCGCGTGGCTCGCGGGCACCGGCCGCGCGCCAGGTCCACGATCCGTCGGAGCCCGCGCTCGTCAGCTCGATATCGATCCTGGTCGGCATGGCTCGCAACTCTACTCAAGGGCTGGAGCGGATTGGTCGGCCGCGCGCCTCCTCCGGCCGGCCGGGCCGCCTCTACTCTCGGGTGCCATGCCCATCTATGCATTCGGCGACCAGGTGCCGCAGATCGACGGCGACGCGTACATCCATCCCGATGCAGTGATCATCGGTTCGGTGACGATCGGGCCTCGATCGTCGGTCTGGCCGTGTGCGGTGTTGCGCGGCGACGACGGCGAGATTCGCATCGGCGCCGGCACGAGCATCCAGGACGGCAGCGTTCTGCACACGACGTCGGACTTCCCCACGGTGGTCGGAGACGACTGCGTGATCGGTCACATCGTCCATCTCGAGGGCTGCACGATCGACGACGGTGCGCTGGTCGGCAACGGCTCGATCGTGCTTCATCGAGTGGTCGTGGGCACCGGCGCGATCGTCGGAGCGAACTCGGTCGTGCTCAACGACACCATCGTGCCGCCCGGAGCACTGGCGGTCGGTTCGCCGGCGACCATCAAGGAAGGAAGGGCGCGGTCCAGCGAGATCGCGCACGCCGCGGCCAGCTACGTCGATCGCGCCAGCCGGTTCCGTGAACAGCTGCGCCGCATCGACTGATCGGGCGTTCGTGCCGTGACGCTGACGTCAGCCCGACGTGAGAAGCCGATCGATCTCGGCGCGCCGGGGGAGTGACGGTACGGCCCCGTGCTTCGTCGTCGCCAGCGCGCCCGCCGCGGCTCCGAAGCGAACCGCGTCGTCGTGCGCCGCTCCGCCGGCCAGCGCCGCGGCGAATGCGCCGCAGAAGGCATCCCCGGCGCCAGTGGTGTCGAGCGGCGTGACCGGGAACGGCGCGACGGTTCGATTGGAGCTCGGCGTGACGATTTCGACGCCCGCGCCGCCCATCGTGGTGATCACGAGCTCGACACCGAGTCCGAACAGCCGGCCGAGGCCACCGAGTTGCAACCGCTCATGCTCGTTGGGGATCACGATCCGCGTGTTGCGCAACAGTTCGTCGGGCACGTCGAGGGCCGGCGCCGGGTTGAGAACGGTCACTGCGCCATCGGCGATCGCATGGGCGAACGCAACACTCACAACGTCGACCGGGATCTCGAGCTGGGCGATCACGACGCGAGCGGGGGGTACCGGAGTCGCGCCGATGGCCCCGTTGGCCCCGGGGACCACGACGATGGTGTTCTCGGCGTCGCCGTCGACGGTGATCAGGGCGCGTCCCGTCGGCGTGCCGTCGAGCCGCTGCACCAGCGCGGCGTCGATGCCCTCGGCCGCGAGCACGCCGGCCAGCCGGTCACCGGCACCATCGTCGCCCAGCGCCGCGACGAACGTGCAGGCGGCGCCGGCTCGCGCCGCGGCGACCGCCTGGTTCAGTCCTTTTCCGCCGGCGTGCTCGGCGTAGCTCGTGCCGCTCACCGTCTCGCCTGGCCCCGGCAGGCGGGCGGTCGTGACGACGAGGTCGAGGTTGGCGCTGCCGACGACGCAGACGTCGAACACAGGATGGTTCAGCGGGTCAACCGGCGACGGGCGCGAACGCCGATCGGAGCGATCAGCCGGTAGCCGGCGGCGTGCCGTTCGTCCTCGCTCTCGCCACCCCAGAAGCCGTACTCGTGGTTCTGACGGGCGAACTGCTGGCAGTCGACGCGCACTCGGCAATCGCCGCAGACCATCGCCGCTGTGGCTTCGCGGCGATCCCGCGCCTGCGGCCGTTCTGCTGGTGCCGGGAAGAACAGGTGGCTCAGTCCCTTGCATGCCGCGTCCTTCATCCAGTCGTCTCGGCCGGCGTCGAACGCAGTCACGTCCCGGACGAATTGCTCGGTCGATGCCATCCAGACCCCCTACGAGCGCACCTGCAGCAGACGATAAATCCTCGTAATCAGTTGGTCAATTCTGCGCCGCGTTCTCTCGAGTGGCACTCGTCACTCCGCGCACGAATCGATCGATGTCCTCGGCGGTCGTGTCCCAGGCGGTCATCCACCTGACCTGGTAGTTCGCGACGTCCCAGTCCCAGAAGAAGCTCCACTCCCTGAGCGCCGGGATGAGCGCCGGGGCAAGCGTCGGGAACAGGCTGTTCACCTCCGGCGGGGCAACGTCGATGCCCGGAAGCCCAGAAACGCCGGCGTAGAGGGTGGCAGCCATCGCGTTGCTGTGGGCGGCGTTGCGCAGCCACAGGCCGTCGCCGAGCAGGGCGATGAACTGGGCGGCGACGAAGCGCATCTTGGACGGTAGCTGGGTGATCGCCTTGCGGAGATACGGGGCTCTGGCGGCGAGAGTCGGGGTCGAGGAACACGACGGCCTCGCCGCCGACCATGCCGTTCTTGGTCCCCCCGAACGTCAGCACGTCGACGCCGGCGTCGACGGTGAACGAACGCAGGGCACCGACCGAAGAGCCGAGGACGGCCGCCGCGTTGGCGATGCGAGCACCGTCCATGTGCACCCGCATGCCCCGCCGATGCGCGGCATCGCACAGCGCGGCGACCTCTTCGGCCGTGTACACGGTGCCGAGCTCGGTGCTCTGGGTGAGCGCGAGCACCGCCGGCTGGACGTGATGCTCGTTCCCGAACATCCAGTCCAAGTCGTCGAGCTGCTCGGGTCGCAGCTTGCCGTCGGGTGCCGGCAGGTCGACCAGCTTGGCGCCGACGATTCGTTCCACGGCGCCCGCCTCATCGGCGTTGATGTGCGAGCCGGTTGCACACACGACCGCGTCGACCGGTCGCAGCATCGACATCAGGCCGAGGACGTTGCCGCCGGTGCCGGTGAACGTCAGGAACGTCTCGCCGGTCCCGAAGAGCTCCCGGAAGAGACCCGCGCACTCCTTGGTCCAGGGATCGTCTCCATAGGCGAGCGCGTGCCCGTGGTTGGCTTCGATGATCGCCGCAATGACATCGGGATGGGCTCCGGCCGCGTTGTCACTGGCGAAGGACCGTTCTGGAGGAGGCGGAAGCTGCACGCAGCAAGTATGGGCGAAGAGATCGAGCGGACGCTCGGAATGGATGTTCCGGCGCACTAGTGTTCGGCTCAATGGGTGGGGGCTGCCGACGTTGCGTGTCGTTTTCCTAGACCGCCATGTCTGACATGGAGGTCACCGAGCGGATCACCAATGCCGGGCCCCAGCTCACGGCCGCCGAGCGGCGGGTCGCGCAGGTGGTTCTGGAGCGCCCGCAACTCGTCGCGTTCGGCACGGTCGCCGATCTTGCGACTCACGCCAAGGCCGGCGCGGCGACCGTCGTGCGCCTCGCCGGCAAGCTCGGGTTCGACGGGTTCAGCTCGTTGCAATCGTCGGTGCAGGCCGATCTCTCCCGACAGCTACGCCCGCCGGTCGAGCGCATCCGCGAGCTCGCCGACCACCAGCCCGTGGAGCGCCACCGAGCGATCGCCGCGTCGAATCTCGTCGCCACGCTCGACTCCGTTGGCCGCTCCGATCTGGAGCGGGTCGTGTCGCTGTTGAGCGATGCGAGCCGGCCGGTTCTCGTGCTCCCCGGAGACGCCGAGTACGGGGTCGGGCTGCAGTTCGTTCACGACCTCGGCTCGCTGCGAGCGGGTGTCGTTGTCGTGGCCGGGAACGAGGTCGCCGTCCGGCGGCAGCTGGCGACGAGCGAATCGTCTTCGACCCTGCTCGTCATCGATCTGCGCCGCTATGAACGATGGCTGCTCGACGCCGTCGCCATGAGCCGCGATGCCGGTCACACGATCGTCGCGTTGTCCGATGGGCCGCTTTCGCCGCTGGCGATGGCCGCCAGATACTCGTTCACGTTGGCCGCGCACTCGGCGTCGCCGTTCGACAGCCACATCGCGACGCTGGCGTTGTTGGAACTGCTCGTCGCAGGTGCCGCCGAACAGCTCCGCGAGGTCGCCGCGCCGCGGCTCGAGCGAGCCGAGGCTGCCTGGGCCGCCGCCGGCGCGCTCAGCGACCGCTGACTGCCGGCTGATCGCGATGGGCCGCGCCCTCGACCCGCTCAGGCAGACAGCTGCTCGGCACGACGGTGCGATCACGTGGAGCGCCACCGTGGTCGCCGTGGCCGGCACGCCAGAGGTGGTGGACGATCTCGATGGTCTCGAGGTGGTGCCGACGGCGAGCATTGGCAAGATCTTCCTGCTGCTCGCCGTGCTGGACGACATCGACGCCGGCCGGATCGACGCCGGCGAGGTGCTGAACGTGATCGACGAAGACCTGGTTGCTGATTCCGGCCTCCTCCAGCATCTCGACCGGCGGTCGATGTCGGTGATCGATCTCTGCCGACTCGTCGGCGCCGTGAGCGACAACCTGGCGACGAACGTGCTCCTGCGCCGGATCGGCCTGAGGCGAACGCGACACGTCGCCGAACAGCTCGGGATCTCGAGCTGCGCGCTGCACGACATCGTCCGCGATGTGCGCGGGCCCGAACATCCGCCGTTCCTCTCGACCGGTTGCGCGTCCGAACTGGCTGAGCTGATGCGCAGGATCGCAATCGGCGACGCGATCTCGGAGGTGGCGTCGACAGGGCTGGCCGACCTGCTACGTCTCAACACCGACCTCTCGATGGTGGCCGCCGCGTTCGCCCTCGACCCACTCGCCCACACCGGCGACAACCTCGGCGTCCGGCTGTTCAACAAGACCGGCACCCAGATCGGCACGCGGGCGGACATCGGCGTGATCGAGGCACCGGACGGCCCGGCGGGGGAGACGAGCGCGGTCAGCTACGCCGTCATCGCCCGCTTCGCCGACACGGCCGGCATCCGGCGAGCGGTGCTCGACACGATGCGCGCGGTCGGCGACGAGATTCTTCGGACGATCAGCACCCGTCCGTCGTGAGGACCTACGCGGCGAAGGCGACCGATGGGTGCGAGCATGGCGGAATCGTCCGGTGTTCTCCCATCGGTTGCGATTCAGCATGCGTCGTACACGTAGGTCGCGGACCCGGGTGCGGTGACGTCGACGTCGCGAAGCACGACCGACGCGCGGTCGCCGACCGTCTCGCACGCGGTGGCGAAGCCCTCCGGCGTGTACTCGATCACGATCATGTTGTCTCCGAAAGTGTCGGCGTAGTCGAGGCACTCGTCGTACACCCCGCACTCCTCGATCACCGCGAAGTCGAACCCGATCACGTCGAGCGAGATCTCGGCCCCCAGCTGGAGCGTGTTCTTCTGCGCCGCGGCGAGCCCGGCGCCGTGGGTGTAGTCGACGAGCAACTCGGCGAACGCGACGGCCTCGTCCTGGCCGAAGGGCACTTGGCCGGCGAGTTCGGTCTCGTCGAACCGGGTCCACGAGTCGAGGTTGTCGAACTCGGCGGCCTGGAACCCCTTCTCGGCACAGGTGTCGATCATCGGTTGCACGTGGGTGAGGGCGGCCGCCCGGTTCTCCTCCGTGCTGATGTCCACGAGGTACTCGCCGCCCCAGTTCGGGTCGTCACCGAGCTCCGAGAGCACGAGCTCGGCCGGCCAGTTCGATCGTTCGTCGGGCCGATCGACGCCATCCTCGTCGGACTGCGTCTGGAATGCGTTGACGTAGCAGATCGAGTAGCCGTCGGCGAGCGGCTCACCGAGGAACCAGTCACGTGACACGACCATCACTCCCGGCGGCGGCTGGTAGACCCCACCGATCTGGTAATCGAACTGCCCGTTCACTGGCGGAGGAGCCGGAAGCGCCAGTGCGAGGCCTGCGATCAGCAATCGGTACATCGTTCATCGCTCCCTGAGTGACGCCGGTGCGGGATTTCCTCGCTCAGGTCGCGCCAGAAGACCGGGTCTGGTCGTTCACGCGAACATGAGCGCCGTTTCGATCAACTGGCGGCGCGCCGGGTTATTTCGGCGCCGAGCTCGGCGCGGTTGGTGACGCCGAGCTTGCGGTAGACCCGCGAGAGATTGGTCTCGACGGTCTTCGGGCTGATGAACAGGGTTCTGGCCACCTGCTTGTTCGAGCAGCCTTCGGCGACGAGGGCGGCGACGCGCGCTTCGGTTGCGGTCAGCTCGTTCGTCGGCCGCCGCTGGCCGAGTCGTTCGATTTCGGCTCGGGCCCGTTCGGCCCACAGCGCAGCGCCTGACTGTTCGAACAGATCGAGCGCGGCCTGCATGGACTCGCCTGCGGCCCGCTTTCGCGCTGGCGGCGGCGGATCTGGCCTTCCACGAGCAGCGTGCGGCCGAGCTCGATCGGCATGTCGTGGCGCTTGTGGGCGATCAGTGCGGCCTCGATGGCGTCGAGAGCACCGTCGTTGTCGCCACGGGCGGCGCACAGCAGGGCCCGGCAGCGACCGGCCGAGGCCAGCGCCCACGTGCGATCGAGCGCGTCGGCCCGCTCATGCCAGAGCGTCAGTAGCGCGATCGGCGCGGTCGAGTTCGCCGAGCGCGACGAGCGCCTCGATGCCCTCGGGGACGAACATCGCGCCTCCACAGTTCGCCGACACCGCCAGACTCGACCATCTCGACCTCGCCCTCTACCGCAGCCCACGCCGCGGCCGGATCGCCGAGGGAATGATCGAGCATGCCGAGGGCGGCCATCGACCAACCGGTCGGCGAGTATGCGGATTGTGTTTCGGCGGCGAGTGCAGCTGCCTCGGCGGCGTCGGCGCGCGCACCCTCGGCATCGCCGGAGAGCGCCTTGAGGAGGGTGGCGTGGGCGAGCACCCACACCTTATTCACTCGTCCGGCGAACGCGCCTGACGTTGCGCCTCGGCGAGGTGGTGACGCGCCTCGTCCAACCGGCCGGCCCTCGCCAGCAGGAACGTCATCCAGCTGTGGACGTACGCGAGATCGCTCTCGTCGCCGCGTTCGGCGGTGGTCGCCAGCATCTGGTCGAAACTCCATTGTCCGCAGAGGGGGCAGCAAGGAATACAGATCGTGAAGGCGACACATTGCGGCCGAAGGTAGAACGGCACGATCCGGCGGTTGTCTTCGAGCTCCAAGGCGCGTTTCAACTGTGCCCAGTCGACGCCGTGGCCGCCCATGAACCCCACCATGACCTGGACGGCAAGGCATTCGGCAAGCAGGCCACGATCGTCGCACTGCTTGCCTGCCCGCAGCGCGGCGCGGCGTGCTCGGCCGCCGCCTCGATGTCGGATGCTGCCCACACGAACGCCAGGTCGAGGTGAACGAGAGCCCGTGAGGCGGCGATCGTCGGCGTCGATGCAGCGACGTTTGAAGAACGATCTGGCCGCGGCGAAGCTCTCTTCGTTGTATTCGATCTCGCCGAGCAGGCGCAGGGCGCGGACTGCGGTTCGGGCGGTCGAGTTCGGCGCCGAGAATGTCCTCGAGGATTGCCCTCGCCCGGCGCCGGTCGCCGGCGTGGATGTGGTGCTCGGCGGCACTCACCGACCTCCGCGGGATGCGGCGTGGCGCTCGCCGGCGGGTGTGAGCGTCGGGCGAGTTCGAGGAGTTCGCCGGCGGTCCCCCACGCGCCGCGTGAGCGGGCGGTGACGGCGGCATCTTCCAGCGCATTGGCGACTGCGGCGTCTGGGCCGGACGCCCCGAGGGCGAGATGGCGCACACGCTCCTCGGCGTCGGCCACGAGCGGTGGCGAGGTCGGCTGATGCAGCGGCTCGGCGGTCGTGGGCGGCGGCGCCCGCATAGACCGCCGAGGCGTACAACGGATGGCCGAAGCGAACGTGGCCGCGCTGGACCCGAAGGAGTCCCGCCATCTCGGCGGCCGGCAGTCCTTCTTCCGATGAGACGCTCTCGACGACGGCAGCGCTCGGGTGGGTCAGCGCGGCGGCGGCAAGCAGGGCGGTTCGTGCTGTGTCAGGCAATGCCGCAACTCGCCGTGCCACCAGCTCGCGCAGGTTGTCGGGAACGGGCAGCGGCATTCCTGCTTCGATCGGCACGTCAGAGCCGAGCGCTCTGGCGATCTCCAGGGCGAACAGCGGATTGCCGCCGGCGGTGGCTGCGATGCGGCGAAGACCGGCTGGGCGAAGCGGGTCCCGACTTGGCGTTCGATCAGCACGATCAGGGCGTCGACATCGAGCGGTCCGAGAGCCAGGGCGGTGGTGTTGTCGTCGCCGAATGCCCGGCGCAATCCGAGCGGGTCGACGTCGTCGGCCGGCAGGCGCACCGTCGTCACGAAACCGATGCGTTGGCCGTCGATGCGCCGGGCGGCGAAACCGAGCGCGTTCGCCGTTGCCGAATCGAGCCAGCCGACATCGTCGACGACGACAAGCGTCGGCCGGCGCTCGAGCGAGCCGGTCGAGCACGTTGCACAGGGCCATGCCGACAGCTCGTGGGTCGGGGTCACTCCCCGACCGCGACTTCGTGCGAAGCATGGCGACGTCGAGCGCCTCCTGCTGGACGACCGGCAGCCCCCCGCGCACCTCGTCGATAGCGTCACCGGCCAAATCGGCGACGCCGGCGAACGAGAGACGGGCCTCGGCTTCCTCACCGGCGCAGCGCAGCACGCAGTAGCCACGCGTCCGGGCTGCGGCGACGACCGCCCGCTACGAGTGCCGTCTTGCCGATTCCAGCCTCGCCCTCGATCAACAATGCTCCGCCAGCTGCTCGGCGAGGCCGTCGAGGAACATGGCTGCGACCGCGAGTTCGTGGTCGCGGTCCGATCGACTCGATCTGAGAGCACTGGACACTCAGCGTACGAAGCCCGCCGAACAGGTGCCCGGGAATTGCGTTCGTGACGGACCGTCAAAACATGGGTGAACGCCTGATTGATCGACCTGGCGGCGGCCGTCACCGTTGACGCATGTCGTTGCATCGTCTCGCGTGCGTATTCGTCGCCGCTGCCGTAGCTGCTTCGATCGCCGATGCCGCGAGCGGCTCGCACGCCGACGGAGCTCCGTCAATGCGGCCGCAGATCACGAACAATCCGCTCCCCTCGATCGATCCCGATCCGCCGGATCCGACGGTCACCGATCCGCCGATCCCGGACCCCACGGAGGTTCCGGCCCCGACAGAGACACCGCCGCCTTCGACCAGCGTCCCCGGCGGCGAACCGCCTCCGACGTCTGATCCGGCGTCGACCGACCCGGCGGTGACGGACCTACCCGATAGCTCGAGCAGCGAGCCATCCAGTGCCGATGGAACCACCACCACCGTCACCACCACCACGGTGGCGGCAACGGCGCTCACGACACCGGTGTTCGCGGTGGAACCGTCAACGTCCGACTTCGGAAGTGTCGGACTCGGCCACTTCGGAGGCAACGCATTCTTCGTTCGCAACATCTCGACGTCGCCGCAGCAGATCGGCGACGTTCGTGTGCAGTTCGACAGTGGCCCGCCCGTCTTCGCGAGCCACGACATCAGCTGCAACACACCACAAGTTCTCGACCCTGGTCAACGATGTCAGATCGTCATCATGTTTGCCCCGAGAGCGCTCGGAGCGGTCTCAGCCACAGCCACGGTCATCGTGGGCGGGGCCTCACCCACGCTGTCCTTGCAAGGCACCGGCATCGAACCGAACACGCCACCGACGTTCGGTGACTTCCAGATCGAGCCGCTCGACCTCGACCTTGGCAGCGTGCCGCTCGGCTCGACCGTCTCCGCGTCGATGACCTTCACCAACGTCGGTGCCACCACCCAATCCAACTTCTTTGCGATCGACACGTCAGCGGACGATCTCCATGATGGGGGGACCTGGGCGCTCGCCGACACGTGCACCGGAGCCACGCTCGCCCCGAATCAATCGTGCACGATCACCGTGACGTTCACACCCGATCGGCGAGGCTCGATTTCGGCCATCATCCATCTGAGCACGGACTCGGGAGCAGGATCCAACGCCTACGTCATCGTCCGCGCCGTTGTCCCGGACCATCCTCCGGCGGCGACGGACGACCTTGTCGTCGTGTCCGAGGGCGGACCGTCGTTCATCGAAAGGGCCAATCTGCTCGCCAACGACAGCGACCCTGACGGGGACCCGTTGACGATCCAGAGCGTCACCGATCCTTCCCACGGCACACTCACGCTCCCATCGGCGATCCGGTGCTCACATACACACCGGAGCCCGGGTTCTTCGGCACCGATCCGTTCACCTACATCGTCACCGACCAACAGGGCGGAACCGACGAAGCCACCGTCACGATCTAGCATCAACGACCCGCCGGTGGCGTTCGACGACGCCGTCACGGTGCCGCAGAAGCACCTCACCGGTGACGTCTACGTCTTGGACGAACTGATGGACAACGACACCGACGCCGACGGTGACGTTCTCGTCCCGTTCCTTCCGCCCAGCGCCACCCTTCCCGCACACGGCTCGCTCGGCGCTGAGCCGAGCGGGGTTATCACGTACAACCCTGACACGGGATTCGTCGGCACCGACACGTTCACCTACCAGGCGTTCGACTTGCCACTCCTTCTCCGAGCTCGCCACCGTGACGATCACCGTGACCCCGCGAACGAACCGCCCGTCGCCGTCGACGACGCGTTCACCATCCTCCCCGGAGACGCGACTCCATTCGTCGACCGACGACCTCGTCGCCAACGACACCGACCCAGACAACGATGTGCTCTACGCCGTCCCCGTGTCCGACCCGACCCACGGCACGCTCGAAGACAGTCCTCGGCGGGCCGATGTTCGTCCTACCGCTACACCCGAACCAGGGCTTCACCGGAACCCGACTCGTTCACGTACTCGTCGAGGACACGTTCGGAGGTCGGGACACGGGACGGGTCACGATCACAGTCGGCGATCCGGTGGCGACGACGACGTCCACGACTGCTCGCCCGCCACCACCAACCCCGCCCCGTCGCCGACCTCGCCACCGCGCCCCAGCCGAACAGTCCGGCCGCCCCGTCATCGTCGACGCCGACCGGCGCGACAACACACGCCCTCGATCGCACCCCCGCCCAACCAGCCCGAAGATCCGTCGCAGGGCGCGCTCGTCGCTCGCCGACCCAACCGGCCTGCCGGTTGTCGCGGTCCACGATCAGCGACGACGCGATCGAGGGCGCCCCGAGCAACTCGTGTCCGGCCGCTACGTTCTAGCCGTCACCAACGCCACCGACACCGACGGCCTCGGCGCCGGGTTCCTCCAGGCCCCGAGCGACGTGACGGTGCCCGACGTCATCGACGCGCTCACCCGGCCCGGCCGATTGCCATCGTGGTACGACGAGGCAACGCTCGCCGGCGGCGCAACCAGTCGCCGGCGCAAGGCCGCCGTAGTGGTCGACCTGCCAGCCGGCCACTGGATCTTGTGGACCGGCGATCCGGGGTCGGCTCAGTCACCGGTGCCAATCACCGTCTCGGATCAGGCTCCCAATCCAAGCGACGTTGCGACCGTCGGCGCCGATTTGACCGTGACGGCCACCGAGCGGACGTTGGTCGCCGATGGCACACTCGCGGCCGGTTCGCAGACCGTCGCCTTCGTCAACACCGGCGAGCAGCCGGCCGCACTGCTCGTGCTCGAGGTGCCGGAGGGAACGACCGCCGAGCAAGTCACCGACGTCCTGACCGGCGACGTCGCGCCGTTTGGCGTGGCCGCCACCGAGATGCCCTACACGGCCGGAACCACCGCGCGAATCCATCGGCGTCGCAACCTGGTCCTTTGTCAACCTCGGTCCGGGCACCTACGCACTCGTGCTCATCGCCCCCGAATCCCGACGGCGGCAGCGCACCAGCCGACGTCGCCATCTGGTCACCGAGTCACGCTGAATCATCGGTCCGGAGCGCCGATTCGCCGCCGCCAGGCGATCGAACACCCTTAACGAAGAGGGAGAGCGCGGGTACGCCTCTTCGTCATGACGGAATTGAGGCGATGCCGGTGGTGCCGCAGAGCGCTGGCGGAGCAGAGGGTCGCGGCCGGCGGCGCGAGTTCTGCTCGCAGCGGTGCCGGCAGTGGGACTGGGTGCTCGGCAGCGAGCGCGAAACTGGAGCTCAGCGAGGGCGAGCTGGTGATCGCGAAGTCGGCGCTCGACGAGTTGCACGACGACCTGTACGTCCTGGCGTGCGCGGTGGTCGACACCGAAGCCGATCTCGCGGCACTCGGCGAGAAGCCCGTCCTCGGTCGATCTCCTGCGCATCGTCAACTGGCTCCTCGACGCCGCCCGGCCGCTACGGGACCCGCGAAGTCCCGGCACCTGCGACACCACGGGATATTCCGTCATGACGTAATTGCGGCGGATCGATGGTCCGCAGGGTGGTCCGCCGTGGCCGCGTGGCGATGGTTGCATCGCTCTTGAAGACGGCGGCGGCGCGGCCGGGTTGCGTCGGGTGCGAAGTGTGAAACGGGCACGTAACTGCGGCCAGTACGCGGCGGAGGCGCGATTATCGGCGGCAGCGGGACAAGCCGGGAGCGCAGCGACCCGGCTTCCGTACCTAACGCCGATAATCGACGTTATGTCAGAAACCTCTCCGTCGGTTCTGACGGGCGAAGTTGTCGTCGCCGGCGTCGTCCCTGGTCAGCGGCGCTGGGCGGAACCCGGGCGACTGGGGACGCTGATTCGGGGCGGTCGCCTCATTCGGTCGAAAGGAGACGTGTCCGTTCGATTGGAGAGGCACCATTGAAATGACAACCGGTTCATCTCGTTCGCTGTGCGTGCGCCATCGGGTTCCGACACCGGCTGGCGCTGTCGACTGCTCGTCGCCGGCTCCGTCGTCGTTGCCTCGGCCCCGGTCACCGAGGCCGGCGCATTGCCGGCCGACGCGACGGCCGAGACGGCACGGTCAGCGTGATCGGCCTGCGCGAAGGGCGCGACGGGCGCTGGCGTGCTCGCGCTGCAGCAGAAGCTGATCAGCTTCGGCTACTACTGGCGGGCGGGGCCAACGGGCACTTCGGCTCAGGCACCGCGGCCGCGCTGCGCAAGTTCCAGGAGCAGAACGGCTTGAACCCGACCGGAGTCGTCACCGAGAACACCGCGGAGTACCTCGGGCTGACCGAACGGTCGCCGCCGCGGCCGCGCCAGCCGCATCCCTCGGCACCGGCGTCCGCCGCCCGCACCGCGGCGCCGACGTCGGTCGTCGGCCTCCGCCGCGGCGCGTCGGGCGCGGCCGTCACGCAGCTTCAGCAACGGATCCTCGCCAGGGTCTCGTGCTCAGTGGCGGCGCGGACGGCACATTTGGACCCTCCACCGAACGGGCGGTGAAGCTGGTCCAGCGTGTCAACGGCCTGCCGGAGACGGGTGTGGTCGATGTCCGGACCGGCCAGGTCCTCGGCCTCACGGGGAGCGCCTCATCCCCGAGCACACCCGCTCCGGCAGGTACCGTCGTGCAGTACGGCGCTCAGGGTTCCGCCGTCAAGCGGGTCCAGCAGCTGCTGATCGCGGCGGGTACTCCGGTCGCCGGAGGCGCCGACGGGATCTTCGGCATACGCACCCGCCAGGCGGTCAGGACCTTCCAGCAAGCCAGGGGCCTGCCCGTCACGGGGGCGGTCGATGCCGCCACCGACGCCGCGCTCGTCGCCGCCGGTCGTGGTGGCACGCCCGTTACGCCGCCGCAGACGTCCGGCTACATCGGGCTGCGCAGGGGATCGGTGGGGCCGGCGGTGAAGGCCATGCAGCAGGCGATCATCGCGACCGGCCTGTACCTCCGCGGCGGTGCCGATGGCGTCTTCGGGCAGGGCACACCACAACGCCCTCGTGATCTACCAGCGCACCAACGGGCTCGAACGCGACCGGCGTCGTCGACGAAGCGACGGCTCGGCTGATGGGTCTCGTCGCCGGCGGCACCACCGGCGGGGGCAGCACCGCCACTGGGTACGCGACGTTCGACGAGGAGGGCGCCCGGTGGTCGTGCTCCAGCGGGCCCTGATCAAGACGGGCATCCCGGTCCCCGGTGAGCCGATGGACGATTCGGATATCCGCGGCCGATATAGGACACGATCAGTCCTTCGCGCTCGGCGATCTGATAGGCGCGCGTGACTGTCCCGATCGCGACATCGAGATCGTAGGCCAGCCGCCGATGCGAAGGCAGGCGCGTCCCGCGCGCAAGCTCGCCGCTTTCGACGCCCCGACGCAGCCGCTCGACCAATTCGCCGTATCCCGAAGCGCCGCGAAAGACCCGCAACATGAGTGTCACACCCCAACTAATAGTGTCACTATGACAATTATCCGATTGTCATAGCACGACTGATCCACCGATAAAACGCAGAGGGCTAGCACCGGCGAACGCGGTCGGTAGGACACCGCAGATGACGACTTACTGGAGCGAGGGCTACGTCACCGACGTCGAGTATGTCGACGAGTTCAATCCTGAACAGTCGCCTCAGAACATCGCGCTTGCGGCCATGCTGCGCGGCATCGAGCCGCCGGACCTCTCGAGCGCGTTCTCCTATTGCGAGCTCGGCTGCGGCAAGGGCCTAACCAGCCTCATCCTCGCCGCCGCCAATCCGCAAGCTCAATTCCACGCCGTCGACTTCAATCCCTCGTATATCGCCCGCGCCCAGGCGCAGGCCGGCGCCGCGCAGCTCGCAAACATCACCTTCCACGAGCGCAGCCTCGAAGAGATGACAGGGCCGGATGCGCCTGCGCTGCCGATGTTCGACATCGTCGCGCTGCACGGCGTCTGGAGCTGGGTGTCGCCTGCGATCCAGAACGCTATCGTGGATTTCCTCAAGCGGAAGGTGAAGCCCGGCGGCCTCGTCTACATCACCTACAACCTGATGACCCAGTGGGCGAGCCTGGTCCCGCTGCAATCGCTCCTGAAGGAGCTTGCGGCTTCAGCGCCCAGTGGGCGAGACATCGCGCTGCGCCACGCGTTCGCGACGATCGAGCGTTTGACCCAGGCACGAGTGATTCCCCGCGAGCTATCTCAATGCGGCGGAGCAGCTCAAGCGCGGCGTCCCGGAGAAATATCGCTGGGCGTATCTCTCGCACGAATTCCTCACCGAGCATTGGACGCCGACATCGCATGCCGAGGTCGCGCGCGCCCTCGATTTTGCCAAGCTCAAATTTGCCGCCTCTGCAGACCTGCTGAGAAATCTCTCCAACGTGTTCCTCAACGACGGTCAGCTGGCCGCGCTCGCCGAGCTTCCGACTGCAGAATTGCGCGAGAGCGCCGGAGATTGCGCCGCCGGTCACTGGCTGCGTTTCGACGTGTTCGTTCGCGGCATGCGCCGGATCACGCAAGCGCGCCAGGATGCGCTTCTCGGGCGCGTTGAAGCTCACGCTGGTGCGCCCCGTTCCGGACGTCATCGACATCCCCGGCCCGAACGGCACCGTCATGCGCGGCCATCCAGAGAAATACCGCAGGTTCACGGCGGCGCTCGAGCACCGGCCGCATACCGTAGCCGAACTACTCGCACTTCCGGTTCCCGCCGAACACAGGCCGATCGCGCGGGTGGGCTCATCTTTTCCTGTTGGGAACGGGCTTGCTCTTCCCTGTTACGATGGAACCCCGAAGCTCGCGCGGCCTGTGCGCGGCTCAACCGGCTGATGGAGCTCGAAGGCGAGCGTCCCTCCGGGCACCGCGGACCATTGCCGCCGCGCCGCTCGCGCTGGGTTTCCGCTCGCCGCAAGCGACTTCGACCTCTATCGAAGTTTGCGCCGACAGGAACAGCCCAATGCGGCCGCGCTCGCCGCGCGCTCCTCGACACGGCTGACGGAGAGCGGCGCGCAGACCGTCGACGCCGAAGCCCAACAAGGTCCGACTTTGGAGTACAGCCGCAAGATCGAGCGCTTGACGCCGATCTGGATCAACGCGGGGCTTATAGAAGGGACTAAGCGACGTTCCTGAACGGCCTGCGATTCACGGAGCGTCCATGCCCAAATGGGCAATTCGTGGCGGGTGATTTGAAGTGCGTGCGGATCAGGCGTCGGCGCTTTTGAGGACGGCGTAGAGGCCAGTCACCGTATCGCCGTACTCCAGACGGAGGAACGCTTCCTCGAGGCGCACGACGGTGAGCTTCGATGAGGCCGCCGCATCGCGCACATGATCGGGGTGGTGCTGGTAGCGGCCGGTGCCGGTGAGGCTGAACGGATAACGGTCACCGCGCTCCGAGATGGCGACGATGCCGTTGGGATTGAGCCGCTTTGCCGCGGCGCCGACGATCCGACCGAGATCGCCGAAATAGATGAGGCAGTCGATGGCCGCGACGATGTCGAAGCGCTCGTGCGAGCGTTCGAGCCACTCGGTGATCTCGGCGACTTCGAGCCGGTCGTAGAGGCTGCGCGCCTTGGCAAGCGCGAGCATCTCCGGCGACAGGGCGATGCCGGTGAGCGTCCCGCGAACGGTTTGAGACCCAAGGCCGAAAGGCCGGACCCGCAGCCGATGTCGAGGATATCGAGACCGCGCGCCTCGCCGATCACGCCCTTGATCGCCTCCTGCACACGCTCGGGTCCCTGATAATTCAGGTCCTCGCGCATCAGCATGTCGTAGTGATCGGCGAAATCCTTGTAGATGCACTGAATGGTGCGGTCGGACGCGCGCGGGGGCGGCGGCGCGTCGTCCTTGAGCGCGAGCAGCAGGTGCTCGATCTCGGCGTCGTCGGGATGGCGCTCGAAATATTTTTCGTAGGCGTCGCGGCCCTCGGCGCGCTTGCCCAAGGTCGACGGGCATCGCCCAAGTAATACCAAGCATCCCAATCGTCGGGCTCATCTCCACGACACGCTTCAAGCAGAGATAAGCGGTCTCGATCTTGCCGTACTGCTTCAGACGTTGCGCGAGCGCGTAGAGCTCGGCCGGCGTGAAACTGTGCCCTGCGTGGGCGGCAGCGCCGCCGGCGACAGGAACCCGGACGTCAATGCCTGGCCGATCCAGCGCTCGACCTCGTCGGATTTATCCTCTGGGAGGATCGGCGCAAGAAGCCGGCCGATGTCGCTGGCGCTCCGGCTGCCGTCGCACAATTCCACGATCAGCGCCGCGGTCGGGTTGAGCTGGTGCAGCTTGTCGGTGCCCGGATCGTAGGCGACGTAACCGCCCTCGACCGGCGAGATCAGGATGGCGGGATGAAGACGTGGATTGTTCGCGGACACGGGAGCCCCAAACGAGAAGACGGCCGCATAACCCGTACGCGGCCGTCCTTGGCAGTTGGTGGGAGGCTGCGATGACGACCGCTAGCCGCCACTGCCTTCCTTCTTCTTCTTTTTCTTCTTGCCCTCTTCGCCCTCACCTTCCTGGGCAACGGCCTGGGACACGCCACCGTCGCCGCCGCAACGGCAGAGCCTATGAGCAGAGTTTTCAGAAAACCCGGCGGTCCTGGCTGATGTGGGCAAGGATTTTCGAGTGCTTTCGCCATGAACGGTCTCCTCTTTGGCGAAAATCACTATGCTCACAAACCCGTGATCGCCCTCGTTACAAATGCGTAATTGCCCGTTGAGCTGCGCGTAAGAGAACACCACGACGAGCGCGTAGAGCTTTGCAGAATATGGAAAATTACGTGACGCCATTGCGGCGGCGGTGGACGCCGGGTCACAGCAAGGTCACAGGCGAAACGTGAGGTGCGCTTCGCGGAAGCGCACCTCACGCACTGTAGTCTCGCAATGGCGCCCGTCGGACTGAGGCCACGATTTGCCGAACGAGCTAGGCCGCCGGTCTACTGACCGAGATCGATGACGGCTCTGCGGTTCTGCGGCTCGCGGACGCCCGGCCCGGTCGGACCAGCGGTTCCATGAAGCTGCGGCCGACGGTCTGGATGTTGTTCGCATTCAGACCCAGACGCACCATCTCGTTTTCGACCGAAGCCGCGCGCCGTTCCGACAGACCCTGATTGTAGACCTGCGAGCCGACCGGATCGGTGTGGCCGGTCACGACGACGCGAACCATACCCGACGTCATCGCTGTCCTCACGGCTTCCCCGACCACTTGCCGAGCTTGGGCGTCAGGTTGGACTGATCGAAGTCGAAGAAGACGATGAAGTTCCTCACAACCGGCGGCGGTGGGGGTGGCGGCGGTGGAGGTGGCGGCGGCGGTGGAGGCGGCGGCGGCGGTGGTGGAGGTGGCGGCGGCGGTGGTGGTGGAGGCGGCGGTGGTGGTGGCGGCGGCGGAGGTGGCGGCGGTGGCGCAGCGCCGAACACGAAGGAGAGCTTGAGGATCGCGCTGTGGTCGGTGCGGTCTCCCGTAAAGCGACCGTCGTATCCAGCCTTCAGGAGGACGCCCTCCGAGAAGCCGATGGTGACGCCCACGCGACCAATGCCGATCCTGGTCGTAGCCAAGACCCTGGCAGTGAACCCACTCGACGAGACGCCCGCGAAGCCGGCGTCGACGCTCCAGACCTGGTCCAGGAACTCGTGCTGCCAAGCGAAGCGCGCGTGCGGATCAGGGTGGTGTTGCCAGAAGCAGGTTGTTGCCCGTCAGACGCACGCCGAGCAGTGAAGCCAGCGACCGGCCTGTTGCCTTGTTGATGTCAAGGTCGGCGCCCAGGATCCCGTTCTCGAGGAACAAGTCGGTGTCGCCGTACATCCAGTTCACGCCGGCGAACGGAACGAGGAGTAGTTCGTCCCGAGACTGACCTTCAAGACAGTTCGCCGTAGAGCTGCCGGACGGTTGCTGCTGTAGCTCGAGTCCGCGATGCCCAACGTGCC